>CAZRAM010000004.1:0-61635 GCA_964598145.1 uncultured Pseudomonadales bacterium
CTGTGCCTGTGCCTGTGCCTGTGCCTGTGCCTGTGCCTGTGCCTGTGCCTGTGCCACTATCAACTAGGTTAGTTACGACAGGATTTTGCACCACCGGATCAGGTTTTTGCACCACCGGATCAGGGTTTTGCACCACCGGATCGGGGTTTTGCACCACGGGATCGGGCGCCTTCACCGCCGCCATGCCGCTATCCAGTAAGGGCACCAACAAAATGGTGTTTTTCACTTCCCAAGCGTGTAAGTCTTGTGGAAAAACTTCGGTAAAAGCCTGCAGGTATTTCAGCGCTTCAGGCGTCGTTGCGAACAACCCCAAGTAGGGGCGCGTACCACCGTTGCCACGCAGGCCCGGGTAGTCATTCGCCCCCACCATGTAAAAAGACACAACGCCAGGGTAAGGCGACGTAAAGTCGCCCTTCATACCATAGCTTTCCATGTAATCTGGCAACGTGCCAAAAGTGCCGGAAAAGACTTGCAGCATACGGTCATCCCCAAGTGCGCGCTGGGCGCCCATCTTAGTGCGCATGCCGTCGATGCGCTCGATCAAGGCCGCGGTTTGGGATTTGAGGATATAACCTTGGTAAGAAGGCACGGCGATGGTCGCCAAAATACCGATGATCACGATGGCGATCATCACTTCGATAAGGGTAAAGCCACCATTGGCGCGACGCTGCATCATGCTAAACTCCCTGTATTATTTGCGTTATAGAGCCCAGTGTAGACCCAAATGAACACAAATCCCATACAGCAGTGCTTAGCCGAGGTTGGCAACGCCCTCACCCAGCGCGGCGACGCTTGGCGAATTGCCAGCCTAGCCACCGTCGACAGCGCCGGCGTGCCGCAGGTGCGCAAGGTGGTGGTGCGCGCGGTGGATGTGGAGGCATGCCGTGTACTGGTGTACACCGACCGCCGCAGTGGTAAGGTCAGCGAACTTACCGCCCAACCTCTTGGCAGCTTGTTATTGTGGTGCGCTGAGCGGCAACAGCAAGTACGGATGCAATGTCGCGCCAGCCTGCTTAGGGATGTAGCCGCGCATTGGTCACAGGTGTCGGCCAATCACGGCTTACGCGACTACGCCACGGTCATGGCTCCAGGGGCGACGCTAGAAGATGAATTGACGATGGACTTAGCGCAGGCCGAGCAGAATTTCTGCGTGCTCGCGTTTGAGGTCTTGAGTATCGACAGGCTGTGGCTGTCGCGAGAGGGACACCGCCGCCAGCGCCTGAGCGCCGACGGGGTGCAAGACATTTGCCCTTAGGCTTTGGCTGCCCCTAGGGCGGCGTAGGCTTTTTCGAGCTTTTTCAATTGTTTCTTACCGATTTCACCGGCCACTTCGTTGAGGGCGTGGCTCAGGCGTGCACGGCTCATATCTGGGCCGAGTAGATCCATCGCATCCATCACCGAAAACGATGAAGTGGTGCCAGAGATGGCGATAAACAAGGGGGCGAGGAAATCGCGCAGCTTGATGCCCATATCACCGGAAAGGGTTTTCAGGGCGTTGAAAATATCGTCGCGCTGCCAAGTACGCAGAGCTTCTAAGCGCCACAGGGCAAACTGCAGAACTTCTTTGAGTTTATCGTCGTCCATGTTGCATTGCGCAAAGCTGGCCGCGTTGATGGGCAACATGCCCGATGCCAAGAAGGCCGCCAGCGGGGCAAAATCACTCAGTACTTCCATACGCTGTTGGGCGTGTGGCAATACGCGCAGCAGGTTGTCCTTGTTGAGTGCCCAGTCGTGCAAGCGGGTCGCCAGTTGCTCAAGGCTCAGGTCTTCGCGCATCCACAGGCCGTTCAACCAGCGCAATTTTTCCATATCGAAAATGGGGCCACCCAGGCTCACGCGGCTAATGTCGAAGTGCTCGAGCATTTCTTGCAGGGTGAATTTTTCGCGCTCGTCGGGCATCGACCACCCCATGCGCGCCAGGTAGTTCACCAGCGCTTCGGGCAGGAAACCCATACGTTGGTAGTACAGAATGCTGGTGGGGTTTTTGCGCTTGCTTAGCTTGGATTTGTCGGGGTTGCGCAGCAGTGGCAAGTGGCACAGCACTGGCATTTCCCAACCGAAGTATTGGTACAGCAGTTTGTGCTTGGGCGCCGAGTTAATCCACTCTTCGCCGCGCAACACGTGGGTAATTTGCATCAGGTGATCATCGACTACGTTGGCTAAGTGGTAGGTCGGCATGCCATCTGATTTGAGCAGAATTTGTGCGTCAACCAAGGCCCAATCCAGTTCCACGCTGCCGCGTAGCAGGTCGGTAATTTCTACACGACCGTCCACCGGTACGTGCATGCGCACCACGTAGGGCATGCCCGCGGCTTCGCGGCGTGCCACTTCGTCGGCGGGCAGTTCCAAATCGCAGTGCTTCAAGGCGCGGTTGAGGCCCTGCTCTTTCAAACTGTTGCGCAGCTCATCCAGTTCTTCTGGAGTGCGATAGCATTTAAAAGCGTGGCCGCTGTCGAGCAGCATTTGGCAGTGCTCGGCATAGATATCGCCGCGTTCGCTCTGACGATAGGGGCCGTGTGGACCGCCGACATCTGGGCCTTCCGCCCAATCCAGACCCAACCAACGCAGCGAATCGAAGATCGCCTGCTCTGATTCACGGGTAGAACGGGTTTGGTCGGTGTCTTCAATGCGCAGGATAAACTCGCCGCCGTGCTTTTTGGCAAAAGCGAGGTTAAACAGAGCAACGTAGGCAGTGCCGACGTGCGGATCACCGGTGGGTGATGGCGCGATACGCGTTCTAACAGTCATGATAAAAGCCTTGATTGTGGGTTAGATGTTCATCAAAGGGGCATAATTTTACAGGGTTTCAGTGGCTTAAGGGTAGGAATAAATGGGCCTTTTTTACCGCGCTAAAATTGTTTGTCACAGCTTCGCAACCATGTGCTAGGATCCAAGTAAGCCATCGCAAGGAGCCGCTATGAAACTCGCCGTGCAACAACTCGCCCACCACATTGGCCCCGATCACCCTGCCCTGCACGACAACTACACACCCAGCGAAGACAGCACCATTGCCAGCGCCCTGCAGCCGCGCGCCATCGCTGCGCTCAGCCACGGTATCAACATTACCCAACCGGGTTATAACCTTTATATCGCCGGCCCCAACGGCAGCAGCCGCGTGGCCCATGTGCGCACCTTTTTGAAACCGCTCGCCAGCAGCCGCCCTACCCCCAACGACTGGCTCTATGTGAACAACTTCGACAACGCGCTGGAACCGCGCGCCATTAGCATGCCGCCAAAGCAAGGCTCTCTATTCGTGAAAGACATGGAAAGCCTAGTGGAATCGCTGCTCTCGCTGTTCCCGACGGTGTTTGAAAACCCCGGTTATCTGCGCGCCAAGGCGTCGTTGCAAAAGCTCTACGATCAAACCTACGAGCAGGCCATGGCCCACGTGGAGCGATTTGCCGCCGAACACAGCATGGCGATCTTCAAAGAGGACGGCGCCATCACTTTTACTCCGCTACTCGACGGCCAACCGATGGACGAAGCCGAGTTTGCGGTGATGAGCGAGCAACAGCGCGATGTGTTCCGCCAAGCGGTCGAACAAGCGGAGGAAATGCTCAACGAGCGACTGCTGGAACTGCCGCAGTGGCAGCGCGAATTGAACAACAAGTTGAAGGAACTGCGCGAGAACATCATCAAGCAGACCATCAAGCCGCTGTTTGAAGGCCTGCAGCAAAAGTATTCTAGCCAAACCGGGGTGTTGTTGTACTTAGCGCAGATGATTAGCCACCTGCCCCGCTACATCGAAGAAAACCTGCAGGACAACGACAGCGAAGGCCCCAAGGAGACCCTCAGCAGCCAGCGCCAAAACCTAGAAGCGACCTTCATGCCCAACCTGATCACGCGCGATGCCGCCCGCAGCGGCGCGCCGATCATCATGGAGAGCAACCCGACCTACAGCAACCTGTTTGGCCGCATTAACTACGTCGCCAGTAGTTCTGGCCTGCAGACCAGTTACCGTTCGATTACGCCGGGGGCGCTGCACTTGGCCAACGGCGGTTACCTGCTGCTAGATATCGAAAAACTGTTGCGCGACCCCGCTACCTGGGAAGCCTTGAAACACTCCCTACGCGACGGCCGCATCCACATTGACCCGCAGGTGGGCGAACTACAAGGCAGCCTGCCGACGGTGCTTAAACCCGAGTCGGTGACCTTGAACGTGAAGGTTATTTTGATCGGCCCGCCGGATATTTACTACGGCCTACAGCAGTACGACCACGACTTCGACGAGCTTTTCCGGGTGTTGGTGGACATGGATTCTGAGGTCAAGATCGACGAGCAGAGCGTCTACTACTTTGCCCAAGACGTACGCCAGCGCGCGGCAGAGATGAATATCGCTACCCCCATCAGCAATGGCGCTGTGGCGGCCTTGCTGAACCACGCCTGTCGCCTGGCAGAGGACCAACAGAAGTTTTCCGCCAGCATCGACCGCATCATGGAAGTGGTGGTAGAAGCCAATCAATTTGTAGCGTCTAGTTACGCCGACCGCATCGACGCCGAGCACATTCTCACCGCGCTTGAGTACCGCGCCAAACGCAACGCACGACTTTACGAATTGATCAAAGAGAGCATCCTCAGCGACCGTATCAAGATTGCCACCCAAGGCGCCGCGGTGGGCCGCTGTAACGGCCTTACCGTGATTCAAGTGGGCGATAGCGCCTACGGCTGCCCGGTGCGAATTTCCGCCACTGCCCACCCCGGTAAGAGCGGCGTATTGGATATCGAACGCGAGGTTAATCTGGGGCAAGCTGTGCACTCGAAAGGCGTACTGTTGTTGTCGGGTTATCTGTGCGGTCGCTACTGCGTCGACTTCCCGCTGGCCATGGCGGCCCACATTGCCATGGAGCAATCCTACGGCTACGTCGACGGCGACAGTGCCTCGGTGGCGGAGCTTTGCACTCTACTGTCGGCGCTTACCAAGCGCGAGTTGCGGCAGGACATTGCCATTACCGGCTCGATTAACCAATACGGTGAAGTGCAAGCGGTGGGCGGCGTCAACGAGAAGATCGAGGGCTTCTTTGATATTTGCTGCGAGCGTGGTTTAACTGGCCAACAAGGGGTGATTATTCCTGCCAGCAATACCACCGATTTGATGCTGAGCAAAGACATTATCGCCGCCGTGGCGGAGGGTAAGTTTCACATCTACTCGGTGGAGCACGCCGATGAGGCGCTCGCCTTACTGAGCGGCGAAGAACCCGGCAAAGAGACCGCGCCTGGGGATTTCCCTGCAAGCTCGTTGAATGCGTCGGTGGTAGAGACGTTGCGGGCGTTTACTCGGCTGAGTAAAGCGCCCTAATGAAAGCGTTCCCTTGCTCTACCCTTGTGGGAGCTAGGTCGAAGACCTAGCGAATAGCCTTTAGAAACCGTTCCCTTGTTCTTCGAACAAGGTCCCACATAATTAATCCGCGCGCACGATGCGTCGTTCGCCGCGCTCGGCACCGAGCTTAGTTTCATGGCGGACGTAGTCGCGGATCGCCATGGTCTCTTCGAGGGTCATAAAGCCCTCCCAACCCGGCATACCGTTAGCGCCCAAACCACCCTTGTGCACAATGGCTTCCCACGCGGCATAGGTATTGGCTAAGCCGTAGCGCAAATCGGGAATCAAGCCAGCGCTGACCGCGTTGCCGCCGTGGCAGTACACGCAGTATTGGCCGTACAAGGTCTTACCTTCGGCGACGCTTTCAGGTGAACCGTGTGGCAAGTCCACATCGGCCAAAACTTCTTCCTTAGAAGGAATCACGGGTAGCTCGCCGTCGCCATCCAACTTGAACACCATCAAGCGGCTGATGTTGAACATGTTTTTAGGACCAGAAATCACGCCGAAAGGTAGCCCGCTCTCGCCGCCCCATCCCTGCGCAACGGCAACATACTGCTCACCATCCAACTCGTAGGTCATGGGCGCTGCCATAATGCCGCCCTGGGTGGGGTAGTTCCACAGCTCTTCTCCGTTGGTCGCATTGTAAGCGCGGAAGGCACCGTCTAAATCGCCTTGGAACAACAGGTTACCTGAGGTAGAAAGCAGTCCACCACTTGAGTAGTAACCCTGAGGAATGCGCCAAACCTCTTGGTTGGTTTTGGGGTCGCGCGCAATCAGCACAGCCTTAGCCACCATGTCGGCAATCGGCGCACGTTGCTCGAAGGGAATTTGGTCGGGTAGGAAAACGACCGCCTCAGGATTGTAGTGAATATTCCACACCACTTTGCGATCGGCAATACGGTGATCGTCGATGT
Source organism: uncultured Pseudomonadales bacterium (assembly GCA_964598145.1). Taxonomy (GTDB): domain Bacteria; phylum Pseudomonadota; class Gammaproteobacteria; order Pseudomonadales; family JAHEIH01; genus JAHEIH01. Next base: position 6,232 of record CAZRAM010000004.1, read on the forward strand.
ACAGGGCCGAGTTAGCCATGGCGGGGATATAGGTCAAACCGGTATCGGGGTTGTAGGTCATGGGGTGCCAGTTGTGCGCACCGGATGGACCAGGTACCACTTGGAACTCCATGCTGCTGGCGCGCGCCATGGGATTTTCCACTGGGCGACCAGTTTCCATGTCTACGTGGGTTGCCCAGGTGATCGGCATGTAGTTGTCGGCCGACAACAGCTCACCGGTGACGCGATCAAGCACGTAGAAGAAGCCATTTTTGGGCGCTTGCATGATGATCTTGCGCTGCTCACCCTTAACGTCCATATCCGCAAGGATTAGATGCTGGGTCGCGGTGTAATCCCAGTGGTCGCCGGGGGTTGTTTGGTAGTGCCAAACGTACTCGCCGGTATCGGCTTTCACAGCCACAATAGACGACACAAACAGGTTATCTCCGCCATCGGGGCTTCGTACTTTTTGGTTCCAGGTTGAACCGTTACCGACACCGATATACAGCATGTCTGTCTCGGGGTCGAAGGCAAATGAATCCCACGCGGTACCTCCACCGCCGTGTTTCCACCACTCACCGTTCCAGGTTTTCGCGGCCATTTCGAGCTCGGGGCTTTCAAAACCGTCGGCGGGGTTGCCGGGCACCGTGAAGAAGCGCCACTTCTGCTCGCCAGTGGCTGAATCGTAGGCCGTGACATAACCGCGCGCGCCCATTTCGGCGCCACCGTTACCAATAATCACTAGACCATTAACCACGCGCGGTGCGCCGGTGATGGTGTAGGTGTGATTGGCAATTTTGGTGTCGACTTCCCACACGGTTTTACCGGTGGCCTGGTCGAGGGCATGCAAGCGTCCGTCGATGGAGGCGACATAGGCATTATTGCCCCACAGTGCCATACCGCGGTTGACCACGTCACAGCAGGCATAACGGCTATAAGCCTTGTCTACTTGCGGGTCGAAGTGCCACAGGGTTTGGCCGGTCTTCGCATCAAAGGCCATCGCTTGGCCCCAGGGCAGCGACAAGAACAACTTGCCGTTGTACATCAAAGGCGTCGCTTCAATACCACGCTTAGTAGGCAGATCGGCGTACCAGGCCAACCCCATGTTGCCAACGTTTTCAGTGTTGATGGCATTTAATGGGCTGTGACGCTGTTCGTCATAGGTACGGCCAATACTGGGCCACTCACCGCCGGGCTGCAGGATGGTCTGCTCGGTCACCCCCATAGGGGCAGCCGGCGCTGCCGCGGCACTTGAATTGGTTTGCTCGGATTGACTACAGGCTATCAGCGCAGAAGACATTGCGCCAATCGCCAACAAGTTCATTATTTTTTTCATAGCTGACCTCTCGTTGGGATCCCAACTTTATATAGAAAAAACCCCTCAAATGAGGGGTTAATCTATGCCAGCCCTAGGGGGTTAGGCAAGGCCTTTACTGACAATCTCGTAGATGTCCTTCGACAGCTCATCGACTGCGAGGATGCGCTGCAGTTCAGCCTTCATCATCACTTGGGCTGCCTCGGGGTAGCGACGCCATTTGGTCAGGGGCACCACCAAGCGCGCGGCAATCTGGGGATTGACCTTGTTCAGCGCGATCACCCGGTCCGCCAAGAACGCATAACCGGCACCATCGAGTGCGTGGAAATTGGTCGGATTGCCCGCAAACACGCCAATCACTGAACGAAGTTTGTTCGGATTTTTGGGATCAAACGCGGGGTGATCGAGCAATTTTTTAACGCGATCCAAGGCGCCGGGTGTGGCTTCGCCCGCTTGTACCGACAACCACATATTGACCACCAAAGGCTCGTGCGACCACTGCCGGTAGAACTGCTCGAGCGCTTCTGCGGCGGCGCCGTCTTCGTGTGCCGCACCGCTGTTTACCAGGGCGCTCAAGGCGGCGTATTGATCGGTCATGTTGTTAGCCGCGTTAAACTGCTGGTAGCAAAGATCGACTTCGGCGTACTGATCGTCGGCCATCAGGTAGGCCAAGGCGGTGTTCACTAAACTACGCTGACCAATAGCCTCGGCGCTTGGCTCGTAGGCTTTTTGCACACGACGGCCGTGGTAGATAGCCAACCACTTGGCACGCAGAGCGTTGGCCAGTGTGCGGCGAATAAACTGACGCACCGCGTGAATGGCGTGCACATCGACCACGTCACAGGTTTCGGCAATGTAGGCTTCGCTCGGCAACAAGATCATTCGCGCCAGGAATGCATCTTCGAGGGTTTTGTCGTCGAGCAAATCGGCAAAGGCCGCTACAAAGGCATCATCTAACACCAACTCACGGCCGGCGGCGTAGTCTTCCAGCAAGCTGTGGATGATTTGCAGGGCGTAGTTTTGGCCAGCTTCCCAGCGGTTAAAGGGGTCGCCGTCGCGCGTCATCAAGAAGCGCAGTTCGGGCTGGGTGTATGGGAAGCTCAACTTCACCGGCGCCGAGAAGGCACGCAGTATCGAAGGTACTGGTGCTTCTTCCACGCCGTGGAACACAAAGGTTTGCTCGGGTTCGGTCAGTTCCAGCACCCAGTCAGTGGCCTCAACATTGTCGCCTTCTAAGCTGCAAGACAACTCTCCACCTTCACCGATCAAAGCGGTGCGCACAGGAATGTGGAAGGGCTCTTTAACGTCCTGCCCTGGCGAGGGCAAACTGCTCTGCGCTAGTGTCAGGGTATAGGTTTTCGCCTCGCTGTTGTATTCACCGCGCGCCGCGATACGGGGAGTACCCGCTTGTGAATACCAGCGTTTAAACTGGCTGAGATCTTTGCCACTGACATCTTCCATCGCGGCAACAAAATCATCGCAGGTCACCGCGCAGCCATCATGGCGTTCAAAGTACAGATCACTGCCACGGCGGAACATCTCGGGGCCGATCAGGGTATTGATCATACGCACCACTTCGGCGCCCTTTTCGTACACGGTCAGGGTATAGAAGTTAGAAATCTCGATGTAGGACGCGGGGCGCACCGGGTGTGCCAAAGGACCAGCGTCTTCGGCGAACTGCATGGTGCGCAGGAAAGATACATCGTCGATACGCTTCACCGCGCGCGAGCCCATGTCGGCCGAGAATTCGCTGTCGCGGTATACCGTAAAGCCTTCTTTAAGACTCAACTGAAACCAGTCACGGCAGGTCACGCGGTTGCCCGACCAGTTGTGGAAGTATTCGTGAGCCACCACCGCTTCGACGCGCTGGAAGGAAAAATCCGTGGTGGTCTGGGGGTTGGCCAGTACGCAAGAGGTGTTGAAGATGTTGAGTCCCTTGTTCTCCATGGCGCCCATGTTGAAGTCGTCAACCGCCACAATCATGAAGATATCTAGGTCGTATTCTCGGCCGTACACCTCTTCGTCCCAGCGCATGCTGCGTTTGAGAGAATCGATGGCGTGGTCGCACTTATCTAAATCCTTGGGCTCCACATACAGTTTGATTGCCACATCGCGGCCGCTGCAGGTGGTAAAACTGTCTTCGCGCACTGACAGGTCTCCCGCCACCATGGCAAACAAATAGGCGGGTTTGGGGAAGGGGTCGTGCCATTCCACCCAGTGCCATCCAGTGTCGTTGGTGCCACTAGCGACAGGGTTGCCGTTCGACAACAATACCGGGTAGCGCTCAGCGCATGCCTCGATACGGGTGGTGAACACCGACATCACATCGGGGCGATCCAAGTAGTAGGTAATCTTGCGGAAGCCCTCGGCCTCGCACTGGGTGCAATACATGGTGGCCGACTTGTACAAGCCCTCTAGCGAGGTATTGTGCTGTGGTTTGATATGTACCACGCTGCGCAGCACAAAGCTGTCAGGCACATCGTGTACGGTAAGGGTTTCTTTCGTCAGGCTAAAGGCAGGCTGGTGCAACTCGTGCTCGTCGAGGAAGATGTGCACCAAGTCTAGCTCTACCCCGTGCAATACCAGCGGTGCGCTTTGTGTATCGCTGTCGGGGTTGCGACGCATGTGCAAGGTCGACGTCACCGTGGTGACATCGTCGTCGATGTGCACTAACAAATGGGTCTTGTCGATGCAAAACTCGGGAACACGGTAATCACTCAGGTAGATGGTTTGCGGTGTAGACATGGTCATCCTTTACGACAGCACAGACAGTTGCAAATGGTAGGAAGTGTATTTGCGCATATTAATGACGCCGGTATCAAAAATGAGATACTGGCCCTTGATCCCACGCAGGGTGGCATCGACCACGGGGTCTTTGTCGAGATTAAACGACGACACCTTGGTGGGATATTCTTCCACAGGATAGTCGATAGCCACCGGCTCTGCCTGCTCGAGCACTTGAATGTTATTCAAGCCGTGCTCGCCCTGCAGTGCGGCAATATCGCTACTCGCTTTACTCAGGATATCGGCCGCCGCGCTGGTCATATCAATGTTGTCAGCCTCGCCCTTCAACATGGTGCGCCAATTGGTCTTATCGGCGACAAAGGCTTTGCAAGCCACCTCGACTAAACCCGACTGGCGACGCGTCGATACGCGCAGCAGTGGAATGGCTTGGGTCGCACCTTGGTCCATCCAGCGAGTGGGAATTTGCGTCCCGCGGGTGATGCCCACTTTGAGGCCCGAAGAATTGGCCAAATAGACGTAGTGGTCGATCATACAGTTGGCTTCGCCCCACTCCGGCTCGCGGCAAGTACCGGCGTCGTAGTGGCACTTCTCTGGGCTGACAATGCAGTTATCGCACTGCGCCAACTTGGTAAAACAGGGGTAGCAATAGCCCTGGCTAAAAGATTTCTTGGTTTTTCGACCGCAGTGACAGCAGCTAATTTCGTTGAGAAATTCCAACTTAAGGCGCTTGCCGATGAGGGGGTTCATGGCCACTTCGGTGTCGCCAATAGGCAGGCGGTATTGTACGGGGCTTACTAGTTGGGTGCGCATTTTGGCGATGGCACCACTGGCGATAATCTCGCTCAAGGGAACTCCTTAATGTTTGTCGACCCAGGTGAGGTTCTGCGGCACGTCGTCGTCGCAGACGGTCTTTTCCAGTTTTTCGGTATTGATGTAGCCTGTGCGCTGCTCTTCTGGCACGTGCTTACCTTCGTAGACGATCAGCGCTTGCATACACATTTCACGCTGTTCGGGGTCTAGTACCATACCGTTGGGCCAGCGCCCCAACTCCACAGCCTGCCTGACCACAGCGTGCATTTCGGGGGTCATTTTGGCAATCAGTTCTTCCAGTGTCATGTCGATACTCCAGCGCGGCGCGGCCATACCCACGCCGCCAACAATCCGGCCAATAATCCCGCCACGTGCGCGGTATTGGCAATTTGACCAAAGCCCAGCATAGTAACAATGCCGCTCATACAAAGCACTAGCCAGCCCAACATAAACGCAAAAAGCGCTGGCGGTACGCAGGGCAAACTGCCGGGGCGCAGACGATTGCCCAACCAACAGTAGCCCAAAAATCCATAAATGGCGCCCGACATCCCACCAAACAAATTGTCGGCCACCACCGCTTGGGCAATGTTGCTGACCAAGGCGAGAGCGACAAACACCCCAAGTAAGGTAGGGCTGCCTTGGCGGCGCTCGATACAGCGGCCAAACTCAATGGTCCACAGGGTGTTAAAGGCGATATGCAACCAACCAAAATGAATAAACGCCGGCGTGATCAAACGCCACAATTGACCTTCACTAATAGCGTTAAAGGTGGGCGCCACACTCATATACGCACCGCGCACCTCAAAGTTCTGAAAGGTTAGCCACGACAGCAAACCGTCGATGCTCAGCCACTGGGTGGCGGCAAAACCCATAAACGACAGCACGCACAGTGCAGTGGTCACCGGCACATCAGCAAAACGATGCAACAGCGCCCCCAGGGATTCCCGCTCGCTGCTGTGCACGACTTGAACTTGCAGCTCTTCGCCGGCCATCCAAGCTTCGACCAACGCACGCGCCGCCACAATATCCACGTCATCGCCAACAGTGACAAACTGCCAGCTGCCGATGCTTTCTATACGATGGGGAATGCCCTGCTGCCACAGTTGTCGGCTGAGTTCAGCCAAGTCGACCGAGGTCGCACAGCGAAACAGTTCTTGCGCCACGCTACTCCTCGGCGAGTCGACCGCCCCAACCTAGCTTGTCGCGGCAGGTGGCGTAAAAATCGTGATCCATGGGGTGGATCAGTTTCAATCGATGGGGTTTTTTGTTGATGTAAATTTCGTCGCCGGGGTGCAGGTTCATGTGTACCTGGCCGTCACAACTGATCTGGGGATGACAATCCAATACCACTAAGCGCAATTCACTGCGGCTATCCAACACCAACGGACGACTACTCAAGGTGTGTGGAAACATCGGCACCAACACCATGGCGTCGAGGTTGGGATACATAATGGGACCACCACCAGACATGGCGTAGGCGGTCGACCCTGTCGGGGTCGATACAATGAGCCCATCGGAGTGCTGGCTGTAGGCGAACTTACCGTCGACCCATAATTCAAATTCGATCATGCGCGCCGAGCGACCCGATTTAAAGACCACGTCATTGAGGGCGTCGGCACTGGCCACCACCTTGCCATCGCGCTCTACCTCGGCTTCTAGCAAGAAGCGAGAGTCGCTGAGGTACTTACCATTCAGTACCTCGCCGACTTGCTGCTCAATGTCTTCCGGGCGCACATCGGTCAAAAAGCCCAAGCGGCCACGGTTAATCCCCAGTACCGGCACATCGAATTTAGAAAGGGTGCGCGCCGCCGCCAACAAGCTACCGTCGCCGCCGACCACAATAACTAAATCGCAGTGCCCACCAATCTCTTCCATGGGGCGCACTTCGCACTCGGTACACTTCAACACGGCCGCCACTTCACTCTCGAGAATGATGCGTGCCTTACGCTCGCGTAGAAAAGTGATTAACACGTGCACGGACTCGATGACGGCCTTTTTCTCGACGCGCCCGAGGACACCAATGGTTCTAAATCTTTCGGAGGGCATAGCTGGCTCTCGTAATGTTATGCGTCGATTGTACAAGCCGTGACGTCATGTGCAAGCGGGATTATCGCGCCAGTGCGCGTCTAATCGCGCCTGCAGGCTTCGACGCCCCTGCAACCCACCACTGTGCAACAACAGTGTTTGTGCCGCATCAAGCCTGCCTGAGGCGATGGCTCGGCTAGCCGCGAGGGCCATTTTAGCGGTGTAAACTGGGTCTAATTGCACGCTATTGAGGGCTTCGAAGCGCCCGATAAAGTCCGCCAACGCTGGCGTCACGACAGCGTAACCCGCATCGACGTCGTCACCCCAAAACTCGGCGCCTGCGGCTTCCAAACGATCCTTTTCTTGTTTTAAACCTGGCAAAACGGCAACAGCGTGCACTTTCTGCTGGGGAGACACGCCCAGCGCCAAGCCTTCAGCCGTTGTTCCCGTCCCGCAGGCGACAACAATATCGCGCCACGCTAGCTCGGCGACGTGGCGGCCTAATTGCGCGCAGCCCTGCAGCGCCAGCTCGTTACTGCCCCCTTCGGGAACAATGCTGTATTCAGGGTATAAATGGCGAAGCTCTCGCCAGTAGTCGCTGTCGTAACGGCGACGGTATTCGGCCCGATCAACAAAATGTAGCTGCATCCCCCAAGCTTTTGCATCTGCCAGCGTGGGGTTTGTACTCGCCTCTGGATCTGCGCGAACCACACCCACCGTCGACACGCCAAAAACCTGACCGGCCGCCGCGGTCGCGTGGATATGGTTGGAAAAGGCGCCACCGAAGGTTAGAATCCCCCGCGCACCAGACGCTTTAGCCGCCACGAGATTCGGCAGCAACTTGAAGACCTTGTTGCCGGACATTTGCGGATGAAGATCGTCGAGGCGCAGCATTGCACATGCCACGACAGCATTATCGGGCAAGGGCAACTGAATCAGCTCAACGCGCGGCCTGGAAATGTGCTGCCAAATGGAAAACGTGTTATGTCGCAATTAAAAGATCACCAAGTCATCGTGCTTATCGGTATGCCAGGCTCGGGTAAAAGCACCATTGGTCCCCTGCTCGCCAAAGCCTCGTTGCGTGACTTTATCGACACCGACCTGCTGATTCAAGCGCGCCATAATCGCTCTTTACAGGACATTGTTGACGAGGACGGCTACCAAGTATTGCGTCAAATCGAAGAAGAGGTGTTACTCGATGCCGACTTTGAAAATCGCGTCATCGCTACTGGCGGCAGCGTGGTATACAGCGACGCTGGCATGAAACGCTTGGCCGCGCTCGGCCCTATCGTGCATTTAGATGTGAGCCTCGCGGGCCTACTTAAACGCATTCACAACTACGAATCACGCGGTATTGCGCGCCGCCCCGGGCAGAGTTTGGAAAGCTTATACGAAGAGCGACAAGCACTGTACCGCCGCTATGCCGATATCACTATCGACTGCAACCACAGCATACCAGAGGAGTGCGTTGAGGCTATTTTGGCAACGCTCAGTCGCTAAAATCTAGCCGACCACTCACCTGAGTAATCGGAAACAGCCGAAACGTTTCCTTTTATTATTAATATGTTGGCTCATATTCCAAAACGTTCTCAACATGACAAAACTATTTAAATATAGGCATTAAATGCGCTTTTCAGCGAATATAATTGCCCTTATCTTAGTCAGCCATTCATTTACCGTTCAGGCTCCGTTTGTTTAATAGCGGCGTATTTATTTATATTTTTTGATGGAACCTTGAGAATGAAAATCTCCAAAAGGATGTTACTGCCCGTTGTTGTTGGCGCAACGTTACTTGGTAGCGCCTATGCCCTAATGCAAAATCCCCCTGCCAGCGGTCCCCGCCAGGCACCACCGATACCTCGCGTGACCGTCGAAGTCGAAAACTTGCGCGCGGAACCTTTCCAAGTACAACTGGACAGCTACGGCGAAGCCCGCGCCGCAACGCAAAGCATGTTGGTGTCGCAGGTAGCAGGACAAATTGTTTCGGTGGCAGAAGGTTTCCGCAGCGGCGGTGTTGTCACCAAGGGTGATGTTCTTGTTGCGGTGGACGACCGCGATTACGCGGCCGAAGTCAAAGCGGCCGAAGCCAATTTGATTGAAGCCGAACGCGTGCTGGTTGAAGAACGCGCCCGCGCAAAGCAAGCGGCACTGGACTGGAAGACCTTAGGCCGTAGCGATGAACCCAACGATTTGGTATTGCGCAAGCCTCAACTGCTGGCCGCCGAGGCTAAGTTTATCGCCGCTGAAGCCAATTACAGCAAGGCCAAGCTCGCCCTAGAACGCACCAAAATCCGCGCGCCATTCAACGGCCGCATCTTGGAACACAAAGTCGACGTGGGTCAGTTTATCAATACTGGCACTGCAGTGGCCGAAGTCTATGCCAACCAGTACGTAGAAGTACGCCTACCCATTTGTAATTGCGACTTAGATTTTATTGACCTCGACCGGGTAGGGTCTGATGCCTCTCCCAGCGTGACGCTGTTTTCAAGCCTGAACAAAGGCCGCCAGTGGCAGGGCCGATTGACCCGCGTTGAAAGCGCCATCGACAGCACATCGCGCCAGTTGCATGTGATTGCGCGCATAGACGGCACACTAGGTGACGAAAGCGCTAGCGGCATCAAGATTGGGGAATACCTGACCGCCAATATCGAAGGCGTGGTGGTGCCAGGTGCCATTGTGATCCCCAGCAAATCGATTTACCAAGGCAGCTTTGTCTACATCGTCGAGAACGAAACCCTGCAGCGTCGCCTGGTTGATATTGCCTGGCAAGACAGTGAACGAGCTCTTATTGCCTCGGGCTTAGTCGATGGCGATGTATTGGTCACCACCCCGCTTGGTCAGGTTACCTCTGGCACCCGCGTCAAAGTGGCTGAAAAAACCAGCAGTGGCATCTCTGTTGCCGGTGGCGCTCCCGGTGGCGCAGGCCAAGGAGCTAACTAATGATCGCATGGTTTGCTAAAAACTCGGTCGCTGCCAACCTGCTAATGGCATGTATTGTCATGTCAGGCATTTTGACCATTCAAACCGAACTCGAACTTGAAATCTTTCCCAGTGCCGAGCCCGATACTATCTCTGTGAGTGTCGCCCTGCGCGGCGCCACCCCAGAAGACGTTGAACTAGGCATAGCTACGCGCATTGAAGAGTCGGTCAGCGACCTCGAGGGTATCGATACGATTACCAGCCAATCCCGTGAGGGCGGCACCCGCGTGACCATGGAACTGGAAGACGGTTACGACCCACGCAACCTACTCGATGACATTAAGAGCCGCGTCGACGCCATCAATGGTTTTCCGGCCGACATGGAAAAACCCATTATCAGCCTCGCCATGCGTCGTTTCTCGGTGATTACCGTTGCACTGGCAGGCAGCCAAAGCGAAGACGAGATTGCCCAATTTGCTGAGCGTGTTCGCGAAGATCTGCTGGCTATTGACGGCATTACCCAAGTCGATTTGGACGCGGTAGCCAATTATGAAATCGCTATCGAAACCTCGCAAGACAAACTTAATCAGTGGAACCTGACACTAGACGATATCAGTCGTGCCATTCGCGCCAACTCGGTCGATATGTCGGCGGGCAACTTGCGAAGCACTGGCGGCGATATATTACTGCGCAGCAAAGGCCAAGCCTACCGCCAAGGTGAATTCGAAAATATTATTGTCAAAACGGATGACAACGGCTCCATTATTCGCATTCGCGATGTGGCCACGGTATACGACGGTTTTGAGGAAGAAGGCCTGAGCGCTCGATTTAACGGTAAGCGAGCCGCCTTTATCGACGTGGGCCGAGTCGGCAAGCAAAGCGCCCTAGACGTCGCCAACAAGGTCAAAGAATACATCGCCAATAACCAGCACATGGTACCCGAGGGCATGACGCTGTCTTTCTGGGATGACGACTCGAAAATTCTCAAAGACCGCTTAGGCATCCTGCAGAGCAACGCCATTCAAGGCACGGTGTTGGTGTTAATCCTGCTGTCGCTGTTCTTGCGTCCCTCGGTGGCGCTATGGGTTTTCATAGGTATTCCCGTCAGCTTCCTTGGTGCCGTCACGGTCATGGGTGTTATGGATATCACCCTTAACGTGATGAGCGCGTTTGGCTTCATCGTGGTGCTGGGCATCGTCGTAGACGACGCGATTGTGACGGGCGAGAACGTCTACAGACACTTAAAAACCAGTGAATCTGGCTTGCAAGCGGCTATCAACGGAACTGAAGAAGTGGCCATCCCAGTGACATTTGGGGTGCTGACCACTATCGTGGCCTTCCTACCCATCGCCTTTATTGACGGTCGTCTGGGCAGTATCTTTATGCCCATCGCCGCCGTTGTCATTCCCGTGATGCTGTTTTCGCTGGTGGAGTCGAAGTTTGTTCTACCGGCTCACCTAAAAGGGCTCAACGTTAATAAGTCTCGCAGTGATGGCGCGTTTACCCGCTGGCAAACCCGCTTTGCCGAGGGTTTTGAAAATGCCATCCTCAAGTACTACAAACCTGCCCTAGACGTGAGTTTGAAACATCGCTATACCACCCTGGTGTCGTTTATCGGCCTGCTAGTACTGATCGTTGCCATGCTGCAAAGCGGCTGGATGCGCTTTACGTTTTGGCCACCGGTTGAGGGCGATCGCGGCAACGTGACGCTCACCATGCCGGTGGGAACCCCCTTCGAGGTGACCGACCGTCACGTAGAATTCATCACCAGCAAAGTGGTAGAGCTACAAGACAAATACCGCAACGCCGAAACAGGGGTAAGCCCGATCATCAGCATCCGTTCCATAGCCGGCTCTTCCGGTGGCCGCGGTTCTGCTCCTAACGTTGGCCGCGTGAGCTTTGAGGTCATTCCTCGTGAACAGATGGTGGATGAGAGTCTTTCAACACGCGTACTGGTTAACGAATTGCGTCAATCGGTCGGTGAAATCGCCGGTGCCGAGTCGCTGAGTTACCGCTCGACTCTGTGGCGCACCGGCTCACCTATCGACGTGCAATTTAGCGCCAATTCCTTGCAGACCTTGACCAACGTTGGCGATCAAGTAAAAGCGTACTTGAGCCGCAACCCGCAGGTGTTTGAAATTACCGATAGCTTATCGGACGGCAAACAAGAACTGGAACTTACCCTGACACAACAAGGCGAGGTGCTTGGCTTTAACCGCACCGACCTGGTGCGCCAAATAGGCAACGCCTTCAAAGGAGCAGAAGCCCAGCGCATTCAACGTGGCCGCAACGATGTACGGGTGATTGTTCGCCTAACCCAAGAAGAGCGAGGTCGCATTGATACCCTGCAGAACATGCTGGTAAAAGCTCCTGATGGCAGCAGTATTCCGCTATCGGTGGTCGCCAACCTGACACCCGGCAAGGGCCCATCGGTGATCACCCGCATCGACGGTATGCGCGTACTCAACGTGCGTGCAGAAGTCGACAAGTCAGCAGTAAATATGACGGTATTGAAAGCCGACCTCACAAGCCATATCGACCAGCTATTGCTGCAGTATCCCAATGTGAAGTACACCCTTGAGGGCGAAGATAAGGTACGCCGCGAATCGTTCGGTAGCATGCAGTCGGCATTGATTATGGTGTTATTCGCCATCTATGTGCTGCTGGCGCTACCGCTGCGATCTTATAGCCAACCGCTAATCATCATGTCGGTGATTCCGTTTGGTTTGATCGGAGCGGTGCTGGGCCACTGGATCACCGGCTACACCTTAGCCTTTACCAGTATTCTGGGCATGTTGGCGCTGCTGGGGGTACTGGTGAACGACAGTTTGGTATTAGTGAACTACATCAACCAGTGCCAGAAAAAGGGTATGCCGCTTGACGAGGCGGTTCGCACCGCCGGTGTTTCTCGCTTCAGGGCGGTGGCATTAACCAGTTTGACCACCTTCTTTGGCGTGCTGCCACTGATTCTGGAGAAATCTATCTCAGCGCAATTCCTGATACCGATGGCATTGTCGCTCGGTTTCGGCATTTTGTTCGCCACAGTCATTACGCTGTTTATGGTGCCCACCAACGTCATGATTGTGGACGACTTCAAACGCTTGTTGCAACGCTGGTGGCACGGCGGTGAACCCTCGCACCCTGCCACTAATGCGAAGTAATTAACGAAATCTTAAGAAAACTGCAGTACACTGATACTCCAAAATCGTAACAAGGATGTATCGGTGTACAGTTTTCGCCCCACCATTATCAGCCTCAGCCTGCTGGCTGTTGCCAGCGCCGCTAGCGCCACCGATCTGATTGTCGAAGACGCCTGTGATACTGACTGCCAAGCGCAACAAGGCCACCTGATTCGTCGCGTTAATATCGATATTCAACCCATCTTTGATACCTCGACCGAGGGACAAGATCTTTGGATTTACGAGCTCGCTAACAGACTCAAATTCAGTACTCACAAAAACGTCATCGAACGTGACCTGATTTTTGCCGAGGGCGACGTCCTGGATCCAAGCAAGTTGAAAGAGAGCGCACGTATCTTGCGCACACGCCGCTACCTCAACGCAACTAGCATCGACAGCAGCGACAATGGCGACGGCACGTCTGACGTGAATGTTACCACCCGCGACGTATGGACCACCCTGCCATACCTAAAATATGCGCGCGGCGGCGGCAGTAGTGATTGGAGCTTTGGCCTGCATGACTCTAACATTCTAGGCACCGGCAAGCGCATCGACTTGATCCACCAAAAAGAGGCCGAGCGCACTGGCGACGTGCTGCGCTATAACGACCCCAATACCGGCTGGCACCAGACATCGCTGTTTGTGAGGTATGAAAACAACTCCGATGGCACAGTCAATCACATTAATTTTACCCGTCCTTATTTTGAGCTTTCGATCCCCAATGCTGGCGGGGTAGATATCCAAAATTTTGAACAGGACAACACCGTTTACGATCTGGGCGAAACCAGTGGCCGCTATCGCCAAATCAGCGAAAACTACGAATTTTTCTGGGGCACCAAGCTCGATGTGCGCGGCGACTTTATCCATCGATTCAATGCCGGTATTACTAGCCACAACAATACCTTTTATGAAACGCCCGGCTATGAATTCGGCGCTACGCCGCAAGACTGGGATGCCAATGTGGTGTGGGGGGAATACCAACTAGTTCAAGACCGCTATATTGAAGCGGTACACGTGCGCCAAATGGGAGAGATCGAAGATATCAATCTAGGCCTTCAAGCTCGAGCGCGTATTGGCTACACCAACTCTGGTGACGCGTCCTTAAACCACGCCATATACACCGAACTAGAACTTGAAAAAGCTCACGCCTTTAACGATCGCAATGTTTTCTTTACCAACGCCTACTTTCGCGGCTATGAATCCGATCGCGGCACGCATGGCGGCTTTGTAGGTGGCGCCATGCGCTACCACTGGAACAATTTCAGCAAGGGTCAGCTGTACGTCTCTTTGGCCGGCGACAAGCAGATTCGTGGCTTTGCCGAAGAGCAAATGCTGCTAGGGGGAAAAAGTGGCCTGCGCGGCTACCCTGCCTTCTACCAAATGGGCGAGCAGCGCTATTTGGTCAATATCGAGCAGCGCTTCTACAGCGAAACAGAATGGTTCTCATTATTCCACCTAGGTGCCGCCGTGTTTTACGATCAAGGCCGCGCCTGGGGTAACAGCTTAATGCCGCAGAGCGAAACCGGCAGCTTGCGCAACGTAGGTATCGGCTTGCGGATCTCCCCTACCCGCGCTATGAAAAGTGATGTGGGTAGAAGCTACGTCATGCATATCGACCTTGCCACGCCGCTAGATGGCCACCCCGGTATCGACAGCATGCAGTGGCTAGTCAATGTGCGCCACGAATTCTAAATTGTCATAAAAACGCCATCATTTTGCGATATGATATAACGTATCATTTTTGACGCATTGATATGTAAGGATCACTATGTTGCAAAAGTCGTTATTGGCAATGTCTATAGCCAGTGCCTCGCTGGCGTTTTCAGCGCATGCCATGCAGGGTGTTATCGTCGATAAAAATCAGCGTCCCATCGCAGGCGCCCATGTTGATGTGGTGGGCCTAAGCGAAAAAGCCGTCACCAACAGCGCTGGCGAGTTTAGCCTCCCCGAGGCTAGCTACCCTACCGAACTACACGTCAGTGCGGCGGGCTACAGCTATAAAACCTTGCGCCTTAATGAAGACACCAATGAACCGCTGAGTATTGTGATGGCCGCATCGGCCATGGAACATATCGATGTCACCGCCACGCCGCTGCACGCCTCGGCGCTAGAATCGGCACAACCCATCAGCGTGATATCGGCAGAATCGCTGCGCAAAGTGCAGCAATCCACGCTCGGCGAAACCCTGAAAAATGAAGTGGGTGTGCACTCCAGTTACTTTGGTCCCATCGCCAGCACGCCCATTATTCGAGGCTTAAGCGGCCCGCGCGTGCTCATCACCCAAAATAGCCTAGACGTGGGCGACGCATCGCGCATTGGTCCAGACCATGTGGTGGCCACCGAAGCGAGCACCGCTGAGCAAATCGAGGTCCTGCGCGGCCCATCAACCTTGTTCTTTGGCTCAGGTGCGATTGGTGGGGTGGTCAATATTGTCGATGACCGAATCCCGCAATACTCTGACCCCAAGGGCGCGTTCATCGTTGGCCACAACACGGTAAACGCCGAAGATGAAGCCTCTTTTGCCTACACCGGTGGCGGCGAGTTGATCGCTTTTCACATCGACGGTTTCTATCGCGACGGTGGTGATTTCAAGATTCCTGGCCAAGCGCTGCTTGAAACTGACGAGGAGCACATTGAAGAAGGCCATGATGAGCACGCCGAAGGCACATTAGAAAACAGCGCGTCGCAGAGTCAAGGCGTCAACCTAGGCGGTAGTTGGCTACTCGACAACGGCTATGTCGGCATATCCTACGGGCGCTTAGAACGGCTTAACGGTATTCCCGGCCACGGCGATGAGCACGCCCACGACGCTGATAGCGAGGAAGAAGAGGTACTGGTCAAATCTGATTTAGTGCAAGACCGCTGGCAGTTGATGAGCGAGATATACAGCCAAAGCGACCTGATCAATACCATTAACACCCGCATCAGCTATACCGATTACCAACACAAGGAAATCGAAGGCGATACCATCGGCACTATTTTCAACAATCAAACCTTGCAAGCAAGAATCGATCTAGTCCTGCAAGAAATGGGGGGTTGGGCCAGTGCGGTTTCACTGGAACACAAGCGCTCGGATTTCGAAGCGATTGGCGAAGAGGCGTTTACGCCGCCCAGCCTTACCACCCAAAACGCCATCGCGGTGATGACAGAAAAGCACGTCGGAGACTTGTTGTGGCAACTGGGTGCGCGCATTGAAGCGGTAGACATTTCGGCTGACCCCATCCCCTGGGAGGAACACGACGAAGCGACCGGTACCGTGCTGGAATCCACCTTAGTACTCGCCGACACCTCGTTTAAGCCCTTCAGCGCGTCTGCGGGTGTGGTATGGGACTTTAGCGAACACTACAACACCGCCGTTTCATTCACCCATGCGCAACGCGCGCCAAGTGCAGCAGAGCTGTACTCATTTGGCCCCCACTTAGGTACTGGCAGTTTTGAAGTGGGCGCGATATTCGATCTGCATGTTGATGATGAATTGCACTTTGATGCCGGCCACCCTGTAAAGATGGAGAAGTCGAACAACATCGACGTCAGTTTGCGCAAGCATTCCGGGGACACTGGCTGGATCCTGAATGCGTTCTACAACCAAATTGATAACTTTTACTACGAGCGCTATACCGGCTTTTCAAGCGCATCGCTGCATGCGGAGGAAGACGCTACTGCTGCCAATGAACACGCCCACACCGATCTTCCAATCTATTTGTTCACCCAAGCTAATGCGACCTTCTATGGTCTGGAGGCGCGTTGGTCTTGGCAGGCTAGCCCGAGTTTGAAGGTCGACCTCTGGGGAGACAGCGTGCGCGGCAAACTGGATGCTGGTGGCAACCTGCCACGCATCCCACCCAAACGTTTGGGCGCTCAACTCAACTATGCCAGCGGTGCGTGGAATGCGGATCTGACGCTGAATCACTACTTAGACCAAAATACAGTCGCCGCGCTGGAAACAGCCACCCGGGGATATACATTGGTGGATGCCCAAGTGGCCTACACGCTTCCCTTTGAAAACGGCGATTACAGTGTGTATTTCAAGGTAAACAACCTCACCGATAGCGACGCGCGTGTGCACTCGTCGTTCATGAAAGACAGAGCACCACTGCCTGCGCGCGGGTTTAGCTTGGGCGTCCGCGGGACGTTCTAAGGGGGAAGCATGGGACAACTCAGTAACAACAGGTTGGACAAGACCCTGGCTCAGGCCGCAGACATGTGCCAAAAAAACGGCATCAAACTGACGCCAAAACGCAGTAAATTGTTGTCAGGGCTACTAGTGACCGATCGCGCGCAATCGGCCTATGACCTGATTGAGGTCATGAAGCGGGAATACGGTGAAACGCTGCAACCCACCACGGTGTATCGCATGCTCGACATTCTGAGCAGCGAAAATCTCGTTCACAAACTACATTTATCAAACCGCTACGTCGCGTGTTCTCACATTTGCTGCGATCACGGCCACGATGTGCCACAATTTCTTGTGTGCGACGGCTGCCATAAGGTGGTGGAGATCAGCGTTGACCCCACAATGATTGCCGACTTTAGTCGCCAGGCGGCCGCCAACCAATTTGTGTTGACTAGTCCGCAGATTGAATTACATTGTCTTTGTCAGGATTGCCAGTCATCGGCCTCACAGCCTTTAAAACATATGACATAGTTAGGACGTTTTTTGAAAAGGATACTCAACAGCCTGCTCGGACCACGGCATCGCCCCGTCGATCTCGGTGCCATCACACTCAGCGTCTTGTTAATCGCGCTTATTACCGTGTTGTCGCTTTTCCCGGTGGAAGAATTACCTAAAATTCAGGGCAACGACAAATTGCACCATTTTATCGCCTATTGCGCGGCCATTTTACCCGTGGCTGTGGCCCGCCGACGTCTTGCTATATGGCTTGCGCCTGCTATAGTCTTATACAGTGGTTTAATTGAATTACTGCAGCCCTTTAGTAACCGCTACGCCGAATGGGCAGACCTTGGCGCCAATACACTTGGTGTCATGGTAGGTACGCTCATTGGCTTGGCAATTGGGCCTTTTATCATGCAGCGCCTGCCTGAAAGTTGGCGCTAAAAGAGGACGCATTGCGCAACCGGTACTATGGCCACCATACTTTGCGTTGACGACGACACCATCATCCTTGCTGCCCTGCAAGAGATGCTGTCGACCGACTACCGAGTCATTCTCACCCGCACCGGCCGCGAGGCACTGGCGCTTGCTGAGCGCGATCGCCCCGACTTAATTCTGCTCGACATCGGCCTAGAGGATATTGATGGCTTTGAGGTGTTAGCCAACATCCGTAAACTTTACCCATCGCCCCAAATTCCCGTGATATTTATCACCTCTAACATGGACGAGAAACGCGAGATGGATGCCTTCAAACACGAGGCGTCAGACTTCATTCGCAAACCGTTGATGCCGATACAACTGAAAGCACGAGTGCTCAACCAGTTAACCGTATTCGCCGCGCAGAAAACCCTGCTCGAACACGAAAAATATGAAATTTACCGCGCTATGGCGCAGTCTACCCAGCACATCCTGAACAACTTTTTAAACCAGATGATGCTGTTTGAATTAACTGCCAACAAGATTGATCAATTTCCCAACGACGTTAAAGTTTTGATCAAAGAAGTGATCAACAATTCCGCGCGTAAAGTGGAGGAATTGAGTAATATTCAAGAAATCAGCGCGGACAACATTCGCAAAACGGTATTCCCAAAGTAACCATGACCCAGCTACGCGTGGCCCTGCTACAAACCGATCCGGTGTGGCAGGCGCCAGAAGAAAATCGCCAACAACTGGCCAAGCAACTGGCCGATATCTCCGACTGCGATTTAATTGTCCTCCCCGAAATGTTTACCGCCGGCTTTGGCAGTGATCCCAAGCGCTTTTCAGAGCCCGCTGATGGCGAAACATTTCAGTGGATGATGCAGACAGCAGAGCAGTGCCAAAGTGCCATTTGTGGCAGCTACGGCGTGGATGTGGGTGACAGTGTCGGCAACCGTTTAGTGTGGTGCGAACCCGATGGCAGCCACGCCTTCTACGATAAGCGCCACCTGTTTCGGATGGCTGGCGAGCATAAACGCTACATCAGTGGCCGAGAGCGACTGCTGGTTGACTACCGCGGTTGGCGTATCAATCCGCAGGTGTGTTACGACCTGCGCTTTCCGGTGTGGTGTCGCAACCGAGGTGACTACGACCTGCAGATATTTGTGGCGAACTGGCCTGGTGCCCGACGCCATGCATGGCGCACCCTACTGCAGGCGCGCGCTATTGAAAATCAGGCTTATGTGATTGGCGTTAATAGAACAGGAGTAGATCCCAAAGGGCTAGAGTACACCGGCGACTCGCTAGTGATCTCGCCAGAAGGGGACATCCTAGTGGATGCTGGCGATGTCGCGGGAACCTATACCGCGACGCTGGATCTAACCAGTATGCAAGCATTTCGGGAACGCTTCCCGACCCACCTTGATGCCGATGCGTTTGAGATAACATTCGACTAGGACGTGACTATGATTGTTTGTTGTGGCGAAGCTCTGATCGACATGATCCCCCAGCGCTACAAAGGCAAAGATATGCTGCGACCAGTAGAAGGCGGCGCCATTTACAACACCGCCCTTGCCGTTGGTCGCCTGGGTTGTGCCAGCGCGTTATTTTCAGGGATATCCAACGATGCGTTTGGCCAGCAATTGATCCAGAAACTACACGATAGCCAGGTTGATACTTCGCATATTGCTCGGAGTGAGCGGCTAACCACCCTCGCCTTCGTCAACTTGGTCAATGGCCACGCCAATTACACCTTTTACGACGACAATAGCGCAGGAAGGATGCTGTCGATCGACGACCTACCCACTCTACCCGACGACGTGAGCGCCATGTATTTTGGTGGCATCAGCCTGATCAACAACCCCGCCGCCGACGCCTACCTAGCGCTGGCACAGCGCGAAGCTGCCAAGCGGGTGATTGTGTTTGACCCCAATATTCGCCCAGATTTCATCGCAGATCGAGCGAGCTACCGTAAACGTATCGACGCCTTTTTCGAGATCGCCGATATCATTAAAATGTCCGACGAAGACCTCGAGTGGTTTGATAGCGATCCAGGCAACCTCACCGCCAAATTCCAACGCCTAGGGCGCCCAGACACCGCCCTGCGGATCTTAACCAAAGGCGGCGATGGCGCGATGGGGATTTTATCTAACGGCGACGTATGCAGCGTCAGCGCCAAACGTGTCGAAGTGGTCGACACCGTGGGCGCAGGTGACACCTTCAACGCCGGGGTCATGGCCTACCTACACGAACAAGGTCTACTCAACAAAGCTCATATCGGCGAACTGTGTAAAGAAAACACCACCCAAGCCCTTAGGTACGGCGCCACGGTGGCCGCTGTTACCGTGCAACACGCCGGTGCCGAAGCCCCATGGAAAGAAGACATCCAGTTTGATTAAGCCATAACAATCTAAGAATTTTAGTTTTCATAATAAATTAAACTTTACTTAGCCTCCCATCGGCCGACCCTGTACCTACACTTAAATAACATGCACGTAGATACAGGTTGTAACGATGAAAATCCAGCACGCCCTCCTCTTCCTCGCCGCTATCGGCACGTCAGTTACCACCAACGCCGCCCCCAACGAACGCGCCCTCGCCGTCTCCAAATATTGGACCGCCGAACGCATGGCGGCCGCGCAGCCTAGGGATTTTGCTCTTGACCACCGCGGACTTGCCTACCTCAAGGGCAAAGGCGGCGTCTTAAAACCCTACGGACACAACGTACCCGCCACACCAGAGCCAATGGCCAAGGGCGGCAAAGGTGGTGGTGGCGGTGGCAAGCCAGGCGGGGATAGTGGCGGCGGTGATACAGGTGGTACCGGGTTTGTGGATGTTAAGAATTCGCCTTGGACAAACGGCGGACATGTCCAAAATGCCGCAGGCAGAATATATTTTGTGATGGAAGGTAGTGGATATGTATGTTCAGGCACACTTATAAACGATGGTGAGACAGAAAGTGATCGCAGCATTGTTCTCACAGCCGCGCACTGTGTATATGACGATATTAATAAAAAGTTTGCTCAAGCCGCTATTTTCATTCCGAACCAGGCCAATACGACTGGCACTGTTGGAACTGATGGAAATTGTTCAAATGATCCTCTCGGATGCTATGTCATTGACTACGGCGTAGTAAGTGAAGGATGGTCACAGCGAACATTTCCCGGCAATATTCCCTGGGACTATGCTTTTTTTGCTTTAGGAACCAACGAAATCTCGCCAGATGCAGATAGGTTTTCCAATGTAGGTAACTCTATTCCTCTCGATAGGAGGGATAACGTAACCCCCATGGACATATCATTCGCCGAGGCTGAATATACTCTTTACACAAGGGCGCTAGGATATTCTTACTCGGATGACCCCAATTTCATGTACTGTGGTGAACCATTGACGGGGGCAGTATATGATCCCGACGGATATTTACTACCTAATTGTGGAATGTCGGGCGGTGCATCTGGGGGACCATGGAGCCAGTCACAAGATTTAGATCTTGGCACAGGACCAATATTTTCAGTTAATAGCTATGGCCCTGCCAGAGGAAAATCATATATGGGAGGGCCTAGACTCAACAACAATGACGCAGCTTGTCTTTTTGAGGCAGCTAAAACGGCTCCCACCAATCAAGTTGTCGGGATAATTCCCTCCTGCTTACCACTTTAAAAGGCGCTATGCGCCTTTGTTCCCTTGATCTGCGATCAAGGTCCCACAAGAACCCGCTAGGGAATCTTCATGCAGGCACGATGTTTCAAGCCCCAAAGGCAAACACTTAAGACGGAAATCGGCAGCATGGATGCTGCCGTTTAGCCTACATGGAGGTATTCACGGCGGTCCTTCGAAGTGTTGCCGAGGGGCGATCATTATTCCCTTGATCTGAGAATAATTAGCAATTCGGTTCCCTTGATCTTCGATCACAAAATCGCCAGGAGCGATTTTGAATAGCGTAGCTACCCCGTAGGGGTGAGCCCCATGGATGGGGCGAATAACGTCCCACAAGGCTATTTGTTGACGTCGATGACCACGCGGCCGCGCACTTGCCCCGCCAAAATCTGATCCGCCAGTTCAAAAAGGTCGCTCATGCCGTGTACCGAGGTGACCTCGGCCAACTTAGCCTGATCCAAATCGCGCGCTAGACGCTCCCATGCAGGGATGCGCTTGCTCATTGGCGCCATGACGGAATCGATACCCAACAGCGCAACACCACGCAGGATATGTGGCAACACGGTGGCATTCATATCCATACCGCCAGCCAAGCCACACGCTGCCACAGCACCACCATAGACAGTTTGCGCCATGGCGTTAACCAAGGTTGTGCTCCCCACCGAATCAACCACGCCACTCCAGCGCTCTTTTTGCAGTGGACCACCCGCTTCTGCCAGCTCTTGGCGAGAGACAATCTCAGTGGCGCCCAAGGCATGCAGGTATTCCGCCTGTTCGGGGCGCCCGGTAGCGGCAGCCACTTTATACCCACGAGCAGATAATAAAGAAATCGCTACTGAGCCTACGCCACCGGCAGCGCCGGTCACGAGCACCGGTAAATCACTTTGCTGGATAGCGCCCCAGTTTTCCAAGGCTTCAACGCACAGGGCGGCAGTATAGCCTGCGGTGCCGATAGCCATGGCTTGTTCCATGGAGAAGGCTTCGGGGAGCGCCAACAACGTTTTGCCACGCACGCGCTGGAACTGAGAATAACCACCCCAGTGCCCCTCGGACATGCCAAAACCATTGCAGATCACCTTGTCGCCGGGCTTCCAGTTTGGGTCTGAAGATTCCACCACGGTACCTGCGAGGTCGATACCACCCACCATAGGCAGCTTACGAGCCACCTTGTTGCGGTTGCCCTTAACCACTAAACCGTCTTTGTAGTTAAGACTGGAATAGGCCACTTCGACTAACACGTCGTTGTCAGGCAAGTCAGCCAGCGTCAGCGCCTTAATACTTGCTTTAGCTTTGCCGTCGACATCTTCAACAACCATCGCGTTAAATGAATCTGACATGAATCCTCCAATGTTGTGACGCCTTTCTATGACTTAGGTAGGCTTTTATGAATAGCTCTATACTAGTGATAGCCGACCACAAAGCCCAGACCTAAAGGAGTGAATATTGGACATTGCGGTATTTAGTAGCCGTCGCTACGAAAAAGACAGCCTGCAACAAGCCTTCGCCAATGACGTCTTTGATGCGGCTACGTTAAATCTTCTCGCGGCGGTTTGATCGACACTCACGCCGTGATCAAGGCACTCAAAACTGGCCACCTGGGTGGTTTAGCGATCGATGTGTACGAAGAGGAAGGTGACGTGTTTTTTGAAGATTTAAGCGACAAAGTCATCAAAGATGACGAGCTGATGCGGCTGACCACCTTTCCCAATGTCCTTATCACGGGTCACCAGGCCTTTTTGACCTACGAAGCACTGACCAATATTGCGCAAACCACGCGCGCTAATATTGATGCCTTTACCACAGGCGGCCCACTGCCAAACGAAGTGTAAATTTAGCCCAAAAAAAACGGCACCCGAAGGTGCCGTTTTGCGTTCAATGCAGTGATTAGAACTTGTAGGTCGCTTGAACAGCTACTGACTTCAACGGCTGCAGCGAGGTGAAACCGTTACCGGGCACCAAGGGTTGGTCGTTGTTGTTGGTTGAGACTTTCTCATCGGTCAGGTTCTTACCTACCACTGCTAACTCCCATCCTGCATTAGGATCAGTCAACGCAATGCGAGCATTGTAGCGCTGGTAAGACTGCTGGTAGGCGTAAACAGGGTCTAAGTCAGCCGCAGTGAAGTGACCGCCAGAGAAGAACGCATCCAATGTTGAACGCAACTCATAATCACCGATAGGCATGACGTGGTCGAAACGTAGGTTAGCTGATTGCTTAGGCGAGAAGATGTTAGGCTGACCCGCCGCACTCTGGCCCACCGCTGCGTTACAGGTACCAGCAACGGTCTGAGATACCCAGCAAGGAGAGTTGTCGAACTTGGTGTACTTGTTATCCAAGTAAGCACCCGCCGCGGTAACAGTCAGATTGTCGGTGGCCGCCCACTTTAAATCAAACTCCAAACCTTGCGCGCGCATCGCACCGGCGTTATCCACCAAGAAGGCAGTTTTACCGTCGAAAATAGACACTTGTAGATCATCGACTTCGGTACGGAACAGAGTAGCGTTTAACGTCATGCCACCATCAAGCAAAGTAGACTTAATACCCAACTCGAAGTTCTTAGCTGTTTCTTCGTCGTACTCGAAGTTAGCACCAGGAGCATTCAAGTAGCGCGCATCAAAACCACCACCTTTAACGCCGGTAGACGCGGTGAAGAACATCATGGTGTCTTCGCTCAGATCGTGCTCGTAGTTAATCGACCAGTCGAGGAAGCTTTCGCTACGGTTGTAAGCATTTGCACCCGTGAAATCATGCTCGTAAGTATTCAGCAGGCCTTCCCAGAGACCACCATTCAAGAATGCTTCCATCGGAATCGCAGGCACTGCTGTTACACCCGCCAGAATAGCTGGCACAAAGTAGTTAGCCACGGTGTCATAGTCAGCCGCTGTGTTGCCAAAAATTAACTCACCCATGGGTGCGCCTGTTAATGGATTCACATTTAAGCGAGTTGCATCCCAGCCGTCGGTGAAACGCTTATCCAACTTGCGCGCAGCCGTCTTATCCTCTGAGGTATAACGCATACCAAAGGTTACGCGGTTAGCATCATCAACATTAAATGTAGCCGAACCAAAGACCGACATTTGTTCTTGCTGTTGGTCTAGGAAGTAATTACGAGTAATGTTGGGTAACAATTGACCACCTGTCGCGCCAATCAACGTTGGCGGTGTAGCGATCGCCGCACCAAAACTTTCGCCAGAGGTGTAATAAAGATCACTATCGTGGAAATATGCACCGACTAACCAGTCGATGGTTTCTCCACCAGGTGATGTCAAACGAAGTTCTAAACTGTTTTGAGTATAGTCTTCTGCGGCTTCTATCTGGAGCAAGGGGATTGCAGCAAAGTCACAGTCACAAATGTCGAGGTAGTCGTATTCGGCGCGACCGTAAATGGCAGTAAAGGTATTATCACCAATGCTGGTGTCTACCGTAAAGGTAGTAATCGCCATATTGTTATTGCTCAGCTCATCCAAGTTGGGGAAGCCGGCCAATAAACTGCCGTCACGATCGGTTGCTAGTGCAGGCGCAACGCGTTGCAGTAAAACACCACCGTCGTTGGCGACTGCTCGGCGATCGTCAACAACCTCTGCTGGGTTACCGCCAGCCGCCATGATAATACCACTAGCCAACTGAGTTAAACCAACAGCGGTAGGCGTCAGAGGATTAATAATACCCAATTGTTGCGTGCGGCCCAGATCTTCAAAAGAGCTGTCCTCATGCTTCAACGTCAAGGTGGTGTTTTCGGTGACGTCCCACTGTAAGGTCAAACGAATAGACTGGTCGTCGCGTTGTGTTTCATCGCGACCAAGCGAACCATCATCATTGCGACCCAACTCGTTGAACATGTAACCATCGGTCTGATAGCCACGTGCGGCTAAACGTGCACGGAAAGTGTCAGAAATGGGGCCTGACAACACAACATTGTACTCTTGCTCACCGTAGTCACCCGCCAAATAGCTTACTAAGCCTTCGAATTCATCACTTGGCTTGGCACTGATGACGCTCATCGCACCGCCGATGGTGTTCTTACCGAACAAAATCGACTGCGGGCCGCGCAATACTTCAACGCGTTCGAGATCCATAAAGGGGGCACGCGACAACTGGTGGCGACCCATGTAAATACCATCGTGGAACATCGAAACAGACTGTTCGATACCTTGGTTAGTAGAAGAACCAATACCACGAATAAAAATAAAGTTACCAATGGGGTTGGGTACCACGGTCACTGCGGGCAGGCTATTGGTTAAATCTTCCATTTTGGTGATGGCCGCTTCACGGATACTTTCACCGTCTACTGCCAACATAGAAATTGGTACATCTTGCAAAGACTCGGCGCGCTTGGTCGCGGTAACCACCACTTCTTCAAGCTGTTGCGCAGAAACGCTTGCCGACATAGCACTTACTGCCGCGGCAACGGCGAGAGTTAATTTAGCTTTGCTCTTCAATAAAGACATTCTGGGATCCCCTATATTTTTAATTATGGAACGGTAGAACAATATACTTTTCAACCGCCTGTATGCAACGTTTTAAGCAAGACCAGATCGGTCATCTTATGCCAACAGCCTGATAATTCGGCTTTTAAACTAGTTCTTATCATTTTTGAAATTAAAGCGAAGAACGGGAATGGAATCTTTCATCGACAGCTGGTTATGCAGCTCGCGTGTTTTGGTAAAAATTTCAGTCACTAGCTGCATAGGGGGGTTATCCAAACCAATCACCGCCACACGACACACCATCGTAAAATGAATGTTACCTATAACGTAGGGTTCCTCTGTGCATGCATCGTACAATTCCTGCCCGAGGTGATTGCGCTGCTGATAGCTGGTTATAAAGCAAGCGACGATATCGTTTTCCATGAGAAACACGATATCGGACCCGCGCAAATGACGCTGTATGCGCATTGTCAGTTGCTCAAGCACGTCTTGCAGGCAGGGCTCCCCGAAATCATCCATCAACTGCGACATATTGGTGAGTTTGATGGCGAACAACTCAGGGTGAATTTCAATCCCAGGGTGGCTATTAGCTAACAACCTTAATCTAGATAGCTCTTTAGCAATCAGATTTTTACCCGCCTTGACATTGAACAAACCAAGCTCGTCGTTGAACATGGCGTTCGCCTGGGTTTTGTGCAAAATCTCGCGCTGATCGAATTGAAGTTGTAACCATCGTTCAGCGACTTTTATTTTGGCAAGTAACAAACCACTATTAAGAGGCAATGGCAGCACATCGTCTACCCCCTCCCGCAAGGCCTCTTCAATGTCGTCGAAACGCAGCATTTCATAAAGAGAAATTATGTAGGGCTGAAAGCAAATATTGGTATTGCGAACCAACTGGCATAGGCTGCTGATATCGAGACTTTTATCGCGCTTATCAAGTAGCACAATGGCTGCACCATCCCTTTTCTGCAAGGCTTCATAGCACGTAAATGGGTCATCCACTAGCATGGGTCTATGACCAGCGCGCGCCAAGATACCTGTCAAAATAGTTGACACGACATCATCTTGCTGCAGAATCAAAACGTCCATATGTGGCCTTGCGAAAAAGTTCAGCTTTCGTCAACAATTTAGCGTATTATTAAAAAATGCTAAATTAATTAAAAACATTTGGTTAAAAGTAGACCAGAACCTATTATTAACTAACAATGTAACGGAATCGGACCCATGGTCGGCGAATTAGAAGAAATCACAGAAATCAAACAGCAACACATCATTGGCATTGGCGCTTC
This sequence comes from uncultured Pseudomonadales bacterium, assembly GCA_964598145.1. Classification (GTDB taxonomy): domain Bacteria; phylum Pseudomonadota; class Gammaproteobacteria; order Pseudomonadales; family JAHEIH01; genus JAHEIH01. The sequence goes on from CAZRAM010000004.1 coordinate 33,607, forward strand.
CGCAGGGGGTCTTGAGGCTATTTCTGAATTCTTCAAGCAGATGCCCGCCGACTCTAACCTTACATTTGTTGTCATTCAGCACTTGTCTCCAGATACCAAGAGTATGATGAGTGACTTGCTGCGCCGCGTGACCAAAATGCCGGTCAAAGAAGTGTCAGACCGCGTTCGCCCTGAACCTAATACCGTGTATCTGATTACCCCTGGTAGCAACATGCGTTTAATTCAGGGTGAATTGGTTCCAGAACCCCAAGACCGCTCAACCCGAGTACCGCAACTACCTATTGACGTTTTCCTCGACTCTCTGGCCACTTACATGGGCCCCTCCTCTGTGGGCATTATCTTGTCAGGCACAGGTAGCGATGGTACCCGCGGCTGTCGCGCCATCAAAGAAGTCGGTGGATTGGTTATTGCCCAGTCGGAAAAAGAAGCCAAGTTCGATGGCATGCCGAACAGCATTATCAGCAACGGACTGGCTGACTATATTCTGACCATCACTGAAATGCCTTCTTACCTGATCCGCTATATTCGTCACCCGCTGACGTCAGCTCCTCAGGAAATCGATGAAGACTTCACCGACAGCAAAACTTCGCTGGGTAAAATCTTCAACGTATTAAAAATGCGTTTCAAGGTGGACTTTTCTGCCTATAAGTCGTCTACCATCGGTCGTCGTATTCAGCGCCGTATGTCGATCACCCAGCACAAGAGCCTGCAGCAATACGCCGACTTCGTCCGCTCCGATGGCGACGAACCGCACGCGCTGTTCAAAGAGCTTCTTATTGGGGTCACCAACTTTTATCGCGACAAGAGCGTGTTCGAAAACCTCGAACACATTCATCTTGCGAAGTACCTCAGTAAAGTCACAACTGGCGAAGTACGCTTCTGGGTAGCTGCATGCTCAACAGGTGAAGAAGCTTACACGCTGTGTATGATTTTCTTGGAAATCGTAGAAGAGCTAAAACTCGACCTTGAACTAAAAGTTTTTGCGACCGACATCGACCAACAAGCATTGGCGCGCGCCAGCACGGGTATTTATCCAGAATCCATCGTGGCTGACTTGTCGAGCAATATGCTGAGCAAGTACTTCATCCGCAACGGTGACCACTTCATCATTTCGCGCAAGATTCGCGAGATGGTGGTATTTGCTCGTCACAATATTCTGTCTGATCCGCCGTTTACCAAAATCGACTTTATCAGCTGTCGTAACTTGTTCATCTACTTGCAACCCGATGTACAACGCCGCGTACTACAATCGTTTAACTTCTCACTGAACCCCGGTGGTTTATTGATGCTGGGTAACTCAGAGTCGCTGGGCGACGCCGATACCTTATTTGAAACGGTAGACACAAAGGACAAGCTGTTCCGCACCCTTGGCACCCGTCGCGCTCGTTCTGCTAACTTCACCATGACCACCGCCGCCGATCGCCCACGCGATAACGCTTGGTCGCCGGGCCTAGTCAGTGATGGCACACCATACGAGCGCAAGGCCAGCGAGGAAGTGAAGGTACTTGAAAGCTATCTGGACACCCTGTCGGATAAATTCATTCCCTTCTCGATGCTGGTAAATGACGAAAACGAGATCGTACGCATTATCGGTAACTCTCGACCTTACATGCTGCCCTTGAGCGGCCGTATGTCGAGCAGCCTGAGCCAGCTGGTGATCAAGGACCTACAGATCCCTATTACTACCGGCTTGGCCCGTTTGCACCGCACCAACTCAGAGGTTGCCTTCAGCAGAGTTCGTATTAAAAACGCTGACGAAATCAAGCTTGTTAACATTACGATCCGCCCCATGCGTTTAACACGCAACTCACCTCGCCTGGCGGTGATCATTATTCGCGACACCGAAAACATTTCGGAAACTGCGCTTAAAGACGCTTACGATGCAGATACTGAATTGATGCACCGCCTGAATGATCTTGAACAAGAGCTGCAATTTAGCCGCGAAAATTTGCAGGCGACGATTGAGGAGCTGGAGACATCTAACGAGGAACTGCAAGCCACCAACGAAGAACTGCTCGCCAGTAACGAAGAGTTGCAATCAACCAACGAAGAACTGCAATCGGTGAACGAAGAATTGTTTACGGTTAACGCGGAGTACCAAGGCAAGATTTCTCAGATGAGCCAGTTAAGCGACGATATCGAGAGTTTCTTGTCAGCCTCACGTTCGGCCTATGTCTTCTTGGATAACGACATGAACTTGCGACGTTTCTCGGCCCGCGCGTCGAGAATTTTCAACATCATCGACCACGATATTGGCCGCCCCATTGGCCACCTATCGCATCGCCTAGGTGAGTTTGACGTGTTAAAAACTGCGCGTGATGCACACCAGAAAAATGAGACCTTTAAAGAGGTGCTCAAAACAGATGAAGGCGTACCCTATACGATAGAAATTATTCCATCGCCTGCTAAAGGCACCAAGCCCGCAGATACGATGATTCTACTAACGGAAGAAAAAGCCTAATGCACACAGACTCGCTAACTATTTGTTAGCGAGTCTGCTACCGACTTCAGAACAGAACTAGCTTGCCAAATTTTCTCTTCTAACTCTCGCGCCAACTCCTGCAACCCCGCTTGCTCATTCTCCTTATCCATTGCTCGTAAGCCAAGGCTAAAGTTTAATTGGCGCAGGTAGCTATCCATCTCTGTGGCGCCGAGCATCACCGCATTATTAGCAAAGCGCGAGATGACATGCTGTGCATAGTAAATATCATTGCGCTTTAATGCCCCTTGCAACTGATTCATATTAACGGCCCACTCTTGCAGCGTGGCCTCTAACATAGAAAGATACAATTGTTTGTCGCCACCGAGGTTGGCGATGGCAGCATTCACATCGTAGCCATCGGGAACGCTCAGGTATTGCGTGTTGTATTCTTCGTCTTTTTCGATACTACTTAATGACTTCTCGAGCGCCTCTGGAAGTGGAATCACTTTCTTGCGCCGGGGCATATTTGAGATGGCGAAATCAATAAAATGATTAATGTTAAAAGGCTTCACCATGAAGTCATTCATTCCCGCGGCCAGACTAGCTTTAATTTCCTCGGGACGGTTACTTACGGACAAGCCCATAATAGGCAACTGACTCTTACTGTACTGCTGTCTTATGGCCTTAGTGACATCAGCACCTGTTACAGATGGCATTTGCAAATCCATCACGATAATGTCGTAAGGTTTGGCACCATCAAGAATGCGAAGAATGGCTTGATTACCATCGACTTCGGTATCCACCGATGCCCCGGCGAGGGTCAACAACTCACGCAGTATATATAAGGTATCCTCACTATCGTCGACGACCAGCACGCGATAATCCTCAAGCGCGTTGTACCAATCTGGCTCAGATTCACGCTGTAAAACATTAAAAAACTCACCCACTGACTGCGGATCGTGGTCGGTCTTGAACGCCAGTTCAAAACTAAGCGCAAGCGAGCCTTGCTCGTCTTCTACGAGTAATGTCGAGCCCAACTCCTCCAGTAAGACACTACAAAACTGTATGTTGAAGCCCAATGTATTAAAAACTTTTTCGTAAAAAGGATCTTGCAAATTTGCTAAATCCTGGGGGACGCTATCATCTTCTAGCAACTCCCCAATAGCACTGATGGCAAAAGTAATATTGACACGATTTTCAAATTCGTTGGTTCGGCCAGAAATGGATACCGATAGCGCACCATCGACAAGACGATCAGCGGCAATTTTCAAAAGACCTTGGAGCAATTGCAGCAGCCGAAGCTTATCGCCTAACAAGTGATTAAATATTTTGTCATCAAACACCACTTCGACTTTACGGGTGGGCGTCGACAAGGCAGCGACTTGGTTTTCTAGTACGGTGACAACATCACTCATCAAGAAGGATGACATTTGTATACTAATCAGCGGCTTTTTCTGGGCGGCGTTGGCGGACATCTGTGCAAACAAATCCAACAAATGTTGGCCGGTTAAGAATTGCCTAGTCAAAAGTTCCATGCCGCGCTGCGAGGTTTCATGACTCTGCAGCACCGAATTAATGCCCATAATAACGGTCAAAGGCTCTTTAAATTGATCTACAAAGCGCTCAATCATGGTGTCAAAACCGCGCTCGGCCATCGCTAGAGTGGACTCAGCCTTTTCTTTGTCGAACTGCGCTTTCTCAGTATCATTTTTTAGTTTTACCCATGCCAAGCGAAGATGGCGATCGAAGGTAACCCCCAACAGACCGATTAAAAGCACAAATCCTATGTATAAGTATTGCCAGTAACTGATGGTATCTGTCACTGCTACCAGTGCCGCTTTGATCAGGGCAGCGACCGTAAAAAGCGCGACCCCCGTGCCATATCGCAGCTTTGCATTCCACAAAATACCAAATGGAAAAATAATCGCTAGCATGTACACCGGCGGCGCGCCTAAGTAAGCTAGGTAAGACCAGAGGCACAGGGCTAATGCACTGTGAAACGACACAAGATAACGATTGGGAACACGTTGCCAAACAGCAAAACTCAGTAGTGACAAGGCAAGAGATACCAGCACAATGCCCTTAGCTACAGGGTCAATGAAAAGACTTGCGCCCGTAGCAAACACAAAAAGCAGTGTAATCATCAGCATATAGCAACTGCTGATGAAGGCTAAAATATTCCGCCGAGATAATAGTTTATTAAATTTATCCAGCATTTTGTTTTGCTCTTCCTTGCTCACTGAGTGTTTTATTGGTCATTATCTGCATAAAGTGTGCGGCTTCTTGTTCGTCAAAAACGCCCAACAAAAATCGTCGCAAGCCAACATTTAAACTTTCCCAAACAACCGTCATAGCAGCTGATTGCGGCATATAGTTGCCCTCTTGCACCTGCCCTGCTAGCGAACTAAAAACCGGGTCATCGAGCGCACTTGCCACACCATTGTGAACGGGCATGAGTTTAGCTTTACGCCACAAAGCCATTTGAAAATCATCCGACAACAAACCTTCCAGAAGCGATTTCACGACGTTTTCTTGTTTATCCGATAGCGCTCGCTTCGCCGGCATGGCAAACACTCGGCTGCCATAATACGGGTGAAGGACATGCCCTTCAAAGGTAGGCAGCCGCAATACGCCTAGGTCATCACCCAACAGGGCACTAAACTCTTGCATCGCCCACTCGCCGTTAATGGTATACGCCGACTTGCCCTGAACGAAACCGTTAAAGGCACAACTGTAGTCGCAGGCGATATCAACCTTTGCCAAATCAATCAATCGACGGTAATTGGCTAGGCCACGCCACATTTCGGGACGATCAATATCGGGGTTACCCATGTTAAAGAAACTGGCGCGATCGATCGAATAAAAAGGCTGGAACCAAAAGGGTTCCATCACACTCCACAGAATGGTAGCAACTCCCTCAGGAAGGCTCGCCGCCACCTTGTCCAGTTCTGTAAAGTCGCGCATGGGTTTTGCCACGAAGCGCTTGTTGTAATAAAGCACCAATTGATTTCCACCGATGACAGGAACACCACGGCGAGCGCTTCGCAAATCTTCTGGTAGGTACTGTGGTTCAATCGTTTGCTGCCATCCATCATCAGGGAATTCTCTGAAAGGAATGGCTAATCCCAAGTGATCATTGGGCATTATCAGCATGTCGGGCAAGCTGTCGCTTTGCTGGGCCTTAAGCAGCGTAACTTTAATATCGTCATTATCAACATAAACGAGATCAACAGGTAGGCGACGCTGCGCGACGAGTTCATTGAGCATACTTGAATAAGCTAGGTTGGTGACAGTGTACACCAGCGTTAATCGCTCTTCGGCGACGACCGGCATGAACATCGCCGACAGCCAAAGTCCAATGCCCAAAAGATACTTCATTCAGGACTCGCTTCGATCGGGAAACGCGCTACAAACACGGCGATTTCTGCGAGCACTTCATCGTAGCATCGGATTGCCCTGGCTAATAAATCTGAAGGTACCACCTGCTGTGACTTGGCTGCGCGCGAAATTTCTCGAAGAAGATTAGCAAATTCATCGGCACCCGCCATCGATAGCGTGCCCGCCATGCGATGAGAGACGATAGAGGCCTGGTTGAAATCGCCACTATCACAGTGGTTTAGAAATAACTGCCACTCATCAGGCAACGTGCTGTGAATTCTTCGCATGGTTTTAATTAGGACATGAGGGCTACCCCCATAGCAGTCCATGACTTTTGCCAAATCAAGATGCTGATTAGTCATGCTGCATACCCCTCAAAGTCTTAGCAAGATTCATATTGAGGTTACTCATCACCGCGTCGTCATCAAGAACATGCATAGGCACATCAAAAAACAACAGTGTACCTATAAACTCATCCTCAAGCATTCCGCAATTGCCCTGTAGCCCCTGCAGGTAAATTGTCGCCAGACGCAAATCTAAATCCCCTGCGATGGCTTTAATTTTAGTCAATCTCGCAGGATTTTGCGGTATATATTCGGGCATTGAGACCTTATACATGTCCGCTTGGTACAAGTCGTTAAAAAAGATAAAACGCACCACCTGCTGCCTATCATTGCTCTCCAGCGAGACCAATTGAAGCGCAAAACGATCACCAAAGGCATCCACTTGTTTTGAGCGTGCTGTTGCCAACAGAGCCTCGAGCAAGGCTTCAGCCTGCAACATGACTCGGCTATGTAAAACGGGATCGATATTGAACACAACAGCTTTACCCTGTGACTGACAAACCTTGTAAAAATCGGCCAACAGCTTGTCTAACATAATTTCGCGCGGTTTAAGTTGGCCGATCAATAGCTCCCCACTCAGCGCCATTTGCAACTGCTGACTATTGCGCTGAATTTCCTCTAGGGCTTGCTGAACATCTTCTATGACAGGCAACAGGGCTCGATCACTACTGTATTGCTGCATCACAGAATTAGCCAAACTCAAGGTTAATAACGGTTCATCTATGCGACGCTGCAGTACCTTGGCAACCTTGCGATAACTACTTTCACGCGCTTCAATTTCGCTCGCCTCTGCCTGCTCCTTTAGAAGCTGTCTAGAGATATGACTACTTTGCTGAGCGCTCTCCTCTAGCAAGGTTTTCATCGCCCTTAGCTCAGGACTCAAGGCTGAGGCATCAGACGATGCCAACGTTGAAGTAGCGCTTATCAACAGCGATTGTTCGCGTTTTGAAAAAAGGTACATGCCAAAAATGGAACCCGCTAGCAAAATCAGCAACATCCAAGGCATGAAAGCCCACCAGGCTTCCCCTCCTCGACTTTGCAGATACAGATGTAGACGTGCAACTTTATCGGCATAGGCGACTGGGGTCTTGGGCGAAGCCACCACATCAGCAGCAGCGACATGATCTCGCGTATTGACCGTATGCACATCGTAGCCTTTTAGCATGAGATCGGTACCCGCCAACTGAGGAGCGATCAAACTAGATATATCGATGGCCGCCCACAGTACGCCGGTATGTGCCGAGGCCACGACGAAATCATCGCGTTCAAGTACCAGCGGTGCGCCGTATAACAACCAACTAGAGGCATTGCTTTGCAGCGGCATTAAAAACTCCACTTCATCGCGAGGTATTAAATACAAGGTGGGCTTAGCTGGCCGTAAATCTTCGTATTGCAGAATGGCCTTGGTGATTTTGTTAATACGCGATGAACGAATCCCCAAGGTTTCAATCGGGCTTCCCTCTAATATGTATTTACCATCGTCAGCGACAAACGCGCCGACAATCGCCTGATCACTTGCTACCAGTGCCTCGAGGCGTTGCCGCGCATAACCAAAATACATAATATCCAAGGGCATACGCGCAAGGTCACGGTCTTGCGCAGCGGCGTTGATGATATAGCTTAATTGAGAGAAATAGCTGTCAATCTCGGTGGCAACCGCGTCCGCTTGCAGCTTAGTAACACTGGCTTGGCGGGAGATGTTTTGTTGCGCAAACAGATAAAACGCCAAACATACAAACACCACCATCACAGCACTGGCCATAACAAACACCCGCATTGGGCTGGATAGTGTCAGCCACAACGAGGCAGAGATTGGCGCTTGATTTGAGGCTTGATTCACTTATGCTCCGCGGCGCATGGTGTTATAGTTGGGCGGCTTATTTGATACTAACACAGCCGACAAAAAGTGCATGAATAATAGTAATTTAAATATCTACGCCGGGCCCACCGCACGCCGTCATCTAGAACAAAATGGGTTGTGTGCAAACGACGTGAAACACATGCTTGCTGCCAGCGGTGGCCCCAAGTGGATGGTACTTTTTGGCCTGGACCAGTATCTTACCCAGTCATTCTTTGAGCAGCAGCAGGCATTGAACATTATGGGCTCCAGTGCTGGGGCAATGCGCGCCTGCTGCTATGCACAACAGGACCCCAGCGCCGCCATTCAACGCTTTGCCGATGCCTATACCAACACCCGCTACGCCAGCAAACCCAGCCCAGCAGATATCACCGCGTCTGCCCACGTCTTATTACAACAATTATTTGGTCAAGACGGGCAACAGCAAATACTCAGCAATCCCAACCGCGCGCTAAGTATTGTCACCGCCAGGTGCCACGGTCTTGCCGCCAAGGAACAGAGTGTTTTACAGGGGCTAGGGATGCTAGGTGGGTTTGCCCTCAATCGCATGTCGCGCCGCTGGCTCGACATTCCCTTTGAACGCGTCATTTTCTTCACCGGGCAACCGATGCACTTTGAAGAAAAACACCCGCTGCGAACGCGCTACATCAGTCTGAGTGAACAGAACTTGTATTTGGCTGCGCTCGCCTCTGGCTCTATTCCCATGGTCATGGAAGGCATCTACGACATTCCGGGGGCACCCGCGGGGTGCTATCGCGACGGGGGAATTGTCGACTACCACTTTGATGTCGATCCCGGCGAGGGGCTATGCCTATACCCTCACTTTAACAACAACCCGCGACCCGCGTGGTTTGATAAGTTTGGCCAGCGCAAGATTCGCAGCGAGCACTACCACAACACCATTGTGCTGGCCCCGAGCGAGACATTCATAGCCCAACTGCCCTACGGTAAGATCCCCGACCGTAAGGACTTTGCCGAATTAGCAGATAGCGAGCGCGAGCGTTTTTGGCGCACAGTACAAGCCCAGAGCGCACGCCTTGCCGACGCCTTTCACGAACGGCTTCACAGGCAAGACTGGCACGACGTCAAACCGATTGAGGCGCTAGGCTAACAACGCGGCGATTGGCGATAATACGCAAGCGCTGGCTCAATAGCAGTGCTGCCAACCCAAGTCCGATGACAAATCCCCACCACACATTGGCTGCCGGCCATTGTAGGATAATGACAAACACATAGGCTGCTGGAAAGGCACACGCCCAATAGGCAAACAAACTTATCAACATCGGTACACGAGTATCTTTATAGGCTCTCAACGCACCAGCCGCGCCCACTTGTAAACCATCGACCACTTGAAATATCGCCGCAATCGCCAGCATGTCGATCGCCACCGCCCCCACCGAAGCCACAGGGGTATACCACGTAACAAGGGCATCGCGGGTGAGCAACATCAGCACCGCCGCAACAGCCATAATCCCGGTACACAACCACACTGCAAACCAGGCCGCGAACCGTGCATCCCCGTGTCGCTCAGCACCGAGCAAATGCCCCACACGCACCGTCGCCGCCGCACCAATGGCCATTGGAATCATAAAGGTGGTGGAAGCAAAGTTAATGGCAATTTGATTGGCCGCCGCGGCGGTAGCCCCTAAGCTGCCCATCAACAACGCCACCGCGTTAAATAAGCCAACTTCGGCTGAGATACCGATCGCCATTGGCAAACCGAGCCACCACAGCTCGCGTTGCAAGGTCCAAACGGGCATCCAACGCCCGCGCCACAGTTGGTAGGGCCGGTAGCGAGGGTGCCAACCTAAGTACATCAGCATGCCGACCGCGGTTAGGCTCATGGTAATGGCACTGGCGACGCCGGCACCCACTGCCCCCATGGCCGGGGCGCCGAAATGGCCAAAGATAAAACAATAATTGAGAAAAACATTGCAGACCAACTGAAAAACCGTCGCCACCATGATGGGACGGGTTTCACCGATACCCTCGGTGATGTAGCGCATCACCAAAAATAAAAACATGGCAGGTGCACCAAAGCTAATCGCTTTAACATAATCAACAGCACTTGCTCTGAAACTCGAGTCGATGGCCACCGCGTCGAAAAAACTCGCCACACCCAACTGGGCAAACAGCAACACCACTCCCGCTAACAAAAGGGCAATAGTGGTGCCTTGGCGGGCGTACTCGCCAATTGCCAAGGGGCGCTGCGCACCAAAACTATGGGCAATACTGGCCGACAGGGCCATCAATAGCCCCATGGAAAAACAAAAACAAAAAAACCATACCGCGGAACCTACCGCCACGGTGGCCAAGGCTTCAGCACCCAACTGACCCGCCATCACGGTATCGGCGAACTGCATGCCGGCCATCGCCAGATTATTCAAAACGAGCGGCCAGGCAATGCGAATGTAGTGGCGCAATTCATGGCGCCAGGGACGGGATGTGTTGCTCACCGTAGAGATCTCTGAAAAAGCGCCATTGTAACAGGCAATAATCGCATTAGGGATGACATTCGCCATAAGTCGAATACTCAAAAGAGGCGTTTGTGGTTAACGTGTATAGCTAAGTTAAACACCCGTCCAAGGAAGCCCAGCATGTCTTACCAAAGCGAATACAGTGCATCGATTGATACCCCAGAAGCCTTTTGGGCCAGCAAAGCGGCTGCTCTGCCCTGGTACAAGCCCGCCACCCAAGTGCTCAGCAAGGATGAAAACGGTATTGATCGCTGGTTTGCCGACGGTGAAATGAATACGGCTTACATGGCTCTGGACGCCCACGTGGAGGCGGGTAATGGTGATCGCACGGCATTGATCTACGATTCCCCCGTTACCGGCCAACAACAAAAATATAGCTATACCGAACTGCGAGACTGGGTCGCCCAATTTGCCGGCGTACTGCAAAATCACGGGGTTGAAAAAGGTGATCGCGTGGTGATTTACATGCCCATGATCCCCGAAGCGGCCGTCGCCATGCTGGCCGTTGCTCGCCTCGGCGCGGTCCACTCGGTGGTGTTTGGCGGCTTTGCCCCCAACGAATTAGCGGTGCGTATCGACGACGCCACCCCTAAAGTCATCGTCTCGGCCAGCTGTGGCATTGAAGTCGCCAAGGTCATCGAATACAAACCCATGCTCGACAAAGCGATCGAACTCGCTGATCACAAACCCTCGGCAACGATTGTATTACAACGCCCACAAGCCACCGCCAGCATGATCGCCGGACGCGATTTCGACTGGCAGGACGAGATGGCAAAAGCCAGTGCGGCCGACCCTGTCAGCGTGAAGGGTACCGATCCGCTGTACATCTTGTACACCTCGGGCACCACCGGTAAACCCAAAGGTGTGGTGCGCGACAACGGCGGACATGCCACCGCGCTCAACTACTCTATGAAAGCCATCTACAACGTTGAGGCGGGCGACGTCTTTTGGGCAGCGTCAGATGTAGGTTGGGTGGTAGGCCACTCCTATATCGTCTACGGCCCGCTATTGGCTGGCTGTACCACCGTGATGTACGAAGGCAAACCCGTAAAAACCCCCGACGCTGGTGCCTTCTGGCGCGTGTGTGCAGAGCACCAGGTGAGTGTACTATTCGCCGCCCCGACCGCCTTCCGCGCCATCAAAAAAGAAGACCCCGAAGGCCTAGAAATCGGCAAGTACGATCTGAGCAAGTTGCACACGATTTTTATGGCCGGCGAGCGCTTGGATCCGCCCACCTATTACTGGACGGTTGAGAAGACCAAGAAGCCCGTTGTCGACCACTGGTGGCAAACTGAAACCGGCTGGGCCATTTGTGGCAATTTGATGGGCGTTCAGCCCATGCCGCCCAAGCCAGGCTCTGCCACCCTGCCCTCGCCTGGCTTCGATGTTCGCATTCTCGATGACAGCGGCAATGAACTTCCCGCCGGCCAACAGGGTTCTATCGCGGTAAAACTACCGATGCCGCCCAGTTGTTTACCCACGGTTTGGGGCGATTTTAATCGTTTCCAAGAAGGCTACCTCAGCGAATTTCCTGGCTATTACTGCTCGGGTGACGGCGGCTATAAAGACGAAGACGGCTACGTGTTCATCATGGGCCGTACCGATGACGTTATCAATGTCGCCGGTCATCGCTTATCGACCGGTGAAATGGAAGAGATTGTGGCCGACCACCCCGCCGTCGCTGAATGCGCAGTGATCGGTATCCACGATGAACTCAAGGGCCAGGAACCCATTGGCCTGGTGTTGTTGAAAGATGGCAGCGATATCGATCAAGAGACTTTGCAAGCAGAATTGGTGGCCATGGTTCGCCGCGACATTGGCGCCATCGCCTGCTTTAAGCGCGCCTTGATTGCCCAGCGCCTACCCAAAACCCGTTCCGGCAAAATTCTGCGCAAGTTGCTGCGCCAGATTGCCGACGGCAAGGATTACACCATCCCTTCAACCATTGACGACCCAGCATCTATCACAGAGATCGAAGCGCTGATGACAGAACACGGCATGATTCAAGGCAAATAGCCAGCAAAAAAAAGGGCGACCCATGGGTCGCCCTTTTTTTGTAAGTCCCGAATACTTATTCGGGAAGCTTTGCGTCAGTGAAGACCTGCTGTACGTCGTCGAGGAAGTTCAGCATGTCGATGAACTTGTTGTACATATCGACATCTTCAGGTGCGATGGGGGTCTCACCCTTGGGCAAAAATTGCACTTCATCCATTTCAAAGTCGATGCCTTCAAAGGCGTCGTTCAACGCAACGCGCGCTTTGTGCTGCTCATTGGGTGGCACCAACACTGATAGCATGCCGTCTTCATCGGCTTCGATGTCCATGACATCGACATCCGCTTCCATCAAGACTTCCAATACCGCATCTTCATCTTGACCCGCAAAGGCGAATACCGCCGCGTGATCGAACATGTGAGAAGCGACACCGGGGGTACCAATCTTGCTCTTGGTCTTGGTAAAGCACTGGCGCACATCACCAAAGGTACGGTTGGGGTTGTCGGTCAAACACTCCACGATCACCATGCAGTTACCAGGGCCAAAACCTTCGTAACGGGCGGGGTTAAAGTCTTCGCCGCCGGCGCCCTTGGCCTTGTCGAGGGCTTTTTCAATAACGTGGCTAGGCACTTGTTCTTTTTTAGCGCGATCCATCAAGCCACGCAGGGTCAAGTTGCCTGCGGGGTCAGTACCACCGGTCTTTGCGCACATGTAAATTTCGCGGCCGTAGCGGCTGTAAACCTTGGCTTTCATGTCCGAGGTTTTCGCCATGGATTCCTTACGGTTCTGGTAAGCGCGTCCCATTGTCGATCTCCTGTTTTTTGATGGCGGCGATTCTACCCCAAACCTGCCGCTTTGGGCACCGTTTTTAGGATTTTGGCAGCGACTGCTGCAACCATTTTTCAAACATGGCTGGCGGCATTGCCCCGGCTTGCTGAGCCACCACTTTCCCCTTGTGGATGATCATCAAGGTTGGGATGGAACGAATTCGCATGGCACCTGCGGTTTGCTGGGCTTGTTCGGTGTTCACTTTGACGAATTTGGCGCGCCCCGTAAATTGACGCGACATGCTTTCAAAGGTCGGCGCGAAGGAGCGGCAAGGACCACACCAAGGTGCCCAAAAGTCTACTACCATGGGCAGCTCTTCGTTGCTCATCAATTGGCTAAACTGCTTGTCGTTAGCCGCGACAACGGCGTTGCCAAGTAGGGGCTTATGGCAGGCGCCGCATTTAGGTTTGTCGTTGATGCGCTCACTGTCGAGGCGGTTTTTGGCAAAGCAGTGAGAGCACAGTGAAATGATTTGGGTCATGGGGGTCTCCTATAGCTTTACATTAGATGGGGCTAATGAATGTAATTTCAAGGCTGTGGCACTTTTTATTGACCCCGGTGGGGCGTTATTCGCCTCCACCTGTGGGACCTTTCTCGCCTCCACCTGTGGGACCTTTCTCGCCTCCACCTGTGGGACCTTTCTCGCCTCCACCTGTGGGACCTTTCTCGCAGAGAAAGGGAACTCAAAATTTTTTAAAGCATTCCCTTGTTCTTCGAACAAGGTCCCACAGGCAGAATGAACAAGGTCCCACAGGCAGGATGCACAAGGTCCCACGGGGCCCAAATCACTGCTGCAATATCTCGCCCACCACAGCTGCACCCCGACCCCGCGGATCAGATCCCGCGCTCCAGTCGCCATCGGGCTTACGTAGCACCACCTGTAAGTCACCCATGGTCCAGGGGTGCGGCTCAACGCGGTAACCCATAGCCACCAGGCCATCGATCACGGATTGGGGCAGACTGGGGTGGTAGGTAATCAAATTCTCGGGATACAACTGGTGGTGTACGCGCTCGGCGGCGGCGATTTGCTCGGCACTCATAGCAAAGTCGTAGTTGTTTAAAATGCTCTGCATGACAGTGGTGATAATGGTAGAACCGCCAGGTGAGCCGGTCACCATATCTACACCGGCGTTTGCATCGAGCACGATAGTGGGCGTCATCGACGACAGCATGCGCTTGCCGGGTTGGATTTCGTTGGCGCGCCCGCCGATCACACCGTAGGCATTCGGCACACCGGGCTTGATACTGAAATCGTCCATTTCGTCATTCAGCAGAAAACCGGCGCCTTCCACCACCGCCCCGCTGCCAAAGGATAGATTGAGCGTGTAGGTATTGGACACGGCATTACCTTCCGCATCGACAATGGAGTAATGGGTGGTCTGCGGACTTTCGTATAAGCCAGGGCGCACCGCTTCGGTATTACTGATCGCTTTGGGGTTCACTTGTGCCGCGCGTTTGGCGATATACGCGGGGTCAAGCAGCTCTCTCATCGGCACATCGACAAAATCACTATCGCCCAAATACTCACCACGATCGGCATAGACGCGTTTTTCCATTTCGGCCAATAAGTGGATATAGGGCACGCTGTTGTGCGCCAGACCATCGAAGTGCTCGCCTAACAAGTCGCGCATAGCTAACAAACTGGTTACAGCAATGCCGCCAGAACTTGGCAGTGGTGCGGTGAGCAGTGTTTTATCGCGCCATGAGGCCACCACAGGGGCACGCCAAATAGCGCGGTAATTAGCTAAATCCTCCATGGTGATCAAGCCATCGTTGGCCTGCATACTCGCCACCAGTAATTTAGCGGTTTCGCCGTGATAAAAGTCATCCGGCCCGCGGTCGGCGATGCGCGCTAGGGTGTCCGCCAATTCGGTTTGCACGAAACGCTCGCCGCCCACAACGCCACCAAAATAGTCGGCAAAGTTAGTCGGGGCAAAGAAGTCGAGGCTTTCCTCGATGTACTGCTGCAGTTGCTCGGGCACGATAAATCCCTGTTTCGCCAATGTGATGGCCGGTGCTAACAAACGCTGCCATGGCAGGACGCCAAAGCGTTGATGAGCCTCCCACATGCCCATCACAGTACCAGGCACGCCAGCGGCGCGGTGCCCCACCAACGAAGGGTGACCTACCACGTTGCCATTTTCATTCAAATACAGCTCTGGGAAGGCAGCTCCGGGCGCCATTTCGCGGTAGTCGATGAAGAAGGGCTCGCCGTCGAAGTAGACCAGCATAAAACCACCACCGCCCAAGTTACCAGCTTCTGGCAAGGTCACCGCTAGGCTAAACCCCACCGCAATGGCGGCATCCACCGCATTCCCCCCATCGGCAAACACTTGCTCGGCCACGTCGGCGGCAAAATGATCGGGTACCGCGAGGGCATATTGATTGGGCTTTGCATGCAGCGAAACACTGACAAGCAGGCTTACTAAGAGCAAGCCGCGGGCAAGTAATGATGACATAGCGATTCCTATTTAGAGCGACACCTGACTGGCTTTGTAGCGATACACATTCGACATGAAATGATAATGCGATGGCGCACGCATGTGGGAGGTAAAATCGCGCATCAAATGAGCTTCGTCACCGTGATATAGCGCCATATTTGCATCGGCGCGGGCCTGGATGTTGCTGCAACGTTCTAAGCGCGCCTCTTGAAAGGTCTGTAATGCCTGGGGGATATCGTTATAGCGGTCGAGGCAGCGCGCCAACACCAAGCTATCCTCCAGTGCTAGTGCGGCCCCCTGCGCAATAAACGGCAGCGTGGCGTGGGCTGCATCGCCCATCAACACCACGCGTTCACGGTGCCAATGGTCTAGGGCTGGACGACGGTAAAGGTCCCAGCGATAGCAGGCATCACGAGGCACTGCCTTGATGACCTGCTGCACCATCGGGTGCCAGTCTGCAAAATCATCTCGCAGATACTCCCAAGGCGCCTTGGCGCTCCACGAGTCTTTTGCGCAGGGTTGATCGCTTTCTACAACCCCGACCATGTTCAACCAGCGCCCACCGCGGATGTAATACAACACCACGTGTTTGCCGGGCCCGACAAACACAGTGGCCTGCTTAGGCATGAAATTTTCGCCAAGGGCTTGGCTGGGCAAGGTGGCGCGCCAAGCATAGTTATTGGTCCACTGGGGCTGACTCGCCTCGGGAAAACAGGTTTGACGAACGGTGGAGCGCACGCCATCGGCGCCAATCAACAGATCGCCGTGGTACTCGCTTTTATCGCCACAACTGACCGACACCCCTGTGGCGCCTTGTTCGATAGCGGTAATGTCAGTGCCCAGTTGCAGGGCATTGGGGGCGATATTTTGCAGCGCCGACGCCAGCGCCAACTGCAGATCGAAACGGTGGATATGCAGATAGGGCGCCCCAAAGGCGAGACGGTGCACCCACCCCAGTGGGGCACGGAACAACTTACTGCCGTTGTGGTAATGGCGAAACTCGATACGCTTTGGTGCTACCGCATGATCGCGGATCAGTGGCATAACATTGAGGTGGTTGAGCACGTGGCAGGCATTGGCACTTAACTGGATACCTGCGCCGACCTCTTGAAGTTCTTCCGCCTTTTCCAGCACCACAGGCTTAAAGCCTCGCTGCGCCAATGCAATGGCGGTGGCTAGCCCACCGATACCCGCGCCTGCAATGAGAACTTTTCGCTTTTCCATGCCACCCCCAAATCAACCTATGACTTGAGTGTAAACGATAAGCGTATCACCAGCACCTGCAACACGTTAAAATACTGACATGACTCAAATAGCACTCACATCCCTCGCCTGCCCGCTCGACGGCAAACCGCTCACGCGTGACAACAAGCGCTTCACCTGCGGCGCCGGGCACAGCTTCGACCTCGCTAAGCGCGGTTACTTGCACCTACTCCCCGCACAGCACAAACGCTCCAGGGCGCCCGGCGATAGCATCGAAATGATCCAAGCGAGGCAGCGCTTTCTCGAGCGAGGATTCTACCGCCAACTGGCATCGGCACTGGCTGACGTCAGCGCCCTCGCGGATGACGTCACCGTGCTCGACGCCGGCTGCGGTGAAGGCTACTACCTGCGCCAATTGGAAACGCTCAGACCCGAGGTGAGTTGGATAGGTGCAGGACTCGACATTTCAAAACCGGCCATCGACAGCGCGGCCAAATGCGATAAAGGCTTTAAATACTTAGTCGCCAGCAATGCCAACATCCCGCTGTTGGACAATAGCGTCGACGTGCTGTGGTGCGTATTTGGTTTTGCAGACTTCGAGCAGTTTAAGCGGGTGCTAAAACCCACCGGTCGTTTGATCATGGTCGATCCTGGGGTCAACCACCTTCTCGCCCTGCGCGAAGTCATCTATCCCGAGGTGGTCGACAAAGCGAGCGAGCGCCCTACCCCGAAAGGCTTTCGTCTGTTAGACAAACAACACATTGCCGGCGAGATGCCGCTAGACCAAACCGCCTTGGCAGATCTACTACTAATGACGCCACACCTGTTTCGAGCCAACCGCGAAGGCCGCGAGCGCGCTGCGGCCCTCGAGGCGCTGCAATGCCAATACGACATTGAGTTGCGGGTGTTTTGCCCAACAAGTTAAAGCGGCTGTAGGCGTTTTTGAGCTCAAGTTGGGCATGATCGAGCTTCACAGCGCCTGCCCTAGTCGAACTCGACCTTACTGGCGACAAGCACGCTGCCGTTCCATACCCCTTCAACGTCGATAAAACGGTTTAGGGCAAGGCTTGCGGCACTACCATCTTCGTACCAGGCATTGCTGATATCGACGGTAATCTCACTGCCAGTGAAGCTAAAGCCTTCAACTTTCGACACGCGCAGGGTTAATTGGCCGTCGGCGAGCCCAACAATCAAACCTTCTACTTCGTGATCGACATCCTCGTAACTATCGTTGTGTTCGTCGTCATTGCTTTCGTTATCTACTGAGCTAGTTTGATCGTCGTCACTGCCCTCTGAGGCTTCTTCATCGTGATCTTCAGTGCGTTCATCGGCACTGTCATCCACGTAGTTAAAATCGCTGAAGCTGCCACAAGCGCCTTCAAACTCAATTCGCTTGGCCGCCACAGTATCCACGCTAAGGGCACCCTTGGCTTCTACATAACTTCCTGCAACCAGGCAGCTTTGGGCTGCTGAAGACAGCCAGGCACTGGCGTAGTCGACGGTGATACTTGCACCAATCGCAAAGCCGCCATCGTCGCTTTCGCTGACGGTGACCACAAATTGCTGAGCGGCACTATCGACACTGCTGATCACGCCCTCAACCTCGAAGTAACCATCGCTATACTCAGTGGACTCGCGCTCATAGTCGGTCATGCCACCTTCAATTTCTACATAGTTAGCGCTGAAGCTTTGACCATCCCACTGACCATTGATTTCTAACCATTGACCGGCGCTCAACTCGCTCGCCAAGCCCGTTTGGAAGTTGGCATTGGCTACACCGGTAATGGTGATGGTGTCTGCGCCAGGCAAAAAATTGGCTTCGCGCACGTCCAATACCATTGTAGTCCCGTCGAAGCTGACTACTGTGCCTTCAACCTCGTAATAGGAATCGTTGTCCATCGAATACTCGGCACCGTCACTGTCGGCATCGATACGGATATTGGCAGCACTAACCGTGGCATTAGCGGCATCGTAGTCGCCGTAAATTTCCACATAATCGCCGACACTGATATTCGCCGAAGAATTGCTTGAGCTGCGATCCGCTTCGTCGTATACCACGGTGCCGGCAGCAATCGTCACGGTCAGCGCTGAGGCGTGGTATTCGCTGTCAATTTCGATAGCGTCGGCGCTTACCGCGGTCACCACACCGTGCAACTCCGCTTGCTGCTCACGACTGTCGTCATTAAATTGAACAACGGTCGGGGATACACGTCCGGTCGCGGCATCGTAGACAAATTGCGCGAGGTCGAAGTCGAGGGTGAGCGTCGACGCAGTATTCGCCGCCACTACCAGCTCGCCATTAACCACGATTTCGTGTTGCGCGGTACCCTCGGCAAAAGTGGCAGCCACGGTGTTACCAGCGCCGTCGACCATCTCGATTTGATTGCCCAGGCGCACTTCAAAGCGCGTGTACGTTCCCGCGGGAACCGCTTGCTGACCGAGCAGTTGGCTAACATCAACCAGTTGACTCAAGTTAATTGGCGTACCGTTCAGACTTTGATAAATGGTGCTGCTGGAACCCGCCGCGGTGAGAATTTCGATCTCGTGCAGGGTTACCCATACCTCCGAGTAATCTCGGCTCAGATTATCGGTAATGAGCGCACTGACATAACCGCTCGAATCGGTATCTGTGCTGTCGTCGTTTGAACTATCATCGCTCACTGCGCTATCGGTCACCACATCGTCGCGGTCGTAGCTGCTTTCGTAGCGATCGTCGTCTTCGCTACCGCCGCCACAGGCGGCCAACGCGGTAGAAATTGCTAGGGCTAGAGTCAGTTTTGTAAAACGATGCATAGTTACCTCCAATTTTTGATGGGACAACTATAAAAAATCAACCTTAACGAAATATGAGTAAACCTTAAGGCCGGCTTAAAACTCGTATTCGAGCTCGACTTTAAGAATATTATTGGGGGTGAAGGAATCCACGCCGAACAGAATACCTGTGCGCCATACTAACGCCTTGCCTGGCGCAACGCGATACTTACCTCCCAGCATAGGGCCAAGGGCGGTGAAGCTTTCCGAGGTATGGAATTCGATACTGGGTGAAAACGATGGGCTATATCGCCATAGATAAGCGCCGCGCAACTCACCTTCAAATTCGTTGTCGATACCGCCGCCCCAACTGTAGTTAAGCGCAGCGTTAAGCACTAGGGACGTATGGCTAAAGTCGTGCGCCATGAGGACTTTACTGGAGGCCTCCCAATAATTAGCGACGTGGTTGCGCTCCAGTGAAAAGGCCGCCCCCCAGTCGCTATCGTATTCGCCTTGCTCGGTTAACTGCCAAAAGAGCTCTACCTCGGTATTGCGCCATTCATTTGGACCACCGCTGATGGCCGATCGGCTAGCGGAAAATTCGACCACCACACCCTCGGTAATACCGGTTGCCACGCCGATAACCTGCTTCAGACTGTCACGCGGATCGCTGTTGTCACCATTATCGAATACAGCTCGATACTCAATCTCGTCTTCATAGGCATTGACGTAGGGATCGTAGATTTTACCTACACCAGCTTGCGCCAAAGCGGGTAACAAGCAAAAAGCGGCAGCGAAGTAATTACGCACGGGCTGTCGCTCCATACCGAATGCCTAAAAATACCGCCCAGGCAGAAAAATAGGCAATGACCTCAACCAGGCTAGGGGTGGACTCATAACGAATCGTCGCCGTCAGTAGTTGGCCTATACTGGACCGCTCGCTGAGTATCCATTCGCTATTCCACAGCATCTCCATCGCGGGCAGCACATCTGCCTGTATGAGGTATTGTGACGCCTGCAATAACAAACCCGCCCCCACCAAGGTGACCAACAGCCAAGCCAATTGAATTTGATAGGGCCCAGCCAACAAAATGGCGTAATAGATAAGTACACCGAGGGAGGCACCCACGGCCAATCCGACTAGACCACTCAACAGCACTTGCCAAAAATTGGCCTGCTGAATACTGGCGTAAAAAAGATACAGTTCACTGCCTTCGTGGACAAAGATCATGACACTGCAGACAAATAGCGCCAGCAGACTTCCATGTTGGTTTTTGAGCAGTTGCCAAGCCAATACAGTGAGACATAGAAACACACCAATACTGATGAGGGCATTCACCCATTCCTGGCCAGTGTAATCAAACCAATTGGAGATCTCGCTGAGATTGGCGCCGTAGAGACCCGCCCCCAACGCGCCAAAAACAAGGCCCAAAATGAGCACTTTGCGGGTAATGTTTAAGCGATGACAGCTGTAAAACAAAAGGCTGCCCAAAACTCCCGCTTCCAGAGTTTCGCCCAACACAATGGTAAAGGTGTTCACTAACATGGCTTACTCCGCGATGATCATGCCTTGGGCTGTTTCGAGGTTAAATTCGCCGAAAAAGGGGTACTCCCCTGGCGCGAGTGGCCCCACGAATATAGCGGTGGTGGAATTGCCGGCAATCACCTTCTCCCTGTTTAGCTCGAAACTTTCAAATTCTTCGGGTTTGTCATCGCGGTTATGAACAATCAACCGCACCTTGGTACCGGCGGGAACGACAATACGGTCTGGGTAAAACATGTTATTTTTAATTTCGATTTCAAATTGTGGCCGGCCCGCCATAGCCACGGCCGAACACAGTAGCATCCACCCTACGAAGAACCACTTCATACCTCATCTCCCAACGGCAACTGCAGATGCACGTTTAAACCACCGAGCGTCTCGGAGGTGCTCAATTGTATATCACCACCATGTATAAACAGGCACTGCGAAACAATCGACAAGCCAAGCCCGGTGCCGCGCACCCCAGAGCTGTGTCGATCGCCCCCAACGCGATAAAAGCGTTCAAATACGCGCTGCATATCTTGTTGCGGAATACCCGGGCCACTGTCTTCCACGGAGATATTGGCCACGCCGTCACCCGCCGTCACAGACACCAAAATTTGGCCTCCCTCAGGGGTGTACTTGATGGCGTTATCGAGCAAATTGCTCAACGCCCCTTCAAGCGCAAAACGATTGGCTGACACCACCAAGTCATCACCTTGCAGTTCAATGGTTTGATGGCGCTTTTCAATGCGGCTGTAGAGCCCTGCGATCAGCTCCGCCAGCACTTCTTGCAGGTTCAAACGCTGGCGACTCGCCATCACTTGTTCGTCGCCAATTTTGGCTAACAACAGCAACTGCTCAATGGTGTTTTGCATGCGCTCGACGTTTTGCTGCAAGGCCTGGTAGGAGGAATTTTCTTCCAGTGCCTTAGCCTGCCCCAAATTGTGCAGGCTCAATTTCATGGAGGTGACCGGCGAGCGCAATTCGTGCGCAGCGTATGAAGCAAAACGCTGTTCGCGGTCAAACGCTGAACCCAGCTTGCTCAATAGCGAATTAAGTGACTGCATGACCACACTGAGCTCACGGCTGGGTCTATCGATCTCCAGTGGTGAAAAATCAGTATCACTGCGATGACTAAGGGCCTTCGCCATCGTGGTCAGGGGCTTAAAACCGATACGGATAATGACCAAGATTGCCACCGCGATCATGGGAATAATCCACAGCAAGGGCAGCACCGCGTTGACGAGAAGTTTTTCAAGCACGTTGATATAGGTGTCGTAGCGCTCCGCCACAAACAGGGTTCCGCCATCGACCTCGGCGCTATAACTACGCCAACGATAGCCCTGAAAAGCGAGAAAACTCAGTCCAGGAGGCGGCGCCAACCAGTCTTCGCCTGTAGCGTTAGCTGAGGCGTCCACCACCTCGCCATGGAGGAAATACTGGTAGAGCGTTTCCTCGATAAACGGTAGGTCGATACTATCTTGGTGATCATTAATTTTGTGTAACAGTAAGGCGTGCTTCTGCTGCAGACGGTCGACCAGCATTTCTTCAGCGATGTCGAGCCCCTGCTTGTAACCATTGTAAGCCGCATAAAAATTGCCGATGACCAGCACCACCAGCAATAATGAGAACATTAAGCGACTGAGAGAATACATCGTTAGGGCAGCTGCGTGTTGATGGTGTATCCAACGCCGCGGATGGTTTTAATAAAATCCTTCGGTAGCTTTTTGCGCAGGTGGCTAAGGTGCACTTCGATCGCGTTGGACGATACTTCCTTATCCCAACTGTAAATCGCCTCTTCCAGCGAAACACGGGTGCGCACACGGCCCACGTTTTGTAGCAGATCTCTTAAAATGGCAAATTCTCGAGGACTGATATCAATAGTGGCACCCGCCACGGTCAACGCGTGGGCGGCGGTATCTAACGCCACATCACCATGCTGCAACACACTGCTAACCGCACCACCCAGGCGACGAGTAATAGCTCGAATACGCGCCACTAACTCTGTCATATCAAAAGGCTTGGCGAGGTAGTCGTCGGCGCCAGTATCGAGCGCGTTGACCTTACTGCTAACATCCGCTCTGGCTGTCAGTACTAACACGGGGACCGATTTTTTCGCCGCACGGATTTGGGCCAACACTTCTGTACCATCGATATCGGGCAAGCCCAAATCTAAAATAATCAGATCCGGTTCGAAATAACGCTCAAGTTTAATCGCATCGCCGCCAGTGTGAGACACTTCAATGACGAAGTGCTCGGCGGTGAGCGCCAGGGAAATTTGTTCTGCGATACTCAGATCGTCTTCGACAACAAGAATTTTCATAAGCCCATTATGCCGTAATTTAAAAGCCAGTTTACACACCCAAAATTAAATCTGGCTTAAGGGATTGATATTGAAAGATAACGTTGTCGATAACGCGTCAAATCCATTAGTATGCATTAGATTATAAGAACAACGTTGGATCGCCAATGACACTGCAAATACGCCGCGCGTTATTTCTGCTGATAAGTTTTTGTTTTGCCACGCAGGTGCAGGCGTGGAGTAACACCGAAATCCAATGGCTCTACGGCGACATAAAGTTTCCTAGCAATCGCGCAGACACCAAAACCTCGACCTTTACCTTGGTCAATGCCTCCGGCGGCGACGGCTGGGATACGTTTTTCTTTATCGACCGCGCCACCTATAACTACGATTCACAAGCGGGTAACAACAACGAATTCGTCAGTAAATTTTTTGCCAACTACAGCCTCTCAACCCTGCTGGATACAGACCTTTCCACCGGATTGTTAAAAGATATTGGCCTCACCGCCGGCTTTAAGCACGCCCCAGAAGTCGACAGTCTGTGGATCATGCCCTCGCTTCGACTCGATTTTGATCTTCCTGGGTTTCGCTTCGCCAATGTTAGGCTGGGGTATTACAAACACCAGTGGGGTGGCAGCCAAGAGGCAAGCCATTTCTCAGTGCTGGATGAAACGGACTCCTACATGATTAATTTTGTGTGGGATTACCCGTTTGAGATTGGCTCAAGCAAGTGGAACATTGGCGGCTTTGTCGAATATATTGCGAGCAATACCCAGACCTCTAATTTTGGCGTCACCCCAAAAAGCTCGTGGGTGCTCGCTCAGCCCCAAATCCGGCTCGACCTAGGCCACAGCCTTGGTCATGGTGCGGGCAAACTGTTTGTTGGCATTGAGTATCAATTTTGGCAGAACAAGCTGGGCAATCCCGCGGTGGATGAATCTGCCCCGCAACTGCTGCTGGCGTGGAGTTTTTAGAAGAATTTTGTCGTATTACACGCATTTACCACCCGATTAGCAGCAAAACCATCGCTTATTAGTGTAAAATGCGCCTCGAATTTTAACGCAGTAGTTCGGGGATATGGCAGAGGCCAAAAACCACTGATTGAAGACCCGCCCTACCGCCACATCTTGGAAATCAGAATGGCTAAAAAAACCAGTACTATCGTCTATACCCTGACTGACGAGGCACCTGCTCTCGCCACCGCTTCACTCCTTCCAATCGTTCGCAAATTCACCAAGAGCTCAAACATCAATGTTGATTTGTGTGATATTTCGTTGGCTGGACGCATCCTCGCGGCCTTCCCCGAATACTTGAACGATCAACAAAAAGTAGAAGATGGCTTAGCCGGTCTTGGCGAGTTGACCCTGAATCCCCAGGCCAACATCATCAAACTGCCCAACATTTCAGCTTCTGTTCCTCAGTTGAAAGGCGCCATTAAAGAACTGCAAAGCCAGGGCTACCACGTACCCGACTTCCCAGATGAAGCCCGCAACGACAAAGAATCTGAAATCCGTGCGCGCTACTCAAAAATTCTTGGTTCAGCGGTTAACCCCGTATTGCGCCAGGGCAACTCTGACCGTCGAGCCCCTGCCGCGGTTAAAGCCTTTGCTCGCAAACACCCCCACAGCATGGGCGCGTGGAAAAAATCCTCTCGCACCCACGCCGACTACATGAAAGGCGGCGACTTCTTCTCAAGTGAACAGTCGGTCACTATGCAAGAAGCTACCAACGTGCGCATTGAGTTCATTGGCGCCGACGGCAACATCCGTGTGCTGAAAGAACTGGCGCTGGAAAAAGGCGAAGTGCTGGACGGCATGTTCATGAGCGCCAAAGCTCTGCGCGCCTTCTTCGAAGAGACCCTGCAAGACTGCAAAGAGTCTGGCGTTATGTGGTCACTGCACGTGAAAGCCACCATGATGAAGGTGTCTCACCCCATCGTTTTCGGCCACGCTGTAACGGTTTACTACAAAGATGTCTGGGCCAAGTGGGGCGACAAGTTCAAAGAATTGGGTGTGAACCCCAACAACGGTTTGAACTCTGTATATGAAAAAATCGCCGAACTGCCTAACTCAGTGCGCGAAGAAATCGAACACGACATTCACGAAGCCGCCAGCCACCGCCCCGAAATGGCCATGGTTGACTCGGTTAAAGGCATTACTAACTTGCACATCCCCTCTGACGTTATCGTCGATGCATCGATGCCCGCTATGATCCGCAACTCGGGTCAAATGTGGGGTCCAGATGGCAAGCCTAAAGACACCAAGGCCGTGATGCCTGAATCAACCTATGCCCGCATTTACCAAGAAATGATCAATTTCTGTAAAACTAACGGCGCATTTGACCCCACCACCATGGGCACCGTGCCCAATGTTGGTTTGATGGCGATGAAAGCCGAAGAATACGGTTCACACGACAAGACGTTCGAAATGAGCGCCGACGGCATCGTTCGCATTGTGTCTGAAGACGGCACCGTGCTGATGGGCCACAAGGTTGAGAAAGGTGACATCTGGCGCGCCTGTCAAACCAAAGACGAAGCAATCCGCGACTGGGTAAAACTGGCTGTTACTCGCGCTCGTCAATCGGATACCCCTGCTGTCTTCTGGTTGGACGAAGAGCGTGCGCACGACAATGAACTGCGCAAAAAAGTCGAGGCCTACCTGCAAGAGCACGATACCGAAGGTTTGGACATCAGCATTCTGTCTTACATGAGTGCAATGCGTACTTCTTGCGAGCGCTTGATCCGCGGCCTGGACACCATTTCTGTAACTGGCAACGTACTGCGCGACTACCTGACCGATCTGTTCCCCATCATGGAACTGGGCACTTCAGCAAAAATGCTGTCTATCGTCCCCATGCTGGCCGGTGGCGGCATGTACGAGACCGGTGCGGGCGGTTCTGCACCTAAGCACGTACAGCAAGTGCAAGAAGAAAACCACCTGCGTTGGGATTCACTGGGCGAGTTCTTGGCCATTGCGGTTTCTCTGGAAGAAACAGGCATCAAAGAGAACAACCCCCGCGCTAAAATCCTGGCAGCCGCCTTAGACAAAGCGACTGGCACCTTGTTAGACAAAGGCAAGTCGCCCTCGCGTCGTACCGGTGAACTGGATAACCGCGGTAGCCACTTCTACTTGGCGATGTACTGGGCACAAGAACTGGCCGCACAGACCGAAGACAAAGAACTAGCTGCTGAGTTTGCGGCCATTGCTGAAGCGCTGACCAGCAACGAAGAGAAAATTGTTGCTGAACTGTCTGCGGTACAAGGCGCACCTGCGGATCTGCAAGGTTACTACCACGCCCCGCTGGATGTTGTTGAGAAGATCATGCGCCCAAGCGCTACACTGAACGCCTTGATCGACGGCTAATTTTGGCTGATCTTTAAAACCGCGGCTCGCC
Source organism: uncultured Pseudomonadales bacterium (assembly GCA_964598145.1). Lineage (GTDB taxonomy): Bacteria > Pseudomonadota > Gammaproteobacteria > Pseudomonadales > JAHEIH01 > JAHEIH01. Next base: position 60,522 of record CAZRAM010000004.1, read on the forward strand.
GCGGTTTTTTTTGCCTGCAATTTGCCTTTTATTCAACCACTATTCGCTTGTTCCGAGGAACAAGCTCCCACCTAGCCCCTTCTGCGGGACCTTTCGATAGCCACCTGTGGGACCTTTCTATAGCCACCTGTGGGACCTTTCTATAGCCACCCGTGGGACCTTTCTATAACCACCTGTGGGACCTTTCTATAGCCACCCGTGGGACCTTTCTATAGCCACCTGTGGGACCTTTCTCGCAGAGAAAGGGAACTCGGCTTGTTCTGGCGAATAACCTCCCACACCCTCTCTCAAGCCGTTATGCTATGCATTAACTATCATTCAAGATCAATTGAGCAATGGACAACGCAAATGAACGCCAAGCAACAGTACATTGATAACCTCTCAGCCAGGCTAAGAAACCACTTCGAACGCATCCGCGATGGCAGACCTACAAGCGACGCTAAGGATTTTGTAGGAGGCTATATACAAGCGGGGTATGACCTAGGCCTCATCAGCATCGAAGAGCGTGATCAGACGGTCGCAGCGACGCATTACGAGGTATTTGGGATGACAGTGGCAGAGCGACGCGCCGACAAGGCACTGAATGGCACTGAGACGGACTGGGAGGCCTATGAATCGCCGGCATTTGGGCGGAAGTCTAATAGCCGCAGCAAAGATTGAGGAAACAACGCTTCCCTTGCGCTGCGCGCAAGGTCCCACATGGATATCAAGGTCCCATAGGGATTTGTACCACAGCCGCGAACTAGGAAAACTCCATGTCGGCACGATGTTTCAAAATATCGGCATTATGCCTAAGCCGACTGTCTCGAGACAGGATGTCGAGAGCAAGCCTCCAGGGATGGATTCACGGCGTGTCGGCGTGGCATATGCCGGTATTAATTTGCAGCTTAAACGGGTGAAAGAACTTGCTTCCCTTGCGCTGCGCGCAAGGTCCCACAGGGGGCAGTCAGATAGATTGGGGGGCACCAGGCTTCCCTTGCGCTATGCGCAAGGTCCCACATGGATATCAAGGTCCCACAGGGATTTATACCACAGCGGCGAACTAGGAAAACTCCATGCCGGCACGATGTTTCAAAATATCGGCATTATGCCTAAGCCGACTGTCTCGAGACAG
>CAZRAM010000004.1:61735-275923 GCA_964598145.1 uncultured Pseudomonadales bacterium
GCTTCCCTTGCGCTGCGCGCAAGGTCCCACAGGGGGCAGTCAGATAGATTGGGGGTACTGCGATATCGGAGCGGGATAGACTCAAAAAGCCTATGGGGCTTTTTGACCCTGCGGGCGCCTACGGCGGTCCCAACGCATTCGCGTTGGTCGAACCGGAGGGTTCTCACCCGACTGAACCCCAATACACAAAAAAGCCCGCCTCTTACGAGGCGGGCTTTTTTGTGTATGGCGGTGAAGGAGGGATTCGAACCCTCGATACCGGTTAAGGTATGCACCCTTAGCAGGGGTGTGGTTTCAGCCACTCACCCACTTCACCGAACAGGGCGGCATTATACAGAAATAATGCCCGGTTTAAAGAGCAAATCTACTCTTTATTACCGATATTATCGTCAGATTTTTCGCTTTGGATTCTCTGATAGATTTCTTCGCGGTGAACGGCAACATCTTTAGGGGCATTGACGCCTAAACGGACCTGATTTCCTTTGACACCCAACACAGTCACGGTGACTTCATCACCAACCATGAGAGTCTCTCCAATTCGACGGGTCAAAATAAGCATATCGTTTCCTATTCCTTTGCCTAGGGTGTCCTAAAACTTACTTGAAGAATAGCACACCCTTTTAAAACTGCTGAGATTATTCTTCGTCAGTTTTGTCCAAGCCGAACGCGGTGTGCAATGTGCGCACGGCCAGTTCGAGGTATTTCTCGTCGATCACAACAGAAATTTTGATTTCTGAGGTAGTGATCAGCTGGATGTTAACGCCAACTTCTGACAGGGCGCGGAACATGGTTGCCGCGATGCCAGCGTGAGAACGCATACCCACACCTACGATCGATACCTTGGCAATCTTGCCGTCGGTTTTCACTTCGCGCGCACCAAGCGCTTGCGCTGACGCACGTACGATGTCTTCGGCGCGCTTCAGATCGTTGCGGTGAACGGTGAAGGTGATGTCGGTAGTGTCGTCTTCGGCAACGTTTTGCACGATAACGTCAACTTCGATGTTGGCTTCACTGACGGGGCCTAACACGTTATACGCAACACCTGGCTCATCGGGTACGCCCAATACGGTAACTTTTGCTTCGTCGCGGTTAAATGCAATGCCTGCAACTGCTGGTGCTTCCATCTCGGATTCATCCTCTACGGTAATTAGGGTGCCTGGGCCGTCTTTAAATGAAGACAGAACACGCAGGGGGACTTTGTATTTTCCAGCAAATTCAACAGAGCGAATCTGCAACACTTTTGAGCCAAGGCTGGCCATTTCCAACATTTCCTCGAAGGTAATCTTTTCGAGGCGACGCGCGGCATCGACAACGCGAGGATCGGTAGTATAAACACCGTCAACGTCGGTATAAATCTGACACTCGTCGGCTTTTAGGGCCGCCGCTAGCGCCACGCCGGTAGTGTCTGATCCGCCACGACCCAGGGTAGTAATGTTGCCGTTTTCATCAACGCCTTGGAAACCCGCCACAATCACGACATGACCTGAATCGAGGTCGGCGCGAATTTTGTGGTCATCGATTTCACGAATACGCGCTTTCATGTGCGAATCGTCGGTCAGAATGCGAACTTGTGAACCGTTGTAAGACTTCGCCTTGCGGCCGCGCTTGTGCAGCGCCATAGCCAGCAGTGCAGTTGTCACTTGCTCACCGGTTGATACCAACACGTCCATCTCGCGCGGCGTGGGGGTATCCATAATTTCATTGGCCAAGGCAATCAGTTTGTTGGTTTGGCCGCTCATCGCAGACACAACAACAACTACCTGGTGACCGGCATCCACGAAGCCAGCCACTTTGTCAGCGACAGCTTCAATGCGCTCGACACTACCTACTGAGGTGCCGCCGAACTTCTGTACGATCAAACTCATGGGCTTTGTTTCGCTCCATCGTCAAAAAAGAAAGGCGCGCAATTTACCATTGACACGCCCGAATTAAAAGAATTAACGACTAATCTTAGCTGAGTTTTTCACTCACCCAAGTCATCACAGACTCAAGCGCGGCGGGCAATGCCGCTGGATTTGTGCCACCGCCCTGAGCCATGTCGGGGCGACCGCCACCTTTGCCATCCACTTGCGCAGCTAAGTGAGCCATTAACTCGCCTGCTTTAACGCGATCGGTCAGATCTTTGGTCACGCCAGTCACCAAGGCCACTTTGTCGTCGGCTACCGTCGCCAACACCACCACGCCACTGCCAATCTTGTTCTTCACTTGGTCAGCTGTGTCGCGCAAGGTCTTGGGATCTGCATCGTCTAAGTGCTTAGCTAACAGCTTGATACCTGCCACTTCAACCGCCGATGCAGTGATGTCACTACCCGCCCCCGAAGCCAGCTTGGCCTTCAGGCGAGCGATTTCTTTCTCGAGGTCGCGATTTTCTTGTCGCAGTGCTGACACTTTGTCGACCACGTTTTCGGTGTTGCCTTTCACCTGGCCACAAACGCTGCCCAAGGTATCGCGCAGCTTGTCGAACAGCTCGAGTGCAGCGACGTTAGTCACCGCCTCGATACGACGGACGCCCGAAGAAATACCGGCTTCAGAGGTAATACGCAACTGGCCGATATCACCTGTACGCGCCACGTGGGTACCGCCGCACAACTCGACTGAATAGCCTTCGCCCATGCTCAATACGCGCACAACGTCGCCGTACTTCTCGCCGAACAGGGCGGTAGCGCCGCGCTCGATGGCGTCATCCATGTCGGTCACCACGGTTTCCACCGCGCTGTTGATCAAAATTTGTTGGTTCACTTCGCTCTCGATGGCCGCCAGTTGTTCTTGGCTAACGCCCTCGTAGTGCGAGAAGTCAAAACGCAGTTTATCGGCATCGACCAGCGAACCTTTTTGGTGAACGTGATCACCCAAAATGTTGCGCAGTGCCGCGTGCAGCAAGTGCGTCGCCGAGTGGTTGCAGCGAATGCGCGCGCGCAAACCGTTGTCGATATGGGTTTCTACCTTATCGCCAACATTGACACTGCCTTGGGTCACCAGCACGTGGTGCAGGTGGTTACCGCTGTGCTTAGTGGTATTGCGAACCTCGACACGGCCGTTGCCAGTGATAATGTAGCCGGTGTCGCCCACCTGACCACCCGACTCGCCGTAGAAAGGCGTGCTATCCAACACAACAATGCCCTGCTCGCCTTCGTTCAATGTCTGCGCACTTTCGCCACCGGCCAGAATGTAAGTCACGCTGGCAACGCCTTGGGTGTCGGTGTAACCGGTAAAGGTGGTTTGGCCAGGGATATCGACGTTGTCGTTGTAGTCGACGTTGAAAGCACCTGCGTCTTGCGAGCGCTTACGTTGCTCGGCCATGCAGGCCTCGTAACCTTCAAGATCGATCTCTAGATCGCGCTCGCGGGCGATGTCGTTGGTTAAATCGGTGGGGAAACCATAGGTGTCGTACAAACGGAACACAACGTCGCCAGGGATCACATTGCCCTTCAGATCCGCCAGGGCGTCATTCAGAATGCCCATGCCTTTGTCGAGGGTTTTAGCGAACTGCTCTTCCTCGGCCAAAATGACCTTTTCGATGGCGGCGCGTTGGGTGTTCAGCTCGGGATAGGCTTCACCCATCACCTCAGCCAACGCGGCTACTAGGGTGTGGAAAAACGGTCCTTTGGCGCCCAACTTATTGCCGTGGCGCACCGCGCGACGCATGATGCGGCGCAAGACATAGCCGCGACCCTCGTTGCCCGGCAATACGCCGTCGACAATTAAGAAGGCACACGAGCGAATGTGGTCAGCGATCACGCGCAGCGACTTGTCGTTGCTGTCAGTGGCGCCAGTCGCACGCTGTGCGGCCGCCAACAGGTGTTGGAACAAATCGATTTCGTAGTTGCTGTGCACGTGCTGCAGTACCGCCGAAATGCGTTCCAGACCCATGCCGGTATCCACCGAAGGGGCAGGCAGCAAGGCCATTTCGCCGTCGGCGCTGCGGTTGAACTGCATGAAAACGTTGTTCCAGATCTCGATAAAGCGGTCGCCGTCTTCCTCTGGGCTACCTGGAGGGCCACCCCAAATATCCGCGCCGTGATCGTAGAAAATTTCAGAGCAAGGACCACAGGGGCCGGTATCGCCCATCGACCAGAAGTTATCCGAGTTGTATTTCACGCCACCTTTGTCGCCGATGCGAATAATGCGCTCTTCGGGCAAACCCACTTTATCGCGCCAAATGGCGAAGGCCTCGTCGTCGTCGATGTAGACCGTGGCAGTCAGTTTTTCCGCGGGGATATTGAGCCACTCAGACGAGGTCAAAAATTCCCAGGCAAACAGGATGGCGTCTTCTTTGAAATAGTCACCAAAAGAGAAGTTGCCGAGCATCTCAAAGAAGGTGTGGTGACGCGCCGTGTAGCCGACGTTTTCAAGGTCGTTGTGCTTACCACCGGCGCGCACACAGCGCTGTGAAGATACCGCGCGGCTGTAGTTGCGCTTATCTGTGCCGAGGAACACATCTTTAAACTGCACCATACCGGCGTTGGTGAACAACAAGGTAGGATCGTTGCCGGGTACCAGCGGTGAACTTGCCACACGTGTGTGGCCTTTCTTTTCGAAGAAGCTCAAAAAGGCTTCACGGATTTCGGCGCTGGTCATCACTGCGCTGCTCATTAGCAAACTCCTGTGGATTAAATCATGGTGCCTTCAGCCATGGTTTTGCCACCCATGACGTGAAGATGCAAATGGAATACGGTTTGGCCGCCGCCTTGCCCGTTGTTGATCACGAGGCGAAACCCTTCGCCAATGCCCTGCTCTTCCGCCATTTGGCGGGCGACTAACATAAGGTGTCCCAATAGGGCTTGATCGTCGGCGCTAGCATCCACTAAGCGAGGTATAGGCTTGCGTGGAATCACCAGCATGTGCACGGGGGCCTGCGGCTGTATATCGTTGATGACGATACAGTGCTCGTCTTCATAAACTTTGGGTGCAGGTATGTCGCCAGCGATGATCTTGCCAAAAATGGTATCACTCATGCTTTTCTCCACTGCTCTTTTTCGTCGCTGCTCAATTGGCGCGCTTCGCTTTCCAACATCACCGGAATATCGTCGCGAATTGGGTAGGCCAGACCGCTGGCTACGCAGATCAACTCGTTGTTGGCGGCGTCAAGCTGCAGCGGAGCTTTGCTGACGGGGCACACCAAAATCTGTAATAACTTCTTATCCATGTCGCTACCTATTAGGGTTGCTTACTAGGCATTGGCCCGACGATTAAGTAGGGGTCAATGCGCGTTTTGCGCCAATTCATGCGCCAATCTAAATGCGGCCCAGTGGCTCGTCCCGTGGCGCCAACTTCGCCGATCTTATCGCCTTGTGCGACGCGCTGCCCAACGCTGACATCCACCTTGCTAAGGTGCAGCATGGTTGAAGACACGCCCATACCGTGGTCGATAATGATGGTACCGCCGGAGTAAAACAAGTCGTTCTCGGCCAGTGTCACGACACCTTGCGCTGGCGCCACCACCGGCGTGCCCTTGGGCACGCCAACATCCACACCAAAGTGAGGACGTCCGGGGACGCCATTATAGACACGCTGGCTGCCAAACACACCTGTTATTGGCCCTTGGGTGGGCCAAATGAACGGTTCGACAAACAAGCCATCGGGCAAACTATCGGCACGCGCCGCACTGACTAATGCCGCCTCGCGGCGAATACGTGCCAAATGCTCTTCGCTAGGTGTCACAGTGCGCTGCGGCACACCCTCTACCCGCTGAATACGATATTCTTGCGGTGCCACATCAACAACCGCGGTCTCCAAGCGGACATCGCCACGCCACAACGTCAGTTCCACCTCGGCGGCGGCATCGCGCCCAAAACCAAACACAAACAAGCCATCGGCGCTTTGATCAACGGCTTCACCATCAACTTTCAACTCGGTACCTGGCTCCAGATAACCCCAGATCAGACCACCCTGTTTCCACTGCCCGTGCCACTGTTCAATGTTGAGCGCGGCCATCGCGCTGTTCATCAAACCGAGCCACATACAAGCGATCAGCAATACTCTAGCTTTCACTGCCCTGCTCCTCGTACTCTATGGCGACCACATACCAAGTAAATTGCCCTGCCTCGGTGCGCACGACAACTTCGTCGTCGACTTCGTGTTTGATCAGTGCTCTCGCCATGGGGGAATCAACCGAAATGTAATCTTTGCGATCAAAGATTTCGTCGTAACCCACGATGCGAAAGCGCTTCTGCTCGCCGTCGTCGTTTTCAATAGTCACCCAGGCGCCAAAAAATACTTTGCCGCGTTGACTGGGATGAAAATCCACCACTTTGAGATTTTCCAAACCCTTGCGCAAATAGCGCACCCGGCGGTCAATTTCACGCAAGCGGCGTTTGTTATACTGGTAGTCGGCGTTCTCGCTGCGATCACCTAGCGAAGCCGCCCAACTCACCTTGCGAGTGACGTCTGGGCGCTCTTCACGCCACAGATAATCGAGCTCTTTTTTAAGTGCTTCGTAACCGGCGCGAGTGATCAGCGGAGTTGGCATAGCACATCCATAACAAAAGCGCACATTATTCCAGTTTGCGCCCGTTAAAACCAGAGTAATTCAAGGGTTTAACTACTTTTATCGCGATTTCGATGCGTCGCTAGCACACGCGTCGGCACTCAACGCGAAAAACATCCGTTTTGTCAGAATATGCGCTTCTATATTGACAAGCTCAGCCTTAGAATAGGCGACTTGATTAACCGCACCGGAGATATCAATGGCGCACTTACCCCTGTCCAACGCCACCCTCGATCAACTGCAGTACAACGACGAATTTATCGGCCGTCACATCGGCCCCGACGCACGCGAAGTTGACGCGATGCTCGACACCATCGGCGCCACATCCATTGCCGCCTTAATTGAAAAAACCGTGCCCGCCAGCATCTTGCGCCACACACCGCTCGACCTTCCCGAGGCCGCCAGCGAACAGCAGGCCCTGCAGGAAATCGGGCGCTTCGCCAAGCGCAACAAAGTGTTCAAAAGCTACATTGGCATGGGCTACCACGACACCTACACCCCCAATGTCATTTTGCGCAACGTGCTAGAAAACCCCGGCTGGTACACTGCCTACACCCCGTACCAACCCGAAATTGCCCAAGGCCGCTTAGAGGGACTGATCAATTTCCAACAGATGATCACCGACCTTACCGGCATGGATTTGGCTAATGCGTCGATGCTGGATGAAGCCACCGCGGCCGCTGAGGCCATGGCGATGTGCAAACGGCAGATGCGCAAAAACAAGAGTGAACGCTTTTTTGTCGATGCCGCTACCCACCCGCAAACCCTCGCGGTCGTTCAAACCCGCGCCGAGCACTTTGGCTTTGAGGTCATTGTTGGCGAACACAGTTTACTTGCAGAGGGCGATTACTTTGGCGCACTGCTGCAAAACCCCGGCACCAGCGGAGAGGTTCGCGATCTAACGGCAGTAATCGACACAATTCACAGTCACGATGCACTGGCGGTGGTGGCTGCGGATATTATGAGTTTGGTGATCGTAAAATCACCCGGTGCCATGGGCGCCGACGTGGTGATTGGCACCAACCAGCGCTTTGGTATTCCGATGGGCTTTGGCGGCCCACACGCGGCGTTCTTTGCCTTCCGTGATGACTACAAGCGCTCGGCGCCCGGGCGCATCATCGGGGTATCGCGCGACAGCCGCGGCAAGACCGCCTTGCGCATGGCCATGCAGACACGCGAACAACATATCCGCCGCGAAAAAGCCAACTCCAATATATGCACATCGCAAGTACTGCTCGCCGTTATGAGTGCTTTTTACGCGGTGTACCACGGCCCGAAGGGGTTGGCAAAAATCGCCCACCGCATTCACCGCCTGACCAGTTTGCTCGCACAAGGCCTACAAGCGGGTGGCCGTGAACTGCGTTTCGGCAGTTTTTTCGACACGGTGTGCGTTGACGTTGGAAACGAGCAAGCCAGCATTATGCAAGCCGCCCTAGACGCCGACATCAATCTACGCGCACTCGGCGACGATGCGATCACTATCAGCTTGAACGAGACCACCGAATACCGCGATATCGCGGTCTTATTGGCCTTGTTTGGCTGCGAGGCCCCCGCTGCCAACGCTTTGGATGGCCAAGCCAGCCCATGGCTTGCCGCTGAAATGCTGCGCCAAGATGCTATTTTGAGCCACCCAGTGTTCAACAGCTATCACTCAGAAACCGAGATGCTGCGCTACCTGAAGCGCCTAGAGTCACGCGACATCGCCTTGAACCACTCGATGATTCCGCTCGGCTCTTGCACGATGAAACTCAACGCGACCGCTGAGATGATTCCGGTGACGTGGCCAGAGTTTGGCAAAATCCACCCGTTTGCCCCCATGGACCAAGCGGAGGGATATCGCGAACTGTTTGAGCAGCTGCAGCAATGGTTGGCAGAGTGTACCGGTTACGACCGCGTGAGCTTGCAGCCCAACGCGGGGTCGCAGGGGGAATACTCGGGCCTGGTGGTGATCAAGAAGTACCACCAGTCGCGTGGCGAGGGCCACCGCAACATTTGCTTAATTCCTTCTTCGGCGCACGGCACCAATCCCGCCTCGGCCAACATGGTCAGCATGAAGGTGGTCGTGGTCGCCTGCGACAAACACGGTAACGTGGACATCGACGATCTGCGCGCCAAGGCCGAATTGCACAGTGAAAATCTGGCGGCGTTAATGGTGACCTACCCATCGACACACGGGGTCTTCGAATCTCGTATTACCGATATCTGCGACATCATCCACCATCACGGCGGACAGGTGTATATCGACGGCGCCAATATGAACGCTTTGGTGGGCATCGCTGGCCCCGGTAAGTTTGGCGGCGATGTCAGCCACCTCAACCTGCACAAGACCTTCTGTATTCCACACGGCGGGGGCGGCCCCGGCATGGGCCCCATTGGCGTGCGCGAACACTTAGCGCCGTTTTTGGCCAGTCACCCATTGCAGGATATCCCAGGGACAGACACGGCCAACGGCACTATTTCGGCCGCGCCTTGGGGCAGCGCCTCTATTCTGCCTATCAGCTGGATGTATATCCGCATGATGGGTTCAAAAGGCATGCGCATGGCCAGTGAATACGCCATTTTGAACGCCAACTACATCGCCACCCGCCTGGCGCCGCACTACCCCATTTTGTACAAGGGTGAAAACGGCACCGTGGCACACGAGTGCTTGCTGGACTTGCGTCCCTTGAAAGAAGCTAGCGGCGTCTCTGAGGAGGATATTGCCAAGCGACTGAACGATTTCGGCTACCACGCGCCCACCATGTCATTCCCAGTGGCGGGCACGCTAATGATAGAACCGACCGAAAGCGAATCGAAGGCTGAACTGGATCGATTCTGCGACGCGATGATTGCTATTCGCGAGGAAATTGCCAACATCGAGCGCGGCGAGTGGCCCGCGGATAACAACCCACTGTGCAACGCCCCCCATACCAGCGACGATATTATCGGCGAATGGGATCGCCCCTACAGCCGCGAAGTGGCGGCCTTCCCTGCTCCCTGGGTTAGGCAGGGCAAAGTGTGGCCCAGTGTTAATCGCATCGATAACGTCTATGGCGACAGAAACCTAATTTGTTCCTGCCCCACAATGGACGAATATATGTAAACTACCAAGGCGCCACACGGCGCCTTTTTTGTCACAAGGGAAGACCCATGCAAGATACACCCGCTTACTACACCAGTAGCAACGGCTATAGACTGGCTTACCACTATGCGCCGGGCACCGAACCCACGGTGGTATTTTGCCACGGCTACGGATCGAGTATGCGCGGCGACAAAGCCATCGCCATGGAGCGGGCATGCCGCGACTGGGGTGTCGGTTTCCTGCGCTTTGATCTCAGTGGCTGCGGCCAATCGGAGGGAGAATTCGCCAGTGCCACCATCACCCGCTGGCGCGATGATGCGCTGCAATTGATCGACCACGTCACCAGCGGACCATTAATTATCGTAGGATCGTCGATGGGTGGCTGGCTGATGGTACTTATTGCCCTAGCGCGCCGCGAACGCGTCATCCAATGCCTTGGGTTAGCGTCGGCCCCAGACATGACCGACTACAAGCTGGCACACGGACTCAGCGAGGAACAACACCTGGTATTAGCCAGCGAGGGAGTTATTGGCCTTCACAACCCTGACTTTGCCGAGCCGTTACCGCTGTACAAGACCCTACTCGATAGCGGCCGCCAGCACCGAGTGCTAGATGGCGCTATCAACCTCAATATTCCTCTCATGCTTATCCATGCCAGAGATGATAGCGATGTTCCCTGGCAGCGCTCACAGGCGTTACAGGAACACTGGCACGGAGCCCTATGCGAGCTGTTATTACTTCCTCGTGGCGGCCATCGCTTGAGTGACCCCACGAGCCTCGCCACCATCCTCGACACCTTGCACAAACTTATCGCGCAAACGTTGCGACAACACCCTTAATGGCCGATACTGCAGGCATGACAAATACCCCCGCTTCCCCTATTACACTTCATAAGATTACTGTCACTTACTCGGCCGAGGAAGACCGTCTTCGCTTGACGGCCGCCGCCGGTGACGATCAAACCGTGGTCTATTGGATTACCCGCCGCATGCTGGGTGTGGTGCTCACGCCGATGTTTTCTTGGTTGGAAAATCGCGCCTCGCAGGGGCTTGGAAATGTTGGCGAAGCCGCTGAACGTAGCAAGCAAGCGCGACTCGCCATGGCGCAGTCTAGCGCCCAGGCCAAGATGCAAGATGAGACACCGGTGACCGCACAACCGAATAGCTTTGAGCACTTGCTGACATCAGTTGACGTAAAGACCGAGCAGCAGCGCTTTTTATTGTTGTTCCCGATGCAAGATCAAACCAAGGGAATCATCCCCTTTGAGCAGGACAGCTTGCTGCAGTGGCTCAATATTCTGCACCGCATCGCCCAGCAAGCCAGCTGGGAATTGCCGCAATGGCCGGTGTGGTTTATCGAGGGCCAAAGCCCGCAGGCTCCGCCCAAGAAAGCGCTGCACTAAGCCTAGGCGTTGACCACACCGCACACGTGGTTAGCGAAACCACTGCCGGCCTCGGCGTAGATATTAAACACCGCATCGACACCGGCTTTTTTTAGCATCTCTTCTTCGTCGGGGAAATGGGCGACCGCGGCGACGTTGCCACTGTAACCGGCCAATCTTAGCTGCTCCATCGCCTCTACGTTCGCTTCGACATTGGGAGTCGCGAGCAATACGAGCTCTACGTTGTGGTAGCTCTCCACCTTTTCCCAAAAGTCCGCGTCCGCCGGATTACCTTGCATGACCCGACAGCCATTGTTGCGTTGGCGTGCCACCGTATCGGGGTCGTAATCAAACCCAACCACGGAATCACCGTATACCTCGACCATCTTGCTGTAAGCGCCGCTGCCAACGCGCCCCATACCAAAGATGGCCACCCGCATACCCGCCAGGTCGATGGCGTTATCCCACGGCAATTTGACCTGTCGTTCAAACTTGCGCCAAAACGAAGCGCGCGCCTGATAAAGACGATTTTGATGCGCGTTGAAGGGCGACATCACCAAGAAGGACAAGGCCAGCACGATGGCGACCACCACCAACCAATCACTGGAAAGCCAGCCTTTGCTCACGCAAACGGCGACCACGATCAAGCCAAACTCACTGAAATTGGTCAAACTTACACTCGCCAGCAGGGCATTGCGGGCGCGCAACTTAGAGCCCACTAACAACAAGAAGAACAATATCACCTTGGCGACCAGCAGCGGCAGTAACACCAGCGCCACCGACAGGGCATCCATACTAAATTGACCGGAAAGTCCCACACTGAGGAAAAAGCCCACCAGGAAAATATCCTTAAAGCCCAGCATGGATTTGGCGAACTCCGTGGCGCGGGCGTGGCTAGCGAGTAGCATCCCCATAATGAGCGCACCTAGATCACCTTTAACACCCACGCTTTCAAACAACAGCGCGCCTCCTAGCGACAAACTGAAACCGAGCAATAGCAATAACTCGCCGTGGCCAACGCGGTCCAGTAGACGGTGAAATTGCCCACGCAAAGGGATCAATAAAAATAAAAACACTGCCCAAAGGCTAGGCACATAGCCGGCGCTGAACGCCAAAAACACCACCGCTAAAACATCTTGCATAACGAGGATGCCAATGGCGATACCACCGTGCACTGACTTCACCTCGCCGCGCGCTTCAAGCACCTTGACCACGAAAACGGTACTGGAAAAACTTAGTGCAAAGGCCACCATGGCCGCCGACTGGGTGTCGAGTTCACGCACCAGGGGCATGCCCATACCGCCCAAGGCCATCAGCACCGCCACCACAACCAGCATGATCAATACCGTATTGGCCAGCGTCACCCCCCATATTTCAGGCTGCAAGAGACTTTTCAGTTTCAATTTAAGCCCGATACTAAACAGCAGCAGGGTTACCCCGATCTCCGCCAGATGTTCAATCATTGCCCCGCCTTTAACGCCAATCGCCGACAAGGCAAATCCGCTAACCAAATAACCAATCAGCGGGGGCAAACCCATACGACTGGCGATAAAACCGGTCATGAAGGCAAAGATTATCCAACTAATATCACCGCCGGCATTGATCCATTCAGCTAGCATGGGATGGGTTCTCCAAGGTTTTGGGGGAGGATTGATGGCGCGGCAAGGTAACAATAAACACGCAGCCACCGCCTCGAGCAGGCTCTAGTGCAATTGTGCCACCGTGGTGCTTGGTGATAATAAAGTAGGACACCGACAGACCTAGACCAGTACCGTGGCCCACTTTTTTGGTGGTATAGAAAGGCTCAAACACATGCCGGCGTAACTCGGCGGGAATTCCGGGGCCATTGTCTTGCACTTCGATGGTGGCGGTCTCTTGTTCTGCGCGCACGTTTATTGTGATCGCACGACGCCCCTCTTTGGGTTCAAACCCCTGCAAGGCCTGCTCGGCATTCGTGATCAGATTCAACAGCACCTGCTGGATTTCCGTCGCTAGACATTTCACCACCACTGGGCTGTCTTCAAAATTGGTCTGTAATTTGACCTTGTCGCGGCCCTTGCCCTTAGCCGCGGTATTTTGGCGAGCCAAGATAATGGTGTTGTTGACCAAGTCACACAGGTCGATATCCTCTAATTCGCTATTAGAACGACGCGAGAAGGCCAGCATATTCGTCACAATTTCGGTGGCGCGCTCGCCGGCGTCGCGGATGTCGTTAAACATACGTTGAATGTCGCGCTCTTCGAGATAAGCCTGCAGTACATTCATATCCAAGCCCACCTTCTCGGCGGCATTGGTATTGCCCTTTAGTCGGCCAAATAATCGTCGCTCAGCGTTTTGTACATTTTGTAAGATGGTCGCCAAGGGGTTGTTAACCTCGTGGGCAGTACCCGCCGCCATCTCACCGAGTGACATCATCTTTTCGTTGTGAATGAGCATGGTTTCCACTGTGGTCCGAGTGGTGACATCATCGATACGCAGCACCGCGCCCTTAGCGCCGCCACCCAACAAGGGATAAACAGCGACATCGCAATAGATACCCTTCCATGCGATACCCTCCTCAGAACTCGGCACTAAACAAGCAATCGTATCGTGAATGGTCGACCAGCTAACGGGCAAATCGGGGCACAACTCTAATAGGTTTTTATCCAGTGCACTGGCTTCATCAATCCCCGTAAGTAACTCGCTGGCCTTATTCCAGTGTGTCACAGCACCATCGGGTGTTACGGCCACCAACATAGAAGGCATACAGGTGAGGATGCTGTCGAGTAGATCATTGGCAGATTGCAAACTGCGTGAGGTGTGCTCTTGCAAGCGGATTTCATTTTGCAGCGCCTGGTTTAATTCATTCAGGCGGCGAGTTCTTTGCACGACAAGAAATTGTAGTTCTTTACGCGCTTGCTCTAATTCGGCTTCCGCCTGTTGATGCTTAGCTCGGCTGCTATGCAAAAAAATGGCCAGCACCACGAGACAAACTATCGCGGCAAGTAACACTTCGGTCATCAAAAAGATGTTTTGTTCGGCGCCGTCGGACTGGGCGCTGGCAAAAACAGACCAAAAGCTGGCTAAAAAAATGGTGGCACGCGTCATGGCGTCTCGCTTTATTCTTCCCTAGTTGGAGCATAGCAAAGATTTTTGACCTTCGGCCACGTCAAAATCGCCCTGTTTTTGATCAAATTAAAACCACTTTGGTGATTAAATATCCAACCTAAAAAAAAATGCCATATTTTTAAAAAAAAGCGTGATTTTACGTTTGACAGAAAATCGGATTGCTGTAGAATGCGCGGCATCTGAACGACACACCGGGTGGTTAGCTCAGCTGGGAGAGCATCTGCCTTACAAGCAGAGGGTCGGCGGTTCGATCCCGTCACCACCCACCAAGTCGATCAGATAGATACGAAGCTGGACTGGTAGTTCAGTTGGTTAGAATACCGGCCTGTCACGCCGGGGGTCGCGGGTTCGAGTCCCGTCCAGTCCGCCACTTCGTATAAAGAAACCGCCACTTGGCGGTTTTTTTTTGCTTGTCATTTAGACTCTGTCAGCGTGGAGATTTGCCATGGAACTGTACAAAGATTTCACCTTTGAAGCAGCGCACCACTTGCCCAATGTTCCCGATGGTCACAAGTGCCGTCGCCTACACGGTCACTCTTTTGGGGTACGTATTTTGGTGTCGGGCCCGGTGGGTGAACACACCGGCTGGGTAATGGATTTTGCCGATATTAAGGCCGCCTTCAAACCGATCTATGATCGTCTCGACCACTACTATCTGAATGACATCGAAGGCTTGGAAAACCCGACCAGTGAAAACCTGGCGCGTTGGATTTGGCGAGAACTGAAGCCGGGCTTACCCCAGCTTCACATGATTGAAATTCGCGAAACCTGCACTAGCGGTTGTCGCTATTTTGGCGATCAAGACTAAGCGCTCTGGCGCAGCTTGCACATCAGTTCAGCTTCACCGCGCGACATTCCGCAGCGTTTGACCAAGACTTCGGGCTCTACCCCCTGCTCGATCAAGCGCGCGGCATCGCCGTAGCTCAACATACTCATTTCTTTCAGCGACTGCTGCTCAACCTTATTAAGTCCACTTAACAGGCGTTTTTCTAGCGCCGATAGGTGCTGCCCCACGCCCACTGTACCTCGATTAACCGTACTGAGTTGTCGTTTGAATTCGGCCAACTCGGTTTTGAGGCCATCGACTTGGCGTTGCACGCGCTTAACTTGGACGATGGCCATGCCTGCAATAAAAGCCAATAACAGCATTGCTGACGCACTACCGGCGATAATCGCCATATCGTATTCCACCATGGTAAACCCTTTAAATATCGTCGACCTCTGCCCACTCATCGTCGGTCAACATTTTGTCGATATCGATGAGAATGAGCAGTTCATCATTCTTGTTGCACACACCACGGATAAATTTGGCGTTTTCATCACTGCCCACATTGGGCGCCGTCTCGATCTCTGATTGCTTTAGGTAAACGACTTCCGCAACCGCATCGACCAGTATTCCCACCACGTGGTCATTACTTTCGATAATGACGATACGGGTGTTATTGGTGACTTCAGCACTAGGTAGGCCAAAGCGGTCGCGGGTATCAATCACCGTTACCACGTTGCCACGCAAGTTGATGATCCCCAACACATAGGTGGGTGCCCCTGGCACGGGCGCGATCTCTGAATAACGCAACACTTCCTGTACCTGCATCACATTGATGCCGTATACCTCGCCTTCCAGCAGGAAGGTCACCCATTGCAGGATGGGATCGTCGACTACCTTTTCAGCTGAACTTGCCATGATTTATCCTCGCTCCGGATGGCGTCAAAAAAACCATCCTCATTATCCGTTTTGCACACAACGTGCCATGTCTAACTTTTCTGAACCAGCAATTCACTCAAGGCTTGCGGATCCATCAAGGCCACCATCTGCGCTCGAATAGTGCCCGCCAACCAAGGGCGCTGAGTACGTTGACTGCGCCAATGCACGTCGTCGGGATTAAAACGCTTTGCCACATCGATCACACTCACCGCCAACGCCCAACGCGAGTGATCCAAGGTCACCAAATAACGATATTGCTCGCACTTGGCTGGATCAGCGCGTTCTGGCATTACCATTTGCGCGGTATCAACCACATTGAACTGCTGCCCTAGCACCGTCGCCGTTCCCAAAAAGCAATTGGATTGGCCTGGCATAGCGCTAATCGCATCGTGGTCCAGAGGGTGGATAGAACCCAAGCTCACCAAGGGCAAACCCAGCTTCAAGCCCTGTACTTCAAACAGCAAACAGTCAAAATCGTTTTCCGCCCAAAGCGGTCTTCCCGTATCACCCCAGCTATCGGCCTGCTCAACATTTTCTTGAACGGCTTCATCCGTAAGCTGTACCGTTTCTGTGTCCACGTGCAGCTGCGCATGCATCGACTCGGCCAGCGAACGAAGTCGCTGCTCTTCGTCCTCTGGAAGCGCCGCGGGGATCACCATCTGTAAACTGCCCAGGGGAGCAATGTAGGGCTCGGGGTCAGGCATAGGTTCGGGCGTAGGCTCGAGCACTGGTTCTGGCGTTGGCTCAGGCTGTGGTTCAGGCTGTGATTCTGCCGGTGGTTCAGGCGCTGGTTCAGGCTCGGGCTCGGGAGTCAATCCCTCAGGCGTCAACAACGAATCGAAGTACTGTTCGAGGACTTCACTGTTTTTTTTGTCGCCCGGCAAAGACATTAGGCAGCGCTCTTTTTAGCACTTGTCAGGTATTTAAGCAGCGAGCGATAGGCCTCTGTACCGCGAGTATTGGGATCAAATACCGAGATGGGAACACCGGCTTGGCTAGCGTCTCTAAAGCGGGTATCGACCGGCACCATTGCCGCCCATATAGCGTCGGGGTAGGTATTGCGCAACTCTCTCAAACTGGCCGTCGAGGCATGGGTGCGACGATCAAACATGGTGGGAATAATCAGGTAATCAAAGCGTTTCTTCTGTGACTTGAGCACCATCTCGCAGGTGCGCAGCATGCGTTCTAGACCCTTAATGGCCAAGAATTCTGTCTGCACAGGTACCAATAGCATGTGGCAGGCCGCCAGAGCATTAATCATCAATACACCCAGAATCGGCGGGCTGTCGATTATCACGTAGTCAAAGTCATTGGCGATAAGCTGCAGCGCTTGGCAGACCTTTAGCCCCATGCCACTTTTACCGACCATTTGACGCTCGAGGGTGGCCAGCGCAGTGGAGGATTGCACGATGGACATCCCCTGCACAGCCGTTGGTTGAACACATGCCAGCACCTGCTCGCGGTTGGTTGACGAGGTCATTTCAAAAAAATGGTAGGTGGTGGGGGCCGCCGGCTCTTCTGGATCGAATCCGAAATAGCTGGTCATCGAACCGTGCGGATCAAGATCAACTAACAGTACACGCTGACCCTTTTCGGCCAACAGTCCCGCCAGACTCACCGCTGTAGTGGTTTTACCCACGCCGCCTTTGTTTTGATCAATCTTGTAAGGAATGGCATTGCTTTCAAGAATGCGTACCACTTCAGGCGCATCGAGATTTTCTAAACTACCGTAGAGCGGCTTGTAGTCCTCTCCCTGGATCCAAAGAACCACAGCAAAGCCCATCGCCACACTGGCTGCCAAACCGATCATCAAGCCCATTTGGCGCAAGATACCGAGGCTCTCAAATCCCTCGATAAAGGCATTGCCAAAAGAACGTTTAGCCGGGGTTGCTTCAATTGCTGTATCCGCCATGACCTAACTCCTTACACCGGCATATTCATGATATCTTCGTAGGCTTTCACCAGTTTATTTCTCACTTGGGTGAGCGCCTCATAAGAGACACTGGCTTTTTGTGAGGCAATCATTACCTCGGTAATACCTACATTGGGATCGCCCATTTCAAATTGAGTGGCTAATTGAGAGGCGGCCTTTTGGTTGTCGTTTACGGTGTCGATAGCCTTGACCATCATATCGCTAAAATTGCTTTTCTCGGCAGGATTGATACCCTGCGTGGCATTGAAATCTGCACCGCCGACGGGAATGCCTTGCGTCTCCGCCTTCAGCGCGCGCATTTGCATAAGAACTTGGTTAATATCCACACGGTTGGTAACCACGACACACTCCTAAAAACTGTTAAACGCCGTTATGAGTGGTTATCTGCATAAATTAGACCAGAATTCTTAAAGCCTTGAGTGACGGGCACTTAGGAAGCTTACTTGGATGTACACTAGGACACCCCTTGTGGGCATGCCGAAAAATTGACGAAGGACATCGCGTGACAGCGCTATCACAATCACTGCAAACACTCGCTAGCACACTGCAACAGCACCGCTATCTGTGGGAGCCAGAGCCGTTCTTGCTGCGTGAAGCCCCCTGGGCAACTCGAGAGCCTGCCATGCAAGCTGCACTGCTGGCGCTGTCCCAGGTTGAGGTGGATGCCATGCTGAGTGATGGACGCCACAGCGAGGTTTGGTTGGCGCAGCAACTTCCCGACTTGTTCGAGGCATTACGACAGTGGCAACCCCATGTATTTTCCCCACGACTCGACCACCAGCACGATTCTATGAGCATTGGCATCGGCGGTCGAAAATGGTTACAAATTCAAGCCTTTCACCAAGTCACGCAACAACTCCCCGCCGTCCTTACCTGTACCGATTGGTGTGGAGGAAAAGGCTATCTAGCTGCTTACTTGGCGAGCCATCAAGGCTGCCAAGTAGACTGTCTTGAAATTGACGACACGCTGTGTGAGGAAGGGGCTGATCGCGTTGACCAATACGACCTGCCGGTCGCATTCCACCGCTGCGATGTGCTCCAACCGGTCGCCCACGAAGTGCTGGCAAACGAGCGTCACGTGGCGCTTCACGCCTGTGGAGAACTGCACCGCAGCCTGTGGCGGCAAACACTGGGTGAAGCCGAGCAAGTCTGCCTGTCGCCCTGCTGCTACCATCTGGGGGCGAGCGACAACAGTCAATTATCGACCACTGCTCAGCTGTCAGACCTACAGCTCAACGCCAAAGAATTGCGCATCCCCCTTCTCGAAACCGTGACAGGGGGAAAACAAGCCATTAAGAATCGTCGCACTGAACAAATTTGGCGGTTGGCCTATGAGAGGTGGCGAGCCGAGGCTAGCGCTGAATCAGAATACCGACCACTGCGTTCGGTCAGCAAGAGCCTCTTCAAGCGTGAACCTCGGCAGTTTTTTGAATGGGCCGCGGCACAGCACGGTTTAGTATTTGACGCCGCAGAGCACATCGATGAATACCTAGCCAAGGGCGAGCAAGATTTTGCCATGAGCGAGCGCCTCGGCATTATTCGCCAGGGCTTGAAGCGCTATTTGGAATACTTTGTGGTGTTAGACCTGGCATGTTACGCCGAAGAGCATGGCTATAACGTTGAAATTGTGGAGTTCTGTGACAAAAGCCTGACACCGCGCAACTTAGCAATCCTAGCACAGCGCCCCTTTGACCCCACAAGGCTACCCAAAGTACTGCTGTAGCTGACAGATCAGTCGTGCTTGAAGCGCTTATTCTTCAGACAAAAATCTTTGGGGCTCTGCTCGGCGGGTTTTAATTCCGCGCTAAAGTCATTCAGTACCTGTTCCATAAAATCCAGCTCGTTTTGATCCTTACTGGGATCGCGACGATCTTTGGCAATGGCAAGGCGGAGTATCTTTTCAGGCGGGGCGTCGTCTTCTAGCAACTGGTTGTAAAGATATTGATAACGCGAGCAATATAACTGATCGCCACCACTACACGCGGGCAGCAAAAAAACGATCAGTATTAGTTGAACAGCGCGGCGCAACATCAACAGCTCCATTTCGGCGAGTCATCGATCTATCGGCCGCGCGCGGTAAAAACTTTAACGAGTCTATTGTCCCGCTTGCTGAGCCAACATAATGGCGCCCACCAAGCCCGCCTCTGGGGCTAGCTGGGGCAACACGATATAGTCACTGGCGCGTCCACTTCCCGGCAGAGGCAAGTAGTCACCCCAGAGTGTTTCAAACTGCGCGGAGACACGATCAATCAGGCCCGGCTTTTGGCTAACACCGCCGCCCAAAATGATCTTCTGAGGTGACAGCGTAGAGGTTAAGTTAATGCACATCGCGGCTAGGTAATAGGCTTGAATATCCCATGCAATATGGTCGTCGCCTAAGGTCTCCGCAGGAACACCCCAGCGCGCCTTCATCGAAGGACCTGCGGCCAATCCCTCTAAACACCCACCGTGGAACGGGCAGGCGCCTGGAAATTCATGATCAGCCGGGTGGCGAGGTAACAGCATGTGACCGACTTCAGGATGAATACCGCCTTTCACCAAGCGGCCATCACTGATAATACCACCACCGACGCCTGTCCCGATGGTGATGTACACCACGTTGTCACAGCCGGCACCGGCGCCATTGGCGTGTTCGGCTAACACGGCAGTGTTTACGTCGGTCTCAACAATCGTCGGCACGTCGAAGGCTTGTTTGAGACTGCCAAGAAAATCAAAGTGACTCCAACCCGGCTTAGGAGTTTTTAAAAAACGTCCATAGTTTGGGCTATTGGGGTCTATATTAATCGGCCCAAAACTGCCGATACCCATGCCCTGCAAGGCGCCGTGGGCCAGCTGTGCCTGAGTAAAAAACTCCACCACATCAATCATGGTTGTTTCGGGGTCACGAGTGGGAAATTGTGTTTTGGCAATCACTTCACCGTTGGCATTCGCCAAGGCGCAGTTAAATTTGGTACCACCGGCTTCAATCGCACCGAACATAGCTCTACCTTTGAAGAAAAATTACTGTTGTTTAACGCTAGATTGGCGAACGACTAAGGTCGTTTCTAACAAGCTCGAATCCACCTGTTCACCTTCGAGTAGGGCAAGGAGCTTTTCCACGAGCAGCTGCCCACCAAGTTCGCGATCCTGACGAATCGACGTAATGGGCGGCAAATAGTAACCTGCCAAAGCAATGTCGTCGTACCCCACCACAGCGACGTCATCAGGGATACTGACACCCCGAGGCGTAAGACCGCGGATGGCGGCCATCGCCAGGATATCGCTGAAAGCAAATAGCGCGTCGAAGCGAACACCGGCGTCGAAGCATTTTTGAACCGCTTTCATACCACCATTTTTAACCGCTTCTGGCTGAATACAAAGTGATTCGTCGAAAGCAATACCCGCTTCTTCAAGTGCCTGGCGGTAGCCCGCGAAACGCATAGAACCCTCTACGGTGCTGTAATCACCCAATATAGCGACACGCTGATAGCCCATACTCAGTAAATGTTTGGTCGCCTCGTAACCACCCTTGTGGTTGTCGCCACCCACGGTGACATATTTTTGGTCGTCCAGCTTGCCACCCCACACAACCATGGCGTGGTTAAAACTGGCAAGATCATTCAACTGTTGATGAATATCGGCCTGACCGATAAAAATCAAACCGTCGCAGTGGCTCTGTGACACCAATTCATCAATACCGTGTTCGGCGCTCAATTTAGCCGAAGATAACAACAACTCATGGCCGCGCTCGTTAAGTGCCACGGCGATAGATCCAAGCAATTCCAGGAAGAAAGGGTCGTTAATCTGCCACTTGCTTTGGCTAGAGGGCACCATAAGACCAATCGTTAAGCTTTGCTTGGTGCGAAAATTGCGCGCCTTGGTATTAATGCGATAGTTGTGTTCGCGGGCCAGTGCGGCAATGCGGTCGCGAGTTTCTTTGTTAACCAATACATTGCCCGCCAGGGCCCGAGAAACAGTTGATTTTGAAACGCCCGCGATCAGCGCAAGATCAGACATTTTAGTGATCTTTGGCTTATCAATGGTCTTAGTCATGCTGTGGACTTACTCGTTTTTATTAAACCTTTCGGTTATGGCACGACATATTTCTAGATTTGCCGCAGGAAAGTCCACATATCCTAATTGATTAATAGTGTGCCATGCAACCGGTTGTTGTTCTTTTCCAACCGGTTGACCCGTAAATTTATCCACAATATAAGTGTCGAGTAAAACTCGCTTGTCACCGTAGTCGTGATTGACTTGGCAAAGCGGATAGCAGGAGCTAACTCGAATACC
This sequence comes from uncultured Pseudomonadales bacterium, assembly GCA_964598145.1. GTDB lineage: Bacteria > Pseudomonadota > Gammaproteobacteria > Pseudomonadales > JAHEIH01 > JAHEIH01. The sequence goes on from CAZRAM010000004.1 coordinate 83,683, forward strand.
GAGTTCTTCGAAGAGTTCGCGGTCTAGTGCTTGGGCAACAGTCTCGCCTTGCTCGACTTTACCGCCGGGAAACTCCCATTTACCACCTTGGTGCACATGGTCTGGGCGCTGACTAAGAAGAATTCTGAATTGATCGTCGACGATGACGCCGACAGCGACGTGAACTAGCGCCATGGCTAGTCGTCAGATTGCATGCTCGCGTTAACGCGATCGCGCAGTTCTTTACCTGGCTTGAAGTGAGGAACGTGTTTACCTTCGAGCTGAACAGCTTCGCCGGTTTTGGGGTTGCGGCCACGACGTGGCTCACGATAGTGCAAAGAAAAACTGCCAAAGCCACGAATTTCAATGCGATTACCTGAGGACAACGCTTCTGACATCTGCTCAATCAGCGACTTCACAGCCAGTTCAACGTCTTTCGTCGACAACTGCAACTGACGGGCTGCAATTCGTTCTATTAATTCAGATTTAGTCATGTCATCAACCTCAAGTAAAACCGGGGCCATGAGGCCCCGGTATGACAGATAATTACTTATCCATCTCAGCTTTTAGCAGGTCGCCCAATGTTGCGGCAGGGGCTGCTTCTTGCTGGAGTGCCTTGAAAGCGTCTTTCTCTTCAGCGATATCTTTAGCCTTGATTGACAGGCCGATAGCGCGGTTTTTGCGATCAACGTTAACAATTTTGCACTCTACTTCTTCGCCTTCTTTCAGCGCGTTGCGTGCGTCTTCAACGCGCTCACGGCTGATTTCAGAAGCTTTCAAAGTACCTTCAACGTCTTCTGCAAGTGTAATCACTGCAGCTTTCGCGTCAACTTCTTTCACGGTACCTTTAACGATAGCGCCTTTGTCGAACTCAGCGACGAAGTTGCTGAAGGGATCGTTTTCCAGCTGCTTGATGCCCAGTGAGATACGCTCACGCTCGGGATCGATAGACAGGATAACGGTTTCAATAACGTCGCCTTTCTTGTAGTTGCGAACGGCTTCTTCGCCAGTTTCGTTCCAAGAAATGTCTGACAGGTGAACCAGACCGTCGATGTTACCGTCGAGGCCGATGAAGATACCGAAGTCAGTGATTGACTTGATAGCGCCAGAGATCTTGTTGCCTTTAGCGTGTTGCTCGCCGAATGCATCCCAAGGGTTCTGTTGACACTGTTTGATACCCAGAGAAATACGACGACGCTCTTCGTCGATATCCAGAACCATCACTTCTACTTCGTCGCCCAACTGAACAACTTTAGAGGGGTGTACGTTCTTGTTGGTCCAATCCATTTCAGACACGTGCACCAGACCTTCAACGCCTTCTTCGATTTCAGCAAAGCAGCCGTAGTCAGTCAGGTTAGTGACTTTAGCGGTGGTGCGAGCACCTTCAGGGTAACGCTTGGTGATAGCAACCCATGGATCTTCACCCAGTTGCTTCAGACCCAGTGATACGCGGTTGCGATCGCGATCGAACTTCAGAACCTTAACGTCAATTTCGTCACCAACGTTAACGATCTCGCTGGGGTGTTTGATGCGTTTCCAAGCCATGTCAGTGATGTGCAACAGACCGTCAACACCACCCAGGTCTACGAACGCGCCGTAGTCGGTCAGGTTCTTAACGATACCTTTAACCGCTGCACCTTCAGCCAAGGTAGCCAACAGAGCATCGCGCTCTTCGGTGTTTGCTGCTTCCATCACAGCGCGACGTGATACAACCACGTTGTTGCGCTTCTGGTCGAGCTTGATTACGCGGAATTCCAACTCTTTACCTTCGAGGTGAGTTGTTTCACGCACTGGACGTACGTCAACCAATGAGCCGGGCAAGAAGGCACGGATACCGTTCAGTTCAACAGTGAAGCCACCTTTGACTTTACCGTTGATAACACCTTTAACCACTTCGTCTGATTCAAACGCTTTTTCCAAGTCTTTCCAAGACTCAGCACGCTTAGCTTTTTCACGCGACAGGCGAGTTTCACCAAAGCCGTCTTCAACGCTTTCCAGCGCTACTTGAACTTCGTCACCGATTTCCAGGTTCAACTGGCCATTCTCGTCAACGAATTGGCTCTTGGGGATAACACCTTCAGATTTCAGGCCTGCGTGAACAGTAACCCAATCAGAATCGATATCGATAACAACACCAGTAACGATAGCACCGGGTTGCATGTCGATGGTTTTCAAACTTTCTTCAAATAGTTCAGCGAAATTTTCGCTCATTAGTCAGTACCTTTAATAAACCGTATCACCAGCAATACGGGTCAATTCACAGTGCGTGTACATGCTGTACACCATCCGCCACGACTGAGCTGGTCGTCGCCACGGACAAAAAAACTTAACCTTGTTTGCGCTTATCTGCAGCGATCATGCCGCGATTTTCGAGCAAAGCGAGGACATTATCGAAAACCTCGTCGATAGACATGTGTGAGCTATCGATGATTTCTGCGTCCTCTGCTGGACGCAACGGCGCCACTGCTCGATTCATATCTCGATCATCGCGCGCCTGGATGTCATCCAAAAGGGCCGAGAGATTAACATTTTGGCCCTTCTCTTTCAACTGCTTATAGCGTCTTTGCGCCCTTTCCTCGACAGTGGCGGTGAGGTAGACCTTGAGAGGTGCCCGCGGAAAAACGACCGTCCCCATGTCTCGGCCATCCGCGACCAGGCCAGGGGCCTTTTGAAATTCACGCTGGCGCGACAGCAGCGCATCGCGCACCGAGGGCAGCGCGGCTACCTTAGAGGCGGCATCACCGGTTTCAGGCAAACGGATATCGAGCGACACATCGATGCCCTCCAACATGACTTTTGGCTCCTGACCTGTGGCAACAATGAACTCGATATCGAGATGAGCCGCCAAAATAACCAAGCTCTCTTCATTGTCCAACGCCACACTGTGATTGATCGCCGCTAGCGCCAACAGGCGATACAGCGCACCGCTATCTAAAAAGTGCCAACCCAAATGATCGGCCACTTTCTGTGCAATGGTACCCTTGCCAGAGCCACCGGGACCGTCGATGGTTAACACCGGAAATGCTTGTTCAGTCATGATCTAATCTTCGATTACTTGAATGTTAAAGCCAACACCATTCGCCAACTCGACAAAGCCTGGGAATGACGTGGCAACGTGCTCAGCACCGTTGATGCGTACAGCACCCGACGCTCGCAGCGAGGCAACGGCAAACGACATAGCAATACGGTGATCGCCGTGCGACCAGATTTCGCCGCTGCCGATCGGACCAGGATTGATAACGATGCCATCTTCAGTAGGCTGGGCATCGACGCCCAATGCCAACAGGCCATCCGCCATCACCTGAATACGGTCGCTCTCTTTGACGCGCAATTCCTCGGCCCCGGTCAGTATAGTCTGTCCTTCAGCACACGCAGCGGCAATGAACAACACCGGGAATTCATCAATCGCTAGCGGCACCTGATCCTCAGGGATCTGGATGCCACGCAGAGGCGCGTACTGCACGCGAATATCCGCTACCGGCTCGCCCCCCACTTCGCGCTCATTAAAGACCTCGATGTTAGCACCCATCAAACGCAGAATATTGACAATACCAATGCGCGTCGGGTTGATACCTACATGTCGCAGGGTTAAATCCGACCCTGGGGAAATCGACGCTGCCACCATATAGAAGGCCGCCGAAGAAATATCCGAAGGCACATCGATGTTGGTTGCGGTGAGCTTGCCACCCCCAACCAAGCGCACCTTGTTGCCTTGCACATCCACCTCATAGCCAAAGCCACGTAACATACGCTCGGTGTGATCTCGGGTCGGCGCAGGCTCAGTGACTTCAGTAGTGCCATCTGCATACAAACCGGCTAACAGCACACAGGATTTTACTTGCGCGCTGGCCATGGGCATGTCGTAACTGATCGCTTTTAATTGACTACCGCCACGCACTGTCAAAGGCGGACGACCACCCTCTTCGGTGTCAACCACGGCACCCATTTCACGCAACGGCACCGCCACGCGATTCATGGGGCGCTTCGAAAGCGAGGCGTCACCAGTCATGGTGACATCGAAGGCCTGACCTGCCATCAAGCCAGCAATCAAACGAATCGAAGTGCCCGAATTCCCCAAATAGATATCCTCACGCGGCGCCTGCAAGCCATGTAAGCCCACCCCGTGAATCGTGACTTCACCAGCGCTAGGCCCCTCAATTTGCACGCCCATAGCGCGGAACGCATTTAAGGTCGCCAGCGCATCCTCACCCTCGAGAAAACCTTTGACATGGGTCGTACCTTCGGCCAGCGACCCCAGCATGATTGAGCGATGCGACATCGACTTGTCACCGGGGACGCGAATATCACCATGAAGTGCGCCAGCAGGCTGGGCGAGAAAGACAATAGAATTTGAACTCATGAAACTACCTAGCGAATCTAGGCTCCTGGGTTTTTGTATTGGGTTAAAAAATAATCACGCGCCTCGTTGGCACGCTTGAAACTCGCCAAAATGGCATCGCTATCACGGCGGATAATGGCATCGCGCAAAAATTGCATTTGTGTCTCTAACTGCTCCATGCGCTCTAGCACCGCCTCACTATTGGCGAGAAAAATATCGTGCCACATCACAGGATCACTGCTAGCGATACGAGTGAAGTCTTTGAAGCCCCCCGCCGCAAACTTAAAGATATCTTGGCTTTCTGTCTGCTGCGCCAACGCATCTACCAGAGAAAACGCCAGCACGTGCGGCAGGTGACTGGTCGCCGCCAACACGCGATCGTGCTCTGCGACACTCATTTCATTGATCACCGCACCACAGACACGCCACAAATCTGCCACAGTTTGAATTGCCGCAGCATCGGTCTCAGGCAAGGGAGTTAAGATCACACGGTGATCGACATAAAGCGCTGGATTTACCGCCTCGACACCGCTCTGCTCTGAACCCGCAATGGGGTGCCCTAGCACCAAGTATGGCAGCGCCTCCTTAGATAGCTGTTGGCGCGCAGCCGCCTCGACACTACCTTTGACACTGGCACCATCGGTCACAATTACGCCGCGGGCCAGCGCGGATTGGCACTGCGAAATGATACTGGGTACAGCAAGCGTCGGCGTAGCCACCATCACCACATCACCCGCCTGCAACTGGTCTAGAGCGTCACTCAAGGACACATCAAACTTATCGACCACGCCCAATTCAAGGGCGCGCTCACAGGTACTCAGTGAGCGGCTAACCCCGATAACCTCGCGCACCGCATTGGCGTCACGCAAGGCCTTGGCAAACGAACTGCCAATCAGACCCAAGCCAACCACCAAAACACGCGAACAAACCACCGTCATTAAAGCACCGCGCGCGGATAGGAGCCGAGTGATTTAATCATAATTGAACCGCCCTGCAACTGCTCGAGCACAGCGGCGATATGGGGCTCAGACTGGTGGCCTTCGAACTCGATAAAGAACACGTAGGCCCACTTCTCAGTGCGCGACGGGCGCGTATCGATTCGAGTCAACATGATGCCGGCCTTCTCGAAAGGCTCAAGGAGCTTAAACAAGGCGCCGGGTTGGTTGCGAGTAGACACAATAATCGATGTCTTATCTGCGCCACTTGCTGCCACTTCTTCTCGGCCAATAATCAAGAAGCGCGTGGTATTGTTAGACAAGTCTTCAATATTGCTCGCGACACGATTCAAGCCGTACAGCGATTGCGCCACCTCACCCGCAATTGCTGCCATACCGGGCGTACTCGCTGCCAATTTGGCCGCTTCACCGTTAGAGCTTACCGCGACGCGTTCAGCACTGGGGTAGTGGGCATCCAGCCACTGGCGACATTGCGCCAGGGCCTGCTGGTGGGCACAAATCACCTCAACCTTGGCTCCAGTCGCGTCCGACGCCAATAGGTGGTGCTCGATACGCAGTTCGACTTCGCCACAGATACGCAGCGGAGATTGGATAAAATTATCGATGGTGTGTGAGACCATTCCCTCGGTGGAATTCTCCACCGGCACCACACCATAGTTAACGGCGCCCGATTCAACCTGTGAAAACACCTGCGCAATCGAGACCTGCGGATGAGAAATCACCGAACTGCCGAAATGCTTTTGCGCGGCTGCCTGGGTAAACGTGCCCTCTGGCCCTAAATATGCCACTTGCATGGGCTGTTCTAGCGCCAAACAGGCCGACATAACCTCGCGAATAATCGACGCCATGCGGTTGTCGTCCATCGGGCCAGGATTGTTATCCATCACACGGCGCAGCACCTGGGCCTCGCGCTCGGGGCGATAAAACAGAATCTCACCTGGCTGACGACCATTTGCCAAGGCGTGCTCATACTCGCGCTGCTTTACCTCAGCCACCTGCTTCGCACATTCTGCTCGGTGATTGACGATCTCGATCAACTGCTTGTCGAGACCATCAATTTGATCGCGGAGCGATTTAAGTTCAGCTTCGAACACATTCATAGCCATAGGCCTTAGCCGTTGCTGCGAGCGAACTCACGCATGAAATCAATCAGCGCATCCACCGCATCTTCACCTACGGCATTGTAGATAGACGCCCGCATACCACCCACGCTGCGGTGGCCTTTCAGGTTCATCAAACCGGCCGCTTCGGCCTGCACTAAGAATTGCTTATCGAGCGCAGCATCCGCCAGTGTGAAAGGTACATTCATCAATGAGCGGCTCGCCAACTCCACAGGGTTAGCATAGAAACCACTGTTATCGATGTAATCGTAAAGCTTGCTCGCTTTACGGCGGTTGATTTGCTCCATCGCCGCCAAGCCACCCTGGCCTTTCAACCATTTGAACACCAAACCCGCCAAGTAGATTGAGTAGGTAGGAGGCGTGTTGTACATAGAATCGTTGTCGGCAGCAGTCTTGTAATCCAACATGACCGGGCAACCGGCTTGCGAATTACCTAGTAGATCGCGACGCACGATGGCAATCGTCAAACCCGCGGGGCCAATATTCTTCTGGGCGCCAGCGTAGATGACACCAAACTTATTGACGTCAATCGGGCGAGACAAAATAGTAGACGACATATCCGCCACCAATGGCACATTGACATCAGGCTCCCAAAAGAACTCTACGCCACCAATGGTCTCGTTGGGCGTGTAGTGCAGATAGGCTGCGTTGGGATCCAACGACCAGCTATCAAAGGCTGGTATGGTGCTGTAATTGCTCTCTGCGGCATCGGCAACCACGTTTACATTGCCGTAGCGTTTCGCTTCAGCGATGGCCTTTTTAGACCACTGGCCAGTGTGCACGTAGTCGGCACTACCACCCGTAGGCATCAAATTCAAGGGGACAGCGGCAAACTGAGTGCTCGCACCACCTTGTAAAAACAGCACGGCGTAGTCGTCTGAAATCGACAATAACTCGCGCAGGTCGCGCTCTGCTTCACTCGCTACCGCCACAAACTCATCGCTGCGGTGACTCATTTCCATGATCGACATACCGACGCCATGCCAATCCAAAATCTCTTGCTGAGCCTGCTGTAAAACTGCCTCGGGCAACGCGGCAGGACCTGCACAGAAATTGTACTTACGAGACATACTTTCTCCTAAATGGGGAACACCCCGGATATTAAAAAATTACTCTTCGCCTGCAGTGTCTTCTTGACTGGGTGCATCGGCAGCCGTCGCTTCCGGTGCGGCATCACCCTCTAATTCGTCTTCGAATTCGACTTCCTCGGGCTCATCAACGCGCTCTAGACCCGTCAACAACTCATCGTTGCGCAGGCGAATCAGTCGAACACCCTGGGTATTACGACCCAAAATCGACACTTCTGAGACCTTGCTGCGCACCAAGGTGCCTTGGTTAGAAATCAGCATCATCTCTTCGTTTTCGTTAACCTGCACCGCCCCAACGATATCGCCATTGCGCTCGCTGGCCTGAATCCCAATCACACCCTGACCACCACGGCCGTAGACGGGGAAGTCTTCAATTGCGGTGCGCTTGCCGTAACCATTGACCGAGGCCACCAGCACTTGACTGCCCTCCTGCGGGATAATCAACGAAATCACGCTGGCACCTTCAGCTAAGCGAATACCACGTACGCCGCGAGCGGTACGACCCATTGCACGCACGTCATTTTCATTAAAGCGAATGACCTTACCATTGCTAGCGAACAACATAATGTCGTTATTGCCATTGGTGATAGCTGTACCGACTAAGTGATCCCCCTCATCCAACTCAACCGCGCGCAGACCAACGCTGCGTGGACGTGAGAAATCGGTCAGCGAGGTTTTCTTCACCGTGCCATTGGCCGTGGCCATGAACACGAAGTGATCATCGAGGTATTCATTGACGCGCAGAATAGAGGTAATGCGCTCACCTTCACTCAGCGGCAGAAGGTTGACGATCGGGCGGCCGCGCGACTGGCGCCCAGCGAGTGGAATATGGAATACCCGCATCCAGTAAACCTTGCCTTCGTTGGTAAAACACAAAATGGTGTCGTGGGTCGATGCCACCAACAGATGTTCAATATGGTCTTCGTCTTTAACCGCCGTCGCCGACTTACCCATACCACCGCGACGCTGCGCCTGGTAATCCGCTAAGGGCTGGGTTTTTGCATAGCCCTGGTGGGAAATGGTGACCACGCGATCTTCAACACTGATGAAGTCTTCATCGTTGAGATCCATGGTCGACTCAATAATCTCTGTGCGTCGAACATCGCCAAAATCAGCCTTAATTTGCACCAATTCTTCGCGAATAACTTCCATCAAGCGATTGGGATCAGAAAGGATATGCAGGTATTCCGCAATTTCTTCGAGGCGTTCTTTGTACTCATTGATGAGCTTTTCGTGCTCAAGACCGGTCAGGCGGTGCAAGCGCAAATCCAAAATCGCCTGCGCCTGAACTGGCGACAAGTGGTAGTTGCCATCATGCATACCATAGATCGGCGCCAAATCCTCAGGGCGACATGCCTGCTCGCCGGCACGCTCCAACATCGGTAATACCGCCGTGGCATCCCATTTCTCGGCCAGCAGTTTTTCTTTCGCTTCTGCCGCGCTAGGTGAGGTCTTGATCATCTCGATCACGGGATCGATATTTGCCAGCGCAATCGCCAGACCTTCTAGTACGTGACCACGCTCGCGCGCCTTACGCAGTAAGTAAACGGTACGACGCGTGACTACTTCGCGGCGGTGACCAACAAACGCTTCTAACACCTGTTTCAGGTTGAGCACCTGCGGACGACCATTGACCAGCGCCACCATGTTGATACCAAACACGGTTTGCAATTGAGTCTGGGCGTAGAGGTTGTTCAAAATCGCGTCGCCCATCACGTCGCGACGCAATTCAATCACGATGCGCAGACCGTCTTTATCCGACTCATCGCGCAGTTCGGTGATACCTTCAATCTTCTTCTCTTTAACCAGTTCAGCGATCTTTTCGATCAAGCGCGCCTTGTTTACCTGGTAGGGAATCTCAGTCACGATAATGGTGTCTTTACCGTTCTTTTCGTTGCTGATCACTTCCGCTTTGGCGCGCACGTAAATACGGCCACGACCAGTGCGATAGGCCTGCACAATACCCGAACGGCCGTTAATAATTGCCGCCGTGGGGAAGTCTGGACCGGGAATAAACTGCATCAGACCATCGATATCGATATGCTCATCATCGATCAGCGCCAAACACGCATCGATAACTTCATTTAAGTTGTGAGGCGGAATATTGGTCGCCATACCCACCGCAATACCGGAGCTACCATTGACCAGCAAATTGGGCACTTTGGTCGGCAGAACATCGGGGATCAGCTCTTCACCGTCATAGTTGGGGACGTAGTCAACGGTTTCCTTATCGAGATCAGCCAACAACTCGTGGGCAATCTTCTTCATGCGGATTTCGGTGTAACGCATTGCCGCCGCTGAGTCGCCATCGATCGAGCCGAAGTTACCTTGGCCATCGACCAACATGTAACGCAGCGAGAAAGGCTGCGCCATACGAACGATAGTGTCGTACACCGCCGAGTCACCGTGGGGGTGGTACTTACCGATCACGTCACCGACCACACGAGCCGATTTTTTGTAGGCCTTATTCCAGTCGTTGCCGAGCACGCTCATTGCAAAAAGCACGCGGCGATGCACCGGCTTGAGACCATCGCGCACATCGGGCAGCGCCCGACCCACAATAACGCTCATGGCGTAGTCCAAATAGGACTGTTTCAGTTCGTCTTCGATGTTGACAGAAAGCACTTGATTGGCTGATTCACCCATGACAGTGTCGGATCCTTTTATTGTCTTAGCTATGCGCTTTTGTTGGTGCCAGAAACCCTGTTCTCGCGACAATCTAAAAGGTGCGATTATACCCCACAAACGACCCAAAAGACTAACACTTACGTAGAACAAAATATCGACCCGAACGACACTCGCAATGCGGCACACTACAGGTGAGTTAGCGCCTCACTCTATGTATAATGCCCACCTCAACTCGCTAGGAAGTTATCCATGGAAAACACCACCCAACAGCACAGCAATGTCGACCACGCCGAGATCGCAAAATTTGAAGCCCTCGCTTCGCGCTGGTGGGACAAAGACAGTGAATTCAAACCACTGCACGACATCAACCCGTTGCGCGCCGGTTTTATCGACCAATACTCGCCACTGGTCGGCAAAAAGGCCATCGACGTGGGCTGCGGCGGCGGCATTTTATCTGAGGCGCTAGCGCGTGCCGGTGCCGAGGTAACAGGCATAGACATGGGCGAAGCGCCCTTAGCCGTGGCCCGCCTCCACCAGCTGGAATCCGGCCTGAATATCGACTACCAGCGCATCACCGCAGAAGCGATGGCCGAACAAAATAGCGAAGCCTTCGACGTGGTCTGCTGCCTTGAAATGCTCGAACACGTTCCCGACCCAGCATCGGTGGTTGCCGCCTGCGCCAAAATGCTCAAGCCCGGTGGCCACGCCTATTTTTCCACCATCAATCGCAACCCTAAAGCCTATGTCTTCGCGATTATTGGCGCGGAATACGTGCTCAATATGCTACCCAAGGGCACTCACGAATATGAAAAGTTCATTAAGCCCTCCGAACTGGCCAATTATGTCCGTGCCGCCGGGCTTCAAATGGAACACATGACCGGCATGACCTACAATCCCCTCACCAAGATCTACCGACTCAATGAGCGCGATGTCAGCGTCAACTATCTGATTCACGTTAGCAAACCGCTGTAATGCACTACGACGCACTATTACTCGACTTAGACGGCACCCTACTCGACACCGCCGCCGATTTTCACGTTGTGCTGAACCAACTACTGCGCAATGAAAACCTCCCCGAGGTTAGCTACCAACAGGTTCGCCGCGTGGTTTCTCACGGTGCACGCGCCATGGTCAGCATGGGGTTTGGCATCGGCGAAGACCACCCTGACTTTGCCAGATTGCGCGACGCCTTTTTGGCTCTGTACGGGCAGCACTACGCCGTTCACACCTGCTTGTTTGATGGATTTGCCGAGGTTCTTCAACACTGTGACGATCGCCGCATCCCCTGGGGCATCATCACCAATAAACCCGCCACCTTTGCCGAACCGCTGTGGCGCGACCTTGGTCTACCCTACCAACTAGGCTGCCTGATCTGCCCCGATCATGTCTCGCAGGCCAAGCCCGACCCCGAACCGATGTTCTTGGCTGCACAGCAGGTGGGCATTGATGCCCAGCGCTGCCTTTACGTCGGCGACCACCGTCGCGACATCGATGCCGGCCGCGCCGCTGGTATGGCTACCGTGGTGGCTAACTGGGGCTACCTGGACGACGACGATCAACCTTCCAGCTGGCAGGCAGATCACTACTTCGACACCCCACAACAATTGTTAACCCTACTCGCTCCATGACAGAAGGAATTCCCATGCACGACTATCAAGCCCCAAGCCAACTGCTCGCCAATCGCACCATCGTTGTCAGTGGCGCCGGCGCCGGCATCGGTCGCGCCGCCGCACAAGCTTACGCTGCACACGGCGCCACCGTGGCATTGATAGGCCGCACCCAAAGCAAACTCGAGAGCTGTTACGACGAAATCGTTGCCGCCGGACACCCTGAACCCGTCATCGTGGTCATGGACTTCGCCAGCGCCAATGAAGGGGAATATATGAACCTACGCGATCGCTTGGCGGAGACCTTTGGTCATATCGACGGCATTCTGGTCAACGCCAGCCTGCTCGGCGAGCGCAAACCCCTCGAGCAAACCAGCCTTAAAAGCTGGAACGAACTCATGCAGGTCAACGTCACTGCTGGCTTCTTACTGGTGAAATACTTACTGGTGCTGTGCCAACAATCGCCCAATGACGCCAGCATCATCCTCACCTCTAGCAGTGTCGGCCGCAAAGGGCGCGCCTACTGGGGCGCCTACGCCATTAGCAAATTCGCCACCGAAGGCATGATGCAGGTGCTGGCAGACGAGCTTGAAAACGTTAGCAATGTCAGAGTAAACAGCATCAACCCCGGCGCCACCAATACCGAGATGCGCCGCACCGCCTACCCGGCGGAACGCCCCAGCGACAACCCCTCACCCGCCGAGCGTATGAATGCCTATCTCTACCTCATGGGCCCAGATAGCATCGACGTTAATGGCCAGGCCTGTAACGCCTTCGGCTAGACGCTGCCGCCGAGCGGCAAAAACTTGACACCCCCCCTTTAAAAGCCTGTTTTAACAGGCTTTTAAATTTCATGGCACGATTTTAGCTTAACTGAGATTAAGTTGGATTTTACAAGCGGGCCTGACCATGTTTCACACCAATACTGCATACCGCGCACCTAGCGATTTGAGCAAATTACAGCACGATCTAGAACGCGCCTTCGACACTCGCGAACTGGTCGACATTCTGTTCTCAGCCCTTCAAGAAAGACTTGATATAAGCGGCTTGCGCTACGACAACCCAGACCTGCACATCCACATTACCTTCGGCGATAGCGCCCCCCACCGCTGCGAATACAACCTTACCCAAGACAATCGCAGCTTCGGCAAAATCACCACCCAGCAGCGCCACCGCCTGAGCGAAGTGGCACTCACTCGCTTAGAAACAATTCTGGGCATGTTTATGATGCCGCTGCAGGACAGTTTGCTATACCAACAGGCGATGACACACAGCAACTGGGACCCCGTGACACGAGTTAACAACAAAACCGCTTTTAAGCGCGCCTTAAATACGCAACGTACGCTGCGTCGCAGCAGCGACAAAAAACTCAATGCGGTGTTTATGCACCTGCACAATTTACGCGACATTTACGGGGAATACGGCAGTGACGCGTCAGACGCCATGCTCTGCCACTTGGTGGATCAATTGCGCGACCACTGCCGTGGCGGGGATGAAATTTTTCGCTTTAGCGAAGATGAGTTTGTGATCTTATTGGCAGACACTGAAGCCCAACAGGCCGAAAAAATTGCCAAACGCTTAAGCGAGGTGTGTCAACGCCATCAAGAACATTTCCACGGCGTCGACATCCAGTGCCAGATCAATGTTGAGGTCGTCGAGTGCGGCAGTCGCACGCTATGCGATGGCTGCCAACACGCCGACCAACACCACTGCTTAAAACAGAGCCAGTCTAACGCCCTCCACGGCGCGGCTTAGCTTTACGCTCTTGACGCTGCATGGTGCGGCGCTCAGCGGGCAACAATTCAGGACCATCGTAGCTTGGCAAGTTGGCCATATCACTGACCGTTTTGACCTCTTTGTCGCTCAATTCAATCCACTGCCCAGACTTAACCTTAGAGGGAATGAAAACATTGCCGTAGCGCACGCGTTTGAGGCGGCTAACTGTATAACCCTGCGACTCCCACAAGCGACGCACTTCGCGGTTGCGGCCCTCGCACAATGTCACGTAGTACCACTTGTTAATGCTGTCGTCACGCTCGTTGCGACCCGGCTGTATATCACCAAATTTTGCCAGGCCATCATCTAGCATCACACCTTGCAGCAGATTCGCCAGCGACTCCTCGCTCACCTCACCCATTACACGCACCGCGTATTCGCGCTCGATTTGATTAGAGGGATGCATCAGCGCATTGGCCAATTCGCCATCAGTAGTGAACAGTAGTAGTCCAGCGGTGTTGTAGTCCAAGCGACCCACTGCAATCCAACGCTCACCTTTCAGCTTAGGCAGGCTTTCAAACACCGAACGTCGACCTTCTGGGTCACGACGCGAACAAATTTCGCCCTCTGGCTTGTTGTACAACAGCACCCTGCGACGCTTTTCGTGCGCCTTGAGAAGTTTCAGAGGTCTGCCATCGAGATAGACCGTCTGACCATCCTCAATCCGATCACCAAGTGTGGCCAGTTCCCCGCCCACTTTAATGCGACCAGCTTCGATCCAGGTTTCTATCTCGCGGCGTGAACCCAAGCCCGCGCGGGCCAAGACTTTTTGAATTTTTTCGCTCATGCGTTAACTATCATCTCTCATACTTGGGTTCTGCTTGTCTTCCTCGTCGCTATCGTCAGCGATGCTGGCAGGGACATCATCCGCCAAAGGGGTGGTGTTTGCGACCTGTTCCTCAACGTTTTCAACCGGTGCAGCCTTGGCTGCCTCCGGATCGGCATCGTCGAGATCCAATTCGCGGTTAATTTTTTCAAGGTCTCTAATTTCAGCCAAACTGGGCAACTGATTGAGACTTTGCATATTAAAGTAATCTAAAAACTGACGCGTGGTGGCGTACATAGCCGGACGACCGGGTACATCGCGATGACCAATCACCTTCACCCACTCGCGCTCCAACAGCGTTTTCATGATGTGGGAACTGACCGCCACACCACGTATATCTTCGATTTCGCCACGCGTAATGGGCTGCCGATATGCGACCAACGCCAAGGTTTCCAACAGCGCCCGCGAATAGCGCTGCGGGCGTTCATCCCACAGACGGCTCACCCAGGGCGAGACATCCTGGCAGACCTGGTAACGCCAACCGCTCGCCACTTCATTGAGCTCAACACCGCGACCCTCACACTGTGCTTGAAGCAAGGCCAACGCCGCACGGATATCCTGCTTAGTGGGGCGCTCATCCTCGAGAAACAAATTCTCCATCTGCGCTTCCGACAAGGGTTTATTGAAGGACAACATGGCGCCTTCGAGAATGCGCGCAATCTGCTCAATCTGCATATTCTACCTCTTCGGACAAGGGCGAGTCATTGCGACGTAAGCGCACATGGATCGCACCAAAGGTCTCGGTTTGAACAATCTCCAGCAACGATTCCTTAATCAACTCCATAATCGCCAAAAAGGTCACCACAACCCCAAGCCGCCCCTCGGTGTGATCAAACAATGAAACAAAGGGCTGAAATTGGCCGTTTTCCAAGCGTTCCATGACATTACTCATGCGCTCACGGGTAGACAGTTTTTCACGCGTCACTTGGTGAGACTCGAACATATCAGCGCGACGCAGAACCTCTGCTAGCGCGATCAACATCTCCTGCATGTCCACCTCGGGATGGCGAACAACCTTCTGCAGTTTCGGAATTTCCGCCGCCGCTGTGTAAAAATCTCGCCCCACCCGAGGCAGCGCATCGACATCTTCCGCCGCCTGTTTAAAACGCTCGTACTCTTGCAAGCGACGAATGAGATCCATGCGCGGATCGTTCTCATCCTCTTCATCGCCTTCTTTCGAGCGCGGTAGCAACATGCGTGACTTAATTTCAGCCAACATCGCTGCCATCACCAGATACTCCGCCGCCAACTCGAACTGCACCGCCTCCATGAGATCGACATAGGCCATGTACTGGGCAGTAATCTCAGCGACGTTAATCTCGAGAATATCGATATTTTGACGGCGAATGAGGTAGAGCAGAAGATCAAGCGGCCCCTCGAAAGCCTCTAAAAAAACCTCAAGGGCATCGGGCGGAATATACAAATCTTTGGGCATTTCGGTGAGCGGCTGCCCCATTACCAGGGCAAACGGCATTTCTTCCTGTACGACTTGCGCAGGGGAATCAGGCGTTAAGCTGGTTGTAGGTTGCTCGTTTTCGCTCACTTAAATACTCACGTTTTGCGCCATTATAGCGCCAAACTGCTCAGGGTAAACTACAGCCCAAACGGCGATGCGTCGCCCACGCCTTGACGAATCAGCGCGGGCTCATCGCCAGACAAATCAATGACCGTGGTGGGATCGACACCGCAGTAGCCACCGTCGATCACCAAGTCCACTTCGTGCTCGAGGGTTTCACGAATATCGTACGGATCGAGCATCGGCTGTTTTTCACCGGGCAGAATCAACGACACACTCATAATCGGCTCACCGTGAGCCGCCAACAAATCTAAGGCGATATTATTGGCGGGCACGCGCAGACCAACGGTTTTGCGCTTGGGATGCTGCAACCGACGAGGCACCTCACCCGTGGCGCGCAAAATAAATGTATATGCACCGGGTGTATGGGCTTTGATCAAACGGAAATTGTGGTTATCGAAACGCGCATAGTTTGACGCTTGCGATAAGTCACTGCACACCAAGGTAAAATTGTGCTTGTCATCTAACTGGCGAATACGGCGAATACGCTCAAGCGCCGCTTTGTCATCCAAGTGGCAACCAAGTGCGTAGGCCGAATCTGTTGGGTAGGCGATAATCCCCCCTTCTTTCAAGATCTGCGCCGCCTGTGCGATCAAACGCTTCTGCGGGTTTTCTGGATGTATTTGAAAAAACTGACTCATGTCATCGTCCTAGTAAAAACTTTTCCCATACTGGTGTTACACCAGTAACAATCTGATTGGCTTTGCCGAGGGCATTCCATGGCATATGGTCGCCATGATAGTCGCTCGCTCGGGAAGCCGCTAATTCAAATTGACGCGCCAGGCGCGCCAAATCTCGCTGTTCATCGCCACGCTGCTGGCAAAAAGCGATCTCCATCGCCTCGCCACCCGCGGCGGAAAATTCCGCCAACAAATCGCACAATTTAGTGCGCGTCATTTTGTACTTGTGCGGGTGTGCCAACACCGCCACGCCGCCGGCGCCTTTAATCCAATCAACCGCCTCTGCCACGGTTGGCCACATGACCTTAACGTCGCCGATCTTGCCGGAGCCAAGCCATTTATTAAACGCTTCGTCAAAGTCCTTAACAACCCCCGCGTTGATCAAGGCCTGGGCAAAATGCGGCCGACCTATAGCGGTGGGCGACGAGGCCATTTCAAGTGCCGCTTGATAGACATCTGGCAAGCCTTTCTTACACAGGCGTTCAGCTATGGTTTTCGCCCTCACCCCGCGCGCCGCGGCCTGCTGTTGCTCGGCGGCGACGAAGGCGTCGCTATCCACATCCATACCGAGCCCGACAAGGTGAATATTTAAGCCGCGCCACAAGGTCGAAAACTCCACACCAGACAACAGAGTCAGGCCGCTAAAATCTGCCGCGCGCGATGCCAAGATCTCCCTTGCCTGCCGATAACCTGCGGCATTGTCGTGGTCGGTGATCGCCAACAAATCGATGCCACGGTCGACCGCCAACTCCAACAGCGCCTCTGGTGACAGCCGCCCATCAGATGCGGTGGTATGACAATGTAGGTCGACGTTATCAAATGGCGTCAATTACGCTCAACTCCTTATTCCGCATAGCACTGTTGGGCCTATCGGGGTATCATACACACCCATGACAATAGCCTCGTAACAACACGGTACCATGCAACAAATTCTTGAATTTATTCCGATCGTCCTTTTCTTCGTCACCTACCAAATGTCGGGACAAACCGTCAGTGTGGGTGAGTGGCAATACACCCTAGATGGCATTTTTAGCGCCACTTTAGTGCTGATGTTAGCCACAACACTACAGCTGCTGTTCGCCAAGCTGACAACAGGCCATATTGAAAAACGTTTGTTTTGGACATGGCTAGCGGTGGTTGTTTTCGGCACGCTGACGGTATCTTTGCGCGATCAGAGTTTCATCCAGTGGAAGCCTACCATATTCAACTGGGCTCTGGCATTGGTTTTTCTCGCCAGCCACTGGGTCGGAGAGAAAAATTTACTTGAGCGCACCCTAGGTTCACAAATGGTTTTACCTAAGCCACTTTGGACTCGACTAAGCTACGTGTGGGTCGCTAACTTCAGCGTGGTTGGCACCCTTAACATATGGGTTGCTAAAACCTATAGCGAAGCGACCTGGGTGAGCTATAAACTTTATTCATCAATAGGATTCACGTTGGCGATGATGGTCGTCACGGTGATCATGATAGCGCCCCACCTAAAAGAAAACGAAGGCAGTGAAAGCCTGTAAGGACACCAGCATGTACTATGTGATTTTTGCACAAGATAAGCCCGGCACCCTCGATCAACGTATGGCCGCGCGTCCCGAGCATTTAGCGCGACTCACAGCGCTTGCCGACGCTGGCCGCCTTCTCGTTGCCGGCCCAATGCCTGCGATCGATAGCGAAGACCCCGGCAGCGAAGGCTTTACCGGCAGTACAGTCATTGCTGAATTTGCCAGTCTGAGCGACGCCCGTGCGTGGGCCGATGCCGACCCCTATATCGAAGCTGGCGTCTACCAGCAGGTTACCGTCAAACCCTTTAAAAAAGTTCTCCCGTAAAAGGATCCAAGGATGCGATACCTCTCTTTATTCGTGCTAGCACTCTCTTTCTCCATGGTGTTGAGCGCTGAAACACGCTACGTGTCAGATGTACTTCAAATACAATTGCGCAGCGGCCCTGGCACACAGTACAGAATCATCAAGTCGCTGCAAACAGGGACGGCTCTCAACGTCACCGACACGCCGGCAGAAAACGGTTACGTACAGGTTACCATCGACGGGCAAACCGGTTGGGTGGCAAGCCAATACCTTATGCGCGAACCCAGCGCGCGCATTCAA
Organism: uncultured Pseudomonadales bacterium; assembly: GCA_964598145.1. Lineage (GTDB taxonomy): Bacteria > Pseudomonadota > Gammaproteobacteria > Pseudomonadales > JAHEIH01 > JAHEIH01. Next base: position 102,359 of record CAZRAM010000004.1, read on the forward strand.
CTTGGCAAAGTGCAACAAGAGTTAGCAAACCTCAAAGCTAACGCCTCACCCACTCAGCAACGCCTGCTTGAATTAGAAAATGAAAATCGCCAACTCCTGACGGACAAGGAAGAATTACAGGCCGCACTAGACATTAGCAACAACGAGTTAGAACGTATTAAAAGTGTGTCTGGCAAGGCGATAGAGTTGGATGAAAGCAACGCTAAATTGCGCCTAGAAAACTCAAACCTGATTAATGAGCTCGACATCTTGCGTATAGAAAATACGCGCTTGCTAGAGCAAAATAACCGCGACTTTATGCTGTACGGGGCCTTTGCCGTATTGCTTGGTGTCATTATTGCCCTGATCGTTCCCCACCTGACGGCCAAGAAAAAGCATTCGGAGTGGTTTTAATGCGCTGGTTGCTTGCCCTTTGTTTGACGAGTCAGCTGCTGCTCAATAGCCATGCCGTGGCGCAGGACAACCGCGCACCGCAAGTACGCATCGACACTAACATGGGTAGCTTTACCCTCGAACTCTATCACGAGGCATCGCCAGTGACGGTCGCCAACTTTTTGCGCTACGTTGAGGAAGGCTTTTACGACAACACGATATTCCACCGCATCATCCGTCGCTTTGTGGTGCAAGGTGGCGGCTTTACCCCCGACATGGTCAAGAAAGAGACCCACGATCCTATCGTCAACGAATCGAAAAATCGCTTGTACAACGAGCGCTTCACCGTCGCCATGGCTCGCACCGATGATCCCGACAGCGCCACAAGCCAGTTTTACATCAACTTGCGCATGAATAGCTCGCTCGATTACCGCATGGGCAAGTTAGGTTACACCGTATTTGGCACCGTCATAGATGGCCAAGAGGTGGTATACGACATGAGCTTTGTTGAAACGGGCGTTGTCGCAGGCATGGAAGACGTTCCGGTAAAACCGGTCATTTTGATTAAGGCAGAGCGAATTCGTTAATGAATACTCCACACCCTCGAACCGCACTAAGCGTCAACCTAAATAAAATCGCCCTCATTCGCAACTCGCGAGTCACGGCCATACCCGACGTCGTCGCATTCGCCCAAGTGTGCATAGATGCCGGCGCCGATGGTATTACTGTTCACCCGCGCCCCGATCAACGCCATATACGCGCCAGCGACTGTCTAGATTTGGCGCAGGCCATTGCGGTGGAATTCAATATTGAGGGCAACCCCTTCGCACCTGCGCAAAAAAGCAAATACGACCACGTGGGCGACTACCCCGGCTTTATGGAGTTGGTGGAGATGTGCCGCCCCGCGCAGTGCACCCTAGTACCGGATGGCGACGCTCAACTGACCTCGGACCACGGTTTTGACCTTCACCGCGACGGCGATCGCTTGGCGCCCATTATTGAGCAATTGCACGCTGTCGGTAGCCGCGTCAGCTTATTCATGGATCCCATCCCCGAGCAAATGGCGTTGGCCAAAGCTATCGGCGCAGATCGCATCGAATGGTACACCGGGCCATACGCCGAAGCGCACGCCGAGGGCGACAACTGGCAGGACGCTTGGCAACGCTATAACGAGGCCACTGCCGCGGCGATTGACGCAGGATTGGGCGTTAACGCCGGCCACGACCTCAACCTACACAACTTAGAGGACTTCTTGGCTATCGAAGGTATTTTAGAGGTATCGATTGGTCACGCCTTGACCGTTGACGCGCTTACCATGGGTATGGGACCAGCCGTCGCTGCCTATCAACAGTGTATCGCCCGCGCCTTTGCCAATAACTAAGGCAGAACTAAACGGAAAATGCCGCCACCGTTGGGGCCATTGAGTAATTCGATGCGCCCTACTACACCGGCATTGGTATGTAGCGCAGCAATATGATTGGAAAAAAACAATCCCAAATTGGTGCTGCCCGATTTAAAACTCACGCCGCGTTGATAGTCTTGGTTTTCATCGATCATCCCCACCGGGAATCCGGGGCCGTCGTCGCGCACTTCGATGACCACGCCATCGTCCTGTAGATCAGCCCATAGACTAATCACACTTTTGGTGTACTTGGCGGCATTGACGATGGCGTTATTTAAAACGCCTGCAATCAACTCCGCGTCAAAGTAGGCGACCACATCGTCCGCCACATCAATATCCAAGGCGACATCAAAGGCCTGCAGTAGCACCGCGTGCCGCAACTGCTGATCCTCAAAAAACTCAGGCACGTAGACTTCATCAACATTGGCTTGCAGCTGTTTATTCTGCAAGCGATACAGACTGAGCAGATAGATGAGATCGTTGTTGATACGGCTCGCTTCGCCGCGCAGTAGCGAGAAGTAACCGCGCAACTCCTGCGAACTTTCACCAGAGGCTGAATCCATCTGATCCAAGGTGGAAAGCAACATACCTAGAGAATTTTTCATATCGTGTGCCGCCGAAGCCAGCAGCATTGAAAAATCGATATTGTTGCTGTCGGGAGACGCCATGGCCTTACAGTGACTGCTTCAACGTTTGATAGAGCTTGAAGAATTCACTACTAGCAGGCAGTTCGCCCAGTGAGTCCAGCAATTCACGGCAGTATTGGGTCGTTTCTGCGTTACGCCCAGCCTGCTGCATTCTTTGCACTTGGGCGAGCACTAGGTTGAGCTTCAAACCGATATTGTTCGGGTACAAATCCAGTGCCCGGGTAAACAACTCCACCGCCGCATCGAAGTTTTTTTCCTGCAACAACGCCTTACCCTCACGGTTAAGTTTGATCGCTGCAGCTTTGCCAAGCTGAGACAAGGGCTCGGACGAGGCGCGATCAATTTTCTTACCGAGCACTTCGTCATCTGGATAATCCGCCGCTAGCGCCTTGAGAATTTCCTGGGCTCGCTCCTGCTCGCCATTGGCAACCAACAAATTAGCAAACTCGAGGCGCGACTCAGGACCTATCGATGCCCCCATCTGGCCTTCAAGCAAGGCATAATCTGATTCCACTTTGGCCATAAGGGCTTTGGCTTCTGCCTCGTTGCCGGTCAACTTATTGGCTGTACTCGATGCCATATCCACCCGCATACTCACCAGCGGATCTTTAAATTTTTGCTTAACCTTGCTGAGGACTCGCTGCGACTCTTTAAAACGATCGGTATTCTCTGGGCCTTGTATCGCCATCACCTTATTCACGCTGTTGGCGTAGTCGAGATACATGTTGGGCCCTTCATGCATAGAGTGCTCCGACGATTTCATAGCATTCTTATGGGCAGATTCCGCGGCGAGCAGGTCGTTATTTTCCTCTGCCACATTGGCGAGTTGTTTTTGTCGTTTCACCGAGCGGGGCGACACCGACACCGCGTGTTCGATTACCGCTTGGACACCTCGATTGTCACCCCTTTTAGCCGCAATAGCCGCCATGGTGTCGTAGGCCTCCATGTGAGGAGTGTTTTGCGCCATCATCGGCGCCAGTATCTCACTGGCCTGATCGTACTCTTCTAATTCATAGTGGCAGCGCGCCTTACCCAACTTAGCCCAGTCCAACTCGCGCACGGATAGCACCTGGTCAAACACTCCTTTCGCTTTGAGGTATTTACCATTGCGCATATAGAAATCACCTAACATCTTCATATAGGTGGTGCGACGTTTGGCATCGGTTTGAATACCCGCAATGCACAACTCGATCGCCAATTCGATATTGCCCGCCTCTTCCGCCATGAGCACGTTAGCAATAGCTTGCTTCTCGGCCACGATACGCTGCAAACGTTGCAATAATTCGGCTTGATTGAAGGGTTTATTTAGATAGGCGTCGGGGGAGAATTCAAGGGCACCAAACACGAAGTCCTTGGTGGCTTCGGCGGTAATCATAATGTACGCACAGGTCGATTTTAGCAGTTTGCGATGGCGCAGCTCTTCGAGCAATTGCTGGCCGTTCTTGCCAGCGCCTAAATTAAAATCGGCAAAAATAACGTCGTATTTTTGCTTGCTACACGCCAACAACGCCTTCTCACCGTTGTAAACAATATCAATAGATTCTGCGCCGGCGCTGTTTAAGATCCTTTCGATCTGCTTACACATGGCCGGGAAATCATCGATGATGAGAAACTTTAGATTTTTGTAAGGGCTTTCTCGCGACGCCATTGATCCCTCAAACGTGTCTATTTTTTTGAATTATAGACACATTATTCGGTTTCGTTATCCTTTATTACAATTACCCGAGTACCGATGCCTCGATGATAGGGTGAATAGTGCCAAGGCCAGTCCCAATAAAGGCTGGGGCGAATTTGCCAACCCGTACGCTGCACTTTGTCGGACCACAACTTGTGATTTTCTTGCGCTACATCAATCACTGGGTAGCGATAATCGAATTCACCGACCTTTTGATTAATCGCGCCACTCAGTTCACCGACCGCCGTGATGGCCTTGCCTTCGCTGTAATCGACCGGCTCGACAAAACCAGACAGCTTGATAAAGAAGCGCCCTTCCGAGGCCTTGTCGGTGGGTCGACCGCTACTACTCAAGGGGCGTTGCAAAACCTCGATCCAACTCTCATCGGGCTGGTTGCGAACGGCAATAATCTCGCCGCCCCAGCGCACACGCTGCCCAGCGAATTGTTCATCCTCACTAGCCATCACCGCTGCGATATCGGGCGAGCCTTCTAGGGGCGTATTAAACACCGTGGGCGCCGTGCTGCACGCAGCCAAACCCAACACAACCGACAAGACGACCAAACGCCACATACAACCTCCCATTGTTTTACAGCGGACGGATACCCACCGCGGCACGCACCTTCGCCATAGTTTCGGCGGCGCTTTCACGGGCCCGCTGGGCACCTTTTTGCAACTCATCTTCAATATACGACATATCGGCCAACAGTGCGTTGTAACGCTCGCGCGCTGGCGCCAACTCATCATTGATCAATTCAAAAAGTTCCTTTTTCGCCTGCCCCCAAGCTATGCCCTTGGCGAACTGATCGCGCATGTAGGCGACTTGCTCTGGTGTGGCGAAGGCCTCCCAGAATTGAAACACCACCGCATCATTGGGGTCTTTGGGGTCGCCGGGCTCCAATAAATTGGTCTTAATTTTATTGATCGACTTCTGCAGCTTCTTCGGGGTATCGAACAAGGGAATGGTATTACCGTAGCTCTTACTCATCTTGCGTCCATCCAGACCTGCTAACACCGACACATCGTCATCTACCACCGCCTCAGGCAGCGTAAAGACTTCGCCAAAATGGTGATTGAAACGCTGAGCAATATCGCGCGCCATCTCGACGTGCTGAATTTGGTCCTTACCGACGGGAACTTTGTGGGCGTTAAACATTAGAATGTCGGCTGCCATCAACACGGGATAGCTATAAAGCCCCATGGTCACACCGTAGTCAGGGTCTTCACCCGCCTCTTCGTTGGCTTGCACGGCCGCCTTGTAGGCGTGCGCGCGGTTCATCAAGCCCTTGGCCGTCAGGCAAGTCAGAATCCACATCAACTCAGGGATCTGGGGCACATCGCTCTGGCGGTAAAAATAGGTCTTAGACGTGTCCAAACCCAGCGCCAGCCAGGTGGCGGCAATTTCTCGCGTCGACTGATGAACATGGGCGGGATCGTGGCACTTAATCAGCGCGTGGTAATCCGCCAAAAAGAGATAACTGTCGACGGCGTCACCATTACTGGCAGCGATAGCGGGGCGAATGGCACCGACATAGTTACCGAGGTGTGGAGTACCGGTGGTGGTAATACCGGTGAGAACGCGTTGTTTTTGCATTGGGGTTCCTTAGGCTAGGCGCGGCTCGTTAAAGAAGTGACAGAGCACGCGGTAAAGGGAGTGAGCATCATCGCTACCCGCCGTCTCGCGGATGGAGTGCATGGCGAAGGTTGGCACGCCAATATCAATCGTGTGTACGCCAATTTCACTCGCGGTAATGGGACCAATTGTACTGCCACAGCCCATGTCGTTGCGCACCACAAAACTTTGCACGGGTACGTCACTAGCTTCACACCAGTGTTTAAACAATGAAGACGTAAATCCATTGGTGGCGTAGCGCTGGTTGCTATTGAGTTTGATCACAGGACCGCGGTTTAAAATGGGGCCGTGATTGCCGTCGTGTTTGGCCACGTAGTTGGGGTGCACACCGTGGGCGTTATCCGCCGACACCATCACCGAACGCTGAATCATGCGGTCACGCTGGATGGCATCGGGCACAATGCGCTGCAAGAAGGACGCTAGCATGGGACCATTGGCGCCACACATCGACGACGATCCCACTTCTTCGTGGTCATTCATTACGATCAGCTGTGACTGGCGGCTATCCGCATCGATGAGGGTACGCAAAGATACGTAACAACTGAGCAGGTTATCAAGACGCGCCGAGGCGATGAAGGCGTCGTTGAGGCCCACCATCGCCGGAGGATTAACGTCGTAGAAACACAGCTCGTAGTCCAACACAACCGCCACATCGAGCCCCGGGTACTGGCTAGCCAACTGTGCGCTAATAAGCTCGCGAATAGTCGGCGACTTTTCACCTTCGCCAATGTGCAATACGGGATTAACTTCGGTTTGCGAATTCACCGCGCGGCCGCTGTTGGCTTCTCGGTCGAGGTGAATAGCGAGGCTTGGAATAATGGCAATGGGGCGGCGAAAATCGATCAACACACGCTGCATATTGCCCTGGCTATCGCGGAAGAAAACGCGTCCCGCTAGCGACAAATCGCGGTCGAACCACGGGTGTAACAAAACCCCGCCGTAGATTTCTACACCAAGCTGTTGATAACCCTGCGATTGCAGATCAGGCTTTGGCTTTACCTTCAGACAAGGGCTGTCGGTATGGGCGCCTACCATGCGAACACCCGCTTCCACGGGTGACTGTTCGCCGTGAATGAAGGCGATCAGAGACGAGTCGTTGCGCGTGGTGAAATACTTGCCACCCGCCTCAAGCTGCCAATCATCGCCCTCATGCAGCGCAGTAAAACCGGCAGCGAGAAGCATCTGCGACGCTGATGTCACCGCGTGAAACGGCGTGGGAGACGCACTGAGAAAATCTAACAATCCACGATTAAATGTCTGCTTATCCATGAGTCTTTCCGACCTGATAAAAACCGTTAATTTACCACATATAAGGCGCTTTGCTGAGTAGAAATTGGGGGGATAGGGCCGCCTTTAAGTCATTTTTTGCCAAGGCTTGTGATGGCGCCCTTTCGCAGCGGCGAAAACATTACACTAGCGCTAATAAGAGGAATTACTATGGCTACATTACATCCCGCAGCAATAACTGGCAGCGGACTTTGGCACCCCGCCAATGTCATTACCAACGCCGAACTCGTCGACGCCTACAATCGTTTCGCCGAACGCTACAACGAACAAAACGCCGAAGCTATTGAGGCGGGCGAAGTCACCGCCAAACCTCTTTCTAACGCCGAGTTCATCGAAAAGGCCTCCGGTATCAAGCAACGCTACGTTACCGATAAAACCGGCATATTGGATATCGACCGTATGTGCCCGCAACTACCAGAGCGCAGCGAAGACAGTCTGAGCTACCAAGCGGAAATGGCCTGCCACGCCGCTCGAGACGCGATGGCTAACGCCGGCAAGAGCGCCAGCGACATCGACGCGGTGATTGTTTCATGTGCTTACACCGAGCGCGCCTACCCCGCCATCGCCATTGAGGTGCAAGCCGAATTGGGCATAGAAGGGTTCGGTTTTGATATGCTAGTGGCCTGTTCGGCGGCGACCTTTGCCCTGCACCGCGCCTACGAAATGGTCGCCACCGGAACCGCTCGCGCCGTTTTGGTGATCAACCCTGAATTGACCTCGCCACAATTAAACTACAGCGACCGCGACAGCCACTTCATTTTTGGCGATGTCGCCACCGCGATTATCGTAGAGCGCGCCGACGCGGCAACAAGCGAACATGTTTTCGATATTCTCAGCACCAAAGCGCAGACGGTTTTCTCTAACAATATCCGCTCCGATTTTGGCTACATGTCGCGCGCGACCAGTGCCGCCCCCTTCGGCCCAGACAAACTTTTCCATCAAAATGGTCGCAAGGTATTTAAAGAAGTATGCCCCATGGCCGCGCAGCACTTGGCCGATCACGTCGCCGCCAATGGCGAGTCACCGCAGAGGGTCAAGCGCTGGTGGCTGCACCAAGCTAATATCAACATGAATCAGTTGATTGTGCGTAAACTGCTCGACAAAGACCCCGGCGGCGAAGAAGCGCCGATTGTATTAGATGAATTCGCCAACACCGCCTCGGCAGGTTCTATCATTGCCTTCCATCGCCACCACAGTGATTTACAACGCGGTGACATGGGCGTTATCTGTTCGTTCGGCGCCGGCTACTCCATCGGTAGCTTGGTTATCCGCAAACGCTAGTTAAAAAAAATCCCCGCGCCTAAGGGACACGGGGGTTTATTGAGCAGTATCAAAACCTACTATTCATCTTCGTAGGCGATCGTTGCCACCGCTTTTTGCATCATAGCTTGTGGCCACTGGCTAGGCTCACTGGGTGCCTCACCAGGGTAGATGGTAGTGCCAAACCCATGCTGGGTAATTTCTACCGTGCCATAATCATTGCTTACCACCAAGGCGTGCTCGCCGTCCAACAGCGCAACATCAAGACTACCAGGACCATGCAGACTACCACCCCAAAAGTCGGTTCCACGCACGGCGATGGTGCTACGCTGAGACTTGACGGTGAAATTGGGTTTGTCGGTCAGGGTCAACTTGCCGGTCACCACCCGGAAAGCGCCGGTGGTCACATCAAGCAGTAAACGCTTATCGGCTTCGTCAAACTGGTAGTCTTCCAATAGCACATCGGCATTTTCACCCAGCGTCACCACGGTATCATCGGTCAATCGAAACACCGCCCGTGCATCTTCACCTGTATTGATGCGCTCTTGCGCGTAAATTGGATCACGGCGTTGCAATTCGCGCTCAGCATCATCAATAGCGGCAATGACGTCACCACGCGTAAAAACGGTTGTCCCTACTTCCTCTGCTGCCATGGCATGGGCAGCCAGCCCTAAGCCAAGTAATGCGACTATCCATGGTTTCATGACGAGACTCCTTTCAAGCGCTGTCCATAAAGCACCAGCAGGCGCGACCACGCTCGTTCAGCTTGCTCGTGGTTGTAAGCCGCCGCATCGAGTGGACACCAACCGTGCATAGCACCGGCGTATACTTCCACTTCCGCACTCAGCCCCAACTCGGTAAACCAATCCTTTAGGAACTGCTCCTCACCGGGATTTTTTTCGTGGTCGTTTTCAGCGATGGCCACCAAGAAACCCGCTTTGCTAGCACGCAGACCTAAGTGGGGGCTGTTGTCGGCTTCGGTCACCAATCCACCACCGTGGAAGGAAGCTACCGCCGCGATGCGCTCTGGCTCAGCGGCAGCAGCGCGGAATACAATCGGCCCACCCATACAGTAACCTTGTACACCAATACCCGCATTCACATCGGTTTGCGGCTGCGCATCAATAAACGACACAAAGGCGCGGGTATCTGACATATGACCCTGCGCTGTCAAGGCTCGCGCATAGGGGAAGACACGCTCTCGAACCGCTGGATCGCGGAAGGTCTCGCCCTCTGACACAATGGTTCCCTTAACCTGACGGTAGTAGGGATTAACCAGCAAAACGCCGTAACCTTCGCCGGCTAAACGCTGCGCCATTGCAACAAAGGCGGGACGGCTAGACATAATATCTGGCCACATGATGACCCCAGGGACCGCCACGCTATTGGCACTCTTGGGATATACCCAATATCCATCCATGTCACCATCGGGTGTAGGCACCATCACCTGCTCAGTAACAACACTTTCTTCAGCCGCGAGCACTGTGGTGGCAGGCAGACTCATCAGAGCGCTTCCTACGCCCAATAACTGCACCGTTTTTCGACGCGATAGGTCCACACCCATCTGATCGAGCATCGAGTCATCACACATAACATCTCCAATATGTCGTTATTCAATAAAAGCTTTTACGTCTGCGAGGAAGGTTGGGAACTGATCGTGGTGCAACCAATGCCCTGCCTTTTCATACACCTTAAATGTAGGGTGCTGGAAAAAGGCCAAACGGCCATCTTTTTCCGGATTTGATGCAAAGCTATCCTCGCCGTACAACAACAGCGTAGGACAGGTTATGCATTGCCACAAACGTGTAACATCATCATACGGTAGCTCATAGGGCGGGAAATCGTGTAAATAGTTGTCAAACTTCCAGCTGTAGGTGCCATCTTCATTTCGGCTAACGCCGTGTACCGTGAGGTGATAGGCCTGCTCATGGCTGAGAAAACTATTCTCTTCGTGCATCCTAGCGCAGGCCGCGTCCAAGCTTGGATAGCGCTTGGGTAAACGCGCCGAGGTCTTGCGTCGACCCTCGATCCACTTCCGCATGCGCGTTTCTATCGGTGTATTTAAGGCCTCCTGAATCATCCGCGGCGACATGCTCAAACCTTCCACCAACACCAAACGACGAATTTTTTCGGGGTAGATCCCGCAGTAACGCGAGGCGATCATGCCCCCAAGTGAGTGCGCAATGATGGTTACTTCGTCAACATCCAATTGATGGATGAACTGGGCAAAGTCGTAGATCAAGGTTTCCATACGGTAATCGGCATCGGGTGACCATGCACTGTCACCGTGGCCGCGCATATCGGGGCAAACGATGTGCCAATCATGACGCAGTTCTTCGGCTAGCCAATCCCAACTACGGCAGTGGTCACGGCCGCCATGAACCAACACCAGCGTGGGTTTATCTCTGCTGCCCCAATCGGCGTAGTGCAACTGCAAGCGCTGCGACATAAATCGCTGCGAGGTTGGCCCGTGGTGCTGCATCGTTCACTCTCCTTTGACGGCGTAAGGGTAGATTCTAGATATAGGACAATATATTCTTGGAAAGCATAAACAAACCCGAAATGACACACAATTTGAATATGACAATTGCGATCAATAAGGACGCGAAATGAGTCTCTACCCACAGCATATCCCCCTGCAAGGGGCGCTCAATTTCCGCGATTTTGGGGGCTACGCCACCCAACAAGGCCGCCGCGTTATTAGCGATTTCTTTTACCGCTCCGACAAATTAAGCGAGCTGACCGACACTGACCAGCAGACCTTGGCACCCTGCGGTATCGGTCACATTTACGACCTGCGCCGTCCCGACGAAGTTGCTCAGGCACCAAGCAACTGGCAAGCGAGCCCTGCTATCACCCACCACTACTCGATCATTCCGCCGCAGATGGATAAACAAGGGTTATTGCAGGCCTTTGAAGAACTGCGGCACTTAGATGAGCCAGGCGTCGCTTTAATGGAGTTGATTTATCGCGATATTGGCCGAGGGGATTACAGCCACAGCTACTTTGCCCAGCTATTCGAACGACTACTGGACGACCCCACCACCCCCATTTTGGTGCATTGCAGCGGCGGCAAGGATCGAACGGGCTCAACCTGCGCTTTGATCTTGTGGGTATTGGGATGCGACCGCGATACCATTAGGGACGATTATATGTTGAGCAAACCGCTTTACTGCGACAACGTCGACCCCTTGCACATGGCCATGCAACTCGCGCAAATCGAGACCACTCAGCACATCCAACCGCACTGGGTTACACCCATCATGGAAGTCAGAGAGAGCTATCTGCAGGCGATGTTTGAAGGTCTCGCAGAACGCTTTGCCACCCCGCACGCATTTCTCACCGAGGGTCTTGGGCTTCCAGCCGATAGCGTCGACAAAATGCGACAACATTACACCCGCAAAGCATGACAGGCGCGGCCGACGCCGCTATTATGAGCAGCAAATTCTAGGAGACACCATGACTAAGATTACTTTTATCCAGCCCTCTGGCGTTGATATTGAAGTTGACGCTACCCCCGGAAACAGCCTGATGCAAACCGCGATCGACAACATGGTCGACGGTATCCTGGCAGATTGTGGCGGCAGCTGCAGCTGTGCGACTTGCCACTGCTACATCGACGAAAAATTCTTCGACAAGATTCCAGCGGCTAATTCTACTGAAGAAAGCATGTTGGATTTTGTGGTTGAGCCCCAGGACAACAGCCGTTTGTCTTGCCAAGTGATCGTTACTGAAGATCTCGACGGTATGGTAGTGACACTGCCAACCTCGCAGTTCTAAGCAGCACCCTCCCTGTGGGGCTTATCAGCCCCCTGTGGGACCTTTCTCGTAGAGAAAGGGAATTATTCCCTCGTTCTCGCTAGCCAACCAAACTGATCATAATCCCCGCCGCCACTGCCGAGCCAATCACACCAGCCACATTCGGGCCCATGGCGTGCATCAGAAGGAAGTTTTGAGGGTTTGATTCTAAGCCTACCTTGTTGGATACCCGCGCCGCCATCGGCACCGCTGACACACCCGCTGAACCAATCAAGGGGTTGATTGGGGTGCTGGTGAAGCGGTTCATCAGCTTGGCCATCAACACACCCGCCGCGGTACCAATCGCGAATGCCACCATGCCCAGCGAGAGAATGCCGAGGGTTTTTAGATCGAGGAACTTATCGGCGCTGAGTTTGGCACCCACAGACAGGCCGAGGAAGATGGTGGTGATATTGATCAAGGCGTTTTGCGCAGTATCGCTCAAACGATCCACCACACCGCACTCTTTCATCAAGTTGCCGAAGCAGAACATCCCCAACAGCGGTGCCGCATCGGGCAGCACCAAGGCGACCAAAATCAGCAGAATAATCGGGAAAAAGATCTTCTCGCGCACGCTGACTGTGCGCAGCTGGGTCATCACAATAGCGCGCTCTTGCTCGGTGGTTAGGGCGCGCATGATGGGCGGCTGAATCATCGGCACCAAGGCCATATACGAATAGGCTGACACGGCAATCGCCCCAAGCAGGTCTGGCGCCAATTTGCTGGCTACGTAGATCGCTGTTGGGCCATCAGCACCGCCAATAATCCCGATGGCTGCCGCTTCTGGAAGGGTAAAATCCATCCAGCCTAAATAGGTCATACCCGCCGCACCCAGCACCGTGGCAAAAATACCAAACTGCGCAGCGGCACCCAAAAATAGGGTCTTAGGATTGGCCAGAAGTGGGCCAAAATCGGTCATGGCACCGACCCCCATGAAAATAACCAAGGGCGCCACACCGGAAGCGATCGCAACACTATAGAACTGATACAACGCACCGTTGGCAAAACCGGCATCCGCCGCGAGTTGTTGCAATGCCACATGGGCCGCTGCGCCGCTATTGTCATAGGCGTGAACCAGATCTTTGACACTCTCCCAGCCGCTTAGCGCCAACGCTTGTGCCATTTGTGCCAACAGCTCAGGACTGCCGTGCAGAAAGGCATTTTCTACCGCCGAATTCGCCAACCCTGCCCCAGGGATGTTCGCCATAATGCCGCCGAAGCCAATCGGTACCAACAATAGGGGCTCAAATCCGCGCTTGATGGCCAAGTACAGCAGCAAGCCGCCAATGGCCATCATGGCCAACTGACCGATTTCGGCTTGGAAAAGCCCGGTGCTCTGCCACAACGTGATCAATTTTTCATTCATCGGGCAGGCTCCTAGGCGATACTCAGCAGGGCGTCACCCGTGGCGACGGCGTCACCAACCTTGGTATGCACCGTGGTCACGGTGCCTGCCTTAGGTGCGCGAATTTCAGTTTCCATTTTCATCGCCTCAAGGATGATCAGCAAATCACCCTCTTCCACTAGATCACCTGGTGCGACGTCGATGCGGAAAATAGTGCCCGACAAGGGCGATGGCACATCTTCGCCGCCACTAGCAGGAACCGCCGCAGAGGCCGCTACAGGGGTTGCACCACCCACCGGCGCCAACGCGGTAACATCACCGCCGGCGCTGACTTCAACTGTGTAGCTGCTGCCATTAACGTTGACCGTGTACACGCCTGATTCGCTCGCCAGTGGCTCTTGGCCCGGCGCGGGTTCAAAGGCCTCTGGATTGTTGCGGTTAGCCAAAAATTTCAGCCCCACTTGCGGAAACAGTGCGTAGGTTAAAACATCGTCGATGGCCTCAGCCGCCAAGGTGATGCCCTGATCCTTAGCGTGAGCTGACAATTCCTCGGTGAGTTTGTCGAGCTCAGGCTCAATTAAGTCTGCTGGACGGCAGGTAATCGCTTCCGCACCATCCAATACGCGCGCCTGCAATTCTGCGTTAACAGGTGCGGGTGTGGCGCCGTATTCACCCTTCAAAACCCGTTGGGTCTCTTTTGAAATCGATTTGTAGCGCTCGCCGGTGAGTACATTCAACACCGCTTGGGTGCCTACGATCTGCGAGGTAGGAGTCACCAAGGGGATGAACCCCAAATCTTCACGAACACGGGGAATTTCCGCCAACACCTGATCAAATTTATCCGACGCGCCTTGGTCGCGCAGCTGGTTTTCCATGTTGGTCAGCATGCCGCCGGGTACTTGAGCAGTGAGAATACGGGCGTCTACACCGCGCAAACTGCCTTCAAACTTGGCGTATTTTTTACGAACTTCACGGAAATAACTGGCAATCTCTTCCAAGGCGTTAAGGTCAAGCCCAGTATCGCGCTCCGTGCCTTGTAAGATAGCCACTAAGGTTTCGGTCGGGCTATGACCATAGGTCATCGACATAGAAGAGATCGCGGTATCGACGTTATCGATACCAGCTTCAATACACTTCAACGCAGTGGCGGTGGACAAGCCCGTGGTAGCGTGACACTGCATATGAATCGGAATATCCACCGCCGCTTTCAAGCGAGACACCAGTTCAAAACCAACGTAGGGCGTTAACAGACCAGCCATGTCTTTAATGGCGATGGAATCGGCGCCCATGTCTTCCAATTGCTTGCCAAGGGCCACCCACATTTCGATGTCGTGTACCGGGCTCAAGGTATAGGAAATGGTGCCCTGAGCGTGCTTGCCGACATTCTTAACGGCTTTAAGCGCGGTTTCGAGATTGCGCATATCGTTCATCGCATCGAACACACGGAACACATCGACGCCGTTAATTGCGGCGCGTTCGACAAATTTTTGCACCACGTCATCCGCGTAGTGGCGGTAGCCCAAGATATTCTGGCCACGGAACAACATTTGCTGTGGCGTATTGGGCATCGCCTTTTTCAATTCGCGGATGCGATCCCAAGGATCTTCCCCTAAGTAGCGAATACAGGCATCAAAGGTGGCTCCGCCCCATGACTCCAAAGACCAAAAACCAATCTTGTCGAGCTTTTCGGCGATAGGCAGCATGTCATCGATACGCAGTCGCGTAGCGAATAGTGACTGGTGGGCGTCGCGCAGCACGACATCGGTAATACCTAAAGGTTTGTTGTTTTCACTCATAGGATCCACTTCTATTGAAAAGGATTAACGGCGTTCGCGACGGTACTCTTGTACCGCCAGACCAATAGCTTGCAGCACATCGGGATCAACCGACTGGACAGTCTTGGCTTGTCGTTTTGCGGGCGCGACTGGAGCGGGCTCAGGTGCGTAACGCGCGATCAATTGCGACATCGCCGTGGTGGCAAGAACTAGAATAAACAGAAATATAAACACGGTGCCCATCCCATAGATGAGCAGCTGTATCGACTCGTTGAGAATATCGCCTTGCATCGCGCTCTCCAACCAGGGGTGTGAATGCCCGCCACAGGGCGGGCCTTGGATTACTCGGTTACCCGAACAATTTGCATGGTGTCCGTACCACCCAACAAACCAATTTGGTTACCACGTGAAAGAATGACAACGTCACCAACGTTGACGTGACCAGCGTCTTTCAGGGCTTGAATAGATTTGTGGGTCATTTCCTCGATATCCATACCTTTGGGGTCAAAGGGTACCGATTGAACACCGCGGTATAGCATCATCTTGCGCTGCGCCTTAACACTAGGCGATAGTGCAAAAATCGGCAAACCAGAACTAATGCGAGACATCACACGCGGGGTGTGTCCCGACTCGGTCAAGGCGATAATAGCCTTCACACCCACCAGGTGGTTGGCCGAGTACATCACTGCCAACGCAATGGTTTCGTCAACGTGCTCGTACTCTTGATCCATACGGTGGCGCGAGCGTTGAATTTCGCGCTGCGCCTCGGCACCCATGATCACTCGCACCATCGCTTTTACCGTCTGCACGGGGTAGTTACCCGCAGCGGTTTCACCCGACAGCATCACCGCATCGGTACCGTCCAAGACCGCGTTCGCCACGTCGAACACTTCAGCACGGGTCGGCAGTTGTGAGTTGATCATCGACTCCATCATTTGGGTTGCTGTAATCACCACTTTGTTCATTTGACGGGCGCGTTTGATGATGCGTTTTTGCACGCCCACCAAGCTAGCATCGCCAATTTCCACGCCAAGATCACCTCGCGCGACCATCACCGCGTCGCTTGCGGCGATCATATCGTCTAGCGCTTCAGCGGTAGCTACCGTCTCAGCGCGCTCAATTTTGGCCACAATGCCAGCGTTACCACCGGCTGCTAGCATCAACTCGCGCGCGCGCTCGATGTCTGCACCACTGCGTGGGAAGGACACCGCCAGGTATTCAACGTCGAGAGCTGCTGCGGTTTTGATATCGCGCAGATCCTTCTCGGTCAATGCGGGGGCCGATAAACCACCACCTTGTAGGTTGATTCCCTTGTTGTTAGACAAGTCGCCACCCACGGTGACGATGGTGTGAACCTTGTTACCTTCGATACTGTCGACCTGCATTTGCACGCGGCCGTCGTCCAGCATCAAGATATCGCCGGGTTTACAGTCGTTAGGCAGGTCCTCGTAATCGAGACCGACCGCGGTTTGGTGGCCAGCCAGCTTATCCATACCCGCGTCCAAGGTGAATCTATCGCCCTCTTTGAGGAAGATTTTCTTGTCGGCAAAGCGCGCGATGCGAATCTTGGGACCTTGCAGATCACCCAATACCGCCACGAACAGGCGGTGGCGGATACTGATTTCACGAACCATTTCAACACGGCGGCGGTGTTCATCCGGATCGCCGTGTGAAAAGTTGATGCGCACCACGTTGACACCCGCCAACAGCAGTTTTTCCAGGGTAGCTGGATCGTCCGTCGCCGGGCCAAGCGTCGCGACAATTTTGGTGCGACGCAGTTGTGGATTAGCTTGTGTCATGATGTCTCTCTTACTTGGCTGCCATCAGGGCGATGGTGTTATCCAGCATACGGTTTGAGAAACCCCACTCGTTGTCATACCAAGACATCACCTTCACAAAGGTACCAGAGACTTTGGTTTGGGTAGCGTCAAAGTTCGATGAAGCGGGCTGGTGGTTGAAATCGATCGACACCAGGGGCTCTTCGTTGTAGGTCAATACGCCTTTCAGTGGGCCGTTTTCAGAAGCCGCTTTCATCAGGGCATTAATCTCTTCCGCGGTGGTTTCACGCTTGGCTACAAAGTTCAGGTCTACCAGTGATACGTTGATGGTGGGAACGCGCACAGCCATACCATCCAACTTGCCATTCAGCTCTGGCAATACCAGGCCAACCGCTTTCGCCGCACCGGTCGCGGTGGGGATCATCGACTGCGTGGCAGAACGCGCACGGTACATGTCTTGGTGGTACACGTCGCTCAGGTTCTGGTCATTGGTATAGGCGTGAATCGTGGTCATCTGACCCGTTTCAATACCAATCGCATCATTCAAGACTTTTGCCACGGGCGCCAGGCAGTTGGTGGTGCATGAGGCGTTTGAAATAATGGTGGCATCGGCGGTCAACACATCTTGGTTAACGCCGTAAACCACTGTGGCATCAACATCTTTGCCGGGGGCAGAAATGATAACTTTTTTAGCGCCAGCCGCAATGTGTTTACCGGCGGTTTCACGCGAAGTAAAGATACCGGTGCACTCGTAAACCACGTCGATATTCATCTCGCCCCAAGGCAAGTTGGCAGGATCGCGCTCAGAAACGAATCGAATCTCGTCGCCCGCGACGGTCATCACGTCGCCGTCCAAGCTAACATCGAAACCAAAACGACCGTGCACTGAATCGTAGCGTGTCAGGTGCGCGTTCAATTTAGCATCACCCAAATCGTTAACCGCAACGATCTGGATACGATCGCGGTAACCACCCTCGTACAGGGCTTTCAGAATATTGCGGCCGATACGACCAAAACCATTAATTGCAACACGAATAGTCATTTCAAAACTCCAAGTAACGCGGCTTGTGGCCGCTAAAATCAATATTAATTAGTTTGCCAGCGCCGCTGCTTCAGCGGCCAGTGCAGTAATCTCGTCCCAGCGACCCTCGGCCATCAATTCGGCCGGTGCCAACCATGAACCACCCACGCAAGCCACGTTAGGCAGCGCCAGATATTGCTTAGCTTTTTCCAAGTTGATACCACCGGTGGGGCAGAACAGTGCTTGCGGCAATGGGCCATGGATAGATTTCAGCATGGGCATGCCACCCGCGGCTTCAGCGGGGAAAAACTTCATACGCGAAATTCCTCGCTCCAACAGTGCCATCACTTCAGAAGGCGAGTTGACACCGGGCAACAGAGGCACTGATTGGCTCAGTGCTTTGTCGATCAAGGCGGGCGTTGAGCCAGGGCTGACTAAGAAGTCAGAACCTGCAGCCACCGCCGCATCCAACAGTTCGGGGGTATTCACAGTACCTGCGCCGACGATAGCCTCGGGTACGGCGTCCTTCATGGCGCGAATCGCCTCCAAGGCGCAGTCGGTGCGCAGGGTAATTTCTAGAACACGCAGGCCGCCAGCCACAAGGGCCTTCGCCAGAGGTACCGCGTGTTCCAGCTTTTCAATGACCAATACAGGTACCACGGGGGCAGCGGTCATTACTTCATCGATGTTGTAGCTCATAGTGTTTCCTTTAAGCTGCCCAGTATACGTGGACAGGTGTGACGGTTTGGTTAAGCACCGCGCGAACGGGCATATCGGCAACCTCACCACCTTCCAGGGCAGCGCGGTATACGTCGAGTTTGTCTTGGCCAGTAATCAACAGCACGATGTCGCCGCTCTGCTGGATAGCGCTCAGGGTCATGGTCATGCGATCGACTTCATCACCTGTCACCGCTGACGGCTTGGCTGTTAGGGCGGCCACTAGCGCATCGCTCTGCAGGGCGTTGTCTAAACCCTCTGCGTGTGGGAAAAACGAAGCGGTGTGGCCATCGCCCCCCATACCCAAGATGCAAATACCCGCTTTGTTGGGAAGCGCCTGAAAGGCAACTTCACACGCTTGCCAACCCTCACAAGGGGTCGCCGCAGGGTTTTTCATCCCCACGAAGGGCGCCTCGGTAGCGTTGTTAATTCGCAGACAACGATTGAGGAAGGCCTCATTACTACGTGGGTGATCAACATCGACCCAACGCTCATCAACCATGGCAATGTGAACATTGCTCCAAGCCAAATCGCGCTCGGACAACGCTTTGTAGACCAATTCAGGCGTGCTACCACCCGACACATAAAACGCGGCATCACCGCTGTTGGCCACGCAGTCCGACAAACGCTGCTGGCAGCGCTCAGTCAGGGCCTCGATCAACGCTTCACGGCTATCAAAAAAGTGCTCTTGAACCATACTTACACCCCTTCGCCAGCGTTGTACCAACGGCGACCGTCATCGCTCATCAATTCAGTGGCTAATTGGGGTCCCCATGAACCGGCACGATAAAGCTCTGGAATCACTTCACGCTCTACCCAGGTTTCAATAATAGGATCGATCCAAGCCCATGCCGCGGCAACTTCATCACGGTGAATAAACAGGCTGGGGTTGTTCAGCGCCGCATCCAACATCAAACGCTTGTAGGCGTCTGAGCGGAAGTTTTCGAAGGTTTCTGCGAAGTTCAGGTTCAAGACCACGGGCTTGAGTTTAATATCCAATTCATTCAAGTCTTTCGCCACTAGATACAATTGAATGCTCTCGTCGGGCTGCAGGCGAATGACCAAGCGGTTAGGTGGTGTCGTACCTTGCTTACCACTGTAAACATCGTGTGGAATTTCACGGAACTGCAGCACAATCTCCGCGCAGCGCTCCTTCATGCGCTTACCAGTACGCAGGTAAAACGGTACGCGTGCCCAGCGCCAGTTATCGATGTGGGCACGGATAGCCACGAAGGTCTCGGTGTGGCTGGCGCCATCGTTCAGCTCTTCCAAGTAGCCGGGGACCAACTTGCCATTAAACTCACCCGCCACGTATTGGCCACGCACGGTATTACTGATCACATCATCGCCACGCAGCGGACGAAGCGCCTGCAGTACCTTCAGTTTTTCAGCGCGAATATTGTCGGCTGAAATGGTGTTTGGTGGTTCCATGGCAGTCAGACACAGCAACTGCAACAGGTGGTTTTGGATCATGTCGCGCAGCGCACCGGCGTTGTCGTAAAAACCCGCGCGCCCTTCCAAACCGACGGTTTCAGAAATCGAGATTTGCACGTGATCGATAAACTTTGAGTTCCAGAATTGCTCAAACAAGATGTTGCTGAAACGCAGCGCCATCAAGTTTTGTACCGTTTCTTTACCCAGGTAGTGGTCGATACGGAAAATCTGCGACTCTTTGAAATAGGTGGCAATGGTGGCGTTGATCTCTTCCGCTGATTTGGCGTCATAGCCGAGCGGTTTTTCTACCACGACGCGAGCGTTTTCATTGATCAAACCCTGCTCATGCAAGTTCTTGCACGCTTCGCCAAACACCGCGGGAGGCGTCGACAAATAGAAAACACGCGAGCGGTTATCGTCACATTCGAGGTGCTTTTCTAATACCGCCCACTTTTCATCGCGCTTAGAAATATCGACCATGACGGGGGCAACAATATTTGAAAAGCCCTTCCAAATCTCTTTGTCGAACTCGCCCTCGTAGAGAAAGTTCTGCAACGCCTTATTGACGTTGCCCATGTAGTTATCGAAATCTTCTTGCTTACGCACCGTGCAGAAGATGTGCGACTCGGGGGCAATTTTGCCCTCTTTAAAGGCGCGGTACATCGCTGGTAACAATTTACGGTAGGCCAGATCGCCGGCACCACCAAAAATGACAAAATCAACCAGGGCGACAGTATTGCTGTTATCAGAGCCCATATTATTTACTCCATAGTAAAGATGGTAGCGCCGTCTTCGGCAGAATTAACGCAAGCGCGCAACGAGTGGAATAGTTCACGACCCATGCCGTACTCGTTACCACTGAGATCGGGTCGCGCTTGAATACGCGAGGCAAACTCAGCCTCGTCGACCAACAAACGCAGGCTGCCATTTTCAGCATCCAACTCAAGCATATCGCCATCGCGAACGCGGCCAATGGGACCTCCGTCTAAGGCCTCAGGGCTGAGGTGGATCGCCGACGGTACCTTGCCCGATGCTCCCGACATGCGGCCATCGGTAACCAGCGCCACTTTAAAGCCACGGTCTTGCAGGGTGGCCAGTGTAGGGGTCAACTTGTGCAACTCGGGCATACCGTTGGCTTTAGGGCCCTGGTAGCGAATGACGGCAATAAAATCTTGCTCCAGTCGACCTTCTTTAAAGGCTTGCAGCAGATCGTCTTGGTGATCGAATACAATCGCGGGCGCCGTCACCAAACGGTGCTGAGGTTTCACCGCAGAAATTTTGATCACCGAATTACCGAGGTTGCCCTTCAACAATTTCAGGCCGCCTTCTGGTGCAAAAGGATTGCTGGCGGGGCGAAGGACCTCTTCATCCAGACTGTTGGCGGGAACATCATGCCAAACAATCGCGCCGTCGCGCAGGTGGGGCTCTTTGGTGTAGGCATCTAGACCAAAGCCCATGGTGGTGTAGACATCGTTGTGAAGGTAGCCAGCATCGCGCAATTCGCGCATCAAGAAACCCATACCACCCGCCGCTTGGAAGTGGTTCACGTCGGCCATACCGTTGGGGTAAATGCGGCACAACAATGGCACCACATCCGACAGATCAGACATATCCTGCCAGGTCAGTTGAACGCCGGCCGCCTTGGCAATGGCAATTAAGTGGATAGCGTGGTTGGTTGAACCACCGGTGGCCAACAAGCCCACGACGCCGTTTACGATGGTTTTTTCATTGACGATGTCGGCCAGCATAATGCGTTGATCAGCATCGATGTTTTTCAACAATTGACGAGTCACTTCTTCGGTCAGCGCCTCGCGCAGCTCGGTACCGGGGTTAACGAACGAAGAACCTGGTAGATGCAGGCCCATAATTTCCATCAGCATTTGGTTGCTGTTGGCGGTGCCGTAGAAGGTACAGGTTCCCGCACTGTGGTAAGACTCGCTTTCTGCTTTCAGCAGTTCTTCGCGGCCCACTTTACCTTGGGCATACAATTGACGCACGCGGGCTTTTTCTTCGTTGGGCAGACCCGATGGCATTGGACCCGCAGGTACGAAGGCGGTTGGCAAGTGACCAAAGGCCAGCGAGCCAATCATCATACCGGGGACGATTTTATCGCACACCGCCAGACACAGGCTGCCATCAAAGACGTCGTGAGACAGGGCTACACCTGTGGCCATGGCAATCACATCGCGGCTAAACAGCGACAATTCCATGCCGTCACGTCCTTGGGTGACACCGTCACACATAGCGGGCACACCACCGGCAAATTGCGCTGAAGCGCCCTGCTCTGCGGCGGCCTTTTTAATAGTCGCTGGGTAGGTTTCGTAGGGCTGGTGCGCCGACAACATTTCGTTGTAGGCCGAGATAATAGCGACGTTAGCCACCTCGTCGCCTGCCAGCTGCCCCTTGACACTGCTGCTGCAAGCGGCAATCGCGTGGGCCAAGTTGCCACACGACAAACGAGAACGCACACGACCAGCGCTGCGCGCCTTATTCATGCGGTTGACGTAGTCGTCGCGGCTTGGCTTGCTGCGTTCGATCAAACGTGCGGTGACTTCGGCCACCACTGAATTCATAGACATAATTAGCTCCGACGCATGGTTTTGTAGCGCGCCATTAGGCCCGCGGTGGAGACATCGTAACGCTGCTGTAATTCAGCCTCGCCCATCGAATCGGCGGCGATGTCTGCTTCAATTTTCTTAGCGATCACTTTGCCCAGTTCGACGCCCCATTGGTCGAACGAACAAATATCCAAAATGACACCCTGCACAAAGATTTTGTGCTCATAGAGGGCGATCATCATGCCCAAGATACGAGGCTCAACGCGTGACAGCAGGAAACTACTGGTGGGGCGATTACCTTTGTGCACCTTGTGCGGCACGATTTCTTCAATTCGCTCAGGCGATAGGCCTTTTGCCGTCAAATCAGCACGAATCTCTGCCGCGCTAACACCGGTCATCAATGCCTTACTTTGCGCAAAGTAGTTAGACATCAACACGTCGTGATGGCCGTCTACCTCGATGCTGCTGCGCACCGAACCGATGAAATCAGCGGGGATAATGGCGGGGCTTTGGTGCAGGAACTGATAGAAAGCGTGCTGGCCATTAATACCCACCTCGCCCCAGATCAATGGGACAGTGTCGTAGTCAACACTGCCACCATCGCGCACCACAAACTTACCATTGGACTCCATCTCTGCCTGCTGCAAGTAGGCGGGCAGCATGTGCATTGCTTGGTCGTAGGGCAAAATGGCTTGTGCAGGAAACCCCATAAAGGTGGTATTCCAAACGCTTAACAACGCCATCAACACGGGAATATTGTTGGCGAAATCAGCGTTGGCAAAGTGCTCATCAACTTCGTGGGCGCCTTCGAGCAACTCGACAAACTTGTCAAAACCAAGGTATAGCGCAATGGGTAGACCAATGGCGGACCACAGCGAGAATCGCCCACCGACCCAATCCCACATTGAGAAAATGTTGTCTTGCTCGATGCCCATCTCGCACGCGGCGGCCACATTGGACGATACCGCCACAAAGTGTTTGCCAGCGGCGGCTTTGCTATCGCCAACACCGGCTTCAGCCGCTGCAGCAGTCAACCACGCCAGCGCCGTGCGAGCATTGGTCATGGTTTCAGAGGTGGTGAAAGTCTTCGACGAAATGACGAACAGTGTGGTGGCAGGATCTAAGCCATTCAAGGTAGTGGCGATCTGGGTACCATCGACGTTAGACACGTAGTGAACATTGAGGGTGTCGTCAGCATAGGCCGCCAGGGCTTCGGTCACCATTTGCGGACCCAAATGAGAACCACCGATACCGATACTGACCACATCGGTAATCATCGCACCGCTATAACCCTTCCACTCACCGTTGCGAACCGCGTTGACAAAGGTCTCCATGCGAGCCAACTCGCGGCTAACTTCGCCACTGACGTCAACGCCATTCACTAAAATAGGACGCTTAGCACGGTCGCGCAGGGCGATATGCAGCACGGCGCGGTCTTCGGTGATGTTGATGTGTTCACCGCTAAACATCTTGTCTCGCCAAGTGGCAACATCGCATTGCTCGGCCAAATCCAACAGCGATTGCATGACGTTGGTGTCTACACGCTGCTTGGAATAGTCAAACAGTAGACCGGGAAGCTCGGCAGAAAAGGTACTGAAGCGCGAGGGATCGGCGCTGAACAGATCGTTAAGATGGATATCCCGCTGCTGTGCAGCGAGAGATTGCAAGGCTGTCCAAGCGGGCAGCGTAGATCTTGAACTCATTTTTAACCCTCTTATAAAGCTTATAGCGACCTATCATGAAACCGATTGTAGTCAGAATAAAAAAGGCTGATGACAGGTCGGTTAAAGTATTACGAAACTTTAACATCTTTTAATTGGGTTAAATTTTTTCACACTTCAATGACAAAATAAAGCTAAATTTTTTAACTTAATTACAAAAAAGACTTCTTGTCCTGAAATCTCGATGGTATATTTTAAATATATCTACGAGGTAGCCACATGATACTGAATCGCTTACAGCAGTCACTCAACAACTTAAGCAAGGCGGAGCGCCGCATTGCCGAAGCGATTTTGAAAGACCCGGCTACCGTGGTTCACATGACCACCGCCGAGCTAGCACGCGCCGCCGACGTCAGCGACCCGATGGTATCGCGCCTTTGCCGCACGGTTGGCTGCCGCAGTTTCCCCGATTTAAAAGTCCAGCTTGCCAGCAGCATGGCCAGCGGCAACTCCTATATTTCAAGCACCGTTTCCGCCGGCGACAGCAGCGAAGAGATAGCCCACAAGATTATCGGGGCCAACATGAACGGCCTAGAATACCTGCGCAGCGGACTCGATTTGCAGGCCATCGACAAGGCCATTGAGATTATTCGAGACGCTAAAAGGATCGAAATTTTCGGCATGGGGGGCTGTGCCTCGATTGCCGCCGATGCGCAAAACCGCTTCTTTCGCAGTGGCATTCCCACCGTCTGTTATGAAGACACACTCAAACAACGCATGGCCGCTGCCAGCGCGACTGAAGGCACCGCAGTACTGATAATTACCTTTACCGGGCGCACCAAAGACATGATCGAGACCGCCGAAATTGTCAAACGCGCCGGCGGCGACTTAATTGCCATCACCGCCACCGACTCGCCTATCGCCAAACTGGCAGACGTGGCCATCAGCTCGGCCTCGGAACTGGAAGACACCACAATTTACGTGCCGATGGTGACTCGCATTGTCATCCTGACCATCATCGACATCCTGACCACAGGACTCGCGCTGCAAATGGGTCCCGATATTGAAACCCGCTTACAGTTGATCAAGCACAGTTTGGATCTAACCAAGGTCGCCAAGTAGCGCGGCAATTAATCGAGGTAGACCCCTACTTCATTACCGCGATAGACCAATTCGTATACTTTGAGTGCCGAACACTGAAATGCTGCGCCGGGCTGTACGGCCCCATTGCGAAGGGAAAAGCTCACCGCGTGAGCGGCGCAGGTCAGGACATCACCTCGAACACGAGCATCCACCAGTGAAAAGCCCTGATGGGGGCAGCGATTTTCCACCAACGCAATCACGTCGCCCTCCTGCAGTAACAGCACCTGACGCCCAGCGACAATAAATTCCCGCCGATACCCCGGTGCTAAGTTCATCAAACTTTCGAGCCGATGATAGGTCTGCATAGCCTGCTCCGCTAAGATGCCTTTTCCACTGCGCGCTGGAAACGACGACGCTTGCGATAGGGGAAGACGTCGAGGATTTGACCCGCGCGGATATTGTCTTGAATGCTAGTCCAATAACTGGTGTTGTAAAGATCGCTGTGGAGCTCTTCGAAAGCCTTGCGCGCTTTTGGATTACCAGAAAAGAACAATCTAAATTCCTCAGGGAAGATATCAAACGGGCCAACGGTGTACCAAAGTTCACCCGACATCTCCTGGTATTCGTTCTGAGGCTCGGGGATCGTTCTAAACACGCAATCGGTCAGCGGACAAATCTCGTCATAGTCATAGAACACCACCCGCTTGTGCCGGGTGACGCCGAAGTTTTTCAACAGCATATCGCCCGGGAAGATATTGGCCGCGGCCAATTGCTTGATAGCATTGCCGTATTCGTCCATGACATCGACAATGTCTTCATCGCTCGCGTCTTGCAGATAAATATTAAGCGGGATCATCTTGCGCTCGATGTACAAGTGATCAATGACGAGGTGATGCTCGCCTTTATCTTTGATGAGCGAAGGGGCAACGTCGTAAAGCTCACGCAATAATTCGTCCGATATCATGCGCTTGTCGAACTCGAAGTTGGAGAATTCATGGGTGTCCGCCATGCGCCCTACCCGATCATGGCGCGACACCAAGCGATACTTCTCCTTGACCTGATCACGGGTCATATCCTTGGGAGGCGCAAAACGATCCTTGATGATCTTGAAGACGAAGTCGTAACTGGGCAGCGTGAACACCGACATCACCATCCCCTTGATACCCGGCGCGATGACAAATTTCTCCTCGGTTTTGCCCATATAGCGGCGAAAATCGCGGAAGAATTCGGTCTTAGAGTGCTTGCGAAACCCAATGCAAGCATACAGTTCCGAGCGCGCCTTATGGGGCATCAATATCTTCAGAAAGTCGACGATACTGGACGGGTCATTGGTCTCGACCATAAAAAAGGAGCGGGTAAAACTGAACACCACCGACAATTCGTCCCGGTCAAAAATGACCGTATCAACAAATAACTCCCCCTGGCTGTTGTGCATGATTGGGAGCACAAAGGGAATAATATTTTCCCTCAGCACCACTCGCCCAATCACATAGGCGGCCTTAGAGCGATAGAACACCGACTTGAGCACGTCCACCTGCATATTGCTGCGCTCCTGCGGCGAATAGCGCAGCAACGGCCCGCGGGCGGCATCGACAATATTGTTAATATCGCGCTCTTTGTCTTCCCAGCGCGCATTAAATAAGCAACCGTCGAGTAGGTCGCGAGTCAGGTCGGTCACCTGTTCGCCTGGCGAGTAGCGGTGGTAAAGGTTTTGACTGACCTCCAGCGCGAGTGGTTTTTGCGACGAGGTAACAAAGGCGTGTTCATCATTGATATTGTCGTGACCAAACACATAGCAATAGATGGAGTTGTAAAACGTTTCCGCAATTTCGTAATTGGCGTGGTACTGCAAAATATCGATGTAATAAGCTTTGCCCAGCACCCACAGTTCAGGCTCATAAATGGGTGGCCCCACCAAGCCTTTAATCAATTCAGCGATGCTGTGCACCTTGCCTTTGTAGATCTCGATACGCAGCGACGAGGCCTCTTGAACAGCCGGCCAGTCCGCCTTTTCAAAACGCGCTTTGGCCCCAAGAGTTACGTTGGTAAAATCGGCAAACATCGCTTCAAAGCCATTGAGAATGGCACTGGCCAGACGCTGCGCCATATCGTTTTTAAGCCGCTGCAATTGGCTAGGCATAGCCTTTCCTTATTGTTGTTTTGCTAAACCCATGGTAAAACATCATTCTATTTTATGGAATTAATAATCACTATTAGGTACGGAAATGAACCTATCCCGAGTCGATTTGAATTTATTGGTATTTTTAGACGTTTTGTTACGCGAACGCAATGTTACCAAAGCCGCTGAGCAATTAGGTATCACGCAACCTGCCATGAGCAACGGTTTGAAGCGGCTACGCGATTTACTCGATGACCCACTGTTAATTCGCACCAGCGAAGGGATGACCCCCACCGAGCGGGCCGAAGCCCTACAACCTTTAGTGCGCAACATCCTCAATGAGGTAGAAAAAGCCGTCCAGCCTTCGACGCCCTTCGAGCCCACCACCAGCGACCGCACCTTCCGAGTGATGGCCAGTGACTACATAGAAGCGACCTTGCTCCCCAAAGTGATTGCCGCACTGCAAGAACAAGCGCCGGGTATTTGCCTCGACATTCTCACCCCCAGTGACGTGAGCTTCCAGGACATCGAGAAAGGCAAGGTCGACATGGCGATCAACCGCTTCAACCAACTGCCGCAGTCATTTCACCAAACCACCCTGTGGCGTGATAACTTCGCTTGCCTATTGAGTGCCGACCACCCCGCTGTCGATAATTTTGACTTGGAAGCCTACCTCGCCTCGAACCACATTTGGGTCAACAAAACCAACATGGGTGTTGGCACCGGCATGGATCGTGGCAATACTTCGCGTCTGGGGTGGATCGATGAAGCCTTGGCCGAACTCGATGTCAAACGCAACATTCGCGTCTTTACTCGTAACTACATGGTGGCATCCACCTTCGCCACACAACCCGATCTCATCGCCACGTTGCCGCGTCGCATGGCACAGGTTTACGCCAACGACCCGAAACTGGCGATACGCACCCCGCCCTTTCCACTGGTGCCGATTGAAATCAAAATGATCTGGAGTCCACTGCTGCAACACAACCCTGGGCACCAATGGCTGCGTCGACTGATTGTCGATCTCGCCAGAGAAGACTAAAACGTATACTCACTTTCTATTTTCAAGGACGACACCATGTCACGTGTAAAACTAGGCCTCGCGCTTTTTTCCATTGCTTTGCTAGCAGCTTGCCAAAGCCTTCCCAACCACAGCAAGCAGACCCTTTACGGCCTCACCTTTGAACCTTGGCCGTGGGCGCCCATACAGTGTTTTGGCTGCGATTGGCAGGACAACAACCAGCCCATCAAAGACGGCGTCATACGCCGCGTAGAAGCACGCAAATCGGGTGAACTGCGTATCGTAGCGGCTAAATCCGATCGCGGCGGTGATATCCTCAAGGCCTTTAGCATTAGTCCACAACGCAAAGAGTCGGTATTGAATTTGCGCTTTGCCAATAGCTATCGCGATGCCGTGGTAAAAATCATCGACAAAAATGGCGAGCGGCGCTTGCTAGAAAGTGGCCAATTTGCACCGGTGTATGTTGATGGCGAATTGTGGACACTGTACATCGTTCGCGCCACTGAATGGCAGGAAGACTTGCGACCCAGCAAATACTTAATCGACTGGGTTTTACTGAAAGAATAAGAGGTAGCTATGACACGCAACGCCCCCATTAGACGACTGGCTCTCGCCTCCCTCATGGGGGTATTGGCGAGCTGTTCAGCCCCTGAATCACCCACTGCTCAAGCCCCCCAAGCCACGCAGACAAGCGCCACCAGTCGCGTCGACCACCACTCATTTAGCAACCCAGATCAGATCGTCTTGCGCCACGTGTCGCTCGACCTATCGGTCGATTTTGATCAGCGCATTCTGCACGGTAGTGCTAGCCTTGACGTAGAGCGCGTAGACAGCTCTTCAAACACACTGATACTAGACACTAGAGACCTCAACATTGCGGGTACCTATTGTGGTGATCAGGCGGTTCCCTTCAGCTTGGGAGACACTGATCAGCACCTTGGTACACCGCTCAACATTGAACTGCCCAGCGAGTGTCAGCGCGTTCGGGTTGACTACGCCACCTCACCTGAGGCCTCAGGTCTACAGTGGCTCAGCCCACAACAGACCGCCGGTAAAAAACACCCCTTCTTATTCAGTCAGGCGCAAGCTATTCACGCCCGCAGCTTCATCCCGCTACAAGATTCTCCCGGTGTACGCATTACCTATGATGCCACCATCCGCACATCACCTGAGTTAATGGCGGTGATGAGTGCATCCAATGATCCTAACGCCGAGCGCGATGGGGTTTACGAATTCAATATGCCGCAGCGAATCCCCTCGTACTTGATTGCCATCGCCGTGGGTGATATCCACTTCAAACAGATGGGCGAGCGCACTGGCATTTACTCTGAGCCCGCCTACCTCGACGCCGCCGCTGCCGAATTTGAAGACACCGAGGCCATGCTCATTGCGACCGAAAAAGTCTATGGCAAGTACCGCTGGGACCGCTATGACCTCCTCATTTTGCCCCCCTCCTTTCCTTTTGGCGGGATGGAAAACCCACGTTTGTCGTTCATCACCCCTACCGTGTTGGCGGGCGACAAAAGCTTAGTGTCTCTGATTGCTCACGAACTGGCACACTCTTGGTCGGGGAACACCGTGACCAATGCCACCTGGCGTGACCTGTGGATGAATGAAGGTTTTACCACCTACCTGACCTACCGCATTATGGAAATCGTTTACGGCGAAGAGCGTGAGGCGATGGAGTTTGTACTCGGCTATGGCGACCTACAGGCCGATATTGGTGACTTGGCCGCCGATGACACCATCCTGGCCATCGACATGAAGGGTAGAGACCCGGATGCCGTATTTAGCAACATCCCCTACGAAAAAGGTGCCCTCTTCCTGCGGGAACTGGAACAGCGTATCGGCCGTGCCGAGTTTGACGCCTTCTTGCTGAAATACTTTGAACACTTTGCCTTCCAAAGTATCACCACCGCGCAATTTGAAGACTACCTTGAAAAAGAGTTACTGACCGCTCACCCCGAAGCCATCAGCGAGGAGCGCTTAACTCAGTGGATACACCAACCCGGCATTCCCGAAGGCGCCCCGGTACCAAACAGCCCAGCGTTTGAGGTGGTAGACAGTGCCCGCAGCGCCTGGTTCGCAGGAGAAATCCCCGCCTCTGAGATACCCAGTGGCAACTGGGTATTCCACCAATGGATGCACTTTTTGCAAGGTATGCCAGAGGATTTGAGCCTGCAGCAAATGGAAGAGCTGGATGCGGTGTACGACTTCACTCACAGCCGCAATAATGAAATCGCCCACGTCTGGTTGATGCTGTCGGTGGAGCATTGGTACGAAAAAGCGTTTGATCGCTTGCACAACTACCTGGTGACCATCGGTCGCAACAAACTGGTGAAACCGCTTTATCGCGAATTGGCTAAGACGCCTGAAGGCCGCGCTTTTGGCGCCAAGGCCTTTGCTGAAGCGCGCGATGGATATCACCCGCTGACGGTAAAAACCAACCTGCCCTTCGTGACAGAGAAAGCCGAAGATTAGTAATCACTCTTCCTGGGGGCTTAGGTTTGCCCCCAGATTATCGCAAAACGCCTGCAATGCCGGCATGACCTCTGCCGGCAATTGCAGCCAAATATTCACTTCGCTGCCATAGGCCACATCCTCCACCAACACATCGTGTTGCTGGCACCAGTGTCGCAATAGCTGTTCCTGGGAAAAATCCAACATCACCTCTGCGCTCTGTAAGGCCACAAAAGGTTGTAATTCGAGGGCATCCACCACCCCTTGGGCCGCGGCGCTATAAGCCCTTACCAAGCCGCCTGCCCCCAGTTTGATGCCACCGAAATAGCGCACGACAGCCACCAACACATTGCCAATTTTCTTATGCTGCAACACATTCAATATCGGCTTTCCCGCCGTACCGCTGGGCTCTCCGTCATCCGACATGGCCGCACTAAGCTGATTACCTAACACATAGGCCCAACAAACGTGGCGTGCATCGGGATACTGCTGTTGTAACTCGGCGACAATCTGCAGGGCCTGCTGGCGATTAGCAATAGGGTGAGCAGAAGCAATGAAACGACTCTTTTTCACGTCGAGTTCAAAGTCTGCCCTAGCGACAGGGATCAAGTAACTCACAAAAACTCTCTGTTAAGGAGGGCGCGTTTTTCGACACACCAGACAATTGGCCATTTTACACGTAAAATAGCCAGTTCATCATTTCAAGAGCATTTAATCATGGCGATTCATTGGTTCCCAGGGCACATGCACAAGGCCCGCAAGGAGATGAAAGAAGTCCTACCGCTGGTCGATGTCATTATCGAAGTCATCGACGCCCGCATCCCTTACAGCAGTGAAAATCCTATGATTGCGGAGATGCGTGGCGACAAGCCTTGCTTGAAGATTCTCAACAAAGCCGACTTGGCAGACCCCGCTGTGACCGCGCAATGGCTGCAACATCTTTCGCAACGCGACAACATGGCCGCACTGGAAATGTGTGCTCAAGAAGCCAACCGCGCCGCCAAGTTGAAAGATATGATCCGCCAGTTGTGCCCGTATCGCGCCGATCAACACCGCGCCATTCACACCATGATTTGCGGCATTCCCAATGTCGGCAAATCAACCCTTATTAATAGCCTCGCAGGCCGCATGATTGCCAAAACAGGTAACGAGCCAGCCATTACCAAGGGACAGCAACGCATCAATCTCGGCGACGGCATCACCCTGTCGGACACCCCAGGCATCCTCTGGCCCAAAGTGGAAAATCCCAAGAGCAGCTATCGCTTAGCAGTGACCGGTGCCATCCGCGAAACGGCGATGGACTATGACGATGTCGCCTTTTTTGGCATGGAGTATTTGCTGCACAACTACGCCGATGCCGTAGCCGAACGCTATGGCTTTGACCCAGAAGGTATGATGGAAATTGACGCGCTGGAAGAATTGGGCCGTCGCCGCGGCTGCCTGCGCGGTGGCAAGCAGGTCGATTTGAATCGCGCCTGTAAACTCTTCCTCACGGAACTGCGCGAGGGACGTTTGGGCCCCATTTCACTGGAAACACCCGCCATGATGGCCACTGAATTGGTCGAAGTGGAGGAAATGAAGGCGCAGAAAGAGGCCGAGCGCGAAGCGCGTAAAGCCGAGAAAATGAAAGGCAAACGCAAAAATTAAACGGGGGCTGGCGACGCTCGCCGCCAGCACAAAGGTCCTAATTGGCCGCCTCTCCCTCTAAAACTTCCACAGCTAGCGCGTCATTTTTAGCTCGCTTAAAGCGTCGCGCAAAGACATCACTGACATCCTCGCCGATACAATACAGCGAAGGCACCAAATATAGCGTGACAGCTAGGGCTACCAATACTCCAAAGGCTAACGAGATCACCGCTGGGTGCAGGAACTGCGCTTGGATAGAGCGCTCTGCCATCATTGGAATCAAGCCCACAAAGGTGGTAACCGTGGTCAGCAAGATAGGTCGGAATCGTTCAGGACCCGCTTCCAAAACAGCGTCAACGGCATTCATCCCCCTCGCACGAGCACGGTTAACATAGTCCATTAACACCAGGTTGTCGTTGACCACCACGCCGGCAGCCGCAGCAATACCGAAGTAGGAAAACAAGGCCATCGACAGGCCGAAGATGAGGTGGCCGTAAACAGCCCCCATGTAACCAAAGGGAATCGCCGTCATGATAAGCAATGGTTGGATATAGCTACCAAAGGCCACAGCCAGCAACCAGTACATGACAAAGAAGGCCAGCAAGTAAAGACTGGCCATCTCTTTCATGAAGCGCGCCTCTCCCTCGGCTTGGCCAACGGCGCCGCGCACCACACCAGGGAAGTCTTTTTCCCACTGCGGGAAGAAGTTTTCATCCAGGTCTTTTTGGATGTCGCGACCAACATCAGAGGTGAGATTGGCATTGACCGTGGCCGAGCGGCGGCGTTCGCGGCGCTTAATTTCTTTCACGCCCGAAGCGACCTCAACATCGACCACGGATAACAGGGGTACCATGCGGCCGTCGGCGGTACGTAGGCGGAAGTTTTCTAAACTAGCCAAGTTGTACCGATCCTCCCTGGGGTAACGCACCATCACTCGTACATCGCCATTTTCGCGCGGCAATCGCTGCACTTCTTCGCCATAATAAGCTTGGCGCACCTGGCGAGATACCTCGCGCAAGGTCAATCCCATGCGCTCAGCACCAGGCAGCAACGTGAAGTGCAATTCGCTGACCGAGCCCTGCAGATCGTCGCGCACGTAGTAGACCGAATCGTAGCTACGCAGTTTAGCCTGCAGGGCATCACTTGCCTCTAACAGCACGTCCATATCGGGGTGACTAATGGCATAACTCAAGCGGGGCACGGAATCGTTGGTGGTGTAGTTGACGGTAATTTCCTCCGCATCGGGCACGTCGCCAATCAATGCCTTCAAGCGCAGTGCCACATCCTTAGCTGACAACTCACGCTCCGAGGGTGGTACCAGTTTGACCATCGCCAATACGCTGTCGCGACGCGAGCGGGTGTACCAGTTTTCAACCAATTTCTCTTGCCCTGGTTCCGCTTGGGCATCAACCTCTTCCACCAGTTGCTTTTCAGCGGCTTGAATCTGTTTCAAGATCTGTAACGCCCGCTCGTAGGGCGTATCGTTGGGGAGATCCACGTTGATAAAGACGCCGTCACCTTCGATTTCGGGCATGAAGGAAAACTTCACCCAGCCGGAACTGAACACCCCCATTGAAATGATAAAGACGCCCACAAACGTTGCCACGGTGGCGTAGCGGTGATGCAGACTGAACGCCAGGCTGCGGCGATAGCTGGTGCGGGCAAAGTGCATAATCGAGTGGGCAATAGCCTGCTGCAAGGCTAGGAATTTGCGTACCACCAAGTACTTAGAATCCGTGCTTTCAGGAGATAAATGACGCAGGTGAGAGGGCAGGATAAAAAAGGCTTCGATCAGCGAAAATGTCAGCGCCAGAATGATCACGATCGAAATATGGCGTGTGATCTGAACGTCTTCTCCCGATAAAAACAACCAAGGCATAAAGGCAATCATGGTCGTCAGCACGGCAAACATTACGGGCTTCGCCACCAACTGAGTACCCAAGATAGCCGATTCGACACTGCCTCCTCGTTGCTGAGAGGTATGGTGAATACTCTCGCCGACCACGATCGCATCGTCCACCACGATGCCTAATACCAATAAGAAGGCAAACGTCGAGATGATGTTAAGAGACACATCCGCCGAAGGCAGTAGGGCCAGCGACCCCATATAGGCCGTGGCAATACCAATCGTTACCCACAGCGCGACTTTGGGGCGCAGGGTCAGGATAAGGATAAGGAATACCAGTAAGAGCCCTGTCACCGCTGAACTGACAATCGTTTCCATACGGCCTTTATAGACATCGGCGTTGTCCCACCAAATAGTGAGACCAACCCCTTCAGGGAGACGTTTTTGGGTTTCTTCCACCCACTTGTGTACTGAATCAGAGGCCTTAACGACATCCATGTGTTCCTGCGATAGCACCTGAATCAGCACCGCGGGTTCGCCGTTGAGGGTAGCGAGAATGTCCTCATCTTCAAAGCCGTCGATGACCTTAGCAACATCGCCTACGCGCAGGATACCGCCCTCGATATCCTGACGAAGAATAATGTTTTCGAACTCGGTTTGCGTGTTAGCAAGGTTGCGGGCTCGCAACAAAATGTCGCCTGACTCGGTACGAACCCGCCCCGACGAAACATTGACCGAGGTTGAGCCAATCGCGCGCGCCACCTCGTCGAATGTTAAACCGTAGCGACGCAGTGCGGCCTCCGACAATTCAACCGAGACTTCTTCACGGCGGGTGCCAAACAGTTCCACAATCGAAATTCCAGGCAGCATGGCGACTTCATCGCGTAGCTCCTCGGCCAGGCGATTTAATTGCCGCTCGCCAATATCGCCGTATAAGCCAATGCGCATCGACTGATCGCGATAGATTTGCTCACGTACGATGGGACGCTCGATATCGCGTGGCAGCGAACTGATCGCATCCACGCGTCGTTTAATATTGCCGACAAAGGCCCCCATATCCACTGGCCCGAGCGCGCGCACCCAAATATAGGCCGAGCCTTCGTTGGCGCTAGCAAAGATACGATCGATATTATCTAGATCTGTCAGCGCCTCTTCCACACGCACAATGATCTGCTCTTCCACCTCTTGTGGGGCAGCACCAGGCCATGCCACGATCACTTCCACATTGTTGGCTTTGACGACGGGAAAGGCTTCGCGCTCGATATTCATGAAGCCCAACAGACCTGTGATGACAATACCTACCATCAAAAGGTTGGCGGCCACCGGGTTGCGAGCCCACCATGCAATTAATCCATTCATGGCAGCCTCCTAGTTAATGTTGTCACGAGCGGGCGAATGGCCATTGGCAATGTTGCCGGCCTCGAGGTGACGCCCCTCTACCGCCATACCATCGATCGGATTACGGATCGGCGAGACCACCACGTCTTGGCCCGGCTGCACACCACTGTTCAAGAGGGCAAATTCATCATCTTGGAAAATGACATCGACGGGGTGGCGGCGTAACACGCCTTCCTCAACAGTAAACACCACGTTGCCGGGGCGCAGAGCACTGCGAGGAATAAGTGTGGCACTGCTTACTTCACGGCCGGCAATACTCGCCTCAACGTACATACCCACTGCCATGGGAATTTCTGCATCCTGTTGATAGGGCTCATCCAATACGGCGAGGGCGTAAATCGAACGCGTGTGGCTGTCTACCGCGGCGTCGACACTTTTAAGGTAACCGTG
Organism: uncultured Pseudomonadales bacterium; assembly: GCA_964598145.1. Lineage (GTDB taxonomy): Bacteria > Pseudomonadota > Gammaproteobacteria > Pseudomonadales > JAHEIH01 > JAHEIH01. Next base: position 138,664 of record CAZRAM010000004.1, read on the forward strand.
CCAGTGGTGGGTTGTACCCGCCATGGCGTTGCTGAATACCACTCGAGGTGCCTCGGCTTCACTTTGGGCGACATAGCCCATCTGTTTGCCAAGGGTGCGCAGTTGTGCATCGGTCAGGGCTAGGCGAACTTCCACTTGGTCGGTAGCAAACACACGTCCCAGTGGCGTCCCCGGTGTGACAAACTGCCCAAGACCCGCCACTCGCGATTTCACACGGCCATTAAAGGGCACCGTCAACTTGGTGCGTTCAAGATCCAGCTCGGCGCGCTGTAACTCTACTTTGGCCGCTTTCAGCGCCGCGCGTGCTTGGGCAACCTGTGGCTTTTTCAACGCCAAGGCGGTGGGGTTAACGCGATCAATTAGCAGTTTGCGCGCCACATCGGCGTCCGCTAAGGCCTGTTCAAGGCGCACCTCAGCCTCGGCGACACGAGCTTCTGCACTGGCGACAGCGACTCGGTAATCGCGATCATCGATTTCAATCAAGACTTCGCCGGGGGCGACGGCGCTGCCCTCGGTAAAGGCATCACTCAAACGCACAATGCGACCCGACACCTGCGCCACGAGATCGATTTCGTTGCGCGCACGGACTTCACCGGTGACTTGCACATTAAGGGTTTTATCAACTTGGCGGACAGATTCGACAAACAGCGACAGCGGGCGAACTGCGTCTTCTTTCTTTTCAGGCTCGGGTTTAGTGGCGTGGAGTACTTGGTAAATACCGACGCTGGCCACGAGAATGAGCAAGGGGATGGCGATGGCTTTTAATTTTTTCACTGGAGCTTCCTTATCTATGCGGCGTCTTGTGGACACCGCCTGACTATAGCGGGTTCATTGGTTAGACCCACCTTAGCATTGGTTTGGATGCAGCTTAGTAGAAAAAAATGATTCTGGCCTTGTTTCGTGGCTTTTTCGAGCTACTGTGGGACCTAGCTAGCTACTGTGGGACCTAGCGAGCTACTGTGGGACCTTGTTCGACCCTACTGTGGGACCTAGCGAGCTACTGTGGGACCTTGTTCGACCCTACTGTGGGACCTAGCGAGCTACTGTGGGACCTTGTTCGAAGAACAAGGGAATAGCTATTTCGTGGTTAATCAGTTCCCTTTCTCTGCGAGAAAGGTCCCACAGGGATGGGCGAGAAAGGTCCCACAAACAAAAAAACCAGCCGAAGCTGGTTTTTTAAAGATCAGAGAGACCTACAGTACGCCGCGGCCTTTGTTGGCAGCAATGCGCATACGCAAGGCGTTCAGTTTGATAAAGCCCTCGGCGTCTTTCTGGTTGTAGGCGCCGGCGTCGTCTTCAAAGGTGGCGATGCTGGCATCGAACAGAGAATCGTCTGACTTGCGGCCAACCACAGTCACGTTGCCTTTATACAGTTTCACGCGAACGACGCCATTTACCACAGCCTGTGACTCATCGATCATAGTCTGCAGCATCTTGCGCTCGGGGCTCCACCAGTAACCGTTGTAGATCAGCTCGGCGTACTTAGGCATGATGCTGTCTTTCAAGTGCGCCACTTCGCGGTCAAGTGTGATCGACTCAATCGCGCGGTGGGCGCGCAACATGATGGTGCCACCGGGAGTTTCATAACAGCCGCGAGACTTCATGCCAACGTAGCGGTTTTCCACGATATCCAAACGACCGATACCATTTTCACCACCAACTTTGTTCAAGTAAGCCAATACGGTGGCAGGCGACATGTCTTCACCATCGATAGCTACGATATCACCACCACGGTAGGTAAGCTCAAGGTAGGTAGGCTTATCAGGCGCCGCTTCGGGGCTAACACTCCAACGCCACATTGACTCTTCCGCTTCCGCGTAGGGGTCTTCTAAAATGCCGCCTTCGTAGCTGATGTGCAGCAAGTTAGCGTCCATTGAGTAGGGCGATTTTTTCTTGCTCTTAGAGAAATCGACAGGAATATCGCGCTCTTCGCAGTACTGCATGAGTTTTTCACGCGAGTTCAGATCCCACTCACGCCAAGGCGCAATGACTCGTACACCGGGTTTCAGCGCATAGGCACCTAGTTCGAAACGCACTTGGTCGTTACCTTTACCGGTAGCGCCGTGCGAGATCGCATCAGCGCCAGTTTCGTTGGCAATTTCGATCATACGCTTGGCGATCAGCGGACGAGCAATCGAGGTACCCAAGAGGTATTCACCTTCGTAAATGGTGTTGGCGCGGAACATGGGGAAGACGTAGTCGCGGACAAACTCTTCGCGCAGGTCGTCGATGTAGATTTCTTTCACACCCAACGCTTGTGCTTTAGCACGCGCGGGCTCTACTTCTTCACCTTGACCGATATCGGCAGTAAAAGTCACCACCTCACACTGATAGGTGTCTTGCAACCAACGTACAATTACTGAGGTATCCAAACCGCCCGAGTAGGCGAGTACGACTTTTTTGATGTCAGCCATTCATCCGCTCTCCAAAAAATGGCGGGCAAGCAATCGGCCTGCCCAGAAATTAGGGTGCGGATTTTACAGCATGCGCGCTGAGATTTCAGCAACTATTAATCAATAGATTAAGGCTGCACATCAACCGGCTTCGGCACATCCCGCTGCGCCATCGCCTTGTACAATTTGTCGCGAATAGTTTCGCTAGGTTCCTTGGCTAAACGTACCGTCGTTCTGCGATTCAACGAACGATTGTTAGCATTGGTATTAGGTTTCACTGGGTAGAAATCAGCGTGATAGCGCAATGCCACAAAGTCGGGGTTCACCCCCTGCTGGATTAAATACAAGGCCACTTGCTCGGCTCGATTGCGAGATAACTCAAAGTTGTCGTTGCGATCGCCGACATTATCGGTGTGGCCATCAATATAGACAGCATTGACCTCAGTATCTGCTTTAACATACCGAGCGACGTTTCGAAGCAGTTCCCTGTCGGCCTCACTCAGTTTGTACCCTCCACTTGTAAAGGTAATTTTACTTCTCTCAATTTGTTCAAAGTTATAGGGCAACAACTGCGCCATGCAATCTTGGAATTCTCGGTAAGCACTCCTGAAACGCACAGGCACCACCGCGACACGATCTTTGCGGGTGGCACTCGGACTGAGGTCGCGAATTTCTGCCGAATACCCTAGCAGCAGCCCTTCGAGTAATTGCTTGGATAACGCGTCATCAAAACGCACCCGATCGCGCCGCTCGACCGCAAACTGATGCACCTCTCGGCCATTGAGAAAGTCATTCCAGATGGGCGCAACCAAGTTCACACTGGCATTGTCACGCATAGGTAGTTCGCTGGACGCCTCAACTTCAAAGCGCAGCTTATCACCGGCCCGCTGCATGAAACGCGCCTCTCCCATCACGGGAATAGCCTGGGTGACACGACATTCAAAGGGCGAGGCTGATACTCGCCAGTCCGCCTGCCCTACATCGGCGCTATAGTTGATAGCGTGAACAGGCATAGCGGCCAAAAAACACAGGATTATCAGTCGTTTTAAACGGGCGATCATGGGCGGCATCCTCCAACTCTTAGGCTATCGGCGTGTGGACAAAATTCTGAAGGAGTCTGTCAGCAGTGCGGCATTTGCGATAACATAGGCACCAATTTACAGCGACCCCCATATATGGAGACAGGCATGCAGCGGTTAGAAATTCGTCGCCCTGACGATTGGCATATTCACCTTCGCGACGGTAACTATTTAGCATCGACCTGCCGCGATGCCGCCCGCTATTTTGGCCGCGCCATCATCATGCCAAACCTGACCCCACCGGTGATGAACGTCGATCAAGCCCTCGCCTATCGCGACCGCATCAATGCCGCACAAGCGGACTGCCCTCGCCAGTTCGAACCCTTGATGGTGCTCTATCTGACGGACAAAACCAGCCCCGCAGATATCGCCGCCGCCGCCGCCAACCCCTTTGTGCACGCCGCCAAGCTCTACCCCGCTGGGGCAACGACCAATTCGGACTCTGGCGTCACCGACCTCAACAATATCTGCGATACCCTCGCAGCCATGGAAGAGCACCAGTTTCCTCTGCTTGTACACGGAGAAGTGACCGCCTCGCACGTGGATATTTTTGACCGTGAAAAAGCCTTCATCGACCAACAGTTAAGCTGGATTTTGCAGCACTACCCCAACATCAAAATGGTCTTGGAACACATCACCACTGCAGATGCCGTGGCCTTTGTGGAAGCGGCCGGTAGCAACGTGGGCGCTACCATTACCGCCCACCACCTGCTGTACAACCGCAATCATATGTTAGCCGGTGGTATTCGCCCCCATTTCTTCTGTCTACCCATTTTGAAACGCGGCACCCACCAAGAAGCGCTGCTTAAGGCCGCCACCAGTGGTAATCCCAAATTCTTCCTCGGCACCGATTCGGCCCCGCACGCCACCCATCGCAAAGAAACCAGCTGCGGTTGCGCGGGTTGCTACACCGCTTACGCGGCCATCGAACTTTACGCCGAGGCCTTCGATCAAGCTGGCGCTCTTGACAAGCTAGAAGGCTTTGCCAGCGAGTTTGGGGCCGATTTCTACGGCTTACCCCGCCATGAAGACCGCATTGTTCTAGAGCGCACCGAATGGACCGCGCCGAGCAGCATCGACTTCGGCGGCGAACACCTGACACCACTGCGTGCGGGTGAACACCTTCAATGGCGCGTTGTCGCCTAAGGAACCCTCATGGATGAAGCCTTCCTGAACCCCGAGGTTTACGAGAAGTCGCCGCTAGCGCTGCGCTTCAGGGGTTTTCTGCCAGTTGTAATAGACTTAGAAACGGGCGGATTTAACGCCACCACTGACGGAATTCTAGAGATCGCCGCCACCATTATTGATATGGATGACGATGGCCAGTTGTGCTTGGGAGCGACCTACGACTACCAAGTCGAACCGTTCCCTGGCGCCAACCTAGAGGCATCCGCGCTTGATTTCACTGGCATCGACCCCGATGACCCTGACCGCAACGCGCAGTCAGAAGAAGAAGTGCTCAAGCAGCTCTTCAACCACGTCCGCCGCGCCGTTAAAGACACCGGCTGTACCCGCGCCGTATTGGTAGGGCACAACGCCCACTTTGATCACGGCTTTATGCGCGCCGCTGTCGATCGCTGCGCCATCAAACGCGACCCCTTCCACCCCTTCTCTTGCTTCGATACCGCGTCGCTATCGGGTTTGGCACTTGGCCAAACCGTGCTCGCCAAAGCCTGTAAAACCGCCGGCATCGAATTCAGCAATAGCCAAGCACACTCGGCTAGATATGACACCGTAAAAACCGCAGAATTGTTTTGCTGGATCGTCAATCGGTGGAAGAATCTAGGGGGATGGGATAGCGAGCGACACCTCCCCAACTTCGACTAGGTGTTGCCGCCCCGCTCACAATCAGGAGAGCGTTATGCGTAAACACCTACTTGGACTTATCACCTGCGCTGTCTTCAGCCACAGCGTGCACAGCGATATCATCTATGCCGGCACCTTGATCGACGGCAGCGGCAAGGCGCCGCGCGATACTGTGTCTATCGTAATTGAAGGCAATAGCATCAAAGCCATCGAGAGCGGCTTTATCGACCCCGCGGGTGACAAGGTCATTGACCTACGCGACTATACCGTTCTGCCAGGCTTGATGGACATGCATGTCCACCTCGACGGCGAGTACGACCGAGGCTCTTACCTCGGACGCTTCACACGCAACGAAGCCGACTACGCCTTGAATGCGGCCTACTTTGCCAATAAGACATTGATGGCAGGGTTCACCACCGTGCGCAACCCAGGGGACAACTTTAATTCCACCATTGCCCTGCGCAAGGCCATCGATAGCGGCAAGGCCAGCGGCCCACGCATTTTTAGCGCCGGCAAGAGTTTGGCCACTACCGGTGGCCACGCCGATCCGACCAATGGTTTTCGCCACGATCTGATGGGTAGCCCGGGCCCCGAAGCAGGCGTCATTAATGGTGCCGCCGATGCCTGGCAAGCTGTTCGCCAACGCTATAAAGACGGCGCTGACTTTATCAAATTAACCGTAACGGGCGGCGTGTTGAGCGTTGCTAAAAGCGGCGACAACCCACAGTTCAGTGATGAGGAACTCGAGGCGGTGATGGCGGCAGCCAAGGATTACAACTTCCACGTCGCCGTGCACGCCCACGGGGCCGAAGGTATGAAACGCGCCTTGCGCGCTGGTGCCAAGACAGTGGAACACGGCACCTACATGGATGCCGAGGCGATGAAACTGATGAAACGCAACAAGGCCTTCTACGTGCCCACCATTACGGCGGGCAAGTGGGTAGCCGAAATGGCCAAAGAAGAAGGCTACTACCCTGCCCTGGTTCGCCCCAAAGCCGCTGCGATTGGCCCGTTAATTCAAAATACCTTTGCCAAAGCCTACAGCGAAGGGGTGCCTATTGTATTTGGCACCGATGCTGGGGTCTTCCCCCACGGCCTCAATGCACGTGAGTTTGGCTACATGGTAGAGGCCGGCATGCCAGCCATGGAGGCCATCGTAAGCGCCACCAAAACCGCCGCCGAACTACTGCAGATCGACGATAAACTTGGCACTGTAAGCGCAGGCAAACTAGCGGATATTGTAGCGGTAAAAGGCGACCCACTCAGCAATATTAAGGTCTTGGAAGACGTCCAATTTGTAATGAAGGATGGCGTCGTATACAAACACAGCGAGAACAAATGATGAAACCAGCCGACGTTGCCGCCAAACGCTACGCCACCAAAGTGTTTGATCCCAAGCGGCGCGTGAGCGACGACGATTTTGCGCAACTGATGGCGGTGATGCGCCTAGCACCTTCGAGCGTCAACACCCAACCGTGGCACTTTTTTGTGGCAGCCGATGAAGACGCTAAGAGCCGACTGGCGGCAGCGGCAGCGCCGTCTGGCAGTATTTATGCCTACAACGCGCCTAAAATCCTAGCCGCCTCGCACTCGGTATTGTTTTGTGCCAAGCAGTCTTTAAGCGATGATTATTTGCACCATTTGAGTGAGGTAGAACAGGTCGATGGCCGTTACAAAACACCAGAGGCTCGCAGTAACTATCAAAATACCCGCCAACAGTTCGTCAACATCAATCGCGAGGACGCCCGTGGCTTGTCCGACTGGTGCGCCAGGCAAGTGTACTTGAATATGGGGGCGAGCTTAATGGCGGCGGCGCAGATGGGCATTGATGCCCTTCCCATGGAAGGCATCGACATTGAAGGGTTGATTGAGGCACTGGATCTTAACGACCAAGGCCTGCAGCCATTGGCCATTGTCTGTTTTGGTTACGCCGCGCAAGACGACTTTAACGCTGATTTACCCAAATCTCGCCTTCCATTGGGCGAGCTTTTCACCCAACTTTAGGAGTGGCCATGCACATTTTTACCACTGGCGGCACCATCGATAAAATCTACTTCGACGCACAGAGTGAATTTCAGATCGGTGAACCACAGATTTCACGCTTGCTGCATGAGGCCAACGTCAACTTCACCTACCAGGTAACGTCGCTATTGAAAAAAGACAGCCTAGACATGGACGACGCCGACCGAGCCTTGATCAAAGAGGCCGTGCATGGCTGTAGCGAGCAACATATCTTAATCACCCACGGCACCGACACCATGGTGCAAACCGCACAGGCGATCGGCGAGCTACAAAATAAAACCGTGGTATTGGTGGGTGCGATGCAACCGGCACGCATTATTGCCAGTGACGCGGTGTACAACATTGGCTTTGCTAGCGCCGCCTGCCAGCTACTGCCAGCAGGGGTTTACATCGCCATGAATGGGGAGATTTTCCGCCCCGATGATGTGGCCAAAGACCGCACTACCATGAGCTTCAAAAAGACGTCGACCTAAAAATAGTGATCAACGCAGTAATGCCAACGTAACTAGCTCCTAGAAGGAAACGCGTTTATAAGCACGATACTCCGGATGCCACCAGAAGCGCTCAATCCGCGCATCCATCTCTTCAGGATCACGCAGCTTGGCGTAACCGTCCTCAATAGCCTGGGTGTAAACCGCATAGGCTATAGCGTGGCTGATTTTTCGAATGTTGCTCAAAGGTGGCAACAAGGGGCCTACGCCATCCTTCACGCGGGGTGATTGACGCGCTAATTCTTCTGCCGCCGCCATCAACATACTATCGCTGATGCGGGTCGATTTACTCGCCAGTACACCCAAGCCAAGGCCGGGGAAAATGTAGCTGTTGTTGCACTGCGCAATCGGATAGACCTCGCCATTCAACTCAATGGGCTTGATTGGGCTGCCAGTAGCGATAATAGCTTTGCCGTTGGTCCACTTCAAAATATCCGCGGGGACGCCTTCCATGTGCGAGGTGGGGTTTGACAGCGGAAATACAATCGGCTGATCAGTGTTGCGCTGCATGATATTTATCAACAGCTCATCGAACAAACCGGGCTTACCGGTAACACCCACCAAGACGGTGGCTTTAGAATTTTCAACCACCGAGTGCAGCACTTCGCTGCTAGACCAGTCAGCCACCAACTCATTGGGATACGCCAATTTCTGTTGGCCGTCGGTCATGCCATCCATGCTCTGCAGGAACAGACCGTGTCGACCGACCAAAAAGATGCGGCGACGCGCTGCTTCTTCGCTACTACCCTCGCGCACCATTTTCTGGATGATCGATTCGGCAATACCACAACCGGCTGAACCACCACCGACAATCACCACGCGCTGATCAGATAGCTTCTCGCCTTTGGCGTGAGCAGCTGCAATAAGCGTTGCCACAGTGACAGACGCTGTACCTTGAATATCGTCATTGAACGAGCACAGCTCATCGCGGTACTTTTCCAACAAACGATACGCGTTTTTGTTAGCAAAATCTTCAAATTGCAGTATGGCATCGGGGTAGCGACGCTTTACCGCTTGAATAAACAAATCGATAAATTCATCGTACTGCTCGCCATCGATGCGTTTGTGGCGCCACCCCATGTACATGGGGTCATTCAGCAGCTCTTCATTATTACAACCACAGTCGAGTACCACGGGCAGTGTATTTGCGGGGCTGATACCCCCACAGGCGACATAGAGAGACAATTTACCAATCGATATCCCCATGCCACCAATGCCTTGGTCACCCAAGCCGAGGATGCGTTCGCCATCGGTCACCACAATGACACGCACGTTTTGCTTGGTCGCGTTGTGCAGAATCTCATCGATGCGATGGCGGTCTTCGTAGCTGATAAACAAGCCACGGGCGCGGCGATAAATGTGCGAAAAGTTCTGACACGCCTCACCTACTGTCGGGGTGTAGATTAAAGGCATAATTTCTTCTAAATGTTCCACCACCAAGCGATAAAAGAGTGTCTCGTTGGTGTCTTGGATATTGCGCAAGAAAATGTGTTTGTCGATCGGCGTTTCAAATGACGTCAGCTGCTCATAGGCACGGCCGACCTGCTCTTCGATGGTTTCAACAATTGATGGCAACAAGCCATCCAAGTTGAACTCAGCACGCTCTTGTGGTGTAAAACCGCTCGCTTTGTTCAACAGGGGAGATTCCAATAACATGTGTCCCGCATAGGGGATATAAATGGGGTTAGAACTCATAATTTCCGTTTATTCCGTGAATTGTGTTTTGCTAAATAGTAACACTGCAGTGGGGCAGTAATAAATCAATGTTCTCAATAGTTTGTATCGCAATAGCTAATATGATTGCGCGAGTGCAACCCTCGACCGACTGGGGCGATCCAAAAGGCTCGAAATGGCGTTGCCGACAGTCATTAACTTTGCCAGATCGATACCGGTATCTATACCCATACCGTTTAGCATATACAGCACATCTTCAGTGGCGACATTTCCATTGCTCCCCGGGGCGTATGGGCATCCACCAAGACCAGCCACTGAAGCGTCGATGGTGGCGATACCGTATTGCAGACCACAGGAAATATTAGCCAATGCCTGGCCATAGGTGTCATGACAGTGCAAGGCCAAGCGATCGGACCCAAGTTTGGGTATGAGCACATCCAATAATCGCGACATACTGCCTACAGTACCAACCCCAGTCGTATCGGACACCACCACCTCATAGCAGCCCAGGTCTAGGAGACGCAGGCATACATCTAGCACCGCTACAGGTGCCACGTCACCGTTGTAGGGACAGCCCAACGAGCAGGACACATACCCCCTCACACGGATGCCATCTTGCTTGGCCTGATGGAAGACATCGGCAAATCGCTCCAAGCTCTGTGAGATAGAACAATTGATATTCTTTTGGTTAAATGCTTCCGAAGCGGCCGTAAAAACCGCCACCTCACTTGCACCAACCGCCAATGCGCGCTGGTATCCTTGCAGGTTGGGCACCAACGCGCGGTAGTTTACGCCGGATCGGCGGGCTATCTGTTCAAAAACAGCCTCGCTGTTAGCCATCTGCGGCACCCATTTAGGGTTAACAAAGGCACCTACCTCAATATCCGCCACCCCCGCGTCGGCTAAGCCTTCCACGAGACGGACTTTCTGATCAATGCTGATACTGGCCGTTTCATTCTGCAGACCGTCTCGCGGCCCCATCTCCACTATGGTGACATGCTTAGGTAGGCTCATATCGAGGCCTCATTGGATAAAAACTCCACCAGCGTTTGCCCGCCGTCGACTAATTCTCCAGCAGCAGCCCGGTAGCTTACTACCACGCCATCGTCAGGCGCTTTAAGCGAATATTCCATTTTCATCGCCTCCATCACTAACAAAGTATCCCCCTTGCTCACGCGCGTATTCGGTTCAACACAACAGGCCACCACGCGACCGTTCATCGGGGCAATCAGCGCCGCATCATCCGCCGCATCGTGTGCGCGCCATTCGGGCACTGGCCAGCGAATTTGCTGCGCCGATAGTCTACCCATGACCCGCAGGCCATCGCGTAATGCGATGACGGTAAAGGCATAGTTACCTCCCTGGTAACCAAGACGCCACTGGTCGCCATGCCATTCAGCCACCAGGTGATATTGCTGATCGCCATGACTCACGCACCAACCCTGCTCATCACGAGCGACACGCCACACTTGTCCGGCAACCTGTATGGTGTGTTGTGCCGGTAAATTAAAGCGACGGTAGGGTTGCCTTAGCCAGACATTATCGGCCCGGGGGGCGAGCATCTGTTGCAGGGCAACCACGGCGCCTAAAGGTAAGGGTTCATGCCATTGCATTAACTCGTCCAGCCGTTCGTTTAAGAACGCGGTCGACACCTCGCCCTCGACAAATGAAGCATGTCCTAACACGCTGTAGAGAAAATCCAAATTGTGTGCGACACCTTCGAGGCGATATTCGCGCAGCGCCTCACGACAACGCGCAAGTGCCGCCGATCGATTAGTACCGTATCCAATCACCTTGGCTATCATGGGGTCGTAGTAAGGGCTAATTTGATCCCCCTGCACCACGCCGCTATCGATACGCAACCCCTTAGTCGAGACAGGCTCACGGTAGACCTCAAGTCGACCCGAGGCCGGTAAGAATCCTGCCGTCACATCCTCAGCATAGATCCGCAGTTCGATGGCATGCCCAACAAGGCTCACCTCTTGCTGTGTGATGCCCAGCGGCTGACCATCCGCCACTGCCAATTGCATCGCCACCAGATCCAGTCCAGAAATCGCCTCGCTGACGGGGTGTTCCACCTGTAGGCGTGTGTTCATCTCCATAAAGTAGAAAGCGCCGTCTTGATAGAGAAACTCAATCGTACCCGCGCCGCAATAGTTGATGGCCTCAGCGGCCGCGACGGCCGCTTCGCCCATAGCTTTTCTAACCTCATCTGCCAATCCTGGCGCGGGTGCTTCTTCAATAATCTTTTGATGGCGGCGCTGTACCGAACAATCGCGATCGCCTACATAAATCGCCTTGCCATGCTGGTCGCACATCAACTGCACCTCAATATGGCGAGGCGTCAGCAGGCACTTTTCAATCAGCATATGGTCATCACCAAAACTGGCGAGGGATTCACGCTTTGCCGCCGCTAGCGCCTCAGCAAATTCGTCAGGACTATCCACCCGACGCATCCCCTTGCCCCCGCCGCCGGCAGACGCTTTTAACAAAACAGGGAAGCCTATCTCGATAGCGGCAGCCAGTAGTGCATCCGCGGATTGATCCTCGCCGTGATAACCCGGCACCACAGGTACGCCTGCCGCCTGCATGGTCGCCTTAGCGCGCGACTTGGAACCCATTGCCTCGATAGCATCGGCGCTCGGCCCTACAAAAGTGATGCCGGCCTTGTCACAGGCGCGGCTAAAGTCGGCATTTTCACTCAAAAAGCCGTAGCCAGGGTGGATGGCGTCCGCGCCCGCACGTTTAGCTATCTCTAACACACGATCGGCTCGCAAGTATGACTCGCCCGCAGGCGCCTCACCCACACAGTAGGCCATGTCTGCTAACACAACGTGTTGGGCATCGGCATCTATCGTAGAGTGGATCGCCACCGTTTCAATTCCCATGGCCTTGGCAGTGCGGATAATTCGGCAGGCGATTTCTCCGCGATTAGCAATTAATAGCCGTTTCATCACGAATCTCCGTGCCAGGCCGCGGGGCGTTTTTGAAGAAAGGCTTGGATTCCCTCTCTCCCCTCCGCCGAACCGCGCAAGCTGGCAATAAGATGGCTGGTATGGCGCTTGGTATCCGCACCAATGCTCTGATAGGCCACCTCAGTCGCCAAGCGCTTGGTGACTGCCATGGCGGCAGGGCCATTGCGAAGCAGTTGCGCAATCACCGCCGCCGATGCCTGCGGCAATGCCTCATCGTCGACGAGGTGCGACAATAGCCCCATGCGGAGGGCGTCGTCAGCACTAAATGACAGGCCGCTCATGGAATAGCGCTTAAAGGCTTTAACACCGATGGCCTCTACCACAAAGGGGCTGATCACTGCTGGTACCAAGCCAAGTGCCACTTCAGATAGGCAAAACTGCGCCTTTGGCCCACCAATGGCAAAATCACACGCCGCCACTAAGCCCACACCACCACCATAGGCAGCGCCGTTAACCAAGGCAATGGTCGGCTGTGACATTTGATATAGCGCGTTATACATGTCCGCCATGCGTCCAGCATCGCTGAGATTGGTATCGAAATCGTAGTCCGCCATGCGCTTCATCCACGCCAGATCCGCACCCGCACTAAAACTCTTACCCTCGCTTTGTAAAACCAACACTCGCGCCGCGGGGGTCTCTGCGATCTCAGCCAAAGTATCGATCATCGACTCGATCATCGTGTCGTCAAAGGCGTTGTGCACCTCTGGACGGCGCAGGGTGATCGTGGCCACACCACGCTCATCCAGTTGGTAGTCTATCCTGTCTGGCATACCAATCTCCTACATGCGGAACACGCCGAAGCGCGTCGATTCAATGGGGGCATTCAAACTGGCCGACAGCGCCATCCCAAGCACATCGCGGGTATCGAGCGGATCAATGACCCCGTCATCCCACAACCTCGCCGACGCGTAATAGGGATGACCCTGTTCGTCGTAAGTGTCGAGAATGGGTTGTTTAAAGGCGGCCATATCAGCTTCGCTGATACTTTCACCCGCCGCTTCTGCGCGGTCGAGTTTTAACTGTCCGAGAACCGCCGCGGCTTGCTCACCACCCATGACAGAAATGCGCGCATTGGGCCACATAAACATAAAGCGCGGATCGTAGGCTCGGCCGCACATACCATAGTTACCCGCGCCAAAAGAGCCACCCACTACCACGGTAAATTTGGGGACATTAGCGCAGGCGACGGCGGTCACCAACTTAGCTCCGTGGCGAGCAATTCCACCCGCCTCGTATTGGCTACCCACCATGAAACCGGTGATATTTTGCAAAAATAGTAGCGGGATGCCTCGCTGACAGCACAACTCGACAAAGTGTGCTCCCTTCACCGCCGATTCGCTGAACAGGATGCCATTGTTGGCGACGATGCCAATAGGGAAACCATGCAGCCGAGCAAAGCCACATACCAAGGTGGTACCAAACAGGGCTTTAAACTCATCAAAATCTGAATCGTCCACCAAACGTGCGATTAACTCCCGAACGTCGTAGGGCTGGCGCAAATCATGAGGAATCAAGCCGTAGATCTCGCTTGGATCATAGGCAGGAGGCGCGCTTGGCCTGACATCTAGCGCGGTTTTTGCGGGACGATTAAGTCGAGCTACTGCAGCGCGAGCAAGAGCGATTGCGTGGTGGTCGTCGTGGGCATAGTGATCCGCCACCCCCGAGGTGCGACAGTGCACATCGGCGCCACCAAGGGCTTCGGCGCTCACCACTTCACCAGTCGCCGCCTTGACCAGTGGTGGACCGCCCAGAAAAATAGTGCCCTGCTCCCTGACGATAATGGTTTCATCAGCCATCGCTGGCACATAGGCCCCGCCTGCAGTACACGATCCGAGTACCACCGCGATTTGCGCGATCCCCTGGGCAGACATTCGGGCTTGATTAAAAAAGATGCGTCCGAAGTGTTCGCGGTCGGGGAACACCTCGTCTTGATGGGGAAGGTTGGCACCGCCAGAGTCGACGAGGTAAACGCATGGCAAATGGTTTTGTTCGGCAATGGCCTGCGCGCGCAAATGCTTTTTCACTGTCAGCGGGAAATAGGTACCGCCTTTAACCGTAGCGTCGTTGGCAATCACCATGCACTCTCGGCCTTCAATCAAACCGACACCCGCGACCACCCCGGCACAGGGCACATCCTCTTCGTATACTTGGTAAGCCGCAAGTTGCCCAATTTCCAAAAAGGCGCTACCCGCATCCAATAATGCATCGATCCGCTCACGTGGGAGTAGTTTGCCGCGCGCCTTGTGCTTGGCTCGGTAGTGCTCTCCTCCCCCCTCAGCAATGACGGCACACTTATCCCTAAGATCATCGACCATGGCCTGCATGGACGCGGCGTTGGCCGCAAAGGTCTCGCTGCGAGTATCTAATTGACTGTGTAGACGTGCCATCAGTGACTCTCCTTGAACAGCTCACGGCCGATCAGCATGCGGCGAATCTCACTGGTACCCGCACCAATCTCATATAACTTGGCGTCGCGTAGTAGCCGGCCGGCGGGGTAGTCGTTTATGTAGCCGTTGCCCCCCAAAATCTGGATGGCATCCAGTGCCGCTTGGGTCGCGCGCTCGGCGGTATACAGTATGACCGCCGCGGCATCTTTGCGCGATTCAAACCCGCTGTCCAACGCTCTTGCTACCGCATAAAGATAGGCGCGACTGGCATTGAGCTGGGCGTAGTTGTCCGCCAATTTCCCTTGGATGAGCTGAAATTCACCGATCGGCTGACCGAATTGCTGGCGCTGGTGCACGTAGTCCAACATCAAATCCAGTGAGGCTTGCATCAAACCGACCGGCCCTGCCGATAACACGGTGCGCTCGTAATCGAGACCGGACATCAAAATGCGAACACCATCCCCCTCGTCACCGACGCGGTTCTCGATCGGCACCCGACAGTTTTCAAACACCAATTCACCGGTGTTTGATCCGCGCATGCCCAATTTGTCGAGCTTTTGCGCGCATGAAAAACCGGCCATATCCTTTTCGATAATAAACGCGCTGATACCTCGCGAGCCCGCCTCGAGGTCTGTCTTGGCATAGACAAATAACACGTCGGCGTCGGGACCGTTAGTGATCCACATCTTGCTGCCGTTGAGCAGGTAGTGGTCGGCTTTGCGTTCAGCACGCAATGTCATACTGACCACATCGGAGCCGGCGTTGGGCTCGGACATCGCCAACGCCCCCACGTACTCGCCACTCACCAATTTGGGTAAGTATTTAGCCTTTTGCTCGCTATTGCCGTTCTTGTAGATCTGGTTCACACACAGGTTAGAGTGGGCGCCGTAAGACAGCCCCACCGATGCCGAGGCGCGAGAAATTTCTTCCATCGCCACACTGTGGGCCAAATAGCCCATGTCAGCACCGCCATACTCTTCGCTTACGGTGATGCCCAGTAAACCAAGGTCACCCAATTTGCGCCACATATCGGCGGGAAACTCGTTGTCGATATCGATTTGGGCCGCGCGTGGTGCCAATTCACGCTGGCAAAACTGGTATACCGTATCACGCAACATGTCGACTTCTTCACCAAGACCAAAGTCCATCGCTTTATAGTTAGCGTGCATGTGTTTCTCCTTTATGTTTGGCGCCATGATGAGTCACCAGGGCTTGTTGTGCTTTACTCTCAACGGCGGCTAAATCAGCCAAGATGGCTTCAATATCTCTCAACTGCTGTTGTAACTTGGCGCGCCGCTCGGCGACTTTTTCTAGCAGGCGCTGTAATTGATGTCGGTTATGACTTAGCGGGTCGTACATATCGATGATTTCGCGTGACTCTTCGAGGCTCAGTCCGATGCGCTTACCGCGCAAAATCAACTTCAAACGCGTCCTGTCCGCGGCGCTGTATAAGCGATGCTGGCCCTCTCGCTGCGGGCTGAGCATGCCCTTTTCTTCGTAAAAGCGAATGGTCCTGGCGGTGATGCCAAACTCCTTCACCAACTCAGATATCGTGTAACGTGCACTCATAAACACCCTCCTAACATGATATAGATTCTATGCAAGTTTACGTAAACGTCAACTTGCAAATAGCGCCACGATGAATCACCCAATGCGGTGAGATGAACTACACTTGATCAAAGCAAAAGGAGGTTTGCTCATGAAAAATTGGTTACTCGCCCTCAGCGGTTAACTATTCACCAGTGTCAGCTTGGCGCATGACCGTTGAATCTTTTTATATGAAAGGCGATGAAAAAGTCCCCGGTCGCACCGCCCACTATGTCCGCGACGACGATGCTGCATTGGTATATAACAACTAAATAATTCAGCCTTGGCGTGCTATGATGGCGCGCCGATTCCCAACCCCCGACCATCGCTATGCTTGAAAGCCTCATTTTCTCCATTTCTATCACTGGCCCTATTTTCATCGTGATGGCACTGGGCGTATGGCTTAATAGTAGCGGGCAAATCAACGATAACTTTATCGATGTCGGCTCCAAGCTCGTCTTTAACGTGACCTTGCCAGCACTGCTCTTCATTAACGTCGCCAACACACCACTGCACTCGGCGGCCAACCCCACCATGCTTGGTATTGGGGTGATAGGTACGGTGTTGTTTTACGTGCTTCTGGAAAAGGCCGCGAGCTGGTGGGTTAGCGAGCCGCGCGATCGAGGCGTGGTGGTACAGGGTGGTTTTCGCGCCAACATGGGCATCATTGGCCTCGCGTATTGTTTTAACGCCTACGGCAACGAGGGCTTAGCGGTAGCCTCTATTTATTTGGGTATTGTCACCATCGTCTACAACGTGCTGAGCGTCATTACCCTAAGCCGCTGGTTAGATGGCGGCTTCAATATGCGCAACACCCTTCGAGGCATCGTGCGCAACCCCATTATCCTCAGTATTTTGGCCGCCCTTCCCTTGGCCTGGTTCGAACTGGGACTACCTGGCTGGGTAGAGCGCACCGGCAGTTACTTTGCTCAAATGACCCTGCCACTAGCGCTGTTGTGCACCGGCGCCAGCCTACCCTTCAAGTCCCTGCGCAGCAACATGCGCAGCACTCTTGTGGCGAGTAGTTTCAAATTGATTTTGATGCCGTTAGGGCTAACGGCTGCCGGCGTATGGCTTGGCGTCAGAGGTATAGATCTTGGCGTGTTGGCGATGATGTGCGCCGGCCCAACAGCCGCCGCCAGTTACGTGATGGTGCGCGCCATGGGTGGCGATGCCAAACTCGCGGCGACGATCATCGCCAGCACCACCCTCGGATCGATTATCACCAATAGCGCCCTTATCGGCGGTCTACACCACTGGGGCTGGCTGTAATCACACTAGCAACAGTGCATCGACAATCATCTTGCCGCCGAAGGCAAGAAAGATAAGCCCGACAAAGCCATTACCTGCAGCGCCCAAACGCGCGTGATTAGCAAACATTTTCGCCAAACCCACCCCACCGTAGATCAACACAGTCAGGTACAAAACACTCACCACTTGCACAATGCTGGCTAGGATCAAAAAACTTAGCGCGGGGTAGTCGTAGTCGGGTGACACAAACTGGATAAAGAAAGAGACGAAAAAGAGAATAGCCTTGGGATTGAGCAAGCTTATCACCAAGGCACGCTTAAAGGGATGGCGCTTATCGAGCCGCGGTTGCTCTGGCTTGTCGAGATGCCCGGCTTGCCATACCGATAAGGCATGCCGCGCCAGCCCTACCCCAAGCCACATCAAATAACCGGCCCCCATCACCTGCAGCAGAGTAAACACAACACCATGGGCCTGTAAGAGCGTTGCGGCCCCCATGGCAGTCATCAGCATTAATAAGGCATCACCGCAAAACACACCAAAGGCACTGGCAAAGCCGGCGCGATGCCCCTGTCTGGAGGCCGTGGTCATCACATAGAGTGAATTAGGTCCAGGAATCAGAACAATAAAAATGGTGCCCAGCACAAACGTGCCGATATCGATAACGCCGTAAAACATAGCCCCTCCGCTAAAGGCGACACTTTAGTTGTACACCACAGGTAAAGCAACTAGGACCAAGCAAGTCATATGCGGCCACGCTAGAAATAACTCTTTCACCCGGCGCTAAGAAATTCATAATCGAAACAATGACTATAAAAAGGACAACATCATAATGAGCCACACCGCCTATATATTCGATGCCATTAGAACGCCCCGTGGCAAAGGAAAGCCAGACGGTAGTCTGCACGAGGTAAAACCCACAGTCCTAGGCGCCGGCCTTCTAAGAGCACTGCAAAAGCGCCATCAACTAAATACAGCCAATGTCGACGATGTGGTTATGGGGTGCGTCACACCCATAGGCGAGCAGGGTTCTGATATCGCCAAATCGATAGTGATGTATGCCGACTGGGATGAATCAGTCCCCGGTGTTCAACTCGATAGGTTCTGCGCGTCAGGCTTAGAAGCCGTCAACATCGCCGCGCAAAAAGTCGCTTCAGGCTGGGAAGATCTCGTCGTCGCTGGCGGGGTAGAAATGATGTCGCGCGTCCCCATGGGCGCCAATGGAGGTGCTTGGTCTAACGATCCTGAAATTAGTGTTCACACCGGCTTTGCGCCACAGGGCATCGGCGCCGACACCATCGCCACCCTAGAAGGCTGGTCGCGTGAGGATATTGATAGCTTCGCCTTACAGTCGCAGCAGCGAGCCGCCGCAGCACAAGCCGCTGGCTTTTTCGATCGCTCCGTCATCCCGGTATACGATCACAATGGCGCAACCATCCTCGCGCGTGACGAATTCATCAAGCCCCAAACCACCATGGAAGCCCTGGCTGGACTCAAACCTTCGTTTGCCAAGCTGGGGGCCATGGGTTTCGACGATATCGTGCTCAACAAGTACCCTCAACTTGCCGCTATCGAACACGTCCACACCCCTGGCAATTCGTCGGGCATTGTCGATGGCGCCTCGGCGGTATTGATTGGCAGCGAGGCTGCAGCCATAGCAAATCAACTAACCCCTCGCGCGCGCATCGTCGCCACTGCCGTAACCGCTAATGACCCGACCATCATGCTCACAGCGCCAGGACCAGCAGCCTACAAAGCACTCGCCAAGGCTGGCTTATCGGTGGCGGATATCGATCTGTGGGAAATTAACGAGGCCTTCGCGTCTGTGGCCTTGCGATTCATGAAAGATATGGGCATCTCGGCTGAGATCACCAACGTTAATGGTGGCGCTATTGCCATGGGACATCCGCTTGGCGCTACCGGTGCTATGATCCTAGGTATTCTGCTCGATGAATTAGAAAGGCGCGACCTCAAACGTGGCCTGGCAGCGCTTTGTGTCGGTGGCGGACAAGGTATTGCAACCATCATAGAGCGCGTATAGGAGGCGATGATGAGCGACAATTTACACGGTTTTCACTACCAAAAAGACGCCCAGGGTATCGTCACTATCACTATGGATCTAGACGGTCCGGTCAATGCTATGAACGCTCAGTTCAGACAGGCTTATGCGGCAACGGTAGATCGTCTTTGCAGCGAGACCCATTTGCAAGGGGTTATCTTCGCATCTGCCAAACCGACCTTCTTCGCTGGCGGCGATCTAAAGGAAATGCTGACCTGCCAACCGGGTGAAGAAAACACCTACTTTGAAATGGTTGAGCATATAAAATCCTACATGCGTCGCGTTGAACACCTACAAGTGCCCGTCGTAGCCGCGATTAACGGTTCTGCCTTAGGAGGTGGGTTGGAGCTTTGCTTGAGCTGCAACTACCGTATCGCCAGTAACAAATCCAACACCCTGATCGGGTTACCGGAAGTGACCCTTGGTTTGCTTCCTGGTGGCGGCGGCGTGGTCCGTAGCATTCATTTACTGGGTCTACAAAAGGCACTCCCCCTGCTCCTCGAGGGTAAACGTCTGCGCCCAAAAGAAGCGCTTGAAATTGGCTTCATTGATGCGCTTGTGGAGAACGACAGTGACTTGCTTGATGCCGCCAAAGATTGGATCGACAACCACCCCGACGGCCAATGGCAACAACCTTGGGACAGACCCAAACATCGCCTCCCTGGCGGTGACATCTGGCATCCAGTGATTCAACAAACCCTGGCTGCGGCGCCTGCCATGCTGTTTCAAAAAACCCGTGGCTTACTCCCAGCGCCTGAACGCATACTTTCAGTAGCCGCCGATGTGATGACGGTAGATTTTGATACCGCTCAACGCATTGAATCGCGTGCGTTTGCTTCATTAGTACCGACCAAAGAAGCCAAAAACCTTATCAGCGGTGGTTTCTTCCAAATGAACAAGATCAACAGCGGCGCAAGTCGTCCACGCGATATTGACCGCAAAAAAATTCAAAAACTTGGCATTCTCGGGGCCGGCATGATGGGACAAGGCATTGCCTACAGCGCCGCCGCCGCGGGCATTCCCGTTGTATTAAAAGATGTCAGTCTTGAGGCGGCCGAAAAAGGCAAATCTTACAGCACACAATTAATGGATAAGCGCATCGGCCGCGGTCGCAGCACACAACACGATAAAGAGGCTCTGCTAGGCTTGATCACGCCATCAGAACACATGGCCGACCTTGCAGACTGTGACCTCATTATCGAAGCCGTGTTTGAAGACCTCGAATTAAAACACCGCTTGCTGGCCGAAGTAGAACCCTACCTCGCTGACAAGGGCGTACTGGCGTCGAACACCTCCACCCTACCCATCAGCTTGTTGGCCCAGGCGGTTACTCAACCCGAGCGATTTATCGGCATCCACTTTTTCTCACCCGTCGATAAAATGCCGCTGATTGAAATAATTAGAGGTGAGGCCAGCGACGATACAACGCTGGCACTCGCCTTTGACTTCGCCCAACAGATTCGTAAGACACCAATTGTGGTCAATGATTCGTTGGGCTTTTTTACCTCTCGCGTATTTTCTACCTACCTGGATGAGGCTGCTCGCATGGTGCTGGAAGGCATTGACCCGATGTTAGTAGACAATCTTGGTCGCCACGTGGGTATGCCTGTCGGACCGTTAACTGTCCAAGATGAAGTAAGCCAACAACTGGCAGTTCGCATCGCCGACACCCACAAAGCCATGGGAGTCTTTGGCAGCAAGGCCGATACTTCTGCCAATGCTGAGCTTTGTTCGCGCATGGTAAATGAATTTAAACGCGGTGGTCGCCACCATGGTGGGGGGTTCTTTGATTATACCGAGGGACAAAAAACACTTTGGCCGGGATTACGCGAGCATTTTACCCTTGCAGGCCAGGGAGCCATTGCCGAAGACATCAAAGATCGGCTCTTATTGAGACAGGTGTTAGAGAGTCTGCGCTGCCTAGAAGAAGGAGTACTAAGCTCTGTGGCAGACGGTAATATCGGTTCGCTGATGGGCATCGGAGCACCCACTTGGACCGGCGGTTTCATCCAAATGGTTAACACCTACAGCTACAAATCACATTATGGAGCGGCTGCTTTGGCAGTTCGCTGCGATGAACTGGCTACATGTTATGGCGAGCGATTCACGCCACCAGACATTCTGCGCCAAGCCGTCGTCAACGGCCGCGTATTTAACTAGGAGATTTGCATGGATATACAAGGAAAAGCAGCCATCGTCACCGGCGGAGCGTCGGGCCTTGGTCGCGCCACAGTAGAGCGCTACGTGGCGGATGGTGCCTGTGTCGCTATTTTCGATTTAAACCGCGAAGCGGGTGAGGCATTGGCGGGGCATCTCGGCGAGGCATGCCGCTACTACCACGTCGATGTTACCGATGAAGTGGCCGTTGAGGCCGCCATCAATGACGTGGTAGCCCAATTTGGCGGCTTGCATATCGTCAACAACTTTGCCGGCATCGGCCCAGCCTGTAAAACTTACAGCAAAAATGGTCCCCACCCACTCGATACCTATATGAAAGTGGTGATGGTCAACCAGGTAGGCACTTTCAACGTATGTCGGTTGGCGGCACAAGCGATGGCGCAAGGCGAACCCGTTACTGCCGATGGTAGTCGCGGGGTTATCATGAATACCGCCTCTGTAGCCGCCTATGAGGGGCAGGTTGGGCAAGTCGCCTACTCGGCCACCAAGGGCGCCATCGTCGGCATGACCCTTCCCATGGCGCGCGAGTTGGCACCCTACGGCATCCGCGTCGCCACCATCGTTCCCGGTATCATTCACACCCCATTATTTGATACCTTAAACCCAGAATATATCGACGGTCTGGTCGCTTCTACGGTTTATCCTAAACGACTGGGCAAACCCGAGGAAATTGCCAAGTTAGCGGCTCACATTGTCGATAACGACTACATCAATGGCGAATGCATCCGCATGGATGCGGCCATCCGCATGCCCCCAAGATAAGGAACAACCATGAGCTATGAAACGATTTCGGTGGACACTCAAGAGGCGGTAGCCACCATCACCATGAACCGCCCCGAGGCGCGCAACGCCATGAACCGCCAACTGCGGACCGAGGTTCGGCAGGCGGTAGATGCGCTCAATGCCGATGATAGCGTGCGCGTGATTGTGTTGGCGGCAAACGGCGCCGGTTTTTGTGCCGGTACAGACTTAATGGAACGCGACGCCGACGCTGACCGCGACGGCTACGTCACCGACATGCTGCGCCAGGAATACCACACGCTGATGGAAGCGATCGGCAAGGGTGACAAACCTGTTGTCGCTGCGGTCAATGGCGCGGCGGCAGGCATTGGCGCCTCATTAGCCCTGGTGTGCGACATGATAGTGATGGCCGAGGATGCCTTCTTTTACTCTGCCTTTGGGGCCATTAGCTTGATTCCTGACGGCGGTCTGCACAAACACCTTTTGACGAGTCTCGGCCCTCAAAAAGCCTTCGAAATGATCGCCTTCTCGCAGCGTTTGGATGCCGCCACTAGCCTACAAATGGGCATGGCCAACCGGGTAGTACCTAGTGATCAGTTGCTGAGCAGTGCGCAAGAGCTCGCCGCACAATTGGCAGGCTGTGCACCGCTGACCTTGAAGCACGCTAAGAAAGTCCTGCGCTTTGCCGAGGACCACGACTTGTTTGCCACCATGGACGAGGAATCTATCCACCAAAACGTCTGCTTTACCAGCGAAGACTTCAAGGAAGGTGCCAGCGCCTTTTTCCAAAAACGCGCCCCGGCTTTCCGCGGCAAGTGAGCCCATATCGGCCGTTAGCTAGCCAGCCAGCGGCCGATATCCTGCCTTGTTACGCGCGCCTCAGGCAACGCAAAGTAGATCCAGTCGTGCCACAGCCCGGCGCCTTCAAACCACAATAATGACGTCCCCTCGCTGCTATTGAGCTCGCGCTTCAAACGACATAAATCCGGGTAAAACAGCTCCCCTCCCCCAGCGACTACGGCGACCTCACCCAAGTCATGCAAGCCGCCATAAATGGGCGAAATACGTGGGTGTTCAACAGGTAAATCGCGCCGGTACTGATCGATGGCGGTCACCAATGCCGTTTGCTGCAACACAACATCCTGGCGACACCAAGGCTCAAAATCGCGATGCATATCAGCGTCAACCCAAGGTGAGATCAATACGCTCTTTGCCGGCATATTCCCGCCGCTGTCGCGCAGTTGCTGCAATAACACCAAGGCTAGCGCGCCCCCTGCCGAGTCGCCACAAAGACTAAACCGATCGTCGAGATAACGCTGCTGCAGTGTCGTATACGCAGCGCTGACAAAAGCCTGCACTTCATCAACGCCCGCCCCCGGTGCCAGGGGGTAATCGAGAAGACTAACGCGCAAATGATGCTCGCTAACCAGGCGGCGAGTAAAGCGGATGAACATGGGAAGAAAACCTAGCGCATAGCCCCCGCCGTGAAGGTATACAACATGCCCAGTACAATGACCTTCAGGGTCAAGCGTAGCTATTTTTCCCCCCTCCACCTGGTGCCAAGTCACCGGCCACCGAGAAGATAGCAACTTAGGCCAATAAGAAAATAAACGTTGCGGAGGATGCTTGAAGGCCAGCCCCAACCAAAATTTAAAACCACACAAGGACATCAAAAGTCTGAGCAAACTGGCGGTTATGGACATCTGAACTCCTCGCTATTGATGCGTTTTGCGGTATTCTCGTGGTGACACGCCGGTCCACACTTTAAAGGCCCGCGTGAACGAACGCGCCTCACCGAAACCAAGTAGTGCCGATATCTCTTCAACAGAATGCGCGCCCTCTAGCAACAGCGAAATAGCTTTTTCTCGGCGTAAACTGTCCTTAATGGTTTGAAAACTCGTGCCCTCGGCGAGCAATTTTCGATGCAGGGTTTGCTGGCTTATACCAAGAAATTTCGCCGCCTGCTCAAGACTAATAGGACGCACCCCTCCACCGCGAGGATCGATCAAATAGCGCATTAGCTGGCGTTCAAGGTTGCCTTCAGAGCCAGGAATCGTCATAAAGTCAGCCGGCGCATTTTGCAAAAAATTATCCAACTCATAAGCCGTTCTAATCAGCGGCCGCTGTAATTCTGCCGCGTCGAACACCAAGCAATTAGTGGGTTGATTAAAATACAAACGCGCCGGAAACATCACCTTCAACTCACTTAAATGGGCCGGCTTAGCAAACGTAAAGTGTGTCTCGATTAAAGGGATGGCTGAACCGACAAACCAACTTGGAAAGCGATGCCAAATCACCAATAAAAATTCACGTAAAAAGTGCTCGGCGTCCAAAGCTGGTTTTGCAAAATGGATATTAAAACGGGCATAAAGATCGCTCTGTTCAAGTGACATTGAGACATCACTGCCGACAAGGTTGTAGAAATCGGCCGCTTTGTTCAGCAACTCTCCCATGGTCCGACAACGGCTAACCAACTCGGCCATAGTAGCGAAAATTCCAACGCGCATCGGATGTGCAGTAAAACCCATAAATTCGTCATCTAGCGTTTCCATCACCGATTTAAACAAACGAGCAACCTGATCGGTATGTACGCGCTTATTCTGATCGTCAAGCAGACGCGGATGAATTGCAGCCCGTGCATATAGCGGGTTAGCCTCGACACCACGCGCACGCAATCCCGCGGTACTGGTGATAACGTGGTGGTGGCAAATGGTCGCCATAGTGCGACTCTCCAGTTAAATTTTGTGAAAAATATACGCAATTAATACCAATAGCAGCGGACAATGACAATAAAAATGATATTTTTTGTGAGTTTTTTTGATGAAATACGACCTTTCATTCACACAATGCATGGCGCAATATGCATGCAACGTTGCGCAGACAACGATTTTTTCTCAACGAGCACAGGAAACAGAGCATGAACAGTTTTGCCAAAGGAATGAATGTCCATACATCTCCCTCGACTCAAGCAGTCGCTCCATTTTTATCGGTCTACGCTGAAGAAAACGTCGATTTCACGCCACCTAAACCGCGCAAATACCCCAAACAAACGCGTTCTAAAATTCTCGTCGACAGTATCAAACAGACCACTGTAATGCTGTTGCAAGACACCCCAATGGCGGACTTAAAGTCGACCAAAATCGCCGAGATTACCGGTATTTGTATGGGCTCTCTATACCAGTACTACCCCAATACTGAAGCAATCGTCACCACACTGTATGAAGATGCGATCCTAGCGACCGCAGAGGCATTGAAAAACAACACCACTCCCCTGAGCAGCGCTAAACAGCAGTTAAACGAGTTGCACGGAACACTGAGTGCAATGGATGATAAATTCCAATGCCTTTACTATCAGCACTTCTACGCGAAACGTCTAAGCGTCAACTATGTGAGTCACTTTCAACGCTAGATGATGAATGACCAAAAGCACCTAAGGGTGCTTTTTTTATGCCAAATTAAAATCAATAACGACCTTTATTGAGGCGCCGTCCTGCTTATGTGACAACCACATGTTTGCTTGCATTTTTGCTAGCAGCCCTTTGCAAACAGCCATACCAAGGTGGCCACTGCAATCTGTTAACACTTTATCGACCAATGACACACTGAATTCTTTTTCAATGATGGAGACAAGTGTCGTATCAAAGCACCCCTGCGAACTTTCGATATCGAAGACGAAAGTGGCATTATTTGCCGTGCGATGGGTGATATCGACGTGTATTTCAACGCGTCCGTTGCTCGACATGGAATAGGCATAATCAATCAGCGCGCTAAACACCTGAGACAGACGTTTAACATCCGTGATGACCGCCTCAGGAATAGACACTGGCAACTTCATTTCAAACTGTCGCCCTGAACGAGAAGCAAACAAGCGATACTCCTCTTCGACACTACTTAAAAACACAATCAAATTGCAGCGCTGGTGCTCTATGCGTAGTTCGTCTGCCAGTAAATTCTGCAGATCTTTTGCCTCTTGCAAAACCGATATCGCCTCTTGAATTTGTTGCTGACTGAGGCCCAAGGTGTCTTCAACGCGGCCTCTTAAATCACTATCTGATAGCACCACTTTGTTGCGCTTATAAGCAAACTCAAGCGTCTGAATCGCTTTGATATAGACTGCATCCAATAACTTGGACTCGGCATGCTCCTGCGTCCTTACATGCTGCAACGCTCTCTCACGCTTATGTTTTTCACTATCCTCATAGCGCAAAATGCCATCCAAATACGTGAACACATCCCTAAAACGAGTTTTAATACCTTCAGGAAAAACAGGAATCTGCCCTGTCTCGTAAGCCTCACGTAACACGTCTACCATCGTCGCGTAGACTCGACCCTCACGACGCATGGTGAAAAAGGCGAATAACAGGAGCGCAACACACACCATAGCACCCACAATAATTTGCAAATGGACAATCTGCCATGCGCCATCGTAAACCGCTTGCTCGGGTACTGAAATCAAAAATCCGAGTTTCATCTCTGGAATAGAGCGATACGCCTCGTATCTAGGAAGCCCATACACAATATCGTTCACCAAATGATAACCCGATAAGCCATTGACGATTCTAGACACCGACCCCTGATTATCAAACTGATTGAACATCAAAGTTTCACCGGCATTCAGAGGAAAGTAGGGCTGTAATGAATTCAACAGCACCACCTCACTATCGGTAAAGGCAAACAGAGCAATAACGCCCCCCTCCAAGATATCTCGCCAATTTCCGGTGATGGTGTACAGGTTTTCGGGCCACGCTTGCAACGCCAACGCGCCCAACAACTCTTCACCATCATATATAGGGGCGACAAAATAGGCCGAGGGAATATTCGCCCGATTGGCGAGCTTAGGGCCAAAGTCAGTGCGTAACTCAAACGGAGAAACCGTCGTTTGTGCGCCATTCAAGACGGCTTGTGCGGCCCTAGCTAAGCCAAGATTTTGAAAAATACTTTCAAACAGATTGTGATCATAGGGTGGGTTTTGGCTCAAACTCAGAACGACATCGCCTGCCTTATTAATCAAAAATACATCTTCTGCATTCGATATCGCTGATAAAAAGCGTAAATGATTGCTAGCCTTGATTGCAGCAATCTCAAAAGCATCGGTTTTGGCACCAAAGGTAAAATGACTATCTAGCGCCGCAAGCGCTTCGTGGGTGGCGTCTGAGGCGGCCATGACCGTTACCTGATCGCGCTTTGCCTCGACTGCATCCTGCAGGGCATCAAATCGAATATTGGCAGCATGGATAACATCATTTTTAACGACGTCCTGCTGCACCTTGAGCACGGAATAGTAATAACTCAATAAGATAGAAATAATGACTACCACCGCCAGCGTTGCGATGACGAAAATTTTCCGCTGTAGTGCGCCCATTGCCGTTCCTTAATTGCTTAACGACAGTATAGGCAAGACATCATCAACCTGCTGAAAAAGCTTATTCAAAAAAAAGCCCTCATTTGAGGGCTTGCTTGGGAACAATAATGACGCTCTAACGTGAGGCCACTTCTTCCATATCTACGCGACCGCGATTATGTCGATCGAGATACTTGCTGACATTGTAGGCACCCACATCATTGGCAAATTCCAACAACGGCATATCATTGCAGCGGAAATTATCTTGATTATCACCAAGCTGACGTGATTTCAGACGGTCCCAGCGCAGTGCTGCTTTCAATTGCGCTGTATCATCTTGAATAATCGACAGGCAGACATTTTTCGCTTCATTATCCCCCTGGAAACCCACTGCATTACCTTCGTGAGCCCAAGTAGTTCCTGCTGCCATGGCAGCGACCAAACCTACAATACCCAATGCTTTTGCTTTCATAACGATCTCCTTGATCCGCTGTGCGGTTTTTGTTCGGACAATTCCAAGATACGCCCCAGGCTAAAATTAACCTGATCAAAGCCCCTGCAAAACCACTCAAAAATCCGATAAAAACCTAAAAAAAACATGATCAAAAACATCAAGCGACTGAAATACAATAAAAATATGATCAAGAGCCGAATGGGGCATCAGGGCAAAAAAAACGCCCTCAAAGGGCGTCAAAATGTGAACAATGTCACAGGGATAGGTGGATATTTAAAGGCCTAATGGAATGCCTATAAAAAAAGGGCAAGGCCAAACATTAATATCAGCATGGCGATCAGCGCGTAGCGTGTCTTGTCGAGTGCTACGTGATAGGGAGATTCTTCACAACTCATTCGATAGCCCCTTTTATGCAGCGTTTCAACGTGCAACTGGCTATTGTGGCGCTTAAGGATTTTCCGAATAACGCTGATGCAGCGAGTAAGGCATTCGTCTGATATCACCTGGTGATGCCAAGCCTTATCGATCAATTCGTCTCGTGTTACAACTTCATCGACGTGATTGGCTAAACATACAAAGACCTTGGCAACTTGAGGTTGCAAGTGCTCAACCTCGCCCCCCATACGTAATTCACCGGTATCTTCGCAATATTCACAATCACCAATTTTAATAACTTGCATACCTGCCTCAGCGCGCGGAATGATTCATACCTTTTAGATGCGGGAAACCGATCCTTTGGATGCAGATCAGAAAAAAAATGTATTTCCATCATCTTCGCCGATTCTGAAAACTACGCCTTTACGCCTTTTTGAGCATGATGAAAAGATGATGATCAGGTAATGATTGCTAAGGAAATGAATTTGATAATGTTTTTTGCATCCATTTCAGCCATCAAATTTAAAGCATATTTCTAGCCAGAATCAGCTTATGAACGAGAGATTTTACAGCTGTATTACACAATTCTTACCCGTAAAAATATATAAAAATCATTATCTTAAAAAAACCTCATGGATATTTTACGCGCACCCTCGCCTGTCGAACATTTATCTACTACAAATAATAAGGTCTTAGCAGGAAGGCGGAGACATTAACCAATGGAAAGTGAAAGATACTACGTACTAGACTGTGTCATTGCGCCAGAGAACAATGCGATCTCGCGGGGCAACAAACACGTCCATCTTGAACCCAAGGTTATGGACTGCCTGGTATTCTTTCTCACCCATAGCAACCAAATTCTCACCCGCGACGAACTCATCCATAGCGTTTGGCATGATCGCGTGGTCAACGAAGAAGCCGTCAACCGAATCATCTATCGCATCCGCAGCGCTTTTCACGAACTGGGCATTGAACAAGAACTACTGATCACCCACCGCAAGCGCGGTTACCAGTGGACAATGCACGCCGAACACGCCCACCAAGCTGCGCCACCGGATATCGACGAAGTCATCAAGACTGCCGACAATTTTCGCTGGCTTGCCACCATCGCGCTGGGGGTATGCTTTGCCATCTTAATCGCCGTGGTTTCCTTCTGGCCGCAACCGAACGCCGCGTTTGATAATAGCTCTAGCACTAGTGACAAAAATGCGCCATGTGAATGGCCGGCTGATATTGAGGCCATTGAACATTACTTTACCGCCAAGTCCTTGATGGGGCGCCGCGGTGACGATGAACTGAACCAAGCCATTGAACACCTCAACAATGCGATTAAGATCAGCCCAAATTTTGCAAAAGCGTGGTCAACACTCGCCTACGCTCACGACTTACTTCCCGTGCATACACTTCAAGGGCAATTTCATCCCTCGAGCATGAATCACTATGACGCAGCGATCAATGCCGCCAAACACGCACTGGCGATATGTCCGAGTAGCGCCGAGGCCTATATGATCGCCGGCGAGGTACCTACTGATTGGCAATTCAACCCCTTGGGAGAGCATTACTACCGTATACAACACGCCTTAAAACTAGAACCCAACAACACCGAGATTGCCCGTGCAGCTGGGGAATTTTACTGGCGTATGGGCTACTTAAGTATGGCCATGGAATGGTTTGAAAACGCCGAACAGATGGACCCTTGGAACGGCAGAGTTCAGGTAGATCTCGCCGATGCCCTGTTGCAACAGGGTATGCCTTCAGATGCCGAGGCGACCCTGCTGAATGCGGAGGAATTCGGCTTTGAGACCTATGGCGGCGATAGAGTGTCATGGCTGCGGGTTTATCTTGCACGGGGCGATTATTCTGCTGCACGCAGCCTACTTAAATATAAAACGCCAATTAAAGGCGAATTAATTAGCGCCTTTATCGACTGGCACCAAACTCAAGACCAGACCCACCTTACCCACCTAAGGCAACGACTTAGCTTTGCACTCAGCCAAACGCCCATAGAAGCTTATTTGGTCCACAAACTCGCACTACTTGCCGACCTTTCAGACATAGCGGCCAAAGCATGGCTTGCTAGCGATCACACAATAGCCCAAGGCTACACTCTCTGGTGGCCAGGCGCGGGCAAGCTTTTCGATCATGCCGCCTTCCAAGCATGGGTCGTAGACAGCGGCTACTTCGCCTTCTGGCAAAAAGCCGGCATTCCAGACACCTGTCGCGCGAGAGGCGAGTACATTAGCTGCCTCCATTAGTGTTACCGAAGAACGCCTTCCTACCTCACACCAACAACAAAGTTTCTTTCGCAACTAAATAGCTAATAATAAAGCTATTTATTCTATTTTTTTGCATATGTATTCATAAAAAATTCATACAAAAAAACTTGATTTGTTACCACAAACACCGATAATACGCACAAACGTTACCAAGAGTAACAAATCACAATCGCCACAAGCGATAAGAGAGGAAACATGAACATTAAATCAATCAGTACCGCACTACTCATCGGCCTGTTAAGTGTTGAGGCAAACGCTAACATCAGCGCCCAACCCAGTCTCGATATCAAGGTTATCGAAAGCAAGCAGGCGCTGCGTCAATCATCTGAAGACGCACTGCGACGCTATATCGAGCAGCGCAAGAAGATGCAAACTGAGAGCAGGTTAAAAGCCGTTGATAGCAAGATAGCTGTGCGTGAACAGCAATTTGTGGTGCGCACGCCGCTGTAAAATAGCGCCGTTTAAAGCGTTCGCCACGGCACGACTAGCCGCTCGCCACGCTTATCGCTAGCTTGGGCCACATCGATGATAGTGGCGACATCCAGCGCCTGTTGGGCCGTCACGGGTAGCGCAGCAACGCCCTCACCCGCCAAGGCAAGGGCCACCGCTCGGTAAAACGCGCCGTAGTCGCCAGCTGGTAGGTCGATTTGTGCAATACCCGAGGCATCTACCCACGAGGCGTGTTGCACCGGAAGTTTTGACCGCCATTGCTCGCCGCTGGGAACCAACCCTGCTTTAAGCTGATCTTCTTGCGGATCGAGACCGTGCTTGCGCCACGTTCCATGGTCGGTCTCTAACTGAAAGCGCAGCATGGGCTCGCAACAGAAGGGTGAGCTTCGCAGCACCACCTCTTTATCTGGGTAGTGTAAAACGACATGGGCGTAATCTACATTTTGAGAACCCTCGCGCAACGCGCGCAACGAGGTACTCACCGCTTCGGGGCGACCAAATAAGCAAAGGGCTTGATCCACCAAGTGCGGCCCTAAATCGTACCAGATACCCGCCCCATCGATTGCGTGCTCGCGCCAACGGTCGCGCGGCGTGGGTCGAAACCGATCAAATTGATTTAAAAATACGCGCGGTTGACCTAAATCACCCCTCTGCAACGCCTGCTGCAAACCAAGAAAATCGCCATCCCAACGGCGATTGTGGTACACCGCCAACCAAACGCCGTGCTGATGAGCTGTAACGAATAGATCGGCAAGCTCATCGGTGGTTAACGTGGCAGGCTTATCCACCACCACAGCAATACCCCGACTCAGCAATTGCTTCGCCTGCGAGTAGTGAACGTGATTGGGTGTCGCCACGATGGCCAAATCGATTCCAGCACTGGTAAGCCTATCTATATTGGGATAGACAACCACATCAGGATACCGAGACCGACACGCCTCTTGCTGCGATGTCACCACGGCCACCAGCTGCAACGCATCATTCGCTTCGACGTAGGGCAGGTGAAAGGTCTTCGCCGACATCCCCCACCCCACCATGGCTACTTTAAACACAAGGTCTCCTTAAGTCTGGCGCGCCGAACGGCTTAACATGGCATACAAGACGGGTGTAATGAGCAACGTAAACACGGTACCAATGGCCAAGCCACCCACTACCACCCAACCAATCTGTGAGCGACTCTCAGAGCCCGCACCGACGGCCATGGCCAAGGGCAGCGAGCCTAGCACCATGGCACCGGTAGTCATAATAATGGGACGGAAGCGCTGTCTACTTG
Organism: uncultured Pseudomonadales bacterium; assembly: GCA_964598145.1. Classification (GTDB taxonomy): domain Bacteria; phylum Pseudomonadota; class Gammaproteobacteria; order Pseudomonadales; family JAHEIH01; genus JAHEIH01. The sequence goes on from CAZRAM010000004.1 coordinate 171,473, forward strand.
CTTCAAGGATGGCTTCGATTTTATTCAATCCTTCGTCGCGCAAACGGTTGGCGGTATCCACCAACATAATGCCGTGCTTGGTGATCAACCCCACCAGGGTAATAATCCCAATCTGCGAAAAGATGCTGAGTGTTTTGCCCGTGAGGGTTAGCAGTAGCGCCGCGCCAAATACCGCAAAAGGCACCGACAGCAAGATAATCACCGGATCACTGAAACTTTCGAACTGCGCCGCCAACACCAGATAGATAAAAATAACCGCCAACAGCATGGTGACATAGATCTCGCCACCGGCGCTCATAAACTCACGGGACTGCCCCATGAAGTCCACCTCCAGATCAGGAATATTCAAGGCGTTTATTTTTTCGACCGCCTCAGCAAGGGCATCACCCAGTCCAAAACCATCGGCAGGCAAGGCGGTGATCTGCGCCGCCCTGAGTTTGTTAAAGTGGGATATTTCACGCGGCACGATAGTCTCTCGCTGTTCGATGACATCTTGCAGCGCCACCAAACTACTGTCTTCTGCGCGCAGGTAGACCTCATCGACATCGCGTGGATCCACCCGATCGTCATTCTCTGTTTGCACAATCACATCGTACTGACGAGGACCACGCTGAAATTCGGTGACGACACGCCCGCCAAACAGGGTCTCCAGGGTTCGACTCACGGTTTCCACCGCGATACCCGCATCGGCTAATCGCTCGCGGTTGTAGTCTATCTCTAACTGCGGCTTATTCAGCCTGAGATCCAGGTTTACCCCCGTTACCACACCGCTCTCGTTGAGCATATCAACCACCTGCTGCGCCTTATCAGCAAGCTCTTCGGTTGGCGCACTGGAACGCAACACCAATTGAATGGGCCTTGAACCACGAGAGCGACTCAAGGAGGGCATATCCATGGAGATAAAAATCATGCCGGTGTGTTTGGCGATGATTTTTTTGATGTCGGCGTGGATATCGAACTGACTGCGCTCGCGCTCGTCAACGTCTTTCAACAGAGCAGTAAACATATGCCGATTGACCGTCGGACGTCCGTAGATGGCGAATACCAGACGCATCTCTGGAATCTTGCGGATATCAGTCGCCAGGGCATCCATGTATTTTTCAGCGTAACCAATGTTCGACCCCTCGGGCCCCATGGCGATGATCACCACGCGGTTCTTGTCTTCTTTGGGCGCCAGCTCTTGAGGCAATTGACTCAATAACACCAAAGCCCCAACAGCGCTGACAATCAAGGCAGCAATGGCCGTCCAGCGGTGCTGCACAAACCAAGTAGCGATGCGCCCATAACCCTCTGACCACCAATCGATATGGTCATCCAAACGTTGCGACATTCGCTGCCAAGCGCTGTCCGACGGCTGGTGATCCGCTTGCGACAACATCTTTGAACACATCATCGGCGTCAGTGTGACCGCAATAAAACCTGAAATGAGCACGGCTCCCGCCAGGGTGAGCGCAAACTCGATAAACAGCTTGCCGGTATCCCCTTCGGCAAAGGCCAACGGAGCAAAAACCGCCGCCAGCGTAAGCGTCATGGCGACCACCGCGAAGAATATCTCTTTCGAACCGTCAATGGCTGCCTGACGGGCGGGCTTACCTTTCTCGATATGACGGTAGACGTTTTCCAGTACCACAATGGCATCGTCGACCACGATACCGATGGCTAACACCATCGCCAGCAGGGTCAGGGTATTAATGGTAAAGCCCCACCACCACATAAGTGCGTTAACACCAATCAAGGAAATCGGAATCGTCACCAGTGGAATGAGCGTCGCACGCACACGTCGCAAAAACACAAAAATGACCAGCACCACCAACAACACCGCCTCGATAAAAGTGTCATAGACGTTGTCGATGGAGGCGCGAATATCTTGCGCAACGTCCATCGTCACATCCATCTGCACACCCTCTGGCAACAACGGGCGAATTTTTTCTAACTCGGCGTGGACAAGGTTCGACACATTGAGGGGGTTGGCGACCGACTGGGCACGCACCGCAAGCAACATAGCGCTGACACCATCGACCCGCACCTGTGTTCGCGTCGCGGCTGAACCCAATTCGACCCGTGCCACATCGCGCACGCGGATCTGCACACCGTCTCTCTTGGACACCACGATATTGGCGAACTCTTCGGGCGAGCTCAGACCAGTATTGGCCAAAATGGTCAGTTCGGTAGCGGCGCTTTCAACAAAACCCGATGGAATATCGACATTCTGGCGCCGAATCGCGTTCTCCACCTCTTGTACGGTGAGCCCATAGGCCGCCAATGCCGCGCGATCAATCCAAATACGCATAGCCAATTCACGGCCACCATAGGTGTAAATTTCGCTGACACCTTCAATGACCTGCAGGCGATCCTTGACCAAGTCGCGGGTAATTTCAGTCAGGCTCTCGATGGACTTCGTCGCACTAGAAAACACCAAATAAATGATCGGATCAGAATCGGCTTCTTGCTTGTAAATGGTCGGCGGCAAAATCTCTCGTGGCAACCGTGCCTGTACGCGCGCGATGCGATCGCGCACCCCAGAGGCCGCCTCTTCAATATTGTGGTCTGACTTAAAGGTGATATCGATCTGACTGACACCCGGCCGCGAGGTCGACGACATGAAGTCCACCCCCTCTAAACCCGCCATCAATTCTTCTATTGGGGTGGTCACCTCGCTCTCAACAATCTCCGCCGATGCGCCAATGTAGAAGGTTCTGATATTGATGGTCGGCTTGTCCACCAGCGGGTATTCGCGCAGTACCAAGCGCTCTACCGCCACCAGGCCAACCAGTAAAATAACCAGCGACAGAACGGTCGCAAAGACCGGGCGTTTAATACACAATTCTGACAGCGACACGGCTATTCTCCTAAGGTCACAGCCACGACATCAGAACCCGGGCGCAGTCGTTGAAAGCCGGCCACTATCAATGGCAACCCTTCGGGTAGGGTATCCTCGAGGATGGCCAACTCCCCTTCTCGACGAACGATGCGAACGTTGTGACGCGACGCCTTACCGTTGTCGTTTAGGTAAACAACATACCCCCCGCTCACACCGATGAGGGCCTGTGCAGGAATGACCAACAACGGTGCCGCACTGGGTATCTCAAATTGCACCTTGGCAAAATTGCCACTCAGCACATCGCGCTCGGCATTGGGGTAACTGGCGCGCACTTTCAGCGACCGCGATGCGCTGCTAATACTGGGCTCGATCGCCATGACTGTGGCACTGCGAAGTTGGCGCGAGGCGCCCACAGAAAATGTCACAGCATCGCCAGGCTTGATGAGACCTGCCGCACGGAATGGCACGCTAAAATCCAACAGCATCGGGCTATCGTTGACCAAGGTCAGCAGCGGCTCTCCGGGCGACACATAGTCGCCTACCGATAGGTGACGAAGCCCAGCCCAGCCATCAAAGGGCGCAACCACCTTGGTCTTAGACAACCTCACCCGCGCAACGTCTAATGCGGCACGGCTTTGGTCTAATTCAGCTTGGCTTTGTTCATACACCGACTGACTAATGGTGCCCTTTTGATAGAGTTGCTGATCACGCTCAAAGCGCAGCTTAGCAAGGTTGTAACTGGCCTCGGCGCGGCGCAACTCAGCCGCGTAAAGCGCATCATCTAGGGCAATTACCACCTGGCCTGCGGCGACGCGCTCACCCTCGGTGAAAACGATCTCTGCCACAGTGCCGGCTACCTCGGCCGCCAACTGCACATGGTCGTGGGCGTTTAAATCGCCGACGACGTCGAGCTTCTCACTTACAAAACGCTTCTCAATACTGGCCAGCTCAACGGGCACCCCTGCCGACCAGCTAATGGGACTTAAAAGAAACACCAACAACGATAGTAAAAGAGGGAAAAAGGTGGGGTTACGCATAGCCGCATCCAAGCAAATTTTTTAAATTTTACGCGAAATGCATACTGCGCCGATATTAGACAAATGTCATATAAATCCTGCGTGATATGACAATAAATTTCCACTTAATTCTGACAACAATGGTCAAGTTATACATAGCAACGCCGACAACTTGAGAAACCAAAATGAAGATGACACCACTATGTTCGATGCCCTCGAAGCCAGCGTGTTGAATACGCTGGGCAAAAAGCTTTTTGTCAATGTCGCACTGGTCGCCGCGGGTCCCCTCGCCGCTGCTATTTTCAGTTTGAGCATAGAACACCAAGACGCTAGCGCTTGGTTTGCGCTGCTATGGTTACTGGTTACCATTCCCCTCGCCACATGGTCGTTGCGCATATTAGTCATTCGGCCGGTGGTAACGATGACCGACATCCTTGAAAACATTAAAAACAACGATGGCGACATATCGGCTGAACTACAAGTCATGTCGCACGACGAATACGCCGACCTCGCTCGCGCCTACAACCAATTTTCAAGCAGCCTAAAAGCGATGATATCAGAGACACGTCGCCGCTCTGTGAAAGTGGCTTTAGCCGGCACCCAAGTGCGCAAAGTCATCCTGCACGCTGAACATGTAGCGCAGCAACAAGGCGACCAAGCCAAACAAGTCTTCCAGTCGAGTTCGGAAGCCACCCAAGCCATCGATGGTATTGCCGAGACCACGGTCAACATCAATCAGCGCAATGTTGCCAATATGGAAAACGTGCGCGAGTCCACCAACGAACTGCACAAAGTGGCCAAGCAGGTCGAAGACATGCGCCAACAAGTGGCCCAGTTCCAACAGACAGTTGAATCTCTCAGTGTCAACTCGGCCAATGTCACCAAGGTACTCGGCATGGTGCAAGACTTCTCCGACCAAACCAACTTGCTGGCCCTCAACGCCTCTATTGAAGCAGCGCGTGCGGGCGACGCCGGACGCGGCTTCGCGGTGGTCGCCGATGAAGTGCGCAGCCTGGCCCAAAAAGTGAGTCAAGCCACCACTGAAATCGAAAAGAACATCGGCGAAATGACAGGGCTGGTAAAACACACCAAAGGCAGTGCCGACACCATTCTTGAATACGTCAACAACACCAAATCCGTGATCGACAATACCGGCGAGCACTTTGCTCGCTTAGTCGACGAATTTGAGGGTGTAAATAGCCAACTGACCGGTATCAGTGCCGCACTGGATGAATTGGTGTACACCAACAAAGAATCCCACACCCGGGTCGAAGAAATCACCGAAATTTCCAAGGGCATCCAGCACGAGATGCAAGAGACGCTGCTCTACTCAGAAGAGCTGGAACTGGCCACCGAACAAACCCAAGAACTGCTATCCCGCTTTATCATCGGCTACGGCGGCTTCGAATCGATGATTCAAACTGGCCGTCGTTGGGCGCGCCGCACAGAAGAGGCGCTGAGTCAGCTCAGCGGGCAAGGCCAGAACTTATTCGACCAGAATTACCAGCGCGTCAATGCAGGGCAAAAGCCCGAGAAATTCCACGTGTCTTATATGGAAGCCTACGAGCGCGTCATGCAACCATTGTTTGATAGTTTTATCAACGAGCGACCAGAATTTATCTACGCGATCGCCGTGGATAACAAGGGATACGCCCCTGCCCACCACGCCAAAGTGTCCGCGCCTATCACTGGCGACTTCAGTATCGACAACCTAAAAAGCCGCCACCGTCGTATCTTTAACGGCAATCGTGCCGAGGTGCGCCGCGCCTCTCACACCGAGCCATTCTTGCTACAAACCTTCATTCGCGACACCGGTGAAGTCCTCAACGACCTCTCCATTCCGCTCTATGTCGACGGCCGGCACTGGGGCTCACTCATTATGGGCTTCAATCCTAGTACACTTCTCGACGAAAACGCGTAAAATAACCGCCGCTAAGGTCGTAGAGCGCTTGTTCTGCGACCGCAATCCATATATTATGCTTTTCTAATTTAAGTAGCATCGTTCGAGGAACTAATGATCGATATTGCGTGGGAACTCTTTACACCGTGGGCAGCCATCATCGGCGGCGCTATCATCGGTGTTTCGGCCACTGTATTTTTACTTTTCAACGGCCGTATTGCCGGTATTTCTGGCATCCTTGGCGGCTTGTTTCGCCCCATGCCGGGCGACATATTCTGGCGTGTTGCGTTCATCATCGGTATGTTAGCAGCCCCCTGGGTATGGCAAGCCATCGCACGTATGCCTGCGATTGAAATCGATGCCGGCTACGACACGCTAATTCTTGCCGGTTTACTGGTCGGCGTTGGCACCCGCTTTGGCTCAGGTTGTACCAGTGGCCACGGTGTGTGTGGCCTGTCGCGTCTATCTGTGCGCTCGTTAGTCGCGACCTTGTGTTTCATGGGCACCGGCTTCATCATGACCTACGTGGCTCGCCACACGTTTGGAGGTTAAGCCATGAACGTAGGATTCTTCTCTTTTCTGTCGGGTCTTTTATTCGGTATTGGCCTACTGGTCAGCGGCATGGCCAACCCACAAAAAGTGCTCAACTTCTTGGATATCACCGGCCACTGGGACCCGTCATTAATGCTAGTCATGGTGGGGGCAATCGCAGTGGGCTTGGTCTCGTTCCGCCTCGCCAAGCAACGCACCCTCACCTTCCTCGGCCTAGGTATGAAACTGCCCGCCGCAGACAAAGTAGACAACCGCTTAATCGGTGGTAGCCTGTTGTTTGGCATGGGCTGGGGCCTCGCCGGCTTTTGTCCAGGCCCTGCCCTAGTCGCCCTGGGCTCGGGTGAATTTAAGGCCTTGGTATTTGTCCTGGCAATGATTGCCGGCATGCTGCTCTTTGAATACCTGGACCGCAACACCCTCAAAAATTAATTGCACAGAAGAGATTGACCATGACACCACGCGAACTCGACGACAACATTTCGGTAACACCACAAATCAGCCTTGAGGATGTTGCCCAAGCTGCTAGCCTTGGTTTCAAAACCATCATTGCCAACCGCCCCGACGGCGAAGAATTTGGCCAAGTGCCGATGGCATTGATCGAAGCAGCCGCCAAGGAAGCCGGGCTGGCGTGGATCCACCAACCCGTGATCTCCGGTCAGTTCAACCAGCAGAACGTGATCGATTTCGCCAATCACTACGCCAATGCGGAAAAGCCCATTTTGGCATTTTGTCGCACCGGCACCCGCTGTAGCATTCTTTGGGGATTAGCCAACCCAGAACAGTACGATATCGACACTGTTATTAGCAAAGCACAGGAAGCGGGCTACGATCTGAGCGGTTTGCGCGGCCGCTAGATTGAGCGAGCACCAAGCAGAGGATGGCGAAAAACTCGACATCCTTTACATTGACGAACACTACGTCGCTATCGACAAGCCCTCGGGCTTGTTGGTTCACCGCAGCCCCATCGACCGCCACGAAACGCGCTTTGCCCTACAACTACTGCGCGACCAGCTCGGGCAATACATCTACCCTATTCATCGCCTCGATAAACCGACCTCTGGCGCCATGTTATTTGCCCTTAGTAGCGAAGCCGCCAGGGCGATGGCGGAACGCATACACAGTGACGCAGTGCAAAAGACGTACTGGGCAGTGGTAAGAGGCTATGCCCCAGAAGCGGGCAGTATTGATCACGCGCTAAGCTACCAAGCTGACGACCACGCCGATAAAGACCGGCGCGGCACGCCGGGTGCACAGTCGGCACTCACCCATTTCCGCCGTCTTGCCAGCGTAGAAATCCCCGTCTTCGTCGATCGCTATCCGCAATCGCGCTATTCCTGGGTGGAACTGACACCTGTCACGGGAAGACGCCACCAACTCCGGCGCCATATGAAACACATTGGCCACCCCATTATCGGCGATGCCCGCCATGGCAAGGGGGTACACAATCGCTACTTCCAACAGGCCTACCAAGCCCATCGGCTATTGCTGATGTCGAAGACGTTAACCTTTGAGCACCCCTACAGCGGCGAGATTATCCGCTGCGAGGCATCGATGGACGAGGCGTTTAAAAACGTGTTTGAGGCGTTTAATTGGACGCCACCGCTAAGCGATGGCGGTAACCAATAAATAGAACAGGTAGGCCACGACGTAGGCCATGACGCCATAGCCGACAAATAGTTGGGCAGGCAGACGCCACGAGCGCGATTCACGACGCAGCGTCGCCAAGGTAGAAATACACTGCGAAGCCAGTGCAAAGAACACCACCACAGCCACGCCTGAGGCTAATCCTAGGCCGCTAGCGGTAATTTGATCGGCCAACGAACCGATATTCTCTTCGCTATCCTCAATACCGAATAAGGTGCCCAGTGTACCTACGAATACTTCGCGGGCGAGGAATGACGCCAAAATGGCCACGCCGTATTTCCAATCGAGACCCAAGGGGGCAAAGATGGGTTCGATCAAGCGACCGGCGTAACCCAACCAAGATTCACCTAGATCCTCGCCGTAGTTGGGCATGTAGCCCAAAATCCATACCACCAAACTCACCCAGAAAATCACCGGACCGGCGCGCTTAACGAAATCGCCACTGCGCTCCCAGGCGTTGCGAGCAAGCGTTAAAAAGCCAGGCGTGCGATAGGGCGGCATCTCAAGAACGAAGGGCGTATCGTCCTTATCGGCATCATCGAAGCGCGATACCACCGCGACCACCAGCAAACCCGCCACAATGCCAAATAGATAGATAAATAACAGCGCAAGGCCCTGCAGCCCTACCCAACCTCCAAGCACGGTTTGATCGGGAATAAAGGCCGCAATCAACAAACCGTATACCGGTAGCCGTGCCGAGCAAGGCATCAAAGGAATGGCGAGGTAAGTCAACCAACGGCGGCGTGGCGACTCGATAGTACGTGCCGCATAAATGCCGGGAATGGCACAAGCAACCCCAGATAACATGGGAACGAAGCTCTTACCGGTTAAGCCAAAACTGCGCAGCGGGCGGTGACAAATGACCGCCGCACGCGCCAAATAACCGGAGTCTTCCATCATTCCGACCACCATGGTGAGAATGAAAATTTGCGGCACGAATACCAAAAAAGAGCCGAGCCCACCAAACAAGGCATCCGCCACGAAGTCACGCACCCAGCCCTCGTCAAACCATGGCAATACCGCCTCGGCTGTAGCGCCAATCAGGGCTTCCACGCCATCCATTAAGGGCGACGCCCAGGTAAAGATGGACTGGAATAGCAGGAACATAATCAGAATAAAACTGATGCCGCCGGTGAAGGTATTGAGGAAAAACTGATCGGCCTTGGTGTGTGACTGCAACAGGTAATCCCCTTTGGGGCCGTATTGCTGTGTCAAGTCTTCCGCCAAGTTGCGCAAACGGTTTTGATCAACCGCGATTTCATTTTGCGCTAGCAGCGATAGGGGGGCGGGTATGTCTCCACCGAGCAAGGCGACCAGCGCCGACACGCCATCGCCGCTGCGGGCTGAAACAGGCACCACTGGAACACTCAGTTCACTCGACAAGCCGTTGGCATCGATCGCCATACCATGGCGGCTGAGAATATCGGTCATATTGCTGGCGATCACCATCGGGTGACCCGCCGCGCGACAGGCTTCGCGAACCTGCAGCGCAAAAAACAAGCCCTTCTCTAAACGGGTCGCATCCACCACACACACCACCGCGGCGATCTCGCCAACAGGTGCTTCAAGGGCGTCGTTGAAGGCTTGAACGGCGACTTCCTCTTCACCCGAGATATACTGCAGCGAATACACCCCAGGAAAATCGATAACTTCAAGCTCGTGGTTATCTCGGCACATGCCCGCGTGAGTAGAAACAGTGATACCAGGAAAGTTGGCCACGCGCTGATTCATACCGGTCATGCGGTTGAACAGCATACTCTTGCCCGAGTTCGGGCTACCGACTAATAAGACTTTTTTCATGCGTGCAGCGACTGGATCTGGACGAGTTCAGCGAGCGGCTGCTCCAGGGAATATACGCTATTGGCCACTTGGTATAACTTGGGGGCCCCCAGCGAGGGCGCCATCGAGCAGGTTACTACAGCGCCTTTGTGAAACCCGAGTTCCTCAAGACGCATGCGAATATTGGCTCGGATGCTTTCATCAAAGCCAGTGACAACACAACTTTTTCCGCGGCTCATCTGCCACAGTGAGGGGGCACTATTAATCAAGGTTTCGCTCCAGTAAAGTACGCGTATAATTTTAGCACTTTAAATGCAAATAACAATCTTTATCATTTACGCTACGTTATAAGAAATAGTTTAGCCCAACCACAAGGAAAAACTTTGATATGGTGCATAAAGACGACACTCCGGCTTGGTTAGTTGAACGACGCGAGCGCGTCTTTTTAGTGTTGGCCGGTGTATTTATCTGCAGCATGACCATGCTCAACATCATTGGTATTACACGCTTTGTACAACTTGGCCCTATGTCACTTGCGGTAGGCGTTTTGCCCTACCCCATCACTTTCCTGTGTACCGATCTAATATGCGAACTCTATGGGCAGCGTCGCGCCAATTTCATGGTGACTGTCGGCCTATTCCTCAACCTTTTTATCTTTGCCGTGATGAGCTTGGGCAATGTGCTACCCGCCGCCGAGTCAGTCCCGCCCTGGCAGGCGCTAATGTTGGCTAACGAAGTGGGGCTACCTGACGGTAGCGTGCTGAAGGACTCAGCGGAACTGTTTACCCTGCTCTACGCTTGCACCTCGGGTGCCATGTTTGCCTCGATGATGGCCTACATCGCTGCACAGTACTGCGACGTCAAACTATTCCACTTTTGGAAACGTATCACCAAGGGCAAATACCTGTGGGTGCGCAACAACTTCAGCACCATGGTGAGTCAACTGGTGGATTCTTTTACCGTGATTGCGGTGACTTTTGGGGCGGCTTTTTTGAGTGGCGACCTCACCTTAAAGGCGATGTTTGTACTGCTGGTTAGCAACTATTTCTTTAAGGTGGTCTGCGCATTGGCAGACACACCTTTCTTCTACTATTTCACCTTCAAACTGCGTCACTACCTACAGTTTGAGGACGCCGATACAAGCCACTAAGCGAGCGATTTTGGCTGGCGCCACGCCAGCCATTTGTCTTTGAGAACACCCGGCAATACCAACATGACAGGGGTAAGGAACAAGGTCATGATGGTCGCGAAGAACAAGCCGAACACAATGGCGCGCGCCACCGCGATGAAGTAGGACGACACCACACCATCAATCACCACCTCACGCCCCACCAAGTCGATACTGTAACCCGCGGCAAGGGGCAACAGGCCAAGAATGGTGGTAGTGGTGGTCAAGAAGATGGGGCGCAGACGTTGGGCACAGGCTCGCACGGCGGCATCCAAGCGCGACAACTCGCCGTTTTGGTAAACTTCATTATAGGTATCGATCAACACAATATTGTTGTTAACCACAATACCCGCCAATGCCACCACACCGACACCGGTCATAATGGTACTAAAAGGATCACCCGTCATCAGCAAACCCAATAGCACACCGGCAGTGGACAAGACCACCGAACTCAAAATCAAAAACGCTTGATAGAAGCTATTAAATTGGGTGACCAACAGTACATACATCAAGAATAACGCGAGCAAAAAGGCCAAGGCCAAAAACTGCAAGGAATTTTCCTGTTCCTCGTTTGCCCCGCGAAATACCACTTGCACCTCGGGATCGACGGGATTTTCTTCAAGATAGGCCTGAATATCTTTGACCACGTTATCGGCCAAATAACCGGCCTTGACATCGGCCTGCACCGACATGATATCGATGTAGTCGACACGCTCTACCTTATCCACCTTAGGCTTAGGTACGCGATTGACAAAGGTACTGACGGGAACTGGGCCTTGCGGCGTACTGACCGTAAGTTCCTGCAACATTTTCAAACCGCGGTATTCTTCGGGATAGCGCAGGCGGATTTCGATTTCGTCGTTGGCATCATCTGGACGGTATTCAGCCAACAATAATCCATCAGTGACCAACTGTATCGCTCTACCTACCTGTAAAATGTTGACACCCATTTGTGCCGCCAGTGCCCGATCGACCTCCATTTCCCATTGTATGCCTGGCAGCGGTGTCGTATCAGTGACGTCACGCGTCCCTTCAATTTGGCTTTCTACCACTTGCTGAAGGTAACGTGTTGTCGTTAACAATTTCTCGCGGTTAATACTTTCCAACTGAATTTGGATGGGTTTACCCACCTGTGGCCCGCCTTCAAAAACTTCTGCTGAAATGTAAATACCTGGAATATCGCGTGTAATCTCACGCATCTCTTCAAACACTTCACGCGTCGAACGATCGAAGGATTTCGGATCGTGCAGTTCCACCAGAATATTCGCCACTTCATCCTTGGCGGCAATTCTCGCTGAACGCGTCCCGCCGCTTCGCGTATTGATCAGCTTTACTTCGTCTAGGGTCAACAAACGCTTTTCAACGTCTGCCACAATCCTTCTGGTCTCTTCGACGGATAAGTTACCTTGGGCACGAACCGCCACAATTCCCGCGGTTTCCTCCGTTTCAGCAAAAAAGATCACGCCATTATTATTTGAGCCATATATTTCAAAGATGGCAAAAACCACCAGTAAGGCGAGCGACAAACTTCTTAAAGGATGGCGAATAACCCGATATAAGCCGCGCGCATAGGCACCTGTGTAACCACCTAATTGCAGCGGATCATCCTCTTCGAGATGCCTGAGGTAGTTACGCGTTTTGTTGTCCATGGTTGAACTGGGCAGCAAAGACCCCAAAACGGGCGCAAAAAAGAGTGCGTAGGCCAGAGAGCAAAGCAAGACGCTAAACACCGTGACAGGAAGATATTTCATAAAATCGCCGGCAATACCAGGCCAAAACATCATCGGTAAAAACGCTGCCAAGGTTGTTGCAGTGGATGCCATGACAGGCCAGAACATGCGCCTTACAGCCACCATGTAGGCCATTTTATTACCCAAGCCTTCGGCCATTTTACGGTTGGCAAATTCTGAAATAACAATGGGACCGTCGATCAGCATACCCAACGCCAACAACATGCCAAACATGACGAGAAAATTGAATGAGTAGGCCAGCGCATGCAAGGCGATTAGCGACAACAGCAACGAGAAGGGAATACCCAGCCCAACTAACACACCGGTTTTGAAGCCTAGCGCCCCCACCACAATGACCATCACCAGTACCACGGCAGTGAGAATATTGCCGCGCATCTCTTCTATAAGGCCACGCGAAAACTGCGACAAATCAAATGCGTAAGAGACCGTGACGCCACGGGGAATTCTATCTGCAATAGCCGCAATTTTTTCACGGACTAACGCCGCCACCTCAATTTGGTTAGCTTCTACGCGTTTATTGACCTCCAACAAAATCGCCGGCTCGCCATTAAAATTACTGAAGTTCATGGCGTCCTTAAAAGTTCGCCGAACCTCTGCCACATCAGACAACAGGATAGTTCCATTGCCATTGGACAGAACAGGTATGCTAGCAACATCTTCATATTGCTCGATAAGCGCGGGGACTTTTACTGGGAAACGACCTCTGCCATAGTCGATATCACCGGCGGGAATCAATAAGTTATTGGCGCTTAGAATTTGTGCCAATGACTCGGCGGTCAAGCCGTAGTTCTCTAACTTGGAGGGATCTAGAACAATTTCGACCAACTCCTCACGCTCACCACTGAGGGTGGCTTCTAACACACCACTCAGACCCTCAACCTCGCGCTGAATCATCTGCGCTGTTTGGAATACCATGCGCTCCGTCGCGCCGTCTGACATGGAAAAGGCTATTGTGATGGCGGGGAAATCATCGGCGGTAAGTTCTTTTACGATGGGTTCTTCCGCATCAATAGGTAATTCAGCTTTGGCTCGATCTACCGCCACACGAACATCGTTAACCGCCTTGTCAGATTTAACGGCACCCGCTTCAAACTTAATGATCACCGTCGCTACAGATTCTCTACCAACCGCTCGAACCTCTTCGATACCTTCTACGGCGCGAAGCTCTTTTTCGATCGGGCGAACAAGTAGACGCGATGCGTCTTCGGGTGAAACACCAAACAACACCACGGACACCAGTACGTAGGGGACTTTAACCCTCGGCGTCGCTTCTAAAGGAATCGTAAAATAGCTGTAGACACTGACTGCCATCAATAGCAGTAATACCGAAAAGGTACTGCGGTAGTGATTTACCGCGCTTGCAAGCACACCCATGGTTAGCGCTCCTGCGCCGCATCTTCGAGCGATGCTTCAACGCGCTGACCGGTGCTCACGTACTCTTGGCCGATAGTAATCAGGGTGGTGCTGTCTGGCAGTCCGCTGACCCATATACCCTCAGCACTGTCATCGAGGGTTTGCACCAAGGCAAATTGCACCACATTGTTAGCGTCGAGGTATTTCAACCCCATTCGACCAGCGTCATCCAGACTCAGTAAAGACGATGGCACGTTATGGGCTTTCACCGGGTCCAAATTGATATTCAGGTTGGCGGTCAATCCGGCGCGCACGCTGTAATCCGCGTTGGGGAGCACCGCTTCTACGCGGAAGGTACGTGTCAGCGAGTCAGCCTCCGAAGCCACATAACGCAAGGTCGCCTGTTTCGTTTGACCAGCGATGACCACATCGACCGGCATACCGTGATGAAGTTGTGCTACGACTTTTTCAGAGACCTGACCGACGACTACCAGAGGATCAAGTTCCAGGACAACCGCGCATTGGCTGCCGACATTAAGTAAATCACCTTGCTCGGCGCTGAACGTTTCAACAACACTTTTGAACGGCGCACGGATCTCTAAGTAATCCATCTCCAACTCGCGACGCTTCAACAACGCCGAGGCACTGTCCATACGTGCCTTGGCCGCCGCGATAGCTTGCTTGGATTGATAACCCGCCGTTTTGAGTGCCAAGGCACCATCGTATTCGATCTTGGCTTGCTCCAAGCCTGAACGCGCCTCTTGTAACTTTAATGCGCGATCTTCTTCGGCAATACGGCATAGAACGTTGCTCTGTTCAACCAACTGACCCTCAGCATCTGCCTGAAACTCTAACAAACCGCCTACTTGGGCTCGCAGTGTCACGCGCCGATTCGCTTCGGTACGCCCCTTCACCGCCATGCTGGGGACAAAATCTACTGCATCCATGCGTTTAGCTTTGACGACCAAGTTTTGTGCTGAGGTTACCCGATCTTCTTGCGCTTGGATGTCGTGCGAGGTAAACAAACCAGAACCTAGCCACAGCATTGAAAGCAACAAAATCAGCAGCGCTGTACGGTAGTTCTTGTTGGTCGAAAGGTCTTTGAGAAGCATGGCGAGGGGTCCGCAGTAATTACATCCATGGCAAACAGATACGCGTAGATGCGCCCATCTGTTCCTTAAAATAAGCAGCACATTCTACGCCCATGCTAAAAAAAGCGCTAATGCTAAAAAAAGCGCTAATGCAAAGACCCATTAAATCCATACCAGGCTAGGAATTGGGCCCCGATAAGAGCGAATCCACCCACTGCGGCACGATATCACTCGCTAGCCCTCGCCACGACTTGTCAAAAGCACTCGTCACATGACTCTCTTCTAAATTTAACTCTAGCGTTGCCGCGCCAACCGCATGCGCCACCTGAACAAACCCCGCCGCGGGGTAGACGTGCCCCGAGGTACCGATGGCGACGAAAAGATCGGCCATATCAAGTGCATCGTAGATGCGCTCCATTGCCATCGGCATCTCGCCAAACCACACGATATCCGGCCGCAAGCCACCGTGCTCACGGCACGTTGGGCAGGCCTGTTGCGGGCTACAATCACGCTCGTTGCGAAACACAACCCCGCAGTGCTGACAGCGTAGGTTCAAAAGCTCACCGTGCATATGAACTACCCCTGTACTACCGCCGCGTTCGTGCAAGTCATCGACATTTTGCGTCACCAATAACACGTTGCCCTGGTATTCACGCTGCAATCTAGCAATGGCAACATGCGCTGGATTGGGAACGACTTGATCGCTCAACAACTGGCGACGACGCATATTATAGAATTGATGCACCAACGCTGGGTCGCGAGCAAACCCCTCCGGTGAGGCGACATCTTCCACCCGATGGTTTTCCCACAGGCCATCGGCGGCACGGAACGTATTAATGCCAGATTCGGCAGAGATACCCGCACCGGTAAGAATGACAATATTCATAAAAATTTTCTTTCCAGCGCTATTACAATCGGTTGCAGCATGATAATCTGCGAAAAAACATCATAACTAAACACCAGACTAGCAGGAAAATCCAATGACCATTAAAACCATTGTGTGGGGCGAAAACGTCCACGAGCACAGCAACGAAGTGGTTGGCCGCATGTACCCTAACGGTATGCATAACACCATCGCCGAGGCGCTCAACGAAGACGCACGTATTTCGGCGACAACAGCCACCCTGCAAGAGCCAGAACATGGCCTGAGCGAAGCTCGCTTGGCAGAAACCGACGTACTGATCTGGTGGGGGCACTGTGCCCACGGCGACGTGCAAGACGAGATCGTCGACCGTGTACAGCGCCGGGTTCTCGAGGGCATGGGCTTGATCGTGCTACACTCGGGTCACTTCTCAAAAATATTCAAACGCATGCTCGGTACCACCTGCTCGCTTAAATGGCGCGAGGCCGGTGAGCGCGAGCGCCTGTGGGTCGTTAATCCTGGCCATCCGATTGCACTTGGACTCGGTGAATACATCGAACTAGAACACGAAGAGATGTACGGCGAGCCCTTCAGTGTCCCCAACCCCGATGAAGTGGTCTTTATCAGCGCCTTTGAGGGCGGCGAAGTGTTTCGCTCTGGCCTGACCTACAAGCGTGGCAACGGCAACATTTTCTACTTCCGCCCAGGACATGAGACCTACCCCACTTACTACAACGAAGACGTGCGCCAAGTACTGCGCAACGCCACCGTTTGGGCCAAGCATCACGGCAAGTTCTGGATCGAAGAAGACGGCCCCAACGTACCACCAGAAAAAGCTCCCAACCCTGTCACAGTTAAGGGCGAAGGGCTGCACAAGCCCGGTGAAAAGGGCTTTAAATAATGATTAACATCGCCATTGTGGGAACCGGCGGCATGGCTAAAAACCACGCTGAGATGTTTGCCGCCGCTACCGATTGTAAGGTCGTTGCGGTGTGCGATATCGACCTCGCCAAGGCTACCGCCTTTGCCGAAACACACGGCATCGCCAAGGTCTACGACAAGCTAGAAGATTTGCTCGCCGATACAGACATTGATGGTGTCAGTAACGTCACCCCCGACAAGTTTCACAAACCGGTGTCGTTGCAAATCATTGCTGCGGGAAAGCACGTGCTGTGTGAAAAACCCCTGGCCGTTAACGCAGCGGATGCGCAGGAAATGGCAGATGCCGCTCGCGCCGCGGGCGTTATCAATATGGTCAATCTGAGCTACCGAGATGCACCGGCCATTCAAGATGCAAAAACACGCGTGGCAGCGGGTGAAATCGGTCGCGTCATGCACGTCGATGCCAGCTACCTACAAAGCTGGCTGGTAAGCGATCACTGGGGCGTATGGCACAGCGGTGATACTTGGTTGTGGCGTTTGTCCAGCGCGCACGGCTCGAAGGGCGTTTTGGGTGACGTGGGTATCCACATCCTCGACTTTGCCAGCTATCCGGTGGGCGATATCGATGAAGTGTTCTGCCAGTTGAAGTGCTTTGAAAAAGCACCCAACGATCAGATTGGTGAATACCACCTAGACGCCAACGACAGCGCACTGATTCACGCGCGCTTCGCCAATGGCGCTATGGCAAGCATCCATACCACGCGTTGGGCAACGGGTAATATCAACACCTTGCGGCTTCGTATCCACGGCGACAAAGGCGCCATCGATATCGACCTCGATCGCTCTCTCAATACCCTGCAGATGTGCCGCGGCGACAATGTCAACGATGCAGTATGGGAAACAGTGGCTTGCCCCGACACACCCAACAACTACCAGCGCTTTGTCGACAGCATTAAAAGCGGCATCAACGATCAACCCGACTTTGGCTACGGTGCCAAGTTACAGGTGATTATCGATAGCTGCTTCGATTCTGACACACAGCGCACTCCAGTAAAGATCGGCTAGCGACCGAATAGACTGTCCAGCTCATCCATGAGGCGCGCAAAACCACGCGTCTCGGGGTGTAACCAATCAAAATGCCCCGCCTCGGCGATTTCGACCACATCGAAACCGGCCGAACGCGGGTTATCTATAGATACAATGCTATCGCGACCTCCATGCAGTAAAACCACCCTTGGCAGCAAGGTGCGTCCGATCGGATTAGCGGCATTATAGGCATCGGCATCCTGCTCAATCGAAACACCCATAAACTCCCGCGCTGCGCGCTGACAGCCACTATCACCCGCCGCATAGGCCACAAAATCAACGATCGCCGCCAAACCAATGACCGCCTGCAACTGAGAAGCCTCGGGTTGCGATGCCGCCAACAGCGCCAAATGACCACCAGCAGAATGGCCAGCCAATGCCACCCGCGAGGTATCGATACCATAGACACGCAAGCTTGAAAGTTTGCCCAAGGCAGCAACAACATCACGGTATGAACCGGGCCACCCACCGCCACTGTCGCCGGTTGAGCGATATTCAAGCGACCACACCGCCACGCCGTAATTGTCAGCGACTGCACTAGCGAAAGCCCGCGTGTGATCGAGCCGATATTGATTGCTCCAACAACCGCCGTGGGCAAAGATCAATAACGGTACCTCACCATTAGCTTGACTAGGCAGCCACAAATCACCGTATTGAAGGGCCTCCTCTCCGTAGGAGATGGACTCATCGGGATCGCGGCTATCGTAGGTCACCACGCTTGAATAAGAGGGGTTGGCTAAGTAATCACCACTTGGTTGGTCGTTATTATCAACCACAGGCACAGATGGCGCAGCCGGAGAAGAGGGGTTAGACGCAGGCGTAACTGATCCACCTCCACCGCCGCCACAGGCGGCTAGCAATAATAACGATGTAAAAAGAAAGCTCTTGCTAACCATAACCCACCTTTTTTTCTTTATACGATCAGCCACCTCTGTGGGACCTTGTGCGCAGCACAAGGGAATCTCAGTAATTGTGGATTGATACCGAAACAGTGAACACGAATCAATACGAGATAAATCAAAATCGAGAAGCGTTGGTGAGGCAGCTAGTGCGAGGCAACTAGCTCCGCCACTAAGCGCCGCTCTCGGGCTTCCTGCCCTCCGCGGCATAAGCCCATCCATGGGCAAAAAAAGGCCGGGGGGAGCCCCGGCCAAAACGAGTCAGCTTTCTCACAAGCTTACGCATTCAAAGGAAGGAAACAGTCCAATGAAAGTATTGAAGGCACTAGCTTGTGGCTAGTGCCCGCAATGGGTTGCTGGTTAGATTTTCACCAGCTTGAAGGTCCAGAACACACCACTACCTGTTTCGATAATCAGGGTAGCAGAATTGCTGCCTTCGAAAGTTACGTTGTAAGTAATTGAACTAGGTACTGATACATTGGGCAGCTCACCAGCGTTCACAGCCTTGGGCAGACCCACGTATGAACCCGCACCGTTCAAGGTCAACGTACCTGCGTCTTCGTCGTAGGCCCAAGTACCAGGCGTCGAACCATCGTGTGGAGCAACAGGGGCACCACACTGATCAGCATCAACACCCTGCCAACCTTCCAACCAAGTCTCATTACCCAGTACATTGGTAAAGGTACCGTCAGCGCCGAAGACAAAGTCGTCGTCGAAGAAGCAAGCGCGTAAGTCGACGTCACCTGCAGCATTTGACCACCATTCACCCGAACCGGCAGAAGGACCAACTTTCAGTGCGCCAGCTTCTGGAGCCATGCGCCAAGTGCCTTCGAAGGGGTTAGGCAGTGCGGTACGGACCATTTCAAAGGTCCAGAACACGCCGCTACCAGTTTCAATAACCAATTCAATGGTATTGGCATCCAAGAAGGTCACGTTGTAAGTGATGTCTGAAGGCACAGCAACGTTGGGCAATTCGCCAGCGTTATTCGCCTTGGGAAGGCCAAGGTATGAACCGGCGCCAGTTAAGGTAATGGTGCCGTTGGCTGCATCGTATGCCCACGATCCGGGAGTAGAACCATCGTGGGGAGCTACAGGCGCGCCACAGCTATCAGCGGCAGCACCCTGCCAAGTTTCCAACCAAGTGTCGTCACCCAGAACGTTAGAGAACGAACCGTCGCTACCGAATACATAGTTGTCATCGAAGAAGCAAGCACGCAGATCAACATCAGCATCGCCGTTTGACCACCACTCACCAGAGCCAGCCGCAGGACCTACGCGCAGCGCGCCAGCCTTGGGAGCCATCTGCCAAGTGCCTGCCAATGATGGAGGTGCTGGGGGATTGGCTACTTTCACCAATTCAAATGTCCACCACACACCACTTCCCGTGCCAGTTTCAATGGTCACCGTTGCGTTTGCAGCATCAGCAAATGAGATGTTGTAAGTGATTGAGCCTGGAACACCTACATTTGGCAACTCGCCATCGTTGTTAGCTTTTGGCAGACCAACGAATGAACCAGCACCAGTCAGAGTGAATGTCCCAGCAGATTGATCCCAAGTCCAAGTGCCGTCAAAGGCGCCATCGTGAGGAGCGACTGGAGTACCACATACTTCACCAGCACCAGACTGCCAAGGCTCAAGGAAGGTTTCATCACCCAACACGTTCTGGAAAGTGCCATCGGGGTTGAACACGTATTCGTCATCCAAGAAGCAAGCACGAGTGCCTACACCGCCGTCATCGAGGGCCCACCACTCTTTGTTACCAGGCGCAGGACCTACGCCCAATGAACCAGCTTCGGCCTTAACACGCCAAGTACCAGCTAGGTTAGGAACGCCGCCAGCATCAACGCCGTCAGTATCCAGTGAAGGACCTTTGATACCACAGCCGTTTTCACCGGGCACCATGCAAGACAGATTGATATTGTCCACCATGACATGCGCCATGCTGGTTGATTCAAGGACAAAGATATTGAGGATGTTAGCAGTATCCAATGGAGCATCGCCGGGTGTTGCCAACAAATCGTTCACTTTGACTTTAACAGTGGTCCACTGGTCTTGGGGCAGATCAGCCACGTTAAACACTTTCTGACCAAGCGCAGGCCAACCACTGTCCATTTTCACTAACAACTGGCTATCTTGTGCAGTACCGGTGCTGTCAATGTACAGGTCGAAGGTCAGCAGACCCGCGTGGACTTCCCACCAACGGTCAGAGTTACCGTAGCCATAGAGTTCAAAGGCTTCGCCATCGGCGGCATACAAGCCCATGTTACCCATGTTGGTTGCGGTGAATTCCAAGATGTTGCCACGTTCAGCATCTTCCATCTCAGTCAAAGTTGCTGCGTTATCAATACCGGGCCACAACACAGAGGCGGCTAAATCGCGAGTATAAGTTTCACCGCCGATTTCCCAGCTCAGTGTTGCTGCGCCGTTATCATACAAATTATCTACGTTGTAGAAGGGCTCTTGAGGAGCGGCAGGTTCGAGGTTGCGATCTTTATTTGAGTTACAGCCCGAACCGTCAGCCAGGTCGTATGAACACTCGTAAACACGCACGTAGTCGACAACCAAGTCGCCTTCACCGGTATCAACTTCACCTGCCAACGTGCCACCAACAGCCAAGTTCAACAACAAGTGGAAATCAGTGTTGAACGGAGCAGCACCAGGCGCCTTCACGTACTCGCCAGAAGCTTCATCGAAGTAAACGCTGTAGTAGGTATCCGACGTCACAGTTTTGTAGTGAACACCATCTACCAACCAACGAATTTCGTTTTCTTCCCACTCGATCGAATAGGTGTGGAAACCATCCGAAGCATCAACATCTTGTTGAGTCGTAGAAAGTTGGTTTAATGGCCATTGGAAACCGTGGTGTAAAGTACCGGCCGTAACGGCATTGTCAGTACCTTGGTTCACCGCTTCCATAATATCGATTTCACCGCTAGACGCCCAAGTACCATAGGGCGACTCAGAAGGCAGCATCCAGAAAGCCGACCACAAGCCTTGGCCCGCGGGGGCTTTGATACGCGCTTCAACACGGCCGTATTTGAAATCAAACTTGCCAAGGGTACGCATACGCGCTGAAGTGTAGTTGAAACCCTCAACAGGCGCACCATCGACTTCTGGCACTTCTGCTTTAGCAGAAATTACGAGGTTGCCGTCAGCCACGGTAGCATTTTGATCGGTGTACCACTGTTGCTCGTTGTTGCCCCAGCGTTGCAGACCTTCGTCAGCACCCTCACCGTATTGGAATCCCCAATTTGACGTATCGACAGCTGTACCATCGAATTCGTCGCTCCATACTAGGCGCCATTCTTCCTGTGGTTCTGGGTAAAAAGGCTCGACCACAGCTGAAGTTTTGGTCTCCCCACCGCCACCACAGCCTCCGAGTAGAGCCATGGCAATACCACCAGCAATTGGTAGCATTTTGTTGTATCGATTAATCATCGCAGTCCTCGTAGTTTTTATGTATACAAACTCGTAGGCTAGTTATTTCACATACCGAGACGTCAAGGTAGTCAAAAGCGATGTAATGGATTTTGAGTGAGATGAATTGGACAGCGCGGCCATATCAAGGGATTTTGTGACCTAGCTAACAGTTTGTTAACAACCTGTGTGACGGTCATCACAGCTTGCCAAACCGACTATATTGTCCGCGCATGAATCGCGCTAAAAATTCGACGCCGACAGATGTACGCTTCAGTATTGAGATGTTTCAATCGTCACCACAGATCGCGAAAAATACCACCCCATATCACGGCACAACAGCGACGTTAGTGGATTTTCGCTACCGCTTCTAGAGACTAAGGTAGCGCTTCACAAAGGCTTCGTGGGGCACCATTTTGGCAACGCCCTGCTGCACTTGGCGCTGAATATTTGTCAAAAAGGCGGCCAATTCCTGCTGCGACATATTATCTACAATCGGGTGGTAGCCCTGCGGCTGAATACCCTGCCCCATCATCACCTGAATCCAAGAATTTTCGGCAAAGAAATCATCCTGAGGCTTGAAAACTTGACCGCTATCCTTGAACACTTGCAAGCGGTGCTGCAGCGTTTCTGGAATAGGCATGTTCGCCAAATAGCCCCAGAAAGGCGTGTCACGACGCTCTGTCACATGGTAGTGCAAGACGATGAAATCTCTGATCGCCAACACCTCGCGACGGATACGATCGTTGTAGTCCTGTACCACACTATCGTCGATGCCATGGTTGGGAAACATCAGTAACAACCACATAATGGCTTGCTGAATCATGTGAATACTGGTCGACTCCATTGGTTCGATAAAGCCGCTCGACAGGCCCACCGCCACACAGTTTTTAAGCCAGTATTTTTGTCGCTGCCCGGTTGTGAATTTAATTAGCCGAGGGTCAGTACGGTGGGCACCCTCAACGTTAGCAAGCAAGGTCGCGGTAGCCTCATCCTCAGATACATAGCGATCGCAGAACACAATCCCGTTACCGGTACGATGCTGCAAGGGAATGCGCCACTGCCAGCCAAAATCGTGGGCGATTGCTCGAGTGTAGGGACGCGGTGATTCGGTAGCATCGGTTTGCAACGCCACCGCACGATTGCAAGGCAAAAAGTCAGACCAATCGTCATATCCCGCTTGCAGGGTTTGCTCGATCAACATCCCTTTAAAGCCCGTACAATCGATGAATAAATCACCGGTTACACGCTGCCCATCGGACAACTGTAAGGCCTCGATATAGCCGTCACTGGAGCGGGTGACCACCTGATCGATCTTTCCCTCTACCCTTACCGCGCCATGCTTTTCTGCCACACCACGCAAAAATTTGGCGTACAAGCCGGCGTCCAAATGGTAGGCATAATTGAGACGGGTATCCGACAACAAATTGAATTTATGCTGCTCGGCGGTTTTAAGCTCAAGACAGTACTCGCCGTAATCCTCCGCCAGACCCTCGCGCTGTCCGCGCAGCCAAAAGTGTTGAAAGCCCGCTGCCCAGCAACCTTGGCCAGTATCGCCAAAGGAGTGAAAATAGGTGGTGTCTCGATTCTTCCAGCCCTCAAACTCGATACCCAGTTTAAAGGTTCCCATAGTGGCTTTAAGGAACTCAGGCTCGGCAATCTTCAGCAGACGGTGAAAGGTAAAGATCGACGGTACCGTCGCCTCGCCAACACCCACCGTTGGGATGTCATCGGACTCCACCAATGTGACATTGATGCGCTTGCCAAAGGTCACCGCCATCGCGGCAGCGGCCATCCATCCGGCGGTGCCACCACCAGCGATAACCACATGGCGAATACCCTCTACAGACATGCCCACTCCTACTTCAATTGATTCTGTAACTCGGCGCGAATTTGACGCGCGATACGCTCATCCAACTCACCTAGCTTACCCTGCGCCGCCT
Source organism: uncultured Pseudomonadales bacterium (assembly GCA_964598145.1). GTDB lineage: Bacteria > Pseudomonadota > Gammaproteobacteria > Pseudomonadales > JAHEIH01 > JAHEIH01. The sequence goes on from CAZRAM010000004.1 coordinate 195,637, forward strand.
CGGGTATATGGCTGAGGTCAGCATCCCCAAATACATAGTATTCAAAGTGCGCTCGCCAAGCATCTCGCTGCGCTTTGGGAAGGTGGCGAAGACTCATCAAGGCGTGATTCAGCACCGCCGCTGGTGGCCCCATATAAGCCGGCTCTTCGCGCCACCAAAAATTCACCAAGGCATTGATCTCGTCTAGGGCCTCAACGTTGTGCCACCACATACTAGGTACGAACAGCGCGTCACCGGGTTCCAGTTCCGCCACCAAGGCGTGTTGTTCCGCCTCACGATAGCGAGGAAAACGCTGGTAGTCTGGCTGCGCGACATCTACCGCAGACACCGTTTGCCCCGCCGGAGTGAGATCCATTTGATGGATGTACAAGTTGGCGATTTGCTCGGGTGGAAATAAGGTAAAACGGCGTTTGCCCATGGCGCAGCAAGCAATATTACTCGGCACATCAAAATGGGCCGGCACGGTGCTGCGATTACCAATCCACAAACTTTGCACCGGCTGTCGCTCACCCATGGGAAGATGGTGCTGCTCGTTAAAGCCATCTAAACAGCGGTCAGTCGCGGTAGAACCCACGTATAGGGTGTCCTCACGACCTCGCTGCAAATCCTGTAATACCTCGGCCAGGTCACTTTTCAACTTCTTGAAATTGTATTGTGTGCCGCTGTCATCGTAGAAAAAACGCGCCGCGGGCTTGGCGCTTTGGAACGCCAACACGGGTTGTCCATTGTAACGCGCAATCAAATCATCCAGCACGGCACTGGCACCTTGGCTAAGGCATTGCTGTACCATCGGCCAATGCGCTACAAAGCCCTTTAGCAATACCGGGCGATCACTCAATACCAATTGGTCAATGGCTGCCTCGGTAAAGGGCAGCGAGGTGGGCGCCAACAGCGTTGCCATGGGCTATCCCAACTGTGCGTTTTTGCGCTGCACCAAGGCGCGTAATTGCGACATCGATGCCACCATCATGTAGATCGGCAACAATAAACTCTGCTTGTTTAAGCTATCGAGGGCGTCGCCATCAAGCTGCTGTAAGGCCAGATCATCTATGACGTAAAAGCCGGATAACTGCACATGGCTGCCGTCAGCTAGTGCAATATCGAGATCCATCGACTGCAATAATTTGTGCTGCTCCAAGGCCGCCATTAAGGCTTTATTTTGAATGCCACCACTGTAGACCGCCTCAAGTAGGTCAGATACCTTTTGCAGATAGTCGCTGTAGCCACCATTTTCAGTAAAAATGGCCACCCCCATCTCGCTGTTAACCCGGGGATGATCGACATCGATCGTCACTACGCGCTTGGTTTCCGCCATGGGGTCGTTGGGATCCTCTTGGAAACCCACCAAAAATGGCGCGCGCTGAATACTGGCTGGAATAAACGCCGCATCCCAACCGCGCTCGGTTAGAAACAAGTTTTCCCCTTGGCTGAGACCAAATAATGCGACCGGATGCAGCTGGCCGTCTTGCGGGTTTTTAAACACCGCGATGGGGTACTGCGCCTGGACTTGGCGAAATTCAAACGGATAGGTCACGGCGAACATCACCGCATCACCCAGTGCGGCGCTGCGCTCGGTGATGACGCGCAAATTAGCGTGGTCAACGTTATTTAGAAGTTGGTAGTTAGCCATGACGGTCCTTAAGGCTTGGCCTGAGCTACACGCGACGCCACTTGTTCCAGTAAGAATCGGTTGGTCGGCAAATGCTCAGACAACTGTTTAATCGTGTTGATATTGTTAGCCATCAGTGTACTGGCTTGCTCGCGTAATGCCATAGCTTTGCGGGTCACAAAATGACTCTGAGGCGGCGCAAAACCCATACCGTAAAGAACGTATTGGTAACTGGCCGAAGGGAACATTTCCAGCGCCGCGGTGGCGTCTTCATGCCACGGCGCTCTACTTTGCCAGCGCTGCAAGTGCTCCTGCAAAGACTCGGGGATAGAATTCTGCTGCCGATGGGCGTGCCAGTAGTGCTCTGAACGTTGATTCAGCACATAGTGCAGTTTCAAAAAATCGATGATCTGCTGCCAGTGTTGGCTAAAAGCACTGTTGTATCGTTTAGCGACTAACGCCATCGCGTTGGCATCGCGCGGCAATTCTCGACACAGCATATCCGCTGCCATTTCTACCAACACTAAAGCGGTAGCTTCAAGGGGCTCGATGAAACCCGCCGACATACCTACTGCTAGGCAGTTTCCGACCCAGAACCGTTCGCGGTGGCCGGGATTAAAGCTTATCTTTCGGTATTCCAACTGCTCGGCTTGTGAGCGTTCCAAGCCGGCGTATTGCATTAGATAATCACGCAGCGAATGCTCGATGTCGGACTCTTCGGCAAACTCACTACTGTAAACATGCCCTACCCCTCGGCGCGAAGTGAGCCCAATATCCCACACCCAACCGGCCGGTCTTGCGGTGGCGACGGTAGCGGATTGGATGGGTGCTTTATCGTCTACATAAGGCACCTGCATAGCCAGAGCAGAATCGTTAAACAGGTAGCGCTTGGCACTTATCCATGGCACCTGATAGTGCTGATCTATGAGAAGACCATGCAGACCGCTGCAGTCGATGAATAAATCACCGTAAATATTACCGGCCTGTTCGGTGCGAAGATATTCAATGTTGTCAGCCGTGCCAACTACCTCATAGACTTCGGCACTCACGTACTTCACACCGTATTTATCCACTGCGTAGCGTTTTAGCAGCTCGATAAACTTGCCGGCATTCAGGTGGTAGCCGTAACTCAACACACCAGCATACTCAGGTGTAGCTAGCTGCTTGGGCGCCAAATGGCGGTCGCACAACGCCGACTGAGGAGATACCACGTCGTCGAAACGACCGTTGCTAGGCTGCCAAACACTGGCGAGATTCAGCTGTTGGTAGGCGTGCGGTTCGGTGAAGGGGTGGTAGTAGTATTCGCCGTCACCACACTGCCAGTTCACAAACTTTGAACCCTGTTTAAAACTACCTTCACAGCAGGCGAGGAACTCATCTTCGCTAATGCCAATGCGCTGCAATGTTTGCCGCATAGAAGGCCAGGTGCCCTCACCGACACCGATGTTTTTAATATCGGGCGCCTCGACAAGCGTCACCGACATGCCCGACTCAGCGAGATCAAAGCTAGCGGCCAAACGCGCGGCACAAAGCCAGCCCGCGGCGCCGCCACCTACAATCACGATATCTTTGAGCATTTTTTGCATGCTTTTTTGAACTCCAAACAAACAAAAACCGCCAGCGGCGGTTCTTGTTGTTGATAGCCAACCTTACTTAGAAGGTATAGCGTGCAGCTACGTTGTAGCGAGGTCCACTCTGGCCAACGCCGTAGAATTGCAACTCTGAACGTCCGTAGGTCTTGAAGGTTTCGTTGGTGAGGTTGATAGCCTCTAACGATACCGTTAAGTTCTCGGTAACTTCGTAACTCGCTGTCGCATCCCATTGCTCGTAAGCCTTGGTGTACGAAGGCTTAGTCACGCCGCCGTTAAAGAACGAATCACGCCAGTTATACGCCAGACGAACTTGAATGCCATTCTTGTCGTAGTAGGCGATGAAGTTGCGAGTATCGCTCAAACCAGGCAATGCAAATTGTGCATCGTCAGAGTAGCGATTGAATACCGCCGAACCATCGGCGAAAGTGGCGTTAGCAATAAAGCCAAAACCGGTCTCACCGAAGTCATGCTGTATCGCCACCTCGAAGCCGTCGATAGACGCTTCTTGGTCAGAGTTAACACGGGTGTCTACATCGAAGTAGGCTGGGTCGTCACGACCGGCTACACCAGTGATCACTTCATTGACAGCATCAACGCCAGGCTGATCAGCAAAATTGGTGAAGATGTATTCACGAATTTGCGTGTTGGTAGCGGTCGCACCCAAGGCAGCCACTGCATCAGCGTACAAGGGGCCGAGTGCGGGGTGAGCCAAGCCAGGGAACAACACTACATCTTCAGCTTCAGCAGAAGTGACGAAGTTAACAACGTCCTTCTTGAACCAACCGGCTGATACGTAGCTGGTTTCGCCGTAGTACCATTCCAACGACACGTCGAAGTTCTTCGATTCGTGGGGCAGCAGACCGGGGTTACCCACAGAGCCGTCGGCAATGTGCGTGCCTTCGGTCACACGCAAGATGTTACCGATGGCTAGGTTACCTCGAAGGTCGCCATAGCTTGAGCGCGCAATGGTTTCGCTGTAGGCCGCACGTAACTTAACGTCGTCGGTCAACTCCATATCAAAGTCTACGCTGGGCAAGAACACATCGTAGTCACCGGTCAATTCAGAGGGAATCAACACATCAGCTTCTTCGGCAACGAATTCGTTGGTAGAGCTCCAGTTAATCGCTGTATAGCTCACTGACTCTGCACTTGAAGTGACATCGGTTTGCTCGTAGCGCACACCAAAGTTCATATTAGCAGGACGATCCATGATTTCACCGCTGGCGGTGAAATTGACATAGAACGCTTGAGAATCTTCAGAGAAGCGGTTACCAAAGCCTGGATCGCTGTCAGCACAGAAACCTGTACCACAGTCACCACCGGCAAACGCGGTCGACAAGTGCATGGGGTTAGACTCAGGCAGATTCTGCAAGAACTCGCCACGCTTAGCCACTTCTTCCATATCAAATATGAAGAAGTTATTAGTAATTGCAGCACCCGAGGCAAACTGGTCAAACACGCCAGTCAATGAAGCGGGGGTCAACAGATCGGTTAGCGAACCGTAGGCAGACGCCTGGCTCTTACCCCAACTGTTACGCTGTACGATGCTACCAGACTCGAAGTTATCTACTTCGGTCATCGAGAAACCGAAATCAATGCTGGCATTTTCGTTGAATTCGAACTTACCGCTGAACTGGGCTTGTTCGATATCCATACGTGCCCAGCTGTTGCCGAACACACTACCGGTAATCATCATGTCATCGGGTGATAAGGGGTCAGTCAAATCTGTGGTCAACACAGGAATATCACCGGAGTAATCGACGAACGCACCACGACGCTCAAAGGTCGCGATCGAAAGGTTGGCCGAGCTACCGTAAGGGCTGTTGGGGTCACGCGTTGCTTGCGAATCGTGGTAGTCGACGGTGAAAGTCCACTGATCTGTGGGCGCCCACTCTAAATTAATACCCATCGACTTGGTGACGTTAACAGATGAGTCAAGGCCAGCACCCATTGGGAAGTCGGGGTTATTGTTAGTTTCACCATAGGTCAACGGAGAAACCACAGGGCCGTCGCCACTGCTGTAAGAACCGATCTGACCAGTGGGACCGAACCACGCCGACAAGTTGTTGTAGCGGTGATCCAACTCAAGTTTGGCATAGGTGTAATCCAAAGTAGCGGTCAACGTTTCCGAAGGCGCCCACTGGAAGACAACGTGACCGTTAGTACGGGTACGTTCCCACTCATCCAAGGTATAAATAATTTGCTGCGGCAGACCCACGATGGCATCAGCAGCAGGCAAGTTGCTGTTACTGCCATTGTCAGCAATGTTAGCTCCGGGACGTTCCAACCACTCGGTGTTGCTAGAAGACGCTTGACCATTATTGCGCTCTTGCACCGACGCAGTAATCGCTACACCAATCGTGTCATCGGCAAAGGTGTTGCTCAAAATACCTGAGAATTCAGGGGTAAAGCCATCACCGGTAATGGTTGAAGTATCGTTCATCGCCTTTGCACCAAAGCTTGCTTTGAAGCCTGGATCTTCTAAGGGGCGAGTGGTCTTGATATTGATGGTGGCACCAATACCGCCGGTGGGCACGTTGGCCTTACCGGTTTTATAAACTTCAACGCCAGATACGCCTTCAGAGGCCAGATCGCCGAAATCAAACGAACGACCAAAACCACTGTGGGTTGGCATCTGACGACCATTCAAGGTCACCAAGTTAAAGTCTGAACCAAAACCGCGGACGGTCACACGCGCACCTTCACCGCGCTGGCGATCAATCGCCACACCGGTAATGCGCTGCAATGATTCCGCCAAGTTAGTATCAGGGAATTTACCCATATCTTCTGCGGTGATGGCATCGACGACACCGATAGAGTCACGCTTGGTGTCCATCGCTTTTTTCAAACTTGAGCGAATACCGGTGACAACAACTTCTTCCATCACCTGCTCTTCTTGGGCGAAGGCTGGCGCAACAGGAAGCGCAGCACCGATAGCGAGAGACAAGCCGGCCGCTATCTTAGTTTTGTAAAACTGGTGTTTAGGCATAACTGTAAAACCCTGATAGTTAATTATTGAAATATCCGTAAGGCTAATGTTGCACAGACGGTTTTATAAAAATATCTATATGAGATAAGTCGGTTTTGCCGCGCGACAAATGGGACATATCTCAAAAAATCACTCACTTTTCGTTACCGCACGGCACGAACTGGCTCACTTTGACGTAATCCACTAGCATTTCCGCGGGCATACTCTCTGGGTGAACCTCGCCGCCCAGCGTGCCACCTACCGCCATATTTAAAATGACGTAAAAGGCTTTGTTGGCAAATGGCCAGTCGTAGGGCTTGGCATCCTCACGGCTTAAGCGGGCAAATTCACGCCCATCCACTGACCACACCAACTGATCTTCCGTCCAGTCAACGGCATACGTGTGGTAGTCGTCGTGCCAGTTTCTCGGCATGATTAAAAACTGGGCAAAGTGGGTGTTACCTGGCCAAATTTCGCCGAAGTGAGCGGCACCAATCAGTGTTCGCAAATCCAATTCGTCGCGACCAGGACGTTCAAGAATGTCGATTTCACCTTCCAGCGGCCACGACTTTTCGGGTTGATCTGGCATCAACCAGAAAGCGGGCCAGAGACCTAAGCCTGGCGGCACTTTCACGCGTGCCTCAAAGCGCCCGAAGCGTTGGGCAAACTTGTCGCGGGTAACAATCTTGCCAGAGGTAATACGCCCATCATTGGCATCATGCAGGGCGCGAATAACAAGGTTGCCATCGCGCAGCGACACGTTGTCGCTGTGATAAAACTGCTGCTCGTTATTACCCCAGCCGCACAGATTGCGATCGCAACCGTCGCCGATGTCATAGCTCCATAGCGCCTCGTTTAAGGCATCGCCCTCAAAGGGCTCAAACAGCGTTTGCTCGTTGCACATTTCGGCGCCGTGGGCACCAGCGGCCAGTGACAGCACCAACAATCCTTTGATAACACGTTTCATATTGCGACTACTCACACTTCGTAACAGGCACCACCGAAGTCTTGGCAATGCGCACATCTTGAATCGTTAACTGGAACTCACCACTAGCGGCCACATCCACCACCGCATCGATGGCCGACATATCGCTAGCGAAGCAGGCCGTATCAATCGCCACAATGTGCCAATTGTGCTTCTCTAATGCGCCTAGCTGCTTAGCGATATCCAAACTACCGTCACAACCCTCCGCACAGGCCATCGACAACACAAAGCTATCAGGTGCACCACTTGGCAAGGTCACAGAGAACTGTAGTGATGAACCTTGAGCCGCAGAAATATCTTGCGGTTTGTCGGCCGCCATGCGGAAACCACCCTCTCCTTTCCAAGTAAAGAGCAGGCCATCCTCTTGCACGTCGATATCGGTGGTTGCCACGCGCAACGCCCCTGTTTCAGTGCTTACAATTGAGGCATTGACTGGCACCGCACCGGCCTTGTCACTCAGGGCTAGCTGCCACTCACCACGCATACCGCGATTGAACACCACCACATCTGAATCCGCCGCCAGACCAACGGCCTCCTCTGACAGCGCGCGCCAAGAAGTAATCTCCGAGGCGTAATTTAGGCCGAAGCCGTAGGGGAAAAGAATGTCGTCTACTGGATCATCGGGACGATCGATATTGATGGGGGCTTTTGGCCAATCGAAGGAAAGACGACCGGTAAAATCGAAATTGGGCTTGCCGCTGTTGCGAGCGACGAGCACATCGGCCACACCAACACCTTCGCTTCCGGGCAGCCACGCCGCCACGAAGGCATCCGACAAGTTCAATTCTTCGTTAACCCACATTGGGCGTCCGCTGATAAAAACTGAAACTACAGGAACACCCGCCTCGGCAAAGGCCTTAGCACGGGCTAATTCGTCGGGATTGGGGTGAATGAAATCCAAATGTTCCAAGTCGCCCAAACCTTCCGCGTAGGGACGCTCGCCATAAACCCAAATCACGGCATCGGGATTGCCGCTAGCGTCATCCCACTGCTGCAACGCCACGCTACCACCACTGGACTCTACCGCGGCTTTGATACCGTCATAAATAGATGTGCCGCCAGGGAAATCGCTGTTGTTGTTACCCGTACCCTGCCAGGTAATCGTCCAACCGCCCGATTGTTGACCGATATTATCAGCGGCATCACCCATGACAAGATAATTCCCATTGGGCGACAGGGGCAGCGAGCCTTTGTTTTTTAACAGCACCAGCGATTTGCGCACAGCCTCACGAGCGATAGCACGATGCTCTGCACTACCCACCACCTCAATCGAGGGACGATCGATGGCTTTTTCGAATAAGCCTAACTCTTTCTTCATGGTCAGAATGCGACGAACGGCTTCATCGATACGCGCTTCGCTGATAACACCCGCCTTAACTTGACGGACAGTGTTAAACAGCATTTCCTTCCAATCTTCCACCACCATGATCAAATCTACACCGGCATTGATGGCCTGAGCACAGTTGCTGTTGGTACAGCCGCGCACCTGACCGTGGCCGTTCCAGTCGCCGACCACCATACCTTTAAAGCCCATCTGGTCACGCAGCACATCGTTCAACAAGAACTCGTGGCCGTGCAGCTTCTTACCATTCCAACTGTTGAATGACGCCATCACGCCTTGCACGCCGACCTCAATGGCACTGACATAGCCTGCGCCATGAACCTCGACCAGTTCCTCGAGTGGTAAGACAACATCCCCTTGGTCGTCACCACGCACGGTAGCGCCATCACCAATGAAATGCTTCGCCGTGGCCCCAAGGCCAGTGCTTTGAATACCCTTAATCATCGCCTTGGCATAGTCACTGACGATTTGTGGCTGATCGCTATAGCTCTCGTAGGCACGGCCCCAGCGCTCGTCCTTTGACACGGCGACAGTCGGCGCAAAGATCCAGTCGATAGCCGTGGCAGACACCTCTAGGGCCGTAGCGCGACCAATGCGGTACATCAGTTCATTATCACGCGCGGCACCAAGACCGATGTTGTGGGGGAAGAGCGTTGCACCGACCACGTTGTTGTGTCCATGCACGGCATCGGTGCCCCAAATAATGGGAATACCGGCGCTACCTTGCGACGTATCGAGAGAGGCTTCGCGAAACTCAGCGGCCAAACGCTGCCAATCACTAATGGCAGCTTGCTTATTTAAATAGGGAAACGAACCACCGCCATTAAGGATACTGCCAATACCGTATTTGCGAACGTCCTCTGGGGTCACCCATTTGATCTCGCCTTGCATCATTTGAGCAACCTTTTGCTCAAGCGTCATGCTGTCGATTAAGGCATCAATGTCAACACTGCTCTTGGCATTGGCAACATCTTGGGAATTATTCATACAAGCGGCAAGACTGATGGCTGCGGCGCCGGCCACCAGCGTTTTAAAGACAGATGTAAGGTGCATAGCTCTTCTTTTTAGTGACAATGAGATACACAAAGCATGTCACAAGCCAAAAGTCGCTCACATCAAATTGCGGTTAGCGGGTTTTTTGGCGCGATGAGGCGGAATTACTTAAGGAGGTGCTGAATATTTTGCCGATATGAGCGGCTCACTTTGAGCCGTGCGCCCTCGTTTAAGAGCAATTCGGCCTCGCCTTTAGGCAGGATAGTGACCGAGTTGATACACTCGGCATTAACGATTGTCGAGCGATGTACCCGCAGGAAAAAAGGCGCATTTAATTTAGCCTCTAACTCCTTCATGGTCACCCGCATAATATGCGTTTCACCCTTAGAGTGCACACACATATAATCACCGGCGGCATCCACCCATTCAATCTCTTCAAAGGGCAGTAAGACAATTTCACCACCATCCTTAATCGCCAGCTTACGGGCTTGAAAAGATCCTTCGTCAGCGTCGTTTTTGATATTGGCGATGGCATTGATCAGAGGAGCTTTGATATCTAGTGCTTCAGTAATCTGCTTGCGCTCACGCAACCGTTGTACCGACAGCGTCAGGCGCTCCATATCAAAGGGCTTCAACAAGTAATCGATGGCGTTGAGTTCGAAGGCTTGCAGGGCAAATTCATCGTAGGCGGTGGCAAACACCACCATCGGCATTACGTCGCCTTGCAAGCGAGCCACCACGTCAAGGCCAGTCATACCCGGCATTTGAATATCTAGAAATAGTGCATCGGGGCGCAGTAATTCACACTGTTCTATCGCTTCGCGACCATTGCGGCACACAGCGACAATCTCGACATCTTCGAACGTCGCAAGCCACTTTTGCATCAATTGTGTGGCGAGAGGCTCGTCGTCAACGATAATCGTTCTTAGTGTCACGCCGTCTCCCCCGTGATCAAAGGCATGTTAATAAGCACCCGGCCTGACCCACCTTCACCCAACACCACCTCTAAGCTGTAGTCGCCGTCAAACATGGTAGCCAAGCGTTGTCGCGTATTGTTTAAGCCCACACCAAAACCTTTCTTTGCCAGCATTTCTTGTTCATTTTGACCAGATGGAAGCTTTTCAGCACTATCTATTACTGCCAGACAAAGCCGTCCATCTTCACTCTTAGCTATGATGCGAATCTCGCCGCCATCCTCTGCAGGAGCGATGGCGTATTTAATCGCATTTTCCACTAAGGGCTGCAGTAAAAGCCCCGGGATCTGGGCTTTATCAAGGCCCTCTTCTATATCAAAGACAACATGTAAACGATCCTGAAAACGCACTTGCTCAATTTTCAGATACAACCCAATGGCGTTGATCTCGGACTGCAAATCCACTAAGTGCTCGTGATCTTTGTCGAGTGAGTAGCGCATAAACTGGCTTAGGCGCACCAGCATCGCATTGGCCTTTTCGTTTTCTTCCATTGCCACCAGCGACATGATGGCGTTGAGGGTGTTAAACAAAAAATGCGGATTGAGCTGGTAACGCAGCATTTTAAGTTTCGCCGTTTGCGCCAACGATTCTGCCTCAATCAGGCGACGATTTTCTTCTTTGCGCGCCAATTCAAGCTTCAAAAGCTCGGAGTGCTCTTCTTGGAATAAATTGAAGTATTTGATACCGAAGTACAAGGATGACCACGCGGCGAATACAAAGATCGACGAGAAGTACCACCCACCAAACTCAGACCATAGCCCCATTTCCCCCGTCATCATGATGAAGGTTTCAATACGGATTGCAGACCAGATCAAGGAAACCATTAGAATAGAAAACAATGCTTGGACACTACGCCACAGGATGGATTCACGCCACGACACGGTATACAAGTAGCGCAACGGCCAACTCAACAACGCCCCCAATATCGACTGGAAAATATTGTGCGCGACGTAGATCAAGCTGGGGTCGTTGTACCACAGGTTTAGGCTAAAAAAACTGATAATCGAGTGGCCAGACCAACCCACCAGTTGCAGCAGCCAGAACTGGTAATTGCGATTGTGCAGAAGTTGGCGAACGATATCTGATGGCAAAGGAATTCTGAACATTATGATTATTGGCCCATGACTGTATGTGTTCACTATAACGCCTCCAAGGCTGCCGCGACAAAAAGGATTAAAAACAAGGCGAAATGGCACCCCCTCTAGCGTTGTCGCACTCAAATCCTTTCGATTTTTTGTAACAGTTCTAGGCGAGAGCTGACCTCCCCCACAGAACCACGAAGGACTAATGTGTGGAGCAAAAAAAAGGGGAGCAGCATGCAGCACTTTGAAGCCAACTTCGACGGCTTGGTCGGGCCCAGTCACAATTATGGTGGGCTAGCGAAAGGCAATATTGCGTCGCAATCCAATCAGTCACTGATATCCAATCCCCGCCAAGCCGCCCTGCAGGGTCTGGCAAAAATGCTGACACTACATCACATGGGGCTGGTACAAGGCGTTTTTGCGCCACACGCGCGCCCCGACATCCACTCACTTCGTCAACTGGGCTTTTCCGGCAATAGCCGCGACATTCTTAGCAAAGTCGCCGCCAAAAATCCTGAGTTATTACAGGCGGTGTACTCCGCCTCCAGCATGTGGGTCGCTAATGCGGCAACTGTCTCACCCCGCGCCCACACGCCCGACAATAGAGTGCATATGACCGTGGCGAATTTGGCCAGCCACCTTCACCGGGCGATAGAACCCCCTACCAGCTACAACATTTTGCGCAGCACTTTTCGAGATGAGAGTCGTTTTAAAATTCACCACGAACTTTCTTACGCTGCACTGATGGGCGATGAAGGCGCCGCCAACCACACCGTTTTTACCCACGCCTATGGGGAACCGGGCGTTGAGATGTTTGTTTATGGCCAACGCAGCCTCTATCGCGAAGGGCCTCGCCCCAGCCACTTCCCTGCCAGGCAATCCCTAGAAGCCAGCCAAGCGGTGGCTCGTCAACACGGACTACCTGAAGATCGATGCCTTTTTGTACAACAACTTCCTGCCAGCATCGACGCCGGCGTGTTCCACAATGATGTCATCGCCGTTGGCAACCTCGACACTTTATTTTGCCACGAGTACGCTTTTCTCAACCAAGCACGAGTCATCGACGAACTGCGCGACAAAATGCAAGGCACCTTTACGGCCATCGAAGTACCCGAGAGTGATGTCAGCGTAGCTACCGCCGTCAAAACCTATATGTTTAACAGCCAACTGTTAAAACTTCCCGGCGGCAAACACGTGTTGGTTGTCCCAGGAGAATGTGAGGAAAATTTAGAAACTTGGAATTACTTGCAAACACTCAAGGAAAGCCACCCCGCCATTGACGATGTATTAGTGGTCGACATCAAGCAAAGCATGCGCAACGGCGGCGGTCCGGCCTGCTTGCGGTTGCGCGTACCGATGGATAACGACCTCCTCATGGGGGTTAATCCTGACTGCCTTATTAACGAAGAAAAATTCAAGGTACTGTGCCAATGGGTGGAGCGACATTACCGTGACAGGGTGGATGCCGACACACTGCGCGACCCCGACTTCATGGATGAAAACTTCCGTGCACTCGACGAACTGACACGCATTTTGAATCTTGGCCCGGTGTACCCCTTCCAAATGAATTAGTCGATCAACTTTCGCAGCGGATAGCCCGCAAAGGGTTTGGGGGTATTCATTACCACGTGGCTTGATATGTGAACCAGGCCAGGAAGAGAGTCGATCAAGTGATCAATCACCTTGTTATACGACGGCATATCCGCCGACACCACCTTTAAAAACACGTCGAAGTTGCCACTTACCACGTAGCATTCAACGACCTCTTCCATCGCTTTCGCCTCACGTAGAAACTCGTTGAACGTCTCGCTGCTTTGATCTTTCACGGTAGCGGTAGCAATCACGGTTATCGAGCGACACAGAGTGGGCAGATCGATATTGGCAAGGTAGGCAGCGATGATCCCTGCCTCTTCTAATTTGCGCACACGGTTGAGGCAGGCGCTAGGAGAAATCCCCACTTTTTCAGCGAGGGCGTGGTTAGTTATTCTCGCCTCTAACTGCAATACCGAAAGAATCTTCTTATTAATCTTATCCATCAGCATAAAAAATTACCCATCAGCCATATCAATTTTCATTCAAGAATAACCATAGTATAAAAAACTCTTTTTTTACAATGGCATAACATTAAAGCAACGTTTCTTTAGAAAAGAAGAAGCGCAAAATATTATTTCATTTTTGCATGCAAATATGTATTAAATCGCGCCTAAGACGCCAAATTCGACAGCACATTTCGCACCAATCTTCCTAAGATATACACATCGGAGGAAATATTATGTGGCGTATTAGAGCGTGTAAGTACAGTGATTTAAATGCCCTACTGGCCCTGTCGAAGGGGGTAGGCGAAGGCATGACATCGATGCCCCAGACCCAACTTGGCTGGCGAAGAAAAATCGCCCAAGCTGAAGCGTCGTTTGCCGGACAACCTGATGCAGGTAGCTATTTTTTAGTACTAGAAGACATTAGCACGGGCAAGATTATTGGCACCACGGCAGTATATACCGGCGTTGGTGAATCGCGCCCCTACTATGCATTGCGTCACGACAAGCAGAAACATACCTTGTTTGTCGAACAAGCCATGACAGGAGCCAGCGAAATTGGTTCGCTGTTTTTATCTGCGGATGCCCGCGTGAAGGGTTTAGGCAGAGCCCTATCCCAGGCGCGCTTTTTAATGATGGCAACATTCCCACAGTTGTTCTCTGCCACGGTGATGGCGTCTTGTCGCGGCTGGTTAGATGAAAATGATGACTCCCCTGTTTGGCACGCCATCGGCCGCTATTACGACGACGTTGATTTCAACGTAGTGGTAGAGCGCACGGCCGAGAAGGGCAACGAATGGTTGGCGAGAAAACTGCCCAAGGCCCTGTCACTGCGAAACATCAGTCCAGAGGTTGTGTCGTTGTTGGGTGTTCCCCACCAACAATCGGCACCGGCGCATAACATCTTATTTAGCGAACACTTCGTGCAAAGCGACTTCATCGACCTAGCCGATGGCGGGCCCACCTTGACCTGCCAGCCAACACGAATCGCCTCTTACCAAGCGAGCGTGACCGCCAAACTACAGCAAGCCAATCGTCCCTTAAAAGGCGAAGAAATGTACATGTTAGCCTGCGGAAACCTACGAAACTTTGAGATCGTACTGTGTCGCGGCGAAATGCAAAGCAACGGCGTCATTTTAGTTGACGATAGCGCTCAGGTATTGTTGGATAAGCACATGAACAAACGCGTCAAAGCCTTGCAGATCCAAGGCAGCGACGAGATGTTAAATCGCTTGAGACATCGACACGAGCACGCGGCGTAAACCGCCGCGATGATTGCGTCGTAAAATTCAATATCGCTCATGAGGCCACGGATATGACGCTCACGTTCTTTTTAGCACTGTGGAAAGACTACACACAACTTGCACCTCAAGCTGAGGTTATCCATCAGTTGTTTGCTGAACAAAACGATAAAGTCGTCAATGACCACGTGGCCTTCCGCACCTTTGCCAACTCCCCTATTAGCCTAGATAAACTGGAACCGGTGCTATTGGCGATGGATTACCAGGTACAAGAACAGTACCGCTTCGAGGCAAAAAAACTTCGGGCACACAGTTATATTCATAGCAACCCCGAAGTTCCCAAAATCTTTTTATCAGAATTGTTAACGCAGGAACTGAGCGACAAATCACAGGCAATTTTAGCGAAGTACACGCAGCAAATTGACGCTCCTCACCTGTCTCCGGAAGTGTTCTGGTCTGGTCGCCATTGGAGCATGCCTACCTGGCAAGACTACAGCGACCTGTTACAGGAAAGCGAGTACGCCGCCTGGCTTTGCGCCATTGGCCTGCGCGCCAATCACTTCACCATCAGCATCAACCACCTTAGCAAGCAACACGACGTTCAGAGCGTACTAACTGAGGTCAAAAAAGCGGGCTTTGTGGTCAACACCACCGGTGGCGAAATCAAAGGCTCCCCCAATGTCTATCTAGAGCAGGGCTCGACTATGGCAGATAAACAGCTATTCACTTTTGGGGACGGTAGCGAACACGAAATTCCTACCTGTTTTTACGAATTCGCGCTGCGTTATCGTCAGAGCAATGGTCAGTATTTTCAGGGCTTCGTGGAAGGTAATGCCGACAAAATTTTCGATTCCACCAACGTGGCGGTGGGCATGTAAAAAAGCCACCCTAAGGTGGCTCTTGTCCATCTTAACTTTCCATTTTCACGTTCTCTGCCTCTTCCAACAGAATGCGTTTCAAATAGAAACCCGCCAGGGCAAGCATAACCCCAGTGACAGAGGCGATTAGTGCTAGCGACCCGAACCACAATAACGCCACCACGCCCACCATTCGCCGCTCTACATCGATGGGTGATTCTTTACCGTAGGCGTACATGGCAATTCGGTACACCTGGTTTTGGCTTATCAACATATTGATGTTTGCCCGGATGTTGCGCTGATCATTGCGCAGCATGAAGATTTTATCCTCAATTTCTTCGACTTGGCGGCCAATGATGGCCAACTCCGATTCCTTTTCCTGCCGATAGGCATCCAACTCGCCCTCCGCGTCGCGCTTGATGGTCAAATAACGCGCCCGGCTTTTATCTGCATTGGACAGCAGGGTGCTTTCAAGGCTGATATTGGCCTGCTCTTTATCGATGATCTCTTGTTTCTTAGCCTCTATACGCGCATTAATATCATCGATGCGGCCCTGGTATTTGTCGTTCATAAACGCCATTTGCGCCTTAAACTGATCTTCCATCACCGCCTGCTTTGTTAGCGCATCGCCCCCAAGATAGCCCGTCGAGATCTCTGCAATTTGGCGATCTTTGGCAGCAATCATATCGTTATAGCGTTTCTCAACACCGGCGCGCGTTAAAAAACCTGCATCCTTAACGCGCTGGCGCTTTTCACGCTTGAGCGCTTCAAGCTCTTCCACCAAGCGCTCTTTTTCACCGCGGCTATCGCTGATATTGCCCAACAAAATGGTCGAGAAACGCTCTTCAATCTCTGCACGCTCGGTATTCCAATCTTCGTAATAGCTGTCGCGACGCACCATTAAGGCATCAATTTCTGCGTCAATGTCGTCTTTGAAGCTATAGTCGATTTGATCCAGCAGCGCTTTGGTATTGGCATCGGTGCGGCGTACATTAGCACTATAGGTCGAATCGATTTGAGACTGCTCGCCCTCAACCTCTGCTAGCAAATCCTCTTCGGTAAACTTTTGAATACGATCGCGGCGTATTTCCAGCAGACCAATTTCAGCATTGATGTTTTCAATCTGATTTTTGCGAGTATCGATAGCGAAATTCAAATTAGAAAAATTTCGCTCGAAGCCATTCAACATGGTTTCAAAGGTAATCGTGCACAAAAAGAAAACAAAAAACATGAATATGAGACGCCACTTCACATTGGTGACGGCCATAAACGTGAAGGTCAATGGAATCTTACACAGCTCCACCAAGGCCACCAGCAAGAAGGGTAAACCCGCTACCAGCATGTTAGAGGTGGTACCAAAGAACCCGGCTTCCTCCTGCCCGCTCATGAAGGCTTGGCTGGCAGAGATGGAAACAACCAGTGAGATCATTAAACCAATAAGCACGGCAACAATTTCCACCGACCAAGCCAGCTTGATCAAAAACGTGGCGTACTTATCCTTATATTCGCGCGAAAAAGCCATGCGACACTCCGAAGGCTATGCCTAAATTATTGTTATTGAAGGGTTAGTATCGCGACAGTGGTGAACTTGTCAATGGTCAGATGTGACCTTGAGGTAAAACGGATGAATTATGAGTGGAAATGAATTGAATGCTCTGCAACCTGGGCATGCAAGAAACCCGACAAGGCTTGCCTCACATCATCTTGCAGCGATAGCTGCTGCCTGCGTGCATAACCACTGTGCTTGTAGCCATCGTCGAGTAACAAACTATCTTCGGTGGCAAAGACATCGATAATATGTCCGTCAGCGCCTTGGTAGGTCGCCAGCAAACGTTTCATAAAAGTTCTCCTCATTTACTACCAATATTAGAAAAGATAGGCCAATTTTCCTGAACTTGTACGCATTTAAGGATTTTTTGGCTCACAACATGTGTGGACGCTACAACCTAGAACAAACGGCAGAGGTCGACCAAATCCTGCGCCAGCACGGCTTTAGCGGCGAGTTTCGCCCGGCTTACAACATTGCACCCACAGAATTTGCGCCAATTATTGTCCAAGATAGACACCGTGCCAGTGAGATTATTCCGGCGCGTTGGTGGCTTACCCCCTCTTGGTCAGATGGCCCCACCCAAAAATTCGCCATGTTTAATGCTCGCAGCGAAAACTTGACCACCAGTCGCGCTTTTAAAGGGCCGTTTGAACACAAACGCTGCGTTGTGGTGGCCAGTAGCTTCATCGAGTGGCGTAAGGAAGGTAGCCACAAACAAGCCTACGACGTCGCCATTGAGGGACAGGCACTTGCCATGGCAGGCATTTGGGATTGCTGGCAAGACGGCGACAACCTGCTTTATAGTTTTGCCATTGTCACCAAACCCGCCAGTCATAGTTTCCGCGACTATCACAGCCGTATGCCTGTCTTGCTCAGGCGTAGCGAAGTCACACAATGGATAGATCCGCATCGCACTGGACGCGACGCTGTGCCACTGATCGACAACGCCATAGGTGACGGCTGGTGCTTAAACCCGCTAGATAGCAGCGTGGGAAATGCGCGCAATAAGTCACGGCCGTTGCCGTTACCCAACCAAAGTCTGTTTTAACGCCCCATCAGGACAGGTGCAAATTACTTAATTAAGGCCATACTTGCTTAACAACGTCACGGAGGACGCCATGTTACAAGCCACTTTTAGCCAACAAGACACCATTGGCAAACAAACCCCATTGTGGATCGTTTGCTTTGCGGCACTGATCTTAGTCCAAATTCCCAACGCCACCTTAGAAGTCAAAAAGTTTCTGCTAGACACCGATCCAAACAACCTCACCGCTATCGATTACTTAGCCGCAATATCGGCCTATACCACGGGACCTATCGCGGTACTTTTCATGATCATGCAGCAGCGGCGCATGGCTATCAAAGCACTGCTGGACGATTTAGGGCTCACCAATGCCTCGCGAAAACCCATTTACCTAGGCCTTTTACTTGGCATATTTGCTATGGCCTCTACGGTCATCATAGGCACGCTGTTTGATATGGCATCTAACACCTCAAATCAGTCACTGATTGACTATCACAAGGGCGTACTAGGTGTGATTAGCCTGCTTTACATTACGACCCTCAGCGGCCCATTTTTAGAAGAAGTGCTGTTTCGCGGTTGGTTGTTCAAGCGCGCTATGAATACATGGCTCGGCAGCTATGGTGCCGCACTGCTGTCTTCTTTTTTATTCATGATGATGCACGTCGGACCTGGCTATCAGCCTGTCGGTCTATTCGTTCTATTTTGCACCGCTCTGATATGCGCTTGGCTTAGGTTCCGCTTTGTGTCTTTGTGGCCAGCCATTGCGATGCATGCCAGCTACAACGCCTGCCTGGTGACGTTTATTTTATTACAGCAGTAATTCCGACCTTAACCTAACAAAACAGCGTGGGCATTGCTTAGAGGGTATGACATCCTTGCTGGACTAATTATTTTCCATAAGCACTATCGGACAGACCATGCCCAACAAGCCACACAGCAACCGCTGGCTACCGAGATTACTGCTGAGTCCAGCGGTCATCAGCCTATTCATTTGGATGATTGTGCCACTGGCACTGACGCTCTATTTTTCGTCGATTTACTACAACCTAATGCAGCCCGATGAGACGGGCTTTGCCGGCTGGATGAACTATGAGTTTTTCGTCACCAACCCTTCGTTTTACGATGCCATTATCAATACGCTGGTGTTATTAGCTAGCACGGTTGGTATCACCGTGATCTTCGGATTGGCCATTGCGCTTCTTATCAACGAGGCCTTCCCAGGCCGCGGCTTGGTGCGCTTACTGCTCATCTCCCCTTTCTTTGTCATGCCCACCGTCAACGCCTTGCTCTGGAAGCACATGATGATGAACCCCATTTACGGGGTGCTCGCCCAGCTGTGGACGTTTTTTGGCCTAACACCCATCAATTGGCTACAGAACCTACCGCTGTTTTCAATCATTGTCATGGTCAGCTGGCAGTGGCTGCCCTTTGCCTGCCTGATTTTGATGACCTCCCTGCAATCGATGGATCGGGAACAATTAGAAGCCGCCGAGATGGATGGCGCCAACGCCTGGCAGAAATTCCGCTACATGTACCTGCCCCATTTAGCGCGCCCCATATCGGTCATCATCATGATCGAAGTCATCTTCCTGCTGTCGATCTTTGCCGAAATTTTCACCACTACCGGCGGTGGTCCAGGCACCGATTCGACCAACCTGGCCTTCCTGATCTTCACCGAGGCCCTGCTGAATTTCGACGTCGGCGTCGCCTCGGCGGGTGCCGTTTTCGCCATCATCCTCGCCAATATCGTCGCCATTTTCTTGGTGCGATTAATCGGCAAGAATTTGGAGAAATAGCCATGACTACCCGCAAAAAGAACTGGTCATTTACCCTGGCGCTGAGAACAATCGCCGCGTGGTCGGTTGCCCTGCTGCTGCTATTTCCGTTGATTTTTTTGATCATCACGGCCTTTAAAACCGAGCTGCAAGCGATCGCCGTGCCGAGCATCTGGGCCTTTGAGCCCACCTTGGAAAACTTTGCTGCGGTTAACGAGCGAAGTGACTACATGACCTTTGCGTGGAACTCGGTGGTTACCAGCGTCTTTTCCACCATCATCGGTATGGCGATTGCCGCCCCGGCGGCTTACAGCATGGCCTTTTCACCCACACCGCGCACCAATGGACTGCTGCTGTGGATGCTCTCCACCAAGTTCATGCCAGCGGTAGGTGCGCTGCTCCCTATCTACGTCATTTTCCAACAGCTCAACATGCTCGACACCACCGCGGCGTTAACCATCATTTTCACCCTGATGAATTTGCCCATTATGGTGTGGATGCTCTACACCTACTTCAAAGATATTCCCCACGAAATTTTGGAAGCCGCCCGCATGGATGGTGCCAGCGTGTGGGCAGAATTCCGCTATGTGCTGCTGCCGCTGGGAATGGGCGGACTCGCCTCCACCGGCTTGCTGTGCTTGGTGCTGGCATGGAATGAAGCATTCTGGGCACTCAACCTGACCTCGGCCGAAGCCGGCACACTAGCCACGATGATCGTGTCGTACTCCAGCCCCGAGGGGCTGTTCTGGGCCAAGCTATCGGCCGCGTCCTTGATGGCCATCGCCCCCATTGTGGTGATTGGTTGGTTCTCGCAAAAACAATTGGTGCAAGGTTTGACCTTCGGCGCCGTCAAATAAGGTTTGAAATTAGCATGTCTTACTTACAGTTAAACGGTGTCGAGAAATACTACGGCGACTTCCACGCCATTAAGGGTATCGACCTGAGCATCAACAAGGGCGAATTCGTGGTTTTTGTCGGCCCATCGGGGTGCGGCAAATCAACTCTATTGCGAATGATTGCCGGACTTGAGGATATCGACGCAGGCGAGTTAGTCCTCGAGGGCAATACCATTACCGATACCGCCCCATCAAAACGCGACCTAGCGATGGTGTTTCAATCCTATGCGCTGTACCCGCATATGACGGTGGAAGAAAACATGTCGTTCGCGCTGCGTATCCAAAAACAAGACCCAAAAGTCATTGCCGAAAAAGTGCAGCACGCCGCCGCCAAGCTCAACCTTACCGACTACCTCAAACGCACTCCCAAAGAATTATCTGGCGGGCAGCGCCAGCGCGTTGCCATCGGCCGTGCCATTGTGCGTTCACCCAAAGTATTCTTGTTTGACGAACCCCTCTCCAACCTTGACGCGGCGCTGCGCGGGCAAACGCGGGTGGAGATCGCCCATCTGCACCGCGAATTGGATGCCACAAGTATTTACGTGACCCACGACCAAGTAGAGGCCATGACGCTGGCCGATCGCGTGGTGGTGCTTCAGGCCGGCGTGATTGAGCAAGTGGGCACTCCTATGGAGCTTTACGACAGCCCGGCCAACAAATTCGTCGCGCAATTTATCGGCATGCCCCAGATGAACATCCTTCCTTTCGACGGCGGTATGGAAGCCCCTGCCGGGGCGAAGGAAATAGGCGTTCGACCTGAACACCTGTCCCTGACCGACGCTGCCAATGGCCATTGGCGAGGCGAGGTCGAAATGGTTGAAGCGCTGGGCAACGAGACGCTGATCCACGTTAATCTCGACAACAACGCCAAAAGCCAGATAATCGTGCGCCAATACGAACGGGCCAACCTGCAAGCCGGCGCGACGGTAGGGGTTAATTTGAACGCCGGCAAGGCACATTTTTTCAATGAGCAAGGCCTCGCGCTGCGCTAAACACTTACGTGTTTTAACAAGCTGCCACGCAAATGCCCCAAGGAGTTTGCAGCCATGCACGTTAACATGCCTCTAAACAATAAAGTCGCGGCGATCACTGGCGCGGCCTCAGGTATAGGCCTTGCCTCGGCGCAAGCCATGCATGCCGCCGGGGCTGACGTCGTACTGATCGATAAAAATGCAGACGCCCTAGCAGCGCTGTGCGAAATGCTTGGCGAGCGTTGCCATTCACTGTGCCTTGACCTATTGGATGCCGACGCTTGCCGAGACATGTTGCCTCAGTTACTGGCGCAGGTGGGGCACTTAGATATCTTCCACGCCAATGCCGGGCTCTATGTCGGCGGCGATCTGACCGACGCTAGCCATAATGCCATCGACCGGATGATGCAATTAAATGTCAGCGTGGTCATGAAAAATGTGCGCGATGTGGTCGAGCACATGCAGCACCATGGCGGCGGTGATATCATCGTCACCAGCTCATTAGCGGCGCACTATCCCACGCCATGGGAACCGGTTTACGCGTCGTCCAAGTGGGCCATTGACTGCTTCGTACAGACCACCCGTAGACAGATGTTTAAACACAATATACGGGTTGGGTCGATTTCCCCCGGCCCAGTAGACACTGGTCTGCTTGCCGACTGGCCAGCGGAAAAACTCGCTGAGGCTAAGGCGAACGGCACCCTGCTCGACACCCGCGAGGTAGCCGAGGTCATCATTTTTATGCTCACTCGTCCACGCGGCATGACCATCCGCGACGTCGTGATGATGCCAACACATTTTGATCTTTAATTCAAAGGACAACCATGACAACACCTTCTAACTGGATTTTGCACCTCGGCCTCGGCTCGTTTCACCGCGCCCACCAAGCACTATATCTGCAGTGGTTGCACGAACAAGGCGACCACGACTGGGCATTAGCGGGCGGCAATATTCGCCCCGACATGGCAGAACTGATTGAGGCACTACAGGCGCAACAAGGTCGCTATACCCTAGAAACGGTCACCCCCCAAGGTGAGCGCGAATATAAATCCATCGCATCGATCAAGAACGTGATTAGCTGGGATGCCCAACACAGCGGTTTGAAAGCCGTCGCGGCAGATCCGGCCACTAAGATAATCTCGTTCACCGTTACCGAAGCGGGCTACTACTTAGATACCCAAGATCGCCTAGACCTGAGCTACCCCGACTTGGCCAGCGACGTTGCCGGTTCCACCTGCTGTACCATATATGGCGCCCTACAAGCCCTGCTGGACGCTCGTCGCGCCAACAATGCCGGCCCAGTGACCCTACTCAACTGCGACAATCTGCGCGCCAATGGCGACCGCTTTAACGAGGGCTTCAAACAGTTTTTGGCGCTGTGCGGCAATGCCGATCTATTGCACTGGGTCGTCGCGAATACCTGTACGCCAAACTCCATGGTCGATCGCATCACACCACGCCCTTCCCCCGAAGTAGCAGAGCGCGTCAAAGCGGCTACGGGTGTTGAAGATAAGGCGGCACTTATGTCCGAGTCGTTTATTCAATGGGTCATCGAGGATCACTTCGTGGCAGGTCGCCCCAATTGGCAGAATGTTGGTGCCGAGCTCGTCGACGACGTGATGCCTTACGAAGAGGCCAAAATCCGCATACTTAATGCCACCCATAGCTGCATCGCCTGGGCGGGTACCTTGGCAGGCTACCGTTTTATCCACGAGGGCACTCTCGACCCGGAAATACGCCAGTTTGGTTACGACTATGTCAGTGACGACGTGATTCCTGTGCTCAGTCCAAGCCCGCTGGATCTTGAACAGTACCGCGACGTGGTATTAGAGCGATTTGGCAATGACAACGTGCTAGACACCAACGGCCGCGTCGCGATGGATGGCTACTCCAAATTGCCTGGGTTCATCGTGCCCACCATCCGCGACAATCTCGAACGCGGCCAGTCGTTTGACGCGGTGGCCATGTTACCCGCCTTCTTCTTGGCGTTTTTAATCGTGCAGCAACGCGGCGAAATCCCCTACCCCTACGAAGACCAAATCATGCCCGCCGAATCAGCGCAACGCATCGTTAACGCGGCAGACCCCGTGGCTGAGTTCTGCTCTGAGCGTTTGTTATTTAATGATCTTGCAGGCAATCCAATTTTGTTAGCAAGCATTCGTAAAGCTTTTGCCAGAGTACAAAATTTCCAAAAGACCCGTGGTATTTTCAAGGCTTAATCCTTCCAAAAAAGCATAAGAAAATTACTTCTTATGCTTTTTAATGCCTTCTTCATTCTGTTAAATTCTATACATCATAATCAACGACAGGCAAAGTAAATGAAACTTGAATCCATAGCACTTCATGAAGGCTACTCCTCTGAAGCCACCACCAAAGCGGCGGCGGTGCCCATTTATCAGACAACGTCTTTTACCTTTGACGATACACAGCACGGTGCGGATCTATTCAACTTGGCAGTACCGGGCAATATTTACACGCGTATCATGAACCCAACGACCGACGTACTTGAAAAGCGCGTCGCGGCGATGGAAGGCGGCATTGGTGCTCTAGCGCTTGCATCTGGCATGTCAGCCATTACGTACGCCATTCAATGCTTAACCGAGGTGGGTGACAACATCGTCAGCACGAGTCAGCTCTACGGAGGCACTTATAATTTATTTGCACACTCACTGCCCCGACAAGGTATCGATGTTCGCATGGTGTCACACGATGACTTTGAGGGTTTCGAGAAAGCCATCGACAGCAAAACCAAAGCGGTCTTTTGTGAATCTATTGGCAATCCGGCTGGCAATGTGGTCCATCTCAAAAAACTTTCCGAAATTGCGCATAAACACGGCGTACCATTGATCGTCGACAACACCGTTGCCACACCCTATTTGTGTCGGCCTTTTGAATTGGGCGCTGATATTGTCGTGCACTCTTTAACAAAGTACATTGGCGGCCACGGCACTTCTATTGGCGGCATCATCGTAGATTCAGGTAAATTTGATTGGTCGGCTGACAAAGAGCGATTTGCCATTTTTAACGAACCGGATCCCTCTTACCATGGCGTGGTTTATACCGAAGCACTGGGACCGGCAGCGTTTATTGGGCGTTGCCGCGTAGTACCACTTCGCAATACCGGTGCTGCTATTTCTCCGATGAATGCATTCCAAATACTTCAAGGCTTGGAGACTCTCGGCCTACGCATGGATCGCCACTGTGAGAATGCTGAAAAACTAGCCGAATACCTGCAGAATCATCCCAAGGTTGCTTGGGTAAACTACGCAGCACTTCCCAATAGCCCTTACTTCGAAACCTGCCAACAAATCACCGGTGGTAAGGCATCAGGCATTCTTAGCTTTGGTATTAAAGGCGGCATGGATGCCTGTTCAACCTTTATCGATTCACTCCAAATGATCTTGCGCCTTGTGAATATTGGTGATGCTAAGTCGTTGGCCTGTCACCCAGCATCGACAACACATCGCCAATTGAATCCCGAAGAGCTAGCGAAAGCAGGTGTACCAGAGGATCTGGTACGAATCTCAGTTGGCATTGAACACATCGACGATATCATCGCTGATATTTCTCAAGCCCTTGATAAAGTCTAAACACCTTAAAGGGCCAACGTCAGGTTGGCCCGTTCAATGTTCGAAAACAACTGTTTGAGCCCCACCAGAAGCCTTAGCGATATACAAAGCGGCGTCAGCTCTAGTCATAGCATTATTTAAAATGCTGGCAGGGTCACTTTCTGAAATTAAAACGCTTATCAACCCAATACTCAGTGAAAGCGCATTTTCTTCACTAAAAATGTCCGCTGCTGCAGCATGCACTCGGTCGCAAAGACCATACGACTCCTCTACGTCAGAGGCATAAAACAAGGCAACGAACTTCGTTTCACTCCAGCGTGAAGCAATATCGACGTGCCTAATCGCCTTTTCCAAAGCACTGGCCAAGGCCTTTAACAAACGCTCACCTTCTAATTGTCCAAGCTGTTCACAAATCACGTCCAATCGATCGATTTCAAAAGCCGCCAAGGTCAGTGCGGCTGGAACACGCTGTACTTTTCCAATTGTGCTCAATATTTTGGCTTCAGCGGCGCCTCTGTTTAGCAATCCTGTTAGCGCATCATTAGAAGCCAGCGCTTTAAGCTTCAAAGCGTATGCTTCCAGTTGATCACGGGCGTCGATCAGTTCTTGATACAGCTTATCGCGCTCTACAGCTGAAAATATCGCCCAGTAAATACATTGTTTACCATCGTATTGCACGTTGGCGACTATCGGAATTCTCGAGCCGTTTCGTGCTTGTACCGTTAACTGCAATTCACTGTGGATCCCCTCATCCAATAGCGATGGGAAGACATAGCTTTCCATAAAAATAAGCGACGCTTTGGTGAACATATCTTCCAACTGCCCATCCTGCAAATTTTCGACAGGCGCGCCAAGTAAGTCGGACAAATAGCCATTACATTGGAGGATTTGACGAGTGTGGAGATCCGTCGTCATTAACCCACAGGGGAATCGTGTGGGCATCTATCAGGCCACGCGACTGAAGTGTTTAAAGGCCATGACAACTTCATCAGGGTTGGTCATATGTAGACAGTGTCCATTGGACTGCACAACTTTTAACACACTGTTTGGCATTTTTTTCGCCATGTACTCACCAATTTGCGTAGCAGCCAACGAGTCATTACCACTTTGCAAAATCAGACTAGGCACAAAACAAGCCGCTAAGTCTTCGCGGTGATCGGAGAAAAATGTCGCTTTGGCAAATGGTTTTAAATACATCGGATCGGTAGAACAGAAACTGTCTGCGAGCATCACCGTCATCTCCTCGGGGTGATTGTCGCCCACCACCAGCGGGGCAAGGTAGTTGGCCCAACCGACATGGTTTTTATCCATCAAATTGATCAGTTCTTCTAAATCCGCTTGATCAAAGCCGCCGTGGTAGTCAGGCGGAAAATTTAAGAAACAGGGCGACGGGCACACCAGCACCATTTCTGCGAAGAGATCGGGGCGTTGTTTTGCCGCCAAAATGCCAATAATTGAACTGACAGAGTGGCCAAAAAACACCACCGAATGTGCCGCCAATGCATCGCAAATCTCAATCAAGTCCTGGGCGTATCCCGTCAGTGATTGGTACTTTTCACGATCGAAGAAACTCGCGTCAGATTGCCCACACCCGGTGTAATCGAATAGCACAATCGTAAAATCGTCTTCAAGCTTCGGAATGAGAAAACGCCACATGGTTTGATCGCAACCAAAACCATGGGCTAACACGGCAATATTTTTGCCACTACCGATAACACTGACATTATTTCTTTTCAACACAGGATGACTTGCGAGAGAATCCAAATTCATGACCAGCACCTTTTAAATATAAAAAGTATAGGTCACGAATTGAGGTGAAGTAGTAAATTAAAGCGCTGAAGTTAACACGTGCTTAATTTCTATACCTTGATAATGCAGTCGATTAAAACGCATCGAGGGGAACACCAACGCTGTCATAGCGCTGCGTCCTCCATCTACAAAAACTTCGATCAAATTACCATCGTAATAAATATCTATCTCACTCTGACTTGAGTCAAAGTCATGCGCCACCCTTGCCTCTTTCGCGAAGCCGTCACTAAATTCTGTAATGCCACTGTGACGACGGTCGAGAACGACCTCTCCGCTGTCCATATCTAAGCTCAATTCAACGCGTTGGTTTGAGTCATTAGACATGACCAGATAAGGCTTCTGATCTTTTGCAGGATGTATTTTAAACGCGAGTTTGACGGCCCCTTCAATGGGCAATGCTAGCTTCTGCTGATCTGCAGAAAAAGCCACTTCAGCCATGGCGGTATCCACCTCGACCACAGGGCGCGTGCCTAAACGCCACTGCTCAGAGACGGTAAACATAAATAACTCCCTTGGAAGAGTTAGCATACTTCGCCAAGTCGTCGCGGGCACCTTAGTCGCGTAGTCCCAATTACTTGCCCAGCCCAGAAATACCGGCAACGTTCTTTGATGTTCAGTTTGTGCGAAAGTAACCCCAGCATAGTTGTCCGGCCCCCAGTCTAACCACAGAGCCTGCGATGGGTTGTCGCGGTGTTGCTTAGCTGGGGTAAAGGTTGTGCCATCGAAGTCACCCACAAAATACTGGGTCGCAGAGCCCCCATTGGGGCCGCCCGGTACCAAACTCACAATAAGCACATAGTGGTCGCCAATTTTAATGAGATCTGGGCATTCCCACACACCGCCATGGGCGCCGAAACCCTTACCGAAATTGCTCTCGTGGCGCCACTGCAGCAAATTGGCTGATGAGTAGAAGCCCAATTCGTCACCTTGGGTTACCACCATCACCCAGCGCTGACTAGGTGCATGCCAGGAAATTTTAGGGTCGCGAAAATCTATTAAACCAGGATTGGGCAAAACAGGGTTGCCGGCATACTTTGTCCAGCTTCTACCGCGGTCCAAGCTGTAGGCCAATCCTTGTGACTGAAAGGTCTTGCTACCGGATTGCTTGGCTGCTTCATCGTGATAGGTAAATAACGCGACGATAGGTGGCTCGCTTTGACTACCCAAGCCACTCGTATTGTTACTATCAACCACCGCACTGCCAGAAAAAATCATGCCTTTATCGTCAGGGTACAACGCGATAGGTAGATGCTGCCAATCGATTAAATTCTTAGATACGGCATGTCCCCAGTGCATTGGGCCCCACACCAGACCATCTGGGTAGTGTTGATAAAAGAGATGGTACTCGCCCTGGTAATAGACCATGCCATTGGGGTCATTCATCCAATGTGAAGGCGGGGTAAAATGCATCGATGGCCTGTCGATTTGGGCCGTATTTTCAGCCTGCGTAATAGTCATGATTAAGCATCCCGCTAATAAGCCAGCCACTTGAAGCCAATGTCGCCTCATGGTTTTGACACTTCGCGCTTAAGATTGCTAAACATGTCTTCCAAGGTGCGCCCCCTGGTCTCTGGGAATAAGAAGACAGCGAACAACAGCTGTAGCACCATCATGACGGCAAAGAAACTAAATACCGCTGCGGCACTGAAGGACTGCAATACCAGCGGCATTGCCAGCGCAATGATCGCTGCCAACACCCAGTGGGTTCCGCAGCCAAAAGACTGCCCTTTTGAACGCACATGGTTGGGGAAAATTTCAGCGATAAACACCCAAATAATCGCGCCCTGCCCCACCGCGTGTGAGGCAATAAACACGAATACAAAGGCTACCACCACCATACCGCCTACACCGTTGGCAAAGGCCCAAGCGATCGCGACTAACGACACAATGTAACCCACCGAACCGATCAACAGCAGCGTTCGGCGCCCGAGGTGATCGATCAAATACAGGCCAAGCATGGTAAATAATAGATTGACCACGCCGATACCCGTGGATGACAGCAGCGAGGACGACGTCGACAAGCCTGCCATTTCAAACACCCGCGGCGCATAGTAAATAATGAAATTAATACCCGACAGTTGGTTAAAGAAGGCCAAGGTAAAGGCCAAGAACAGTGGCCATTTCATCGCCGACGAGAACAGCACACCGGTGGCCTCTGGTTTTGCCGCATCGCGACGGATATCCGCAATCACCCCATTGGTATCGGGCTCATTGATCGCTTTAAATACCGCTCTAGCCGCGGCTTCGTCATGCTTTTTCACAATCAACCAGCGCGGACTTTCCGGCGCGGGCCAAATCATGATCAAGTAGGCCAAGGCCGGTATCGCTTCGGCGCCCAGCATCAGGCGCCAGTCTTCAACAATGACACCGGATAACAAATAGTTACTCAGGTAAGCCATCAAGATGCCAAACACGATTTGAAATTGGTAGAGTGCCACCAAGCGACCGCGTACCTTAGCCGGGGCGATTTCGCTGATATACGCGGGCACCACGATGGATGAAATACCCACGCCCAAGCCGCCGATGAAGCGTAACAGGGCAAAGGTATAGGGGTCTTGCGCCAACGCCGATCCCACCGCTGACAGCAAGTACAACACCGCAATAAACTGCAGTGTTGGCTTGCGGCCAAAATGTTCGCACGGGTAATTGGCGAACAGCGCCCCAATCACCGTACCCCACAAGGCGGAAGACATCACAAACACGCCGTGTACCAGCGGCGAGGTGCCCCACAGCTTTTGGATGGGTTGGTCAGCGCCGGATATGACCGCCACATCAAAACCAAACAGAAAACCCGCCACGGCCACGGTGAGTGACCAATAGACAATACGATGCATCAGATTGAGTCCTTGTGGTTATTATTGTTGCCGCTACATTAACGAGATGAGTTACACATCGCAAATATCGATCGCGTTGGACAGCGCGTTAGCCCTAGCTTCAACGGTTTTGCCTGTAGGCTCAAATTCCTGCGACAAATACCCTTTAAAGCCCGTCTCTACAATGGCTTTGGCAATGGCCGGGTAGTACAACTCTTGAGTGTCATCAATTTCATGACGGCCCGGCACGCCAGCGGTATGGAAGTGGCCAAAGTACTGGATGTTGTCGCGGATGGTACGAATGATGTCACCTTCCATGATCTGCATGTGGTAAATGTCATACAACAGGCTAAAGTTTTTCGAATCCAATCGCTTGCACAATTCAATCGCCCACGCCGAGTTGTCCGCCACGTAATCAGGATGATTGACTTTGCTGTTAAACAACTCCATAAACAATACCACACCGCGCTTTTCAGCATGCGGCAGAATCTGCTTCAAACCCGCCACAGCATTGTCCCAGCATTCCTCGTCACTCATTCCACGACGATTACCACTGAACAAAATCAAGTTGGTGTATCCAGCGTCGGCTACCAGATCGATGTGCCTCAAATATCGTGCAATCAGATCATCATGGAAGCGCGTGTCGCACCAGCCGTCCTCTAAATTGAGCTCTGCGCCGTTGCACATAGATGAATCGATGCCATATTTCTTGAGTACGTGCCAATCATCGGGGCCGACCAAGTCAATCGCACTAAAACCAATTTTCGTAACCAATTGGCAAAGTTCCTCTATGCTTAGATCCTGATACGTCCAGCGAGCAACGGCATGATTAACATTGCCCTTTAGGCTTTTCGCAACAGCGCTGCCCGTCGCGGCATTTGATTGCCAAGGCTGCATTAGAGCCAAACTAGAAAAGCCGATAAACTTCATGGTATTACGTCGCGTCAATCGCATACTTTGATCCTTATTACTCTTGTTAATCACGATATCCCTTAGGATTATTTTTTTGCCAACGCCAGGTATCAGCCAGCATTTGATCCAAATTTCGTTCAGTTTTCCAACCCATCAATTGCAACGCCTTGCTAGGCTCTGCATAGAACTCAGGTAAGTCGCCAGCGCGTCTGGGAGCAAATTTATAAGGCACATCCACAGCGGAGATATCTTTGAATGCATTAATTAACTCTAATACGCTATAGCCGATGCCGGAACCTAGGTTGAACACCTCAACGCCTTGGTTTTTGGTGAGAAATTTCAGCGCTTCTACATGCCCTTTGGCCAAGTCAACCACATGTATGTAATCCCTAACCCCTGTACCGTCACGGGTAGGATAATCGTTTCCAAACACGGAAAGTTCTTCTAATTCACCCACGGCGACTTTGGCAATATAGGGCATCAAGTTATTGGGAATACCCCGTGGATCCTCACCTATCAAACCGGATGGGTGTGCTCCAATAGGATTAAAATAACGCAACACCGCAATAGACCACGGACTATTCTGAGGCTCACAGAGGTCATTCAGCATCATCTCCACAATACGCTTGGTATTGCCGTACACATTGGATGGATTAACCGGTGATGTCTCAACGTATGGGATATCAGCTTCAACCCCGTAGACAGTGGCAGAAGAACTAAACACAAAACAATTGACACCAGCTCGTTCCATAGCAGACAAGAGAATATGTGAACCAGAGACATTCACATCATGGTAAAGCGTAGGTTTTTGCTGGCCCTCGCCAACTGCCTTAAGACCTGCAAAGTGAATAACGGCATCAATTTCATATTCGGCGAGCACACTATCTAGCAGCGCGGCATCACGAATATCGCCTTCAATAAAAGCCACAGATCGTTGAGCAATTTGCTCAATTCTATCCAGAGCCGCCAATGCGCTGTTAGCAAGATTGTCTAACACGACAACATCGAACCCTACGGCCAATAATTCTACACAGGTATGACTACCGATATAGCCCAACCCTCCAGTAACCAAAACCCTCATTAAAACACCCCTGCTCAATCAAAAAGTGAAAGCGGTAACATAAAAAGATAAAAAATTAGTGAGACTCTCGACTCACAAATATAGGTTGCCAACGATTATTCAGTGACGCCAACGCCGAGTCGTCGCCATTCAGATCCTGCAAAATAGCCTGCGTCATCTTCTCTGCCATCTCAGCGACAGGATACCTAATGGTGGAGAGCCGCGGCACTAGATAGTTGGCGATCTCCAAATCGTCAAATCCCACTACACTTACATCAGCTGGCACATTAATACCATTGTCCTGTAAAGCCTGTATAACACCCGCCGCCATAATGTCGTTGTAACAGAATACGGCATCAAAATTGGCACCCTTGGTCAGTAAGGACCTAGCCGCCACAGTCCCGCCATTCAAATTACTCGCTGCGGAGAAAATCCTATCGTCACTTAATGAAATATCATTGCTATGCAGCTCGTCCATGAAGCCTTGCACTCTATCAGTGGCATCTTCAATAGCGCCAGAAACTGTAACGATAGCAACTGACGTTCGCCCTCGCTCAATGATGGCTTTAGCGGCTAAGCGGCCACCGTTATAATTATCAAAACTCGAACAACGTCCTGCAAATGCTGGATGGGCACGATTGATCAAATAAATCTCACTTGATTTGCCCATTACAACAGCCATCTGCTCATCGCTCAATGCCTTGGCGTGTACAAGCAAACGATCACAACCTTTATTAAGCAGGTAATTGATCGCTTCTAACTCTGAATCGGGTGTTGTCTTACCCTCGGCGATCAAGAGCTGAGTGGCTTGTGAGCGGCATACTTGTTCAATCGATGAAATCACGGTAGAGAAAAATGGATCCATGACATTGGGAATCACCACTCCCAGTGTCTTTGGTGATTCACCAAGCATACCCCTGGCGAAAACATTTGGCTTATACCCATGCTCTGCCATCACTTTTTCAATGCGCTCACGCGTCTGCCGCTTAACGGAGTCACTGCTATTTAAGACCCTAGATACTGTTGAGTGAGAGACACCGGCAAGCTTCGCTATTTGGCGAATATTTTTCATGACAGCGCCACCTCAGCTAAGCGACGATCAGACTGCCTGGCAATGACAACTGGCAAATATCTCCCAATATGACTGTCCATAGAATTATCGCCAGCAAAACATTTCAAAGCTAAACGCCCAGCTTCGAGAGCCATCTGCTCAACAGGGTAATGCATAGTGGTAAGTTTTGGATAAGACGTACGCGCCATATAGGAATCGTTGAAACCAACGATAGAGACATCCTTTGGAACATTTAAACCTGCATCGGTTAGTGCTCTAATTGCCCCAAAAGCCATACTGTCGTCATAGCATAGAAGAGCCGTAAAAGAGGCACCCGCAGCTAGTAACTGATTGACCGCTTGATAACCACCATCGAGGGTACAATCAGCTTCAGCGACAGACGCTTCATTAAGCGTAACATCAAATTCTTGAAGAGCTTTTTGCCAGCCTGAAAAACGATCTAGGCTGTCGTCAATTTTCTCAGCCCGGTTGATACAAGCAAATTGTCTATGCCCACCATCGTAAAGACGCCTAACCATCTTTTCTGCGCCGGCTTTATTGTCAAGCCAAACGCATCTGTCCTCAAATCCAAATACCAAGCGATTCAGTAAAACCAAACCAGGAATCGTATTAAGTAGCTCCGATAAACGCTCATCAGAAAGGTACTTGCTGTGCATAACGATGGCTTTGCAACCTTGACTACGAAGGGTATCAATAGCCTCAGCCTCACCTTCTGCCGAGTCGCCACCAATCGCTGTCGTTAAGTTGAGATCATTTTCCGTGGCAAACGACACAATACTTTCCGTTAAAGACATAAAGAAGGGTTCAGAAAAGGTAGCCACAACCAGCCCTAGTGAGATCTTCTTCGTTCTTGCCAATGCCCGCGCAGCATGACTTGGACGATAGGAAAGTTGATCAAGAGCGGCTTCAACCTTTTGACGCGTTGACGCCTTGACGGCGCTAGTTCCATTCATTACGCGAGATACAGTTGCCGGGGAGACACCAGCAAGCTTTGCCACATCGTCGATTTTAGCCACACTAACCCTCTTTGAAACGCCCGTTAAGAATATAAACAGGCTCAGACATGTGTGCATATTAAGTAGAGTGATATAAAAGTGCAAGCCGACCGGAACCGCTTTCAAAAAAATAAAAAAAAAACATCCGCCAACAAAAAAGAACAACATATACAATGAAAATAATTAATGTGACCGCTTTCTTTTTTTGATTTATTGCGGTAGATTTCACTTTCGTTTAACTTGGAACACAACCATGACAACCCATACAAGCGGATTCTCTATGTCCGATCATTCACACCGTCGCTACAATCCGCTTACTGGAGAATGGATTTTAGTGTCACCGCATAGAAGCAAGCGCCCCTGGCAAGGCATGAGCGACGAAGGCACAACAGATACACCAAAACATTACGATGCCAATTGCTATTTGTGCCCCGGCAATACAAGAATTTCAGGTGACGAAAACCCGAATTACCAAGCAACCTATGTCTTCACCAATGATTTTTCGGCACTCCAGCAAGAACAGTTTTCAGCAACAACACCACAGCACACCCTTTTGCGCGCCGAACCGGCCAGTGGCACAAGCCGAGTGATCTGCTACTCTCCAGATCACTCACTAACTATGCCTCAGCTAAGTCAGGGTGACATCGCCGCCATTATTGACACCTGGAAATCGCAAGCCAGTGAACTTGGTAAAAATTACCGCTGGGTGCAGATCTTTGAAAATAAAGGGGCCATCATGGGTTGCTCTCAACCCCACCCTCACGGCCAAATTTGGGCTAACGATTTCTTACCCACAGAAGTCGCCAAGAAAGATCACAATCAGCGCGAGTACTTTGAAAAGAATGACAGCAATCTACTACTAGATTATGTCAATATTGAGCTCGCTCAAAATGAACGTATCGTCTATCAAAACACAAATTGGACGATCGTTGTTCCCTACTGGGCGGCCTGGCCCTTCGAAACCATGCTACTCCCGAAAGCACATCTCGCTCGATTAGAGGACATGTCATTAGACCAACACAACGACCTCGCAGACGCACTAAAAATCATTACAACCATTTATGACAACGTGTTTAGCTGCTCATTCCCATATTCCATGGGTTTTCATTTCGCCCCCTATGAAGACACCCCGGACAACCAAACATACTGGCAACTCCACGCCAGTTTTTATCCGCCACTGTTGCGCTCGTCTTCCGTTCGCAAGTTTATGGTTGGCTATGAAATGCTCGGCGAGCCACAGCGCGACCTAACACCCGAACAAGCCGCCAACCTCTTAAAAAGGCAATCACATACACATTACTTGTGTGAAGGAAACTGAATACATGCCAGCCAATAACGCTCAAACGGCAAAATCCACCTTCAAGAAGATATTTTTGAGTGACGCCAGTCATACTTTTACAGCTCCCGGTAGAGTCAACATTATAGGAGAGCACACCGACTACAATGACGGCTTCGTACTGCCCTGTGCGATTAGATTTAATACTGTCATTGCTTGTAGACCCAATGGTACCAACAAGATTCGTATGGTTGCCGCCGACTTCGATAATCAAATGGATGAGTTCGTCATTAGCCATCCGGTGCCGCACTCTGAGTATCACTGGGCCAACTATCTGCGCGGTGTCGTGAGCGAATATCAAGCAGACGGATTTCATCCGATGGGACTCGACTTAGTTATTGCAGGCGATATACCCAAAGGCACAGGACTTTCAAGCTCTGCCTCTCTCGAAGTTTGCTTCAGCTATGCATTGAATGAAATATTCGCGTTTGGACTGAGCCGCAAACAACTTGCAAAATTATCCCAGCGCGCAGAAAACCATTTCGTAGGCTGTCATTGCGGCATCATGGATCAGCTCATTTCGGCATGCGGCGAAAAGAATTCTGCGCTATTAATCGACTGCCGCGATTTTTCAACGAAAGCCGTACAAATACCCAAAAGCTTGGACCTGGTAATCATCAACCCCAACGTCGAACGCAACTTAGTGGGAAGCGAATACAACGTCCGCCGCGCAAGCTGTGAAATTGCTGCACGCACCATGGGCGTTGACGCACTGCGCGATGCCGATTTAGCACTTCTTGAAGCGCACAAAGATACATTAGACGACACACATTATCGCCGAGCCCGCCACATCATTACCGAGAATGCTCGAGTCAAAGAACTCATCGATGCGTTTAATAGGCATGACTTGCAAGCCGTTCACGACACGCTTGCAGCGTCGCATGCTTCGATGAAAGACGACTTTGAAATTACCACCCCGGAATTGGACTTTGTAGCAGACACCCTGAACTCATGGCTTTTAAATGCAGGCGGCGCCCGCATGACCGGCGGTGGCTTTGGGGGTTGCGCTATAGCACTAATACCAAAAGAGCAAACAGCCGACATCTGCCCTCGCTTGATTACTCATTACACCGAGGCCTACGGCAAGTCTATGGATATCTACGTTGCCGAAATTTGTGATGGCGCACACACCCTAAACACCTTAAACATGAATGCTGATTTGGAGTATGTATGAACAAAATAAATGCTTTTAGGTTGAGCACAATACTTGCCAACTTCCTAGCACTATGGAGCGGCCAAGTATACGCCGATACAAAAGAGGTACTTAGCTCGCCAGATGGCACCATTGAAGTGCGTATCGTGCACGACAATGAACTTAGTTACAGTGTATTTGTTGACGATAGAGCAGTAATCAGCGCATCTGAAATTGATCTGCAAGTTCGCAGCAAAAAGTCATTCAATGATGATGTGCAAATTACCAATATCACTCGCAATAGTGTTCAGCAAACCTTGATGCCTGAAGTACGCGTTAAATCAGCCACCATTGAAGATCACTATAATGAAGCAACCCTGAACTTCAGTAACAACACTAGTGTTAGCTTCCGCGCGTATGACAACGGCGTCGCTTATCGCTTTGAAACGTCTTACGAACACCCCATTACTATCGACTACGAAGTTGCCGAATTCAATTTCTCTCAGGAAGCGACAGCCTATTACCCCGAAGAAGAATCACTCTACTCGCACAACGAGCGCTCATATATTCATTACTCAATGCCAGACATTGACGAAAACAAACTTGCGAGTACACCTACATTAATAGATAACCGAGGCGTTAAAGTCCTGATTACCGAAACAGGTCTGCGAGATTATGCGGGACTGTGGTTAATTGGTAATGGCAAAGACGGTCTTATCGCTAAATTCCCGCACCTTCCTAGTAAAGTCATTCCAGAAGTAGGGCCTTGGGTAGATCGTAATGAACCCGTAGTAAAGCGGCACAACTATCTGGCGAAGACAAACGGTACACGTCATTTCCCCTGGCGCATCATGGCCATCGCTCGCAATGATGGCGAACTATTGACCAACCAGCTGAGCTATCAATTAGCTGAGCCTAATCGCATTAGCGATACCTCGTGGATCAAGCCCGGCAAAGTCGCTTGGGACTGGTATAACGCCAACAATATCTTTGGTGTCGATTTCGAAGCGGGTCTCAATACAGAAACCTACAAATATTACATCGATTTTGCGGCTGAAAATGGACTGGAATATGTGATTCTCGATGAAGGCTGGTACCAGCTTGGCGATTTAATGAGCAACGTTGATGGCTATGACGTGCCTGAAATTATCCGCTACGGCAAAGAAAAAGGGGTAGGCATCATCCTTTGGACCACTTGGTTGACGCTGCGAGATCAATTCGATGAAGCCATGGACCGCTTTGCTGAACTTGGTGCCGTGGGCATTAAGCCTGACTTTTTCCAGCGCGATGATCAAGAGATGGTCAATTTCTACTGGAAAATCGCTGATGAAGCAGCCAAGCGTAAATTATTGGTCGATTTCCACGGCTCATATAAGCCTGCAGGTCTGCGTCGAACCTATCCAAACGTCATTTCACGCGAGGGCGTAAAAGGACTTGAATGGAACAAGTGGAGTGAAGAAAGCACGCCAGAGCACAACACCACGCTGCCATTTATTCGCATGGTAGCCGGCCCCATGGATTACACACCCGGTGCAATGTCAAACGCCGTGGGACCTGCAGTTTTTAAGCAATGGAACTACAGCGGCAAAGACAGCAACCACCAGGACTTCACCATTCGATTCAATCGCCCCATGAGCCAAACCACTCGTGTTCACCAAATGGCCATGCTGACGGTCTTTGAATCCCCATTACAAATGATGGCGGACTCACCCTCGCGTTATCGCCAAGAACAAGAATGCGCGACATTTATGAGCAAGGTACCAACGGTTTGGGATGAAACCGTTGTACTACATGGCAAAATTGGTGACTATGTCTCTGTAGCCCGCAAACACGGTGACGAATGGTTCATTGGCACCCTCAATGATGAGCACGGTCGAGATCTAAGCCTTTCCCTAGATTTTCTAGAGCCAAACCAGACTTACCAAATTGAATACTTCCAAGACGGTGCAAATGCACACAAATTCGCCGAGGATTACAAAAAAGTTATTCGTAAAGTCACCCACAAAGACAACCTCACCATGCACTTGGCACCAGCGGGTGGTTTCACCGCTCACATCACCAAGCTGTAAAAAAAAGCCACCGCCCTTAAAAGCGGTGGCCTTTCTTCTCACTAAGCATTAAGCCTTACAAAACTTATCGATATACTGCTGATGAGTCGGCATCTGATCCGCAGCAGCATTCATTGCCCTATTCAACTTTTGTAACCAATCTGTTGCCTCTACCTTACGATAGCTTGCCAGTGGGTCGATTTTTTCTGGCAAATTAAACTGCCCAATGTGCACAGCCAACCAACTCGCATCACCGAACAGGTCTTTTTCGCCGGGAATCAAACGACCATAGTGTTTAAATTGCTCAATGCGCTCAACCAATCTATCAGGCAGTGCCATATTGGCACAGTAGCGCCATAACTCACCGTCGTCACGCTCATTTAAGGCATAATGCAAGATAATGAAATCGCGAATATTTTCCATTTCAATAGTCGCGATTCGGTTGTACTGTGCAATCGTACCTTCGTCAAAATCGCTATCAGGAAAGAAGGCCAACAACTTAGCGATCCCCGCCTGAATGAGATGAATACTGGTAGATTCGAGCGGCTCCAAAAAACCACCCGACAAACCAATTGCCACAACATTTTTATTCCAGAATTGTTTTCTGCGCCCAGTAGTAAACTTAAGTAACCTTGGCTCACCCAAAGGCGCTGAATCTAAATTCTCAATAAGGACATCTCGGGCACGCTCCTCATCCATATAGCTTGAACAAAATACATGCCCATTACCGGTACGATGCTGCAGCGGAATGCGCCACTGCCAACCCGCCTCGTGAGCAGTCGACATAGTATAGGGCGTGAACTCTCCCTTCTCTGAAGGTACCGCCCAAGCGCGGTCACAAGGTAGCCAATGCGTCCAATCTTCAAACCCAGTATGCAAAGCTTGCTCAATCAGTAAGCCCTTAAAGCCAGAACAATCAATGAATAACTCACCCTCGATAACCTTCCCGGACGCCAGGGTAACTGATTCAACAAAGCCGCTATCATTGTGCAGCTGCACAGCCGTTATCTCTCCCTCTTCGCGCACCACGCCTCGAGACTCAGATAATTGCCGCAAATATTTAGCGTACAAGCCAGCATCAAAGTGATAAGCATAATCAAAAGTAGAAAGTACATTGCGCTGATCAGGACTTGGGATATTAAAGCGATTTTTTTTAGCCGCCGCCCAAGCCATACAATAATCATCCAGCGAACTCGCTTCACCACGCTGATGCGCCTGCCACCAATAATGATGTAGCGAGACAGTATCAAAAGGCTTTGCAAATGTGCCAAAAGGGTGAAAATATTGGTGGCCCTGCCTACCCCAATTAATGAATTGAATGCCCAGTTTGAAGGAGCCTTGGGTATGCTTCAAAAAATCATTCTCGCTAATACCGAGAATTTGATTGAAATTCTTAATGGGAGGAATAGTCGCTTCACCCACACCTACCGTGCCAATGGCATCAGACTCCACCAATACAATCTCACAACCAATCTGCAATTGGTTGCTCAATGCAGCCGCTGTCATCCAGCCCGCCGTGCCACCACCAACTATGACGATTTTTTTAATTTGCACCTTACATCCCCAAACTTAGTCGCCCTAAAAGCGAATTAAATATTAGCATGCCTTTATCTCACAAAAAAAAGGGGCAGGGTTTTTACACCCGGCCCCAAATGGGGTAACTAACCCCTGGAGATTCCACTAATGAGTCATAAAAGTGGAAGAACTAGAAACTAACTTTTACCGATGCGTTAACGGTACGACCGATAACCGGTCCACCTGAAACAACAGAGTTTGCGCCGTTTTGCGAGACGAAACCGCCACCACCACGAAGATCAAACTCATCAGTCAAGTTGTAACCTTGCAGACCGAACTCAACATTTTCCATTGGTGTCCAACGAGCGAAACCGCCCCAAGTAATTGAGTCAGGCCAGTTAACAACATTGTCGTTGTAACCCGACTGACCCGTCACGTTCAAACCAACAACAAATGATTCAGCTACTTGATAATTCGCTTGCGCGGTATACATCAACTCAGGGATAGAGGTTTCCAATGACCACTCACCGCCGGGCGCTTTTACTTCTGCGTCTGAGTAAGTCATGTTACCGACAACGTTTAGATCGCCATAAGCCAAAGAACCGAAGAATTCAAAACCTTGCGACTTGTATTCTTTGTCGATGACACAACCACCATTGGGGCACTGTGGTGTTGATGTCAATTCATAAGAGCTTACTGCATAATCAGATGACAGCAGGGTTAACTCAGCGGTATAGAACGCTTCACCAATATCACCGCGATTCTTAATACCAATTTCAAACTGGTTAACGAAGTCTACCGCAGAGGTACGACCAACAACGTTCAACGAACCGTCAGCCTCAATTTTACCTGAGCCGATTTGACGATCGCCGTTGAAACGGCCACCTTCAGATACGCGCACGAAGAAGCTGGTATCTTCATTGAACTTGTACAAACCACCGGTAGTCCACGAAGTGTAGCTGACCGAGTAATCCAGGTTTTCTTCAAAGATTTCACCATAAGCCAGTGAAGTTGCTTCGATATCAACACCTTCAACATTGATGGTGTAGGTTTCTTGACCACCACGGTGCCAACCAGACGCATCAACAGTCTCTTCACGGACGCTGGCATCCAAAGTGAAATCTTCAGCATCCAAAGTCAGCGCCAAGTATGGAGCAGTGTTGGTGTAGTCCAGGTCGTAATCACGGTTACAGCAACCGCCGCCACCCCAGTTGTTGTTGAAGCCAGCAATACCATTGGCAGTCAACTTGTTACCATCAGCATCGACCAAG
Organism: uncultured Pseudomonadales bacterium; assembly: GCA_964598145.1. GTDB lineage: Bacteria > Pseudomonadota > Gammaproteobacteria > Pseudomonadales > JAHEIH01 > JAHEIH01. Next base: position 237,063 of record CAZRAM010000004.1, read on the forward strand.
TCCAACATGGCAGGGTTATCACCCGACAGCGCACTGGTTGCTTTGTTGGGATGCCAATCTTGAGCGATCGCCTGGTTCATGTAGAAGAAACCACCACGCACGTTCAAGTTAATTGACTCTGACAAATCCAAATCGCTAGACAGTGCCAAGTCGTTAACAAAACTACCTACATCATTGATATTAGTGCGAATATTGGTATTACCATTCAAGTAATCAGCAGTATAAGACTGACCTTCCATTGGACCATTCGCATAAACCACATCAGCAACAACACCACCATTAACCGTGTTACCAATGTAACCCGACGTGGCATTTTGGCTAAGGAAGTTCATAGTGAACGCACCGCTCATCTGAGTCAGGCGCATTTTGTTATCCAGTGTAATGGCGTCATTGATTTGGTAGTGGATCTCATTACCAAACGCAGCAGTCTTGGTGCTGATACCTGAAACAGGAACACGCTCCAAATCACCTTCACTGTTAACAATCAAGAAATTGCTATTAAGGGCCGAGTAGTTAGTTTGGCTACGACCATCAAAACCTGGATAAGGGCGTAAATTGCTTACTGTATTGTTACTCAGGTTTGCCAACGCGGGTGCACCGGTGTGGAAAGGCTCTTGCGTGTCACCGAATTTAACTAAGAAACGCACGTAATTGTCATCGCCAAAAGACTTGGTGACGTTACCTTTGATCTGAACACTGTCGCTTACCAAGAAACCTGCATTCAGTGGACCTTTACCCTGCTTAACATAACCACCAATGTGGTAGTTAACGCTATCACTTGCCGCGCCACCTTGACGGAAATCAATGCGCGTTTCATCGTAACCAACACCGGTCGACAACTTAACGTGGCCACCATCTTCTTCACCAAAATTAGAGATATAGTTGATGATTGCGCCGGGAGCTTGTGAGGTGAAAGTACCCGAAGTACCACCACGCACGCCTTCGACACGGGCGACAGAATCGTCAAACTTGATCCAGTAATCGTTGTTACCAAAGTTCATATCGCCAAACAATACAACAGGTAACCCGTCTTCTTGAATTTGAACGAAGGGTGAACCACCTGTTGCCACCGCCAAGCCGCGGACAGCAATGTTTGCGTTACCACCAGGACCCGCGGTGCCACTCACCTGAATACCTGGAATCATGCGGAATACTTCAGTTTCAGATGAAGGCTGGAAGTCACGAACCATATCAGCTGTGACGCTGCTCACTGAAATTGCCGACTCCAACTGTGACTTATTACCAGCAGAAGCTGTTACCACAACCTCTTCCAGCAGATTTGCTCTTGAATCGTCTGCCATAACCGCATGCGAGGCGCCTGCGAACACAGTAGATGCCACCACTACTTGCCTTACAGCAAGCGAAAGCTTCTTATTTTCAAACATACTCTTCCCCGTCTGTTAGTTTTAGTTGTCCCGCAAAATGGGAACGCTTGCAATAATATCTTTGAAAATCTACGTGTCAACCAAAATGTGACCGTTTTCATAAAAAAATACATTTTTGCTTAATTTTTTTCATAAAACCCAGCTTTTTAAGCAAATTTAAGAGGATATACAACTGGTACCGCTACCAGTTATTCCTTATTTTATTAAAAATTAATTAAAAAGGTACCGATTTCATAAATTCGAGACTACCAAGCAATATGTGCAACAATGCTTAATACAAAAAAATTTCGTCATGGCGTTTAAATCAAAATAAAACTGGCTTGGGATTAATTTAGTGACGCAAACAAAGGTCACGTTGTCAGATTAGCTCTGATTTTTTAAAAAATGATTTATCTTGCTCGCTTAAGCTTTACCATCAAGAAATACAAAATTCATCGAAGGAAATACTATGAATCGCCGCGAAATCCTCAAAATGTCAGCGATGGTTTTAGGCACCACAGTCAGTGCCTCCTTAAGTCAAGCGCTGATGGCGGGTGTTAAGCCCGGCACATTACCCAACGTTAGCCTGAGCGCCGACCAATCGAAGAACATTGCCATGCTGGCCGAGATGTTCATCCCCACCACCGATACCCCCGGGGCGATCGCCGCGGGTGTGCCAGAATTTATAGAAACGATTCTGACCGAGTGGTACCGCGAAGAGGAACGAACCATTTTCATGGATGGCCTCACCGCTCTCGATAACGCGGCGCAAGCCAAAGAGGGTGTGGCCTATTACAAAGCCTCGGAAGCATTGCGCGTAGCGCTGTTGACCGAACAAGAACAAATCGCCAGCGAATATAAAGCCCCGGCTGGATTCTCATTATTCGGTGGCAAAGACGATCCCAATGCCCCCTTCTTTAAAAAGCTTAAGGAATTGGTCGTGACGGGTTACTACACATCAGAGATCGGCTGCAAAGAAGAGCAGATCTACAAGCCCATGCCAGGCCGCTACGACGGTGATCTGAACTACGCCGACTTCGGTCGTCGCTTTGTGTCTTAAGGAAAATAATTCAACATGACTACACAAACCGCACAATTTGACGCCATCGTTATTGGTTCTGGCGTGACCGGTGGCTGGGCCGCCAAAGAACTGACCGAAAAAGGCCTGAAAGTTTTGATGCTAGACCGCGGCCGCATGGTCGAGCACATCCAAGACTACGTCGGCGAACACAAAAAGCCCTGGGAAATACCCTACCGCAACAAACCCTTGCGCGACCTTTACGCCGATGAATACGAAGTCCAGAGCAAGCAATACGCCTTCGACGAGACCACCCGTCATTTCTACAACAACGACAAGAAAAACCCCTACGCTAACCCCGACGGCTTCACCTGGTTCCGCGCCGGTGTGGTCGGTGGTAAATCACTGCTTTGGGGTCGTCAGGTGTACCGTTGGAGCGACCTCGACTTTGAAGCCAACAAGAAAGATGGTCATGGTGTCGACTGGCCGATTCGCTACAAGGACATCGAGCCTTGGTACAGCTATGTAGAAAAGTTTGTCGGCGTCAGTGGCCAAGCCGAAGGCCTGCCGCAACTGCCCGACAGCGTGTTCCAAAAACCGATGAACATGAACGTGGTAGAAAAACACGTCAAAGGTAAAATTGCCGAACACTTTGACGACCGCATGATGACCATCGGCCGTGTGGCTGTGCAAACTGAACCCAAAAATGGTCGCGGCGAATGCCATTACTGTGGGCCATGTCACCGTGGTTGTTCAGCCGGCGCCTACTTCTCTACCCAGAGTTCAACCCTGCCCGCGGCGCGTGCCACTGGCAACCTAACACTTGTCTCCGATGCGGTGGTTGAAGGTATCGATTACGATCCCGCCACCAAGCGAGCTAGCGGCGTGCGTGTTATCGATGCCAACAGCCTGCAAAAGACCCGCTACACCAGTAAGCTGGTGTTTGTCTGCGCGTCCACCATTGGCAGCACGCAGATTTTGATGAACTCAAAATCTGAAGCTTTCCCTAATGGCTTAGCCAACCGCAGCGACTCACTCGGCCGCTACCTGATGGACCACACCTACGCCACCGGCGCAATGGGCTTCTTCATGGGCTTCAACGACAAAATTGACTTCGGCAACCGCCCCAACGGCATTTATATTCCACGCTTCCAAAACGTTAACGGCCAGGAAAAAGAGTACTTGCGCGGCTACAACTACCAGGGCGGCGCCATGCGTCCCGGCCTGACTGGCCAAGCGATGAACACCCCCGGATTTGGTGCCGACTTCAAACACAGTTTGCGCACCCCAGGCCCCTGGATGATGTATCTGGGTGGCTTTGGAGAGTGCTTGCCCAACAAAGACAACCGCATGGTCTTGCTGGAAAACAAAAAGGACCGCTACGGCATTCCCCAGATCCAGTTCGACTTCAAGTGGGGCAAGAACGAAGACATGATCCGCGAAGACATCATGAAAGAAGGCGAGGCCATTCTTAAAGCCGCGGGCGCCGTGGGCGTGCGTAGCTTTAACAGCACCGGTTTGGCGGGCGAAGCTATTCACGAGATGGGTACCGCGCGCATGGGTCGCGACCCCAACACCTCGGTATTGAACGGCTGGAACCAAGCGCACGATGTGCCCAACTTGTTTGTCACCGACGGCGCTGCCATGGCATCTGCCTCGTGCGTTAACCCTTCGCTAACCTTTATGGCACTGACAGCGCGTGCGGTGGATTACGCCGTGAAGCAGCTGCAACAGGGTTATATTTAAGCGGCGCTGGTGCGCGATTTGCGAGAACATTGCTCTGCCTAACTGTGGGACCTTGCTCGAAGAGCAAGGGAACAATTCGCTTGGTCTACAACCAAGCTCCCACAAAAACCGAGCAAGGTCCCACAGGTGGGGTGAGCAAGGTCCCACGCGTTATACTAATAATGAATAGGATATTTTGAAGGAGACAGTCCATGACCGCTGCCAACAAACCAAATCGATTAGGCATGGCCGACTATCGCACACCACCGATCAAGCGCCAGTGGTACGTAGCCGGTCGTCGAGAGGAGTTTGGCGAGCAACTGGACGAAGTCACCATCATGAACCGTTCACTTGTGCGCTATCGCACCGCCGCGGGTGAACCGGTGCTGATGCAAAACCGCTGCCCGCACCGTTCGTTTCCACTGTCCAAAAGCATTCGGGAAGGCGACAACATTCGCTGCCGCTACCACGGCGCGGTGTTTGACGCGGAAGGTAAGTTTGTTAGCGTCCCTACTCAAGATATGTGCCCGAAGGGCGGGCTGCGCAAGTACGCCACCGTCGAACACGGCCCCTTTGTGTGGGTGTGGATGGCGGACGAAGCCCCCGACAAAAGCAAACTGCCCGACCTGCCTTACACGCGCGGCGATTGGGACTTAATCATCGGCCGCATGGATGTTCCTGGCAACATCATGTTCATGGCGGAAAACCTTTGCGACCTTACCCACATTCCCTTCCTGCACGAGCACACGCTGGGCTACCCGCCCGAGTTTGCCCGTGAAGTGCTCGATATCCGCGAAGTGGCAGACGGCCTAGAGTACGAACGTACCATTACCGGCCACTACTACCACAAGACGGCGTTCTTCAGCCCCGAGACCAGTGCCAATATCGGCGCACACGACTACAAGATGTCCTCTATTGGCTACTTCAAATCGACCGCGTTGAACTACTCCTACCTGCGTTTAACCATCGATCCAGAAGCGGCCGCGGCAGATCCCAAGGTACAGCAAGACTATAGCTTTATTATCTCGCACTACCTCACGCCAGAAACGGATAAAACCACGCACTACTACTGGCTACTGGCGCGCAACTACGATCTGAAGCGCCCTGAGATCGACGAGCAGTTGGAAAAAAATATTACGACTGCCTTCTACGAAGACTTGGAAACTACCGCCTATCTGCAGGAAATGATGGACAAGGATCAGCACGAGTTTCGTGAAACGATTTTCGGTGGCGATCGTCAGTCGGTGATGATGCGCCGTATTGTACAGCGACTGGCCGATGCCGAAGCCGCTGACAACGTGAAGATATAGCTAGAACTTGGCCGCTACGGCGGCCTGTTGGCGCTGCCGACTGGCGAGAACGGTAATGGCCACGATCGCTAGCACCGATCCACAGGCCATCAAGAAGGCCACCGTTGACAAACCACTACCCGCAGCGAATAAGACCCCAGCCACAATGGGGCTCAAGGCCGCGCCGCTTCGCCCTACCCCAATAACAAAACCGGTACCGCTTGCTCGTACGTCGGTTGCGAAGGCATCTGCCATGAGGGTATAGAACCCCGCCACCGCCGAGGTGGTAAACAAACCCGCCACAAACGCGATAATAGACAACGTCCCAATTTCATTACCGGCATTGCCAAAGGCAATCACCGAAACAATCGACATCACCAGCATCACGTAAGTAAGGTTTTTGGGGCTGACCCAACGGCTGAATGTACCGAATAGCAGCGAGCCCAAAAAGCCCCCCACACTGGCCCAGATTAACACCTGCCCAGCTTGAGCCGCGGGGTATCCCATGTCGACAACAATTTTAGGCGTCCACTTAACGATGAAGTAGAAGGTCATCATGTGGCCAAGGTAGCAAAGCGCCAGGCAAATGGTGGCCAATAAATGCTCACCTTTAAATAGATTCAACCAACTGATACCGGACTCTTCTTCCTTTTTCTCCAGCACTGGCAAGGCATCCACCGCTTGTAAACGCAGACGCCCCAGCACCTCATTTACTCGCTGAAGTGCATCGCTTCGGCGGCTTTGGGTCAGGTAGGCAATCGATTCAGGCAACAAAAAATACACCAGCGGGATAGCAACAAGGGTTGCGCTGGCGCCAAATACAAAAATCGAACGCCAAGTATATTCCTGCAGCAACTGCGTTACCGCCATGCCCCCCAGCACCGTGCCCAAACTAAAGCCCGACGCGGCAAAACTTACCAGCATGGCGCGGCGCTTATCATTGGCAAATTCCGGAACAATGGCGGCCACCGCAGGTAACAAGCCACCGATGCCAATGCCAGTGATAAATCGCAGTAATGACAATGAATAAACGCTATTGGCGGTGGCCGTCAGCCCCATACCAACACCCATAATCAGTAGACAGCCAAAAATCGCTTGGCGACGACCGTATTTATCGGCCAAGCCGCCGATCAAAATCGAGCCGACCGACATACCGATGAGCTCCATGGATAACACGATACCAAGCGCGGCGCGGTCGATACCCCACTCTGTCGCAATACCAGGGGCCGCGAAACTGATAGCCATGACGTCAAAACCGTCAAGGGCGAATAGAAAAACACCAAGTAAAGTGACGACGATTTGCGCCGGGCTCATGGGTGCCGCGTTAATTTGTTGTTGGGGGGTTTTAGACATGGAAAACTCAGGGGGTTATTGATGTTATGTTGGGATTAACCCTACCACAAACCCAAAGTCATCAGCTATTGGTCGCTTGTCAGGTTAATGCTAAATAGAAACAAGCTGATAATCGCGACTGCAGACCCCACCGCCATGATATTTGCCACACTGGCTAGTCCAATGCCACCGGCAAATAAAATACCCGCCACAATGGGACTCACCACCGCCCCCAAACGACCAACTCCGATGACAAAGCCGGTACCACTAGCGCGTACCTCCGTAGAAAAAGCATCGGCCATCAACGTGTAAAATCCTGCAATCGCCGAGGCGATAGTGACGCCCGCCAAAAACGAGATCAAAGACAGCAATGTCAGATCAGTACCAGCACTACCGAACGCTACGACCGCAAGAATGGAAAACACCAACATGGCCAGCGTGAGGTTTTTAGAATTCACCCAGCGCGATAGCGTGCCAAACAACATGGCGCCGGTGAATCCGCCGATACTAGACCATATCAGTACACCACCAGCCTCGGCCGGCGAATAACCCATATCAACCACAATCTTGGGAGTCCATTTCACAATAAAGTAAAACGTCACCATGTGGCCTAAATAACACAACGAAAAGCACACCGTGGCGAGCAAGTGCTTCCCCTTAAAAAGACTGAGCCATGACATCCCGCCCACTTTTTCAGGGGACTCAGGAAGCGCCTCAACCGACGGTAAACCCAGCTTACCAAGCACCTGGTTAACACGCTGCAGAGCATCTGCCCTCCCGCTTTGCGCTAAAAAAGCGATCGACTCTGGCAATAAAAAATACACCAGTGGAATTGCCGCCAGTGTCGACAAGGCCCCAAACACAAAAATTGAACGCCATGAATAATCTTGCAGTAATTGCGTGACAACAGAGCCGCCAATAATAGTGCCTAGACTAAAGCCAGCCGCGGCAAAACTCACCAGCATGGCACGTCGTTTTTCGTTGGCGAATTCTGGAACAATGGTGGTCACCGCGGGCAACAAACCGCCGATACCAATGCCCGTCATAAAACGCAGCAATGAAAGCGTTGTTACATCCGATGCCAAAGCTGTTAAGCCCATCCCCGCTCCCATAATCAATAGGCAGCCAAAAATAATGGTGCGGCGACCGTATTTATCAGCCAGCCCACCAATCAAAATTGAGCCGACAGACATACCCATTAACTCCATCGACAGCACCACCCCTAAAGCAGCACGATCGATACCCCATTCGTTAGCGATACCCGGCGCCGCAAAACTGATGGCCATGACATCAAAACCATCCAATGCCAGTAGAAAAACACCGAGTAATGTTACGACGATTTGCGCTGGGCTCATCGGCGAGTGGTTGATAAGTTGCTGAGGGGTAGCTTGCATATCGAAGCCTATTATTATTGAAATTTAGTCGCTACCAACACTACCATAACGGCAGTGACCCGCTACTAATATTACATCGCCTAAACACAATAAAAATACCAAGAGGATGGCCAATGACCTTTGCTACTGCTCCAAAACTCCCTACCGATGTCGGCGCAGCTATTGCCGCCGTCAAAAAAGATTGGCGGCAACGCATCGGCGATGTCCCGGCGTTGCTTGATGAAATCGTGGTCCACTTGGAAAAAGAAATCGCCGCTATTGAGGCGGAGCACCAGCGCGGTCTTTCCGCGTGGCCAGAGGTCAACTTCCAAGACATTCAGGCGGGACGTGTCAGCGAGGAACTCATCGCCAAGATCCACCGCCGTGGCTGTTTGGTGGTGCGCAACCATTTCCCCTCCGAACAGGCGATCGCCTGGGACAAGGGGCTCATTGATTACGTCGACAGCAATAACTTCGACGAACAGTATCGCGGCCCGGGGGATAATTTCTTTGGCTCACTGTCCGCCTCAAAACCTGAAATCTTTCCCATTTATTGGTCACCTACCCAAATGGAGGCGCGCCAAAGCGAGCGCATGGCCGACGTGCAGCGTTTCTTGAACCGTCTTTGGAAAGCGGAATCGGAGGGCCAAACGTGGTTCGACCCCGACGTTAACTACATTTACCCCGATCGCGTCCGCCGCCGCCCGCCCGGTACCGACTCCAACGGCTTGGGGCCCCACACCGATGCCGGCTCGCTCGAAAGATGGCTGGTGCCAGCTTACCAGCAGGTGTTCCGCCATATCATCAACAACAATTTTAGCGAATACGACCCCTGGGATGGTGCCTACCGCTCGCTGGTAGACGAATACGACTGCGGCAGCACGCGTTGCTCGGTGTTTCGCACCTTCCAAGGCTGGACCGCACTGAGCGAGATCAAGCGCGACCAAGGGGTATTGTTTTCACTTCCCATCCCCGCCGCTATGGCCTATGTATTGATCCGCCCGCTGATGGAGGATGTGCCCGAAACGAGCCTGTGCGGCGTGGCTCCGCGCCAGGCCCTGCCGGTCGACGCCCGCTGGCACGACATCCTGCTGCGTGCAAAATCGACCATTCCGGATATGGCCCCCGGTGATTCAGTGTGGTGGCACTGCGACCTGATCCACGGCGTCGACCCCGTCAAAAATCAACAAGGCTGGGGCAATGTAATGTACATCCCGGCCGCGCCTGGTTGCGAAAAGAATAAGCGCTACGCGCAGCAATGCGCCGCGAGTTTCAAAGCGGGCTTATCGCCGGATGATTTTCCTGAAGAACACTACGAAAAAGACTGGGGCAATCGCTTTCAGTGGGGTGACTTAAGCGACATTGGCCGCCAGTCGTTTGGATAATCGTTGGCAACGCGACACGCGCTTAACCACTGACAGAATAAGATACTAAGTCTTGAAACATACAGCTGTATCTTCGTCGTTATTAACAATAACACTGGGAGATGACATGTCGACACAACGTTTATCAGACTTGCCAGATTGGCGCTATCTCCTTAAAGAGTGCTACGAGCTTTACCGCTACCTAGACTCTGGTGGCAGTACGCTGATACGCGCCCACCAGCGCGGCGTGCGCGAAGCCATTAGCCGAACACTGAAAAATAATGCCAAGCTTGCACTCGGGACGCCCACTCAAAAACCCGTCACGAAACACCTGCAGCGCTGTTTAAACCGTGGTAAAGCCCACCGCCATGCGTCTGTTATTCGTGCCTTTGAAACGATTCAGGAACATCTCGATTGGGAATATGGCTATGAGCGAATGCCCAAGGGCCTAGAAAACAAATACGCCTACGCTGAAATATGCGGGCACCAAGGTCCGGTCATTAGCGAAGAAGTCATACTCGGTGTCGTGCTGTTTGCGCCGGGATGCGTCTACCCCTCGCATTCACACGACGGTATTACGGAAAGCTATATTTGCTTGTCGGGCTCGGTGTCAGAAAATCACCAAGGGGTCTATGCGCCAGGGTCAATGATTTTCAACCCCCCCGCCCATACCCACAGAATCACGGTATCGACACAAGAACCCGCGCTGTTGCTATATGCCTGGATGGGAGAACCCGAAGTATTAAACGATCAAAAGATGGTCTTTAGCCGCAAGAAAAAGTCCTAAGTTGCGGCAGATCGAGAATCTCGATATGGCCATAAGCTTGACGAATCATACCCATGCTTCGCAGCTCTTTTAGGCTTTGATGCAATACCTGTCTTGAACAGTTAGCAATTTTTTGTAACTGCTGATGGGTTAATAACACTTTGGGCTGGTCACTCAAGTCACCACTGATGTCGACCAGCATTAACAAATGGCTGGCTAATCGATGTGTGCGCTTGGGGTTCAGCACCAACTGCGTTAAATCAAGTGCCGCCCGAAAGCGCTTACCTTCGTATTGCAGAACATAGGGATACAGTTCAGGGTAAGTAGTTAACACCTGTCGTAACGCCTGCGCAGAAATCGCCAGCACCCGCGTATCCGCGGCAGCAACGAGCGCACGATGTGCCCCGCCGTCTAAAAATAACGCTACCAAGCTACTCATACTTTTGGGGCCCAACACCGCGATCGTCAATTCTTCTCCCGCAGCCGAGGTCGCCACCATCTCTAGCTTCCCGGTTATCACCACATAAAGATGGTGGTGAGGCGTGCCACTGTGCTGCAGCGTTTGGCGCTTATCAAATCGTTCGACGGCACATTGCTTGATTAGTGCTTGGCAGGCGTTCACCGACAACTGATCAAATACCGGCAGGCTATTCAAAAACAACGCTAAATCAGCATTTGATTCCATCATGACACCCTTTAAAAAAACCACCCAAAATGTCTAAACTTAGACAATTAAATATCACCTTACTTGCTAGACTGGCCAAAAACAACAATATGTTTATGACACGTTGACCATGAATAGCTCCTCTGCCCTGCAATGCTTCGATCGCCCAGCGCTTAAAAAACAACTCGAGCATGACACGTTCGATCTCGTGGTGATCGGTGGTGGTATTACGGGGGCTGGCATTGCTCGTGACGCGGCAATGCGTGGATTAAGGGTCGCACTGTTGGAAGCGCAAGACTTTGCCAGCGGTACTAGCAGTAAAAGCTCTAAGATGATCCACGGCGGGCTGCGCTATTTGCTCAGCGGCGAGCTGAGTGTGATGAAGGAAAGTGTGGCAGAGCGACATGCCGTACACACCATAGCGCCCCATTTGGCAGAAAAAAACCACTTTATTGTCACCGCCCGCTCATGGGCAGAGTCTCTCAAATTGCGCATGGCCTTATCGGTGTATGAATACTTTGGGCGCGTGGCCAAGCAAGACCGGCATATTGTGTGGTCGGTTGAAGAACTTCAACGGCGAGAGCCGCATCTGAATACCGAAGGCGTTTACTGCGCCTTGGTTTACACCGAGTACTTAACCGATGACGCTCGCCTCACCCTGGCTAACCTTCGCGCGGCTCAAGAAGCAGGCGCCGTGGTAGCCAATTACTATCGCGTCGATAGCATCAGCAAAAAAGGGGGTCTCACCACCCTAAAGGGCACATCTCAGTTGCCTGAAGACAATAGCCATATCACCGTAAAAGCCAAGTTGGTAGTCAATGCTGCTGGCCCGTGGGTTGATCAGCTATGCCAACAAGAAGATCCCACACAAAAGCCCCGCTTGGCCTTAAGTCGGGGTATCCACGTGGTCGTCCCCCATGCAAAATTACCCATCAGTCACACCGTGGTGATGTATGCCCCCGACAAGCGAACGATCTTTGCCGTGCCTAGGGGCGATACAACGTATCTAGGCACCACGGATGAGTTTTACCCCGACCAAGCCTATTGGCCGGCGGTGTATCAACGCGACGTCGACTATTTACTCACCACATGCCAACACTATTTCCCCGGTCACTCACTCAGTAGCAGCGATGTTGTCGCCGTCTGGTCAGGCCTTCGCCCGCTAGTGGGTAGCGCAGACCAAAAAGCCACCGACATATCACGCAAAGATGAAATTTGGGTGGGGCCCTTGGGCATACTGAGCATCGCAGGAGGCAAACTCTCGGCCTATCGCGCCATGGCAGAGCGCGTTGTCGACAGAGTCGTCGCCCTTGGCGGGTTTGATGCGCAGCCCTGCCGAACCGCCAACACCCCCCTCCCGGGAGGAACATTGAATCATAATGCCTCCGACAAAGAGTTGCCGGCAACGTTAATCCAGCGCTATGGCTTTGAGGCGAATACCCTTGCCAATATGGGGGGCGACGTAGAAGCCGAAGTCATCTTTGCTGTGCTAGTTGAGGGCGCCGTGCGACTAGAGGATTACTGGGTTCGCCGCAGCAGCCGCGCCTGGTTTGATATTGACGCAGGTATGGCCACCCTAGCCCCAGCGGCCAGCAAAATGGCTCTGCTTCTTGGCTGGTCAGCCGCGCGCCAACAACAAGAAATAGATCGCTGTCTCGAGATCCACCGAGCCAGCCTGCAACATTTACACACACAATGAGATATCTCCCTTCATGAACGCTTCGCTCATTCAACAACTTAAAGCACTACTGCCCAATAAGGTGATCGACAGACACGAAGACCTCAGTGAGCGTCGTTTTGATCGTTGGTGTATTAAACACTACCGGGATTGGCAAGCGCAGGCGATCGACAGCCCGGCTTGCATTGTCAGACCCACTCGAACCAAAGACGTGCAAGTGCTGATGCGTTTTGCCAGCGAACACAGTGTCAGCGTGGTGCCATTTGGATTAGGCAGTGGCGTCTGTGGCGGTATCGAGCCCTCCTCGCAAGACATTCTGCTCGACATGGGCAGCATGAAAAGGGTCTGCGAGATCAACACGACTGATCTGCTTGCGACATTTGAAGCGGGTCTCAACGGCCTAGATGCCGAGCACGCGGTAGCCAAACACGGGCTGACCATTGGCCACTGGCCTCAATCCATTGCCATTAGCAGCGTCGGCGGTTGGGTCTCTACCCGAGCTTCCGGTCAATTCTCTACCGCCTACGGCAACATTGAAGACATCATTTATGCCCTAGAAGTCGTGCTGCCTAATGGCGAGATCGTGACCCTTGGCAAAGCACCAAGAGCGGCCGCAGGCCCCGATCTAAGGCATTTATTTATGGGGGCCGAAGGCACTATGGGCATTGTCACCCAAGTCACCCTGTCGCTGCGCAAACAACCCGAAACGCGAGCGTTCAGCGCGTATTATGTGCCCCAAATGGGCGACGGCTTTCAGGCCCAGCGCCATATTGTGCAGGCCGACTGGCGCCCGCCAGTGATGCGCCAATACGATGCCTCCGAGGTTGCCCGACTGTTCCCCGACTATGTGCATGATGAGCACGGACTCTTATTGATGGTGCACGAAGGCCCCGCGGAGCGAGTCGATGCCGAACTAAACGCCGTTGAAAGCATTGCGCTTGCCAATGGTTTAAAGTGTGCAGATTCACAAGCGGCCAAAGACTGGTTGGAACGGCGCAATCACGTCCCCGATTGGCAGGACCTTTTTGATATGGGCTGGATCGCCGATACCATCGAAGTATCCGGCACTTGGCAACAGATTGAACATATTTATCAACAAGTGATCAACGCCCTAAATACTGTACCGTTTATTATCAATGCTTCAGCACATAGCTCACACGTATACCGCTCGGGCATCAATTTATACTTTACCTTCGCCTGCAAACCCGACAATGTGGCCGACATGGAAGCCCTGTATTTTGAGTGCTGGCACAAAACATTACACGCTACCGCGGCTGCCGGTGGGGGTATTGCCCACCATCATGGTACCGGTCGTTTGCGCAAGCCCTACCTAGAACTTGAACTCGGCAACGAGGGCGTAGCATTGTTGCGTACAGTGAAGAAAGCCATTGATCCGAAGGGGCTACTCAACCCTGGCAATCTTATTCCCTAGGGCGCAGAGGAAACGTCATGAACAAGGACTTGATCTTAACCATCGATGCAGGCACCCAAAGCCTTCGCGCTATGGCCTTTGACCGTTTAGGCAAATTGGTTGATAAAGTGCAAATCCCGCTGGATGGCTATAGCTCGCCACAAGAGGGGTGGATGGAACACGACGCAGCAGGTTTTTACGACGCCCTGTGTCGCGCCTGTCAGCAACTGTGGCAGCAGCAAGTTATCTCCCCCGAGCAGGTGGCAGGAGTGGTTCTCACGACCCAACGCGCTACCATGATCAACCTAGACAGCGAGGGGAACCCGCTGCGTCCAGCCATCATTTGGGCCGACCAACGCCGCGCCGAGGTGCGCTCAAAACGCCCCTTATTATGGCGAGTATTGTTCAAATTACTCGGTCTCAAAGACACCATCGACGCCTTGGAGAGCGCCTGCCAGATCAATTGGATTCAGCAGAACCAGCCTGATATTTGGGACAAGACCGCGCACTATGTCATGCTTTCCGGTTACCTCAATTTCAAGCTCACTGGCGACATCGCCGATAGCATTGGCAACCAAGTAGGCTACATTCCCTTTGACTACAAACGCCAAGATTGGTGCGCAGCCAACGATTGGAAATGGACCTGCATGCCAGTGGCACGGCAGCAATTACCCCGCCTAGTACCCACCGGCGACACCCTAGGCCACATCACCCAGCAGTGTGCGATCGACACAGGTATCGCAAATGGCACACCGGTGATAGCCGGCGCGGCAGACAAGGCATGTGAAGTATTAGGTAGCGGCAGCTTGGCACCCGATGTGGCCAGTATTTCATGCGGCACTACCGCCACCATCAATGTAACGCATCAGCGCTATTTAGAACCTCGCCCCTTCATTCCGCCCTACCCGGCGGCTATTCCGGGATTTTTTAATCTAGAAATTCAGATCTTCCGCGGCTTTTGGATGGTGAGCTGGTTCAAGAAACTCCTTGGGCAACACGAACAGCAGCAGGCCCGTGAGCAAGGCGTTAGCCCAGAGCAATTGTTTGAAGCGCATCTCAGCAGTACGCCACCAGGCGCTTCGGGCTTGATCATGCAGCCTTATTGGAACCCTGGTCTTGGCGAGCCAGGGCCTGAAGCGCGCGGCAGTTTGATTGGGTTTAACGACGCCCACAGCCAAGCTCACATCTATCGAGCCATTATCGAAGGCCTCGCCTATGGCCTTAAGAACGGTAAAGAACTGCTAGAAAAACGCGGCAAACAAACCATTCACACCTGCCGTGTTGCGGGAGGCGGATCGCAAAGCGACGGTGTGATGCAGATTATGGCGGACATTTTAAATTGCCCCTGTGAAAGACCCTCGACCTTCGAAGCCAGCGCCTTAGGTGCTGCCATTATCGGCGCGGGAGCACTGGGTTTTTACCCCAGTGTGGAAGCGGCAGGTAGCGCCATGACCGGCGTCACTACGCGCTTTGAACCTAACCCAGAGCATGCGGCGTTGTATGAGCGTATTTATCGCGAGGTGGTGAGCCAGCAGTATGGGCGCCTAAAACCGCTGTATCAGAGCCTGCAAGCCATCTTCGGGTGAAACCTAAGCCGCACTGAGGCTTAGGTATTTTTGGGTGGTGGTTAGGTCTAGACCCCTTCCACCATTTCAAACCCCACAAAGATGTTATCTTGCTTTGATAACTCATCCTTCATTTGGCACAACTCACGAAACAGCACGCTAATCGCTTGATAGTCTTCTGCATAATCAGCGCCTAACAGCTTGAGTATTCCCAAGGTTGGCTTTCTTGCGTAGTATCAGGCAACTGAATACCAAAACATCAAAAATAATAATGAGAAAGCCTCATGGACACCAAACAAGTTGTCTCGGAACGGAAGATCAATCCATCGGCCAGACCCTCTCGACAGTTTCGCCCCGATGGCTCGCCCGCAGACAATGACCGTGTTGAAATCGGGCCCACGGCACTGGCTTTTGAAGAGTGGTCCGCATTAGGCTTACAAGCGCCCAACCTAACGAACATGCGCGAATATCGATTACAGCGTATCGTGCAGCAGTTACAAGCCAGGGATCTAGCAGGTATTTTGTTATTTGACCCGCTCAATATTCGCTATGCCACCGACACCACCAACATGCAAGTTTGGATCACACACAACCATGCACGCGCGTGTTTTGTGTCAGCGGCAGGCTACATGGTGCTTTGGGACTTCCACAACTGCGATCATTTATCGGAGCACTTGCCGCTCATCAAAGAACGTCGAACCGGCGCCTCGTTTTTCTATTTTGAAACGGGGGATAAGACCATCGATCACGCCAATCACTTTGCGGCTGAGCTTGATAGCCTATTGAACCAACACGCCGGTAACAATCGTCGCCTTGCTATTGATAAAATTGAAATTGCAGGACTGCGGGCCATCGAAGCCCTGGGTATTGATGTCAGCGATGGGCAAGCGGTGATGGAACATGCACGCGTAATTAAGAACATCGATGAGATCAACGCCATGCGGTGTGCCATTGCGTCCACCGAGGCTGCCATGCACAAAATGCGCGACATGAGCGTGCCAGGTGTCAGCGAAAATGATATTTGGGCGGTATTGCATGCCGAGAACATCCGTCGCGGTGGCGAATGGATCGAATGCCGTTTACTCGCCTCTGGGCCGAGAACAAATCCTTGGTTTCAAGAATCGGGTCCACGTATCGTTCAAGCCGGCGATATGCTCGCGTTTGATACCGACTTGATCGGCCCGTACGGTATGTGCGCTGATATTTCACGCTCGTGGATTATTGGTGACGCTGCACCCACTGAAGAGCAAAAACACTTGTATCGTATTGCTTACGAACACATTCAAACTAACATGAATATATTGAAACCCGGCATGACCCTGCATGAGGTAACGGCGCGGTCTCATCGGTTACCACCGGAGTTTCGCGCCCAGCGCTACGGTGTGATCATGCACGGTGTGGGACTATGCGATGAGTATCCTTGTGTTCGCTACCCCGAAGATGTTGCAGCGCATGGTTATGAGGGCGTCCTAGAGCCGGGAATGACACTCTGCGTTGAAGCCTATGTCGGCGCAGTTGGCGGACGCGAGGGCGTGAAACTTGAGGATCAGATTCTGATCACTGAACACGGCTGCGAGAACTTAACACGCTTCCCCTTTGAGGATGGCTTACTAGGCATCAACTAAGACTTGATTAGATGCCTTCAACCATCTGCAAGCCATGGAAAACATTGTCTTGCTCGGCCAATTGATTCTTAATTATAAGAAACTATTCTATGCAGCTCTAATCTCGCTTTTTAGCGGTATAAAACTGCACGGGGTAGAACCCAATTCATATACCGACCCGGCAATATCACCCACGATGGCGCCTATCATCCGATAAACTCCTTCACGATGTACTGCACAACAGCCTTCTCCAAACTATGTCCCTGGTGAGGATGAATCATGCACTTATCTGCACCTATCAACCCCGCCACATAGTTTGCCACCTCTGGCCCACTGGGGTCGTGTTCGCCCATATGAATTTCTAGATATTTAGGTGTGGGGTATTCGCCACTTTCAAAGGCCTGTTTGAGGGTATTGGCCCGTGGTGGACGTACCATTCTATTAACCGAGATTCCTTTACCAAAGACCGGGGCAATCAACATCACCTTGGCGTCGATGACACCGACTTGAAGGCACACATGCATCATCAGATAAGCGCCATAAGAATGAGCAACGATGTAATCGGGGCGGTGCTGTTCTAGCTCATGCGCTATGGCAACCAACTGAAGGTCCATATCCTGTTTTAGAAAATCGTTGGTCAGCGAGATACCCGCATAATCTAAATCCTGTGAAGAGAGATACTCCCCCATACCATGCTTGTGACTGCCGCCGCGGCCTGAGATATAAAACAGCTTTTTCACTTATCCTGTTTGCCCTTTGAATAGGCATTTACCTTTTCAGTAAGAGCATCAATTTTTCGTTTGTCTTCATCAAGGTCAATCTCGGTATTACCTTTAGCGACTTCTTTTATTCCTTCACGCATGTAATGTATCTCTTGCTGCCTGAAGCCAGCCATAATTTGCTCATCAAGAAGCTTTAGAGCCTCTTCATGCGACATATATTCCTGCTCATCATCTTCTTCTTTCATATATCCACCTCTGTTAAAGCAAGCCTATCTGGCTACTCCAATCCTGAAAATTAACCTCTGCCTGCCCTATTCCAATTTGTTTAAGCCACTTAAACACCGTGTCGAATGACTTCCATGTGCGCAGCTCGCCCGTCTGTTTGGCGATTAAAAAGTCTGCTTTTTGGGCTTTCGCTTGGATATGAATATCCGCCCCGCGCGCCACCACAACCACCTTTTTCACCGCCCCTGTGTTGAGGATGGTTTTAAAGGTTTGCTCATCGACAAGTTTCATATTCAACTCGTTTTAAGCAAAAATTTTAAACATCTCTTAATGCTTTTCACTCTTCACTAGGCTTTCTAGATATTGGAGACAGGAGCCTCTATGGAGCTCCTGCCAAGTTTTTGAAGTACTGTCAAAATACTCCAACACATAATCTAATCCTTGCTGACTGATATGGTAGCCACTGCTCTGATTGATACTTTCTTCTAAAATCTCGTAATAATGCGATTCTTCGTAGACATAGTTTTCTAGCACTTCGAGCACTTGTGCTTGAACTGCTTTTCTTAAGAGCTTTGATGAAATTTCACCAGCAAGGAATTGGTGTAGATCGATGAACTCTTCGAAATTGTTCTCTAGGAGAATATGTTCATCCTCTAATAAAAATTGCAGAGGAAGTTGTGTTGAATTAATACATAGTACGCATTCAACAAGGTCACCTTCACCACGGACCAGATCACACTCGTACATATCACTGTGCAAAATTGCAGTTACATGCCTTAATGAAATGTCTAATCCATTGCAATCGATGAAAAATTGCATAGCTATCCCTCGCCAATGGTACAGGCAAAGTTTAGACTAGATTTCAAAGAGTTGCCGGTAGAACAATAAAACACTGACTGGCATAAATCGGTTACCAGGGAACAACATGGATAACAGAGCAGAAAGCTTTCTGAATTGGGTGAAAGAATTAAAGGTTGGCAAAAAGCTACCAGATGCTGTTTATATCCACAAAAGTGCTTTAGAAAGTGCTGCACCACAGCTTTTCACGTTTTGCTCGACCATTGCGAAAGCACTCAAAATTCATGATGAGAGCTGGGATCTCGCCAAGCTACACCGTAAAGAATTTAAAGTCGGCTTCCTTTCATACCCCACATTCTATGAAGAATCCTACCCCGCACTGAAAAAGAGTACCCTTGTTGATTTAGCAAAGTTGTCCTCAAAGGAAACTAGCTACGAAAAGTCGGACAACCCCCCTATTCTTCATCGTAAGGAACTGATGATCCTTGCTGACAGCCCTCATCAAGATCTTTTTAAAGCCATTACGTTAGAGGGTGAAGTAGCCGGCTTATATGAAAACCCCTTCAAAATTGGTTTTCAACAGACTTGGCTTAGACTAATCAGTGAAAAGGGTTACGAGCTGATTGATGGCAGGTTGATAAAGGGCCAGCAGACCATTCAAGAGAGCGATAATCACCAGGTCGATCGTCATCTCACGGCTATTACTCGATACGAACTTTCCACGCCATTCAAATGCTTAGCAAAACATGGATACTTAGAAGGTGAGCACACCATTTTTGATTATGGATGCGGCAAAGGAGATGACCTTCGTGAACTAGAAGCCCACGGTCTACCAGTAATGGGGTGGGATCCAAATTTTCGACCGGACTCTGATATTGTTGAAGCCGACCTCGTTAACATCGGCTTTGTTATCAACGTTATTGAAGATATCGACGAACGTATAGAGGCACTTCAAAGAGCACACAGCTTAGCTAAAAAACTTCTTGTTGTTTCTGCTATGGTAGCAGGCGAAGCGACCATTTCTCGCTTTAAACCCTACAAAGACGGAATACTTACGTCTAAAAATACCTTCCAAAAGTACTATTCCCAAGCAGAGCTTCAAGGCTTCATTGAACGAACATTACAAGAAGATGCTATCGCAGTAGCCCCTGGGGTATTTTATGTATTTAAAGATCCCATCGAGCAACAAACTTATCTATCTGCCAAGCAGCGCAGGCATCGGGAATGGAATCATCTTTCTAACAGGGAATCACGCAGTAAAGCTGCTGCTGTGTTATTGGCAAAGCATCAGCCTCTTTTAGAAGCGTTCTGGTCAACATGTTTAGAACTTGGCCGCTTGCCTGCACCTGACGAATTTGTTGATAGCAAAGAACTCGAAGAGGCTATCGGCAGCCCAAAAAAAGCGTTACAAGTTCTTGAAGCAACATCTGATACAAGTGACCTAGAAATAGCACGAAACCTTAGAACAGAAGATTTGTTGGTTTATTTTGCACTAAGTCTGTTTAGCAAACGTAAACCTTACACTCAAATGTCTGAGGGAATGAAGCGAGACATCAAAGCGTTTTTTGGCACCTATCAAAATGCTATCGAGAACGCTAAAGACGCCTTGTTCTCAGTATCAAATGTTCAGCTTATTAACGGGCTTTGCGAACAAGCAGCCAAAGAGCTTCCTGCTTGTAAGTTAAACCCTCAACACTCACTGATATTTCATGAACGTTTTCTAACGCTGCTTCCCCCTGAACTTCGTATTTATGTCGGTTGCGCAGCACAACTTGTTGGGGAGCTAGAAGAAATAGACTTAATCAAAATCCATATCAGCTCCGGGAAAGTTAGCTTTATGGTGTATGAAGAGTTCGATCAGTCGCCGCTGCCACGTTTAATAGAGAGAATTAAAGTAAGAATGCGGGACCAAGATGTCGATTTCTTTGATTATGTAGAACCCTATAAGCCCCCCCTACTTTATTGGAAAAGTAACTTTATTGATGAAAGCTTCGAGGATTATAAAAAACAAAAAAGCTTCGATAAAAAACTAGCCACAACAGATATACTTGATCGAGAACGAGAGTATGGCCCTATGCGCGCTGAATTAGACAAACAATTGAGCGACATAGGACTAGCAATTCGCGGTTACCGACTATTAAAGGCATGATACATAAAAAATGATTTACTTTGATTCTGCGGCGTCGTATCCCGTGCTTCCCAGTGTCCTTAAGGAGTTAGAGAAGCGCTTCAAGGAACTACACGGCAATCCGTCATCGTCACACATGCTCGGTGAAGAAGCCTCCCAAACCGTTGAGTCAACTCGCGAGCTAATCGCTAACGAAATTGGTGCAATGCCAAGCGAGATCATCTTCACTAGTGGCGCAACAGAATCCAACAATCTTGCACTAAAAGGGCACTTTTCGCTGCCTGCCAACATTCACAGAAAACAACTCGTGATCTCGAGCATTGAGCACAAATGCGTTCATGCCATAGCCGACTTTTTGAGCCGAAACCATGATATACAGGTTGCAGTCGTTCAACCGAATAGAGAAGGGGTCATTACCGTTGAAAATTTATCAAAGGTAGTCTCGCCCGAGACGAGTTTGATTTCGGTTATGCATGTCAACAACGAACTTGGCACCGTAAACCCCATCGAGGAAATCGGTGAGTATTGTCTCGATAACAATATCAAGCTCCATACTGACGCCGCACAGAGCTTTTTGAAGGCCCCTATCGATGTGGATGATATGAACATCGATTACTTATCGCTATCTGCACACAAGATTGGCGGGCCTAAAGGTATAGGTGCACTGTATATACGTGATCGACGTGATATTGATGTAGAGCCGGTGATACATGGAGCAGGACAGGAAGATGGCTTGAGAGGCGGCACACTCCCAGGACCAATCATTGCTGGCTTCGGAATGGCTATTGGTCAATTCCCAAATGAGTACACAAAACTTTGTTTACTCGACCACAAAGATCGACTGTTAAACGAGTTAAAGAAACTAGAGGTCCCATTCCAAACTAATGGTGAATCTATTCCTTCTATAATTTCTTTAACACTACCCCGTACAGACGTGCCGCAACTAATTAGATCGACCTATTACGATCTCGCTCTTGCTACAGGTTCGGCATGCTCTTCGAAAGAGATAGAAGCCTCACACGTACTTATGGCGATAGGCATGCACAGAGAACTAGCTGAGAAGACATTGAGGATAAGTTTTCATCATGAGCTGACAGCTCAAGACATCAGACTATTAGCTGATAACATAAGACGCCATTCGATATAAAAGTTTTATAACGTGTTACAAAACGTTCTAATTCTAAAATGTACTTACGTCACTTATAACAAGTGACGCAAGCACCACCACCTTCTGCGAGGTCGTAGGCTTCGTCTAAATCCGTCAATGTACATGCGATGATATCTTCATCTTCTAATAGTGCATTGCGGCGTTTTTTCTTATTGAAGCGAGCAATTTTCTTTTCGTGATTAGCTCTTATCTGAGCTTGCCTCTCAGGGTTCTCAAGGGTTTCCAAAGGCTCACCCTGCCCCATCCAATAGAAACGTTCACCTACTGTTGAGTTTTCGTCATCACCCTTTTCAAAACGCTTGGCTTCTTCAAATAGATCGGGATGGTGTTCCATTAGCTTCAGCCACTCGATCTTCTGCTGGTAAAAACAGAACGTACAGCCTGAACGAGAACGCCATTTGTAGTATTCGGGAAGGTCGAGACCGTTACGACGAAGAATATTTACAATATCAGATTTAACGATCCCGTCCTCACGGAATGGCATGATCGTTTCGATAGGTTTCTCGATAGTCATGAAGCCTGTGCGATGTGGCTCGTCTGCACGAATACCTACATAGTTTTTAATCTTGTAGCCATCTGCAATAAAACCATCCACCCAGCGCTCAAAGGGCTTCAATTTGAGCTCAACAGTGCACCAACGATCACGCTGAGAAGGCAAGTAGTTACCGTTCTTCTTTAGCAACGAGCTAAATTCCAACTCACCACGACCTTCTATTCCATTGAGTGATTTATCATTTAAGCGGTGGATCTTTCCAAGCTTTGCTTCGAGCTGATCGATAAAAGCATTAGTCTCGGGAAGCTCATACCCCGTGTCTGTGAAGAAATATTCCACATCAAGGTCAGGACGTGTTTCTTTAACGTAAAGAGCCAAGGCACTACTATCTTTACCACCCGATAAACCTAGTACATGCTTAACCTTTTCCATTATCTCCCCTCACTGCCAACAGGCTGCATCTCTTTAGCGAGCATCTCGACGAGCACTCGGATTTTTTCAGCATTAGAACATTTCGCCAAATGGGTTTCTATAGCCGACTTGGCATCTACTAAATTTTTACTTTCTTCAGTAGTGCTAGAAATGAATTGCTCCAACTCAATCGGCGATCCGTTAACATCTTCAAAAATTAAAGACACAGGGCGCGTTTGTCTTTCACCGTTAATGGAAGAACGTCTGAATGTCTCATAGCGTTTGAATTGAATGCATAGTTCACGGAGCTTGTCGTACCCTTCACTAATCCGTTCGTCCGTCCAACTTTCCTTACGAACGCCCACCAGCAACGAGATCAACTCATCAAGTAATATGTGCGTGGGATTACCACTCCACTGTTTCAAGCGCTTGGCAAAATTTTCAATTTCAGGCCTACTCGCTGATGAAGCTACAGCATCGCACCTTGCGCTTAACCGTTCACCTGCCTCATCGTCTAGAATTTCGCTGATAGTCGCTTTAAATTGGTTAGCCAAAACCGAATCAATTTCGAGCAACCCCTTCATGCATTCTCGAAGACCATGCACCAAATCAGTATCAGCCCCAAAGACTGAAGGTATATCTTCAAGGATCAACTTGTAAGGATCTTTCGCCGAAAGCACCTTGTCCCTAAAACGTTTGGTTATATTATTGATGTGCTCTGGCCCACCAATTTGAAATAAATTTTTACCGGAAGTACGTTTTACCCAAGATGGCAGTGCGTGCATCTGCCTTACAAGTGAACGTGCCGTCGCTAAGATAGATTCTTGATTAGTCGCTTCTGACGCTTCTGCGATTTGTTTAACTAATCGCATATCCGTTTCAGCAAGCTCATAAAACCTTACGCCAGCCTCGGCTGGGTAACGAACAAACTTCGTTACGAGTTCTTCATCAAGCTCTGGGATGTAGATCCAATCTTTAGTGGAATCAAAATCATAGAACGCTAAATTTGACTCAAGCGACTTGAGCAACGCCATAGCATAAAGTTTGCAGAGCCCAGAGGTTAAACCATACGGAGGGCTCATCCAGAATTCATACAGTTCTTTGATGGTCACCAGCTCGCCGCGCTGACGAATGAAATCAAAACCGGAACGCCATAACTCATATACATCGCGTTCATTGGCAGGCAATTGCTCAGGACCTTTTACGTCTAGCCAATTGCCTGCAAAGGTGGTCGACTGCATAGGGGTATGCCAGCCCTTCGCCTTAATACAGCTTAGATAAATACCCTTTTCAGGGGGGAAGGTATCAACAGGCAGATCTAGTTGCTCTTCAGTATCCTCGAACAACATCGCAAGCATGAGTTTATTCAATGCTGAATTGGCTGTTCCTGAAAGCTTCATGCGATTTACTAGCTCATTTTTAACCGCGGGGCATTTGCTATAGATTCGATCGGCCACGTGACTAACTTTTGCCGTTAACGACGCGCCTTCAAGGCCTTGACCCTTATACCTCCATTCAGCCATTTGCAGAATTTGCTCAAGCAATGTGGCAATTCTATGCCTGGCTTGTTTGTCCCTATTATCAATTTCAGTTTTTGCGATAGGGTCCCTGCTTAGTTTTTCAGATTCTTCCTTAGCTATTTTTTCAAGTGCAATCAGTTCAACAGTCGCTTCTTGCAATTCTTCTATGCGCAATGGATACGCAATGACTACGAAATCCGAATCATCGTACTCACGGCAAAGATGCTCATATAGATCGATAGATGTAGGCATAATAAAGTTTGCGAAGGAGGCACCGACCAAACCTGCAGGCACATTAACTTGCTCAACACTACTAACCACTTGGGTTTCAACCCAGCGCATTGCACCCGTTTTGTGGTAATGCGCATTAGCCAAAATCAACTTATTGCTATTGCAATACTCTACCCAATCTACACCGCCTTTAACTCGATCAATCCAATCCAAAATCAAACGATTAATATCGAGATCACTCGCTCGGAAGATCTGATAACTGTTTAGATTATGCCGGTAAATAATGATCGATTTAGACTCGAGAAAAGCGAGCGCGCTATCTATGTCTTCGCCTGAGCATTTCAGTTCGTGAACCGACTTCAGATAATCTTTTAAGAAAGGCTTTGAGGCAAACAGCTTACTGCTTCTACCCACCCAAGAGAGTAAAGCAACAAGTTTGGTAATAAATGTATGTATTTCACGCCCATCAATACTCGCCCGTTCAACCGCATCACAAGCTTCAAGCCACATCTTGCTATCGGAAGAGGCAGAAATAATATGACCTAAATTGTGATATAGGTAATCCCAAAGACGATTGACACGGTACAAATCGTTAAAAGCCCTATCCCTGTCAAATTGCTGCTCAAGATAGTCCCTGAAGCCATATTTCTCGTGGGTTGCAATAAAACTAAATAAACTTCGTTCGTTCTGAGAAAAGCTCCGCTTAGAAATGGGGCCTAGCAATAATCCAACGACAGGATCAAGTGGCAGCACATGATCTAACGCAGACGAATTACCTATCGGGAAGTGCTTAGTTACCGCTTTTAAAGACTTTTTAGCTTGGCCTAACAGTTGATCTTGCAGTGAAGGTTGAACGTCAAAAGATTTTGAGACTAAATACAAAGACTCTTCAACACTGGGGTTAAAGCCAAAATCTTTGTAACGACCTTGAACTTTGCCCCATTCATTTTGAGTACGCGTATCACGCCCCTTAGCATAGGCCGCAAAGGACTGATGCAGAAACCCGATGACTACAACATTTTCAAACTCTTGAATAAGATCAGCAAATGACTGAAAAAAGTGGAGGTCTCCGCCCACACTCGATAAATAATCAAGCGCCTTACCTAACTCATCAATAACAATCAGTACGCCATCTTGCCGCTTACTCGCCTTATCGAGCGTCTCTTTAATTAAACTTAAGCATTCCTCTTCAGAATAAGAATCTAATGATGCTTGAGACACACCGCAGGCATTGAGAATCGAAGCGGTAATTGCATGAACAGGGGATGTTACTGCGCAAAGATGCTTAACAATCAGCCATCCTTGATAGTATGAAAAGCTTGTAACGAACTGCTCAAGAACGCTTTGGCTTTCACTTAGCGCGGCTAACGCCCTATTACGAACATCTTGCTCACTAGAAAGTAAGCAACTTATAAAAAGCGCTAAGGTTGATTTACCCGAACCATATGGGCCCGTTATTGTAAAAGTACGCTGCCGTGTGCCACTTAACTCTGCCGATAAATTTGCAACAGACTGTAATACGGTGCCATGCGCAACAAAGGTTTCAAGGAAAACATGAGGATCAAAATTAGCCTCTGTAACGCGAGCAGATGACTTAAATTGATTACTAATGCTAATCGGGCTAGCCATTAACCACGCCCCTTATAATATTCTTCAAGCAAAAAAAGCGGTTGTTTTAGCAACTCTCTTTTAATTGAAACTTGTTTAAGCCCCAACGAATCAATCCAGACAATTTGCCCACCGGTTTCAGATACGGACTCATCAACTAATCTGCCAAGCTCCGTTTCAGATAATTTAAAAATTCGACCGGGAGATAAGGGCTTAGTTAGCAAATCTTCAAAGCTAACCTGTCCCGACCTTGACTCGCTCGTAGCAAACTTAAAATACTCAACAAGTGCATAGATGAATATTTTTAGTGGTAATGAGGGACGCTCTTCCAAATCACATTGGTAAAAGCCCCGCCCCAAATCCTTGATCAAACCCAGCTCAGTAAGTGGTGAAGTGAAGTAATCCTCATCAATCACCTTACTTTTCGGACCCAGACGATTCTTTTCAGCATACGTTGCCAAAAAACAATCAACGTCTTTCTTGATGGTTGTCTTTTTTGTCTTCTCGGCACCTGTTAGACGAAATAGGTCGTCACATAAATCGTCGATGAGCTTTGTCTTTTCGAAATAAATGCTGTTTGAATAATTGAAGAAGTAACGATAGGCGGTTAGGTTGTCATCATCGAAGCAAAGAAGGAAATGCAGTAACCATACGGTCCCAATATCTTCTAGATAGGGATCGGTACCATCCTCAGGGTCAAAAATGAAGTCGCCGTATATGGTAGCGTGTTGAGCAGTAAGGCGAGCTTCAGTGCTTTTGTGTACGATTTTTGATTCTTCGGCCCAATACCGAATGGCATTGACCATATTCTTACCAACGCCAAGCATTTCGATAGTTCGCGATGCTTGAGCATCATCCGAAACAGATATTAACTCATTGTTTTTTATTAGTTCTTTTGCTTTAAACAACCATCCGTGTCTAAGCGGAAATGTATCGTGACCTGTAAATCTAGACTTCATCTCTCATCTCAATAAGCCTCTGGAGAAATCCTCCAGGAACCAAGTGTACTGTATTTTTATTCAGTATATAAAAAACAGAGCACTTTTCCCACGAAATTAATAGAGGGCCTACATAAGATCAGAATCTTAACGCCTCAAAATCAAGATCACTTTGCCTGCATCTCAAGATGATCAAGATAATTCATCAAAGGTTCATCAAGATCTCGTAACACCGCAATTAACCCGGGAATTCCAGCATTTGCCATTTGCTGAGCCCAATCGAACACCGCTTTATGCTCTGCTAACGCATCAATATCTTCAAAGGTACCAAAATGAGCTAGTTGAATATGAGGCACCCTATAAGGATCAGTACTAAGAATACTTCCAGGCGTCATATTTACAGTTTCCGTCTCAACTACCGGCTCAAGCTCGTTATTAACAGCAAATAGAAAAGCCGCGTACCAAAAGTCGACTTGACGTTTGAACGGTGCATACATTTCGTTTACTTGCCCACCTGCTGTTTGACAGAAGCTTTTTAGATTTTCACTGTATTGCTTTGGACTGGTAATACTGTAACCAGCAAAAGGATTATCGCTCATATCAGATCTCCATCTCTTTACGATCGCAAACAACACAAGTCTGATTGATACCGCATTCACACCGAACAATTCGTGAGTCAGATACCGGAGGCTTGTTGACCAACATCTTTGGATAGTGGGCGGGGTTCGTTAACGTGAAAACTTGACCCGCATATCTTTCGATAATGCTCTCTACACCCTTTATCTCATCATGAGTTAAGAAAAGTATTGCCTGGCTTCCCTCTTTCAACGTCTGAAGTAAACATGATTGCTTAACATAACCAGCCATCATGCCTAAAGGCGTATCAATTACATTAGGTGCCTCCACCTGGCTGACCTTTGTAAGTGCCAGAATAAAAGCTAACGTTATTGCTCGCCTTGAAGCGCCATTAAGATCTTCATCTGGGTTCAGTTTGTGCCCGCCCGCACCGTAAACAACTATCTCAAAGTCATCGGTTAGTTCAGCTGACGTAATTAAAGTAAAATCATTATCGTCCGGGCTAGCTCCAATCATCTCAAGAAATATTCGTTTCATTTCTTTACTTACTTTTCGGAGCTCTTGGCCTTTTAGCTGTGAAATAATTTCCGTGAACACGTCCTTGATAGTTGAGGCCACCAGAGCTTTTTGACCTGATGTGTCATTTTTTCCTTCTTTAGTAAGTAGCGCCGATCTATCTCGTTCCAACTGCTCAATCCACTCTTTGGCATCTCGCCTGCGAGCACTTTCACTTGCTATTGTACTCAATGAATCTTGATACGCGTTTCTGTGCTGCAGTAGAAGCGTACGCCGCTCATCAAGATCGGAATCCTCGATGGAATCTATCTTACTTTGAATTTCAGATAACTCATCCTCTAGGGTCTGAACTGATCCCGAATTAGCCTGAAAATCCTGATAACAATCTTGGTAGACCTCAGTCCAAACAGAAGAAACATCCACAAGACTGTCACTTCTAACACGATAGAACAACGCAGTCGCTATTTCTTGAACGCGATCAGATTCTTCACTAGCTTTAATAGTCTTTAAAATATGCGATCGCCGCTCATCTCCTGCAGGTGTTCCTGCTCTGATATCAGAACCACAGAAACAGTCTTTCCGCTCCAACAACTCCTCAAGAATAGGTATATTAGCCTTCGGCAGCTGATTCTTTGAGGCTAGTTCGTTAAGCTTTGTCATCCCTCTGCGCAATGTCTCTTGCATCATCATTTTTGAAGTAGCACTTGAGTATGAGAAGCTAGCTAACCGAGCCAGACTCTTTTTACTAGATTCTTGGATGCTGTCTATACGTCGCCGAATCGCAGCCTTGTCTTGAACTAGCTTTTCTTTATCTCCCTTTTTGAGGATTTCTTCAATCTCTGACTCAAGCCTCCTAATCTCGCCTTCGGAATATTTGGCTGACTCTTCAGCTACGCCTATTTCCTCATCCGCCTCTTCAATTTCGCCATTGTAGAAATCAATTTTATTTTCTTTCAGTTCTCGCTCAGCCTGATAATCCGTGTTATCAATACTCTTGCTGAATTCCCTACGAACAGATTCAACATCTTTCAAAGTTTTTTCTAGCACCTGTAAGCCTAGTAATGACTCAATCGCCTTACTGACCCTGGTTCGCTTGGCTGTATCTGTAGCAGACGCCTCTATGAAAGACATTGCAGAATCACCATCCGTAAAATAAACATCTTTCAAAGCGAAAGGTAGCGCGTTTTCAATGATCCTTTTAGCTTCTGGAGGATCTACAGACTCAAATCCTTGAGGTGTAATTCTTTGCATCTGCATGGTATCAGGAGTCCTTTCCGAAACACCTGGAGAAATGTACCTCTCACGCACGCTTCGCTTCAGTTTGTACTGAACATATCCACGATCATCGTGTTCACCAGAAGTAATTTTTTCTACATCAAAAATAATTTCGACACTAATTTCCTTAGAAGTAGGGTCACTCGAAGCCTCATCAGCTGGAAATAATACATAAGTAGAACGGCTTCGGCCTCGACGTGGCAAAGCTTCTTCCCCAAAAAAGCACCACATCAAACCCGTCAGGCTAGTAGTTTTACCAGTTTCATTTGCAGCCCGTATAACCGTTAGAGGCTTAGCGTCACTAGTTGAAAAATCAAGATGTAAATCTTTCAACATTCGAAAATTTATAAACTTCGCAGATACTAATTTCATTCGGCTTCCTTAAGAATTTTGGCAAAACGAGTGGCAATTTTTCCCTTTATTGCCTCTTTGACTGCTTGGTTGCTATGACCACCATCCAAACTACTTTCAGTCGTATATACGTCGACACAGAGGTTTTTAAGAGCTTTTTTATCCAGCTTTTTAAATCGTGAATCATTTTCAATAATATCAGCTATCATTGATGTTATTTTTTTATACGAAATACTCATTCTTTACTCATCCCATTTAATATTTTAGCAGCAAGCTCTAATCCACCTCCGGCAGCAGAAGGATTCTTGCTTAGGTCCGAAAAGAAAGTAATTCTTTCGAATTCCCCTTTTAGTAAACGCCTAAGATCGAAATCGATATTAGATTCATCACAAATTGGCATCGCTACAAAATCGTAAATAGTTGAAGAGACTTTTCCAGTTGAAGGTGACAATCTCAATACTCGACCTAATCTTTGAATCCATTGACGCCTAACAGTGTTGCTAGCTAAAAGAAAAGCATTTTCAGTCTGCGGCACATTAAAACCCTCATCTAAAACACGCATAGATGTAAGAGTTTTGAGTACACCGCTGTTAAAGTCACTGATAGTACGCAGTAGCATTTTTCGATTGCTTGTTTCGTGTTGTGTAAGTTGATGGAACGGAATTCCAGCTTTCTTCAGAACGCCGTTGACTGATTGAATTTGAGCCGAATTTTTGTCAGTGCAGAATACAAGAGATCTATTCAGAGCTGTAGGTTTACGAGCAATAAGCTCCTCAAAAGCTTCGATTTTGTTTGACGCTGATTCAACTACCCGCCTACGTTCCATGCATTTTCTACTTAAGGCCTCTTTTTCAGGTGTACCGTCGGCAAAGTCTTTAGCAAACGCGAGTTTTCTGATTTCCGCGGTCAGTTCAATGAAACGATCTTCTTCCTGTGCCGTTAGTTTCACTTCGATAGGGCAATAATCATAAGGTACTAAACATTTACCGATTGCATCTTTAAGGCTAAAAGTAAAAACAACACCGCCGAAATAATCCAACAAGAACTTAGTACCAGTCTCATCGTATTGTCTTTCTACAGTAGCCGAAAGACCAAGTTTATAATCAAAGAAATCAGGGGGATTAGATACAAATCCGACACTTCCAAGATTATGAACTTCATCAGCTATTAAGAGTGTTCTAAAGTTAGTAGAGCTTGTCTCAATCTCTCTGATCCAATCGGACTTCAAGCCCTCATGGGTAATTACTATACACTCCGAAAAACTTGTGCTGGTTGAAAGATTCCGTTTAATCTTTCGAATTTGTTTGGAAATATGCTCAGGGGATTTTCCATTCCCATTGACCGCTTCGACCCCAAATAGCCTTACCTCATCAATCCACTGCTGCACTAGCGCAACGGTTGGGACAGCAATGACAACTAATAGTCCATTTGATTCTCTCGAAACAATTGAAGCTGCGACGAGTGAAGTGAGAGTTTTACCTCCACCGGTTGCAATTCCAAGAATCCCAATATAGTCGTTCTGAATCCATGCCCTGACTGCAGCACCCTGGTGTGCAAAATCACCCTCGTCGTAATTGAGCCAATCCGGAACAGTAAATATCTGTTTAGCTGATCGTACATGCTCTGAATCTTGCAGTTCAGTTGCGAGCTGTTTAACAAGTGAACGCCTTGTTGTATCGCCATCCAAAGAACGTGACATTGCATTAATAAAGGCTAGTGTTTTTGGATTAAGGTCATATGTAGGGATCCCTTTATAACTTCCAACCCACAAAGTGTTAAAACGCTCCTTGAAGTTTTGCACTACCTTTTCGGCGTCGGCACTGGTCCAAGAACGATGAAGGTTTAAATGCTCGAAATTTGTAGACAACCCCCCCTTCGTAGCATTACCAGATCCTGAGATTGATGCATAGCCACTTTCAGTACTAAAAATCCAGCACTTCGTGTGTAAGATCCCTTCCTCCTTTGCAGCAATTTTTATAATCAATTGTCCTGAAGCAACTAAGTAGATCAATGCTTTTACTGCTTCTGATCGCAAGGTTTCTTCATCCAACTTAAAATCTGGAAATAACAGTGGGATTAGATTTTTATCAGTTTGAAGCGCCTCTTTTAGGGCGGTTCGATCTTCAGCTAGAGGTAAATCAGGGCTCATTATTAGCCTTAGGGGTAACTTAGTGGGATTTGCTAAGTAGGTTGATAGCGTCCGCGCAAGTTCTGATATTGATCCGCTAGTAAAATACCCGACCATACAATCTATCGAGTCGCTAGCGCGAGCAACAGGTAAAAAAAGCTCCGTATCAATATCACACTCAGACGGGAAATATATTGGCTCTAGCTCATCAAGTGATGAAGTATGTTTATTAATATTTACCATAATGATACCTAGCAACCATCCTCAAACTTCGCCTTCATCGTCGGATTATTCCTAGTCAGCTTCTTCACCGTCACATCCTGCGCCTTATCATTCGCCAACCTCAGGTTGTTATCTGATTTGAGCAAGGCTTCGCGTGTTTTTTGAAGGTGATTGATAGACTTATCGATCTCATCAATAGCGGTTTGGAACTGCCTGGAGGCTAAGTCATAGTTACGGGAAAACGCCTCTTTGAACTTATTGAGGTCATTCTCAAAATTGGTTACATCAATATTCTGGGCTTTCACCAAGGCAAGCTCTTGCTTGTATTGCAATGAGTTAAGGTTGGCATTACGCAGCAGCGTAATCATAGGAATGAAGAACTGCGGGCGAATCACATACATTTTGGGGTACTTGTGAGAGACGTCCACGATTCCGGTGTTATAGAGCTCATTATCTGGCTCGAGTAGTGAAACAAGCACGGCGTACTCACACTTCTTCTCGTTGCGGTCTTTATCCAGCTCTTTGAAGAAGTCTTCATTCTTTTTCTTGGTGGCGGTGGTATCGCTTTCGTTCTTCATTTCAAACATGATGGATACCACTTCGGTATCTTCACTGTCTTTGTCTCTGAAAATGAAGTCGCCCTTACTGCCTGAACTGGCGTCGTTGTCTTTCTCAAAATAGGCTTTGGGGAAAGCAGTGGCGCGTATTCGATTGAACTCTACTTCGCAGTGCTGTTCTAGGGTCTCCCCTACCATCTTGGTCGACAACTTTGCTTTCATATCACGCAGGCGCTCAATGGCATCATCGCGATCTTTGATTTGGGTTTCGTATTTTTCTTTAAGGCTTTGTTCGGCTAATTTCTTTTGAATATCCGCACTCTCAAGCGCACTTTTTAGCCTATCGCGTTCTTGCTCTACCAAGCTAACAGCGTCTTTGACCGCGATTTGCTCTTGCAGCTGTTTTGCTTGCAGCTGTGATTTCAACTCTTGGATTTGCAGGTCTTTCTGAGCAGATTGATCTTGCAGTTGCTTTTGAATTTCATTGAGGGCCTCTGTCACAGCTAGTTTTTTGGCGGTTTCGCCCGCTTCGAGCTTAGCTTTAAGCTCTTTGATCTCAGCGTCTTTATCCGCAGAAGTCTTTTGTAGCTCGTTACTGACCTTTTCTTTGGCAAGCTCGATGGCGCTTTGCTTTTCCTTCTCTGCTAGCTCTAGGCGGGCGTGGATGTCTTTTTCAAATTCGCTGTCGCGAACTTGTTTAAGGATATTGGCATAGCCAGCTTCGTCGACTTTGAAGGCTTTGTGGCAATGGGGGCAGATGATTTCGTTCATAGTTTTTCCGTAAACGTTTGCCAAGGCCGGCCTTTAAATTCCCTTTAAAGACATATATTTGAATTATTTTTATTTAACTATAAAACTTGCTTGAGAAGAACTATAGCTCCAAAATCACTTGAACTCCAGTACAGTGTTATTTTGCAATGACAACACCAGAAACCACTGCAACAAACCAATACATGACGTCCTTGGATGTCAAAAAGTACCTCAAGATTTCAGACTGCACACTCATGCACCTTCGAGAATCAGGAGCGCTTTATGCCATCAAAGAAGGTCGTCGATTTCTTTACTTGCGGGAAAGTGTTGAAGGCTATCCATCGAGTGTTAAATAGAAGTCATGAAAACACGGGGCGGACAGAGTGGAAGCATGAAAACGCGTTTAGGGCGTTTTCACCCTGCGGGCAGCTCACGTTGTGAGCTGTGCAAATTTTTACTGTGGTAAAAATTTGTCGAACAGTGGTTCTCGTCCCTGAGATTATTCCAGATACTAAAAAGCCCCAAACGCTTTGGCGTTTGGGGCTTTTTAGTATCTGGTACGACCGAGTGGACTCGAACCACCGACCCCCACCATGTCAAGGTGGTGCTCTAACCAACTGAGCTACGGTCGTATATCGGCATTGCCGAAGTGGCGCGTATTCTAACGAGTCTTAGGCAGTAAAGTAAACACCTAAAACCGTTAAATTCGCGGCGCTGCCTACTTAATGAACATCTTATCTTTGAGCTTGGTAAGTTGGTCGCGAGTCGCTGCTGCCTCTTCGAATTCGAGGTTCTTGGCGTGCTCCATCATCTTGTTCTCAAGACGCTTGAGTTCTTTATTGAATTCGGCGGGGGTCATCGCCATGACGGTATCGAAATAATCGGCAGTGGGCTCGGCGACTTTTCTGGCGCCGCGCTTGTTTTTGACCTTAGCACCTGGGGCCACCGCGCCTTCGAGGATATCGGCGACAGCTTTGCGAACACCGACGGGGGTAATGCCATGCTCGGCGTTAAAGTCGACCTGTTTCTGGCGGCGGCGATCGGTCTCGCTAATGGCGCGCTCCATTGACCCGGTGATCTTATCGGCATACAGGATAGCCTTGCCGTTGACGTTACGCGCGGCGCGACCGATGGTTTGAATTAAGGAGCTTTCTGAGCGCAGGAAGCCCTCTTTATCGGCGTCTAGAATCGCTACCAGCGACACTTCGGGCATATCGAGGCCTTCCCGCAGTAGGTTAATACCCACCAGAACATCGAACTCACCGAGGCGAAGGTCGCGGATAATCTCTACCCGTTCAACGGTATCGATATCGGAGTGCAGGTAACGAACTTTGATGCCATGCTCGCTGAGGTAGTCGGTAAGCTGTTCGGCCATGCGCTTGGTCAGCGTGGTAATCAATACCCTTTCGTCGACGGCAACGCGCTTTTGAATCTCGGACATAACGTCGTCGACTTGGGTTTCAACGGGGCGAATTTCCACCTCGGGATCGATAAGCCCCGTCGGCCGCACCACCTGCTCCACGACGCGATCGGCTTTTGCTTGCTCATACTTTCCGGGCGTGGCTGACACATACACCAACTGCGGCACAATCGACTCCCACTCTTCAAACTTCATGGGGCGGTTATCTAGCGCGGAAGGCAATCGAAATCCGTATTGCACCAAGGTTTCTTTGCGCGAGCGGTCACCTTTATACATAGCACCGATTTGCGGGATGGTGACGTGAGATTCGTCGATAACCACCAGGGCGTCTTTAGGGAGGTAGTCAAACAGTGTCGGCGGCGCATCGCCGGGGTTTCGGCCAGAGAGATAGCGTGAGTAGTTCTCGATACCGGCGCAGTAGCCCAGCTCGCGAATCATCTCGATGTCGTAGCGGGTGCGCTGCTCTAACCGCTGCGCTTCAACGAGTTTGTCGTTGTCGCGGAAATAGGTCAGGCGCTCCTTGAGCTCCTCTTCAATATTGTCGATGGCATCCAGCAGCGTTTGTCGCGGGGTGACGTAGTGCGTTTTAGGGTAAATGGTCACGCGCGGTACCTTGCGCAGCACCTCCCCTGTCAGTGGATCGAAGATACTAATACTGTCGATCTCGTCGTCAAACAAATCCACCCGTACCGCTTCACTATCTTCGTCGGCGGGGAAAATATCGATCACGTCGCCGCGCACGCGGTAGGTGGCACGGCGGAAGTCGAGGTCGTTGCGGGTGTATTGCAACTCGGCTAGCGCGCGAAGGATTTGGCGCTGGTCAATGCGTTCACCGCGGCTGAGGTGTAGCACCATTTTGAAGTAAGACTCGGGATCACCCAAACCGTAAATAGCCGACACGGTCGCCACCACAATACAGTCGCTGCGCTCAATCAGCGCCTTGGTGGCCGACAAGCGCATCTGTTCGATGTGCTCGTTGACAGAGGCGTCTTTGTCGATGAAGGTATCCGAGGCGGGTACGTAAGCTTCAGGCTGGTAGTAGTCGTAGTAGGAAACGAAATACTCTACTGCGTTGTTGGGGAAGAATTCTTTGAACTCGCCGTACAGTTGCGCCGCCAACGTTTTGTTGTGCGCCATGATGATGGTTGGGCGTTGCAGCTGCTGGATGACATTAGCCACCGTGAAGGTTTTACCGGAACCGGTCACCCCCAACAGTGTTTGGGACAACAAACCGGCGTTGATACCTTCCACTAACTTCTCGATCGCAACAGGTTGATCACCCGCTGGCGAGTATTTTGACTTCACCTCAAATGGTCGTTTCATGCCCAACTGCCTAAAAATAAAACAGTGAATGATACGTTATTACGCCCCGTTAGGCAGCACGATCTGGCGAGGAAAAAAATATTTCAAAAAAAACGGATTTTCTCACTTTGAAGGGTTGACCCATGTGGGTCTCGTCATTAATATACGCGGCCTCGGTTGAGACAACTCACCGACTACCATTCCGCCTTAGCTCAGTTGGTAGAGCAAATGACTGTTAATCATTGGGTCGCTGGTTCGAGCCCAGCAGGCGGAGCCAAACACAAAAGGGTCGTCCAATAGGACGGCCCTTTTTTGTTTCCGCCTACCTGGGCGAGAAGAGCCCGAAGGGTGAGCAAGACCGATGCACAGCATCGCAGCTTGCGAACGCCCGGCCAGGGATGGACGGGCAGGAAGGCGCTCCATGGATGGCTTCTTGCGAGACTCTTTACAATATCGATATAACACCATCTTTGACGAGCCTGCCAAACACAAAAGGGTCGTCCAATAGGACGGCCCTTTTTTGTTTCCGCTGTTCATGGCAGTCAAGAAAAGCTGCTATCCATCGCCTCTGTGTCAGCATTTCACACAATCATAACAAGATAGGCGTGTTACAAACGCACTATCAATCAATCCCATACGACTAGATTATGATCGATCACAGCGACAAGCCATTGCCCCCCCTTGGATTAGCCCTTGTGCCTATTGTTTTTACAGTTGGCTTACTTGGCATTCAATTGTTCTACTATGGTGATTTTACCCCCCATATCCCTTTGGCGATTGGCTTTGCTGTCACTGGCTTGGTGGGTTTGTCGCAGGGTTGGAAATGGCGAGACATTGAATCAGGCGCATTTCATGTGCTGCATGTCGCCATGCCATCGATCGCAACGCTCATCATTGTAGGAATGCTGGTTAGCACTTGGATTGCCAGTGGCACCGTGCCCATGCTGATTTATTTTGGCTTGGAACTCATTAATCCCAATTGGTTCTTAGTGGCTTCAATGCTGCTCTGTTCGATTGTTTCTATGTCCATCGGGACCAGTTGGACAACCACTGGCACGGTGGGCCTTGCCCTGGTGGGTATAGGAACGGCTTTTGGTATTCCCTTACATTGGACCGCTGGGGCAGTCGTTTCAGGCGCCTTTTTTGGTGACAAAATTTCACCCCTTTCTGAAACCACTAATCTCGCCGCAGCGGTGACAGAAACGAATGTGTTTGATCACATTAAGAATATGATGCCTACCACCATCCCAGCCATGCTTATTGCGCTCATGATTTATTTTTTCGTGGGAGGTAATAACGATGTCGACGCAGCGCAACTCGCTAATATCGCCAACTATCAACAAGGTCTCGCGGCGCACTTTACGTTTGGCGTTTTGCCCCTCGTACCGCTCATTGTGGTCATTGGCTTAGCCTTCAAAAAAGTCTCACCTATACCCGCCCTGTTTATTGGCTTCGTTATCGGTGGGGCCATCGCTTCATATAACTACAACTACAACCTTAATGAGATTTTCAAGATAGCCCACAGTGGTTTCAGCCTGGCAACTGGCTCAGAAGCGCTGGATAACTTACTCAATCGTGGCGGTGTCACATCGATGACCTGGGTCATTACTCTAATGATGTTTGCACTTGCTTTCGGAGGTGCATTAGAGCGCACGCGCTGTTTAGAGTCTGTTGTTATCGCTGTGCTGAGAAGCACAAAAAGCTTTCGTGCCTTGCAAACAAAGGCCATTCTAACGTCGTTTGCCACCAACGTGATCTCGGGCGACGTCTATTTGTCGATAGCTTTGCCGGGCAGAATGTATGCGCCCGAATATGCGCGGGTGGGCTACAGCCGCCTCAATTTATCACGCGCCATTGAAGAAGGCGGCACACTTCTTTCACCGCTCATTCCTTGGAATGCCGGTGGCGCCTTCGTCATTGGAGCCTTAGGCCTTACCTTCGGCGAAGGCGATTTTAGCAATTTGTTGTATATACCGCTGTCCTTTGCCTGTTGGCTATCGCCTTTGCTGGGTATTTTTTACGCGCAAACAGGATTATTTTCCAAAAAAGCAGACAATGAGCCTGCACTTGGAGCAGCTTCCTAACGCCCGGATCTGGATGGACGAACAGGCAGGCGCTAATTAGATGGCTAATGTTAGCCTCCCACTGGGAGCAATGTAACCTACTTTTATAAGGATCTATTTCCTCTTTGCCACTGCTGCGGCGACACCCCCATCCAGCGCTTAATTGATCGAAGATCAAGGGAACAAATTCATTCGCTTGTTCGGTGAACAAGCTCCCACTCTGGATAATTGACCGAAGATCAAGGGAAAAACATTCGCTTGTTCGGTGAACAAGCTCCCACTCTGGATAATTGACCGAAGATCAAG
>CAZRAM010000005.1:0-17510 GCA_964598145.1 uncultured Pseudomonadales bacterium
TGGTATTAGCATGAATTGTGGGAGGCGTTTGCCTGCAAACGGCGAGGGTCGCCATGTCTTGCGACATGCCTCCCACGACAAGGCGAAAAAAAGGCCTCGGATGAGGCCTTATGTCGGTAAAACTTGTTTATTTATTCATGCGGTTGTCGATCAGGTTATCCACAACTGAAGGATCGGCCAGGGTCGAGGTATCGCCCAAGCTATCCAGTTCGTTGGCGGCCACTTTGCGCAGGATGCGGCGCATGATCTTGCCTGAGCGGGTCTTCGGCAGGCCGGGGGCCCACTGAATCATGTCGGGTTTGGCGATGGGGCCGATTTCTTTGACACACATCTTCACTAATTCAGCGCGTAGTTCTTCGCTTTCTTCCACGCCGTTCATCAAGGTGACATAGGCGTAGATGCCCTGGCCTTTAATGTCGTGTGGGTAGCCAACAACAGCCGCTTCTGCCACGGCGTCGTGCAATACCAAGGCACTTTCGATTTCAGCGGTACCCATGCGGTGACCCGACACGTTCAACACGTCGTCCACGCGACCAGTGATCCAGTAGTAACCGTCTTCGTCGCGGCGCGCACCGTCACCGGTGAAGTAGTAACCCTTGTAGGTTGAGAAGTAGGTGTCGATCATGCGCTGGTGATCGCCGTATACGCTGCGGATCTGGCTGGGCCAAGACGCTTTGATACACAGGTTACCTTCGGTGGCACCTTCCAGTACGTTGCCTTCGTTATCCACCAGTTCCAACTGCACGCCGAAGAAGGGCTTAGAGGCCGAGCCGGGTTTCAGTGCGGTCGCACCGGGCAGCGGGGTGATCATGTGTGCACCGGTTTCGGTTTGCCACCAGGTGTCCACGATGGGGCACTGCTCGTTACCCACCACGTGGTAGTACCACTCCCACGCTTCGGGGTTGATGGGCTCGCCCACGGTACCCAGCAGGCGCAGTGATTTGCGCGAGGTTTTGGTAACGAAATCGTTGCCAGCACCCATCAGCGCACGAATCGCGGTGGGGGCGGTGTAGAAGGTGGCTACGTTGTGCTTGTCGATCACCTGCCAGCAACGCGACGCGTCGGGGTAGGTGGGGACGCCTTCAAACATCAAGCTGATGGCGCCGTTGGCCAGTGGGCCGTAAACAATGTACGAGTGGCCAGTGATCCAGCCGATGTCGGCGGTACACCAGTAAACTTCACCATCTTTGTAGTCGAAGGTGTATTTGTGGGTCATCGCCGCCTGTAGTAGGTAGCCACCGGTGGTGTGCAATACGCCCTTGGGCTTGCCGGTTGAACCCGAGGTGTACAGGATGAACAGTGGATCTTCTGAGTTCATGGGCTCGGCGGGGCAGTTGTCATCCACGGTTTCTGCGATATCGTGGTACCACACGTCGCGGCCCTCGGTCCATGCGATGTCACCGCCGGTGCGCTCTACCACCAAACAGGTGTGTACGTTGGGGCAGTTAGCCAATGCAATGTCGGCGTTGGCTTTCAAGGGGACCGCTTTACCACCGCGGACACCTTCGTCACAGGTAATAACTACCTGGCAATCAGAATCAAGAATACGGTCTTTCAGTGCTTCTGGAGAAAAGCCGCCGAACACGATGGAGTGCACCGCGCCGATACGGGTACAGGCCAGCATAGCGTAGGCCGCTTCCAGTACCATTGGCATGTAAATGCACACGCGATCGCCGCGTTTCACACCGCGCGCTTTTAAGATGTTGGCGAAGTTACACACTTTGGCGTGCAGTTCACGGTAGGTGATCGAGGCGTCGTCTTCTGGGTCGTCGCCTTCCCAAATCAGTGCCACTTGATCACCGCGGGTGTCGAGGTGGCGGTCTAAGCAGTTCACCGAGACGTTGATCTGGCCGTCTTCGAACCACGCCGCTTGGCCTTTCACAAAGTCGTATTCGCACACTTTGGTGAAGGGTTTTTCCCAGGTCAGGAAGGCGTTGGCTTGTTCTGTCCAGAAACCGTCGGGATCTTCCACCGAGCGCTTGTACATAGCGTCGTAGGTGGCTTCATCGATGTGAGCGTTAGCCGCGAAGGCTTCGGGGACGGGGTAGACTTTGACTTCAGACATGGGCGTTTCCTGTGCTGTATTTTTCGAATATTGAGCGGTAACTCGTATGTAGCTTAGGATAATAGCCTGTGTGGCAGGGGGTTTCTAGGGGTTCTAGACTAAAGTCGTATGGTGGGAAAGCTAGAATTGGTGCGGCTTTGCGCCGCACCGCGCTAATGCGATTACGCCAGTTCGACGATCTCGTAGCTGTGGGTCACTTCAACGCCCGCGTTGCCCATGGTGATCGACGCCGAGCAGTATTTTTCGGCCGACAGCTCCACCGCACGTTTCACTTGGGTCTCTTTAATGCCGCGACCGCTCACCACAAAGTGCAGGTGAATCTTGCTAAAAAGAGAGGGTACCGCGTCGATACGCTCGGCGCTCAATTCACAGCGGCAGTCCACTACGTCTTGGCGGCCTTTTTGCAGCATGCCCATCACGTCGATGGAAGAGCAACCGCCCACGCCCAACAACAGCATTTCCATGGGGCGAATACCCAAGCTGCCTTCGCCGGCGCCATCCATCACAACCG
Source organism: uncultured Pseudomonadales bacterium (assembly GCA_964598145.1). Classification (GTDB taxonomy): domain Bacteria; phylum Pseudomonadota; class Gammaproteobacteria; order Pseudomonadales; family JAHEIH01; genus JAHEIH01. Next base: position 2,577 of record CAZRAM010000005.1, read on the forward strand.
AGTGCATCGAACCCGATTCGCCCACAAAACGTTTTTCATCTATCCAGCGCACGGTGGCTTGCATAGTGTTCTCCCAAATGGTCAATGTTTCAAAGGCGGCTACTGTAGCAAAAAAGGCCACGCTGTGCTGCACGCATTAGCAGGAAGTTGATTTATACCGATTTGTCATCTACATAAGTAGTACTTATTACCTAAATGGAGAAGGACATGAGCGTCATTGAGAAGGGGATCCCCGACGCCGCACTCAAGGAATTTTTTGCCGCCTGCCACCAGCGCAGTTATCCCGCCAAATCGACCATTATCCACGCGGGTGACGAGGGCGATTCGCTATATTTTATTGTCGATGGTGCGGTCACAGTCTATGTCGAAGACGACGACGGCCACGAAATTATTGTGTCCTACCTCAATAAGGGCGAGTTCTTTGGTGAAATGGGGCTATTTGAAGGCCACGACACCCGCAGCGCGAATATCCGCGCCAAGACCGCCTGCAAACTGGCAGAAATCAGTTATACCCGCTTCCACCAATACAGCTTGGATCATCCCACGGTGTTGTTGGAATTGTGTGCCCAGTTGACCGAACGATTGCGCCGTACCACCCAAAAAGTCAGTGACCTGGCCTTCGTCGACGTCACCGGTCGCATCGCGTCGACCCTTATCGATCTGTGTAAACAACCCGACGCCATGACCCACCCCGACGGCATGCAAATTCGCATTACTCGTCAGGAAATTGGTCGCATTGTAGGGTGTTCGAGGGAGATGGCGGGCAAGGTCCTGAAAACTCTCGAAGATCAGGACCTTATCAGCGTGAGCGGTAAGACAATCGTGGTCTTTAATACCCGCTAGAAGAAGAGATCGTGCAGTTTGGCGCCGGGGTTCTCGGCGCGCATAAACGCTTCACCCACCAAAAATGCGTGCACATCGTGGCCGCGCATCGCACCCACATCATCGCTTGTCAAAATGCCACTTTCGGTCACTACGATACGATCGTCTGGAATACTATCTAATAAACCGTAAGTCACATCCAACGACACCTCAAAGGTGTGCAAATTGCGGTTGTTAATGCCCACTAGCGGCACCGGCAAACGCAGGGTGCGGTGCAGTTCTTCCTCGTCGTGCACTTCGATCAATACGTCCATGCCCAACTCGGTAGCCAAGTGATACATATCTTCCATACGGCTTTGTTCCAGTGCTGCGGCGATCAATAGAATACAGTCGGCATCCATCGCACGCGCTTCGTAGACGTGGTAGTCGTTGATCAAAAAGTCTTTGCGAATCACTGGCAGCGAGCACGCGGCACGGGCTTGCTGCAGGTACTCAGGGGCGCCTTGGAAGAACTGCTCGTCGGTCAGAATAGACAAGCAGGCCGCGCCACCTTCTTCGTAGCTGGCGGCGATGTCGGCCGGCACAAAGTGCTCACGGATGACGCCCTTGCTCGGTGAAGCTTTCTTGATTTCAGCGATCACGCCGGCGTGGCCCGCGTCGATCTTGCTACGCAGGGCATTCACAAAACCGCGGCACTCGGGCTTGTCGGCCGAGCGGTCGCGCAGTTCAGCTAGGCTGACCTTACGGCTGTTGACGTCGATCTCGAGTTGTTTGTGGTCGAGAATTTTCTTCAGAATAGTCGGTGTGTTCATTGGGCGTATTGGCTTGAAAGTGCGGCCAGTTCGCGCATCTTTTGAAGGGCGCGGCCACTGGCAAGGGTCTGTTGGGCAAGGGCGACACCAGCGGCGAGGCTCTCAGCGATATCGGCGGCATACAGTGCCGCCCCGGCGTTCATGGCAACCATGTCGGCGGCGGGGCAGGCCTCACCGGCAAGTACGCGCTCGATCAACGCCAAGCTTTCATCGGCGTTGGCGACCACGAGGTCGTCGAGGCTGTGGCGCTCGATACCAAAATCTTCTGGGCTGACGGTGTACTCGGTAATGTTGCCGTTGTTAAGTTCAACCACGGTAGAAGGCGCAGCGATACTGAGTTCGTCAAGGCCATCTTCAGAGTGCACCACCAGCACGTGTTGGCTGCCAAGGCTTTGCAGAACCTCTGCTAAGGGGCGGCACAGCGCAGCGTCGTAGACGCCGAGTAGTTGGTGTTTTACCCCGGCGGGATTGGTCAGCGGGCCGAGCACGTTGAAGATGGTGCGCACACCCAGTTCACGGCGTGGGCCAATGGCGTATTTCATGGCGCTGTGGTGGTTCACGGCAAACATAAAGCCGACACCCACCTGTTCGATGCATTGCGCCACTTGTTCAGAGTTCAACGCCAAGTTAACGCCGGCGGCTTCCAATAAATCGGCGGCGCCACTAGAGGAACTGACCGAGCGATTGCCGTGTTTGGCCACGTGGGCACCCGCGGCGGCGGCCACAAACGTTGAGGCGGTAGACACGTTGAAGATACTGGCGCCATCGCCCCCAGTGCCGACGATGTCGACCGCGTTGGGAATGTCGATGTGCACTGGCGAGGCTAATTCGCGCATCACGCTAGCGGCCGCGGCGATTTCATCAACGCTTTCGCCCTTCATGCGCAATGCTACTAATAGGCCGGCAATCTGAGCCTCGCTGGCACCACCCGTCATCACCTGGTGCATCACAGAGTGCATGTTGTCGCGGCTTAGCGACTGGCCTTTCAGCAGCGCGGCAATAGCAGATTTGATATTCATGTTAGCCTCGTAAAAAATTTGCCAGCAGGTCGTGACCGTGTTGGGTCAGGATCGACTCTGGGTGGAACTGCACGCCGTGAATGTCTAGTTCGCGGTGGCGCACGCCCATGATCTCTTCGATGCTGCCGTCTTCATTTTCCGTCCAGGCGGTTACCTCCAAACAATCGGGCAAGCTCTCTTGCTCAATCACCAGGCTGTGGTAGCGGGTAGCCGTGAAAGGATTCGACAAGCCTTTGAACACGCTGCTGTCGTTGTGGAATACCTGCGAGGTTTTGCCGTGCATCACTTGCTTGGCGCGGATGATCTTGCCACCGAAGGCCTGGCCAATACTTTGGTGACCCAAGCAGATGCCCAGCAGAGGAATCTTGCCGGCAAAGTGCTGAATGGCGGCGATCGAAATGCCCGCTTCATTGGGGGTGCAAGGGCCGGGAGAAATGACGATTTTTTCGGGGGCTAGCGCCTCGATCTGTTCGACGCTGATCTCGTCGTTGCGCACCACTTTGACGTCGGCTTTGAGCTCACCGAGGTACTGCACCACGTTGTAGGTGAAAGAGTCGTAGTTGTCGATCATTAACAGCATGGCTGACAAAATCCTTAGTGGCGTAGGCGCGATTAAATAAAGCGCGCATCATAGCACATCTTGGCCGGCTGTCAGGAGTATGCGGTTTGTAAGCTTGTGCTGTGGGAGCTTGTTGGAACAACAAGCGAACGTATGAACATTATTCGCTTGTTCTGCGAACAAGCTCCCACTGGCGTTCTAAGCGCGGAAGGGATATCCTTTGCGATCCAAGCGACGCAGAATACCCGGCCAGGCAATATCACCGCCAAGCGCCTTGGTGGCTTGCTCGGCCATCTGTTGGGCACCGGCAAGAATGGGCTCGGGAACCTTGTTGAGTGCAGAACCACCGGATTGCGCCAGTAACTGAATTTCACAGGCGCGCTGCAAGAAATACATCTGTACAAAGGCGTCCGAAACGCTTTCACCGACGGTTAGCAGACCATGATTGCGCAAGATAAAAGCTTTGTTGATGCCTAGATCATCCACCAAACGCGGTTTCTCGTCTTCGCGCAGGGCAACGCCCTCGTAATCGTGGTAGCTCAGGCCAATAAATGGCAGCAGTGATTGCTGTGAAATGGGCAGCAGGCCGTCGCTTTGGCACGACACGGCAACCCCGGCGTTGGTGTGCAGGTGTAACACGCATTTGGCGTCGGCACGGGCCTCGTGGATGGCGCTGTGAATGGTAAAGCCGGCGGGGTTAATATCGTAGGGCGAATCGTCTAATTTGTTGCCATCCAGATCGATCTTCACCAAACTCGAGGCGCTGATTTCATCGAACATCATGCCGTAGGGATTGATCAGGAAGTGTTCGGTGCCGGGCACCTTGGCGGTAATGTGGGTAAATACCAGGTCGTCCCAGCCGTAATCGGCGACGATGTTATAACACGCCGCGAGGTCTACGCGGACCTGCCATTCTTCGGCACTGAAATCTTCTTTGGCCATGTTGTTCTCCTTATTTTGAAGTGGTCGAAACTCTATACCTGCCCCTCTATTAGTAGCATATCAATTTGCGCCAACGGAGGCAGTATCCTGTTCATTTGGTGGGTGTTCAGCGTGCATGCGAGGGTTTACAATACAGCCCAAATAATGGGTACCCAGCATATGACCGAAGACATCTACAGCGATATTCGCCCCTACTACGACGATGAAGTCCCCGCCGTTATCGAGCGCTTGAGCAACGACAGCGAGTTGTGCGAGGTCATTGCGCGCTACAAATTCCCGCGTGCCTGGTGGCTGGCCAAGCCGATCGTGGCGATGGTGTTGCGCCGTCGCTTGGCGAATATCACCACCGTGTCTGATGTGCAGCACTACGTCGCCAATTACATGGAACACATGCTGAAGACCACCACCGATGGTCTCAGTGTTAGCGGTTTAGACAAACTCGACAAGCAGCAGGCCTATTTGTTTGTCAGTAACCACCGCGATATCGCCCTCGACCCCGCGCTGACCAATATCAGCCTGCACCGCGCAGGTATGAACACCTTGCGTATCGCCATCGGTGACAACCTGCTGACGAAAAACTTCGTATCGGATCTTATGCGCATCAACAAGAGTTTTTTGGTGCGCCGTTCTATCACGGGTAAAGCGCTATTTCGAGCGCTGAAAACCCTGTCTAGCTATATCAAGCACTCTATTGATACCGGCCACTCGGTGTGGATTGCCCAGCGCGAAGGTCGCGCAAAAGATGGCCGCGACGCCACCGACCCCACCATCATTAAAATGTTCGACATGGCACGCGCTAAGGGTGATGATTTTGCGCAGTACATCCAAAGTTTACGCATGGTGCCGCTGTCGATTGCCTATGAGTGGGACCCTTGCGACATGATGAAGGCCAGCGAACTGGCCGCCAAAGCCAACACTGGCTGCTATCAAAAGGCCGAAGGCGAAGACGTCAGCAGTATTGCCAAGGGTATCGCCGGCTATAAAGGGCGTATTCACCTGCATTTTGGGGATGTGCTGTGCGATGCTTACGAAGATGCCGACCAAGTCGCCGCCGCGATGGACGATAGTGTGATTGGCAACTACCACTTGTTTCACAGTAATTGGTTGGCCTACCGCGAACTGCACGGCGAAGGTGCAGACCATTTATTTGAAGGCCAGGTAGTCAGCGCCAAGAGCCGCACCGAGTTTGAACGCCGCAAGACGGCCTGCACTGCAGAACAGTTGCCGTTTTGGCTGGCCCAGTACGCCAATCCTGTGGTGGCTCGTTTAGCGCACGACAGCGCGCGAGACAGCGCGGCGTGAGTGGACTCGGTAGCGACTTAAAACAACGTATTCAGGGCGCCTATAGCCAAATGCTCAGCGCCAAGGACCTGCGCCCGCGGCGCGGGCAAAAGCTGATGATCGCCGATATCGCTCGCACCTTGGCCAACATCGAGACCGATATTGAGGGCAAGCGCGTCGGCGACAAGCACATTTGTGTGGTCGAAGCCGGCACCGGTACCGGTAAGACCATTGCCTACTTCTTGTCGGCCATTCCGGTCGCGCAAATGCTAGACAAAAAGTTGGTGATTGCTACCGCTACCGTGGCGCTGCAGGAGCAGATCGTGCATAAAGATCTGCCCGACATCCTAATCAACAGTGGTCTGCAGTTTAATTACACCCTCGCTAAGGGGCGTAGCCGCTACGTGTGTTTGCACAAGCTAGACCACATTCTGCGCGAGTTCGACGCCGATAGCGCCATTATTCCGCTATACCCCGATGAAATGCCCCAGGTGAGTAACGAGGCGGTGGAACTTTACCGCGAATTACTGAATGGTTTAGCCACCGATAGTTGGGACGGCGATCGCGACGCCTGGCCCAGTACCATTGACGACAGTGCGTGGCAACCGTTGACCTCGGACCGCAACCAGTGTTCTGGGCGCAAGTGCCCGCACGTCAACAACTGCAGTTTTTATAAGGCGCGTGATGGCCTCGACAAGGTTGACGTTATCGTCGCCAACCACGACCTGGTGTTGTCAGACCTTGCCTTGGGTGGCGGCGCGATTTTGAGTGAGCCTGAAGAAACGATTTATATCTTCGATGAAGGCCACCACCTGCCCGACAAAACCCTCAACCACTTCAGCTATCGCGCCCGTATTGATGCCTGCAAACGCTGGGCGGAACAGGCGGAAAAATCTCTCGCCGGGATGCAAAAAGACTGTGGTGAAAGCGGTGAAATTCAGCGCCAGTTAGAGCGTATCGTGGGGCCACTGGATGAAGCGCGCGCTATGATGTCGCCGCTGATGGCCTTGGTGGGCAGCCTGTGCGAGCGCGCCGATGGCAACCACTACCGCCTGCCGCACGGCATTGTCCCCGACGCACTGGTAGATATGTCGGTCGACCTTGAAGGCCTTTTCGAACGCGTGGCGGCTGGCATGGACGGCATCAGTAAAGAACTAAACCTAGCCTTAGAAGACCACCCTGATATTTTGCGCGATGCCGCCGAGGCGTGGTATCCCGTGATCGGCTTACTACAGGCGCGGGCAGAGTCCTATGCGTCGCTGTGGCGCGAATACGCGCGCCCCGAAAAGCCCGGTGATACGCCCCAAGCGCGTTGGATAAATATCGTCGAGTCCCCCGCTGGGGTCGATTTTGAACTGGCCTGTAGCCCCATTTTGGCATCGGAAAATCTGATGGCCAATCTTTGGTCGCGCTGCTTTGGCGCGGTGCTAACCTCGGCCACCTTAACCGCACTGGGGCGCTTCGACCGCTTTATGATGCGCGCGGGTACACCGGCCGATGCCAGCTATAGCGTGGTGCCTAGCCCCTTTAATTACAGCGCCGCGGTGCTCAGTGTGCCAAAACTGGCCTGTGAACCGCAGGACAACGAAGGCCACAACCAAGCCATCGTGGATTTTCTCGAAGCCCTCCCCGCTGATGAAAAGGGCATCCTGGTGTTGTTTTCATCTTGGCGACAAATGCAGGATGTCTACCAGGGGTTGGATAGTACCTGGCGCCGTGATGTCACCATGCAGGGCGATTACGCCAAACACGAGATCCTGCGTCGCCACCGCGAGACCATTGATGCTGGCGAGCGCAGTGTGCTGTTTGGTTTAGCCAGTTTTGCCGAGGGGGTGGATTTGCCGGGCGATTATTGTCGCCACGTGGTGATCGCCAAGATTCCTTTCGCGGTGCCCGACGACCCGGTCGAAGCCAGTTTAGCGGAGTGGGTGGAAGCCCGCGGCGGCAACGCCTTTATGGAAATTTCGGTGCCCGATGCAGCCTTGAAGCTGGTGCAGGCGGCGGGGCGTTTGCTTCGTTCGGAAAGTGATAGTGGCACCATTAGTCTACTGGACAAGCGTGTCGTCACGCGCCGCTATGGCCGCAGTATCCTCGATTCGCTGCCGCCGTTTACTCGCCAGATCGCACGTTAAAGCGCGGCCGTAATCGCCGCCGCTAAGGGCACCGCCAGTGAAATGGCGTTGCTCGCCTCTAGCACACTGTCACAACTCCATAGTGCATCGATACCGTTGTCGGCAATCAATTCCCGCGCACCTGGCGCAAGCAGGGCATGGGTGCAGGCAATGGCCACGCGTGCCGCGCCGCGCGCCTGGGCTACCTTGGCAGCTTCAATGGCGGTATGGGCGCTACTGACGATATCGTCGACAATCACCACGTCGCGTCCACTCAGTTCAAAGGCCGGTAAGTCGACGCTGACATCGCGATCGCCGCGGCGGGTCTTGCTGGCGATGGTGTACTGCAATCCTACATTGGCCGCCGCTTGGGCCACCCATTGTTCGGATTCACTGTCGGGGCCAATCAACACTGCGTTGGGGTATTGTGCCGCGACAAACGCCGCGATGGTGGGAGAAGCGATGATGTTGCAGGCGATGCCCTTGTGTACCGCCTCTTTAAGGTGGTCGATGCGATGCAGGTGGGCATCGACGGTAAACACCCCGTCAAAGGTGTCGGCCAATAAACCGCCAATGATGCCCTGGCTGATGGCCTGGCCTGGTTCAAATTCCATGTCTTGGCGCATGTAGCACAGGTAGGGTGCCACCAGCATGACCCGTTCGGCACCAAGTCGACGCGCGGTGTGGGCAGCGAGGATGATTTCAACTAATTTGGCGTTGGGTTGGTCGAGGGTCTGGCAGAGTAATACATCACCGGCAAGCGGTGTTGGTAGAGTCAGGCAGCTTTCGCCGTCGGGGAAACGGTGGCGTAGAATCTGTTGCGCAGGGCAGTCTAGCGCGGCGGCTAGGGCTTGGGCTGGGCCTGAATAATCCTCAAAATACAAAATCTGCATGACGTTTCTCGGCGCTGATGACATAGCCGCTGTGCTGTTCGGCCCAGTTTGTGGCGAAACTAAAATCGGCTTGGAACTCGGCGTGGATGCGGTATAGCACGTCGCCGCTGACCACACTGTCGCCGACCTTCTTCAGCACGTCAACCCCTGCGCCCTTATCCATGGGGGCGCCGGCAAGGCGGGCGATTTTCGCCAGGCAAAAGTTATCGATTTCCGTTACTACACCATCGCATGGGGCGCAGATCTCTTGGGTTAAATGGCCGGGCTCAAGCGTTTCTGGCTGGCGCCCTTGGGCGTCGATAATGGCGTTAAACTTAGCGAGTGCGCGGCCGCTATCGAGAATGTCGCGCGCCACTTCATAGCCACAACCGCCGCGAATATCGGGGTCGAGTTCAAGGATGAGTCCCGCTAACTTAAGAGATTTTTCACGCAGGTCGCGCGGCGCGTCGGGGGCGTTACTCAGCACCTGCATCACATCGCGGGCCTCGAGTACCGGGCCTATACCGCGGCCGATGGGTTGGCTGCCATCGGTAATCACCACTTGCAGGTCGAGCCCGAGTTGATCGCCGACATACTCAAACAATTTGCGCAGCTGCATGGCTTCGCGCGACGAGCTAACCTTGGCCGTTTTGCCAATCGGAATGTCGATCAGTAAATGGGTTGCGCCGCAGGCGATCTTTTTTGACAGAATAGAGGCGATCATCTGCCCCGGCGAGTCAATTTCTAGCGGCCGTTCTACCGATATTAAAATGTCGTCAACCGGCGCCAGTTTGGCCTTGCCGCCCCAGGCTAAGCAGCCCCGCTGGGCGTGCACGATGGTGTGCAGTTGTTGTGGGTCAAGGTCCACCGTGGCAAATACCTCCATGGTATCGGCGGTACCGGCGGGCGAGGTAATGGCACGGCTGGATGTTTTGGGGAACAATAGCCCGTGTGCCGCCACGATAGGCACCACCACCATGGTGGTGCGGTTGCCAGGGATGCCACCGATACAGTGTTTGTCGACCACCATCTCTTCTTCCCAGTCTAGGCTGTGGCCGGATTCGACCATGGCGCGGGTAAGGAAAAGAATTTCGTCTCGATCGAGGCCGGCGTCGGCAGCGCTCACCAAGAAGGCGGCGATTTCGGGTTTGGAGTAACGGTTGTCTGCAATGTCTCTAACGATAGCAGTGATCTGGGCTTGGTCGAGGCGCTGGCCCTTCATCTTTTGCCTTACAAAGTGCATCGAAGTTGGTGGCACCGCATGGCTCATTCGTACGTCACTGCCTTCTTTCACGCCAAACTGCGCGAAACATTGTTCGGAAAGTCCGACCTCGAAAGGGGTAACAATGCTGTCGTCGTCGACCACATTCAGCACGGCGAGTATGCGCTTGCCGTCGAGTTGGATTTCAACTTTGCTCAGCGCCTGAAAACCTTCGGCGCGGTAGGCTTCACAGCGTCTATTTAGGTAGGCGACGTTTTCGTGGTAGGTATCTATCGCCACGCGTTTTAGCGACAGTTGTGTGGTGGTCACTTCGTTCATCGTCGTATATTAGGCCATTCTATCGAATCTTTTAGAGGCATTTTGTATGGATTTACTCACATTTTGCAAAAGTATTTTTACTGTTTAAGAATAGCTACTAAGTGGCGTGTGTGTAGATTATTTTGGCGAAAAAAAATCCAGCACCTACAAGAGGATACTGGATTTCAAAAAAGCGCCGAGGCGTGAGACCTAAGTCGCGCCACGGCGATGATGAAACGCTTAGTCCCAGCTCAATGCACCACCTGTTTGATACTCGAGCACGCGCGTTTCGAAGAAGTTCTTTTCTTTGCGCAGGTCCATGATTTCAGACATCCATGGGAAGGGGTTTTGAACACCGGCAAACTGCTCGGGCAGACCCAGTTGAGTCAGGCGGCGGTTGGCGATGAACTGCAGGTACTCTTCCATCATGGCGGCATTCATGCCCAGTACACCGCGAGGCATAGTGTCGCGCGCGTATTCAATTTCTAATTGAGCGCCTTCCAATATCATCTGGGTGACTTCCGCCTTGAACTCGGGGGTCCACAGGTGGGGGTTTTCCAGTTTGATCTGGTTGATAACGTCGATACCGAAGTTCAGGTGCATCGACTCATCGCGCAAGATGTATTGGAACTGCTCAGCCACACCGGTCATCTTGTTGCGACGACCCATCGACAGGATCTGAGTGAAACCGCAGTAGAAGAAGATGCCCTCAGTCACGCAGTAGAAACCGATCAGGTTACGCAGCATTTCTTGGTCAGCTTCGGGGGTGCCCGTCTTGAAGTTGGGGTCAGACAGCGCCTTGGTGTGAGAGATTGACCAGGTCGCTTTCTTAGCGATGGCGGGGACTTCACGGTACATGTTGAACACTTCGCCCTCGTCCATGCCCAGTGACTCTACGCAGTATTGGTAGGCGTGGGTGTGGATCGCTTCTTCGAAGGCCTGGCGCAGAATGTACTGGCGGCACTCGGGGTTGGTGATCAAGCGGTAAATGGCCAGCACCAAGTTGTTAGCCACCAAGCTGTCAGCGGTAGAGAAGTAGCCCAGTGAACGCATCACGATCTTGCGCTCGTCTTCGGTCAGGCCGTCTTTAGATTTCCACAGCGCCACGTCTTTCGACATGTTGATTTCCTGAGGCATCCAGTGGTTAGCACAACCGTCGATGTATTTTTGCCATGCCCAGTCGTACTTGAATGGTACCAACTGGTTCAAGTCGGCGCGGCAGTTGATCATGCGTTTTTGGTCAACTTGGATACGCTCAGCACCCATCTCCAGTTCTTCCAAACCGGTGCTGACGTCCATGTTTTGGGTCGCTTCAATGGCGCGTGCCACGTTGTCAGTAGCACTGTTGCTCACTGCAGGCTTGGCTGCAGGGGCGGGAGTCGCTTCAACAGCGGGTGCAGGTGCCGCTTCTGCTACGGGTGCAGGGGCGGGTTCAGCCACTTTTTCAGCGGCCTTCTTGACCACGGGGGCAGGGGTTTCGACAGCATCTGTATCGTAATCATCCCAACTCAACATAGGTATTTCCCTCTTTTATTTCGTTTTTGTTGGCGGCTCGTGGCCGCCTCCCTGTGATTATTGACAAGCTTCGCAATCGGGATCGTCGATTGAGCAAGCCTTAGGTACTTCCGCAGGACCTGCCGCTTCCATCGCGGGTGCTGCTGCACCGCTAGATACCGCGTTCAGTTTGCTGCTGCTTACGGTCGACTTCTCGGTAGAGGTCGCCGCCAATGCACGGAGGTAGTAAGTGGTCTTCAGACCGCTCAACCACGCCATGCGGTAAGTGATGTCTAGTTTCTTACCGTTGGCGCCAGCGATGTACAGGTTCAACGACTGCGCCTGATCGATCCACTTCTGACGACGGCTAGCTGCTTCGACGATCCAGCGGGGCTCGATCTCGAAGGCCGTGGCGTATTGGGCTTTCAGGTCGGCCGGAATACGGTCGATCTCTTGCACACTGCCCTCGTAGTATTTCAGGTCGTTAACCATCACGTTGTCCCACAGGCCGCGCGCTTTCAGGTCGCGAACCAGATATGGGTTAACTACGGTGAACTCGCCCGAAAGGTTCGATTTTACGTACAGGTTTTGGTACGTAGGTTCGATCGATTGCGATACACCTGTGATGTTGGCGATGGTCGCTGTTGGTGCGATCGCCATGACGTTGGAGTTGCGCATACCTTGAGATTTAACCTTCTGGCGCAGGGTTTCCCAGTCCAGAGTTTGCGACTCGTCGATCTGCAGGAAGTCGGCGCCGCGGTTGTCGCGCAGGATGCGCAGTGAATCCAGTGGCAGGATGCCTTGGCTCCACAGCGAACCGTCGTAGCTAGAGTAGCGGCCACGCTCAGCGGCTAGATCGCTAGACGCGCTGATGGCGTAGTAGCTGATCGCTTCCATTGAACGGTCGGCAAATTCAACCGCTTCGGCACTGCTGTAGGCGATGTCCATTTTGTACAGTGCGTCTTGGAAGCCCATCAGGCCCAGACCCACAGGACGGTGACGCATGTTTGATTGACGCGCCGCTTCTACTGCGTAGTAGTTGATGTCGATCACGTTATCGAGCATGCGAACCGCGGTGTCGATGGTCTTGCGCAGCTTCACTTGGTCGAGTTGGCCGTCGACGATGTGTTGTGCCAAGTTGACTGAACCCAAGTTACACACAGCGATTTCGTCGCCGGCGGTGGTGTTCAGAGTGATCTCGGTGCACAGGTTCGAAGAGTGAACCACGCCAACGTGCTGCTGCGGGCTACGCAGGTTGCAGCTGTCTTTGAAGGTGATCCAGGGGTGGCCTGTTTCGAACAGCATGCCCAGCATCTTGCGCCACAGATCAGCCGCGTTAACGCGCTTGAATAGTGGCATTTCACCAGTTTCACACATGCGCTCGTACTCTTCGTAGCGCTTCTCGAACGCCGCACCTGTCAGGTCGTGCAGGTCAGGTGCATCGCTAGGCGAGAACAGGGTCCACTCTTTGTTTTGGAAAACACGCTTCATGAACAGATCTGGAATCCAGTTAGCGGTGTTCATGTCGTGGGTACGACGGCGGTCGTCACCGGTGTTCTTACGCAGTTCGAGGAATTCCTCGATATCCATGTGCCAAGTTTCCAAGTAGGCACACACCGCGCCTTTGCGCTTGCCGCCTTGGTTAACAGCCACAGCGGTGTCGTTGGCCACTTTCAAGAAGGGAACCACACCCTGTGAGCGACCATTGGTGCCTTTAATGTAGGCGCCAAGTGAACGTACGGGTGTCCAGTCGTTACCTAGACCGCCTGCCCATTTTGACAGCATGGCGTTGTCTTGGATCGCACCGTAGATGCCGTGCAGGTCATCGGGTACGGTGGTCAGGTAGCAAGAAGACAGCTGTGGACGCTTGGTACCGGCGTTGAACAGGGTAGGGGTAGAGCACATGTAGTCGAAAGATGACAACAGGTTGTAGAACTCAATGGCGCGCTCGTTGCGGTTGGGCTCTTCGATGGCCAGACCCATTGCAACACGCATGAAGAATACCTGCGGCAGTTCGATACGCACTTCGTCGCTGGTGTGAATGAAGTAGCGATCGTACAGGGTTTGGAAACCCAGGTAGGCAAATTGGTTGTCGCGGTCGGCTTGCAGGGCGGCACCCAACATGTCGAGATCGTAGCTGTTTAGGTTTTCGGCCAACAGTTCCAGTTCAATACCCTTGGCAATGTAAGCTTTCAGTGCCTCGGGGTAGTAGGTGTGCATGTCTGACTGAGTGGCCGATTCGGCGATGCCCAAGTAGCTCAGTGCTTCGGCGCGCAATTTGTCCGCCAACAGGCGCGCGGTCACGTAGCTGTAGTTGGGCTCTTGCTCAACCAAGGTACGGGCAGTAATAACGAGCGAAGTGTTCACTTCTTCACTGGTGATGCCGTCGTACAAGTTCTTTTGTGCTTCGGTCAGAATCTTCTCGATCGACACGTTTTCCAAATCGCGGCAAGCTTCAACCACCAAGGTTTCCATACGGCCCAGATCCAGCGGCTGACGCGTGCCATCGGGCATGGTCATGTTGATGGTGGGGTGCAGGTTTTCGCTGGGGCTGCTGGTGGTGCGTTGTTGACGACGCGATTCACGGTAGATCACGTAGTCGCGAGCCACTTTGTGTTCGCCGGCGCGCATCAGTGCCAATTCCACTTGGTCTTGGATTTCTTCGATGTGCACTGTGCCGCCCGAAGGCATACGGCGCTTGAAGATCGCAAATACTTGCTGTGCCAATGTCTTAACGGTGTCGTGTACACGAGATGAGGCTGCTGCTGTGCCGCCTTCAACTGCCAAGAAGGCCTTGGTCATCGCCACGGTGATCTTGCTTTCGTCGAAGGGTACTACCGTACCGTTGCGCTTGATGACGCGCATTTGGCCGGGGGCGGTGATTGTTGCATCTTGAGCGGGCTGCTGACTGGCAGCAGGCGCACTTCCTTGGGTCGCAGGCGATTCCATCTCAGTGTACATAGCGTTAATTCCTATTGTGTTGGCGGTTTATCTTGTGGCGTTTGACTAGTTTGGCGTGAGTGCAAACTAGATCTTGTTATTCTAGTGACGCCTTCTGACTAAACCCCTATATATTGGGTCTTATCAGATTCGAGATACAAGATAATGCGGTTTGGCCGGCAATGCAATAGAGCAAGTCTGCGTGCAAAAGGTGGAAAAACTGTGGATAACTAGCAATGTGGGTAAGCACTAACACGGCAGCCCTTTTGGGGGCTTAATGTTAGAAAATGCGCAGGATTTTTTGTTTATAAACGATTTTGTTATATATCGAAAAAATTATGCAACAACACAAAATATAGTGGTTGAGTGATTCTATTTTTTCAATTTATTGTGTTGTGGGCCCTTGCACGCACCACTCTGTGAAACCTTTCTCGCGTCGCCCTGTGGGACCATTCTCGCTTCGCCCTGTGGGACCTTTCTCGCTTCGCCCTGTGGGACCTTTCTCGAAGAGAAAGGGAATGATCTTAACTCAGAATATCAATCAAGCCGTTCCCTTGTTCTGC
>CAZRAM010000005.1:17610-40131 GCA_964598145.1 uncultured Pseudomonadales bacterium
GAGAAAGGGAATGATCTTAACTCAGAATATCAATCAAGCCGTTCCCTTGTTCTGCTTGCTGTGGGACCTTTCTCGAAGAGAAAGGGAATGATGTTAACTCAGAATATCAATCAAACCGTTCCCTTGTTCTGCTTGCTGTGGGACCTTTCTCGAAGAGAAAGGGAATGATCTTAATTTAGAGTATCAATTAAGCCGTTCCCTTGTTCTGCATACTGTGGGACCTTTCTCGAAGAGAAAGGGAATGATCTTAATTTAGAGTATCAATTAAGCCGTTCCCTTGTTCTGCGAACAAGGTCCCACAGGCAGTTATAACAAGGTCCCACAGGCAGTTATAACAAGGTCCCACAGGCAGTTATAACAAGGTCAGCGAGAGATTAACCTACGCCTTCAGTAGGAACTCCATCAGCGCTTTCTGTGCGTGCAGGCGGTTCTCCGCCTCATCCCACACCACCGAGTAAGGAGCATCGAGCGTATCTTCGGCGATTTCCATGCCGCGGTAGGCGGGCAGGCAGTGCATGAAAATAGCATCGCTAGCGGCGTGGCTCATCAGTTCATCATTGACCTGATAACCGGCAAACGCGGCCATGCGTTCGGTTTTCTCGTCTTCCTGGCCCATCGACGCCCAGGTGTCGGTGACCACCAAATCGGCACCCTGTACCGCGACCTTGGGATCGGTCGTCATCTGGATGCGACCAGCGTTGTCTGCCACCAATTGTGCATCGGGGCGATAGCCGTCGGGGCAGGCAATGGCGAGTTCGAAATCAAACTGACGCGCGGCATTGATATAGGAGTGGCACATATTGTTGCCGTCGCCGACCCACGCCACGCGCTTGCCCTGGATGCTGCCGCGGTGCTCGACGTAGGTTTGCACGTCGGCCAACAATTGGCAGGGGTGGTAGAAGTCGGTCAGCGCGTTAATGACGGGGACTTTAGAGTACTTGGCAAATTCTTCCACCGTGCTGTGGGCAAAGGTGCGGATCATCACGATGTCGACCATAGACGAAATCACCTTGGCGGAATCCGAGATCGGCTCACCGCGACCCAATTGGGTATCGCGTGGTGACAGGAACATGGCGTGGCCACCAAATTGGGCGAAACCGGCTTCGAACGACACTCGGGTGCGGGTGGATGATTTTTCAAAAATCATACCCAATACATGGTTAGGGAACATCGCGTGATCGATGCGCTGCTTTTGCATGGCTTTGAGTTCGATCGCGCGCGCGATGATGTCCTGAAGCTCTGCGGGCGAGCAGTCTAACAATGATAAAAAGTGCCGTGTTGCCATGGTGTATGTCTTCCCTTGCACAGCCCGCTAATTCTCGTTGTGGCGGACGTTAAAAACGCAAAAGGGCAGCGATAGCTGCCCGACGAGCTTCGAGTATAATCGGCCTTTAACAAAAATGGAAATAGTGATCGCGTTGGCGATTTATTTGCGATGGGCAGCGAAATTTTGTTGGGAAACGTATATCATAGCGCCACTTTGATTTACTGATAGGTTTTGCACTATGGATACCCTGGATACTATCAAGCAACAAATTGCTGAAAACCCTGTTCTTATTTATATGAAAGGTTCGCCAAACCAGCCCCAGTGCGGTTTCTCACAGCGCGCCTCTCAGGCACTGATGGCTTGCGGTAAGCGTTTTGCCTATGTCGATATTTTGTCTAACCCCGACATCCGTTCAGAACTGCCCAAGTACGCCAACTGGCCTACCTTCCCCCAGTTGTGGGTGGCGGGTGAATTGGTCGGCGGTTGCGATATCATCACCGAGATGTATGAAAACGGTGAGCTGCAAGAGCTGATCAACGCGACGGTTGCTGAATAAGCCCACGCTAAAATTGAAAAAGGCGCGATTATATCGCGCCTTTTTTTTGCCCGTTGCTCGGCCTAGTGCGTGCGGGGTGTGTTGGCTAGCCGCTTGGCGTTGAAGTATTGATCAAGAAGTCCTGTGCGAAGCGCCGCTCGGTAAAGGCTGTAGTTGGCCATTGAAACATCGCTGCGCGAGCGGTACTTGGCTAGCTCTAGCAGCATTTGATAGCGATTTTCCATCCACGCTTCGACAGACATAACTCACCATATTATTGTTGTCACGATTCCGTTACAGGCAGTGTAGTGTTATTTGATGCGGCGTGCCAATTTAAATCTTGAGCTTGTTGCACCCTCTGGCTGTGGGATCTTTCTCGTAGAGAAAGGGGATTTGGATTGTTCCCTTGGTCTTCGACCAAGGTCCCACAATGTTTCGAGAAAGGCCCAATTTGGATTGTTCCCTTGGTCTTCGACCAAGGTCCCACAATGTTTCGTGAAAGGTCCAATTTGGATTGTTCCCTTGGTCTTCGACCAAGGTCCCACAAAGTTAGGGTAGGGTGACGTCGCCGACAATTACCGCATCGATGACGTGCACAATACCGTTAGAGGCATAGATATCCGTCACAGTGATATTGGCGCCGCCAATAGTCAGCATGCCGTCAACCACAGCGATGTCGAGCATTGCGTCGCTCGCCATGGTGGCTTGCATACCATTCAGCGAGTAGGCGGTGGGTGAATCCACTGCCGCACCGGCAATCACGTGTTGCAGCAAAATAGCGGTCAAGGTGTCGGTGTCCGCCAGGATGGCATCCAGCGTGTCGCTGGGAATAGCCGCGAAAGCATCGTTGGTAGGTGCGAACACGGTGAAGGTAGCCGTTTCATCTGCTAGCGTGTCAACCAAGTCAGCCGCGGTCAGCGCTGCAACCAAGGTAGAGAAGTTTTCATCCGACACAGCCAGTTCTGCAATATTCAGAGCGACAGTGTCGGGATCGGGATCTGCAGGGGGCATTAATACCGCATCGATCACGTGAACCACACCGTTTACAGCTTCAATGTCGACCACGGTGACCATGGCATTGTTGATATACACCGCACCGTCGACCACGCTCACGCCGACCGAATCGCCATTGGCCATTTCAACCGTGGTGCCAGCAGCGGCTACCGCAGCAGTTGAATCGATATCCGCACCTACCGCGTGGTAGAGCAGAATGTCACTTAGCGTATCAGTGTCAGCAAGTAGCGCGTTGATGGTTTCCTCACCCACAGCAGCAAACGCGGCATCGGTGGGGGCAAACAGGGTAAAGGTAGCTGTGTCATCATCTAACACGGCATCCAAACCTGTAGCTTCCAGAGCCGCTTGCAGGGTGTTGTGGTCAGCACTCATTTCAACAATTTCTGCAATATTGTAAGTCACCTCGGGCAGTGCCAAGTCACCCACAATCACGGTATCGATAACGTGCGCAATACCGTTCGAAGCATAGGTGTCCACCTCGGTAATGGTCGCACCACCAATGGTTAGCATGCGATCTGTCAGGGCAATATCCAACATCGCGTCGTTGGCCATGGTGGCTTGTGCACCATTCAAAGAATACGCCGTAGGTGAATCAACGGCGGCACCTACAATCACGTGCTGCAACAAAATTTGAGTCAACAGCTCGGTGTCGGCCAAAATTGCGGTCAGCAAACGATCGGGAATTTTAGCGAAGGCGTCATTGGTGGGCGCAAATACCGTAAAGGTGCCGTCGGCATCCGCCAGGGTATCGGCTAAACCTGCCGCTTGCAGCGCTGTTACTAAGGTAGAAAAATCAGGATCGCCGATAGCCAGTTCCGTCAGCGTCATCATGCTGGTATCTGGGTCTGGCATCGCAGGAGGCAGCAATACCGTATCGATCACGTGTACCACACCATTGCTGGCTTCAACATCGACCACGGTAACCATGGCGTTGTTGATATACACGCTGCCATCCATGGTGCTGACGCCCACGCTTTGGCCATTGGCCATTTCAACCGTGCTGCCTGCGGCACCGACGGCTGCTGAAGAATTTATCTCGCTGCCGGCAACTACGTGATATAGCAAAATGTTGCTCAGCGCATCGGTATCAGCCAACAGGGCATTGATGGTGTCTTCACCAAGGGCCTCAAATGCGGCATTGGTGGGGGCAAACAATGTGTATGTCGCTGATTCGTCGGCTAAGGTACTGCCCAATCCAGCGGATTGCACTGCGGTGTACAGTGTCGAGAGGGTGGTGCTGTCTCGCACAATCTCAGCGACGTTAAAGGTGGGGGGCGTGCCGTTTACGATGTCGGAGACGGCTTTATTGTCGCTGCCGCCGCAGGCAACCAAGGCGGTTGCAAATAAGGCAATGGTTGCCATTTTTAGTCTGCACAACATGAGAAATTTCTCCTTTTGATTCCGTGTAAAGCATATACGGCAGGAAAATTTCGAAAGGTTGCACACTTGTCAAAACGCATTTGATGATAGCGTCGAATTTTTAACGTACTGATAAAATGTACATTTTTGCTTTTTTATTTCCTTTTTTTATAAAAAATCAAAATATACTATTGATTTTGGATATAGCAATGGCGCAATTTGCATGGTCAAATTCGAGCTGTTCGAAAAATAAGCAATGTTAGCTTCTAAAGATTAAGGCTATTTTTTTGCGCCTTGTCGGGTATTCAGCCCTGATTCATACTTCACGGGTAAAGTGGTGTCCATGAGTGGAAAAATTATGCAAATCGTGTTTTTGGCGTTCAGTCTGTTGTTGCTGGCGGGTGGAGTAGCGGCCCAGCCGGTTGACCAAGTGATCGGCAATTTAGAGCGTCAATACAATGCCAAAGTCATCTCGGTGCAAGAGCGCCGAGGTGGTCTGCGGGTGCGTTTGCTACAGCACGATGGCGTGGTTAAAACCATCAACTACCGCCCTGATGGGTGGCGCCCACCTAACCGGCCACGTATCGGCGAACATCGTCACGACCGAGAAGAAAGGCCAAGCCCCAATAGAAGAGACGACTAGTATGCGGGTGTTAATTGTTGAGGATGACCAAACCCTGGCAGAACAAATTCAGCGCCAATTGGTCGAGGCCGGTTTTGCGGTGGATGTCGCTTACGATGGCCGCGAAGGCCTGTTCTTAGGCAGTGAGTACGACTACGACGCTGCCATTATCGATTTAGGCCTGCCGCTGTTAAGCGGTATGGAATTGATCCAAGCGCTGCGCGCTAAGCAGCGTCGCTATCCCATCATTGTGTTGACCGCGCGGGGTCACTGGCAAGATAAGGTAGAAGGTTTAGAATCAGGGGCTGACGACTACGTGGTCAAACCGTTCGACTTTCCGGAGTTGAAGGCACGGCTGCAGGCGGTGATTCGCCGTGCCGCGGGATTCACGAGCGCGGTGCTAGCCTTTGATGATCTCGCCATCGACACCCACACCCAGCAAGTTACCCTCGCCGGGGAGCGTCTCACACTGACCAGTTTTGAATACAACACCTTGCTGTATTTTGCCCACCATCCCGGCAAAGTCATCTCCAAGGCCGAGTTGACCGACCACCTGTACGATCAAGACTTTGACCGCGACAGCAATGTCATCGAGGTGTTCGTCGGTCGTCTGCGTAAAAAGATTGACCCCGACGGGCAACGCAAACCTATATCAACATTGCGCGGGCAGGGCTATCGCTTTGAGCTTCAACCTTAATCAATGGTCGATTAACCGTCGCTTAATCGTCGCGGGCTTATTCCTTATTCCACTTTCGCTAATGGTGTTGGGTGTTGGCTACTTCATTGCCGCCGATAACTCTGCCAAGGTAGCGCAGCGGCAATACATGCAATTGGCGGTGTATTGGTTGTTGGGCAATGCCGATATTACGCCTGAAGGGCAAGTGGAAATGGGGGCCATGATTGAAGAGCCCAGGCTCGCTACCCCGCAATCGGGCTTTTATGCGGTGATTACCGATGTGGACGGCAACATCTTTTGGCGTTCTGCTTCCGCGGTGGCGATGTCGTTCGACAATCTTGCCACCGATCTCAGCATTACCCCATTTGGGAAAGACGCTTACATCAGTCAGCACGACAAGATTGCCCACTACCGCCGCCCGGTGCGCTGGGAAATGATGGACGGCGAGCAGTTCACCTTGGTCTTCCACGTGTTTGAAGAGGGTAACTGGGTACGTGAACGCTTGGCGGCGCACCGCGGTGTGCTACGCGCCAGTTACATCGCCACCACCATTATCCTGCTTGCGGTATTGCTGCTCATTGTGCGCTGGGGCCTGCGCCCGTTGAAGTCAGTCGTGGAGCAGTTACAGCGTGTTGAACAAGGTCAAAGCGAGCAGATCAATGGCGATTACCCGGCCGAACTCGACGACCTGATTGGCGCCATTAACCGCCTATTGCGCAACGAAAAACAACAGCGCGAACGCTACCGCACCGCCCAGTCGGATTTGGCTCACAGTTTGAAAACGCCGCTGTCGGTGCTGCGTAACGACGCCCAAAACCTCAGCGGGGAAGCGCGCACCAGCGCCGAAAAGGCCATTGCCCGCATGCAGGAAATTATCGATTACCAACTGCAGCGCGCGGCCATTCAAAGTGCAGATAGTGTCGCCAAGCAGCGAGTGGATGTCTATGAACTGGCCCAGCGCGTGCTGCAGGGGCTCGGCAAGGTGTATATCGAACGCAACCTCGATATGCAGGTGGTCGGCAGCCAACAATGGGTGAGCGGCGACAAGCGCGATATATTGGAGTTGATTGGCAACCTCACCGACAACGCCTGCAAAGCGGCCGCATCAAAAGTGCAAATATCACTCTCTAAGCAGGGGAGTAGTGTGTTGCTATCGGTTGAGGATGACGGCCCTGGTATCGATCCGTCGATGTTAGAGCAGATTACCCAGCGCGGCCAACGGGCCGATCAGTACGATAGTGGGCATGGTATTGGGTTGGCTATGGTGGCCGAAATCGTGGCCAGTATGAAGGGTGATATGGCGTTACAGCAAAGCGATTTGGGTGGGGCACGGTTCGATGTGTCGCTGCCGTGCCCCAGTGAGGACTAGGGTTTAAATTCGCGCCAGTACTTGCTGACTTCTTCTTTCATTTCCTTGCGCAGTAACAAGATGCCCAACAAGTTGGGCAGGGTCATGACCACCACCGTGACTGCGGCTAGGTTCCAGATCAAGGTGGTGTCTGAGAACGAAGCCCAGAAGAAACCCGCCACATACACAATGCGATAACCGGTGACCGATTTGGGTCCGAACAAGAAGGTCATGGCGCGGTCGCCGTAATACGACCAAGCGATCGCGGTGGAGAAGGCAAACAGCAACAGACCAATCGCGACCACATAGCGACCCGCCTCGCCAAAGAAACCACGGGTAAAGGCTTCGGCGGTCAGTTCGGCGGAGTGAATCAGCGACTTGCCAGAGACTAAAATTCGATTGTCGACCAGCTGGCCGTCTTTCACTTCAATCGAGCCATTGAAGGGGGTGATAGCACTGACATCAAAGCGCACATTTTCCGCAATCGAGCGCGCGTTGATCACGGTAAAGTCGTTTTGCACAGCTTTAGCGCCGACAATGTCCAGCTTGCCATTGTAGGCCTGAACTGACGATGGCCCAGTGCCGTTGATAAACAAAGACAGTTCTTTTACATGCTCGGGGTTGGCGTCGTTGTAAATACCTTGCACGATCATCATGTCGCTGCGCTGGAAGTTGTTGTCAAACTTCTCGGTCCACACACCCGATGACAGAATCACTAGGCCTGTGATGGTGCAAATAATGATGGTGTCGATGAAAGGCTCAAGGATGGATACCATGCCTTCAGATACGGGTTCGTGGGCGCGTGCAGAGGCGTGCGCGATAGGTGCAGAGCCCTGACCTGCTTCGTTAGAAAACAGACCACGGCCAACACCTTTGTTGAAGGCGTACGCAAAGCTGGCACCCAAGAAACCACCCACCGCTGACGAGCCGGTAAAGGCGTCCGCGAAAATAGAGACAAATGAAGGGCCGATGTTCTCGATGTTATAAAGGATCACACTCATGGCGCCGATGATGTATATCACCGACATGGTGGGTACCAAGCGAGAGGTTACTAATGCGATGCGCTTGATGCCGCCAATAATAACCAAGGCCAACAAGATCGCAAGTACACCACCGGTGAGGGCGTGGGGCAGTTCGAAAGTGGCATTCATCGCTTGAGCGATGTTGTTAATTTGCGGCAGGCTGCCCGTGCCAAACGAAGACGCCACGGTAGCTAACGCAAACAACACTGCCATCCACTTCATGTTTAAGCCCTTGGCCATGTAGTACATGGGGCCGCCGGCCATGGTGCCGTCAGAGGTTTTTTCACGGTATTTGTGCGATAGGGTCACCTCGACGAACTTGGTGGTCATGCCCATAAAGGCCGTCATCCACATCCAAAACAGCGCGGCGGGGCCGCCAATGTGAAGTGCCAGTGCAACACCGCCGATGTTACCGGTGCCCACGGTGCCTGACAGGGCCGTGGTCAAGGCTTGGAAGTGTGAGGTATCGCCTTCGTCACCTTTTTGATCGTACTTGCCGCGCACCACTTTCCAAGCGTGGCCGAAGTAGCGAATTTGCGGAAAACCGAGGTATAGGGTGAAGAATAAGCCCGTACCCAGCAGCACGTAGGGGAACCAAACGGCAGAACCTAAAAAGCTATCAATTAGCAGAAAAAAGTCGTTGAGAGCGTCCATCACAATCCCTATTAATTTGTTGTTATCACATCGAGTGTAAACCACCCTGCAAAACTGACCAAGCCCAGCAACCGGTCTAGCGCTGCCATCGTATAAATGTGTAACAACAGGAGCTTGGTATGACAGCAACACTTTATTACGACGGACAATGCCCGCTTTGTACTAAAGAAATTAACGTATTGCGTAAGATTCAACATGGAGGTCTTGTGTTTGAAGATATCCATGAGTTGACGCAATACACCGAGGCCAGCCGCGAAAAGATGCTCAAAATGCTGCACCTTAAAGACGCTGACGGCAACTGGCACATCGGTGCGGACGCCACCGTGATGGCGTGGTCGTTTACGCGCTACGGATGGTTGTTTAAGCCACTGCGCTGGCCTGTCATCGGTAGCATTGTGGATGTGGTCTACAATTTGTGGGCGCAGCGGCGTTACTACAAGCTTTACCAGTGCGGTGCTTGCCAGGCCATTGAAAGGTGAGGGTGCTGGTCGTCGGTGGCAGCGGCGGTATTGGTGCTGCGTTTGTTGAGTTGTTGTGTGGCCGCGAAGACATCAGCCAAGTGCTTGCCACCTTTTGCTTTCACGAACCCTCATTTGTTCACCCCAAGCTGCATTGGCTTGCACTAGATCCCTGCAGCGATAGGGATGTGGCGAAGTTATGCGCCGATGCCGGTAGACTCGATTGGGTCATCAATGCCGTCGGGATGCTGCATACCGAAGAGCGCGGCCCAGAAAAAACAGTCAAACGCTTCGATACCGAATTCATGCTGTTGAATATGCAAGTGAATACGGTGCCGACCTTGTTGTTAGCGAAGTATCTCGACAAAAATTTCAAGGGCGTGGCCAACGCCAAATTTGCCACAGTGTCTGCCAAGGTCGGCAGTATTGCTGACAATCAATTGGGCGGTTGGGTCAGTTATCGCGCATCCAAGGCGGCGTTAAATATGGCGCTGAAAACCATCGCCATCGAATGGCGGATGCGCCTGCCACAGGTCTGTGTGGCAGCTCTGCATCCAGGGACTACCGATACTGACTTGTCGCGCCCGTTTCAGGCGAACGTGCCCAAGGACAAACTATTTACACCGTTGTATTCAGCACAGTGCATGCTGCAGGTGCTAGACACAAAAACGCCCGAACAAAGCGGGCGTTTTTGGAGTTGGGATGGCAGCGAGCTGCCGTGGTGAATTACCACCAAGTCGCGTAAAGCGCTACCAACATCAAACCTACCGCTGCGGCGGAGATGTTAAAGCCGTTAGTGGTGCTAAAGTCGATATCACCCAAGTGCACCGCTCCTGCTTGCGCGCGGTTCTCGCGCAGCGAAATCAATACCGCAATCGCCACACAGCTCAGGAAGACGATACCAACGCGGTCGATGAATGGCAGTTCGGGCAGCAACATCTTGAAGGCGAACGACAGAACCGCTGAACCAATCGCAGCAATAAGCGCGCCATTGGCAGTGGTCTTTTGCCAGAACATGCCCAAGAAAAAGATCACGCAAATGCCGGGGGTGAAGAAGCCGGTGAATTCCTGGATGTACTGGAAGGCTTGATCAAAGCTACCCAACAGAGGCTTGGCAGTTAGCATCGCCACAATCATCGCGCCGATAGCAACCACACGCCCGGTAATTACCGGATCGCCACCGATGTGTTTCATGTTCAGCGAGGGGTGAATATCCATGGTAAACAGGGTTGAAATGCTGTTTACCATTGACGCCAATGACGACACAATGGCGGCCAGCAGTGCTGCAAACACCAGACCTTTGATGCCTTCAGGCAGCATGGTCATGGCGGTCGGATAGGCTTGGTCGGGGCTGCTCAAATCGCTGTTCAAAACAAACAAGGCCAAGCCAGGTAGCACGACCACGATAGGCATGAACATCTTCAAAAACGCCGCAAACACGATACCTTTTTGGGCTTCTTGCAGACTCTTGGCACCCAGGGCGCGCTGAATAATGTATTGGTTAAAGCCCCAGTACGACAGGTTCATGATCCACATACCGCCGATCAATACCGAAATACCTGGCAGGCTCATGTAGTGCTCGTTGTCGGGGCTCAAAATCATGTCGAATTTTTCGGGCGCTTTCTGCTGCAGAATATCGAAACCTGCCATCACGCCGGCGCCATCCGACACCTTGTCGAGCATTAAGTAGGCGATCATTACGCCGCCCATGACCAATAAAACCACCTGGATAATGTCGGTGAACGCGACCGCTTTTAAGCCGCCGTAAAGCGAGTAGGCCAGTGCAAAGACACCCAGAATGATCAGGCCGTACATCAGGTCAAAGCCACCAACGGTGTGCAGGGCTTGAGCGCCCAACCACAGGATCGAGGTCAAGTTAACGAAGATATATACGCCCAGCCAGAAGATCGCCATAACGATGCGCACGCGGTGGTCGTAGCGCTGCTCGAGGAACTGCGGCATGGTGTAAATGCCGCGCTTCAGGAAGATAGGCAGCAAGTATTTGCCGACAATGATCAACGTTAACGCGGCCATCCACTCGTAAGAGGCAATGGCCAGACCCATGGCGTAGCCCGAGCCCGACATGCCGATAATTTGCTCGGCTGAAATGTTGGCGGCAATCAAGGAGGCGCCAATCGCCCACCAGGGTAAGGATTTACCCGCCAAAAAGTAATCACTGGCGTCCTTGTGGTGGTCGCCTTTTTCCATCGAAACCCATTGGGCCAGTAAAAATAACGCCACCGCGTAAATGGCGACGATGCTATAGTCGAGCGTGCTCAGCATGGTGTATCCCTGTTGCTATAAAAGATTGAAGATTATCAGACCTACCAACATTGAAAAACCCCAAAGCCTATTAATAGCACCGCCTCCATGTTTTAGAATGTTTTGGAAAATGTTACCCGGCCGGGATCACCGCGAGCTTTTGAGACATCAAACGGCGTAATAAAAGGTAGCTAATGGTGGCCTGGATGGCATTGGCGAGCAGCGATAATTGCCAAAGGTGCACGCTTTCAAATTCGGCGCTTTGCATCAAACCATACACGCCCAAAATGATAATGCTGATGCGGCACAGCGAACTGAATAGCGCGGGCCAGGTATTCCCCAAACCTTGGTAGATGCCATTGCAGGACAGGATCACTACGCTGGGCATAAAGGCGAATCCGGTCCAGAACAAGTATTCCGCGCCGGTGGCAATGACGGGGGCTTCGTGGGTGAAGAAGCGAATCATGTGCTCGCCAAAAATAATACACATTGCGCCCAAACTACCGAGCACTATTACGTTCATTTTCAACAGGGTGGCCTGAATGTCGCGCACGCGCTGCGCCTGCCCAGCGCCAAAGTTTTGCCCTACGATAGCCGGTGCAGCGAAAGACAATGCCAAGCCAGGCATGAGCATAGACTGCATGACACGCTGGCCAATACCGAAGCCCGCTTGAGCGTGGGCGCCAAAGTCTTGCAGTGCCCAGTAGACAATCGCCATGTAACTAAACATCAGCACAAATTCTCCACCCGTGGGCAGGCCGATTGCAACGATGCGCTGCCAAGTGCTGAGCATGGGTTTCAGTCTGTACAGGTCGATTTTAAGGAACGACGACGAACGTTTGAAATAACTCGCCAGCAGCAAAAATCCGACACCGGCTGCAATACTACTCGCCAAGCCAGCACCGAGCACACCGAAGGCATGGCCGGTTAACCAGCCGCTAATCAAGACCGGTGCCAATACAATATTGATCAGCACCGAAACCAGCTGCACCATCATGGTGGGTTTCACGACGCCGATGCCGCGCAGGCCCGCGATCATCACGGTCATGGCGAATTGCAACGCCATGTTGGGCAAAAACCACCACAGATAAATATGGGCGTTTTCTACGGTGGCGGGATCATCGCTGAGGGTATTGATGTAAACGTCGGCAAAGCCATAGCCCAGCAACAAGGTTATAAAGGCGAAGACGCCGCAAAGCAGCAGCGCTTGGTTAAAGTCAGATTGTGCCTCGCCGGTGGCTTTGCGGCCCACCGCCTGAGAAATCAATGCCGTGACCCCAACGTTGAAAATTTGCGTCAGCGCAATGATCAAGAAATTGAGGTTGCCAGCAATACCCACCCCAGCGACTGCGGCGTCGCCCAGTGACGACACAAAATAAAGATCCACTACGAAGTAGAGCGTTTGCAGCAACAAGCCGATGCCGATGGGAATCGCCATCTTGATCAGCAGCTGAGGGATAGGACCCGAGGTGAGGTCGTGTTGGGCGCTGGTCATGGCGGGGTCTCGAATAAAAAGGCTTATTCTACCACGGCTAAGGCAGTAAAAGACTGGCTTTTATAATAGTTTAGTTATATCGAATTTGCCTGCATAGAGCATTTAACTTCTAAAAGTGAATTGCTGAGTTTTTGTTACACACGCCCACTTCCCGCCGACTAGCTTTGGAGTAATCAGGCCGAGGGCTGGGTGATGACGTCGATGCTGAAATGGATGTTTGTGGTGTGGTTAGTTATGCCGATGATGGTGCAGGCTAGCAATATCTTTGACCATCATGGCCAGTGTTTAACCTGTCGTGAGGGGATGACCGACACACCCGTGTTGAAGATGTACGATCTTGCTAAGGCGGATTTCACTAAACCACAAACGGTAGCGATTAATTTGCCCTACGATGTCGATACCGCTTTCGCGATGGCCCGAGATGCCTGGGGCCTTCGCGATCGCGAACAACTAGTTGCAGAAGGTGGGCAGCGTTGGATGTACCGCAAGGCAAAAGAAGGTTCATGGATTTACGTTGCCAAGCCCGGTCAGGAATACATCGCGCGCGACGAAAACACCTGGTATAGCGCCGACGGTACGTCGTATACCTTTTATGTCAGTGTGATTGTTAAAAAGACGTCGCCCGTCACCAGTCGGTTAGTTCTTCGTTATCGCGGGTTAGGAGAGCAATTGGATAGCCTGGCCCTGTTGCAAGATCTCATGGGTGTGGCCTACGGCGTTAACGTTGGCGGTTTGCGATTGGCCGACACTGACTGAATAACACCAAGAAGTCTCAGCGCAGCTTGGTTGCGCTTTTTTGTGCTGTGATTTCTCGCCAATTCTTAACGCGTCTCACAATAGTGTTTGGCAAGCGTGAAGATCAGGCCTTAGCATCCTTGAAACCCAAGGAGAATCCCAATGAAAAAGTACTTGCTATTGGCTGCCGCTGTTGCGGCGGTAAGCGTTGCTAACAGCGCGTTGGCCATCGAACCTGCGCTCGAGAAAAAGGTGATCGAATGGCGTCGCCACCTGCATCAAAACCCCGAATTGAGTAATCGCGAGTACAAAACCTCGGCCTATGTGGAAAGCCATTTGCGCAGTTTGGGCTTAGAGGTAAAAACGGGGGTGGCACACACTGGTGTAGTGGCCATGCTAAAAGGCGCTAAACCCGGCCCGTTGGTCGCGTTGCGCGCCGATATGGATGCACTGCCGGTCACCGAACAAACCGATTTGCCGTTTGCGTCTAAAGTGACCACCACCTACCGCGGTCAAGAAACTGGTGTTATGCACGCCTGCGGGCACGATACCCACGTGGCCATTTTGATGGGGGTGGCGGAGGCACTGACCAAGCAGCGCGATCAACTTCGAGGCGATGTCATGTTTATCTTCCAGCCCGCTGAAGAGGGCGCGCCCGAGGGAGAAGAGGGCGGCGCCGAGCTAATGCTGAAAGAAGGTTTGTTTGCAAAGCGCAAGCCCGATGCGGTGTTTGGTCTGCATATTACCTCATCACTGCCGGCGGGCTTTGCCGGGCTTCGAGCTGGGCCATTGATGGCTAGCGAGGATTCCTTTGAAATAACCCTGACCGGTCGTCAAACCCATGGCTCGCGCCCTTGGAATGGGGTAGATCCGATTGTTACCGCCGCGCAATTGATCAACGCCACCCAGACCATTGTGTCGCGCCAAGTCGACGTGACAAAAGCGCCAGCCGTGGTGTCTTTTGGCGCGATTAAGGGCGGTATCCGCTCCAACATTATCCCCGACGAGGTGGAATTAATCGGTACCATCCGCACCTTTGATCAAGACATGCGGGCGGATATCAAACAGCGTTTGGCGAAAACCGTCGATCTGGTGGCGCAAACCAACAATGCGCAATCACACCTGCATATCAATGAAGGCTATCCCGTCACCATGAATTCACCCGAGCTGGTGGAAAAGTACACGCCAAGCTTGCAGAAGGTGTTTGGTGAGCAGCGCGTGGTGACCACGCCGTTAGTGACCGGAGCAGAAGACTTTTCCTACTATGCGCTGGAAGTCCCCGGGATCTTTTTCTTTTTGGGTGGCACCGCAGCGGGCATAGATCCCGAGCAAGCGCCAAGCAATCACTCACCTCGCTTCCAAATCGACGAAAGCGCTCTGGCGCTTGGGGTGAAAGCCTTAGTGGCGTTGACCTTGGATTATCAGCAACAGCAGTAGGGTTTTACGCACAGGCCTCCATGGCCTGTGCAGAACCATAGCAGCAGAAGGGCTGCTTGCATTAGTTCTTTCGACTTAGGGTGTTCATGTTGGATTCAGGCAGTACAGGCATACTGGACAGCAACCACACAAGGGGAATGGATGATGAATACCTTGCTGCTTTACAAAGCTTTTTTGGTGTACTCGTTTTTTGCGGGGTTGGTGGCTGTAGAGGCGGTGGCTTTGGGAGAGGTTTAGGCACAAAAAAACCGCTTTCGCGGTTTTTTCATGGTGCCTAGGGCCATCTCTAGTTCCTGCCATAGGAACCACGAGCTACTGTATCGTCAGTGTTTACAAGTGTTACAGGTCATTAGTTCACCGTCAAGGGCACACATTTGGTCTACGGTTTGGTCTACGGTTAGACACCACCTCTTGACCACCACTGCCCCTTAAGTTTCACCACGAGTTTACATAGGGGTGTGGACTTCCATAGGGGGCGGGGGAAGGAACTGACGCTATTATAAATACTTAATAGGTTGCCCACCCGTTTTGCTTAAGATGGTAATGTTTTACTATTTTGGCCAATAGTTAGTATTACTAACGGCGCGCGGCCACGGCATTGCCGAAAATTTGACGAAGAAAACATGTTGACCGACCACAGCCAAGCACTTACCGATCTCGCTGAAACACTTCAAGCCCACCGCTATCTTTGGGCGCCGGAACCTTTTTTGCTGCGCGAGGGCCCCTGGGAAGTGTCATCCCCACAGATGCAAGCGGCGCTACTTGATCTCAGCCAGTCGCAGGTTGACGATTTATTGAAAACGCCGGGGGCTTGTGAGGCATGACTGTCAGACCAGTTACCCACACTTTTTAAGGCCTTCCGACGCTGGCAGCCAAAGCAGCTGTCACCGACGTTATCCTCAAAACATGATCCGATGAGCCTGGGCATTGGCGGAAGAAAGTGGCAACAAATCCAAGCTTTTCACCAAGCCAGCCAACAACTTCCTGCGGTGATGCAGTGCGCTGACTGGTGCGGGGCAAGGGCTATTTGGCGGGCTATCTCTCTGCTCACCAAGGGTGCTTTGTCGACTGCTTAGAAATTGATGACACACTGTGTACTGAGGGCGCAGAACGCCACGTGGCACTGCACGCCTGCGGCGAGCTACACCGACGCTTCCTAAAGCTCACCCTTCGAGAAGCAGAACAAATTTGTCTATCGCCCTGTTGCTTCCATTTAGGCGCATCCGATCACAGCCAATTATCCATGGCCGCTAAACATTCTGCGCTGAAGCTCAGCGCCAATGAGCTGCGGATCCCTCTGTTAGAAACTGTCACCGGTGGACAAAACGCCATGCGCAGCCGACGTACTGAGCAGATTTGGCGACTGGCCTACGACAGCTGGCGTATCGCTACCACAGGCAATGACGACTACCGACCACTGCGTTCGTTGAGCAAACGCTTTTTCAAGGGCGACCCCGCTGACTTTTTCACTTGGGCGGCGCAACAGCACCAACTCTCGTTTAATGACATCAAGGGTGTCGACAACTGGTTAAACGAAGGCCGCCAACGTTTTGAACTTAGCGAGCGAATCGGCATCATCCGCCAAGGCATGAAGCGCTACCTCGAGCATTTCGTGCATTTGGATTTGGCCTGCTATTGCCAAGAACACGGCTACCAAACCGACATCGTGGTGTTCTGTGAACGCGAATTAACGTCGAGAAATTTAGCCTTGCTGGCGCACCGCCCCTTCGATGAAGAACAGTTTCTGCGCCAGCTCCAAGGGTAAGTGCTAGAAGGTGTAGTAAACACCCGCCATATAGACCATGGGGTCAATCGCGACATCAAAGCTTGTTACCTTATTGTCATCAGCAAAGACGGTGGCTGTGGTGTCAATGTCCATTTTCCACGCCGCCATATTGATACCCATGTTATCACTTAGCGCGTAATCGAAGCCGACTTGAACGGCCAGGCCCGTCGAATTACTCAAATCGAGCCCACCCTGTACTGATGAGGCACCAAGTACACTCGCCAGTACACCATCGAGTTCATCGCTGGTATAACTTTCAAAAAACACCGTGTGGTTCAATCCCAATCCGACATAAGGCTGGAACGCCGATGCCGACGCCATAGGGTAATACTGCAGCATAACCGTGGGGGGCAAATGCTTAGTATCACCGGCCTTTAGGGTAATTTCATTCACGTTGATATCGTGGGAAAACGGTGTGGCAGCAACGACCTCCACGCCCATATTTGAAGACAACATATAGGTGCCGGTCAATCCCAGTTGAGTGTTATTACCGACATCGACTGTGACATCCAATACGCCAGGCGCAACGGTATCAGAGCTAGCGCTAGGGTTAACACTGATAGCGCCAACACGCACTATCATGTCGCCCGATTCATAGGCAGCAGCGCCCATAGACGCGGCCATTAAACTGATTGCTAGGGTAGATTTAATCCAAGTTTTCATCAACGTATCTCCTTGAGTGATGAAGATAAGATACGACGCCAGTCGAGAAACGTTTTGATCCAAAACAACATTCCGATGACCACAAAACAAGAGACCACGCTTTTTATGATGCGGATCAAAAAAGTCATACTGTGACCGCGCTAACTCGCTTGGTAGCGCCGTGCTTGCAAGCAAAATGCTTGCGGCGCCATAGCCTCGGGTTTGACACCGGCGGTGAAGTCATTGAGCACTTTTTCCATGAAATCCAGTTCGTGCTGATCCGCGCCCGGATCCTTGCGTGCTCGCTGTATAGCCTGTCTAAGCACACGTACCTGAGGCGCGTCGTGTTCAAGCAATTGGTTGTAAAGATATTGATAGCGTGAACAATATAGATGGTCACCGCTATCACAGGAGAACAGCAAAAACATCAATAATGAAATGCGCAACGCGCGCCAAGTGCAGCAGAGCTGTATTCTTTTGGTCCTCACTTGGGCACCGGTAGCTTTGAAGTGGGCGCTATTTTTGATATGCATGCCGATGACGAACTGCACTTTGATGCGGGCCACCCGGTAACGATGGAAAAATCGAACAATATCGACATCAGTTTGCGCAAGCATTCCGGGGACACTGGCTGGATCCTGAATGCGTTCTACAACCAAATCGATAACTTTTACTACGAGCGCTATACCGGCTTTTCTAGCGCCTCGCTGCACGCGGAAGATGACGCCGCTGCCGACGATGCACACGGCCACTCAGAT
Source organism: uncultured Pseudomonadales bacterium (assembly GCA_964598145.1). GTDB lineage: Bacteria > Pseudomonadota > Gammaproteobacteria > Pseudomonadales > JAHEIH01 > JAHEIH01. The sequence goes on from CAZRAM010000005.1 coordinate 35,681, forward strand.
CTTCCGATCTACTTGTTCACCCAAGCTAATGCCACATTCTACGGTCTGGAGGCGCGTTGGTCTTTGCAGGCTAGCCCGACATTGAAGCTCGACCTTTGGGGTGACAGCGTGCGCGGTAAACTAGATGCCGGCGGCAATCTGCCGCGTATCCCACCCAAACGCTTGGGTGCTCAACTCAACTATACCAGCGGTGCGTGGAATGCGGACCTGACGCTGAATCACTACTTAGACCAAAACACAGTTGCCGCACTGGAATCACCCACTCAGGGGTATACCTTGGTAGATGCCCAAGTGGCCTTTACCCTTCCCGTTGAATACGGCGATTACAGTGTGTATTTCAAGGCCAACAACCTCACCAACAGCGAGGCGCGGGTGCACTCGTCATTCATGAAAGACAGAGCCCCACTGCCTGTGCGCGGGTTTAGCTTGGGCGTCCGCGGGACGTTTTTTTAAAAGGATACTCAACAGCCTGCTCGGACCGTGGCCGCGCCCCGTTAGTAATACTAACTATTGGCCAAAATAGTAAAACATTACCATCTTAAGCAAAAACGGGTGGGCAACCTATTAAGTATTTATAATAGCGTCACCACCCGATTTCTCTAGTTAACACCTCGCTCATCAAACAGTCACTGTAGTATTAGCCAGATGCACTCCAAAGGCAGCTACAGCGCCTCTCACACTGTCTCCTTTTCATATGTCTTATTAAGTATCTGAAGGGGTACAACCAGTATTAATAACGTCAGATCCTCCCCCCGCCCCTTAAGTTTCACCACGAGTTTACATAGGGTGGGGTCTTCCCTGGGGGCGGGGGTGGGAAACCTTGGACATTATTTAGTTGTACCTTAGAACACACATCAGAAGGGAGTGTGAGCCCCCCTGTGGCAGCCTATGATTACTGAGTTTCTAGGTTTGTTCCCGTAGTGAAGTACTAAGGGGCTATGGTGGCGTAAAGCAGCTGATAGCTGCCTAAGGCATGGCCATTATTGTTTAACTCCTATAAGCAATCCCTTAGGCTTCCTAAGTAATACTAAAGAGCTAGGGTCTCCTAGGAGGTAGATAACTAGTATGGTATTAACTTAAGGAATGCCTATGAACCCTTAGCTAAGGGAGACTCCTGAGTATATGCGTGGGATTGTTAATTGAAAACTCATCTAACCTATTGACTCTAAAGGCTTTAGTGGCAAATGCAGAGTTGCCACCCGATGACTATGACCACCATGTCTTCCTAAGGGCTAATGCCATTGCCAAAGCTTGCGATGCGCTGCGCTGAAATACCGTTAGCCACTAAGAAGTCACCGACAGCCTGTGCTTGGCGCTCACTCAATGCTTGATTGTATTCCGCACCGCCGGTGGCATCCGTGTGACCATAGATGTTGATTTGAGTTCACCTGCCAAAACGTCTCAGACATTAAAATTGGTAGCCGACCGATAGCCTGATTGTGCGTGGTTCAATCACGTGATAATGGATGTCTTCTGTTTCCATTCCCGATGTTTCACTGGCAAGTCGGGATGCGTAGAAGTAGTCAATATCATGGTCGTTACTGTCGGTTAAGTTCAAAATATCCGCTTTAATCGTCCAGTTGGCAAAGTTGTATCCCGCTCGTAAATTCAATACCGTGCTGGGGTCAGATTTGACAGAACCATCTTCGATCAATGGGCGCCCACCAAAATAGCGTGTGCGTAAACTGCCAAACCAGCCGTTGGCAAAATCAGCGTTTAAGCCCGCTTGAAGAACATTGTTAATCGCTCCGGGGATTTCAACTCCTTCCGGTGCGGGATCTGTAAATTCAGCATTCGTGTAGGCGTATTCAACATCGAGAGACCATTGTTCCGAAAGGTGGTAATAAGCCGTCACTTCAATACCGCTTCGTTTCGAGGCTCGACTGGCTTCGGTATTTCCGGCGTCACCGACAAACAATAATTCACTGTCTACTTCCAAGGCCCACAGCGACAATGATGTATTGAGTTGGTCCGTGATAAAGCCTCGGACACCGATTTCGTAGCCCAGAGATCGAACTAGAGGATCGACCGAGTCCACCGGGCTGCCATCGGACGGGTCAACTTGGATGGTAGTACCGCGTGCATCGTTGGAATGAAAACCCTGGCCAGCGGATAAGTAGCTTTCCCATTCGTTGTCGAAAGTATAAATCAAACTCCCTTTGACAGAAGTGAGGTTGTCGTCAGCGCTGCCGCTATTGGGACCGAGGTCGATGCCATTGGCATTGATACCCGCCTTGTCGTTCACATCAAAATCATAATAATCCGAGCGCAGCCCCAATACAGAACGTAGCTTGTCCGTCCAGACCATCCGATTCTCCCAGTAGAAGCCAACACTGGATTCTTTCACCTGATCGCTGCGAATCACTCCAAGTCGTTCGCGTGCCTGGGTATGGTAGAGGCCGACTTCACCGATGTCATCGACACGCAGCTCCACGCCAAAGCGATTGCTCATAGCGCGTCCCGCCAGCGTATTCTCGGCAAGATAGCTGAGTTGCCCGCCGTAAATGGTTCGATCATCCACCTGTTCAAACTGGTCGCCATTGCTCTCATCATCCAAAAAGTGGGTAAAGTTCGACCAGAGGTTGAGGCTGTAATCGACAACATAGGCCGACCCTTGCCAGCCACCATATTGCCAATTGGTGTTGAGGCTGTATCGGCTAGATTCGCCGCCGACGGTATTATCGATTGAACCAAGCTCATTAATGAGGCCTTGATCTACCGCGCGCGATGGGATTTGATCTGCACTGTTCCAACTGTTGTCGTAGGCCATCAGTGCAATGCTGACTCTCCCCTTGCTGAGCGGAATCGTGTGTTTGAGCAACAGATTCAACTTATCCAGGTCTTCCTTAATATCGGACCAAGGGCCATTGTAGCGATTGCCTTCCAGAGCAAAGAGTGTTTCCCCTCCAGCAAGCGGCATGCTGTTCATGATTAAGAGCCGGGAATAGGCATCTTCGCCCAAAGTCCCTTCAACTGTACCGCGTTCCAGGGCACTATTGGTGGTTATCTGGGCGCTACCAGCTCCACTGAAATCACCGACATCGGCATAATAGGCGCCTTTTTTGTAGGCTAAATGGGAGACTGTTTCGGGTATCAGAAAGTTAAGATCCGTATAGCCTTGACCATGGCCATGAGTTCTCATGTTGACGGGCATGTCGTCAATTGTTGTAGAGAAGTCTGTTCCATGATCTAAATTGAAGCCGCGCAGGAAGTACTGATTGGCCTTTCCGGTGCCGCTGTGCTGAGTGACCACCATACCGGGTACCAACTCCAACACTTCACCGGTGCGCAACAAAGGTCGGAGTTCAATCTCTTTCTGCCCGACAAGGCCTTCTGAAGCAGAAACCGCATCTCCCACAAGATTGATTTGTCGTCCTACCACAGTCACAGTCTCAAGCGTCGGGTCATCGGCTCTTGCCTGTCCGGTCACCAGCCCGCCCGCCACACAAAACAACAAAATACCCCCAACCCTTTCCATCAAATACCTAACCCCTTGTGATTTGGCTGTGCTTTAGAAAAAGCGCAGCGCTGCTAGTTTGTTTTGTTCTCTGGTGAGCATCATTTAGCAAAACATCAAGGATAGCAAAAGTGCAAACTGTATCGTCGGTAAACTTATCCTTAGGATGTATAAATGGCCCAAAGTCTTTGCTCTTGTAGTTGTTAAACGGGGTAGAACCCGCCAGTGTTTACAAGGGCTGCAGAGGACTTTGTAGTGCGGAGATGGTGCCTAGGGCCGGATTAACCTCAATCGCTTATGGCGATTGAGTCCCTTCGGGCTTCGCAAGCAACGCTTGCTCGTTTCCAATTGCTCTCTCAATTGGTCGAACCGGAGTGCCGGTTCTCGCCGACACCCAGGCACAAAAAAACCGCTTTCGCGGTTTTTTCATGGTGCCTAGGGCCGGACTCGAACCGGCACGATATTGCTATCGGGAGATTTTAAGTCTCCTGTGTCTACCAATTTCACCACCCAGGCAGGTCATGAAGGCCGCATACTACCACCAGATGGGCGGGCTTGGAATACTTTATCGATCACAAAACTGGCAGAATCAATGGCTTGAGCAATTAATGATCAATGTCGTGTGTTTGCTGCACTTTATTTGAAGAATAGTGAGAAAAGCGCTTGACTGTGAAATCGATCTGGCTATTATATGCGCCTCGTTTGCGGCACTTCTGAAACAATCGTTTCTAGCAAACATTCTGGATTATGCGGGATTAGCTCAGTTGGTAGAGCGATACCTTGCCAAGGTATAGGTCGTCGGTTCGAACCCGATATCCCGCTCCAATCTCCGGCTCGGTGGCAGAGTGGTCATGCAGCGGACTGCAACTCCGTGTACGCCGGTTCGATTCCGACCCGAGCCTCCATTTTTTTCTATATTTCTTGTTAACGTGTCCTTTCTCAGTATTGATGCTGGAATCGAGCGGCTACGCCGGTTAGATTGACTCGCCCATCC
>CAZRAM010000005.1:40231-68436 GCA_964598145.1 uncultured Pseudomonadales bacterium
CATCGCCAAATCGCTCCTGGCGATTTGGTCCGACCCGAGCCTCCATTTTTTTCTAGTTTTTCTATAAACGTGTCCTTTTTCAGTATTGATGCTGGAATCGAGCGGCTACGCCGGTTAGATTGACTCGCCCATCCATGGGCTCGCCGCTACGCGGTGCTTCGCATCGCCAAATCGCTCCTGGCGATTTGGTCCGACCCGAGCCTCCATTTTTTTCTATATTTCCTGTTAACGTGTCCTTGAACGTTCCCGCCGTGGGACCTTGCTCGAAGAGCAAGGGAAAGATCTAATTCCGTTCCCTTGGTCTTCGACCAAGGTCCCACAAAGGGCGCGAGCAAGGTCCCACAAAGTGCGCGAGTAAGGGATCCGTTCGCTTGTTGTTCCAACAAGCTCCCACGGGGGGGGCGCGAATAACCTTCCACTCGATCAATATCAAGAGCAGATCTGTATTCTGTGACTATACTGTTACTTAATAAAAAAACAGGTATCAGGTTGATGTCTCGATTGTCTCTATTCAAACCCCTTAGGCTTTTTGTTTCTGCCGTATTAGCCGCGCTGTTGTTTCTGTCGATGCAGGCGCTTGGCCAGGTTGATCTTGTTAAAGCCGTGAAGGAGGTGGAAACCATCTGCCTGGAAGACGAGGTGTTAACGGGGTCCATGATGACCTACTCGGTGACCGGGGAAGCCTTATGGCTGGAACGCTACGATACGGCTGCGCTAAAGTTTGATGAAGCGCTTAACTCGCTGCGTGAGCACTCTCCGGTGGAAATGCATCGGGTACTTGACCAGATTAACCAGGTGAACGAGGCCCTGTTGGCGATCGAGAATCAAACTCGAGAACTGGTTGCCGCGGGTAACTTGGCCGAGGCGCAACAGCGCATGCGGACCCCAGAGTACCTGACCAATAAAAAAATGCTGACCCGCTATTTGGATGAGATGTTTATCGCTATCGAAATCCAAAGTGCGAAACAAAGCGTCAACATCAGTAAACCCAATGTCGAGCAATTAACGTCTAACCTGGCGAGGGATTTGGATATTCATTCGTCGTGGCATTTTTTGGTGGGTATCACTCTGGCCCTCTTGGCCATTGCAATAGTAGCGTGGTATTTCACCCGCGGCGAAAGGTCGGTGCTGGCGCTGTATCAATCGGGTCGGATCCGTAAAATCAATGCTGCCACCATCGTCATTTTCATGGGCATTATCTTTTTCCTTGCTTGGCAGTCGCTGTTGCTGCAAGAAAATGCTGTGCGCGAGAGAGTGGGGAACTCTCTCAATACGGTGCTTAATTCGACGACAACGTCGCTTCGAAAATGGGTCGACGGCCGTGCCCGCATCGTCAGTATGCTGGCCGGTGATGTTCACGTGGTGGAGCACTTATCTGAGCCGCATGAGGATTATGACGTCTTTGCCGGTCACAGTTTAATCGCGCAGCGCTCAACTGAAATTCTGTCGGGCAATATGCCTGAAGACATGCAAATTTCGGTAATTTCTCTGCAGGGCGAAACACTGTCTGGTGCACCCCAATCGCTAGCGTTCTTATTGGATGATTATGGCGCGCATATTTTTGGCGATCAGGCATTTTTCTTGCCCCCGGTGCGCAACTCCAATTCAGGGTTGGCTGAAATTTACATTTCGGCACCGGTGTTTAGTGAAGATGGCGAGGTGATTGCCGCCGTGGTTGCTAGTATTAACCCCGCCATTGAATTTTCGCAGATTCTCAACGCTGGTCGAATAGGTGACACGGGTGAAACCTACGCAATAAATCAGGAGGGCGTGATGCTGAGTCATTCACGCTTTAAAGATGATGTCGTGGCGTTGGGTTTTTTGACCTACGATGAAAGCACCATTCTTAAGTTGCGCGTGACCCAACCCGCTACATTGGCTACCGCCCCTTATAACGGTTTGAACCGCTACACGCCCGCGGTGGAATCCTTGCTTGAGCGAAAAGATGGTACACACCTAGATGGCTTCGCCGATTACCGCAACAAACGTGTGCTTAGTAGTTGGCGATGGGATGACGACCTCGGTTTGGGGCTGATTTCAGAAATCGATGAGAGCGAGGCACTGGAGAGCTTCTATATTACCCGGTTGGTGTTGATCAAGCTTATCGTCGCCACCTTGTTCTTGGCCTTTGTGCTCATTGCCATGTATTCCTGGTTTGCCAATCGCGCGCGGCACTCGCTAGAACGAGCCCGCGACACACTGGAAGAGACTGTCGCCAAACGCACCGCTGAGTTATCAAAAAGCAAGGACCAGTTTGTCAAATTGCTCGATTCTGCCCCCGACCCAATGCTAGTCACCGATGCCAGTGGCGACATTATTTTGTGCAACGAGCGGGCCTATCGTTTATTTGGTTACGACAAGGGTGAACTGATTGGCCAAAAGATCGAAATACTGGTACCGCACGAACACCGGCAAGGGCACGATAAAAAACGCGAGGGTTACCACCAAAACGCGCGTGTGCGCTATATGGGTCAAACCGGCACCTTTACCGCACTTTCAAAATCGGGTGTTCATATTCCCGTTGAAATAAGCTTAAGCCCCATCGACAGCGAAGAAGGCATGATGGTGGCGGCTGCTATGCGTGATATTACCGAGCGGCAGAAGGCGGAGAAGGAACTCAATGACTCGCGCAATTTGCTGCAGGCAATGATTGATAATTCTCCCGCTCTGATTTCTTTGAAAGATATCCACGGTCACTACTTGATCGTGAATAAGATGTGGCAGCAAATCAACGAACTGACCCCCGAGGAAGTGATTGGTAAGCGCGCCGATGATCTTCTGCCAGCTGATATCGCAGCGATTATTAAAAATCACGATGTGGAGGCCATCGAAACCGGCGAGTTGATTCAAGACGAAGAGGTATACCCTGGGGCCGACGGTGTCGTGCGAACCTTCAATGCCTATAAATTTCCAGTCCGCGACAGCGAGGGCAAAATATTTGCGGTGGGCGGCGTATCATCTGATATCACCGAGCTGGTGGCGGCCCGTGAAGAAGCCAACGCGGCGAATCGCGCTAAGAGTGATTTTTTGGCCAACATGTCGCATGAAATACGCACACCAATGAATGCCATTATTGGCATGAGCTACCTCGCCCTACAAACCAAGTTAACCCCACGGCAAGAAGACTACGTACAAAAAATCAATGGTGCTGCCAATGCGCTGCTGGGGATCATCAACGATATCCTCGATTTCTCAAAGATTGAGGCGGGCAAATTAGCCTTGGAAGTCATCCCCTTCAATCTCGACGATGTGATGGCAAGCCTTACCGACCTTATCCATGTCAAAGTACAGGAGAAAAAGCTGGAGTTCTTGATTGATGTGGCGCCCGATGTGCCGCGGGGCTTGAAGGGCGACCCTCTCAGATTGAACCAAATTTTGATTAATTTGGTAAACAATGCGGTGAAGTTCACGGCCGAGGGTGAAATCCTCGTCAAAATTGAGTTGCTGCAAAGTGAGGCAGCCCAGCGGGAGTTGTGCTTTACGGTATCAGACAGTGGTATCGGTCTCACCGAAGAGCAGCTGGCGGGGCTGTTTGAAGCCTTTAGCCAAGCGGATGCCTCGACCACCCGTAAATACGGGGGAACCGGCTTGGGCTTGAGCATCTGCAAAAATCTCGTCGAGTTAATGGGCGGGCGAATTTGGGCGGAGAGTGAATTTGGTCGTGGCAGCCAGTTTAAATTCACCGTACAGCTAGAGGTTTGTGAAAATGTAGCGCAACAAGCCTTGCTACCCGACCCAGACCTGCGCAATTTACCCGTACTGATTGTCGACGATAGCCCGGTGGCGTGTGAAATTATGCATAATAGCGCGCAAGTGCTCACCTTCGACCCCATCACCGCGACCTCTGGTCAGCGTGCTCTCGAATTGATTCGCAAACAAGATGCGAGTGGTTACCCCTTCAAGGTAGCCTTTGTTGATTGGCGCATGCCGGGTATGGATGGCATCGAACTTTGTCGCCGCATTCGCCAAGATAACTCGCTTAATGCGCCTCCTAAGTTGATCATGGTGACCGCTTATGATGCCAATGAAATGATGCGCCTAGCGGGTAATGTTGTCGACGGGGTGATCAATAAACCCATCAACGAATCGGCCATGCTCGACGCTACGATGATGGCTTTCGGGCGCAGTCGTATAGTAAACCCGAATATTCACACGGTACCATTGACCCTGGCGACGGTAGCGTCGGTGACCGGGGCGAGTATTTTGTTGGTCGAAGACAACGACATCAACCAACAAGTGGCGCGTGAAATGCTGGTCAATATGGGGATGCAGGTCGATATCGCAGACAATGGTCAAAGCGCCGTCGATAAGATATTGGCTAATAGCTATGACATCGTGTTGATGGACATTCAAATGCCTGTCATGGATGGCTACCAAGCCACCCAGATGATTCGTGCCAATCATCCTGAGCTGGATCATTTACCCATTGTGGCGATGACGGCCAACGCGATGGAGGGCGATAAGGAGCGCTGCCTAGCAGTAGGTATGCAGGATCATATTGCCAAACCGATTGATCCGGATGCGTTGATGCTGGCGTTGGTGCAGTGGATTAAACCCCGCGAGGGGCTCGGTGAAGTGTCGATAAGCCCCTTGGAAAAACCAACGCAACCTTCCAATGTGCCGGTGATTGCCGGTATTGATACCGAGCTTGGACTGCGCCGCTTAGGCGGGAATTTGTCGCTTTATCTGGATTTGTTGGGTCGCTTTGTGAAAGACGAAGCGGTGCACTTGGTCGATTATCGCCATGCCCTTGAAGCACAGGACTGGGCCTTGGCAGAAAGGTTGGTGCATACCACCAAAGGCGTGGCTGGCAACCTCGGCGCAGATGCCCTGCGCGAAAGTGCCCAGCAGCTTGAAAGCGCGATTGCCGAACAGCGCACAGCGGATGTCGATCGCTTAACGCCGCTGTTTTGCGAGCTACTCGAAACCACCTTGGCCGATGTGGTGGAATACTTTGAACAGCACCCAGTTGAGCCGGAGGCACCAGTAAGCCAGGTTAATGTGGAAGCGGTGCTGCATGACTTACACGCCTTATTAGTCAATGACGACGGTGAGGCAGAGTGGCTATTTCAAGAACATCGCGCGGCCTTGCAGCAGCATATACCTGGCGATGCAATGAACGCACTTGCGGAGGCGATAGCAGGTTTTGACTTTGCTGCCGCCGCCAAGGTAGTAGAAACTCAGCAGCAAGCTTTCATCAACCGCAACGAAGATTGAGGACAACGCTTTGAGCGAAAAGAAAACGGTATTAATTGTCGATGATACGCCCGCCAATGTATCGTTGCTGAATAATGTTTTAAAGGATACCTACCGCACCAAGATCGCCACCAATGGCGCTAAAGCCTTGGAGTTGGCGGCGGCGCATCCTGCTCCCGATATCATTTTGTTGGACATCATGATGCCCGAGATGGATGGCTACGAGGTTTGTGAACGCCTTAAGGCGGACCCACAAACGCTGGATATCCCAGTCATGTTTCTGACCGCCAAGGTCGCAGTGGAAGACGAGACCCACGGTTTGTCGCTCGGTGCAGTGGACTACATTACCAAGCCAGTGAGTCCACCGATTGTGCTGGAGCGGGTAAAAAACCACCTCATGCTCAAAGAAGCGCGCGATCTACTCAAGCGACAGAATGAAGTGTTGGAAGAGAAGGTTCGCGATCGCACGCAAAAGTTGGGCGAACTACAGGATGTCGCCATGGAGGCGATGGGGGCCTTGGCAGAGTCGCGCGACCCAGAAACGGGTAACCACATTCGCCGCACCCAACTGTACGTGCAGTTGCTGGCAGAAGAGCTCAGAACCCACCCCAAGTTTGCCGATTACCTGACACCTGAGCGGATGACACTGCTGTTTAAGGCCGCGCCGTTGCACGATATTGGCAAGGTGGGGGTGCCCGATGCCATTCTGCTAAAACCGGGCAAGTTGACGGTGGAAGAGTTCGAAGTCATGAAATTGCACACGGTGTATGGCCGTGACGCCATTGCCGCGGCCGAGAAAAAACTGAGCGAGCCGAGTGAGTTTCTCACCGTGGCGAAAGAAATTACCTATTCTCACCAAGAAAAGTGGGACGGCAGCGGCTACCCCGAGGGGCTAGCGGGGGAGGCTATTCCCATTTCTGCGCGCTTGATGGCGATCGCTGATGTCTACGATGCGTTGATTAGTCGGCGGGTGTACAAAGAGCCGATTCCGCACGATGAATCCGTGGCGATTATGCAGGAGGGACGGGGCAGTCACTTTGACCCCGATATGTTTGACGCCTTTATCCGAATTCAGCAGCAATTTTATGACGTGTCACTGAGGTATCAGGATTAACGACGCTCTCTGTGCAAACTGTATCGTGCCCCTTGTGGGAGCTTGTTCGCAGAACAAGCGAACTATTTAACATCATTCCCTTGGTCTTCGACCAAGGTCCCACAAGGAGCGCGAACAAGCTCCCACAGCAAGGGAGGGTTCGTTTGTTCTGCGAACAAGCTCCCACAATAAGCTTAACCTCTTCGCCAGCCTCATCCTCGGGCACAATTTCCGTTTCTTGCATAGCCCCAGCAATCCAGCATTGCATGGCGAGTCCCACACGGCGTGACCTGATGAAAAGATGATGCAAATCAAAGCAGCTTTTTTGCACTGACATACACTCATGTCAAACCAAGGAGAGTTGATATGACAGTACACCACGATTTGATCCACGAACTGCCCGAATACCGCGATGCGATCCACAGCATGAAAATGAGCGACGCCCATTTCAAACGCCTGTTCGAGGAATACCACCACCTCACTAAATCGATCGAAGCCATGGAAGACGAGGCTACCCCCGTCACCACCATGACCGAGGAAGAGGCGAAGAAAAAGCGCCTGCTGCTGAAGGATGAAATGGTGTCTATGCTAAAGCGGAGTGCCTAATGAGTATCAATGTCAGCGATGTTGAAGTGGCGTTGATAGAGGTGCGCGCGGCGTTGTTTGAACGCCTTGCCACCATCAAGCAGCAGCTTCATGCGGAGCATTCCAGTGATGCAGAAGAGCAGAGTCAGGAACGTGAAGACGATGACATGTTGCACTCGCTTGAGCTTGAAACCCAGCAAGAAATTGCTCAGGTCAGTAAGGCGCTGACGCGCATTTTGAGTGGTGAATATGGCCGTTGCGAGTGCTGCGGTGAACAGATCGACGAGCGTCGTCTAGACGCGATTCCCTACGCGACGCTGTGTATTACGTGCGCGGTCCGGCACTAAAAAAGTGTCAGCTTGTGTAGTGAACAAGCTGACACAGTGATAGCTACAAGCCCAAATACTTTTCGCCCTGCTCGAAACTCACATCCACCGGAATATCCGCCTCGGCCAAGCGCGCTAAATCCGCCGCCAATTGCTCGCCAATAACGCCTCGATCGGCCAGCAAGCGCTGCGCCGCTACCAGATCGCCATCGCCCTGTATGGTCAAAATCAAGCGCGACAAATTCGCCATGGCTTCGCGCATGCCCGCCATATCAACGCGGTAGGTTCCGCTGTCGGGGTTGCGCATGAAGGCGCCATTCTCAAGGAAATAATTAAAACGAATCATATTCGCCTTGCCGTGGGCACTGGCGGCGCCAAAGCGTACCGAGCGGAAGATGCTGGCCATGAAGGTGACGTAAAAATCTTCCAGTGCGGCATCGCCAAGTTCGCCTTTGGCGTGTAATTGGGTCACCATGTAAAGCCCCAAAATATCGGCCTTACCCTCTTCAATAGCAGAGGCGGTTTCCTGCAGTGCAGTGCGCACGTTTTCACCGCTGTCGATGGTTTTCTTAATACCCAGGCCGTGTGCCACTTCGTGGAACATGGTGTTGGCGAAGAAGGCGTCGAAGGTAATGTGTTGGCGCTGGTCGGGGTCGATCAGCACGTCCGCAATTGGTAGCAAGATGTGCTCAAATTTGGCCTGCATGGCATTTTTAAGCTGTAAGCGGCGGGTGCCTTTGCTGAGTTGCACTTCTTCATCGTTGGGCAAGTTAATCGCGATAGTTTTAGAGCCGGCATTTGAATGGCCAGCGTAGTAGACCACGTCGTAGGCATTCAATTGCGAATTACCACCCACCGCCTCTTGCTTGTATTGCTCGGGTACTGGCAGGTTGCGCTGCAGCTCAGGCAGGTATTGCACAAAGCGGCTCAGCCGCTCAGACCAGGCGAGATCTTTAATCAAAATGTACGCTTCAAACGCCGCGCGGTAACCAAACAGCATATCTTCGTAGGTTTCGATCGGTCCCACCACAAAGTCGACTTTGTTGTCGGTCATATCCATCCAGCGCATGTCAGACGGTTGGTAGTCATCGCTTAAGAGAGCATCGGCACGCAGCGCCAAGTACTCGGCAAACACTGGATCCTCGGCCAGTTCAGCGGCCTTGCGAAGGTGCTCAGCTGCTCGACTTAACTGAGGGCCGTAGGCCTTGGAGTAGGGGGTGAGCATCAGACTACCGTCGTCGCGTCGGGTCACAATGGAGTACAGACCGTCTTTACCCTCTTGCTGCCAGGCCTCAAATTCTTCCTTGCTCATGTCGGCAGGGTAAAACTTGGCGCCCAGCGGCTTGTTCTGAAAACCTTCCAAGAACGGGGCATTGTTGTCTAGGCGATCCCAGGGGCCGTAGTTGATATCGGTAAACATAGCGGCGTCCGCGCCTTGCACATAGGGCATCAAATAGTCTGGGTTGCCATAGGATTGCAGCCAAAACAGCTGATCCATAATACGCGCTGCAGCCAGCATTTCTTTTAGCATGTGGCGTTGGTCTTTGCTGAGGTGGGCAATGTCGGCGGTCAGCGGTACGCGTTTATAGATATCGAAGCGCTTCTCACTGCCAGCTACGGCGCTATAGCTTGGATCGGCGGCGGATTCGGTGGGTGTGTCGTTGCTACAGCCTAGCAGGCCAAAACTCATGATCGCGGTGGTCAAAAGGGCGCGTGTAAACATGTTGTATCCTTGTGGTTGGAGGTTCCTTTCACGGCGGTATGTCTTTTTCGCAGGTCTTTAAAAAATTGTCAATTTTGGCTTGCGCCAAGTTGCGAGATTGCTATAATGCGCGCCTCTTCGTTGTTGTAATCGGCTATCGTTACAGCAGCTTGCTTCAAGATAGCATCGATGTCTTGGTTGTGCCCGAGTGGCGGAATTGGTAGACGCAGCGGATTCAAAATCCGCCGCCTTCGGGTGTGGGAGTTCGAGTCTCCCCTCGGGCACCAATACATCAAAATGAGACTGCTTCGGCGGTCTTTTTTTTGCCCGCCTGTTTCATATGTCGTCGTAAATCATGGGGATGCTGGTGAACACCATTAGGGGCATGTTTAAAACGCCATCAGATCTATTTCTGCGCGCAGAATAAATATCAAAACATCTTGGATTGAACGGTCTGCGCTGGGCGATACCACGTATTGTAGATCGGGCTGAAGTCTCAGCCAGTCGGTCACTTGGGTGCTGTAACTGAGTTCCAAGGTGGTTTCTCCATTGCCAGCACCTTCGCTATCGCGCCATCGATCGGCGCTGCCGGCGTAGGCTATGGCCAAGCCCATAACGTCCTCGGGCCGATTCGCATTGAAGTTTTGCAAGGTGACGCCTGCCCCAACGTAGTTCTCTAACGCATTTATATCGCTGTCTGCCAGGCCTGCGCGTAGCCACCATCCCATGGCGTTGTCGTGTTCGCCTGCGGCGTGTTCAACAATGCCATACAGCCCGCTGTTTTTGGCGCTGCCGCTGCCATCGCTAAACTCACTGCTAGCGGTATAGCGCCAGGCGCCTACGGCGTAGCGAAGATCGTTGTGCTGCAGATTCAGTTCGCTCGCTAGCAGTGCGCCATCATTGCCCCCCAGAGAAATGGTATTCGCGTGCGAATCATCTGGATCGCCCTGCACACCGTCAAACACACCTACTTGCCATTGCAGGTCCTCATTAATCTGCCATTGCCAGTTAATGGCTAGCGACGTCACAGGGAAGATGGACGGGCCATTGTCGCCCGACTGTGAGTAATCTGGGCCGATGCCATGTGAGGAGTTCAAAAATAGTCCGGCGGTGTCGATGGCGTCGTACAGACCGTTCAAATCAATCAGACCAAATTGCCACGATTGCTGATCGAGATCGTGGCGGTACCACAACTCGTAAAGGCGGATCATGCTGGTGTTGTCGATATTACTGGCGACCTGGCCGTCACCGGCATACACATCGGAGAAAGTGTTGTTGTTGGTGTAGAGCAGGGTGGCGTTCCACTCGCCTTGCGATGTTGCCCCGTTGGCATTCAGTTCAAAATTATCCAAATACACGGTGCCGCGCTCAAGCCCGCCGTCCAGCACTGAGGCGATGTCACTGGTGTAAACAGCGCTGATGTCGGCGTGGCTATTGGTGGCAATAAACAGGGCCAATGGAATGAGTTTTCGCATAAGTACTCCTTGATGTGTGTACTTTAGCTTATCTCACACGGAACTGCTGCATCATGCCTTGCAATGTGGTGGCCATTTTGGCGAGTTCATTGGCGGCGACCGCCGTTTGTTCGGCGCTAGTTGCGCTGCCGTGAATCGACTGGTTGATCTGAGACACCGAGGACTGCATGTTTTCAGCCACGGCGTTTTGTTCTTCAGTGGCAGCAGCAATCATGCTGCTCATCGAGTCAATTTGGGTGATCGAATCGGCAATAACCCCCAGCGATTCGCCGGCTTGCGTGGCTTGATCAACCACGCTGTTGGTTTGCTCGCGTGAGTCGTCCATCGATTGAGCTGCTTGGCGGGCGCCACTTTGCAATTGCTCGATAATGGCGTTGATTTCTTGGGTCGAATCCTGGGTGCGGCCCGCAAGGGTGCGCACTTCATCGGCCACAACCGCAAAGCCACGGCCCTGTTCGCCAGCTCGGGCGGCCTCAATGGCGGCGTTTAACGCTAGTAGGTTGGTTTGCTCGGCGATGCTTTTAATGACATCGAGTACGGTAGAAATGTTCTCGCTGTCTTGACCGACTTTAGTAATCACGTTAGCGGTACTATCTATTTGCTGCGACAGGTTGCGAATGCCTTGTAGCGTTTGATCGACGACCTGTTTGCCGTGTTCGGTTTCACTGCGGGTTGAATTCACCGCGTTGGCGGTTTCGGCAACATTGCGCGCTACCTCCATGACCGATTGTGACATCTGCATCATGGCGGTCGCCATTTGGTCGGTTTCGTTTTGTTGGGTACGGATATTCTGACTCGATTCGGTCATGGTGGCCGACATCTCTTCGCTGGTGGCGCTGAGTTGATTGGTCATATCCATGATCTTACTGATCATGCCCTGTAGCTTCTGTTGCATGGCGTTCATACTGCTTGCCAGTTGACCAAATTCGTCTTCCCGATCGGTGTCTATTTTCGACGTTAGGTCGCCACTGGCGATTTTGTCCATTTCATCGATCAGACTGGGCAGGAAGCGCAGGCTACTGGTGATGCTTACGAATAGTATGACAACGCCGACCAACACTAAAACTGAGCCAATGACTACCGACAAAACCGTGCTGCTTGAAAGTGATTCTTGGGTTTTAGCCGTTTCTCGGGCAGTGTTGATGATTCGGTTGAGCATGGCTTCGACTTCGGTGGTCATCGCCTCGGCTACTTCGTCAAAACCGCTCATCAGTGGGTTGCCTCCTGCGGGGCCCATTTCAACGTATGCTTCGGCCATTTCTTTACCGGTGCTGTAAAACGCTTCAAATACGGGCACCATATCGCGGTAGCTTTTGGCGTGTTCTGGATCGTTGCGGGCGAGACGTTCAGCGATGGTATAAAAGCGTTGCGCATACTCTTCAGCGGTATCAAAGCCATCATCTAATCCATCGAACCCCCTTGTTGCAGCGATGTCTTGTAACCATTGCTGTACTTGGGCGACAGAGTATTTGAGTTCGTGGGCGTCATTCAAATTGGGTAAGTGGCGTTCGGCCATTTCCTCGATACTGGTGTTGGTACTGCCTGAGTTATAGAGCACAAAAGCGCCCTGTAGAATAACCACAGCGGCGAGCATCGCCGACAAAACTTTGAATCTTGTGATGAGTGTCGCACCAAACATGGTCAATTCTCCGGAGTCGTTGATGGAGAAGTTGTCGGCGCTAGATGGGAAAACTTAAACGGTGGTAATGACTTTTATCGCCGTAAACAACGCGCCACCTACCAGCATAGTGGCGTAAACGTTGCCACTGAGACGCGCCGTGACAATCGCCGCCACTCCACCCCACAAATAGGGGCTGCTTGGGTTGAGATCAAGTTGCCCCTGATGAATCAGCAATATTGGTGCGGTGATGGCGCTCAATACCGCCGGTCCACTAAAGCTGAGTGCCCGTTTAAGATTGGGACCAAGCCGCAGGGGTAGGTGCTTCTCCAAAAAAAGATAGCGAGTGGAAAAGGTAATCACGGCGAGTGCAAGGATGGTGGTGATCATGCGCGATCCCCCTGCAGTGTTTGCACCGTGTAGCCGGCGGCCATACCTGCACACGCCGCGATGATGAGACCAATTTGGCTGTCGGTGGTGGCCATGTACACGGCCACCATAGCAGCGACCAGCACGCTCACGGTGCTGGCGAGGTCTTTTAAGTTGGGCACGACCAGCGCGATAAAGATGGCGGCGATGGCAAACTCCACACCGAGCTGACTCAGGTCGGGCAGGGTGGCGCCACCGACAATGCCAATGGCTGTCCACAGGTTCCAGGCCAGATAAAAACTTCCTCCGGCGCCTAGGGCATACCAAAGCCGATAGGGGCGTCGGTAGGCGCGTCTATCCCCAGAGAGCGCGAAGAGTTCATCGGTGAGCAGGAATCCCAGCCCCAATCGCCAGCGCAGCGGGTGAGTCGCCATGCGATCGCGCAAATGCAATCCATACAGAAAGTGACGCGAACTGATGACAAAGGCGCTGAACAGAACGGCAGTGATGGGTGTCCCTTGCGCGAGTAGTTCAATCGATACAATTTGTACTGCACCGCCAAACACCAGCGCCGAAATCGCCTGCGTTTCCCAAGCGCTAAAGCCGCGCTGAATGGCTAGCGAGCCAAACAGAATGCCCCACGGCAGGACGGCCAAACTGAGGGGGAGCATATCGAGGGTGCCGCGCCACAGCGCAAGCGAGCGGTGTTTAGTCATGGAGTTCATCGCGATTTAAAGCAGCAAGCTTAATAACCCCCGCCAAAATCAGCAAGGGTGGGCACTGGCCAAAAAAAAAGGCCCCTTGTGGGGCCTAGAAACTGGGTGGATATGTCTATCCAATGCTCTCAGACAAGAGTGGAGATGAATCACTCTATGATTCAATACTACATAACTAACTATGGGGGTGCTTTGATCGATATCAAGTCTAGTGCTGGGCAAAAATTCACCACATTGATCAAGCCTTGTGCAGCAGCATATTTATTCGTGTTTTTTTGCGTTCAGGTGTTGACTCACCAGGGGTGGATCACTATTATACGCGCTCTCCGCACCCGTAGCTCAGCTGGATAGAGCAACTGGCTACGAACCAGTAGGTCGGGCGTTCGAATCGCTCCGGGTGCGCCATATAAACAAAAAGGCCCTAGTCGAAAGACTAGGGCCTTTTTGTTTATTGGGAGTATCCCCAGGACTTGTTGAGAACGCCTACGTTCGACCAAATGCCTGGAGCATTTGGTACCGCCGCAGGCGCCGCGAAGCGGTCAAGTGCATGGATGCACTTGAGTATATCGCTCCGAATTCTTGCGCGATCATCCTGTGGGACCTTGCTCGAAGAGCAAGGGAACGGTTGAATACTTCGCTTGTTGTTCCAACAAGCTCCCACAGGGGGATGCTGACAAGGGATGCAGTTCGCTTGTTGTTCCAACAAGCTCCCACAGGGGTATGCTGACAAGGGACGCAGTTCGCTTGTTGTTCCAACAAGCTCCCACAAGGGGACGAACAGGCTTATAGCCTCAATGCAGTGCCCGATAAATATCCGCAAAGCTATTGGCGCGATCGCCAATTAACAGCGGAATATGCAGCGCCCTGGCAATATCGCTGGCCGACACAATGCCGCGCAGGATGTGCCCGTCGACATCATCGACCACCAGCGCGTGTTGGTCGCCATAGTATTGCATCGTTTGTACCACGTCACCGATGGTCGATTTACGCAGTTCGCTCAGGGTGATAGCGTGCAGCTTTTCCTTGGGAAGCATGACTTCACGCACGCTCAGTTCGCTGCGAGGCATACCTAAATTGGTACTGGCGCTCATCACTTTGGATGATTGCAAATCCATCAGGCTAATAATGCCCTTAAAGTGCTCTTCCTGGTCGATAACCAAGTTCATCCGAACGTGGGTTTTGCGCATCATCGCCAGTGCTTCATCCACACTGGCGCCTTCTTCAAGCATGCGCGGTTGGTATTTCATAAAGTCGGTAAACACCAGCATGGCGGTGTCTTCCAAGTTGATATGGCTGTGGTCCTCGGGCTTTTGGATGCTGTAAACCGAGGTCATATCTAAAGTATCTAAGGTACGGAATGATTTCATATTATTCTCCAAGACAAAATGATGGAGTTTTTTGTGTCTCAGTCGTGATAGCGGCCACTTCGATGACTGTCTCTTAATACTAAGGCAGTTTGGCGATATCGCCAGAACTATCGCACAAGGTTTGAAAGGTGTTTATATGCCTAAATAGAATAAGCCGTGGTTAGGAACTCTGCTTGGCAATGTGGTCTAATAGGGCATCTATCGGGAGAATGTTATGGATAGAAGACAGTTTTTAAATCGTGCCTCGCGCTATGCCGCGGCAGCAACCGCCGGTGCCGTGGTCGCTCAAACCGCCAATGCGGTAGACAACCACTGGCAACAAGCGGCGGCCGCTATGGATTCTCAGTGGCAAAAAGCCAATGAAGCCATGCGTGCCGAATTGGAAGAATTGAAAAGTGAATATGCCGCCATGGACAAACGCACCAAATTGCTGATGCGTGCGATGCTGGCGTTGGCTGGAGTCGATCTGTTACTGATTATCTAGCTAGACTGGCAGCTTGATGGTAAACCGGCTGCCCTTACCTTGTTCTGAGCTTACGCTCATCTCTCCACCGTGATCCTCAATGATTTTGTGCGCAATCGCCATGCCCATGCCGGTGCCCTCGCCAATCGGCTTGGTCGTGAAAAAAGGCACAAAAAGGTTGTCGATGGTGTGTTGAGACATGCCGTAGCCATTGTCTTCGATTGCTACGCAAACATATTTGCCTTCGGCGTAGCTGGTAATACGAATTAAGGGATGTTCGCTTTCCTTGGTCGCGTGGGCAGCATTAACAATGATATTTAGAATGACCTGGTTAATTTCACTGGGATTACAGTTAACTTTTGGCAACCCTTCTTGTAATTCTAGTTTGACGTCGATGCCCTGCTTAATCTCCGATTGGACCAAGCGCAGGGTGCTGTTGATGCCTTCGTTGATGTCGCTGTAGGCTCTTTCTCCGTCTTGCGAGCGGGCAAAGCTGCGCAGGCTGAGAACGATTTTCTTCACGCGGTCCAAGCCTTCCATGGTCTCTTTCATGAGCATGGGAAGGTCGTGATCAAGGTACTCTAAGTCGAGCTTTTTAATCTCGGCGTCGAGGTCAGCGGCATTGTCTTCAGTGAGTCGTTGACGCAAATTTTTCACGAATTCAAACATGTCATGATAGGCACTGTGGTATTCATCCAGTGCCGACATATTGCTGGTAACGAAGGCCAGAGGGTTGTTGATTTCGTGAGCGACCCCCGCGGCTAGAGTGCCCAGTGTGGCCAGTTTTTCCTGTTTGAGCATGTTGGCTTGTTGCTCAATTAAACGCTGGTTGGTTTTGCTGAGTTCGATGTTGCGTTGGTGCAATAGGCGCGTTTTGTCTTCCAGCAATTGCTCCGCCGCGCGGCGAATCTTGCGCTCTCGATGGTAGGCAATTTCAAAGGGGTTAGACGAGGATTCGCTCACTATGCAATGCTCACATCCAATTGGCAATGGTCGGCGCCGTTGTGCATACAGACAGGGTGTTCAATGCTGACTTCATTGCCAAAACGTTTGGCCGCGCCTCGCACTAAACCTTCCGCTAGAATACATAGTTTGCGCGGCGAGCGATACAACATTGTCAGTTGCTTTTCGCCCTTGTCCTGATATTCAAAACGGGGCAGGTTGGGATTGGTGTACAGTTTCAACACTTCGCCATGGATCACCGTATCGACACTGATTAAAAAGGATTTAAGGTCGCTGGCGTTGGCAGTAAAGTCAGGGTGTCTAGCGTCGAGCTGATCGAATAGGTATTCCCCGAAGATACCGACCACTTTTTCGGCGGGCATATCCAAGGCAATGCAAATTTCACCGACCAGGGCGAATAACTCGTCATCGGAGTAACTTTCGCCAGAGGTATAAATTCCGTCGCTACCGGTCTTATTAAGAATACTGTTCCAGGCGGCCATGCCGGCAGTTTCTATGACCAGCTCTTCGAGAACATTAAAAATGACGCCTTTCATATCTTGCACCTGTATTTTTATTTGTAACAAATATAGTGCAAATTCTTAAAGAGCTAGTAATTTTTTATCGTTTACAGGCCGTTTGGGGAATTGCGCAGGCCGCTTTTCAGCCGCTGCCTGTAAGGCTTCGCGCATGTCTACCGTAATGCACTCATCCACCTGCGGCGTAATTAGGTCGCGCATGGCCTGTAGGTCGTGAGCGGCATCCGCTTCGACCATGCTGCGTTTAATGTGACGCATAGCACGCGGGGCAAAGGCAGCCATTTGTTTTGCCATATGCTGGGCGGCGCTATGTACGCTGTCTTGATCGGGGTAGCACTGGTTAACCCACTGCCACTGTTGCGCCTCGCTGGCGCTAAAATTGCGACCGGTAAAGGCCAGTTCGCGTGCTACACCGTGGGGGAGTTGCCGCGGTAAGCGTTGTAGGCCACCGAGGTCGGGAATGATGGCGAGTTGTATTTCCTTTAAGGCAAACATGGCGTCCTGCGAGCAAAGTCGAATGTCGGCGCAGCTGGCCAACTCAACGCCCGCCCCGATGCAGGCGCCGTGGATCGCAGCAATGACTGGAACGTCGAGTGTTTCCAATGCGTGAAAGACGTCTTGCATGGCGATGATTTCATCGATGCGATGCTGCCGAACTGCCTCGTCGCCAGGGCTCAGGAAAACCGATTGCGCGAAGGGCAGGTCGATGCCAACACAAAAATGCTTGCCCTCGGCGGTTAAGACGACGACGTGTACCTCGGGATTGTTTTGTAATGCCTCGATGAGCGGGGGAAACTCATCCCAAAATGCCCGCCCTAGGGCATTGCCGACGGCCGCATTGGTGAGAGTCACGTTGGCAATATTTTGCTCGATGTGGCAGGAAATCACGCTCATGATAGTTTTCCAGTTGGCATAAAATGAATGTCATCATAGACAAAAGTGCTGCAATAGAGGCGATCACATCGCGTCAATGCGAACAAAAATAACAGGAGTTGTGCATGTTAAAGCGTCGATTTACCGAAGAGCAACAGATGTTCCGCGAGGCCTATCGCAAGTTCTTACAAGACGAGCTGGTACCGAACATGGAAGAGTATCGCAAGGCCGGTATCGTCGACCGCGAGATCTTCCGCAAAGCTGGTGAATTGGGCTTTTTGATGGTCTGGCCAGACGAACAATTCGGTGGCATGGGCGACAACGATTTCCGTTTTGAACAAATCATTATGGAAGAAAATATCTACGCCCACACCGGCGACTGGTACGCCACTCTGCACAGCCGTTTGGTGGGCCCTTACTTCACCCGCTTTGGCAACGAAGAGCAGCAACAGCGCTTTCTGCCCAAGTGCGTGTCGGGCGAATCTATTCTAGCCATCGGTATGACCGAACCTGACGCAGGCAGTGACCTGCGTGGCATGCGCACGACCGCGGTTGATATGGGTGACCACTACGTGCTGAACGGCAGCAAGACCTATATTTCCAACGGCATTAACGCCGACGTGGTGATTGTGGCGGCCAAGTCAGACCACCTCAATAACCCCAAGCAGATCGGTTTGTTTATTGTCGAGCGCGGCATGGAAGGCTTTGAGCGCGGCCGCAATTTGGAAAAATTGGGCCAAAAGGCGCAGGACACCGCCGAACTGTTCTTCAACAATGTCAAAGTCCCTAAGGCCAACGTATTGGGTGACCCCGCCAAGGGCATGCACTACTTGATGGAAGGCCTTGCGGAAGAGCGCCTGCTGGGCACTGTGGAATACATTACCCGCGCGCAGAAAGCCTTGGATATTACGGTGGATTTCGTCAAGCAGCGCAAGTTGTTTGGCCAGACCTTGGCCGAGTTCCAGAACACCCAATTCAAGCTCGCCAAATTGCAAGCGGAAGCGGATAGCTTGCAGGTGTATGTCGACCGCTGCGTCGAGTCGTTCAACGCTGACGAATTCACCTCGGTAGACGCCGCCAAGGCCAAGTATTTGACCGCTGAGTTTGCCTGCCGTTGTATCGACGACTGCCTGCAGTTGCACGGTGGTGCGGGCTATATGGATGAGTACCCCATTTCACGTATGTACACCGACATTCGTGTAGCGCGTATTTATGCGGGTTCTAGTGAGGTGATGCAGTTGATTATTTCACGCGATATGTTGGCGGGTGAACGGCTAGACTTTACTGATCGTGATATTGAGGTGGAGTAGCTAGTTCGCTTGTTCTGTGGGACCTTGCTCGAAGAGCAAGGGAACTGTTCGCTTGTTGTTCCAACAAGCTCCCACAGGTAGGGGAGCAAGGGAACTATTCGCTTGTTGTTCCAACAAGCTCCCACAGGGGAGGAAATCAATCGATTATACGATTGATTTCATAGCAGTCATGTAACCGCGCAGTTCTTCACCAACCACTTCAACAGGGTGGTATCGGATCTCAGCGTTAACATCGATCAGTTTGCGGTTGTCGACGCCCAGGTCATCCAGACCCAGACCTTTACCAATCACGTCGGTGCCAACTTTTTCCATGAACTCAGTCAGCAGCGGACGGCAAGCGTGGTCGAACAGGTAGCAGCCGTATTCAGCAGTATCTGAAATAACAACGTTCATTTCGTACAGTTTCTTACGCGCAATGGTGTTGGCGATCAGAGGCGTTTCGTGCAGAGACTCGTAGTAAGCCGACTCTTCAACGATACCCGCTGCAACCATGGTTTCAAACGCCAGCTCAACGCCCGCTTTAACCATCGCTACCATCAGGATGCCGTTGTCGTAGTACTCTTGCTCACTGATTTCAACGTCGCCAGAAGGGGTCTTCTCGAACGCGGTTTCAGCGGTAGCTGCACGCCAGGTCAGCAGGTTTTTGTCGTCGTTCGCCCAGTCGGCCATCATGGTGCGAGAGAATTCGCCAGACATGATGTCGTCTTGGTGTTTTTCGAACAGCGGACGCATGATGTCTTTCAGTTCTTGCGCCAATTCAAAGGCAACGATCTTAGCGGGGTTAGACAGGCGATCCATCATGTTGGTGATGCCGCCGTGCTTCAGACCCTCGGTGATGGTCTCCCAGCCGTATTGGATCAGTTTAGACGCGTAGCCAGCGTCGATGCCTTCGGCGACCATCTTGTCGAAGCACAAGATAGAACCGGTTTGCAGCATGCCACACAGAATGGTTTGCTCGCCCATCAGGTCAGACTTTACTTCAGCAATAGGTGAAGATTCCAGTACGCCAGCGCGGTCGCCGCCAGTGGCCGAAGCCAGGGCTTTAGCGATTTCCATGCCTTCGCCTTTGGGGTCGTTTTCACGGTGCACAGCGATCAGGGTAGGAACACCGAAGCCACGCACGTATTCAGCGCGAACTTCAGAACCGGGGCACTTGGGACACATCAGGGTAACAGTCAGGTCCTTACGGATCTGCATGCCTTCTTCAACCAGGTTGAAGCCGTGTGCGTAATCCAAGCAAGCGCCTTCTTTCATCAAAGGCATAACCGCGCTAACAACAGCGCTGTGTTGCTTATCGGGGGTCAGGTTCATTACCACGTCAGCGGTGGGGATCAGCTCTTCGTAAGTACCTACGGTGAAGCCGTTTTCAGTCGCGTTTTTCCAAGACTGACGCTTTTCAGCGATCGCTTCAGCACGCAGCGCGTAGGCAACGTCCAAGCCGCTATCGCGCATGTTCAGGCCTTGGTTAAGACCTTGGGCGCCACAGCCAACAACAACGATTTTTTTGCCTTTCAGGTAGTCGCAGCCATTCGCGAATTCTGATTGGTCCATGAAGCGGCATTTGCCGAGCTCTTCCAATTGAACACGCAGGGGCAGCGTGTTGAAGTAATTTTGTCCCATGGGGTACTCCGGATAGTGGTTTATCAAACGTGGGGCGCATTTTAAGGGGTTTGGCTTGTTGCGTAAAATGAAATATTCGAAACTTAATGTTTCGAATAATGCAATATAGCTGGGACTACGCAGGCCGCAGCGCAAGTGGTACAGTGCAACAAAAAATAAGGATGTCCGCCCATGCTGCAATACATGCAGACCAACTACCTTATTCTACTGGCTTTTCTCTACGCCGGTGGCTTGTTTCTGGCTGCGGCACGCGCCGAGCGAGTTAAGCGCCCACCGCGTTGGATGGGGCGTGCTGTCTACAGCTTGTCGTTGGCGGTGTACTGTACCTCGTGGACCTTTTTCGGCGCGGTGGGGGTGGCCGCTAATAACGGCTGGGGATACTTCGCCATCTATCTTGGCCCCATTTTACTTTTCCTACTTGGCTGGCCCTTCCTGCGCCGGCTATTGATCTTCAGTAACCGCAATAAGGTCACCTCTATCGCCGATTTCGTCGGCTCGCGCTTTGGTAAGCGCCAAGTACTGGCGTCATTAGTGACCATTATTGCGGTGGTGGGCACCTTGCCCTACATCGCCCTGCAGTTGCGCGCTGTGTCTCTAGCCTGGGCGGCGATCGACACGCCCCCGGGGGAAGTGTTGCGGGTCGGCTCCGGAACCAGCTTTATTAGTGCCTTGGTGATGGCGTGGTTCGCGATCCTGTTTGGTACCCGTGTCAGCGATGCCAGTAACAAGATGCGCGGTTTGATTTCGGCGGTGGCGATTGAGTCGGTGGTCAAGTTGGCCGCTTTCGTGGCGGTGGGGGTGATGGCGTGGCAACTGCTTCCCGACCCGGTGGCGGATATCTCGCGCTATTTTTCCGCCACCGACAAACTGCCAAGCACGACCTTTATTACCCAAACCGTCCTCGCCATGATTGCCATCGTCTGTTTGCCTAGGCAGTTCCACGTTATGGCGGTAGAGCCGCACACCCGACGCGATATTCGCACCGCCCGCTGGGCCTTCCCGGTGTACTTGGTGATCTTCTCCATCATGGTGATGCCGATCGCGGTGGCCGGCTCACACTTTTTTGTGGGAACCTCGGTGCCCTCCGACCTTTACGTACTGCAACTGCCGATGTTCTTGGGTGAAAACAACCTCGCCGCCATCGCCTTTATCGGCGGGTTGTCAGCCGCCACCGGCATGATCGTGGTGGCGAGCGTCACCCTGTCGATCATGATCTCCAACGAATTGATCGTGCCGCTGCTGCTGAATCTCGGTCGCCGCGGTAACTTGCCGCGCCGAATGGCGGGCGACCTGCGCATGGTGCGCCGCGTGACCATCGTGGTGGTGATGGTGCTCGCCTGGTGGGCGGAAACGTCGCTGCAAGTGCCCGGTGGCTTGGCGTCTTTAGGTTTGATTAGCTTTGCCGCGGCGGCGCAGTTTATGCCCGCCATTGTGGCGGGTCTCTATTGGCCGGGTGCGCACCGCAACGGGGTGTTGTGGGGCATGCTGTTTGGTATTTTGGTGTGGGCCTACACGCTGTTCATTCCCGCCTTCCTCAGTCCCAATCACACGCTAATGACCGAAGGCCCCTGGGGCGTGGAGATGTTGGCGCCCTACAAGTTATTTGGTCTGTCCTTCCTCGATCCCCTAACTCACGGGGTGTTCTGGAGTTTGGTGGTAAACGTATCGGTGTTTTATTGGTTGTCGCGCCGCAGCCGCTTTAATACCTTGGACTTCCGCCAAGCCGAGGCCTTCACCAACTTGCGCTCGCGCTTTAACTTCCGCCAGCAGGATTTTGAGCTCACCTCGATCGAAAGCCGCCAGCTGCAAGCAGTGCTTGACCCACTGCTGGGAGAAACCCGCAGCGGTAACCTGTGGAATGATTTCGAGCAGCGCTTGGGACACCGCTTGTTACCGCACGACAAGGTGCCGCGCTTTGTGGTGCAAGACGTTGAGACCAGTTTGGCACGGATTATTGGTGCGGTGTCATCCCACCGGGTGATTGAGCTGTTGCGTCGTCAAGAACCGATGCAAATCGAGGACTTCGTCAGCTTTATCGGCGGCAGTAGCCGCGTGGCGCGTTTCTCGCAAGACTTGCTGCAGACCACCTTGGAAAACATGCCGCAGGGTATTTCGGTGGTGGATAAAGAACTCAACCTGATGGCGTGGAACAAGCAGTACGAGCGCATGTTCAACTTCCCGCCGCGGCTGCTGTATGTTGGCTGCCCGATCGAGCGCGTCTATAAGTTCAACGCCGGCCGCGGCATGCTCGGTAGTGATCATGACGACGTGGAGGTGCTGGTGAGCAAGCGTCTCAATCTCTTGAAAGAGGGCGACGCCTACCGTATCGAGCGTGAGTTGCCCAACGGCGCCGTGGTGGAAATTCGCGGCACGCCGCTGGGTGATGGTGGCTACGTGACCACCTACACTGACATTACCGACTACCACAACATTTTGGATGAGCTCGAGCGCGCCAAGGCGATGCTGGAGCAGCGCGTGCAGGAGCGAACCCAGGAGCTTTCCGCCGCCAACGAAACGATGCGCGAAGAAAACCGCTTGCGAGCGAGGCTAGAAAAAGAACTGAATGAGGCCTACGCGTCCAAGACGCAGTTTCTGGCTGCTGCCAGCCACGACTTATTGCAGCCGATTAACGCGGCGCGTTTGTTTGTCAGTGCGGTACAGGCGCGCCCCGAAGTGACTGCAGCGGACACGCTGCGGGAAGAGGTGAGTCATATCGATGATGCGCTATCGGGCGCAGAGAGCTTGATCAATGCGCTGCGCGAGATGGCGCGCTTGGATTCGGGTAAGCTCAGTGCCAAGCGAGAAAACTTTAACATCGACGAGTTGATGAAGACCCTGACCCGTGAGTTTGCCTTGTTCGCCGAGCAAAAAAATCTACAGCTCGACTTCGTGCCTAGCAAGGCATGGGTGTATTCCGACCCCGCACTGCTGCGCCGGGTACTGCAAAACTTCCTTGCCAACGCGGTGCGCTATACCGACAGCGGGCGTATTCTATTTGGCTGTCGCCGACGCAAGGGTGGGCTGCAAATTCAGGTCATCGATACCGGGCCTGGTATTCCCAGTGACGCCATGCAGCGCATCTTTAAAGAGTTTGAGCGCCTGTCGGACACGCGCAATATCGAAGGTCAAAAAGGTCTTGGCTTGGGCTTGTCGATTTCGCAGCGTATCGCGCAGGTGTTGGGTCATGAAGTGTCGGTGGTGAGCGAAGTGGGCAAGGGCTCGATGTTTGCTATCGACGTGCCCTACGGCAAAGAAGTGGCGCAACAAGCCCCCAAACCGAGGGTGATGGGGGATTTGGCCGGAGTAACGGTGCTGTGCGTCGACAACGAAATGCACATTGTGCGTGGCATGCGCGCGCTGTTGGAACAGTGGGGTTGCCACGTGGTCACCGCCGCCAACCTACGTGAATCGCTGGAAAACTGGACCCTATCGACAGCGCCGGACATGATTATTGTGGACTATCACTTGGATGACGGTGAGCTGGGTACGGCACTGGTGGAAACCCTGCGCTTACACTGGAAGGCAGACCTACCCGCGGTTGTCATTTCGGCAGACGACAGTGAAGCGGTGCGCGAGCACGTTAAACAGTTGGGGATTCATTATTTGTCCAAGCCGGTGCCGGCAGCAGCGCTGCGCGCCACCATGCGCGGCTTGATTCGCAAGAGTAAGCGCGCCTAGTTGAGACTGGGCGCTTGAATATCTAGTTGGCTGATCATCAATACCGCTTGAGTGCGTGAGCTAACGCCCAGTTTGCGGAATATTTCTGTGACGTGTGCCTTCACCGTGGCTTCGGTCACATTCAGTTCGTAGGCGATTTGTTTGTTGAGTAGACCTTCAGCCAACATCACCGCCACTTTAAACTGCTGCGGCGTCAGCTGTGACATCAATTGGCTGATGTCGGTGTCTTCAACCTCGTCCAGTGCTTCCAAATCCACGTTGCTATGCGGCGGTAGGTAAATGTCACCCATCTTAATGACGTCTAAGGCGCGGGCAATTTCCGCCGGTTCAGCGCTTTTAGATAAGAACCCCGCCGCCCCCTGGCTGATCGCCTTGCCGATGATGTCATCGCCATCGTTGGCCGAGATCATCATCACCGGAATATGTGGGAAGTTGTTCACCAGATAAATGAGGCCACTTAAGCCCTTGGCGCCGGGGATGTGTAGGTCGAGCAGCACCAATTGAATGTTGTTTTCGCTTTGGCAAATGTCCTGCAGTGCACTGATATCAGATGCCTCAAGTATTTGTAGGTCATCGTTGTTGAATTGCGTGATGGTCTGCGTAAGCGCAACCCGAAACAGCGGGTGGTCGTCGGCAATTACAAGTTTTGCAGGGCTAGACAAAGGGGGTGTCTCCAGTTGTTATCATTTTTGTAAGCATGCTTATGGTGACATGAGTTATCCGTGTTGGGAAGTCATGCCCACAAGTCGTTAGACTTTGGTCGAATATAGACTAATGGCTAATAGGTTTACAAGTCCTCATGTTGCAGTCTAAGCCTCGGTAATAACCAAAAGAAACAATAATTCTCACGAGGGGAACAACATGAAAACAGTACAGAAAAGCTTGCTTGCAGGTGCAGTGGCCCTAGCCTTTACTGCTCCATCTATGGCGGCGTTTACTGTCGATCTGGGAGATCAAGGCAGCATTTCATTCGGCGGTTACATTAAAATGGACATGCGTCACGTGTCTGGTGACCTGCCATACACTGACTACTGGCGCAGCCAAGCTAGCCCGGCCGGCGATTTTTCTCAGACTGCTTTCTCGATGAAAGAGTCTCGTTTGACCACCACTTACAAGCGCAACGGCGTTACTGCTTACGTTGGCTTTGACTTGTACGGTGCGTCTGACGGCAACGAAGTGGTATCAAACTCTGAAAAACTGCGTCTGCGTCAGGCCTTCATCAGCTACAACGGCTGGAAAGTGGGTCAAGCGTGGTCTAAAGCGGTTAACCTGATCGCCATCCCCGAAGCGATTGACTTCGCAGGTCCTCTGGTAGGCCAGGTATTTGTACGTCAGCCTCAGATCAGCTACACCAGCGGTAACTGGTCGTTCTCGGTTGAGAACCCCGAAACCTACGCCGGCGGTGTTATCGCATCTCGCTCAAACGGTGCGGGTACCACATCTTCAAACCCCGACGAATCTATCCCTGATTTCATTGGTTCATACGCCACCAGTGGTGACTGGGGTAACATCCAGGTCAACGGTATTGTGCGCAACGTTTCTGTTGGCGGCAAAGATCACGTAGCTAAAGCTTTCGGCGCAGCGGCGAAATTGAAATTCGGTCAAGACGACGTGCGTATGCAGTTGAACGTGGGTGAGTGGGGTCGTTACATCGGCGCTGGTCAAGGCGTTGAAATGGCAGACTTCGATGGCGACGGTGACATGGAAATGGATTCAACCATCGCTTACACCATTGCTTACCGCCACGTGATGGGTGACGGTTGGCGCACCAACGTCTACTACGGCGGCATGGAAGGTGATGAATCAGATCGTTCGCGCAGCCAATTTGGCGCCAACGTTATGACTACTATCGCTCCCGGTATCACCGGTGGTGTTGAAGTAGGTCGTTACACTGTTAGCGATGGCGACAGAAACGACAGCTCTAAGTACCTGCAGTTGATGGTTAAGTTCGGCTTGTAAGACTTCGTGCAACACGGCCGGGCTAAGTCCCGGCCAAATCAATAAATAATATTAATAAGTGGAGGGTCTACCATGGCTTTCAAGAGTGAAGACGACGCCAAGGCATATTGGTCAGAAAACGTCAGCCTGATGATCAAATTGATGGTCATTTGGTTTGTTGTTTCTTTCGGCTGCGGCATCTTACTGGCAGATGTTCTCAACACTATCCAGATCGGTGGATATAAGTTGGGCTTCTGGTTCGCACAACAAGGCTCTATTTACGCGTTCTTGATTTTGATTTTCTACTACGCCAAGGCGATGGGAAAATTGGACGCTAAATACGGCGTAGACGGCGAATAGGAGAATAATCATGGATCTGCAAACAATCACCTATATCGTTGTGGGCTTTACCTTCGCCCTATACATCGGTATTGCGATCTGGGCCAAAGCGGGCTCAACCAAAGAGTTCTATGTCGCTGGCGGCGGTATTAACCCCGTAGCTAACGGTATGGCAACGGCGGCTGACTGGATGTCAGCGGCTTCATTTATTTCAATGGCTGGCTTGATCGCCATGTCATACGGCGGTAACGGCGGTTCTGTGTTCTTGATGGGCTGGACCGGCGGCTACGTAATTCTGGCGATGTTGCTTGCTCCTTACCTGCGTAAGTTCGGCAAGTTCACCGTGCCTGAGTTCATCGGCGACCGCTACTACTCAAATACTGCTCGCGTGGTAGCGGTAGTATGTTTGATCATCGTTTCAGTGACCTACGTAATTGGTCAGATGAAAGGTGTGGGTGTGGCTTTCTCTCGCTTCCTCGAAGTTGACTACGATACTGGTCTGTACATTGGTATGACCATCGTATTCATCTACGCGGTATTCGGTGGTATGAAAGGTATTACTTACACTCAGATCGCTCAATACTGTGTACTGATTCTGGCGTACACCATTCCTGCGATCTTCATTTCACTGCAACTGACTGGCAACCCTCTGCCCCAATTGGGTCTGGGTGGTTCATTGGCTGACGGCACACCTCTGCTGGTACGCCTTGACCAAGTCATTACCGATCTCGGTTTTGCGAACTACACCACAGGGCCTCGTCTGAGCACCCTGAACATGTTCGTATACACCATGTCTCTGATGATCGGTACGGCGGGTCTGCCCCACGTAATTATCCGTTTCTTCACTGTACCTACCGTTAAAGACGCACGTGCTTCAGCTGGTTGGGCGCTGGTATTCATCGCGATTCTGTACACCACTGCTCCTGCAGTAGCGGCTATGGCTCGCCTGAACCTGCACGAAACTATTCAACCTGCGGCTACTGGTGAAAACTTGGCATACGCAGATGCGCCTGCTTGGTTCTCTAACTGGGAAAAAACCGGTCTGTTGAAGTTTGAAGATAAGAACGGTGACGGCAAAATCCAATACTACAATGACAAATCTGCTGTAGGCCAAGCACTGGCAGCCGAAAAAGGCTGGGCAGGCAACGAGCTGAAAGTTGATAACGATATCTTGGTATTGGCTAACCCCGAAATCGCGCAACTGCCTAACTGGGTAATCGCTCTGGTAGCGGCCGGTGGTCTGGCAGCGGCATTGTCTACAGCAGCGGGTCTGTTGTTGGCGATCTCTTCATCAATCTCACACGATTTGATGAAAGGCGTTTTGACACCTGATATGGACGAGAAAACTGAGCTGATGTACAGCCGTATCGCAATGGCGGGCGCCATCGCAGTAGCGGGTTACCTCGGTCTGAATCCTCCTGGCTTCGCGGCGGGTACTGTGGCACTGGCCTTCGGTCTGGCAGCTTCATCTATCTTCCCCGCGTTGATGATGGGTATCTTCAGCAAGCGCATCAACAAAGAAGGCGCCATTGCAGGCATGATCGCTGGTATCGTAGTGACTCTGTTCTACGTGTTCCAGCACAAAGGCTTCCTGTTCGTTGGTGACTGGAAATACCTGCAAGGCTTGGGTTCTAACTGGTTCCTCGGCATTGAGGCGAACGCCTTCGGTGCAGTGGGTGCTGTCGTTAACTTCGTAGTTGCCTACGTTGTGACTGGCATGACCAAACCCGTACCTCAAGACGTACAAGACATGGTTGAGCACATCCGCGTACCTTCTGGTGTAGCGGCTGCACAAGACCACTAATTAGCAATAATTAGATAAAGTCGGAAGGGCGCCCTAGTGGCGCCCTTTTTTTTGCCCATTGTGGGACCTTGTTCGCCCATTGTGGGACCTTGCTCGCAGTCTGTGGAGCCTTGGTCGCCCATTGTGGGACCTTGCTCACCTCTTGTGGGACCTTGTTCGAAGAACAAGGGAACCTAACTGTAAATCTAATGCTGCCACATACTCCGCCGAACCGCCGTAAATCCATCCCTGGAGGCTAAACGTCAGCATCCA
>CAZRAM010000005.1:68536-215568 GCA_964598145.1 uncultured Pseudomonadales bacterium
TTTCGGCTTGAGTATGATGGCAGCATCTTGAGACATCGTGCCAAATCAGTTCCCTTGTTCGCAGTCTGTGGAGCCTTGGTCGCCCATTGTGGGACCTTGTTCGAAGAACAAGGGAACCCAACTGTAACCCTGACGCTGCCTCATACTCCGCCGAACCGCCGTAAATCCATCCCTGGAGGCTAAACGTCAGCATCCATGCTTCCGATTTTCGGCTTGAGTATGATGGCAGCATCTTGAGACATCGTGCCAAATCAGTTCCCTAGTTCTTCGAACAAGGTCCCACGGATGTTTAAACCTGGCTCTTTAGCAATAAAAAAGCACCAACTTTGACCAAGGTCGTATCCGAACGGCTTTTTTGTCGTGCTATAGTCAGGCTTTACATCGACATGACAACAACAAGAAGAGACCTATGCTGTTCACCAACAAACACGTTATTGTGGCATTCATCGTCGCGCCGATTTTGGCGATCATTACCTACTACGCGGTTGATTATGTAGTGGCTGAAAAGCCCCAAGTGGCGCAGAAGGGCGTCAACTACAAACTCGCCACGCGGCCTAATTGTCTGCACAAAAGCGGTATGTGCGGCTTTTTCAATGGCGATGTGGAATTCGACATCATGTGGGAAGGCAGTGACAGCGGCTATGGCTTAGTCAAAGTTGTTTCAAAAAGATTGCCGCTAAGTGGTATCAAGATGGCCTTTGGCAACCCTAATCAAACGATGCCAATGGACCTGGTGATGAGCGAAGGTAATCCGCTAGAGTGGAGTGTGCCGCTGAACTATCACCCCGCGCCGGATGAGGCCATCCACGTGGTCGCAGCGATTAACGATAGCCTGTATTTTGGTGAGGCCACCGCGGCATTTTTCGATTATGAAACTTCCTACCACAAAGACTTTAGAGAGGAATAGCGCCGGTGAGCGAGCAGGAGCTTAGCCCTGAATTAATGATGGTCGTCGAATTCCTGGCGACCTGTCCTCCCTTTGACCTGCTGCAGGAATCCATTCTGCACCGGGTCGCGCAAAATATCGAAATCAATTACTACCGCCGCGGTCACGTTTGTGGTTCCAAGAACCCTGGCGACCTGCGGGTCATTCGCAGCGGGGCGATCGATATTATCGCCGCCGACAAACGCCTACTCGATCGCATGGGGGAGGGCGAGAGCTATATCTTGTCGGAGATGTATCTTGAGAACCCCGATGTCACGGTTATTTTGTACGAAGACTCGCTGATCTACACCATTCCCGAAGCCATTTTTAAGGAATTGTCGTCTAAGCATCGCGACGTTGACCGCCACTACCATCGTCAATTGCACCGCCGCTTGCGCCGAGCTGCGCGCTACACGCCAGAACCCAATAACCTGATGCGCCGTGTCGACAGCATCATGACCCGTGATGTGCTGAGTTTTGCGCCCAGCCAAACCATCCAAGAGGTCGCCCGGGTGATGTCTGAGCGGCGCGTATCTTCGGGGCTCATTTCAGTTGATGGCGTGCTGGTGGGCATTATCACCGACCGCGACCTACGCAGCAGAGTGGTTGCGGAAGGCTTAGACGTGACCGCCCCGGTGGAAGACATTATGACTATCGCTCCCAAGGCGATGCATGTGGACTCGACCGTGTTTGACGTAACACTGTTTATGGTGCGCAACAAAATCCACCACCTGCCCATCGTGGCGGCAACCGACGATCGCACGGTACTGGGTATTATCACCACCTCTGACTTGATGTTGGCGCGTCAAGATGACCCGGTAAACTTGGTGCAGCACCTGAGTCGCGCCTTGAACATCGATGCCATGCGCGCAGTGGTCGACAGCCTTCCCGTGACCATGGCGGAGTGGGTGAATGCCGGCATTAAATCCAACCAGATTAGCCACTTTCTTACCGCCATCAGTGATGCCGTCACTAAGCGCTTGTTAGAGCTCGGCCAAGAAAAATTCGGCCCAGCTCCGGTGCCTTTCGCCTGGCTGGGTTTCGGCTCGCAGGGAAGGGCCGAGCAACTGATCAATGCCGACCAAGATAACGGCATGGTGATCCACGACAGTATGAAGCCGGAACAGGCGGACTATTTTAAACAGCTCGCCACCTTTGTCTGCGACGGTCTCGATGCCTGCGGATATGTCTACTGCCCCGGCAAGATCATGGCCATGACAGACACCTGGCGCATGCCTTTGAAGGGCTGGTGCTACACAGTTGACGGTTGGACCAACCAACCCACGCCGGATGCGGTGATGCGGGTGAGTATTTTCTTTGATATTCGCCATATCTACGGCGACGAATCGCTGACCCAACAGCTACAGAATCACATGCTCGATCGCACCAGTCGCAACAGTATTTTCCTGTCGGCGCTGGCAGACAACGTGTTGCAATACAGCCCACCGCTCAGCGTTTTTCGCCGCTTTGTGGTGGAGCGCAACGGTGAACACAAAGACAGTTTCAACCTGAAAAAGCGCGGTGTCATTCCCATTATCGACATGATGCGTATCCACTCGCTGGCTAATCATATCGATGCGGTCAACACCACCGATCGCATCAACGCCTTAATCAAGGCCAAGGTCATGACGGTAAAAGATGGCCGCAATATGCAGGACGCCTTTGACTACATCATGCAGTTGCGGGTGGAGAACATGGCCGCCACCATCGAGCAGGAGGGGGCTAGCCACGTCGACAACTACCTTGACCCCGATAAACTGCCCGATGTGAAGCGTCGTCACCTGAAAGATGCCTTCGAAGTGGTGCACGACGCACAGGGCTTTATCAAAACCCGCTATCGCTCCGGTATGGCCTAATGCGCTACTGGTATCTGGCGCTAAAGCGGGCTTGGTATGCCCGCAAACTTCGCGGCTTTCAAGTGCATGCCTTTTTTGACTCGCCGTTACCCAAACTCAATGCCTTCAGCGACGAGGTTGAATTTTTGTCGATCGACATCGAGACCACGTCGCTCAACCCTGACGAGGGCGAAATTGTCAGTATCGGCTGGGTGCCGCTCATCAATGGCAGCGTGGTATTGAAAGAAGCGCGCCATATCGTCGTCAGCATTCGGCGCGAAGTAGGTCAGAGCGCCGTGTTTCACAACATTAGCGACGAACAGCTCAGCTACGGTGAGCGCGCCAGCGAGATGTTTTGGCAGTTGATGCGCGCCGCTAACGGGCGAGTGCTGGTGTTCCACAACGCGCAGATCGATATGGGTTATTTGAACAAATTGTCGCGTCGGCTTATCGGTGCGCCAATGGCTGCCCCCATTGTCGATACCTTGCAGTGGGAAAAGAGTAAAATTCTCAATCGCTACCACCACATCCCCACCGACACGCTACGACTGCACGCCTGTCGTCGTCGCTATAGTTTGCCCGACTACCCCCTTCACAACGCCCTCAGTGATGCTCTCGCTACCCTCGAGCTTCTGCAGGCGCAAATTTCCTACCTTGGCCACCGCGCCAAACTCAAAGAAATACTCAAAAAGTCAGGATTTTGAGTTTTAGTTACATAATTGTAAGTATTTGTAACTTCTTTGTATTAATATTGGGTGATGTTTGATATTCGTCACCACGGTGCCGTTGACGGCGTAACAGGTTCCTGCCATCAGCTCATGTTTGCTGAGGGTAAGTCTATACTGATCGATTGTGGCCTGTTTCAGGGCGGCGACAGCTCGCCCTACGGCGCCGCCGAAGATGATATCGGCATCGATTTTAATATCGACGGTATTGTGGCGATGGTGTGTACCCACGTCCACACCGACCACATTGCACGCTTACCCTATCTCGTCGCGGCGGGCTTCGAAGGCCCCATCTACTGCAGTTTTCCCAGTGCCGTTCTGCTTCCTGATGTGCTTCGAGAAGCGATTAAAATGGGTGGCATACGCAATAAAGACCACATCGAAGCCATCGTAGATAAGATAGAAAAACAGCTGCGTCCCCTCAGCTACGGTGCGTGGGCGCTGATTCATCCGCTGTTATCGATTCGTCTGCAGCCGGCCGGCCACATCCTAGGTTCTGCCTTCGTAGAATGCAGTATTTTAGGTAAGGGTAGGGTGGTGTTCTCGGGCGATCTGGGCGCAGATGACGCCGTGTTACTTCCCGAGCCCAAGAGTCCACCCAAAGCTGACTGTCTGGTGATTGAAGCGACCTATGGCGACCGCAATCATGAAAACCGCGCTACGCGTCGCGAGCGGCTGGCGGCGTCTATCGAAAGCGCGGTCGAGGATCTCGGCGCGGTACTGATTCCTGCATTCAGCTTGGGCAGAACCCAAGAGCTACTCTACGAAATCGAAGCCATCATCACCGAGCGTATCCACTCCGAAGAAGGGCGTGGCGCCTGGTCAGACATCGCGGTAATTGTAGATTCACCCTTGGCGGCGAAGTTCACCGCGATTTATCGCAAGCTAAAGCCGTACTGGGATGACGAGGCGAAAATGCTGATCAAGCGAGGTCGCAGGCCGTTAAACTTTAGCAAGATGATTACCGTGGACAACCATCAAGCCCACGAGCGGGTGGTTGAACACCTGCGACAAACCGCACGTCCCGCGATTGTGATTTCGGCCAGTGGTATGTGCAACGGCGGTCGCATCGTTAATTACTTGCAAGCCCTGCTGCCCGACCCTCGCACCGATGTGCTTTTCGTGGGGTATCAAAGCGGCGACTCGATCGGAAGGCAATTACAAGAAGGTGCTAAGTCGGTGCGTATTGATGGTGAAGAAATCACCGTTCGCGCCAATGTTCACACCATCAATGGATTTTCCGCTCATGCCGATAAGCGTGGCTTGTTAGAGTTTGTGGTGGGTATTGGCGAGTCGCCAAAAGAAGTGCGCATTGTGCATGGCGATGACGACGCCAAGGTGTCACTGCAAAAGGCAATCCAGCGACATTTGCCTGATGCAAATGTCTGGATACCCTAGAAGTGTACGCGCAGACCGGCGGTCACACCGCCAACGCTAACATTTGAATTGATACCGTCTAAGTCTTCCAAATCAATCGTTAACTTGCGATAGCCAAGGCGTGCGCTCATGTCGATCACGGCGTTATCGATGAACTGGTAGGCAACCCCCGCTTGAAAGTCGCGCAAGCTGTGGTCGCCTACGCTCAG
Organism: uncultured Pseudomonadales bacterium; assembly: GCA_964598145.1. Classification (GTDB taxonomy): domain Bacteria; phylum Pseudomonadota; class Gammaproteobacteria; order Pseudomonadales; family JAHEIH01; genus JAHEIH01. Next base: position 73,608 of record CAZRAM010000005.1, read on the forward strand.
CGCGTTGAAATCGCCGTATACAGAGAGGTCGGTTGAGACGATGCCAATTTCACCGGCGGCGTACAGCATGGGTACATAACCCGAGAAGGTAGTTTCTTCGACCAAAACATCGTTGCTAGCATAGACACTAAAGTCGCCATCCACTTTGCGAATGTTTAGGCCCAAATCTAAGCTCACCAAGCCGTTGTCGAGTAGCTCGTAGTACATCACAACGTCGGTTTGATCGACGTTAGCGGTAGCGCTGGTCAGATTTGAACCGTTGTAGACATTGATGCCGGTGACGCTGTCGCCTTGCAGGTCGAGCGAGGTGTTGCGCACCATCAGATTGGGCAGTAGAGGAATGGGGTGTTCAAAGGCCAGATAGCTTGTTGCGGGGCTGTTGCTGTCAAAATCAGTACTGCTGTCGCTGGTTTGGCTGCTCAGCGAGCCGCTGGTTGAGGTCTTCCAGTAATCCGAACCGATGTATAAGCCAAGCAGTGTGTCGGCTTGAGAAAGTGGCGACAATGTGCACGCTGCAGTCACAGCTATGACGGACAATCCTTTGCCAATCGAGAAATCCATACCCCTATCCCTTTGTTGGTTTTTTTAGTGGTTGGCAAATTTTAGCAAAGCTCGCTCAAATCGCTAGCACAAATTGAAATTCTTTTGCCCTATTAAGACATACGGCATAATGCCAACATTCGATCTAAGGAAGTCCTGTGCAATACGACCTCGTCATCAAACGCAGCTCGCGTCGCAAGACCGTGGCACTGCGCATTCTCAATGCCCGCACGGTAGAGCTGCGCGCGCCGCAATGGGTGTCTGATGACTATTTATCGGCCTTGCTTAAAAAACGTGAAGCCTGGTTGCACAACGTGTTGGCCAAATGCCCCGAACCGGTGGCCTACCACGACGGTGCCAGCGTGATGCTGCACGGTGAGGCGCACACAATACGCTGGTATCGCCCGCAAGGGCGCGGCGATGTTTGCCTGGTGGAGAACGTGATCTACCTGCCTGTGAGCAGCGAGCAGGCGGCAGCTAAGGCGCTGGCCAAGTTTATGCGTGAGCTGGCTGTAGACGAGCTCGCAGCGCGTTGTCGAGCATTAGCGGCACAGGTTGGGCGCCAGCCTTCGCAAATCAATGTACGCAGTTTTACGGCTCGCTGGGGAAGCTGCGACAGCAAGGGGGTTATCAAGCTCAATTGGCGCTTGATCATGGCGCCTCCCGCGGTGCGCGATTACGTAATTTTTCATGAACTGGCGCACATGGTCGAGATGAACCATTCAGCGCATTTCTGGCGCGAAGTCGAGGCCTGGGTGCCCGACTACAAAGCGCATTGTGCTTGGCTAAAAAAACATGGGCCGCTGTTGTTGGCGGTGTGAGCTTTGTTGGTACTTGTGGAACCTTGTTACGTTCCTGTGGGACCATGTGTGAAACACAAGGGAACATTTTTTCGCTTGTTCTGCGAACAAGCTAAGCATTTAACAGCGTTCGCTTGTTGTTCCAACAAGCTCCCACAGGATAGATCGATGTAAATACAAAAGGCGCCAGAGGCGCCTTTTGTATTTATGGGGGCAATGACAACAGCGCTAGGCGCCGAACACCGCCTTGAAGATGGTGAAGAAGATGATCGCCATAATTGCGCCAGCGGGCAGGGTAACCAGCCACGACAGGAAAATACCGCCGATCACGTTCAGGTTTAACGCGCCAATACCACGCGCCAGACCTACACCCAATACCGCACCTACCAAGGTGTGGGTGGTTGAAATGGGCAGACCAAAGTAAGACGCTACCACCACAGTAGAAGCTGCGCCCAACTCTGCCGCGAAACCACGGCTAGGCGTCAGTTCGGTAATTTTCTTACCAATGGTCGCCATCACTTTAAAGCCAAAGGTCGCCAAACCAGCCACAATACCCAAGCCACCCAACAACAAAATCCAAGATGGCATCGAAGACTTGGCACCCACCACGCCGGTAGAAACCACGTTCACTACTGCTGCCAAGGGGCCTACGGCGTTAGCTACGTCGTTAGAACCGTGGGCGAAGGCCATGGCACACGCGGTGAATACCATCAAAATGGCGAACACGCGCTCTACGTTATAGAAGCGATCAGCGCGCTCTTTGCTCTCGTCGCGCTTGATGCGGCTCAGCAGGTAGGCACCAAACACGGCTACAATTACGCCCACAATGGCCGAGTAGAACATCGACTCGCCCATGCTCAACTTCATGCCAATGTCTTTAAAGACGTGCTTCAGACCCTTCAGGAAGGTCACCATCGAGATCAAAAAGCCAACCGCAAACATGTAGTAAGGGATGTATTTTTTAGCGCGCTCGTAGGGGTTTTCTTGTTGCAGAATCAGTTTCTGTACGCTGATAAACAACATGTAAGAAATCGTGCCCGCCAATACAGGTGACACCACCCAGCTCATCACGATGTTGCCAACCTTGCCCCAGCTCACGGTGTCGAAGCCGATACCAAAGGCGGCGAAACCTACGATCGCACCAACGATAGAGTGGGTGGTCGAAACTGGCCAGCCACGCGCCGAGGCAATAGCCAACCACGTGCCCGCCGACAGCAACGCCGCCAACATACCGTACACCAGATAGTGCGGTGTGTCGGCCATGATCATGGGATCAATGATGCCCTTGCGAATGGTCGAGGTAACCTCACCACCGGCCAAGTAAGCGCCGAGGAACTCAAATATCATGGCGATAACAATCGCCTGTTTAACGGTAATAGCTTTTGAACCGACCGAAGTACCCATCGCGTTGGCAACGTCGTTAGCACCTACACCCCATGCCATGAAAAAGCCGAAAATGCACGCCAGCGCCAGCAAAATCATGCTGTATTGACTTAAAATATCCATAGTTTCGTACTCTTAATGCGTTGATCTAGATAAGCGGGGCTTATCGAGCCATAAACAATTGCATGCGACTACCAACGCGCTGAGCACGGTTGGACAAGTCACCAATTTTGTCGATGATCTTGTACAAGAACATCGCTTTAATCGCGGGAATCTCTTCCTCAATGGCCAGCAGTTTGGCGCGAATCGAACGCTCGGCGTCATCCGCCATACCTTCTTTCGAATCCAACTGGTCCAAAATTTCCGTGATGATGGTGATTTCCTTACCTTTAAATCCACTTTCCAATAGTTCGTCCAGTTCGTTAATGGCGTTTTGCGCTTGATGGGCAACTTGCAGTGAACTGGTGACGAAATTGACGAAGTCTTCGCGGATAGCCGCGGGAACTTCCATTTGACGACCCAACATGGTGCCCGCAATGTCACGCGCGCCGTTGGCGATTTTGTCTTGCAGGGTAATCATTTCCAGCAAGTCAGTACGTGGTACGGGGAGAAATAAACTAGAGGGTAGGTCGAGTCGGAATTGGCGCTTCAATTCGTCGGCGTCTTGCTCTAATTTACGGATGGTATTGTACGACGTTTCGGCTTTGGCCCAGTCGCCAGAGGTGGCGGCGTCGACGAAATTGCCTAGTTCATCACTACAGGCGATGACGGCGGTCATGTGTTGCTGAAGGGGTTTGATGGGAGATTTCCCAAACAAATCAGAGACTGTACTTCTCATGATGATTGCTACCTAATCGTTGTACACAGCGCGCATAATAACAGTGCACGCCGTGTTGTACAGTCTTGACAAGTAGCTTTTTTGGTTATTTTCCGCGCAGTTCCAAGCGGCGCAAAAACTCCGACATGATCTGCATATACAGCTCATCACCCAGATAAACGTCTTCCACGTTGTGGTCGAGACTCGGGTTGTCGTTTACCTCGAGTACGTAGGCGTTGCCATCGCGGTACTTAATGTCTACCCCGTACAAACCGTTACCAGCCACTTTGGCGGCTTTTAACGCGGCGTTCAACACTGCTTTAGGCACTTCAAAGGTTGGCAGGGTTTCAAAGCCGCCAGACTGGCTGCGCTTCTTGCCGTGGTTGTAGATCTGCCAGTGGTTGCGCACCATGAAATATTTACAAGCGTACAGCGCGCGACCGTTCAACACGCCGATGCGCCAGTCGTGGTCGGTGTACATAAATTCCTGCGCTAACACCAAGGCGGTTTCGGTGAACAGCTGCATCAAGTGCTCGGCCAATTCCTCACGGGTTTTTACCTTGTAAACACCGCGCGAAAATGAGCCTTCGGGCATTTTCAACACCAGAGGATAGCCAAATACGCCCTCCAGGTGGTCGAGGGTGGCATCGCTCGCATCGCTGATTACCTCGGTCTTTAAGCAGGGCACCTTGTGGTAGCTAAAAGCGTCTTGCAGGTAGACCTTGTTGCAGCAACGTAGGATTGACGAGGCATCATCCATCACCACCAACCCCTCGCGCTCGGCCTTGGCCGCCAAGCGATAGGTGTGGTGGTCGATAGCGGTAGTTTCACGAATGAACAGCGCGTCGTAGTTGGCAATGCTCTGCAGGTCTTCGGCGGCAATGGTTTCCGCTGCAATACCCAGCTTGCGAGCGGCGCGCACAAAGCGGCTGATGGCCTCTTTATCGGACGGCGGCAGGGTTTCTTCCGGATTGACCAGAATCGCCATGTTCCACCGTGCCTTCTTGGTACTGTTGGTTTTCCACACCACGCGGGTGAAGTTGTCCAGCGCCTCATCAAAGCGGGCTTTTTCTTCGTCGAGCAAATCAGACGGTGACAAGGCGCGCAGGCGCACGTGGTACTTTCCGCTGTGGCTCTTGATGGTCATCATCAATGCCGGGCTGGAATACTGCTGAAACATCCGCTTGGCGAGTTTTTGCAAGGGTTCAAGGGCGCAGGCGCCAAAGTACACCGGGTACTCGCCGTCGGCGATGTCACTGCCGGCGGGAAGGTTGGCTTCCATACGCGACAGACGAAATTCCACGTCGCCGTCGCTACCGCGCAGCGCGTTGATGGTGCGCACGCTGGGCAGTACGCGGTGCTCGCGCGCTTCAGCCAATAGCGAACAGTAATAACCGCGGCTTAAATAGTGCTCGGTATCGCACAAATTTATGATGCGGGTAGTGCCCTCATTTAGCTTGGGGTAGTCGCGTAAATACTGCTCAAAACTAATTGTGGCCTGGGGTTGGCCATAGGCGATTTCGTCGTTATCAACAACAATCAGGGTCTTGCTCACGGAGCGTTCCTAAGGAGGGGGAAATTGCGCAAAGTATGGATCAAAAAATAACCATGTCAATTGTCCACAATGCAAAATTTTTGCATTTTTTAAGGGGCTATTTTGAGCCCCCTAATTGCTGCCGTAAATCCCGCGACGACAGCGCCATCAGCGCCTCGATATTTTTGATGTTGGGGTAGTTAGGGCGGATGATAAAGGCCAGTTCACGGTGCGGGCCAGGCTCATCCAACGGCAGTTTTATCAGCTCTGGATGTATGTCGACCAATTGGTCTACCGCGATCTCTGGCACCAGCGTGCTGCCCATCTTACCCACCACCAATTGAATCAATGTGGTGAGGCTAGTGGCGCTGAGCGAGTGGGTGGCGTGGCTATCCAATTTACAGGCCGCCAGGGCGTGGTCTTTTAAGCAGTGGCCTTCGCTCAACAGCATTAATTGGTGGTCGACCAGTTCCTCGGCGTGCATCACCGGGCTAGCAGGGGCGCGGTCGCTGTGGCTTACCCAGTAAAAGTTTTCCTTCCAGAAACTAAAGGTCAATAGGCCTTCACAGTCGTAGGGCAGGGCGAGCACGGCGCAGTCCAATTCGCCGCGGCGCACCTTGTCGACCAGCACGTGCGATTGCTCTTCTGCCACGCTCAACTGCAAATCGGGATAGTCGGCGCTGATGCCTGGTAACAATCGCGGCAACAAATAGGGGGCAATGGTGGGAATCATGCCCATGCTGAGCGGGCCACTCAATACCTTGCCGTGGGTTTGGCCCAGTCGCATGATGTCTTCGATCTGCACTTGAATACTGCTGGCCTTGTCGAGCACTTCCTGGCCTAAAGGTGTTACCAATACTTTTTTGTTGTCGCGCTCAAATACCGCAAAGCCGAGTTGGTGCTCCATGTCTTGCAGCGCCGTACTCAGCGCCGATTGCGAGATGTTGCACTCCTCTGCCGCACGGCGGAAATGCAGGGTGCGGCCAACCGCGAGCGCGTACTTGATCTGTTTTAACGAAATCATGCAAGACCTCTTTGATAGGTTTTCCCGAATATTAAGTTAGATAATACAAAATTTATCAATCGGTGCAAGGTCATTAATATACAACTCATCAAGTCACTAACGACTTTTTACTTACTGTCATTTAACTAAGGAGACTTTCCAATGGCACTTATCAATACCGCAATCAAACCTTTTAAAGCACAAGCCTTCCGCGATGGCGAGTTCATCGAAGTAACCGAAGCCGATGTGAAAGGTAAGTGGGCCATTTTCTTCTTCTACCCCGCTGACTTCACTTTCGTATGCCCCACCGAGCTGGGCGACCTGGCTGACTACTACGAAGAACTGCAAAGCCGCGGCGTAGAAGTGTACTCAGTATCAACTGACACCCACTTCACCCACAAAGCATGGCACGAAACGTCTGAGACCATCGGCAAGATCAAGTACACCATGATCGGCGACCCCACTGGCGCCATCACTCGCAACTTCGAAGTGATGCGCGAAGACCAAGGTCTGGCTGACCGCGGTACCTTCCTGGTAGACCCAGAAGGCGTGATCCAAGCGATGGAAATCACCGCTGAAGGCATCGGCCGTGACGCAGGCGAACTGGTTCGCAAAGTCAAAGCAGCGCAATACGTAGCCGCCAACCCCGGTGAAGTTTGCCCCGCTAAATGGAAAGAAGGTGAAGCAACCCTGGCACCTTCATTGGACCTGGTTGGCAAAATTTAAGCCCAACCACTTCCCTCGGGGTGCTTCGGCACCCCAACACTTCGACACAGCAATAGGAGCGTTAGCATGTTGAACAACGATATTTTGAAAGCCTTAACCAGTTATGCCGAAAGCATGACGCAATCGGTCAGCTTCGTGCTGCAAACAGGCAGCCACAGCAAGCGCGCAGAGTTGGTCGATTTTCTAGAAAAGATTTGCAGCGTGTCAGACAAACTGACATTTGAAGAGCGCGATATGGCCGACACATTGCGCAGCCCCATTAGTTTCACCCTGTTGGCCGACGGCCAACCCACCGGTGTGATCTTCTCGGGAATCCCCGGCGGCCACGAATTTAACTCACTGGTGTTAGCCATGCTGCACGCCGGTGGACGAGACATGAAAATTGACACCAGCGTCGCCGAGCTAGTTAAAGGTGTGGAGCAGGATATGCACTTTGAAGTGTTTGTCAGTCTCAGCTGCCACAACTGCCCCGACGTGGTGCAGGCGCTCAACCAATTCGCCTTGTTGAACCCCCGTATCAGCTCAGAAATGATCGACGGCGGCCTGTTCCAAGACGAAGTACAAAAGCGCGACTTACAAGGCGTGCCCGCGGTTTACCTGAACGGAGAACTGTTTGCCAACGGCAAGGTCGATACCGCGGTGTTGGTAGAAAAAATTATGGCGGTAGCCCCCGTGAAGGCCGCCCCTAAAGAAAGCTTGCCGATGCAAGACGTCACCGTCATCGGCGGCGGCCCCTCCGGTGTGGCCGCGGCGATCTACAGCGCCCGTAAAGGCCTGAAAGTGACCATCGTGGCCGACCGCTTCGGTGGCCAGGTAAAAGACACCATGGGTATCGAGAACCTGATCTCGGTGAAAGAAACCACGGGCCCCAAATTGTCGGGTAACCTGCGCGAGCACATGGAAGCCTACGACATCACCCTGCGCGAACACCTCAAGGTGGACAGCATCGAACAGGGCGAGCTGAAGCGCATTACCCTCAGTTCGGGTGAAGTGATCGAAAGCCGCAGTGTGATTTTGGCCACCGGCGCCCGCTGGAGAGAGTTGGGCGTGCCCGGCGAGAAAGAAAACATCGGCAACGGCGTGGCCTACTGCCCGCACTGCGACGGCCCCTTCTTCAAAGGTAAAGACGTGGCGGTGATCGGCGGCGGTAACTCAGGCATCGAAGCCGCGTTGGATTTGGCGGGTATCGTGAAGTCTGTCACCGTGCTCGAGTTCGCCGACACCCTGCGTGCCGACCAAGTGCTGGTGGATCAGGCTAAGAAACGCGACAACATCACCATTATTACCAACGCCCAGACTACCGAAGTGACGGCGGCCAACGGCAAGGTAGATGGCCTGAACTACATCGATCGCGCCAGCGGTGAAGCCAAGCGCGTTGAATTGGCGGGTGTATTCGTGCAGATCGGCCTGGTGCCCAACAGCCAGTTCGTGAAAGAGGCGGTCGAAACCACCAAGCATGGCGAAATTGTGATCGACGAGAAGTGCCACACATCGGCGGAGGGTATTTATGCCTGCGGCGACGTGACCACCGTGCCCTTCAAGCAGATCGTGATCGCCATGGGTGAAGGTGCAAAAGCCTCACTGTCGGCCTTTGAATATTTGCTGAAGACCCCTGTGCCAGAAAGTGCAGGGCAGGCTGAAGCGGCTTAGTAACGCTTTTCAAGTGCTCATTTTTAAAACCATTCGCTAGTTCTGCGAACAAGCTCCCACGTGGGAGCTTGTTGGAACAACAAGCGAATGCCTTAAACCCCGCCCCTATGCGTGCAGGGTTTTTGCCCTGCCACCATTCTCTCGATGTCTAAGATCAAGTTAGGCATCAAAGAGGATGGTGGTTTATGCGTTCATCGGAAACCTTAGATTTCATCAATAACTGCGTCGACAGAGCCAAGCATTTTACGGATAAGCCGAGCGCTATCACGCGTTACGTCGCTTCACATCTCTATGACTCGATCATGGCTGGTAATGCCATCAATTGCGACGCCTTGCTCGATTACACCGACCCCGATAATCCAGTGTGCCAGCTCGGTAGAGCCATCTTTCAATTGCTACTCAATAGCGATTACTACGGCGTTGAAATTGCCACCATTACCGAAAAAGACCAGCGTTTAAAACGCGTCATTATTTCTAGCGCGCGACTGGCCGAAATGAGCCAGCACCGCTTTGCTATTCGCCAAACCCACCTGCATCGACGCGCAAGCCCGGTGTCTTTAGATCAGTTGTTTGGCCCCAAACCAAGCTTTTAGGAACGGTTCGTGGGAGCTTGTTGGAACAACAAGCGAATGCATTTAAAAAGTTCGCTAGTTCTTCGAACTAGCTCCCACAGGGGTTATTTACACGCGCGAAGGTTGCTACCCTGCAACAACCGGCACGCCACTAAGCGAGTGATCTTTGTAGTGGTCAACTATTTCCTTTATATCTCAATGTGCGTTTCTGTAGATTTACGGCCTTCATGAAATAACGTTTAGGTTTAAAAACCTGTACCACGGGGCGGTTGCCTTTTGGCTTATGAACACATCATTTTGAACGAGTAGTTGTCGTCCTGGATGGCGTAGAGCCAGACCGAGCATTGGTTGTTGAGCTTTTGTTTTTTTCCAAGTGTTACGTATTTCTGAGCTCCGTTAAGTAAGATGTAAGCGTGTTTGCTTGCACTTGCACTCATGATCATGAACGGAATCTTTTCATCGGTAACCAGCAGCGGCTTTTCTTTGGTGGTGGCAAAGTCGGTACCCGATGGCACAAACCCCAACTGCGAAGGCTGCACCACAAACCCGCTAGGGGCGATGATCTTGGCCGCCGCTTCTTGCAGCTTGCTGACCCCGGTAGTGGTGTAGTTGGCATCGTCGTCGTTGAAGACATAGATGGGGAACGACATGCCGATCATCGACACGATGGTGCCGACCACGGTAAAGAAGTTGGCGGATTTGTCGCCGACGAGTTTGTCGAATAACTGCACGCTGTTTTCCTTGTGATGATTCACGGTTCTATATTCGTGCGTGAGGTGAGCGTCCGTGCTCATAGCGTCTGCTATATGCCTCACGTGCAGTACTTATAAACCTTTATTTTGGGTTTGGGGGAATTTAAACCGTGTATTGGGAAGTGCAGGGTTTTGGGTTGTTCGCTAGTTCTACGAACTAGCTGGGATTGTGGGACCTTGTTCGCAGAACAAGGGAACGTTTAAACATATTTGCACACAGGGGGCGAGCGCTCTACACAGCATTCACGCTGATCGAGCGGTGCTCGCGTTGGATCTCGTTGATCTGCCGCAGGGCTTCTTCGGGTGGCAGTTGATAAAAGCCGCGTTGGCTATCGGTTAGGTTCACCTGTTTGTAGCCGATGCGTTGATGAAGGGCGGCCAATAAATCTTGCGCGTTGTTGCTGAAAAATACGCCGTGCACCTCAAAGTAGGCGGGTAGGGCTTGGCCGCCCAAATACTTGATGTGCCGTTCGGGGTCGGGGTTGATGGCAATGCCCAGACTACTGCCTTGGGCGTCGATATCTTTGCAGCAGTGGCGCAGGCGTTGGCTACGGCGGTGCACATTGTACCAGGTCACTTCGGCTAGCGCGGCTTCGGCCTCGGCGTCGAAGCAGCGTTGGCGCAGTTGTTGGTGCTCTTCTTTGTAGCGCTTTTGCAGTTCTTCGTAGCTTGCGCGGCGCTTTTCTATTAGGTTGCGCTCTTTTTCTACCGGGAAATAGCGGCGGCGGGTCTCGAAATACTGGGGTTCTACCTTTCCTTTGCGCCAGTAGCCGTAGACGGCGTAACCGGCACTGAGCCCCATGAGGGCGCTGTATAAAATGATCGACATGTCGGTATCCTAAATCTCGTGTGGCAAAATGCTAGACGCCTGCCGCTGGGTGGAAATCACCTGGCCGGCCTGGCGTTGCAGTTGGCTTTCTACAAAGTCGCGCGGTTCCACCTCGAAATACCACTTTGAGCGTATGTCATTGGCTTCCAACACCTGTTTCATGCGCTGCAGCGACATGCGATAAAAACAGGGGTTTTGGTCGGTGCGGCTAATAGCATGGCTGGCCAGTGTTTCGGCAAGGGCTTTGAACACATTGGCGGCGTGGTCGACGAGGGCGAGCATGTGGATGTTGTAGTGGTAGGGCACCGCTTCCTTGCCAAGGGTTTTGATCAGGTTTTCGGGGTGGTGGTCGAGGGTATAGCCGAGCGCGAGGGTGTCTTTGCCAAAGCTGCCGAGGTTTGAAATGACGAAGATGAAACCGGCGTCCTGGCTGTCGGTGGGGCTAGGTAAGCCTTGCTCGCGCTCTACCAAGGCCGCGTGCCACAGATCCATTTCTTGTTGCTTTAAGTGCACGTAGGCATCGCTGATGGCTAGGCCAAACGGCGCGGCCAGTTCGTTGCACTGGGTTTGTGCTTGTAGCAGTTTGCTCTGCATCAGTGGCAGGTTATCGACACTTAAGCGGCGAAATAGGGATTCACACTCGGCGTTGTAGCTGCGCAACAATAGCTGGGCATTGAGGTCTTGCGCTTCAGGCTGCAGTGCCTGTTCAACCACTGCGCGGCCGCTGCTGATTAAATGGAATTGTTGCTTGCGGACTTCGTTAATAACGCATTTCAGGTCTTCGTCGTCGTGTGCGCAGAAGGTGGCGGGCTCTAGCCCGACCTTAAACTGGGCGATGGACTTTTGCGTGTCCTTCAAATAGCTCTGTAGCTGTTTATGGCGGTGCTTGCCTTGTTCGTGGCGATGTTCCAGCGCTTCGCGTTCGCGGCTGAGGTGGGTGAGTTCGGCTTCTAGGCTGCGCGCGCCCATGGATACCGTGGCGTCGGAAATAAACTGTACATATTTGTCGTGGCGCATAAGCCATTGGCGACCCATAAAGATGCACACGGTGCAAAGGGTGCTTACCAAGATGAGACTTATGAGAGATAGGTCTTGCATACCATCCTCCGTGGTTATTGTCCGCGCCATATCCGTCGGCGTGGAGCGCAGGCTTACACCTTCGCTGCCTATAGTTTAGGTTTGCGGAAAGTGTGTGGTGTAACAAATACGTACAGAGCAAGAACGGTTTTGGCTAAAAAATGAGGTGTTTATAACTAAGGCTGAATTTCTTGGTGTGTTTCGGTTTTTAATTTCAAGCGGTTATAAACAGGGGGGGGCTTATAATTTAGAGTTTATCTTTCTGTTTTTTAGAATGAGCTGGTTGTTTATGTCGGAAAAAATGCTGCAAAAATGTAAAATATTAAGTTGTTAAGATGTTTAGTGATGTCTAATATTCGTTTGCGCACTCGAATGTTGCCAAGATGAGCAAATCAAGGAATGAACACTACTAACGTAAAAGGAATGCAGCTGGGCGGCGCCACCGACAGTTCGTTATTTACCATTCGGCAGCGGCAAATTTTAGCGGGCTTGATCGGTGTTACCCAACAACTGGCAGAGCACCAAGCGGAAGATCACACCGTGCTCGAGGCATTAACAGATCTTGGCCTGCACGATTTGATCGAATCTGTGGCCATTGAAAAACCTGCCGCGATGTTTGAATACATCTACGACAATACTCATCGCTTAGTTGTGCAATGGGTTCATCCCGATCATCATTATTCCGTCATGCACGCCTTTGGAAAGGCGCTTGGAGAGGCCTTGCAGGATCTCAGCTAGCGTTACAGCGTCGTAATTGCCGTGCAATCCGCCGGTAATCGCCCATGTGCTTTACTTTCCCCAAAGCTTTTGGCTACCTGTTGCTCAACGTCCTTCCATTCCACATGGATTTCCGCCGGGGCATACAGGCTGGCGAAGGTATATTTATCCACGAGGCGTCCCTCGATAATAGAACCGTCGGGTAGATGGCGGTTCTGGTCCATCTTGTCTTAAGGCTAGTGGATTTTGATGGGGGTTCTAGAACGTATTGTTCTATGTATAGGCTGGTTAGCAGGAAAAGCTATTTCATCCGCAACTGTGGGAGCTAGTTCACAGAACTAGCGAACAATTTCATTCGCTTGTTGTTCCAACAAGCTCCCACACAGAGAGCTTAGGGATAAACCGCCGCTTCTAGCTGATCCAGCAGCTGGTTTACCACTGCTGGGTCGTCATTCTGCACGTTGATATGGCCCACTTTGCGGCCGGGGCGCACGCTTTTGCCGTACAGCACAACGCTGATATCGGGGTTGTCGTAAGCCATGGCGGGAATATCATCGCTGCCCACCAGGTTGAGCATGCCGCGCACGCCTTGGTAGGTGGGGTCGGTCAGGGGCATACCGGTGACACAGCGGATGTGGTTTTCAAACTGTGACGCGGCGGTGTTGAACATGCTCCAGTGGCCGCTGTTGTGCACGCGCGGTGCCAGTTCGTTGACCATCATGCTGCCGTTCACGGCGAAGCATTCCATGGTTAACACACCCACGTAGCCCCAGTGGTCGAGTAGGCGACTAAGGTAGGTTTCAGCTTCTAGGCGCAAACCTACAGGGATGCGGCTAGAGGGGGTCACTGAGCGGCGCAGAATGCCGTTCACGTGTTCGTTTTCGATGGCGGAATACATGGCGATGTTGCCGGCTTGGTCGCGGCAACCCACCACGGAAAATTCGAAGTCAAACGGCACCATGGCCTCGACGATCCAGTCGCCCACAGCCACGTCTTGCAGCGGTAGTTGCGCCAGTTCGTCCCAGGTTTTTACGCGGTGCTGGTGTTTGCCGTCGTAGCCGTCGCGGCAGCTCTTGGCGATGTATCCCAAGGGGCTGTTGGTCGGTTCGGCCGGTGGGTTGGCGTAGTCGAAGAAGTCGGTGACGGGGATATCTAGCGAGCGCAGGGTGCTCTTTTCTTTCCAGCGGTCGCCGCAGATCTCAACCGCGTTGGGGTTGGGGTGCACGGTCACGAATTGGGCGCAGCGGCGCAGGAATTCTAGGTTGACCTGTTCTTTCTCTACGGTCATCACGTCGACGTCGGCCAAAAAGGTCTTCAGGGCATCGTCGCTGCCCAGTTCGCTGCGCAACACGATGTTGCCCAGGTCTTGGACGCAGACGGTGTCTTCGCCGTCTTCGCGGATAAAGCTAGCGGTGTGGCCGAGCGGTTGCGCGGCCTGGATCATCATTTGTGCGAGTTGGCCGCAGCCGTAGACAGCAATGTGCATTATTCAACCTCGACCGGTACACCGTCGGTTTGCTTTTGACGCCATGCGTCGAGGCGCTCGGCCAGGGCGGGGTCGTTCAATGAAAGGATTTGCGCCGCCATCAGGCCAGCATTGTAAGCACCGGCTCCGCCTACCGCGAGTGTGCCAACGGCAATGCCGCGGGGCATTTGTACGATCGACATCAGACTGTCGAGGCCGTCGTTAAACTTACTTTTCACAGGTACGCCAAGCACGGGCAAGGGGGTCATCGCCGCAGCCATGCCGGGCAGGTGCGCCGCGCCGCCAGCACCGGCGATCACCACTTGCACGCCTTGCTCTTTGGCGGTTTTGGCGAAGTGGGCCAAACGGTCGGGGGTACGGTGTGCGGAAACCACGTTAGTCGCAAATTCAACGCCCAGTTCGCGCAGGGGGTTAGTGGCCTCTTGCATAGTGGGCCAGTCAGAGCGCGAACCCATGATGATTGTCACGGGGGCGAAGTTAAGCGATGTCATAGAATGTCTCCCATTGCCAGGGCGAGGTAGACTGGGATGGCTACCAATACGTTAAACGGAAAAGTTATCGCCAATGAGGCGGTAATACTTAATCCAGCGTCTGCCTTGGGGAGTGCACTTTTCATGGCGGCGGGAACGGCGATGTACGAGGCGCTACTGCCAAGTACCATCAATAGGAATGTTCCCCCAGCACTGAGGTTCATAAACTGTGCTAATGCCCAAGCGAGGCTGGCTCCTACTAGCGGCATAAACACACCAAATGACGTTAAAAACAGGCCGTAGCGCTTAATAGCTTCTAGGCGCGTCGCGGCTTGTCTACCCATTTCCAGCAGGAAAAGAGCAAGTATACCGTGAAAAAGCCCGCCGAAAAACGGCATTACGCGATCAATTCGATCACCGGCCCATGCGCCGAGGATAATTCCGCCGATTAATAGCACCACACCTTGGTTCAAAAAGATCTCGTGCAGCACTTCGCCGCGGTTCTCATCGCCCCAGAAATTGGGCTTGGCGAGCAGAATGCCGGTGAAAATTGCTGGCACTTCTAGCAATGCCACAAACAGCGGCAAGTAGGGCTCGTATTCGAGGTTAATAGATTCGGCTAAGGCGACCGCCACGGCATAGGTAGCGACACTCACCGAACCGTAGTGGGCGGCGGTAGAAGCAGCATCTATGCGGGGCAGGCCGCCGATATAGCGCAAAATGGGGAAGGCGAGTAGGGGGAGCATGGCGCCGAAGGCGATCACCATGGCGGATTTGCCGATGACTTCACGCCAGTCGCTCTCTGCGAGGGCGTGGCCACCTTTGAGGCCGATGGCGAGCAGTAAGAAGATGGTGCAGCTTTTGTAGAGGGTTTCTGGGAGGCGCATATCGCTGCGCAGAAGCTCAGCGATCACGCCGAAGATGAAAAATCCGACGACGATGTCTAGTTGCATGGGTTATTTTGCTCGCGCTAGGGCTGGCGAGAAGTACTGCCAGCTAACATTCAGGGTGGTGGCAGCGACCAGTGCAGCACCTACCCACAGCATAGTACTTACCGCGGGAACCATAGCGCTCAGTTGTGAACCGATCAGCATTAATGCAAAGCCAACAAACAGTGAAAAAAGCATTTGGCGAGTGTTCATAGTGACCTCCGATTTCGTTGTGGCCAATTTACCCCTTGCAAAACATAAATAAAAATCAATAATTGCTATTATTTGCATAGATAAATACTTATGAATAAGCATCTAGGTACTTTGCGTCAGTTTGAAATTTTGGTGGCCGTGTTCGACCAGGGCAGCGTGACCCGTGCCGCGGAGACGTTGTTTTTGACCCAGCCCAGCGTGACCATGCAGCTCAATAAGCTGCAGGAGACCTTGGGGATTGACCTGACGTACCAGCAGGGGCGTCAGATTAAGTTTACCGAAGGCGGCAAGATGGTGGTGGAGCACGCGCGCCGGTTGCTGACCGACTACTACGATCTGGGGCGGCGCGTCACCCTGCTGAAGGGGATAGAGGAAGGCACGCTGTCGTTGGGGTTGGTGACCACGGCCAAGTATTTTATTCCCTACATGGTGGGCGAGTTTAGCGAGACCCACCCCAGTATCGAGTTTCAGTTCAACCTGGGCAACCGACAGGAGATCATCGATAGAACTGCAGCCGATAAAGACGACTTTTATGTGTTCAGCCACCCTCCCAAAGACAAAGAGTTGGCGACAGTGCCTATGCTCAACAATCGCTTGGTGGCGATTGCGCCGTTGGACCACCCCTTTGCCAAGCGACAGCAGGTGAGTTTGGAAGAGTTTTGCAAAGAGCCGCTGTTGATGCGTGAGGCCGGCTCGGGCACGCGGCTATCGATCGAACAGTTTTGTGCCGAGCGCGGGATCGAATTGAATGTGCGCATGACCATCGAGAGCAACGAGGCGATTAAACACACCGTGATGTCTGGCTTGGGGCTGGGGATTGTCAGCGAACACGTGCTCAGCCATGGTGGCAGCGAGGGTGTGGCACAGATCAACGTGGTGGGGTTGGATATTTCTAGTCGCTGGTATTTGGTGTATCGCCAATCGCGGCCGCTATCACCCGTGGCAAGCGCGTTTTTAGCCTCTGTAGCGCCTTGATCGCCTTCCTGTGGGAGCTTGTTCGTAGAACAAGCGAACCCTTTCCTAATTAAATATCAATTGAAAGATTTTTATATGGCGTTACTGCCAACAGCGTGTGGCTGTGTCTAAGTAACCATAGGTCATAGGCACTTTGAAGCCTAAGCCAGTGATCGGCTGAAGGTCTTTTAAAAACTAATTCAAGACGCATTGCCATTTCTGGCGTTATCGCCCCGCGGCCGTTCAGAATTTTTGATAGCGTTTTGCGGCTCACGGACAAATGTTCTGCGACATCTGTTACAGATAGCGACAAGGGGTCAAGCACTAGCGATTTAAGAATTAACCCTGGGTGCGAAGGCTCATGCATACTCATTAGTGATAGTCCTCATAATTGATAAGCTCTGCGTCGCGCCCAATAAATCGAAATGTTATTCGCCAATTACCGCTTACCGTAACAGACCAGAGCCCTTTGCGTTGACCAATTAAATGATGCAGTTTAAGGCCCGGTAGATCCATGTCCGAAATGCATTCTGCTTGATCCAAGTTAGATAGAATAAGTTTAAGTCGTTTGGCGTGTTTAGCCTGGATTCCAGCGGTATTACCTGTCCGATAGAACTTTTCGAGCCCTTTGTGCTTGAAACTAATGATCATATTGTAACCCCTTAGGTTACGCTGTCAAATTATGATTGGGTTCACTAATAAGTTAGGGCACAAGTGCTCAGCTTGAAACTGGCTCGATGTACATGTCATTACTGTGAAACATTGATCGCCATCCTGTGGGACCTTGATCGCCTTCCTGTGGGACCTTGATCGAAGATCAAGGGAACTGATATAAACTCCCCATTAGGCCAGTGACATTAATTCCTCAAGCCTGCCACGCTGTCTCCAAAAGGAGTCAGCCATGGATCATCAGCTATTTCATTCCAGCGCCCTTCGCGCCGGCCGCCGCACAATGCCATTTCAGATCTACCATCTGCGTGCCAGCACACTACACCGCCGCCACATCTTTAAAAATTTCGCCGCGGCTAGGGCTCTGATTCACGCCATGCAAAAGCAGTCCGAGCACTGCGATACGCTGTGCTTCGTGATCATGCCTGACCATTTCCATTGGCTGATTCAGCTAAAAAAGGAGCCGCGTGACATTAGCCGGATTGTGCAGGGCGTGAAGATTTCTACTAGCGCGATGCTGCGCGGAACAACCGAGCACAAGATCTGGCAGAAGGGGTTTTACGATCGTGCATTGCGGCGCGAAGAAGACGTCAAAGATGTGGCACGCTATATCGTGATGAATCCTGTGCGGGCGGGTATCGCGGGCAGTGTGCGGGAGTATCCGCACTGGGATGCCATCTATTTTTGAGCTTGCATTCGCTTGCTGTTCCAGCAAGCTCCCACAAGGATGAATTCGAGCATCAATTGTGGGACCTTGATCGAAGATCAAGGGAACTGATGTTACGCATTCGCTTGCTGTTCCAGCAAGCTCCCACAAGGATGAATGCGAGCATTAATTGTGGGAGCTTGTTCGTAGAACAAGCGAAAGTTTTCGCTTGCTGTTCCAGCACAAAATTAAGCTAGCGCGGCGAGCGCTGTCGATACGCCTTGGGCGTTTGCCCGCTGTGCTTTTTGAAAAAGCGGTTGAAGTACCCTGGATCCTTAAACTCGAGGGAATGCGAGATCTGGTCGATGGTCATGGTGGTATAGAGCAGTTTGCGCTTGGCTTCTTGCAGCAGGCGATGGCTAATCGCGGCCTTGGGAGCAGTCCCCAGCTCGGCCAAGCAGGCGCGGCTGAGAGTAGGGTAGGACACGCTTAACCGTTCGGCGTAGTCGGCGACGCTAAGGTGTTCGACAAAGTGTTGATCCACCAGTGCGCTAAACCGCTGCGACAAGCTCTGCTCGCTGTTGCTGTCGACCACTTGCAGGCGTGCTTGCTGGGCGATGCACTCGAGCAGCAGCGATACCATTAAATACTGAGCGTCGATACTGCTCGGTTCGCCTGCGCCGTGGCGCGCCAGTTCACTCAGGATGAAGTCAAAGCGCGGTTTCACACTGGCGTTGCGGCCCCAGCGACAGTGACTGAATTGAGCGTGCCGTA
Source organism: uncultured Pseudomonadales bacterium (assembly GCA_964598145.1). Taxonomy (GTDB): domain Bacteria; phylum Pseudomonadota; class Gammaproteobacteria; order Pseudomonadales; family JAHEIH01; genus JAHEIH01. The sequence continues at coordinate 92,149 of CAZRAM010000005.1, forward strand.
AATGCTGGGTGTCGTGGCGGGTGAGGGTGGCCAATTCTTCGAGCGACACCGACAGCACATAGCCCTGCGAGTTGGGTGAAAAGTGAAATTCGTGCACCACGCCCGGCGGAATGATGAAGCTGCTGCTGGTGTCTTTGTCGAAGCGCTGATCGTCAAAGCTGGCCTGTTTGAGGCCTTTGTCGATGTGCAAAATCTGCAATAAATTGGTGTGGCGGTGGGGTTTGATATGCCAGCCGTGCTCCTTCGAACGGTCGATGATACGTTCTATATGGATGGGGCCAGGCTCGGAACGTTGTAGTTCTTCGCCGTAAAGGCCATACAGCGGAATGTCGTTTTTCATGAAAGAAAAGTACAAGAATTAGCAAGACTTGTCCATCGCATATTGGTGGCTGTTCTCTACACTGGTGAGCACTAAAAAGGAGACAGTATGAACACCATTAAAACGCAAGTGGCCATCATTGGCGCCGGCCCCGCGGGCCTGTTGTTGGGTCAGTTGTTGGCCAAGCAAGGTATCGAAAATATCATCGTTGAGCGCGTCTCGGGTGACTACGTGTTGGGCCGCATTCGGGCAGGTATCTTGGAGCAAGGCTTGGTTAAGTTGGTGCAAGAAGCGGGTGTGTCTGATCGCATGTTCGCCGAGGGCGATTACCACCAAGGGGTTGAAATTGCCATCGATGGTAAGCGTGTTCATATCGATCTGGAAAATTTGACCGGTGGTGACCAGGTGATGTGCTACGGCCAAACCGAAATTACCCGCGACCTGATGGAAGCACGCGCGGCGGCGGGTTTGACGACCTACTACGAGTCGAGCGAAGCCCAAATTCACGACATTGAATCTGATGCCCCCTACGTGACCTTTAGCAACAATGGCGAGCAATACCGCTTGGATTGCGATTTCGTGGCGGGCTGCGACGGCTTCCACGGCGTGTCGCGCAAAACCATTCCGGAAGAAAAGCGCACCGAATTGGAGCGCGTGTATCCCTTTGGTTGGTTGGGCGTATTGAGCGATACACCTCCTTGCAACGACGAGCTGATCTACGCCAAGAGCGAGCGCGGCTTTGCGCTGGCCAGCATGCGTTCTAAGACCCGTTCGCGCTACTACATTCAAGTTCCCGCCGACGACAAGGTAGAAAACTGGTCGGACGACGCCTTCTGGGAAGAGCTTAAAAAACGCCTGCCCGCCGACGTTGCTGAGACCATGATCACTGGCCCGAGCATTGAAAAGAGCATTGCGCCGCTGCGTTCGTTCGTGTGCGAGCCCATGCAATACGGCAAGCTCTACCTGCTGGGCGACGCCGCTCACATTGTGCCCCCCACCGGCGCAAAAGGTCTGAACCTGGCGGCGTCTGATGTTCAAACGCTGTATACGATTTTGACCAAGTACTATAAAGAAGGTCGTGCCGACCTGTTGAGCCAGTACTCGGAAAAAGCCCTCCAGCGCGTTTGGGCGGGTGAGCGTTTCTCTTGGTGGCTGTCGAACATGCTGCACGATTACGGCGACGAGCAGACCACTGCCATGAGTGCTGAGATGCAGGACCGCTTTATGGCCTCGGAACGCGATTACTACTTTGGCACCGAAGAAGGCAAGACCGTGGTGGCCAAACAATACGTAGGTTTGCCTTACCCCACCGTCGAGTAAGTCTCCCCGTTCTGATCAAGCCGAGCTATGCTCGGCTTTTTTTTGTTCGAAAAATGTGGGCCTGAAGTTATTGTAAGTATGCTTAATATTAGGTAAGCTCTGGTGTATAAAAAATAGACATAACCCATAACAACCCAATTAGGAAACAGCAGTGAGATACTACAGAGACGGTTTTCGCCCCGGTGACCCGGACATCAAGGACGCCGCACCCTGTCGCCGCGACATTAATTCGCAGTACCGCCAGTTGCCAGAAAAAGTCGATGTACTGATCGCGGGCACCGGCCCCGCGGGTCTGTGCTTGGCGGCGCAGTTGTCACAGTTCCCCGACATCAGCACCTTGATCGTCGAGGCCAGTCCCTACAATATCCAAAAGGGCAAGGCCGACGGTATCAACACCCGCACCATGGAAATGTTCCAGGCCTTTGGTTTTGCCGACAAGGTGAAGCGCGAAACCTACTGGGTGAACCAAACCAGTTTCTGGATGCCCGACCCTGAAAACCCCGCCGCCATTAAGCGGGTAGGGCGCGTACAAGACGTGGCCGACGACAGTTCGGAAATGCCCCACATCTTGATTAACCAAGCGCGCTTGCACCAACTGTTTTTGGATGTGATGAAAAACTCACCCTCGCGCCTGGTGCCGGATTACAGCCTGTCGGTGAAGGACGTTCAGATCGATCCAACCACCGACGACCACCCGGTCACTGTGACGCTGGAAGATACCGGCGTGAATTGGGGCCAAACCTATACCGTGCGCGCCAACTACGTGGTGGGCTGCGACGGTGCGCGCTCTAATGTGCGCAAAGCCATCGGCGGTGTGCTGGAGGGTGATGCTGCCAACCAAGCGTGGGGGGTGATGGACATCCTCGCCAACACCGACTTCCCAGATATCCGCCAGAAGTGCCTGATCGGCTCGGCCACTCAAGGCAACGTGTTGCTGCTGCCTCGCGAAGGCGGTTACCTGTTCCGCATGTATGTAGAAATGGACAAGTTGCAGGACGGTCAGCGCCTCGACCGCAACAGTTTCAGCGCCGACGATTTGATCGCCGCCGCTAATCGCATCATCAAGCCATACTCGATCGATGTGAAAGAGGTGGTATGGTGGTCGATCTATGAGATTGGTCATCGCATCTCTGATAAGTTCGACGACGTGCCCGACGACCAACGCGACAGTCGAATTCCGCGCGTATTTGTCGCCGGCGACGCCTGCCACACTCACAGCCCTAAAGCGGGGCAAGGCATGAACGTGTCGATGCAAGATACCTTTAACTTGGGTTGGAAACTTGCCCATGTGTTGACTGGTCGCGCCGATGCCAGCTTGCTGCACACCTACAGTGCCGAGCGCTTGGTAGAAGCCAAACGCCTGGTCGAAACCGACCACAAATGGGCGCGCATTATGTCGGCACCGCCCGGCAAGTCGGAAATCGACGACGGCGACGAGCCGCGCATGATTCGCCAGTTCAAAGAAAACTTAGAATTCACCGGCGGCAACGCGGTGGTTTATGACCCTTCGATCTTGACCGGTGAAGGCAAGTATCAACACCTGGCTAGCGGTGAAGGCCTCGGCCGCCGTTTCCACTCGGCGCCTGTGGTGCGTTTAACCGATGCCAAGCAAATGCAGTTGGGCCACGCCGCGGAAGCCGACGGCAAGTGGCGGATCTACGCCTTTGCGGGCAAAAATGACAGCTCTAATCCCGATTCGGCCATCCACCAGCTGGCGGAGTGGCTAGAGCACAACCCAGCCTCGCCGGTGGTGAAATACACCCGTGCAGGTGAAGATATCGATGCCATCATCGACGTGCGCGCCATCTTCCAGCAAACCTTTGAGGAGCTGGCTTTTGAAGATATGCCGACACTGTTGAAACCCAAGCTCGGCAAGCTCGGCCTGATGGATTACGAGAAAGTGTTCTGTGTTGACCACAAAGGCTTGGGTGATATTTTCGATATGCGTGGCATCGACCGCGAACAGGGCTGTATGATCGTGGTGCGCCCCGACCAATACGTGGCCAACATACTGCCGCTGAATGCCTACCATGAACTGGCGGATTTCTTCGCCGGGGTGTTGGTAGAGCAACAATAATAACGAGTTAGCGATGTTAATTGATAAGCTAAAAAAATACCCGGCGCACTATATTCGCCGCATCCAGCAAATTTCTAACGCGCTGTTTGCCAGAGAGTGTGGTGCGTTTGATCTTACCGCGGTGCAGTACGCCGCGCTGGTGGCGATGCAGCGTTTTCCAAACAGCGACCAAAGTACCATCGCTAGCTCGATTGGTTACGATAAGGTAACCATGGGCAAGGTGCTGGAAAAGCTTGAAGCACGAGGCTTGTTGGTGCGCTCGCCCGACCCAGAAAATCGCCGCGCCAAGTTGACTAATATTACACCGCATGGCGCCGAGCTGATCGATACGGTGAAACCCCGCGTCGACAGACTGAATGAAGAATTAGTATCGCCGCTGACGCAGGCCGAACAAGCCGAGTTCATGCGCATGCTGCAAAAAATTGTCGAAGCCCACAACGAAAGCAGCCGCGCGCCGGTGCGGGTGGGTAAGTCTTAGCCAAAAGTATGGATTGAATTTACCATGCTAACCATACAAAACAGCCGTGATGCTAAGGGACGATAGCGTTATAGTGGCCGTTAATAAAAACAATTAAGAGATTTAACTATGTCCAATGCAGCCTTAGCTCAAATTAATGACGCGCCAATGAGCGCAAGACAAATTGTGATCGTCGTTTTGGGGATACTACTGTTTGCCCTCGACGGTTTTGACGTCATGTCCATCAGTTTTGCCGCCCCAGGAATCGCTAAAGAGTGGGGTATCGACCGCGCCGCGTTGGGCTTTGTCTTAGCGATGGAACTGATCGGTATGTCGATTGGTTCGGTACTTATCGGCAACATTGCCGACAGGGTCGGCCGCCGCAAAGCCATTTTGGGCTGTTTGGCGGTGATGGGCGTTGGCATGGGGCTGGCGGCTACCGTCGACGATTTGATTATGCTGTGTATTTACCGTGTCATTACAGGTATTGGTATTGGCGGCTTGTTGCCTGCTGTGACGGCCGTCGTCCCTGAATTTTCCAACGCGAAGCGGCGTGGCCTGGCAGTTAGTCTTATGTCTTCGGGCTTCCCTTTGGGTGCGGTATTGGGCGGCATGGTGGTTACCCAGTTGCTGCAAGTTCACAGCTGGCACTCGGTGTTTGTATTTGGCTCAGCGGTGACGCTGGCTGCCATCCCTGTGGTGTATTTCCTGTTGCCAGAATCGATCGCATTCTTGCAGAGTAAGCAGGCTGAGGATGCCTTGGAGCAAGTGAACAAAACCTTGGTAAAAATTAAATTACAGCCAGTATCTGAACTGCCCCATATCGAAAATCCTGTCGAAGATCGCGCCAAACAAGGCCGTTTCCTGGATCTGTTTAAGCCCGATCAAATCCGCGCTACGATCTGTTTGGCATTGGCCTACGTGGGGCAAATGTTGACCTTCTACTTTTTGATGAAGTGGACCCCTAAAATTGTGGTCGACATGGGCTACCCCGCGGCTCAAGCCGGCCTAGTACTGGTGTGGGCTAACGTTGGCGGTGTATTGGGTGCGGTGTTCTTTGGCATTCTGTCGCGCTTTGTTTCGGTGCGCGCGTTGACCATGATTCTGTTGGTGTTTTCGTCGGCCATGATCATCGTGTTTGGCCGCTTGGAAGGCGATATCGCGCAGATGTCATTCATCGCGTTTGTGGCTGGCTTGGTGATCATCGCGGCGATCTCGGGATTCTACAACTTGTTTACCACCCAGTTCCCCACCGAACTGCGTGCTAGCGGCACCGGTTTCTCACTGGGTGTGGGTCGCAGCGGCGCGGCGTTGAGCCCTATTGTGGCAGGTTTCTTGTTTGCCGCCGGCGGCACCTTGTCTACCGTGGCGCTATTAATGGCGGGTGGCTCGATCTTGAGCTTGATCGCGGTATTTATGCTCAAGGACCGCGAGCTCGCTTAGTCATATTGCATAGAAATTAAGCGTTAAAACACAAATCGCGTCATACGATGGCGCGGTTTTTTTATAGATATTTATTAGGAGTTACCCATGTCCACTGTTACCGGCCTTACCCCCTTGTTTGCTGATCCCGATATCAGCCTGCGCAAGAACGATGATGGCTGTTACTACTTGGAATCTAACGTGGCAGAGCCGGCCTATCCCAGTAGTGTGTTGGAGCACCTGTACAAGTGGGCAGAGCAGACGCCTGATAATGTCTTTATCGCCGAGCGCAATGCAGTGGACAAAACCCAGTGGGACACTCTGACCTTTAGCCAATTCCTGCAGCGCGCGACCCAGTTGGCGTCTGGCATGCAAGGCTTTGGGCTGTCGGCCGATCGCCCGTTGATGCTGCTTAGCGGCAACAGCGTGACCAATGCATTGATGACCTTCGCAGGTTATCTTTTGGGTGTGCCCGTGGTACCCGTGTCTCCCGCCTATTCGCTGTTGTCGAAAACCTACGACAAAGTGATCTACATTCAAGAATTGACTAATTCCGCGGCGGTATACGCCGAGCAGGGCGCGCCGTTTGCCGATGCCTTGGCGGTGATGAAAGCGCGCGGTTTGAAGGTCATTACCAATGACGCGCAGCCGCTGGATGGCGACGCTGAAACGGTCGCCAACCTGCTGGCTAAGCCTGTGGCTGATGATTTTAAAGCGGCCGACATTACCCCCGACACCACCGCTAAAATTTTGTTTACCTCGGGTTCTACCGGTATGCCCAAGGGCGTGGTGAACTCGCACCGCATGATGGCCAGTAACCAGGAAATGATTGCCTCGATTTGGCCATTCATTAACGATGCCGGCCACCAACTGCTGGAGTGGCTGCCTTGGCACCACACCTTTGGCGGCAACCACAACTTCAATATGATGCTGCGTGCTGGCGGTTCAATGTATATCGACGGTGGTAAGCCGGCGCCGGGTGCATTGGATGAAACCCTGCGCAACCTGATGGATGTGTCGCCCACCATCTTCTTCAACGTGGCGGTCGGATACGAAATGTTGGCCACCGAATTGGAACACGACGAAGCGCTGGCCAAGAGTTTCTTCAAGAATTTGCGCCTGATGTTCTTTGCCGGCTCTACCTTGGCGGGCCCTGTCATGGCGCGTTGGTTGAAACTTATCGAGCAGTACGCCAACTATCCGGTGGTGTTCACGAGCAGCTGGGGTCAAACCGAGACCGCGCCAGCGTGTACCATGCCGCACTTCGATCGCCAGATCCCGAACTGTATCGGCGTACCGTTGCCCGGTTTGAAGATCAAGTTGGCCCCTGTAGGTGATCTGTTGGAGCTGCGTGTGAAGGGCCCCAACATTATGACCCACTACCTGAATGCGCCTGAAAAGACCGCTGAGACCTTCGACGAAGAGGGTTACTTGTGCAGTGGTGACGCGGTAGAAATGTTTGATGAAGCGGAGCCCAACTGGGGTTTGATCTTCAAAGGCCGCGTCAGCGAAAACTTCAAACTGCAGTCTGGCTCTTGGGTGAACGTCGGCGAATTACGCCTGGCGGTAGTCAACGCCTTGGCGCCGCTGTGCAGCGACGGCGTGGTGTGTGGCCACAACGAAAACTACGTGTCGATGATGTTGTTCTTGAACGAAAAGCAGGCCGCCAAGTTTGTCGGTGAGGCTACCGATGACCTGAGCAATCACCCCGCGCTAGTGGCGGAAATCGAGCGACGTATGAAGGAATACAACGCCAAAGCGACCGGTTCATCGCGCCGTGTTAAGCGCGTGATTGTGCAGCCCGATCAGCCGTCGTTTGAGAAAGGTGAAATTACCGATAAGGGTTATTTGAACCAGCGCGGTACTATCAAGAACCGCGATGATCACCTGCAGAAACTGTATGCTGAAGAAGTACAGGCTCCGGTGATTGTTTGCTAGTCTGCTGAATCTCGAGAGCCCATGCCCCATACATCCAAGAAGCAACCGCCGCAAAAGTTGAGTGCCGCCGACTGGATTCGCTTTGCTGAGCAGGAATTTTCCAAACACGGTGTCGATGCTGTGCGCGTCGAGCCGCTCGCAAAAAAACTCAGCGTCACCAAAGGCAGTTTTTACTGGCACTTCAAAACGCGTCGTGAGTTGCTGGATAGCATTATTGCCGACTGGAAGCGCCGTTCGACGAGCGCGGTCATTGAGCGCTTGAGCGAGGGGGGGCTGACGCCACAAGAGCGATTAAAAGCGCTGTTTTTACTGCCGTTCCGCCGTGGGCAAGAGGTCGATGTGACCAACCTCGAAATCGCCATCCGCAACTGTAGCTTGAGCGACAAGGCCTTTGCAGCGGTGGTGGCGGATGTCGATGCGGTGCGACTACAGTACATCGCCGAAAACTTTGTGGCACTGGGTAACGATGCCGAAACCGCCCATTTAAAAGCGCTACGTTTTTACTGCGTGATGCAGGGCTTGCCCCAAATCGCTCGCAAAGATAATCAAGCGGAAATTGAAGGCATTTTCTTGAGTCTTCTTTAGCGCGGTTTTAAGCCCTAAAAGTTGTCTTGTTTAATTTGGGTTAGTAGCCACTGCTTAAATTGCTCCACCCCTACCTTCGGCCGACTTTCGAGCTTTGGCTCAATCATGTAGAACTGCGATTGTGTCACCAAGCGCTGATCTGTGGCTTTGACCAGTAAGCCGCTATTTAAATAGTCATCCACCAAGTGTTCCCATCCCAGCGCAATGCCTTGCCCGTTGAGCGCAGCCTGAATGACGAGCAAATAGTTGTTCATATTAATGCTGCGGGTTTTACTACCGGCGTAATTGGGAATACTTTCCTTGCACCAGTCTGCCCAAGAAATCCATTCTTCATTCACTTCTAGCGATAACAATGTCCCGCGAAGCAGGTCCTCTGGTGTGGTTAGTGGTGAAATTTTTTCCTTGTAACTTGGGCTGCATACCGGGAAAACAGCTTCGTTAAAAAGTGGTGTGGCGGCGAGTCCCTCTGGGGGCGTTCGACAATAGAACAAGGCTACATCAAATTCGCTGAATCGTACGTTGCTCATAGAGTCGGTCGACATGATACGCAACTCGATATCGGGGTGATTGTCTTGAAATTCACCAATCTTTGGAAGCAGCCAAAACGAAGCCATGGCATTACTGGTCATAACCGTGACCTGCTGCTCCCCCTGCCATTGCACTATATCCCTTGTCGCAAGGGATATTTGCAGTATTGATTGGTGTACAACTTCGTAGTAATTCATGCCGGTGGGAGTGAGTGCTAAGGCGCGTTTATCGCGAACGAATAGGGGACTTCCTAGGTAGCTTTCAAGCTGGCGGATCGATTTGCTGATGGCACTTTGTGTAAGACTTAATTCATGCGCCGCACGGGTGAAACTGAGTTGCCTGGCTGCGGATTCAAAGGCCACGAGACTGTTGAGCGGTGGTAGGGGGCGTTGTTTCATGAGCGGGGCCTTTATGCATGAATTTTTTTCATAACATAAAGCCGAAAAAGTCGTTTGTCGACAAGATCTGAATCTCACTACTATGTGTGCAAATAATAAACAATTTGCTATTCGGTGAATCGGCTATGTCATCCTCAAAACATCATATCCCTCTCGTGTCGCTAGATGCGGTTCGCTCGCCTATTGATATGGCTAGCGGTATGCCAAATGCTGCCTACGATGATCCTCGTTTGTTTGAATATGAACGCGACAATGTGCTGGGTCGATCGTGGTCGGGCTTATTGTTCGCCAGTGAAATTCCCAGTGTGGGAACTGCTAAGCCGATCGATTTTATGGGGTTGCCCTTGGTGGTGATGCGCAACCGCGAAGGTACGCTGAAGGTGTTCCACAATATTTGCAGCCACCGCGGCATGATTTTGGTGCGTGAAGAAACCGAAGTGAAACGCTTGGTGCGTTGTCCCTATCACTCGTGGACTTATGATCTGGATGGCAACCTTGTGGCGACGCCTCACATTGGTGGTGTGGGCCAGCACGAGGCGGAAGGATTTGCCTGCGAAAAACACGGTTTAAAAGAAGTTCGTTCGGCGTTGTGGAATGATATTCTCTTCATCAATTTGTCTGGCGACGCCGAACCGTTCCAAGATTATATTGCGCCGTTGGAAGCGCGCTGGGAGCAATTTACCGGTAAGCACGGCATGGAACAGCTTAAAATCGCTAACACTGAAAGCCACATGGAATTAACGGTAGAAGCGAATTGGAAACTGGCGGTTGAAAACTACTGCGAGGCCTATCACTTACCCTGGGTACACCCCGCGCTTAATACTTATTCTCCACTTGATCAGCACTACAACCTCATCGTGAATGAGAATATGTCAGGGCAGGGGACATTGACCTATAACTTGGCAGATGTGGCGGGCACGTCGCTGCCGCAATTTCCCGAATGGCCTGAAGAAAAGTTGCGCCAAGCGGAATACGTCTCGCTCTATCCCAATGTGCTCCTCGGCGTTCAGGCCGACCACTTCTTCGCCATCATATTGCAGCCTGAGGCCAATAACCGCACGTTGGAAAAACTCCAGTTGGGATATGTTGGCAGTGAGGCGGTGGGTGACGCGTATGAGGCGTGTCGCGCCGCAGTACTCAACAGCTGGAAAGTGGTGTTTGGTGAAGATGTGTTTGCTGTTGAAGGCATGCAGCGCGGCCGTCGATCACCTGGATTCAAGGGCGGTGTATTTTCGCCAGTACTCGATGCACCTACCCACCATTTCCACAACTGGGTAGCTAATTTGTATGCCAAGGATGCTGCTAATGTCTGAACAAATACACTGGCGCAACTTCGTGGCGGGCGAGTGGCGCGATGCCGAACATCATATTGAGGTGGAGGACCCGTCTACTGGGGAGGTGTTTGCTACGATCGCCTGTGCCTCTAATGCCGATATCGATGACGCCATGCTGGCCGCTCGTGCCTGTGTTAACCGGGGCGAATTGACCCGCCATAGGCCGCTTGAGCGGGCGGCTTTGCTGCGTCGAATTGCGCGTGAGATTGAGCAGATGGTCGAGCAGGGCGGCGCGCTGTTGGCGCGAGAAAATGGCAAGAGCCTAGCAGATGCTCAGGAAGAATTTGCCATTGCGGCGCGCTATTTCGATTACTACGCCGGTATGGCCGACAAAATTGAGGGTACGTCGATCCCATTAGGTGAAGACTACATCGACTTTACCACTTATGAGCCCATGGGTGTGTCGGTACAAATAGTGCCATGGAATTTTCCGGTTGATATTTGTGCTCGTTCGTTGGCGCCCGCCTTAGCTGCCGGCTGTGCGGTGGTGGTGAAATCCCCCGAAAATACCCCGCTGGCAATCACCATGATTGCCACGGCCTGCCAGCGAGCTGGCTTGCCCGAGGGCGCACTGAGCATTGTGTGTGGTTATGGCCATGAGGTAGGCGCAGCATTAGTCGCTCACCACGAAGTTGATCAAATTGTCTTTACAGGTTCGGTGCCCACTGGGCAGTCGATCTTACGGGCGGCCGCCGAACGCGCGACGCCCTGCGTCATGGAGTTAGGCGGGAAATCTGCCGCGGTGGTTTTTGCCGATGCCGATCTCGACAGTTTAATGGACAGTGTTCGCTGGGGTATTTTCTTTAATGGCGGTCAGGTGTGCTCGGCGATGTCGCGCATGCTAGTACAGCGCGATATCTATGATCAGGTGTTGGAAAGAGTGGCGGCCTTTGCAGAACAAATGGCCAGCGATAGCGAGAATTTTACCCCGCTCATTTCGGCGCAACAAAAGCAGCGTGTGCTTGCCATGTGTCAGCGTGCAAGCCTTGATGGTGCTCGCCTTCTTACCGGGGGTGAGGCGCAAACACGTGTCGGCCATTTCGTTGCGCCGACGGTATTTGCTGATGTTGCACCGGGCTCGGAGTTGTTCTGTCAGGAAGTGTTTGGTCCTGTGTTGGCGATTACGCCATTCGACACTGAAGATGAGGCATTTGTCTTGGCGAATGCCACTGACTATGGCCTGGTCGCTGGTGTCTTTACCCGCGACTTAGGTAGAGCGATGCGCGCAAGTCGAGCACTACAAGCGGGCCAAGTCTTTGTGAATGAGTGGTATGCCGGTGGCATTGAAACGCCCTTTGGCGGTATCGGTATGTCGGGCTTTGGTCGAGAAAAAGGCCAGGAAGCGCTGTATAGCTATGTGCGTACCAAAAACGTCGCGATCCGCGTGCCAAAGGCTTAAGGGGCTCTGCCATGCCATTTTCACTTTTGAAATACGGTTTAAAAAATGATTATCCCTTCGAAAAAGACGCTGATCTACCTCCCCCCTGCGATTTAAAGCGTCACTACGATGTGGTGATCATCGGCGGGGGTGGTCACGGGGTGGCAACAGCATACTACCTCGCAAAGTACCACGGAATTACCAATGTGGCCGTGCTTGAAAAAGGCTACCTTGGCGGCGGGAATACAGCCCGGAATACCGCGGTGATTCGTTCTAATTACATGACGCCGCAGGGGGTAAAATTCTATGCGGCGTCGGTCAAGTTATTCCAAAATCTGTCCCACGAATTTGATTTTAATATCATGTACTCCGAACGGGGTCAGCTGACCTTAGCGCACACAGATGCGACTGTGCGTGCCTTTCGCCAGCGTGCCGAAGTCAATAAACACTTCGGTGGTCGCACCGAGCTTATTGGCCCACAAGAGATTCGCGAGTTAGTCCCCACCTTAAACATGAACCCAGCGCATTTGCCCGTGCTGGCGGGTCTTTGGCACATGGATGGCGCTACAGCGCGCCACGATGCGGTGGCTTGGGGATATGCCAAAGGGGCGACCCAGCGCGGCGTTGAATTACATCAACTCACTGAAGTGACCGATGTCGACATTCAAAACGGCAGGGTTACCGGTGTTCGTACCAATCGCGGCAACATCAGTTGTGGCTGTGTGGTACAGGCAGTGGCGGGTAATAGCTCATTAATGGCGGCTAAGGCAGGATTTAGAATGCCCATTACCACCTATCCGCTGCAGGCTATGGTCACGCAACCGGTCAAGCCTTTTTTGGGCCCGCTGGTGAGTTCCTCGGCGCTGCACTGCTACGTGCAGCAAACCAGTCGTGGCGAAATGGTGTTTGGCGGTGGGTCAGATCCTTATCCCTTATACAACACCCGCTCAACCTTGGAATTGAAAGAAAGCCTGCTCGCCCATGCCATCGAAATGTTCCCATTTATGGCTAATTTGCGCTTGTTACGGCAGTGGGCAGGTATCACGGATATGACGTCGGATTACAGCCCAATCATGGGGCTGAGCCCAGTAGAAAACTACTACTTGGACGCGGGATGGGGTACCTGGGGCTTTAAGGCGACTCCTATCTGCGGCAAGACGATGGCTGAATTAGTTGCCAGCGGCGGTGTAGTGCCTGACTTAGTTGCTCCGTTTGCCATGTCGCGCTTCGATACCTTCAAACAGGTCAACGAAATGGGCGCCACGGCTGCCAGTCATTAATGTTGAGTGAGACGAGACAACGACCATGAAAATAATGCACTGCCCACTCAACGGTCCCCGCAATATTAGCGAATTTGTTTACGGCGGCGATGTCAGACAGATGCCCAAACCCGATGACTGCACAGACAAGGAATGGGCGGAATATGTATTTTATTCCGATAACCGTGCCGGCGTGGTCAGCGAATGGTGGTTGCATGCCCCGTCGGGATATTGGTTCATCGCCGAGCGCCACACCGTCACCGATGACATTGTGCGCACCTATGATGCCTCGGAAATTTTTCAGCAACGCATCGACTTTGGCGTTGCTAACAGCGAAGGGGAGGTTCAGTGATGGCTCGTCTTCCCGCGCCAGCAGGACTTTTTATTAACCGCGACAAGCCTATCGACTTCATCTACGAAGGTCGCCGCTTGCAGGGATTTGAAGGCGATACGGTAGCCAGCGCGCTAATGGCGAATGGTCAGGCTTTGATGTCGCGCTCGTTTAAATACCACCGTCCGCGTGGCCCGCTGACCATGGCAGGGCAAGATGCCAACACGCTCATGCAAGTGGGTGGCGAGCCCAATGTTCTGGCTGATACGTTGCCTCTGACGCCTGGGGTGGCGGTGACGGGGCAAAATTGCAACGGCTCACTGCAACACGACCGTTCGGCTCTGCTGGGGTGGTTCGGGCGTTTTATGCCGGTAGGGTTTTACTACCGCGCGTTTTACAAATTACCCTTCTTGAGATCGTTCAAAACCTGGCCGCTGTGGGAACCCACGATTCGCAAAATGGCCGGCTTAGGGGTGTTAGATCTGTCGTTTACCCCGGAGTACTACGACAAGTGTTTTTTGTTTCACGATGTGGTGGTGGTGGGCGCAGGCCCGGCAGGTCTTATGGCGGCATTAACCGCCGCTCAAGGTGGCGCGTCAGTGCTGCTGGTCGACGAGCAGCCCCAATTGGGCGGGTCTTTGACCTATCACCGCTTTGATATCGATGGCGTCGAGGCGGATAAGCGGCGCGAGGACTTAGTCGCTCAAGTCCAGGCCAATGACAACATTCAGGTGCTCACTGAGGCAGTGTGCAACGCCTGGTTTACCGATAACTACCTGCCGGTCATTCAAGGCAAGCGGATGTACAAGGTGCGCGCCAAAGAGTGCATCGTGGCCTCGGGGGCGTTTGAGCAACACGTGGTGTTCCGCAATAACGATCTTCCTGGCGTGATGATGGCCAGTGCCGCCAGTCGATTGATGAAACAGTATGGCGTGGCACCTGGACAGCGGGCGGTTTGCGTTACCGGCAATGATGACGGCTACATGACGGCGCTCGATCTGCACGACGCGGGTGTTGAGGTGGCGGCGGTGGTTGATATGCGCCCCGAGCCCGAACAACACGATGTATTAGCCGCCCTGCAATCACGAGGTATTGCACACTATTCAAATCACACCGTTTACGAGGCCCTGCCGAGCTCGGGCAACCGTAGTATTAGAGGCGTGGAGCTGCGGGCCATTACCGGGCGTGGCGAGGTCGCGTCGCAAGGCAAGTCTATCGATTGCGATGTCGTGTGTATGTCCTCCGGTTACATGCCGGTCTACCAGTTACTCTGTCAGGCGGGTGGCCAGTTAACCTATCACGATGGTATTGCCGCTTTCACCCTAACAAACCTGCCCAAGCACCTGCATATCGCTGGCTCAGTGAATGGCCGACATGCCTTGTCGGCGGTGTTAGCGGATGGCGAGCGCGCGGCGCGTGTTGCTTTGCACCAGTTGGGCTTGTCTGCGCAGCTACCTGCGGATGTCTTGTGCAGCCGTCGGGTCAATTTTGACTGGCCGATCTTTAGTCATCCCAAAGGCAAGGACTTTGTTGATTTTGACGAAGACTTGCAAGCCAAGGACATCATCAATGCTACCCGCATGGGGTATCGCGACATTCAATTGGTGAAGCGATTTTCAACCGTCGGTATGGGGCCTTCTCAGGGGCGGCATTCGGCCTTGGCAACTGCCCGATTGGTGGCTGCTGCGACCGGCCGCACGGTAACAGATACAGGCGTCACCACGGCGCGTCCCCCGTTTGCGCCAGAAAAGTTAGCCCACAGCGCAGGGCGTATGTTTGATCCTTATCGTCGCACCCGCATGCATCAGCGCCATATCGAGCTCGGCGCGCAAATGATGCCCGCCGGCAATTGGCAACGGCCCGCCTACTACGGGGCACCAAGCCAGCGACATGCTTGCATTCGCGATGAAGCTTGGCACGTCCGACATCAGGTAGGTGTCATCGATGTAAGTACGCTGGGTGGGATTGAATTGCGCGGGCCCGATGCAGCGGAATTATTAGAGCGTATGTACACCTTTGGATTTGCTAAGCAGCCGGTGGGTAAAACCCGTTACGCGGTGATGACCAATGAGCATGGTGTGGTGGTGGATGACGGTGTGGCTTGTCGTTTGAGCGAGCAGCACTTTTATGTGACAGCCACGACCAGTGGTGTCGATGGCGTTTATCGCAATATGATGAAATGGAACGCCCAGTGGCGTTTAAATGTCGATATTGCCAATGTGACCTCGGCCTTTGCTGCAGTTAACGTAGCGGGTCCACTAGCTAGAGATGTCCTGCTAGAAATGGGGGTGGATATTGATCTCTCGCCCGAGGCTTTCCCCTACTTAGGGTTCAGAGAGTGCACATTGGGTGGGCTGCCTGCACGTTTGCTGCGCGTCGGTTTTGTCGGCGAACTGGGTTATGAAATTCACGTGCCTTCGCGTTTTGGTGAAGCCCTGTGGGACGCGGTGATGCATGCCGGTAAAAAGGTGGGTATTAAGCCCTTTGGTGTTGAGGCGCAGCGCCTGTTGCGGCTGGAAAAGGGCCATATCATAGTGGGTCAGGACACCGATGGTATGAGCCACCCTGGAGAGTTGTCGTTGACGTGGGCGTTGAATCATAAAAAGCCGTTTTTTGTGGGGCGTCGCTCGGTAGAGATTTTGATGGCGCAGCCGCAGACCCGCCAATTGGTAGGTTTTACACTGCCTGGCAATAGTCCCAAGCCTGAAGAAGGTCACCTCGTTCTGCAAGGCGATGATATCAGCGGCAATGTGACCTCGTGTGAGTATTCGCCCACACTGGACGCCATCATTGGCATGGCCTTTGTGGGCATCGATCAAGCCGCTGTGGGCAGTCAGCTTCCTATTCGTGTGGACGGTGGCAAGATGGTGTGCGCCGAAGTAGTGGCGATGCCGTTTTTTGACCCTGACAACCTGCGACAAGCGCTGTAAGGGGGCGACATGACATCGATAATTGAATATCCGCTATTGATTGACCTAAGTGACTCGGCGAGGACTGGCTTAAGAGGCGTGGCTGCGGAAAAGTATTTGCAATCACTTGGTGTCGATACGCCTGTTAAACCCAACCAAGCCACCTTTAACAATGACTTTGCCGTATTGCGTTTGAGCCCTAAAGAGTTTTGGTTACTGGAGCATCCGCTAACAGCTGAGCAAACGGTTGACAACGTGTTGCGCGAAACGCTGCCAGAGCAGGACGCGTACCGTTTGTTTTGCCGCGATAGCCACGCTTGGTTTTGGTTAATAGGCGATCAATCTGCTGCCGTGATGGCCAAGGTGTGCGGAGTGGATTTACGCACATCGGCGTTTCCTCGAGGGGCTATTGCCCAGACGTCCGTGGCCAGGGTGAATGCCATTGTGGTTCATCAAACACTTGGTAACGAAACCTGTTTCAACCTGCTGTGCGACAGCGCGGCAGCGGAGTATTTCCGAAGCTGCTTGTTGGATGCGATGGCTGAGTTTGGCGGCCAATGCATGGAACGAGAACAGTTACTCACAATAATAAACCAAGGCTAGCGCTCGCGGCCGCGAATTGACATATAAAGAGGATATACCGATGGCTTTTCCAACCCATTCACCCTACGTCATTGTAGGTGCAGGTATTCATGGCTTATCAACGGCGTACCACTTGGCGGTGCAATTAAAGGCCCAAGGGAAAGGCGATGGCCGCGACATTATCGTGCTTGATAAGTCGGGCATCAGTGCAGGGGCGACGGGTATCGCCTGTGGGGTAATACGTAACAACTACTTTCAGCCCGCTATGCGCGAGTTGATGGCCCACAGTGTTAGTGTTTGGGAAAGCGATCCCAAGGCCTATAGTTATCACCCCGTGGGCTATATGCAGATTAGCCCTGAGTCGATGCACGCTGATGTGGCGTCTATTTATGAGCAGCAACAAGCGATTGGCTATGAATCTCGCTTCATTGAAGGCGAAAAAGAATGTATGACCTATATGCAGGGTATCTTCCACGATTGGCAAGCCAAGGGCATTACGTCGGTACTGCACGAGATGCCTGGCGGTTATGCAAATAACACCAAAGCTATGTATGGCTTGGCAGCCAAGGCTGAAGCGGAAGGGGTAAGGATTATCACCGGCGTCACTGTTACAGGCTTTACGTCAGCCAGTGACGGCTCGATTACCGCGGTACAAACCAATCGCGGTACCATTGATACCGATTTTGTGGTAATTGGGGCAGGCCCGTGGGCCAAGTCTTTCTGGGAAATGCTCGAGTTGCCTAAGACGATAGATATTAAAAATCCCGCCGATGGTTCAGTCGCTACCGATATTCCTATGTGGGTCTACTGGTCTTTGCAGGAGGGTACCCTTGGGGTGGACCCCAATATGCAAGTAACAAATGATGGCAAAATGCCACCAGTCATTCACGTGGATACCGATGCGCCGTTGTATTCCGATGTCGATGGTTCGTTAATTACCGACAAAATGTGGGGCATTTACTATAAGCCCGATTTCCATTTTGGGGGGGTGCAGGGTGGCGCGGCGCCGTTCATTGTCGATAAGCCTGCCGATCAAGTTCAAGTGGATCCCTACGGTCCGGACTCCCCTGAGTTTATTGTTGGCCATGAATTTGCGCATATGTGGGTATCTGCGTTGGCACACTGTCAGAAGCGTTTTTCGGGCACGATGCCACAATATAAGGATGAGCCCTCGGGTGGTATTGGCTGCTTCACCCCAGATAGCTTCCCGGTGTTTGATCTGATGCGTAAAAATTGTTTCTTCTTGGCTGATTCCAACCACGGCTACAAGATGTTGGGGGTGGGTAAATTGGTGGCCGAGTCAATTTGCGGCAATCGCAAGGCCTCGCTTTTAGAGCCCTTTAGCTTTTCGCGGTTTGCCAATGGGGAGTTACATCCGGTATCGAATAGCCCATTCCCTTGGAGTTAAACTCAGGGCGCGTTATCATGCGCGCCTTATTGTTACTACCATAGGGCAACATGGACATGACAAAAAAAGCCTTCGACTATGACCTGATTATTATTGGTAGCGGTCCCTCTGGTCGCACGGCGGCGATTCAAGCCGGTAAGTTGAAACGCAAAGTGTTGGTGGTTGACCGTAAGAATCGCCTCGGCGGTGTTTCGGTTCACACCGGCACCATTCCCTCCAAGACCCTGCGTGAAACCGTGCTCAACCTGACTGGCTGGCGCGAGCGTTCTTTCTACGGCCGTTCCTACCGCGTAAAAGACGAGATTGTGGCTGAGGATTTGCGCTCGCGTTTGCATATGACACTGGATTACGAAGTCGACGTGTTGGAGCACCAGTTTAACCGCAACTACGTGGACAGTTTGATGGGGGCGGCCACCTTCATCGACAACCACACCATTGAAGTGGCCACCGATGCTGGTGAGACCCAGCGTATCCGTGGCGCTAAGTTCTTGATTTCTACAGGCACTAAGACCTTCCGCCCCGACTGGGTGCCGTTCAATGGCAAGACGGTGGTCGACACCGATGAGTTCTTAGAGTTGGGACAACTGCCGCGCAGTTTAACCGTGATCGGCGCCGGTGTTATCGGCGTGGAATACGCCACCATGTTTTCGGCGCTAGATATCCGCGTGACCTTGATAGAACCCCGCGACAGCTTCCTCGATTTTATCGACAAGGCCACCATTGAAGAGTTTGCCCACCAAATCCGAGAAAACGGCGTTGATCTCCGTCTTGGCTCAGCGGTACAAAATATTGAAGACAGCGGCGAGTATGTAGAAGTGACCACCGCCAACGGCCGCCGCGTGCGCTCTGAATTGTTGTTGTTTGCGGCAGGTCGGATCGGTGCGACGGATCAGTTGGGGCTCGAAAATATCGGCCTTGATACGGATCACCGCGGGCGCCTTGAGGTGAACCGTAAAACCTATCAGACCGCGATTGAAAATATCTATGCCACCGGCGATGTCATTGGCCACCCCAGCCTTGCCTCGACCAGTTTGCAACAAGGACGCGTGGCGGCCTGCCATGCCTTGGATACCCCCACCTTGGAAGAGAGCCCCTGGTTCCCCTACGGTATATACTCGGTGCCCGAGATTTCCACCTGTGGTATGTCCGAAGAGGAATTACACGAGCGCGGTATTCCCTACGAAGTGGGCGTCGCTCGCTTCCGCGAAACCTCGCGCGGCAACATTATGGGCTTGGAAAACGGCATGCTGAAAATGTTGGTGAGCCTCAAGACCCGCCGCATCCTCGGGGTACAGATTGTTGGCGAAGGCGCTACCGAGCTGATCCACATCGGGCAGGCGGTGATGAACCTGAAAGGCACGGTCGACTACTTTGTGCAGAACACCTTCAACTACCCGACCTTGGCCGAGGCCTACAAGATTGCCGGCTTGGATGCGTTTAACCGCATGCCGATCCCGGAAGAGTTCAAGGTTAAAAAGGTTAAAGACTAACGCAAGTTACTGTATAGCTTGCTGGACTGTAAGTAGGCTTGTTCGAGTTATTGTGGGAGCTTGTTGGAACAACAAGCGAACTGGGTTTCTAAATTATTTATTTGTCAGTCGTTCCCTTTCTCTGCGAGAAAGGTCCCACAGGGTGCTTCAGAAAGGTTCCACAGGCTGCTCCCGCGTGGGAGCTTATTCGTAAGAACAAGCGAACTGGGTTTTTAAATTATTTATTTGTAAGTCGTTCCCTTTCTCTGCGAGAAAGGTCCCACAGGGTGATTGAGAAAGGTCCCACAGGCTGCCCCCGCGTGGGAGCTTGTTGGAACAACAAGCGAATATGCTTAAAAAAGTGGTGCCCAGGAGAGGGTGAAACGGGGTTTCGAATCGCATAGCGATGAGCCGTTGAACGCCAGCATCTTTGATGCTGGCAGGATTAGTCCTCTCGGCGATGAAAGCGCGAAGCGCGCAGCATCGACGTGTAGCTTACGGCGCTCAATCTTGATGAAATGACTTTCTTAGGAGCATAAAAAAACCGAGCAGAAGCTCGGTTTTAAAATATTGGTGCCCAGGAGAGGGTGAAACGGGGTTTCGAATCGCATAGCGATGAGCCGTTGAACGCCAGCATCTTTGATGCTGGCAGGATTAGTCCTCTCGGCGATGAAAGCGCGAAGCGCGCAGCATCGACGTGTAGCTTACGGCGCTCAATCTTGATGAAATGACTTTCTTAGGAGCATAAAAAAACCGAGCAGAAGCTCGGTTTTAAATATTGGTGCCCAGGAGAGGACTTGAACCTCCACGCCCTTTCGAGCACTAGCACCTGAAGCTAGCGTGTCTACCAATTCCACCACCTGGGCATTTCGAGACCTTACGGTCGTTTACAGGGTCTTCGCTAAAAGCGCTGAGGGGTGCTCCCTGTAAGTGGCGCGAATTATGCTGATTTGACCCGGTGCTGTCAATCAAACTGACAAGAAAAATGTAAAAAACTTTACTGAAATCTCTTCCCCATAGGTGACTTTCGAGGATTTGATAGTAAAGCCCACTATTTGCATATTTATTTTCCCGCAGATTACTCTTCAAACGGTACAAAAATACGATTTTGATCGCATTTAGTGAGAATAAATACTGCAAGTAGGCCTAAGATGCGCGTATGAATTGTCATCGGAGGCAAGTATGCGTGTAGGTGTCCCAAAGGAAATTAAAAATCACGAGTACCGGGTGGCGCTGACCCCAGCGGTTGTGCGTGAGTTGTGTCATCGTGGTCACGAAGTGCTGGTGGAAACCAGTGCTGGGGCAGGTGTGGGTTTCGATGATCAAGCCTATCTGGAGGCAGGGGCGGTTATCGCGGCGACCGCCGAACAGGTGTTTGCCGACAGTGACATGGTGGTTAAGGTCAAAGAGCCTCAGCCGGAAGAATGTCAGCGATTACGCGAGGGTCAGTGTCTATTTACCTTTTTACATCTGGCGCCCGATCCGTTGCAAGCCAAATTGTTGGCTGAATCCAAGGCGACCTGTATCGCCTACGAAACCGTGACCTCGGCCACGGGTGGTCTGCCGTTGTTGGCGCCGATGAGTGAAGTGGCGGGTCGCATGGCGATTCAGGCGGGTGCGCACCACTTGGAAAAAGCCCAAGGGGGTAATGGCACGCTGCTTGGTGGCGTACCCGGTGTGGCGCCCGGCAAGGTGCTGATCCTCGGTGGCGGTGTGGTGGGTGAAAACGCCGCACAAATGGCCATGGGGCTCGGTGCCGATGTGGTCATTCTAGATCGTTCTTTGCCACGCCTGCGGGAATTGGATCAGCGCTATCGCGGCCGTTTGAAGTGCGTCTACTCCACCGCAGAAGCGGTCGAGCAATACGCCTTTGATGCGGATCTGGTGGTCGGTGCGGTATTGATCCCGGGAGCTGCAGCGCCGAAATTGTTGCGCCGTGAGCACCTGTCGCGCATGAAGCCTGGCGCCGTGGTGGTGGATGTAGCGATTGACCAAGGGGGCTGTTTTGAAACGTCTAAGCCTACGAGTCATCAGGATCCCACCTATGTAGTGGATGGTGTAGTGCACTACTGTGTTAGCAATATGCCCGGCGGTGTGGCGCGCACGTCGAGTATGGCATTGGTGAATGCCACCATGCCCTTTGTGTTGGCACTGGCGGATAAAGGGCCGATTAAGGCGATGCTCGATGATGAGCATCTACGCAACGGTCTCAATGTGCACAAGGGTGAAATTACTTATCGCGCGGTGGCTGATGCCCTCAATCGCCCCTATGTTGAGGCGCTTGAAGCGCTGCGGCTATAGTGAGGAGGCGCTCAGCTGAAGTAGTCGAGCGCTTGTTTTTCGCTATCTACAATAGGGAATAGCGTATCCAGTCGGGTGCGCTGCAGTACCGCCATGATGGTTTCTGGCACTTGCATCAGTGCCATGGCCTTTCCATCTTTCTTTAGTCGCTGCAGCATACCGGTCAGCATGCCTAGGCCGGACGAGTCGATAAAGTCGATGTCGCTGCAGTCCAGTAGGGTGTGGCGCAATGGCAGATCTTTCACCGCCAGTGAGTTGACGTGAATACTGCGAAGGTCGAGGCGTCCTGCCAACGACAGCACTTGGTAGTGCTCTTTGTCTATTAAAGCCATGGTTAACTGGGTCATTGAATTACTATTTTTTTTATCGTTTGACAAGATAGTAAAGGAACTCAGTTTTACCAGTCAATATTGTCACATTCTGGGGCCATTCGCTGGCCCCGTTGGCTAAGCGGCTAAATGTCGCTTGGCGCGGCCGGTAAATTTTTCTTCGGCCATCGCATCGGCGATGATCTGGCTCGCCGTATTGGTGCGTTGCGCTCGTTGGAAAATATCGCGTAATCGATCGCCGATGGTGTCGACGTGCTGGGTGACGCGCTCGGCATCGAGGATGCCTTGATTCTGATAGTACACCTCGATGATACCGCCGGCGTTGATGACGTAGTCGGGGGCATACACAATGCCCATCTCATGGAGTTGGTCACCCATCTCGGGCGTTGCTAGTTGGTTGTTAGCGGCACCGGCGATGGCCTTACAGCGTAGTTGATTGATGCTGTGTGGGTTGATCACCGCACCCATGGCGCAGGGAGCGAAGACGTCCACATCCATGCGCAGGATGTCGTCGTTGGAAACGACCACGGCCCCAATATCAAAGGCGCGTTTGAGGTTGTCTTGGTGGATGTCACTGACGTAGACATTGGCCCCCGCGTCGCGCAGTAGTTGGCATAGATTGAAACCGACGTTGCCGACGCCTTGGATGGCGATCGAACGACCACTGACGTCGTTGTATCCCAGCTGTTCAAGGGTCGCTTGAATCCCAACAAACACGCCGTAAGCAGTCACCGGCGAGGGGTCACCGCCGTGTTTAGCACGGCTGTTAATGCCACTGACATAAGGCGTGCGCTCTCCCATCTTGGCGATGTCGGCGACGCTGGTGCCTGAATCTTCGGCGCCCACGTAGCGGCCGCCCAAGGTATCGATAAATTCGCCCATGGCGTGTAAAAGCGCTGGGGTTTTGTCCTTTTTGGGGTCGCCGATAATCACGGATTTACCCCCGCCCAGTGGCAGTCCCGCCAGTGCTGACTTGTAGGTCATGCCGCGCGATAGCCGCAGCACGTCGCGCACCGCGTCTTCTTCATTGGCGTAATTGAACATGCGGCAACCTCCGGTGGCGGGACCAAGATTGCTGTTGTGGACCGCAATGATGGCTTTTAATCCGCTCTCCTCGTCGCTGTGGAAGGCAACTAGTTGGTGGTTGTCGAACTCGTGATGTGAAAGAACATTCATACAGATTTCCTAAGCTGCATTGATGAATTTAACGGTGTCGACGCCTTGGTTTTCAAAGCGCTGACGCCATTGCTGGCGGCGTTCTAAATACTTGTCGATATTGCTCGCTTTGACTGGGCCATAGCCGCGCACGCTAGCCATAGCTTCGAGCAATTGCACCGCTTGCGAGTAGTTGTCGGGGCCGAGATGTTGGCTAACAAAGTGGATGTCATCGCTATAGCTATTAATGATTTCGCGCTCGCGGCGGCGTTCTTCGCTGTAACCGAAAATATCCAGTACACCACCACGCAGGGCCTTGCCGTGTTGCAGTACTTTAAAGGCAGGGCGCATCAACCAACCGGGCAGGCGGTATTTGGCGGGGCGGTTGAGGTCGCTGTCATAACCAGCAAACAATGGCGGCGACAGGTGAAAGTCCATGCTGTAATCGCCTTCAAACATTTCCGCCAAGTGCTGCGTGAAACTGTCGTCGCTGTAAAGGCGAGCTACCTCGTACTCGTCTTTGTAGGCCATGGCGCGAAAAAGCTGGCGCGCGGCGTGTTTGCTAAGTTCGCTATTGCGCTCGGGGTGTGCGCGATCCGCCTTTAACAGCGGTTGCAGGGTCGCCAAGTAACGATCGGCGTAGGCCTTGTCTTGATAGGCCACCAGGCGTGCATAGCGATCGTCGAGGATGGCTTGTAGGTCATCCAGTGGCGCAAATTTAGCGTGAATGTCGGCGATGTTGGCGACGTAGTCGAGGTCTATCGCGGCGTGGCGCCCCCATTCGAAGGCGCGCTGATTGAGTTCAACTTGGACCCGGTTGAGCTCAATGGCCTCTAAAAGGGCGTCGTGCCCGACGGGGATCATGCCTTGTTGGTAAGCGTAGCCCAGTAGGAAAACGTTGCTGGCAATGCTGTCGCCAAACAAGTGCGTCGCCAAATCAGTGGCGTTGAAGAAGGTGACCTTATCGGCGCCGACTTCCTCGCGCAGGGTCGCTTTCATCCCTTCGGCGGGGAAAACGAGGTCTGGGTTGGTGACAAACTCAGCGGTCATGGCTTCAAAGTCGTTGACGATGGCGTGGCTGCGCTCGATGTTGACCTTGGCGATGGCTTCGTCGCTAGCGGCGACTACGAGGTCGCAGCCCAGTAATAGGTCGGCATCACCTGCGGGGATGCGCACCGAGTTGATGGCTTCCTGCGTCTTACCGATGCGCACGTGGCTGATCACCGCGCCAAACTTTTGTGCCAGGCCGGTTTGGTTCATCGTGGCGCAGCCCTTGCCTTCGATGTGAGCGGCCATCGACACCAGTGCCGAAATGGTCAGCACGCCGGTGCCGCCGATGCCGGTGATCAAAATGTTCCAGGGGCGATTGTCGATGGGGGCTAACACAGGGTCGGGCAATTCGCCAAGTTGGCTGCCGGCGGCCTTGTTGTTGGTTTTTAGGTTGGCGCCGCTGATACTGACAAAGCTTGGGCAAAAGCCATTCACGCAGCTGTAGTCTTTATTGCAGGCGCTCTGATCGATTTGGCGTTTGCGGCCCAGTTCGGTTTCCAGTGGCATCACCGATAAGCAATTGGATTGCACGCTGCAGTCTCCGCAGCCCTCGCACACCTCTGGGTTGATAAAAATGCGCGTGTTGGGGTCGGGTAGCAGGCCTTTTTTGCGACGGCGACGCTTTTCGGCGGCACAGGTTTGGTCGTAGATAAGCACCGTGGTGCCGGGGGTGTTGCGCAGTTCGTCTTCCACCGTTAACAGGCGTTTGCGGTGGTCGATGCTGACGCCGTGGCGGCGGCCCATGCTGCTGGGGTATTTGTCGGGAATATCGCTTACCACAGCGATGCGTTTGATGCCCTCAGCGAACAGTTGATCGATCAGGTCGGGTACGCTGAGGGTGCCGTCGAGCGGTTGCCCGCCGGTCATCGCTACCGCATCGTTGTAGAGAATTTTGTAGGTAATGTTGACCTTGGCCGAGATCGATTGGCGGATCGCCAATAAGCCCGAGTGGAAATAGGTGCCGTCACCGAGGTTTTGGAACACGTGTTTGGTGTCGGTGAAGGGGGCTTGCCCCATCCAAGTGACGCCTTCGCCACCCATTTGGCTGAAGGTGTCGGCTTTGCGGTTACCCTTTTGCCAAGTGCCCATGTAGTGACAGCCAATGCCGCCAAGGGTGCGGCTGCCCTCTGGTACACGGGTGCCAGAACTGTGTGGGCAGCCCGAGCAGTAGTGGGGCAGGCGGTCGATCTTGGGGCGGCTTTTAGCGAGCGACTGTTCCTTGACGTTGTAAAACTGCAGTTGCTTGTCGATGGTGTCGTCGTGGTAGAAGCGATACATGCGCGAGGCGATGGCGCGCGCCACCATAGCGGGGGTGAGCTCGCCTTGGTTGGGCAGCAGGTCGTGGCCTTCGCTATCGAATTCACCGATCACTACTGGCCGCTTATCGACCGGCCAGTTATAGAGTTGGCCGGTGAGTTGGTCTTCAATGATGGAGCGTTTTTCTTCTACCACCAGGATTTCTTCCAACCCTTCGGCGAAGGCGTGGGTCGCCACCGGCTCCAATGGCCAGCTCATGCCCACTTTGAAAACGCGCAGCCCAATCTCACCCGCCTTGGCGGCGTCGATACCGAGGTCTTCTAGCGCCTGCATAACGTCTAAGTAAGCTTTGCCGGTAGTAATGATGCCGAGTCGCGCCTTGGGGGAGTCGACCACCACTTTGTTGATGTTGTTCACCCGTGCGAATTCGCGCGCGGCGTAAATTTTGTATTTGTTAAGGCGCTGCTCCTGCGCAAGTGGCGTGTCGCCAAGGCGTGCGTGCACACCTTCCTCGGGTAATTCGAACTGGTCGGGAATGACGATTTTGACGCGCTGCGGATCGATGTCGGCCGAAATGGCCGAGTCCATGTTGTCGGTGATGGCTTTCAGCGCCACCCAGCTGCCGCAATAGCGTGACAGCTCCCAGCCAAACACGCCTAGGTCGAGCACTTCTTGCACGTTGGCGGGGTTCAGCACGGGGATCGACGCGCCGATGAACATGTGCTCCGACTGATGGGGCAGAGTGGATGATTTTGACGCGTGGTCGTCGCCGGCCACCGCCAATACACCACCGTATTTGGAGGTGCCAAAGGCGTTGGCGTGTTTGATGACGTCCATTGAGCGGTCTACGCCGGGGCCTTTGCCGTACCACATGCCAAATACGCCATCGTACTTAGCGCCTTCAAACAGATTGACCTGCTGGCTGCCCCACACCGCGGTGGCGGCGAGGTCTTCGTTGATGCCGGGTTGGAACACAATGTTGTGTTCGTCGAGATAGGATTTGGCGTGCCACATGGCTTGGTCGACGCCGCCCAGTGGCGAGCCGCGATAACCGGAAATAAAGCCGGCGGTATTGAGACCGTTATCCAGGTCGCGCTGGTGCTGCAAGATGGGTAGGCGCACCAGAGCTTCGATGCCTGTCATGTAGGCACGGGTTTTAGTAAGCGCGTATTTATCGTCCAGTGAGATTTTCGCCATAGGTCCTCCAACCTCGAATCCAGGTCGCCATTTACGCTCATATTAGGCGGAGTTGGAGGGCATTTTTATGCTATTTATGTTGGCTATATACGATATTTAGTGTGATTTATTCGTTGATCTATACTTTTGAGAATAAATTATTCATTTTTTAATGGTGCGTGAAATGACTGCCTTAAAACTCGATAAAACCGACCTCAATATCCTCGCCTGCATGCAGCGCAACGCGAAGTCCACCACCCAGGAAATCGCCGACATGAGCAACATGTCGCAATCGCCCTGTTGGCGCAGGATTAACCGCTTGGAAGAGGCTGGTGTGATCAAAAAGCACGTGACGCTTTTAGATAGCCGCAAACTTGGTTTCGATCTGATCGTTTTCGCCACCGTCAATCTGACCGCTCAGGGGCGCAGTAATCTGGAGGACTTTGAACGCGAGATTCAGCAATTTCCTGAGGTGGTGGAGTGTTACACCATGGCGGGGAATTGGGACTACATGCTGAAAATCGTCGCCGTGGGGATTCGCCAATACGAAGTGTTTGTGCGCGAAAAGCTGCTGCAGCTCGATCATGTCGGTGAAGTGCATTCGCATATTGCCGTCACCGAGATCAAAAACACCACCGAATTGCCATTGGAATTGGCAGAATAGCCTTCGTTTTGCATGACAGTGGCGGGCAGTAGGCGTATTATCTCGCCACTTTTTTTGGAGATAACCCTATGTTGAATGTAAATGAATACTTTGATGGCAACGTTAAATCGATCGCTTTCCAAGGCGCTGAAGGCGGCGTAACCTCTGGCGTTATGGCAGCTGGCGAATACACCTTCGGCACGAGCCAGCACGAAGTGATGCGCGTGGTTTACGGTGAATTAGTGGTGCGTTTGGCTGGCACCGAAGAGTGGGTGGCTTACCCCGCGGGTACCGAGTTTAATGTGGAAGCCAATAGCTCATTTGACCTGAAAGTCGCTGCGCCTACTGCCTACCTTTGCTTCTATAGCTAATTTTAGTCTCGTACATCCTGCCAATTCAAAGCGCGTGAAAAGTTGTCTTTATATAAGCCTTTCCACGTACCCCGTGGGACCTTGCTCGCAGAGCAAGGGAATGCATTGTTGTTAAATTTAATTTGTTCCCTTGTTCTGCGAACAAGGTCCCACATGTTCTGCGAACAAGGTCCCACAGGTACAGATCTTCTCTCAAATGACTGTCGATTTAGATTAAACAGTTGCAGGTGGTGTTGCGCCGGGAGCGCAACCCCGCGGAGCGCGAGCGCAGCGAATCAAGCAAAATGACATTTAATGGCATGGATGCCATGTATGCGGGTAATGCAGGAGCAAGTGCCCGCGGAGTGCGCCGCTCTCGGCCATCCATGGCCTCCGCGGCATAAGGCCATCCATGGCCAAAAAAAAGGCGCCCCGAGGGGCGCCAAAATGAGCAAAGTCAACAGAGACAAACATGTCGATATTACTATTGCAGTCGTCGTGCCAACTTTATAATTCCTTTTAATTCAATGGGTTGGTAGATTGCAGTTACAAGTCGCTTACAGGATATGCACCTTGCTTGTGCAGCCTGCGCCCTAAATTTGTGCGACTACTCGCCGCGATACCAGGGCAGTAGGGGCTCCCACCATTTATCGGTTGTTTGATTGCTGTCGAGTTCGATAATTTCGCCAAACCGCGGTGTCAGCATGTGGTCTTCGGGGGTGGCTAATTTATCTAGTTCCACCAGTGGCTCAAACCAGGGGTGAAAGGCCAGGCTGAAGGTGCTGTTGTGGATCGGGATCATGCGCGTGCCGCGCAGGTCGCGGTGGGCTTGCAGGGTCTCATTGGGGAAGAGGTGGATGTTTGACCACATCTCGTCGTAGGCGCCGGCTTCCATCAGGGTGATATCAAATGGCCCCAGTTTATCGCCGATCTCTTTAAAACCGCCAAAATAGCCGGTATCGCCGCTAAAAAAGATGTTGTGCTGTTGGCCGCGGAAGGCCCAGCTAGCCCATAGGGTTTGGTTGCGATCGTTCAACCAGCGACCTGAAAAGTGCTGGCTGGGGGTGGCGGTCACGGTCACGCTGCCTACTTCGGTGGCTTCCCACCAATCTAAAACAGTGATTTTCTCTGCGGCGATGCCCCATTCTAGAAGATGGCGCTGCACGCGACTGGGCACAATAAAGCGCTCGGTGATGGCGTCGATTTGCACGATGCTCGCTTCGTCGAGGTGGTCGTAGTGGTCGTGGCTAATGACCACGGCGCTCAAGTTGGGCAGTTCTGCCAGTGGCAGTGCAGCTGGGTGAAAGCGCTTGGGGCCGGCAAAACTAAAGGGCGAGGCGCGCTCGCTGAACATGGGGTCGGTGATGATCCACCGGCCGTCGATGCGCATTAACACGGTGGAGTGGCCGAGTTTGAGGACTTTGTCGCCTTCACCACTAAGCAGTTCGGCGCTGGGGTCGTGTAGCGGAATCGGCTTGCTGGGTTCCATGTGAGGCACGGTGTTACTGAAGCGCTTCCACATCACGCTGAAAAAGGACACCGCGGGTTTTTCCTTGCTGTCCATGATGGGTTCGCCGCTGCCTTCGTTGGCGGTGGCACAGGCGGTCGAGGTTAGTAATACTGAATACAGCAGGGCGTTTAACAGGGCTCGCATGGGGGATTGTCATCTCCGTTAGATCGATGTTACGAAAGTGTACTTATACGTTTATACTGCCGTAAACGTTTACTGGGGAAGTTTCATGGGCATTGATGCCATCATTACAATTGTCGTTATGCTGGGCTTCTTTGTGGTGGCCATCGGTGGTCTGATTGCCGTGGACTACGCACTGGCGCTGGCGATGACGACGCTGTTGGTATTCGGTGTGCTCAGTCCGGCCGAGGCCTTTGGTGGTTTCGCCAACCCTGCGCTGTTCGTGATTGTCTCTTTTTATGTGGTGTCGGCGGCGCTTAAGGAAAGCGGTGCGTTGACCGTATGGGTACAACGAGCCTTGGGGCGCGGTGCCGGTATCAAACGCTCGACTATGCGCATGATGCTGCCGGTGGCGGCGATCAGTGGCTTCGTCAGCAACACGCCGGTGGTGGCAATGTTCATTCCGCAGTTGCAGGATTGGGCGCGCCGTTGCCGTATTCCTGCCTCTAAGTTGCTGATGCCGTTGAGCTTTGCCTCGATCCTGGGGGGCATGTGCACCATGATCGGTACATCCACCAATATCCTGTTGAGCGGCTTAATGGAACAAGCCCAATTGGGTGGAAGCCTCAACTTATTTGCGCCGGCCATGGTGGGTTTGCCCTTGGTGTTGATAGGGGTGATCTACTTCATTACGGTGGGGCATCGACTGCTACCTACGCGGGAAGATATCGCTACATCGCTGGACGATGCGCAGAAATATGCTGTGACCATGCGTGTAGAAGAGGGTGGGCCGCTGGTGGGCAAATCCATTGCTGACGCGGGGCTGCGCCAGTTGCAGTACAGCTTCTTGTCGGAACTGCAGTCAGGTGACCGCATTATGCCGGCGGTTGCGCCGCGGGAAATCTTAAAAGCGGGCGATTTGTTGATTTTTGTTGGCCAGCCAGAGGCGGTGAGCGAGTTGCGCCAGATCCACGGATTGGCGCCGGAGGAAAAACAGGTCTCTAAACTCGATGTGCCCCACACCAACCGCGCCCTTATTGAGGCGGTGATTTCACCGTGTTCTTTTTTGGTCGGCAAAACGGTTAAAGATAGCCGTTTTCGTACCCGTTACGGCGGTGCGATTTTGTCGGTATCACGCGGTGGCGAAAGGCTCAACCAAAAGGTCGGTTCGGTCGAGTTGCGCGCCGGTGATACCTTGTTGCTGGAGGCGGCGCGAGGCTTTGTACCACGCCACCGCTACAGCCGCGACTTCTTGCTTCTCAGCCGCTTAGACGGCGCTACCATTCCCAATCTAAGCAAGGCACCGGTAGTGCTGGGGCTGTTGTTGGCCTTTGTGGTAGCTGTGGTCAGTGGTGTGGTGTCGCTCAGCGGCGGTGCGTTGTTGTTGGCTGGCGGCATGATCGCCAGCGGCTGTCTTAGCGCCGAATCGGCCCAGCGCAGCGTGGATATGCGGGTGGTGTTGGCGATTGGTGCCTCGTTGTCGCTAGGTGTCGCCGTCTATAAAACAGGGCTGGCGGCGATGGTGGCCAGCGGCTTGATGGCGCTGGGCGGTAGCGACCCCTTGATCAATTTATTCTTACTGTACCTTGCGACGGTACTCGTCACCGAGACCATCACTAATAATGCCGCGGCGGTGTTGATGTTCCCCATCGCGCTGTCGATCGCTAGTGCCCTCGGGGTGGATGCGATGCCCTTTGTCATGACCGTATTATTTGGTGCTTCGGCGAGTTTCGCTACGCCGATTGGCTACCAAACCAACCTGATGGTGCAGGGGCCCGGTGGTTACAGCTTTGCCGACTACCTGCGCGTTGGCCTACCGCTGACCTTGTTGGTTGGGGCGGCCGTAGTCGGCTTAGTACCCTTGGTGTGGGCGTTTTAATGCGGCTACTGCTGCTAGCCACCCTATTACTGTCTGGGCTGGTGCACGCGGCGCCACGAGAAGATATCGTGCCGACCTATAAGGCGTTTCTGCAGCAATTCAGTACGGCACTTCAGGAAAACCAGCAGGCTTTTGTGGATGATCCTGATAGCTATTGGGCGATAGTGCAAACTCAGGTGGTACCCTTGTGGAGTCGCCGCGCGAGCTTGGAAGGCCTAGCAACCGCGGAAAAGGTCGCCGCGTTGACACCGGATCAGTTGGATAAACTCAATGGCATTCTGGATCGCACCGTGCAGCGCTATGCCTTTGAAATCCTC
The DNA here is from genome assembly GCA_964598145.1 of uncultured Pseudomonadales bacterium. Classification (GTDB taxonomy): domain Bacteria; phylum Pseudomonadota; class Gammaproteobacteria; order Pseudomonadales; family JAHEIH01; genus JAHEIH01. The sequence goes on from CAZRAM010000005.1 coordinate 123,950, forward strand.
GACAGTTACAGCGGCCAGCGCTTCGTGCTCAACGATGTGGTGTTCGATGACAACAACCCTCAGTTGGCCGTGCTGGATGTCACCGCGGTGTGGGATAACTTTCCCGACCTTGATATTGAATTGATGTTGGTCGACGAAGGCGACGCTTGGCGCTTCTACAACATCCGCTACGGTTGGTTTAGCTATATCGGTGCCAAGAAGTGGTCTTACCGGCGCGGTCTGGCGCCGCAACGCTTTGATGCTTTTGCCGAATCGCTGGCGAAGAAAAATCGCCGTCATTTTGCTGACATGTGCCGCAGCGATACTGTGCGAGGCAGCAATGTCTGCCTGTACTGGCAAGATCGCACCTCAATCGAGTAAAATGCGCGCCGTATTTTAACGCTTACTCTCATTTTTAGGATTTTCATGTCTTTTCGTCTGTTGTTGGTCGCTCTTGTTTGCGGCGTTTTTAGTTCGTTCAGCCAGGCCACCGTGGTGGTCAGTAGTTTAAAAGAACAGGCCGAGGGTTGGGTCTCGTCCGTTTCGGCTAGCTATGCGGCTTCAAGTTCGACGGTTGAAAAGACGGAATACAAGGGTAGCTTTCGCTCTTCCAACAATAATGATCAGCGTCAGTGGTTGATGTTTGGTGAGTTAGAGTACGGCGAAGTGGATGGCACTAAGAATGCGGATAGCCAATTAGTGCACGGCCGCTATATAAGAAAACACGTTGTAGACGAATTAAATTTTGAGGGTTTTATTCAGAACGAAAGTGATGACTTTGCCAAGTTGGCCTCGCGCCGTTTGTACGGCGGCGGTTTGTCGTGGCAAGACAAGCGCGATAACTTGGCGCTGCATGTCATGTTGGGTGTGATGGATGAGCGCGAGGAGCACGCCACCGATGCCAGCCAAAATCGTCAATTAACCCGTGCGACCTCATCGGTGCAACTACAGTATCAGTTGGATAACCAAGCGCTATTGACGAGTGTGCTTTATTTTCAGCCAGCGCTGAATGATTTTGGTGACTACCGCAGCACGTTTAAAGCCAATTTTGCCTTCCCGATGACGCAGAGTTTAAATATTAATATCGGCTATTCATGGCGCTACAACGGCGAAGCATTTGTGGGTGTGCCACCGATTAAACGCGCGTTGACCACGGGTATTAGCTACTCATTCTAGGTCATAGCGAACAGCGGCTTTGCAGCGTGTTGCGCGTTTCTGCGTTACACTTAGCAAAACCAAAATTGAAGACACTATGAAAAAACATACCGGTCCCAAGGACCCCCAGGCAGCTCGCGAAGCCGCCAACTATGAAAACCCCATCGCCAGCCGCGAATTGATTCTCGAGACGCTGCGCAACAACGGTGTGCCAATGAATTTTCAGGAATTGGCCGCAACCCTCCACATCGATGACGACGATGCCCTTGAAGGCCTGCGCCGCCGCTTAAACGCAATGCAGCGCGACGGCCAGATTGTGCGCAACCGCAAGCAGGGTTTTGGTTTGATCGAAAAAATGGATCTCATCAAGGGTAAGATCTTGGGGCACCGCGACGGTTTCGGCTTCTTAGTCCCCACTGCAGGTGGCGACGACATCTACATTAGCGCCCGCCAAATGCGCGGCGTATTAGACGGCGACGACGCGGTAGTGAGCATCGTGGGGAGAGATTCCAAGGGGCGTCCAGAAGGACGCATCGTTGATGTGTTGAGCCGCAATACCGAGGAGTTGGTGGGGCGTTACTTCCGCGAAGCGGGTATTGGCTTTGTGGTACCTGAAAACCCCCGTATCGGGGTTGATGTGTCAATTCCGCAGGGCGGCGATCTAGTGCCAGAAAACGGCCAATTTGTGGTGGTTAAGTTGATCGCCCAGCCGACTTGGCAAACCCGTCCGGTGGGCGAAATTAGCGAAATTTTGGGCGACCACATGGCGCCCGGTATGGAAATCGACGTCGCTATCCGCAGCTATGGCATTCCGCATATTTGGCCGCGCGAGGTTGAGCAGCAAATTGCGCCACTGCGCCCAGAAGTGGAAGAGGACGATAAGCAGCACCGCGTCGATTTGCGTGACCTGTCGCTGTTGACCATCGACGGTGAAGACGCGCGCGACTTCGATGACGCGGTGTACTGCGAAACCAAGAGCGGTGGCGGTTGGCGCCTGTGGGTGGCCATCGCCGACGTGTCGCACTATGTGCGCCCGCACACGCCGCTGGATCGCGAGGCCATCAATCGCGGTAACTCGGTTTACTTCCCAGGGCGGGTGGTGCCGATGCTGCCGGAAATTTTGTCAAACGGTTTGTGTTCGTTGAACCCCGAGGTAGACCGCCTGTGTATGGTGGCCGAAATGACCATTAGTGCGAGCGGCAATCTCAGCTCTTACTGCTTCTACGAGGCGGTGATGCACTCTAAGGCGCGTCTGACCTATAACAAGGTCGCCAAGATGCTCGACGATCGCAGTGCCGACAACCCTCTGCGCCAGCGTTATTCGGCGGTGGTGCCGGTGCTGGAAAACCTTCATGACCTCTACACTGCGCTGCGCGATTCGCGCCACCAACGCGGTGCCATCGATTTTGAAACCGTCGAAACGCAAATGGTGTTTGGCGCGGACAAGAAAATTGCCGAAATCGTGCCCGTGGTGCGCAACGACGCCCACAAGCTGATCGAAGAGTGCATGCTGTGCGCCAACGTGGCTGCGGCGCGCTTCTTGGAAAAACACACCCTGCCGGGCTTGTTCCGCGTGCACAATGGTCCTAAAGAAGAGCGCTTGGCGAGCCTGCGTGACTTTTTGGGTGGTCTGGGTCTCGACCTGACCGGTGGTGAAAGCCCCACGCCGTCAGATTACCAAGCCCTGCTGCAACAGGTCGCCGAGCGCCCCGATGCCAGCCTCATCCAAACCATGATGTTGCGCTCGATGAGCCAAGCGGTCTATACCCCCGATAATCAAGGTCACTTCGGCCTAAATTATCCTGCCTACACCCACTTTACTTCGCCCATTCGTCGCTATCCGGATTTGTTGACCCACCGCGCGATTCGCTATGTGATTCGCTCAGGGATGCCAAGCCGCTACGTGCGCCGCGTGGACGGTGCTGTGCCGATGGGCCCCGGGGAAATTTACCCCTACGACATGGGGCGCATGGTGCAGTTTGGCGAGCAGACTTCGATGACCGAGCGCCGCGCCGACGAGGCGACCCGCGACGTGGTGAGCTGGCTGAAGTGTGAATATCTGCTCGATAAGGTGGGCGAAGAGTTCCGCGGTGTGGTCACTGCCGTCACCAATTTTGGTTTGTTCGTCGAATTACAGGGGCTGTATGTAGAGGGGCTGGTTCACGTTACCGCGCTGCAGAACGACTACTATCAGTTCGATGCCTCTCGCATGTGCCTGCTGGGCGAGCGTACCGGTGTGATTTACGGCTTGGGTGACGAACTGTCGGTGCAGGTGGCCGCGGTGAAATTGGAAGAGCGCAAAGTCGATCTGGAGTTGCTAGGGGTGGTGTCGACGGTGCGCCGCCGCAAGCCGAGCGCCAAAAACCGCAGTCCGATTTCTGAAATTGCTGCCAAACAAGCCCGCGGTAAGCACCGCGAGGGCGATCGCCGCGATGAGCGCGGTGGCAAAGGCGGCAAAGGCGGCAAAGGAAAGCACGATAAGCGCACTGCCAAGTCGGCAAAAAAAGGCGCCGGTAAAGCTGGCAAGCCGAAGAAAAAATCTCGCCGCTAAGCCTGGCGGTAACTAGTTGAGAATACATGCATGGATTACGTTTTTGGGTTGCACGCAGTTGAGTCGATGCTCAGCCAGCGCGCCGCGGATGTAAAAAAAGTTCTGGTACAAAGCGGTCGCGACGACCAGCGTGTACAACACATTGCCGACCTGGCCAAGCGCGCCGGTGTGGCGGTAGTGCAAACCGGCAAGAACGAACTGAATGGCCTGGTAGAGGGTAACCACCAAGGGGTGGTGGCGGTGTGCCGCGAGCAAAAAGGGCTCGACGAGTCGCAACTGCCCAAGCTATTGGAAAGCATCGATGGGCCGGCGTTGCTGCTGGTCTTGGATGGCGTGACCGATCCGCATAACTTGGGCGCCTGTCTACGCAGCGCCGATGCGGCAGGGGTGCACGCGGTGATCGCGCCTAAGGATAAATCGGTGGGGATTACCTCGACCGTGCGCAAGGTGGCCTGTGGCGCCGCTGAAAACATGCCGTTTTTCGCGGTGACCAACTTGTCGCGCACCCTTAAAACCTTGCAGGAGCAAGGTGTGTGGATTGTCGGTACCGCCGGCGAGGCAGAAGAGTACCTGTGGTCCTACGATTTCAAAACACCCACGGCCATCGTGATGGGCGCCGAGGGCAAAGGTATGCGCCGCTTGACCCGCGAGTGCTGTGATTACCTGGTAAAACTGCCGATGGCGGGGGCGGTGAGCAGCCTCAATGTCTCGGTGGCAACGGGTATCGCTCTATTCGAGGCGGTGCGCCAGCGCCGCTAAGCTTTCCAAATCGGTGTCGCAACCATTGGACGACACTGTCAGATATTGTTAAGTTTACTCCCCTTGGTGCCCAATCTATTAGGGCACCTGGTCTCCAACAGATAATAATTAAGGTGCTCGGTGGAACAACAAGCTGAACAACAAACCCCCATGCTGGATATGGCGCAACTGCAGCGCTTGATGTCTGGCAAGCAATTCGAGCAAGCGCTGGCCTATCTCGACGCATTTTTACAAGAACACCCCAACCATGCCGACGGCCACTATTTTGCCGCGGCGTGTTTGCGCTATTTACAGCGTTTTGACGAGGCCATGAGCCACCTCGACACGGTGCGCAAACTCGACCCCAACCACAGCCGTGCGCTGCAGGAACAAGGTCACCTGTTCCGCGACATGAATCGTCTCGACGAGGCCATGGCCTTCTACCACCAAGCGACGCGACAAAATCCGTCGCTGGTGGCCTGTTGGCAAGCGCAATTGTCTATTTTGCAGCAGCGCGGTCAGCAAGAGCGGGCGATGGGCATTCAGGAGCAGATTCAATACCTGCAGTCGTTGCCGCAGCCCCTGTTGGTAGTGTCGGATCTCATCGCCCAAGGTAAATTGCTGAAGGCTGAGCAGTTGGTGCGCCAATTCCTGCAAAAAGTCCCGCACCATGTGGAGGCGATGCGATTGCTGGCGGATATCGGCATTCGCTTGGGTATTCTCGACGACGCGGAAATGTTACTCGATGCGGCGGTGCAACTCGCCCCTGAGCACCTGCAGTTGCGGGTCGACTACCTGCAAACCCTGCGCAAGCGGCAGAAATTCGCAGCGGCCTTCGCCCAGGCGGAGTGGCTGCTCGACAAGCGCCCTGACAATCCACAGTTCCAGTCGCTGTATGCTATCGAGTCAATGCAAACCGGTGACTACGACACCGCGGTGGCCTTCCTCGACAAGGTGTTAGCCCGTTTACCCGGCGAGCCGACCACCCTGACGACCCGTGGACACGCGCTGAAAACAGCCGGCCACCAAGAGCAGGCCATCGAATCTTACCGTTCGGCATTGGCCACCGATCCCCGTCACGGGGAGGCGTGGTATTCGCTGTCGAACCTGAAAACCTATACTTTCAGCGACGATGAATTGGCGACCATGCACGGTCTGGAAGAGGAGGGCGCGCTGACGCCTAACGACCGCGTGCATTTGAGCTTTGCGCTGGGTAAGGCCTACGAAGACCGCAAGGTGTTTGATAAGTCGTTCGAATACTACAACCGCGGTAACCGCATCAAAAAGATCCAGAGTCGCTACGACGCCGACAGCATGACCAAGGAAATGCAGGCGCAGAAAGACGTTGTGACCCGCGAATTAGTGGAGAAAAACAAGGGTGTTGGCTGTCAGGCGCCGGACCCGATTTTCATCTTGGGGATGCCGCGCGCGGGTTCGACCTTGATGGAGCAGATCCTATCGTCGCACAGCCAGGTCGATGGCACCTTGGAATTGCCCAACGTGTTGGCCTTGGCACAGCGCCTGCGCCGCGGAAAGCGCATCAGTGGTGTCAGCCACTACCCGGGGGTACTGCAAGACTTAAGTGCGGATGACTACCGCGCCTTTGGTGAGGCCTTTATCGAAGACACCCGTATTCACCGCAAAGCGGCGCCGTTCTTCATTGATAAAATGCCTAACAACTTCCGCCACGTCGGCTTGATTAAGATGATGCTGCCCAACGCCAAGATTATCGATGCGCGCCGAGCGGCACCGGCCTGTTGTTTCGGTGGCTTCAAGCAGTTGTTCGCCGAGGGGCAGGAGTTCTCCTACTCACTGGAGGATATCGGCCAGTACTACCGCGACTACTGTGATCTGATGGATCACTGGCAGGAGGTTTTCCCCGGTGAAATTTTGCTGGTGGAATACGAGCAAGTGGTGGACGACTTGGAAAATCAGGTGCGCCGCGTATTGGATTACTGTGGTCTGCCCTTCGAAGAGGCCTGCCTCAACTTCCACGAGACCAAGCGCGCGGTGCGCACCGCCAGTTCGGAACAGGTGCGTCAGCCGTTGTATCGCAGTGGCCTCGATCAGTGGCGCAACTACGAGCCTTGGCTCGATCCTTTAAAAGCGGCGCTAGGGCCGCGATTTGCAGATGAATTTAAACCTTAGGGAGTATCATGCAGTCTAAAACGGCATTTGCCCCGGGCAGTTTTTTTATCGACCGCCCCGTATTTATTAGTTCTATCGCCATCCTCTTCGCGCTCATCTTCACGGTGGGCCTGTTCCCCGATACTAGTTCGCAGGTGTTTGCGCAGATTCAGGCAGGGATTGTGGAAAACGCCAGCTGGTACTACGTGCTGGTGGTGGCCATTATTCTAGTGTGTGTGTTGTTCTTGGCCTTTTCCCGTTTAGGGGATATTAAACTCGGTCCCGACCACTCTACACCGGCGTATTCCAACGTGTCGTGGTTTGCCATGTTGTTCTCAGCGGGTATGGGTATCGGCCTGATGTTTTACGGAGTGGCCGAGCCGGTCATGCACTTTATGCAGCCCCCTCAAGGCGAAGGCCAGACCGTTCAAGCAGCGGGCGAGGCGATGCGTCTCACCTTCTTCCACTGGGGTATTCACGCGTGGTCGATCTACGCCATTGTCGCACTGATTCTGGGCTATTTTAGCCATCGCCACGGTTTGCCCCTGACGCTTCGCTCGGCGTTGTATCCGTTGATCGGTGATCGTATCTACGGCCCCATCGGTGCGGCGGTAGACGTGTTTGCCATTATCGGTACGCTGTGTGGTATCGCCACCAGCTTGGGTCTGGGGGTGGTGCAGATCAACTCGGGTTTGAATATGCTGTTTGGGCTCGAGATCACGCCTGAGGCACAAGTGGTACTGATTATTGTCACCATTGGCTTGGCCACATTGTCGGTGGTGATGGGGCTGGATGCGGGCATTAAACGCCTGTCGGAAATCAATATCGGTCTGGCGGGTTTGCTGTTATTGGGTATCCTGATAGTCGGCCCTACATTATTCATTCTGCAAAGTTTCCTACAAAATATTGGCGACTATTTGTCAGAGCTCACCCACAAAACATTCAACCTTTACGCCTATCGCCCCACCTCATGGCTGGGCGGTTGGACCATCCTCTACTGGGGGTGGTGGTTGTCTTGGGCGCCCTTTGTTGGCTTATTCATCGCGCGCATTTCACGCGGTCGTACCATTCGCCAATTCATCATCGGCGCTATGTTGGTGCCCTGTGCTTTTAACCTGTTCTGGATGAGCGTGTTTGGTAGCTCGGCGATTTCGATGATCCTCGATGGTAGCATGGCGGACCTTGGCCAAACGGTGTACAACAACCAGGCGGTTGCCTTGTTTAACTTCTTGGAAGCCTTCCCGTTCTCGACGGCGTTGTCGGTAATATCGCTAGTGATGGTTGTGGTGTTCTTTGTGACATCCGCCGATAGCGGTGCGATGATCTTGAACATGTTGTCTGCCCACGGGCGCGACGATACCAGCTTGTTCCAGCGTATTCTGTGGTCGGTGTTGATTGGCTTGGTGACCATTGTGCTGCTCTACGCCGGTGGTTTGTCGACCTTGCAAACCGCGTCGATTATCGGTGCGTTGCCGTTCTCGGTGGCGCTATTGTGGGCGATTTGGGGATTCTTCCGTGCGCTGCAGCTCGATTACACCAAGCGCGAAGTGCAAGCTGGCAGTCCGGCGGTTGCGCCGGTGGTTAATGCTGCCAGCGGGGATTGGCAATCTCGTTTATCGCGCTTGTTGCGCTTCCCCAGTGATCGCCAAGTGCTCAAGTTTCAAAAGCGGGTGGTGTTGCCTGCCTTGCAGCAGTTTGCCGATGAACTTCGCAAGAATGATGTGTCTTGCCAAGTGGTCGATGATATTAAAGACGGGCATCGCGTGCGCTTAGAAGTGGTGCACGGCGACGAGGTGGACTTTGTCTACGAAGTGCGCTGCCGCCACCACCGTATGCCAGAGGGTGACTTCCATGCGCCAGAGGAAGAGGCAACCATGGAAAACGTGCCTGACAATGTCTATTTCCGCGCCGAGGTTCACCTCAGTGAGGGTGGGCAGGACTACGATGTGATGGGCTGGGATCAAGAGCAGTTAGTGCTCGATGTCCTACAGCGCTACGAAAATCACCTGCACTTTTTGCACAGCGTTTATTAATTATTTCGGCGGTCTTTAGGGGCCGCCGTAAACCCTTCCGTAAGCTGCATATTATTTGTGCAATGGCTTGCAAATGCCCCCTGAAATCTGTAGTATGCGCGCCTCATTCCTTTAGGCTAGGCCAAAAACCTACCTTTAGGTCTCCTTGTCTTACCGCATTTTGCGGAAGACTCTAACCCGTAAGGAGCTACAATGCGTCACTACGAAGTTGTTTTCATGGTTCATCCGGACCAGAGCGAGCAAGTGCCCGGCATGATCGAGCGCTACTCACAGTTGATCACCAAAGAAGGTGGTGCCGTGCACCGTCTGGAAGACTGGGGCCGTCGTCAACTGGCTTACCCCATCAACAAAATCCACAAAGCGCACTATGTTCTGATGAACATCGAAGCGAACGAAGCTGTTATGGCTGAGTTGGATTCATCTTTCCGCTACAACGACGCTGTTCTGCGTAACCTGGTTATCCGTATGGATGAAGCTGTTACCGAAGAGTCGCTGATCATGAAAGGCGAAAAAGAGAGCCGCGAGCGTCGTGAACGTCGCCCTGCGCGTGAAGAAGTTGTTGCCGAAGCTGACGAGTCAGCTGACGAAGAAGCAACTGAAGAATAACCTAGCGGTCAAGGAGATTTAACATGGCACGTTTTTTCCGTCGTCGTAAGTTCTGTCGCTTTACCGCTGAAGGCGTAAAGCAAATTGATTACAAAGATTTGGATACCCTGAAAGCCTACGTTTCAGAAACTGGCAAGATTGTTCCAAGTCGTATCACTGGCACCAACGCTAAATACCAGCGTCAGTTGGCAACTGCCATCAAACGCGCTCGTTACCTGGCGTTGATCCCTTACACTGATTCACACAACTAAGTGTGGATCTGAACGTATCACCGAGAGGTTAAATGCGTTCATTAGCTGAATTCGCAATGCGGCGCCGAGCGACCGCATTGTTAGTAGCAGTATTAAGCACCGGCACTTCGTTGTTTTTTTGGGTCGGTGCTGCAGTCGTAGCTCTGGTTACACTGCGCAAGGGAACCCAAGAAGGTTTGATCCTTCTGTTGTGGTCTCTACTACCGGCTGGCGCCGTGCTTTATCTCCTTGCCGAGGTATTGCCCATCGCCAACCTGATCGCGGCCTTTGTGCTGGCGCTGGTACTTCGCAGTACCGTGTCGCTTGCCCTGACCCTGATCGTGGCACCGGTAACAGGTTTATTGTTGGGGGCGACCTTACTAACGGTTGCTTCGCCCTACTTAGACTTCCTTGTGCAAGTAATGGAAGAGCTAGTGGCTCAGTGGAGCCAAGGCCTGCCGGCCGACCCTAGTGGCGCAGCGACGATTGTCGCGCCCGGTAGAGAGTTGATCAGCGGGGGCTTGGTGGTGATGCACACACTGTGTGCGTCGGTGAGTATTTTGTTAGCGCGCTGGTGGCAAGCCGTGCTCTACAACCCTGGCGGTTTTGCTAAAGAGTTTCACAACCTGAGACTCAGCTATCGCCCAGCAGCGGCGCTGCTGTTGTCGGCAGGTTACTGCATGACCTTGGGTGAACAATACTCGCTGTGGGCGACCGCGTTGTCGGTTCCCCTCATCATGAGTGGTTTGGGTTTGTTGCACTTTATGTTCAACCGCGCCCACAACACTCGCCGCTGGATATGGCTGCTATACATCAGCTTGGTGTTAATAGATCCAGTGAAATGGGTGATCTGCCTTTTGGCGGTCATCGATAGTTTTATAGATGTGCGTCGTCGCGTAAACCGTACTGCGGCGTAAGATAAGAACCGCGATTAGACGTCGCGCAAAATACATAGAGGGTACTTAAGATGGAAGTTATTCTTCTGGAAAAAGTAGGTAAATTGGGTGGTCTGGGTGACAAAGTTAAGGTAAACGCTGGCTATGGCCGCAACTACCTGTTGCCTTTCGGCAAAGCTGTTGCCGCGACTGAAGCTAACGTTGCTGATTTCGAAGCGCGTCGCGCTGAGTTGGAAAAAGCACAAGCAGAAGCGCTGACTGCTGCTCAAGCACGTGGCGAGAAGCTGCAAGGCTTGGAAGTTACCATCGCTACTAAAGCTGGCGACGAAGGCAAGCTGTTTGGTTCAATCGGTACTCGCGACATCGCTGATGCGATCGTGGCGGCTGGCGTTGAAGCTAGCAAGAGCGAAGTTCGCTTGCCCAACGGTGCACTGCGTGAAGTAGGCCAGTACGAAATCGACGTACAGGTTCACAGCGAAGTGACTGCGACTATCAATCTGACTATTGCTGCTGAGTAATTCACGGCAATGGCGAGTTTGACTCGCCGCAGATTAAAAAAGCGAGACGGGGTTTTACCCCTCTCGCTTTTTCTTTTATTATCGTTCTTCTTTTTTAATCCACTCTGACTTACCGGTGCTATGGAAGATATCCCACTGCCAGACGAAGAATACGCGGGTCCTGATTACGATCAATTCGACGAACCTGCGCCTGACTTCGATATGCCGTTGAAGGTCGTACCGCACTCCATTGAAGCAGAGCAGGCGGTGCTGGGTGGTTTAATGCTTACCGTGGGCGACCAGGGCAATGCTTGGGACATGGTGTCTGATGTTCTAGGCAGTAGTGACTTCTACCGCGCGGATCACCGTCTGTTGTTTGAAACGATGTCCGGTTTGATCGCCAGTGAACAGCCCATTGATGTCGTCACTGTGGCCGATAAACTGCAGGCGTTGGGGGAATTAGAGCGCGCCGGTGGTTTGGTGTACTTGGCAGAATTAGCCGAAAACACGCCTAGTACCGCCAACATTCGTGCCTATGCGACTATCGTGCGTGAAAAGGCAACCCTGCGACAGCTGATTTCGACCGCTTCAGAGATTGTCGATCGCGCCTATGACAGCGCTGGCCAGTCTAGCGACGAGTTGTTGGAAAGCGCTGAAAACAACATCCTGCGTATTCGCGACGACCGCCCCAATGAAGGTGGCCCGCAGTACGTTAACCCGGTGTTGGAAAAAACCCTTACCCAAATCGACGAGCTGTTCCATTCCGACAGCGCCATTACCGGTGTTACCACGGGCTTTGAGCGCCTCGACGAAATGACCTCGGGCCTGCAGAAATCCAACTTGATTATCGTGGCGGGTCGTCCCTCGATGGGTAAGACCACCTTTGCCATGAACTTGGTGGAGAACGCCATGATGGCCGTCGGCAAGCCGGTGGTGGTGTTCAGTATGGAGATGCCAGCGGAAGACATCGTGAAGCGTATGATCGGCTCGCTGGGTCGCATCGACGTCAAGAACGTCTTCTCGGGCAAGCTCACCGAGGAGGATTGGCCTAAGTTGAGCACTGCGGTGCGCAAGATGAAGGACCGCCCGCTGTTCATCGACGACTCGACCGGTCTTTCCCCCACCGAAATTCGTGCGCGCTTGCGCCGTATTCAGCGTGAGAAGGGCGATATTGGCTTGGTGATGATCGATTACCTGCAGCTGATGAAGATCAATGGCTTCGGCGAAGGCCGCACGGCGGAAATTTCTGAAATTTCGCGGGGCTTAAAGTCGGTGGCGCGTGAATTCAATTGCCCAGTGGTTGCGCTGTCGCAGTTGAACCGTAGTTTGGAGCAGCGCCCCAACAAGCGACCTATTAACTCCGACTTGCGTGAATCCGGTGCGATCGAGCAGGACGCCGACGTGATCATGTTCATCTACCGCGATGAGGTGTACAACGAGGACACCGACCAGAAGGGTGTGGCGGAGATCATTATCGGTAAGCAGCGTAACGGTCCTATCGGTACTTGTAAGCTCGCCTTCGTTAACAAGTACACCCGTTTCGAAAACCTGGCCATCGAGTATCACGACGAATACTGATGTCAGAATGTGACCGAATCTCACCAATGGTCACCAATTCCCACCAAATCTTACCTGTTTTCGCCTGCAAGGCTGTGCCAGTTTCGGTGTTACAAGACTTTATTACAGGGCTTTTCGAATTTTTTGCGATGCCTTTGGCATTTGCGCTGTGATACGTATCACAATTTTGCAAAATGTCAGATTTTGTTTGAATTAGTTCACCTTTTGGCGCATAAATAAGGCGTAGTATTGGTCTCAACAGTAAACGAATCCCGTGAGGATAAGACCATGTATACCGATGTAGCACCTGATATGATCTGGAACTTGAACGGCTTTGAGTACCGCGAAAAAGCCGTCAACTTCTTGAAAAGATTTGAGCAAGCGCTGTGTGTGTTTTCCGGTAGCGTGCACCAGCTCTATGCCAATTATGAAATTACCCCCATGAGCGAAGACTACAGCCGCCTGGTGGTATTGCCCGATCCCTATGCCTTCCACGACATCTTTCAGTCGATTTCTGAGGACGCGGTGGTGAAAACAGGCTTGTACATCATGCCCGGTGAGTGTGTGGGTAAAGAGGGCTTGGTATTGGGTCAGCGTATCGACGGCAAGCTGCGCGTGTCGCCGCTAGCCCAAGGCCTGCGCAAAATCGCTCAGCAAATGCCCAAAGACGAACCCTTCTTGCCGGTTTTGAAAAATACTGACCTGCGTCAGTTCGGCAACAAACTGCCCATTATCCACCTGCACCGTCTGCGTGTGAATGAGCTGAAACGCTTGTCTAGCTTCCAGATTAGCGATGTGCAGCACACCATTCAGGACAAAATGGATCAGTTTTTGATGGCGGCCTAGTTACAGGCCAATTTCCTTCCGCAGCGCGGCCATGCGCTGCACTTTCTCTTCAGAACTTAGCGGCGTCGACGTCTCACTTGGCAGGCGTTCGGCGTTTGGCATGGCCAATTTTTCTCCCGCCAGTACGCGGTCACACACCTTGCGGTAGGCAGCTTCAAACACTGGCTGGGCCTTGTTTTCGGCGTTACTGGCGAGGAAGTACCAGCCGGCGTCGCGACCGGCGAAATATACCGCGGGATGGCTCCAGTTAAATTCTGCGCGGGGTTCGCTGGCATTACACGCTTCGATGTAGGCATCGCGCGGTGAGGGTAGGCCATAGCTGGTCAGGTCTGAGCGACAGAAGTTCAGGACGCTGTGGATGGTGGGGATGAAGTCCGATGATTCGATGGCCTTTTGGCAGGCGCGCAGGATTTGCTCGCCGCTGAATTCTTGCAAGGAGTTGGCCCACAGCTGCTTGGCCAACATGATGGAGTTATCGCTGCTATAGGCGCGATGGTACAAGTTGGGGAAGGCCACCTCGAACTGGGTGAACACCGTGTTGATGGCGTCGATCAGGTCGTCGCTGTAAGCGGGGCGGCTAGCCTTGGGCCCAGCTTCGGTCGACAAGTCGCTCGATGATGTCAGACTTTTGTTCGCCGCGTTGGCCAAATGATCGATGCTTTTCATGCTGCTGTCCCGTACTCAATGCGCTTGGCATTTGGTGTCGCTGTGCCCAGCGGTATTTCACGTGTTGCAAAAACTTACTGTTCCACGATGTTTGCACGCGGTTGCTCTCGCGCCAATACATAACGAATTCTGGCACGAGTTGGCGGGCAAAGTCGATATCGATGTTCGCAAAGGTCAGTACATCGTAAACGTCGCTGCTCGGTTGCCAGTTGGCATCGATACGGCGCGGCTCACTGTCGTAGCGGGTGGCGTTGGTATAGCGTTCCCACTGGTTGCGAATATGTTGAATGAATTTGCTGTTCCAGGTTTTTAGCGCCTCGCCGCGCTCTTGCCAATACAGCACAAACTCGGGAATACAATCTTCAATAAAGGCTTGGTTGATGCCCGATTTGTTGAGAATCTCGAGGGCGTCCAGCGAGGGTTGCCACTCGCGGTACATCGGCATGGCGACCTCGGGGCTTGGCTTGAGGAAGTCCGCCTCGCGGCTGCGCCACTCGCGCAGCACCCAGGTGCGGAATTTGTTGCTCCAAGAGGCGGCGGTGGCGCGTTTTTCGGTCCAATAGGTGACAAAGGGTGTCACTTGGGACAGGGAAAAATCGGCGTCGATACCGTTAAACTGTTTTAGCGTTTGCAGCATGCTCTCTGGCGGTTGCCAGTTGGGCGGGATTAAGCTGTTGCCACCCACGCCGCGGTTGGCGGGAATGCTATTGATGTCGACTGCTGCGGATGGTCTAGGGGCGGCGCGGCCGGGAACATCAAAGGCGACACGCAGGAATTGCGCTTGGGTAAACGGCGGGGAATCGAGTTGAATCACCCCTTTGTCGCGCAGGTTCTGTAGCACGCGTTGCACATCGGCGTCGCTCCAAAACGGCACTAGCGGCAGCAATTTGTCTTTGCTGAGAGTTATCCACTGCAATTGTTGTTGTGTTTGCAGTTCGCTGTGGCGCATGCAGTCTTGCAGCACAACCACCATGGCGGCCTCTTCCAAACCCAGTGTGGCGGCGAGTGAGGGGGGAATAGCGATGGGGGTTTCGGGTAATAGCGACATGAATGACTCTCTAATGGGTCAATGATTTTACGGTTCGAGGCGACAAAGGGCTAGTCTGTAGAGAAATAATTGCTACAATAAGGCCTGTTTTTTTATACAGTAGTGATGCGTTATGGCTAAAAACACCACCGCCTTTGTGTGCAATGATTGTGGTTCTGATTTCAGCAAGTGGATGGGGCAGTGCCCGGATTGCAGTGCCTGGAACACCATTGTGGAAATCTCGCTCGGCCCGGCTACTCGCAAGGCGGCCGCTAGCCCTCGCCGCGGCGGTTATGCGGGTAGTCAGAGCGACATCACCACGCTGGCGGAAGTGGCGCTGCAGGAACAACCGCGTATTACCACCGGTATTGGCGAGCTCGACCGGGTGTTGGGTGGCGGCTTGGTGCCAGGTTCGGTGATCTTGATTGGCGGCCACCCCGGTGCGGGTAAGAGCACTCTGTTATTGCAAACCCTATGCAGTTTGTCGCAGACCCACAGCGCGCTTTACGTGACTGGCGAGGAATCTTTGCAGCAGGTGGCGATGCGCGCCAATCGTTTAAAGCTCCCCACCGATAAATTGCAGATGATGTCGGAAACCGATGTCGAAGCCATCGGTGCCGCCACCCAGCGCCTGCAGCCCAAGTTGTTGGTGGTCGATTCGATTCAGGTGATGCACATGGCCGAGATTAGCTCGGCGCCCGGCAGTGTGTCACAGGTACGCGAGTGTGCCGCCTATCTCACTCGCTTTGCCAAGCAAACCGGTACGGTGCTGTTCTTGGTGGGCCACGTTACTAAAGATGGCTCGCTGGCTGGCCCCAAGGTGTTGGAGCACATGATCGACTGTTCGATCCTGTTGGAGGGTGGTGACGATAGCCGCTTCCGCACCTTGCGTGGGCAGAAAAATCGATTTGGCGCCGTCAATGAGCTGGGTGTATTCGCCATGACCGAGCAGGGCCTGAAGGAGGTTAAAAACCCTTCGGCGATCTTTTTATCGCGCGATGAAGAAATTAGCTCGGGCAGTTTGGTGACCGTGGTGTGGGAAGGCACGCGCCCACTATTGGTGGAAATCCAAGCGCTGGTCGATGACTCGCCCTTTGGCAACCCACGCCGCGTCGCGGTAGGCTTGGATCAAAACCGTTTGGCCATGTTGTTGGCGGTGTTGCACCGCCATGGCGGCTTGATGGTGGGCGATAAAGACGTGTTTGTGAACGTCGTTGGCGGCGTCAAAGTGATGGAAACCAGCGCCGACTTGTCGACCCTGCTGTCGATTGTCTCTAGCTTCAAAGATCGCGCCCTGCCACGGGATATGGTGGTGTTTGGTGAGGTGGGCTTGTCGGGGGAAATTCGCCCCGTGCCGAGTGGCCAAGAGCGCCTGTTCGAGGCGGCCAAGCACGGTTTTACCAAGGCCATAGTACCCGCCGCCAATGTACCGAAGGGTGGTGTTAAAGGCATGCAAGTGATCGCGGTTAAGCGCTTGGCCGACGCGCTGCAACATGTCTAAAAAATAAACATTGTACTATCCTGATTCTGGTATATATTGCGCGTTTTTTAGCGGGGAGGATCAGCCGTGGAAAATAAATTTGTGGTCGGTAGTGAAGAGTGGTGTTCGCTGCCCGGTTTCAACTTGCCCGCTATCAAGGCGCGCGTCGATTCTGGGGCCAAGACCTCGGCGCTGCACGCCTTTAATATCAAGAAATTTACCCGCAATGGTGAAATTTGGGTGTCCTTCGACATGCACCCGATCCAGAAAAACGATGCCACCGTGGTGCGCTGTGAAGCACCCGTGGTCGATCGCCGCACCGTTAAATCGTCAAGCGGAACCAGTGAGCGCCGTTTTGTGGTGAAAACGCCGATCCATATTGGAGGCCACCAGTGGGACATCGAGCTGACGCTCACCAATCGTGACAGTATGGGTTACCGCATGCTGCTCGGCCGTGAGGCCATGATGGGTCGCATTCTGGTGGATCCAGCGGCCAGCTTTAAGCAGGGCGAGCACACCATTACCGAAATCCGTCAATTGTACGGCGTGACCTCCACCGCTAAGCGCGGCCTGAAAATTGGTGTGTTGGCGAGTAACCCTGATCTTTACAGCAACCGCCGTCTGATTGAGGCGGGGGAAGCGCGCGGTCACGAGATGGTGTTTTTGAACATCAAGCAGTGCTACATGAAATTGGATGCCGACAATCCTGAAGTGCACTACCGCGGCGGCACCATCGTCAACGATTTGGATGCGCTTATTCCGCGCATTCGCCCCAGTATTACCTTTTACGGTTGTGCATTGACGCGCCACTTTGAGAGTCTCGGGGTATACGTTCAAAACAACGCCGAAGCGATTACCAGTTCTCGTGACAAACTGTACTCGCTGCAGTTGTTGCAGAAGAGTGGGTTGGACATTCCCACCACGGGCTTTGCCAATTCTCCAAACGATACCAACGACCTGATCCAAATGGTTGGCGGTGCGCCTTTGATTGTGAAGTTGCTGGAGGGTACCCAGGGCAAGGGTGTGGTGTTGGCTGAGACCGACAAGGCGGCTGAAAGTGTGATCAATGCGATTAAATCGCTGCGTGCTAACCTGCTTGTGCAAGAGTTTGTGAAAGAGGCGGATGGTAAAGATCTGCGCTGCTTTGTCATCGACGGCAAGGTGGTGTCTTCGATTATGCGCACGGCAGCGCCGGGTGAGTTCCGCGCCAACATTCACCAGGGTGGTACCGCTTCGGTCGTGAAAATCACTCCAGCGGAGCGCAAGTTGGCGATCAAAGCCGCCAAGACCTTGGGGCTGCAAGTGGCAGGTGTCGATATTATCCGTTCCAGTAAGGGGCCATTATTGCTGGAGGTGAATTCTTCACCCGGCTTGGAAGGTATTGAATCGGCCACCGGTAGCGACGTGGCTGGCGCCATGATCGCGGCCATCGAAAAGCGACTTAAAGTCCGCGGCTAATTGTATTTCTCTGCATTGATCGTATTATAAGTGGGTAGGCGCCACCCCTGTGGCGCCGTTCTGCAAGGATGATAAATGCCCGTCTCAATTAATCAGCTGCGCGCGATTATTCAAACCGCTGCTGACAAACGTACCCAGCGTGAAAAAGCTCAGCATTTGGTGGATGCCATTTGTGACGTGCTGTCTGTGCCGGTGTCGTCGCTCTATGTCACCACCGGTGAAGAGCTCTTACTGGTTGCTACCAAGGGTTTGAGTGAGAGCGGTATCGGTGTCACGCGACTGCCGATGGGCGTTGGTCTGGTGGGTAGCATCGCCGAAAGTGGTAACGCATTAAACCTGGCCAATGCGCCTGAGCATCCCGCCTTCCACCGTGTAGACGAACTTGCCGAAGATAGCTTTGTGGGCTTCATGGGTGTGCCCATTGTTCACCTTGGCCACACGGTTGGCGTATTGGTGGTGCAGACCAACGAGTCGCGCGCCTTCAATGACGAAGAAGAATCCTTTGTAATTACCATCGCCTCGCAACTGGCGGTGGATTTCGATATCGCCGACTTCGTACAAACCGAAGGGTTGCGCAACTACGTCCTCAACGGCAAAGCCGCCTCACCAGGAATTGGCATTGGTCCGGTGGTATGGGTAGACAGTAGTGAACTATACGAGGATATCGACCCCGCACCGAGTTTTATACCCAGCGAACAGCGGCATTGCTTCGAGGGGGCGCTCGACCGCGCCAAGCGCGATGTTGAGGATACGCTGGGGAGCTTGGGCGCTGAGCACAACCTAGATGGCTTGGCCGACGCCTACAGTGCCATGTTATCGGACCCCAGTTTTATCGAGGCGGTGTACGGTTTTATCGAGTTGGGACACTGTGCCTCGTTTGCCGTGCAGCAAGCCTCGGAAAACATTATCGACGCGCTGCAAGCGATCGACGACCCCTATTTAAAAGCCCGTGCCGACGATGTTTTTCACGTGGCTAGCAAAATTGTTGCGCACTGTCGCGCGCTGGACCTTGAGGCCATTGTGCACGATCACCCGATCGTGTTGGTGGGATATAACGTAGCCGCGACCGATATTGCAGCCTATCCTGCGGGTGCGCTGGCAGGGGTGATTTCTAGCAGTGGCTCAGGGCTTTCTCACACGGCGATTGTCGCTAAAGCGCTGGGTATCCCCTGTGTGATGGGGGTTGAAAACATCTCCGCCATCGACGTCGGCCAAGACATCATTGTCGAGGGCAATTTGGGGCGGGTCATCGTGCATCCGACCTCGGCGCTGCTGCAGGAATACCGCCAGCTGAGAGCCCGTGAAGCCCAGGAATACGCCGAACTGGCGGAATTGCGCGATTTGATGGCCATTACGCTGGATGGTCAGCGAATTCAGTTGCTGGTTAATACAGGGCTGTTATCCGAGATTACCCCGGGTTTGAAAATGGGCGCCGAGGGCATTGGTCTGTACCGTTCGGAAATTCCCTTTTTGGTCGCCGAGTCCTTTCCTACCGAAAGTGAGCAAGAGGCAATTTATCGCCAAGTTTTGGAGTGTTACAACGGTAAGCCGGTGTACATGCGCACGCTGGATATTGGCGGTGATAAGCCACTGCCTTATTTCAGCTTTAGCGAGGAGAACCCCTTCCTTGGTTGGCGGGGTATTCGATTTGCGCTCGATAACCGACCCATTCTTCGCACCCAGTTGCGCGCCATGCTGCGCGCGTCTATTGGGCTGCCAACGCTAAATATCATGGTGCCGATGGTTGGAGAAATCGACCAGATAGATGCCTTTAAAGCCCTGCTTGAGCAATGTCGACAGGAGTTGATCGAAGCTGGCTTGGACATCCGCCCGCCCAAGGTTGGCATCATGTTGGAAGTGCCATCGTTGATCAGTCAGATGGATTTTCTGTCGGGACGGGTAGATTTTATTTCGATCGGCTCCAACGATCTCACTCAGTACCTGTTGGCGGTGGATCGCAACAACGAGCGGGTTGCTTCGCTGTTCAATCACGTCCATCCGGCGGTTATTGCTGAGGTGTACCGCATTGTGCGCAAGGCCAAGACGCTGGGTATCAAAATTGGCGTGTGCGGCGAAATGGCCTCGCATCCACTGGCGGTTATATTGCTGCTGGGTATGGATATCGATAGCCTCAGTATGAGTGCTTTCCAGTTGCCCAAGATCAAATGCTTGGTGCGCGCGCTTTCGCAGGAGCGCGCTGAAATGATTTTGCAACGCGCGCTGCGCAAGAGTTCGGCGGCGGCGATTCACGAGTTGCTGTTGCAAGAGTTGCGTGAAAGCGGTGTCGATTACCTGTTTAAGTCGCTAGGATAAAGCTTTGTTGAACGAATCTAGCTCGCACCACTCAGGCGCAGATGGCTACGATAGCCTGTATGAGCAAATTGCCGTTGATCTTACCCGCGATGGCTATAGCGTGCTGTCTGCCGCTATGCCGGCTGAGATTGTCTCGCCACTGGCCGAGCAGGCGAGGGCGCGAGCGGCGGATTTTGCGGCGGCGAAAATAGGGCGGGGCACCGATGTTGCACAAAACGATACGGTGCGGCGCGATAAAATCGCTTGGATCGATGGCGACACGCCCGCCGAACAGGCCTGGATAGATTGGACGGAAGGACTTAGGCGGTATTTAAATCGGCGCTTGATGTTGGGTTTATTTTCCTACGAAAGCCATTTTGCCCACTACCAGCCCGGTGACTACTATCGCAAACATGTCGACGCCTTCAAAGGTCAGTCAAATCGGATACTTTCCACCGTGCTTTATCTCAATAATGATTGGCGCAGCGAAGAGGGTGGCGAGTTGACTATCTATGCCGAAGACGACAGCCCGTTGACGAGGGTTTCGCCCACCTTGGGTACGCTGGTGGTGTTTTTGAGTGAAGAGTTTCCCCACGAAGTGCTACCAGCCCAGCGCGATCGCTACAGTATTGCCGGGTGGTTTAGGTTGAATCAGTCGGTGGCGGGGCGCATCGACCCGCAACGTTAAGACAGGTGGCTTAGTTCGCGTTCCAGAAGGTCAGTGTCACCGAGGTTGAGTTCCACTAGTCGGCGCAGGTGGCTGATACTCTCAAGGTCGATGTGATCGCACTCGAAACCTGCGCGTCCCTCAGATTGGTGTGACAGGTGAGTAATCATATTGATGGCGATATCGCCACCGAGGTGGATGTATACCGCGGTGTCTTTGGTGGGGTCGCCATCCCAATCGTCGGGGAGTTTAACCAGTACCCCGTTCAACGAGATATCAATCAACTCCGCATGCCAGCGACGATCGTCTTGGCAAAGGTAGGTATCGGCGTCAAAGCTGATGCGGCTAAACGTCCGGCGCTCGTCTTGGGTGTCGCTGATATCTTCCATTCTCAAAACCTCTGGGTTGGTTCGCAAAGTATAGGCTAGGTCGGCAGATTTGCTAAAAATTCAAGTTTAGTTTTTAGGTTGCCTCTTCCTGCCAAAGCTTGCTGCCGTCTCCTGTGGGAGTTTGTTGGTACAACAAGCGAATGGTTCCCTTGCTCATTAGTATTGTGGGAGCTTGTTGGTACAACAAGCGAATGGTTCCCTTGCTCATTAGTATTGTGGGAGCTTGTTGGTACAACAAGCGAATGGTTCCCTTGCTCTTCGAGCAAGGTCCCACAGGAGTGCGACCAAGGTTTTACTACAACGATCTGTAGTAAATGACTGATCAAAATTGAGCGCTAACGACGTTAGCGCGACGCAAATAGCTTCTAACAAATAAAGGCGCCGAAGCGCCTTTGTATATTCCTATTTAAGTTTCGTGTATTTAACCCGCTTCGGCGGCTCATTACCCAAACGCTTAATACGGTCCTCTTCATACTCGGTGTAGTTACCTTCAAAGAAGGTCAGCTTGGCTTCACCTTCGTAGGCCAGGATGTGGGTCGCGATACGGTCGAGGAACCAGCGATCGTGCGATATACACAATACGCAGCCGGGGAAGTTCTGAATCGCTTCTTCCAGTGCGCGCAGGGTTTCTACGTCGAGGTCGTTAGACGGTTCGTCAAGCAGCAGCACGTTAGCGCCCTGTTTTAGGGTGTTAGCTAGGTGCAAGCGACCGCGCTCACCACCTGACAATTCGCCGACGCGTTTTTGTTGGTCTGAGCCTTTGAAGTTAAAGCGGCCGACATAGGCGCGTGAGGGGATTTCGTAGTTGCCGATGGTCAGGATGTCTGAACCGCCGGATACGGCTTCCCATACAGAGGCTTTGTCGTCGAGGTTTTCGCGGCCCTGTTCAACGAAGGCTACTTTAACGGTGTCGCCCAGGTCGATGCTGCCACTATCTGGCTGTTCGGTGCCGGCGATCATGCGGAACAGGGTAGATTTACCTGCGCCGTTACCGCCAATAATCCCAACAATGGCGCCCTTGGGGATGCTCATGTTGAGGTTTTCAATCAGCAGTTCATTGCCGAAGCCCTTGCTGACGTTGTTGAATTCGATGACCTTGTCACCCAGACGCTCGCCGGGTGGGATGTAGATTTCATTGGTCTCGTTGCGGGTTTGGAACTCGCGCGATTGCATTTCTTCAAAGCGTGCTAGGCGCGCTTTGTTCTTGGCGTGGCGGCCTTTGGGGTTCTGGCGCACCCACTCTAATTCGTGTTTCAGGGCTTTGGTGTGGGCTTCTTCGCTGCGCTGTTCTTGCTCTAAGCGAGCCTCTTTCTGTTCCAGCCACGAGGTATAGTTGCCCTCGTAGGGAATACCGTGGCCGCGGTCGAGTTCGAGAATCCAGCCGGCAGCGTTGTCGAGGAAGTAGCGGTCGTGGGTAATCGCCACTACGGTGCCGGGGAAGTCGACTAAGAAGCGTTCCAGCCAACCCACAGACTCCGCGTCCAAGTGGTTGGTGGGTTCGTCCAATAGCAGCATATCAGGCTTCGACAATAATAGACGGCACAGCGCCACGCGGCGTTTTTCACCACCTGATAGCTTGCTGACGTCGGCGTCCCAAGGGGGCAGGCGCAGCGCGTCGGCAGCGATTTCTAATTGGTGGTTTAGGTTGTGGGCATCCCAGGCGTTGATCACGTCTTCCAACTCGGCTTGGCGTTTGGCCAGCTTGTCGAAATCGGCGTCGGGATCGGCGTAATCGGCGTACACTTGATCTAGGGCTGCCAAGGCGTCCAGCGCCTCGCGCACGCCGTCTTCAACATTGCCGCGCACGTCTTTGTTCATGTCCAGTTGCGGTTCCTGCGCCAGGTAGCCGATCTTGATGCCTGGCATGGGGCGCGCTTCGCCGTCGATGTCGGTATCGATGCCGGCCATGATTTTGAGCAGGGTCGATTTACCCGCACCGTTCAAGCCGAGTACGCCGATCTTGGCGCCGGGGAAGAACGACAGCGAGATGTTCTTGAGAATGTGGCGTTTGGGGGGAACGATTTTGTTCACCCGATTCATGCTGTAGACAAACTGTGCCATGGGTATTCCTTTGTGGGTAGCAGGCTTGAAATGGCGTGATTATAGCACTGCCCTAAAGTCAGATTGTACCGTTGCGCATTGCAATATCTTTATGTCGCTTTTAAACAGTCCGCAAATGCCCAAAATATCTAAATTTATGGCCACATTATGTGCCGTTGGGGCCGCGTTTCGTGTACAATTCGCAGCTTCTTTTTATCGCTCAATACCCAGAGGGAAAATGAATGTTCAGTAACGATATGACAATTGCCGGTTTCGATGAAGAATTGTTGGCGGCGATGCAAGCCGAAGACGTACGCCAAGAAGAACACATTGAATTGATCGCTTCTGAAAACTACGCTAGCCCGCGTGTAATGCAAGCACAGGGCAGCCGTCTGACCAACAAGTACGCCGAAGGTTACCCCGGTAAGCGCTACTACGGTGGTTGTGAATACGTCGACAAAGCCGAAGAACTGGCGATTGAACGCGCTAAAGCGTTGTTCGGTGCCGATTATGCCAACGTGCAACCGCACTCGGGTTCGCAAGCTAACTCGGCCGTTTTCTTGGCCCTGTTGAATGCGGGCGACACCGTGCTGGGTATGAGCTTGGACGCTGGCGGTCACTTGACCCACGGTGCTAAGCCCAACTTCTCTGGCAAGGTATACAACTCAATTCAATACGGTCTGAACAACGAGACTGGCATGATCGATTACGATCAGGCAGAAGCCTTGGCCCTTGAGCACAAGCCCAAAATGATCATCGCAGGTTTCTCTGCCTACTCGGGTATCGTTGATTGGGCGCGTTTCCGTGACATCGCCGACAAAGTGGGTGCCTACCTGCTGGTCGATATGGCGCACGTGGCTGGTTTGGTGGCTGCTGGTCTGTACCCCAACCCCGTACCTTTCGCCGACGTGGTAACTTCAACCACCCACAAGACCCTGCGTGGTCCTCGCGGCGGTATCATCCTGGCTAAAGCCAACCCCGAGATCGAGAAGAAACTGAATTCAGCGGTATTCCCCGGTGGTCAAGGTGGTCCTTTGATGCACGTGATTGCAGCTAAAGCCGTTAGCTTCAAAGAAGCGATGAGCCCCGAGTTTGTCGAGTACCAGAAACAAGTGATCAGCAACGCGAAGGTGATGGCGAAGACCTTTATCGAACGCGGCATCAACGTTGTGTCTGGCGGTACCGAAAACCACCTGATGCTGGTTGATCTGATCAACAAGCCCTACTCAGGTAAAGAGGCCGACGCGGCACTGGGTGAAGCTTTCATCACGGTTAACAAGAACGCCGTTCCCAACGACCCACGTTCACCCTTTGTGACTTCGGGTATCCGTGTTGGTACGCCTGCTATCACCACTCGCGGCTTTGGCGAGCAAGAGTGCGTGCAGTTGACCAACTGGATGTGCGACGTGTTGGATTCACTGGAGAATGGCAATAGCGAGGCTGTGATTCCCCAAGTTCGTGAACAAGTGAAAGCGCTGTGTGCGCGTTTCCCTGTTTACGCATAATCCCTAACGAGCGAGGAAAACCTGGTGCACTGTCCTTTCTGTGCTGAAACAGACACCAAAGTTATCGACTCGCGTCTCGTGGCAGACGGTGGCCAAGTGCGCCGTCGCCGCGAGTGTTTGAGCTGTAAAGAGCGTTTTACCACCTTCGAAACGGCGGAGTTGTTGCTGCCCAAGGTTATCAAGACCAATGGCGTGCGCGAGCCCTTCAACGAAGACAAGCTGCGCGCGGGCATATTGCGTGCGGTGGAAAAACGCCCTGTCAGTGTAGAGCGTATCGAGGCGGCGATAGCCACCATCAAGCGCAAACTGCAAGCCACCGGTGAGCGCGAAATTCGTTCCTTGCTGATCGGCGAAGAGGTGATGCAGCAATTGCGCGATATGGATCACGTGGCCTTTGTGCGCTTCGCTTCGGTTTACCGCGATTTCAAAGACCTCGACGAATTCCGTCAAGAAATCGATCGTTTGAGTGCCGATCGCCATGGTAGCGATGTCGACTGATCGTCGCTTTATGGCGCGTGCCATTCAGCTAGCTGATCGCGGCCGCTATTCTACTTCCCCTAATCCCCGCGTGGGTTGCGTGATAGTCCGCGACGGCGAAATAGTGGGCGAGGGTTGGCACCAATACGCCGGCGAAGGTCACGCCGAAGTGAATGCACTGGCGATGGCAGGGGCTGCTGCTCAAGGGGCAACGGCCTACGTGACACTTGAGCCCTGCAGTCATACTGGAAAAACTGGCCCTTGCAGTCAAGCCTTGATCAGCGCTGGCGTTAGCCGCGTGGTGTCAGCCATGCAAGACCCCAACCCACAGGTGTCGGGTCGCGGCCACCAGCAGCTTCGCGAGGCGGGTATCGAGGTGGAAAGTGGCATGCTCGAGGCCCAAGCGGCTGCGCTCAACCCCGGATTTGTCAAACGCATGCGTACTGGTTTACCCCGTGTGCGCTGCAAATTAGCGATGAGTCTAGATGGGCGCACTGCCATGGCTAATGGCGAAAGCCAATGGATCACTGGCCCCGCTGCACGTGCCGAGGTGCAGCGTATGCGCGCTGAAAGTTGCGCCATCGTGACGGGCATTGGCTCGATATTGGTGGATGATTCTCGCCTCACCGTGCGAGATCTAGACATTGATGCAGCGTTTAGTGTACCGCGTCAGTCACCTAAGCGCGTGGTGTTGGATTCTCGCCTTTGCACGCCGCTCGATGCGCGGGTAATAGGTGACGATGGTCGCTGTTTGATTTTGTATAGCAACCCCGATGTGACCAATGCCGAGGAGTTGCGCCAGCGCGGTGCCCAGGTCATTAGAGTGACTGGCCAGTCGCAGGCGGTAGATCTCGAGGGTGCGCTGCGCTACCTTGCGGAAAAAGAGCAGTGTAACGAGGTGATGATTGAGGCTGGTGCGACACTGTCGGGGGCGCTATTAGAGGCCGGTTTGATCGACGAATTGCACGTATATATAGCGCCGGTGTTACTGGGTAGCGAGGCGCGACCACTGTTGGCATTACCGCTGTCGCACATGGTCGATAAGGTCGGTTTAAAAATTGTTGATCGTCGCCAGTTTGGTGACGATATGCGGATCATTGCGATCCCTCAGGAGGTATAATGTTTACCGGAATTATTCAGGCGAAAGGTCATGTCGCCGAGCAGCAGCCCAGCGGTGGCGACCTGCGTATGCGCCTCAATACGGGCAAGCTAGATTTGACCGACGTGCTGATTGGTGACAGTATCGCCGTCAATGGCACCTGTTTAACGGTAGTTACCCTGTTGAGCGACGGCTTTTGGGCCGATGTATCCGGGGAAACATTGCAGTACACCTCGCTGGGCGATTTGAAGGTCGGTAGCGAGGTCAATTTGGAAAAGGCGATGACGCCTACCGCGCGTTTCGGCGGCCACATTGTCAGCGGCCATGTCGATGGCCTAGGTATTGTGCGCAGTATCTCGCAAGACGCTCGTTCATGGCGCTTTTGGATTGAGGCACCGCGTGGCCTAGCCAAGTATATTGCCCATAAAGGGTCGATCACGGTGGACGGTGTTAGCTTGACCGTCAACAAGGTCGATGGGGCCAAATTTGAATTGAATATCATCCCCCACACTATGGATGAGACCATCATGGGGCGCTATCGCGTCGGCAGTGAGGTTAACCTGGAAGTGGATGTGGTGGCGCGCTATTTAGAGCGTTTATTGATGGGTGACAAGGCGGCCGATAGCCACGATAGTGGCGGTATCGATGTGTCGTTTTTGGCGCAACACGGATTTTTGAAATAGGCTTCGGCCATTTATAGAAGGGTATAAACATGGTCTCAAACGTTACCACTGTGGAAGGTAATTTCACTGCGTGCGATGCGCGCTACACCTTGTTGGTAGGTCGTTTTAATAGTTTCGTGGTAGAGAGCCTGGTAGAAGGTGCAGTGGATACGCTGCGTCGCCACGGTGTGTCTGATAGCAATATCCGCATTGTTCGCGTTCCCGGCGCATTTGAAATGCCTATCGCGGCACAGAAAATTGCCAAAGCGGGCAACGTCGACGCCATCATTGCGCTGGGCGCTGTGATTCGTGGTGGTACTCCTCACTTTGAATACGTCGCGGGCGAGTGCACTAAGGGCTTGGCACAGGTGTCGCTGGACAGCGGCGTACCGGTTGCATTCGGCGTGTTGACCGTAGATAGTATCGAGCAGGCGATTGAGCGCTCTGGCACCAAAGCCGGCAACAAAGGTGCTGAAGCCGCTATTTCAGCGGTAGAAATGGTAAGTTTGCTAGGACAACTCTAAGTGAATAAGCAAGACGCACAACGCTTGGCCGCGCGCCGCCACAAGGCGCGCCACTACGCTATGCAGGCCCTGTATCAGTGGCATATGGCCGGTGCGAGTATTACTCAGATCGAAGTGGAGTTTCGCGCCGATAACGACATGAGCAATGTCGACGGCGAGTACTTCAGCGAATTGCTGCACCGTATTCCCCATATGTTGAGCGAGTTGGACAGTTTGTTCGACGAGCACCTCGACCGCGACAAAGACGACTTGGGTGCTGTCGAGTTGGCGCTGTTGCGCATTGGTAGCTACGAGCTGTCGCAACGCATCGATGTGCCCTACAAAGTGGCGATTAACGAAGCGGTGAATTTGGCTAAGAAATTTGGCGCCACCGATAGCTTCAAATACGTCAACGGTATTTTGGACAAGGTAGCTCGCCAAACACGTGCTATCGAGATCGCCGCCGACAACCCTGCCTTTTAACGCGAGACGTCTGTATGTCGCAAACCCTGTCAGAATTCGATCTGATTGCGCGGTTTTTCGATGTGCAGGCGTTGACCGGTTCTCCAGATAACCCCTTTGTTTCCCTCGCGATTGGCGACGACTGTGCGTTGTTAACGCCCACTGCGAATTGCCAATTGGCGCTCTCTGTCGATACGCTGGTGAGCGGCGTGCATTTTCTGCCCGATGCCCCGGCGGATCGGTTAGCCTGGCGTGCGTTGGCGGTGTCGATCAGTGATCTAGCGGCCATGGGCGCCGAGCCTAAGGCCTTTACCCTTGCCTTAACCTTGCCAGAGGCTAATGCTGATTGGTTGCAGGCCTTTGCCTCCGGCTTGGCGCGTGCGGCCCAACACTACGGCATTGCTCTGGTCGGTGGTGACACGACCCGTGGTCCGCTGGCCATGACGCTGCAGGTAATGGGCGAGGTGCCAGTTGGTACCGGCTTGCGCCGCGACGGCGCCGGTGTGGGTGATGAAGTGTTTGTTTCGGGGGATTTAGGGGCTGCACACGTTGCCTTGGACTACCTAGCAGCAGAGCCGGATGAGCAAGCGTCGGCGCTACTGCAGGCCTACTATGAGCCGGCGCCTTGTATTGCACTTGGTATGGCCTTGCGTGGTATTGCCAGCGCCGCGGTGGATATTTCCGATGGCCTGCTCGCCGATCTCGGCCATATCGCTGCACGCAGTGGGCTGGCAATCGATATTAACAGCGCGTTACTACCTATTCATCCGGCGGTGAAAACCCTATTTGAGCCGGCACTGGCGTTGAAGGCCGCCGCCACGGGGGGAGACGATTACCAGTTGGCTTTTTGTGTGCCGGCGGACCGTGTACCCGCGTTGCGTGCATTGCCATTCAACGTTACGCGTATTGGGCGTTGTCGCGCCGGTGGTGGCGTTACCCTAGACCAGCAGCCGGTGAGTCACACCGGTTATCAACATTTTGAGGCCTCCTATGACCACGCCCGCTAGTGTCTGGCGCAATCCCATCCATTTTCTTGCCTTTGGCTGCGGCTCAGGGGCGGCGCCCAAGGCTCCGGGTACCTTTGGTACTCTGGCCGCGCTTGTGCCGTACTATTTTATGCAGGACCTTTCTCAGCCAGTTTACCTCGCCGTGCTGTTGGTCACTGCCTTGGTGGGCATCTATCTGTGTGGTAAAACCGCCAGCGATATCGGCGTGCACGACCACGGTGGAATCGTGTGGGACGAATTTGTTGGCATGTGGCTGACCCTATTTGCGGCGCCATCAGGGTGGCAGTGGGTAGTGATAGGTTTTGTACTGTTTCGCCTGTTCGATATTTTAAAGCCCACGCCTATTGGCTGGTTGGATAAACGCGTGCACGGCGGCACCGGCATCATGCTCGACGATATTGTCGCCGGTAGCTTTGCTTGGATTTGCCTGCAATTGATTGCACTGTCTGGCGTAATAAGCGTGTAGGAAAAGCGCGCCACAACTGCTAGAATCCCCCTTTTTGTTTCGGAGCACCCGCCTTGAGCGTTCGTTTTGTTGAGTCCTCACAATTGCCGACCCCCTTCGGTGTATTTGAAATGCATGGCTTTGAAGATCTGGCCAGCGGCAAAGAGCACGTGGTGTTGTCTATGGGTGACCTAACTGGCGACGAGCCTGTACTGGCGCGCATCCACTCCGAGTGCTTGACCGGTGACGCGCTATTCAGCATGCGTTGCGACTGCGGCTCGCAGTTGCAGGCCGCGATGCAGGCGATTGCCGAAGTTGGCCGTGGGGTGATTTTCTATCTGCGCCAAGAGGGTCGCGGCATTGGACTGTTAAACAAGATCCGCGCCTACCACCTGCAAGACGAAGGTGCCGATACCGTTGAAGCCAATGAGGCTCTCGGTTTCGATGCCGATATGCGCGACTACAGCATGTGTCGCACCATGTGTGATCATTTGCAGATCAACAGCGTTCGACTGATGACCAACAACCCCCGTAAAGTGGCTGCCCTAGAGACCCTAGGTGTGGTGGTGGCTGAGCGCTTGCCGCTTAAGACTGGGCACAATAGCCACAATCAGAAGTATTTGGCTACTAAGGTGGGCAAACTCGGCCACCTGCTAGATTAGAAGCTAGCTGCGTTGCTATTACTTTGTTGAGCATGAATTTTGCTCAAGTCATTTAGTGGCATCTAAACTCCTCTCGCAAAATACATGCTCGCCGCGTACTAGCTGCCTCGCTGACGCTTCTAAGTTTTTGACTTAGCTGCGTTGCTATTACTTTGTTGAGCATGAATTTTGCTCAAGTCATTTAGTGGCATCTTTCGCTAGGTCTCCGACCTAGCTCCCACGCTGTGTGGCCTTTCACGAGCACCTGTGGGACCTTGTTCGAAGAACAAGGGAATTAATGTCTGATAGGTTTTCTGAATCCAGTTCGCTTGTTGAGTGCCATAGCGCTCAACAATCTCCCACAATTTATTAGCCTGCTAGGAATTCGCTGATTTGCGCTGAGATGCCATCGCTATCGAGTTGGCAGATGGCCAGTAATTCGGCGGGCTTGCCGTGTTCGATGAAGCGGTCGGGGATGCCGATTTGCAGTAGAGGTGTAGTGTAGCGACGCTGGCGAAGGTATTCGCTTACCGCTGATCCTGCACCGCCCATAATGGCGTTTTCTTCTACGCTGATCAGGGCGTAGCCTTCGGTCGCAAGACGATCGATCAGGTC
The DNA here is from genome assembly GCA_964598145.1 of uncultured Pseudomonadales bacterium. Lineage (GTDB taxonomy): Bacteria > Pseudomonadota > Gammaproteobacteria > Pseudomonadales > JAHEIH01 > JAHEIH01. Next base: position 154,600 of record CAZRAM010000005.1, read on the forward strand.
GGTGTCGAGCGGTTTCACCCAGCGCATATCGAACACATCGGCGTCGTGTTGCTCGGCGGCGGCGTGGCAATTGTGCAAAAGGGTACCAAAAGCCAATATGGCCACCTTGGTGTTACCTTGACGGGTTTGCACGGCGCGGCCGATTTCAACGGTGTCGAGCGAGGGTAGTGTATCAACGCCAGCGCCGGTGCCGCGTGGGTAGCGCACCGCCGCGGGACCTTGGAATTGGTAGGCGGTTTGCAGCAACAGGCGTGTTTCGCGTTCGTCTGAGGGGGCTGCAACGATCATGTTAGGGATGCAGCGTAAGTAACTCAGGTCGAAGTTGCCGGCGTGGGTCGGACCGTCTTCACCAACTAGCCCGGCGCGATCGATCGCGAACGTCACGTCGAGGTTTTGGATGGCGACGTCGTGCACTAACTGGTCGTAGCCGCGCTGCAAGAAGGTTGAATAGATAGCGACTACGGGTTTGCTGCCGTCGCAAGCCATGCCGGCACCCAAGGTAACGGCGTGCTGCTCAGCAATCGCCACATCGTAGAAGCGCTCGGGGAAGCGATCGGCGAATTCCACCATGCCAGAACCTTCCTTCATCGCCGGGGTGATACCGACTAACAAGGGATCCTGTTCGGCGGCATCACACAACCATTGTCCAAAGATGTCTTGAAATTTGGGTAGCTTGGGGGCGCTGCTGTTCTTGGGGGCAATCTTATTGAGCGCGTGGTAGCCGATTGGGTCGGCTTCGGCGGGTTTAAAGCCTTTGCCTTTGCGTGTTTGGATGTGCAGTAGCTGCGGACCTTCCAGCGCTTGCATGTTGCCAATAGTAAACAACAGGTCTTCGATGTTGTGGCCATCGATTGGGCCAATGTAGTGGAAGCCCAGTTCTTCAAAAAGGGTGCCAGGGGCAACCATGCCTTTGATGTGTTCTTCGGTGCGGCGTGCCAAGGCGCGCACGGTGGGGGCGCTCGACAGTACCTTTTTGCCGCCTTCGCGGATTTGGGTGTAGAACTTACTCGCCCAGATTTTGGCGAAGTAGGACGCTAGGCCACCGGCGTTGTGCGAGATCGACATTTGGTTGTCGTTCAAGATTACCAGCATATTGGCGTTGGTATGGGCGGCGTGGGCGAGGGCTTCAAACGCCATGCCGCCGGTCATGGCGCCATCGCCAATCACCGCCACCGAGTGGCGTTTAATACCTTGCTGGCGTGCTGCCAGGGCCATGCCGAGGGCGGCAGAAATACTCGTACTCGAGTGACCCACGCCAAAGGTGTCGTATTCGCTTTCACCGCGTTTGGGGAATCCTGCTAGGCCACCCATGTGGCGCATGGTGTGCATCTCTTCGCGGCGACCGGTAAGAATTTTGTGCGGGTAGCACTGGTGGCCAACGTCCCACACGATGCGGTCATCGGGGGTGTTGAAGATGTAGTGCAGGGCAATGGTCAGTTCTACCACGCCGAGACCGGCGCCAAAGTGACCGCCCGATTGACCGACGCTGTAGAGCAGAAATTCACGCAATTCTACTGCCACCTGAGGTAGTTGGCTTTTGTGCAACGCACGCAAGTCGGCCGGGCTCTGAATACTATCGAGCAGCGGCGTGTCGGGGCGTTGTGCAGGGATCGCGTCAAACATAGTGTCGGTCATTCGAAAAAACGGAGATTCTACCGTAATTTACGCCGTTCGCCCACGTGAAGTTGCCACAATTAGTGCCTTCTTTCGACAATGTAATCAGCCAGTTGCATTAGCACGCTGGCCTTGTCGAAATGTGTGAGTGCCTGCAGAGCCCGTTGGTGTTGGTGCGATAGGGCTTGTTGTGCGCCTTCTAGGCCTAAAAAGCGGGGGTAGGTGGCCTTGTTGGCGTCGCTATCTGAATTTTGAGGTTTACCGAGCTCTTCGGTAGTGGCGGTAATGTCCAAGATGTCGTCTTGGATTTGAAAGGCCAGGCCAATGGCGCGACCGAATTCTTCTAAATGATCGAGTTGTTCGGCGCTGGCTTGGCTGGCAAGCCCCCCAAGTTTGAGGGACGCGACAATCAGGGCGCCTGTTTTATCGCCGTGCATGACCTGCAGGGCATCCAGACTGAGAATCTGGTTAGTGGCGGCTTGGTCAATCGCTTGGCCGTCGACCATGTTGCGAGCTGCCCTGGCCAATATGGCCACAGCGGCCATAGGTAATTGGCTGCGTGACAACGCTTCAAAGGCCATCGCCTGCAGGGCGTCGCCGGCTAAAATCGCGGTCGCCTCGTCGAAGGCGATATGGCAGGTAGGGCGGTTGCGACGCAGATCGTCGTCGTCCATCGCCGGCAAATCGTCGTGAATCAGCGAATAAGCGTGAATGCATTCTACCGCGACGGCGGCCCAGTCAGCATCGCTACTATTGTGCTCACCCACCGCTTGTGCCGCTGCGTACACCAACATCGGTCGGACGCGCTTGCCGGGAGCAAGCAGGCTGTAGCGAATGGCTTCTAGCAGGCGGGTTTGTTCACCGCCAATGGAGTCTAGGTAGTCGTCGAGAAAACCTTCTAGGGCACCCTGAACGCGTTGTTGCGAGGCGAGCAAGGTCTCTTTAAAAGGGCGTGTCACTGAGGTCATCCTGCGCGAAGGGCTGTTCAACAGGTTTGCCATTTTCTTGCAGCAACAAGTTGACGCGCTGTTCGGCGTTGTCGAGGGCGGCTTGGCAGGCGCGGGTCAGTGCCACGCCTTTTTCAAACGCTTTGAGGGACTCTTCCAAGCCGAGGTCACCATTCTCCATGGCTTCCACTAGGGCCTCCAATTGCTGCAGGGATTGCTCGAAATCTAGGGTTTGTTTGTCGTCGCTCATAACCATACCTCGTGTGTGGGCAGAACCTTAACCGAGCATTTGCGGTGGGTCAATTCAGATATCGGAAAACTTGCCGATAGATGCCTAGGTAGCTTTTTTAATTCAATGCCAACAACCAAGGAGTCAGTGTGGATCTCGCAACGCTAATCGGTCTTGTCGGCGGTTTTGCCATTGTCACGGTGGCCATGTTTTTGTCGAGCAACGGTGTGCTCGGCATGTTTGGTGACGTGACCTCGGTATTGATTGTCTTGGTCGGTACAATTTTAGTGACCATGGCCAACTTTGGCTTATCCCAGTTTCTCGGCGCGGTGAAGGTGGCCGGTAAGGCCTTTATGGTAAAAAACGTGGCTCCGCTGGAGCTGATTGCCGAAATCGTCGACCTCGCGGACTCTGCTCGCAAAGGGGGCTTGCTGACGCTGGAAGGGAAGGAGGTTAGCAACGACTTTCTCGGTTACGGTATCCAATTGTTGGTCGACGGCCACGACGCCAGCGTGGTGCGCAGTTTGCTCGAAACCGACATGTACCAAACTGTCGATCGGCACGAAAATGGCGTGAAAATCTTTCGTATCATGGGCGATTTGGCGCCGGCGATGGGCATGATCGGCACGCTGGTTGGCTTGGTGGCGATGTTGTCTAACATGGATGATCCCAAGGCGATTGGTCCGGCGATGGCGGTGGCGTTGTTAACCACGCTTTACGGTGCCATGGTTGCCAACATGGTGGCCATTCCGGTGGCCAATAAACTGGAGCTGCGCTCCAAGGAAGAGGCCTTGAGCAAGGGCATGATGATCGATGGTCTGATCGCCATTCAAGGTGGCCAAAACCCTAAAATCATCGATGCCATGCTGAAAAACTACCTGCCCAGTAACCAGCGCGGTAGCGAGGAAGAGTAATGGCGGCCAAGGATTGTAAATGTCCTCCCGCGGGCCTACCTGGATGGATGGGTACCTTCGCCGATTTGATGTCGCTGCTGATGTGCTTTTTCGTGTTGTTACTGTCATTTTCTGAAATGGATGCCATGAAGTTCAAGCGCTTGGCGGGCTCGATGAAAATGGCCTTTGGTGTGCAGGCGCAGGTGTATGCAGTCGATCCGCCCAAGGGAACATCGGTGATCGCGCAAGAGTTTTCCCCCGGCCGTCCCGAACCTACCCCCATTAACGAGATCTGGCAGAAAACCGATGCCAATCTCGATCCCACCCTAGACTTTGAGTGCGCCCGTGAAGTCGATGTGGAACAGGGCGAGCAAAACGATGAAGCGGGGGTGCAGACTACCCTGAAAGTTCTGCAGGAAGACGATATCAGGGCTAAGCTTGAAGAGTTGGTAAAACAAACCCAGCAAGATGCGATGGAGTTAGCACAGGCCTTGATGACGCAGATATCTAGCGGCGAGGTGGAAATTGAAACCCGCGGCCGCAAAATCATCGTGCGCATCAAAGAGCGTGGTTCGTTTGTCAGTGGTTCGGCCGATTTGGCACCGGAGTACCGCGAGGTGCTGCGCAATGTCGGCAATGTGTTGGTGAAGCAGCCTGGCGCAATTTCGATTCAGGGACACACCGATAACATTCCGATTAACACGTCGCGCTTCCGTTCGAATTGGGATTTAAGTAGCGCTAGGGCCTCTTCGGTGGCGATGGAGTTGTTGAGTTCTGGTCGCTTGTCGCCAGCGCGCATGGCGGTGACCGGCTTGGCTGATACCCGGCCGTTGGTAGCCAATGACAGTAGTGAAAACCGCGCTCTAAATCGGCGTGTAGAAATAGTGATTCAGCAGGGCTTGGGTGATGTAGAGCAAGCCGATGTGGATTTGTTGCGTCGCGACGCACCAGATGTGCTGCGCGACTTGGAAATCGACACCCGCCCGTTGTTCCAATTGAACCCTAACGAGGTGTTTTAGATGCCACATGGACCTGGTGGAATAGAGCGAAGACGCTTCTTTCGCGTTGATATGGACGCCCCTATTGCGATTGAGGTGTTGAGTGAACACGAGGCAGAGAGCCATCGTGAGATGATTGAGCGCGGCGGTGAGCACGTGTTCAATGCCAGCTTTGATGCACGTATCAACACGCTGTTGAATACCTTGAAAAGTCGTGATCCCGTGGCAGCGGAGCTCATCAAATTGGTCAATAAAAAGCTCAACTTATTGATCGCTGAAAGCGGCGATAAGCTCGACATTAATGACTCTGTCGCCTGCAGCATGCAGCGCATCAATTTAAGCGCATGCGGCGCCGCGGTATTGAATGAGGAATCCATCGAGCCCGGAGCATTGGTGCGTTTTCACCTGATGCTGCGAGAAAATCGTCTGGTGTTACTGGCGCGAGTCGTCGCCTGCGACGATCTGAAAAAGATGTACCGTTGGCGGCTCAATTTCGAAGGCCTCAGTCACGCCGATGAAGAGGCCTTGATTCAATTTGTCATGGAGACCGATGCCAAGATCAGGCGCGCCAAAATGAAGGGCTGAGTTGCCGTCATTTTCACTTCACACTACACTGATGACTTTTGTCAGGGAATGTCATGGTCGCCGATCTCCACCTAAGTAATCTCACCATATCTGCTGTCATTCAAGTGGCTGTTGCCCCCGTGTTTTTGCTGGCTGGTATCGCCGCGCTGCTGGGGGTGATGACCACGCGCCTAGGGCGAATCATCGATCGCAGCCGGCGCTTGCACAGCAGTAATCGCAGCAACCTGACACCCGCTCAAATTGCTTTGTTTGAAAAAGAACTCGCCAGCCTTGAGGTGCGAGGACGTTTTATCAACCTCGCCATTACCTTTGCCACCAGTAGCGCCTTGATGGTGTGTGTGGTGATTATTACGATTTTTGTCAGCCAGTTTCTCAACACCAATCTCGGTGAGGTGATCGCCGGGTTATTTGTGCTGTGTATGTTGGCCTTGATTATTGCGCTAGTGACCTTCCTGCGCGAGGTGGCGGCTGCCGCGAGCGCGATGCGCGAAGGCCTCGTACTCGCGGAGCGATTTGTGGCTAAGTCAGACGACTAGCGGCTTTCCTGTAGGCTGAATAGGCCATTCACCGAGTCTAGATAATTGCTGTCGCCTTGGCGGAATAAGCCGAAGGCGGCGGAAATGCTATTGGCTTCAGTGCCGACGAAATAACCTTCAATGGCGCCGAACACGCCGTTGCTCGACTCGGCATTAACTTGGGTTTGGCGCACCGAAAAATAACCATTGTCCATATTCAATTCGGTGCTGGCAGCATTGGCGACATCGAACGTCCAAGCATCGCCTCCGGCGACTAAATCCAATTGCCCGCCGGTCATGGCTGCACTGTCGAAGTCGAAACTGAAGGACGCCGTTAAGCTTGTGACGGCGCCGCTATTGCTTGAACCCACGAAATCGCCGGTGCTGGCAAAGGTGGCGCTACCGGTGCGGCTCAGTGCCATCGAATCTGTACTCATCCAGTAAACGGTCGCCTCAATGGGGCTGCTGTACTCGCGGTTTTCGCTAGTGCGATAGCGCAAGTTGGCGCTATTGCTGCTGTCGGCGTTCCACACACCCCAATAGGTGTTGTTACTGAGAGAGGTTTTTTGTACTGGGTAGCCACTCGCGGCGCTGGCATTATCCAGCTCGACAAACCATCCTGCCAGCGTACCATCAGCATCGGTACTGTTGTAGCCAAGCTGCGTGGTGGTCAGCGGGGTGAGTACGGTGGGGCCGTGCAGTAGGGCGGACCCTTCAAATGCCACCAGGGTGCCGTATTGATCTAGGTTGGTTCCGTCGCCGCCATAGACGGTGATGGTCTGATAACCCTCCATGGCCAGCAAGCCACGTGCGGTAGCGTTGTTTATATCGCTGACGCTGTAGGTGCCGGTGAAGAAGATTTCATCAGATTCTACAAAATAGCCGCTCAACAAACCGCTACTGTTATTGTCCCCGCTGAGGGTGAAATTACCGCCCAATTCGCCGTTGGAACCGGTCGTCAGGGTACCGTTAAAGCTTGTGGACCAGCGATAACTGCCACTGTCTACAATTAAGAAGCCATTGCTGACATCAGCGCTGTCGAAGTTGACCCGCATACTGGCGCTGAGACCGTCGATGTCCCCCTCGCTCGAGGTGCCGATGTAGGCGCCGGTGCTCAAGAACGTGTAGGTGCCAGCAAGGCCTGTCGCTGGCGTAGTGGAAAGCCAGTAGATGGTGTCTTCGATATTACTGGTGGTCAGTGAACCGTCACTTAGGCTGTATTGGGTAGCGGGTGTCGAGGCGCTCGCAAGCCAGACCCCCCAGGTCGTGCCGCTGTCGAACACCATGGTGGCGGGGTAGCCGGCGGCGGGGCTAGCACTGCCCGGGCGAATCAAGCGTTGGTAGCTCGTTTCGGTGGCGTCACTATCCACCAGAAGCACGATATCCCCAGCACTGTTGCTGCGCGCAGATAGGCTATATGGCTGTGCGCTATCGGGTAGCAGGACGTGGGCTGCCACGCTGCTGGCGGTAACCTCGGCGGCACTTAATGCGGTGTTGTCGCCACCGATATCTTCGTCGACGGGCGTATCGGTGCTGCCGTCACCACTGCCATCTGTGCCGTCAGTATTATCGGTAGGTAAGGCGGTAAAGGTCAGGCTAGCTGGGTTTTCATCGGGGTTGATGGGCGTGAGGCTGATCACCGGGTAGCTGTTAAGCGCCAGTTGATTCAACGGCACGCGGTAGGGAGCTGCCTCGTAAGGCACTTCTACCGAGGCAAAGAAGGGGTTGTTGGCGGCGACATCCACCGGCAGGCCGTAAAGGCCTACGGGCAAGCTGCTGTCGCTGTCGACTCTGGCAAAATTGAACTCTTCGTTTTCACCAATCAACAGGCTGCCGGCACTGTTGCTGAGTTCCACGGTACCTGACAGCATCGACACGTACACCGAACCGTTGTACTCAAACACTTCGTAACCGGTGCCGCGAATACCAATGGATGCTACGGTGGTACGCACCTTAACGGCTGAGGGGTTTTTCTGCCCTATACCGCCGGTGACGGCGCGGAAGCCTCCTTCCACCATATTGAGCAAGACGCTGTCATCGCTGTCATCATCGCCTTCACGGTAGCTTTCAACGCTAAAGACACTGTTTTCGGACAGTGAAATCAAACCGTTGTCACGCATGTTCATCTGCAGCATGGCGCCGCTACCGGTGTTCACCGTATCGCCTTCAAAAATAGGCTTGCCGCGGCGCAGGGCTCGCTCGTTACCCGCCAGCGTGGCGTTAACGTTGCCCTTGCTTAGGATTACCTTGCCGGCTTTGGTGTTGGCTTGCACCGGGGTGGCTGCTATGGCTAGAGCGATGGCGATGGGTGCGGCGATGAATGAGGTCAGTGGGAAGCGCATGTCGTCATCTCCTAAAAGTTGTAACGCACTTTGACCTGCGCACGATCGCGGTCATAGCTGTAGGCCTCGACATTACTGTCGTTGCTTGTATCGCTGAAACTTGGGTTAACCGTTAGGCCTTTGGTGGGTTGCCACATCACGCCAGCTTCGACGCTGCGCAAGCTGTCATGACGTTGCAGTGCGAATATTGGGTGGGTGTCACCGTAATCGCTGGAAGCATACTGGGTGGAAAGATAGGGCACAACTTTGGCATTAAGTATGTAGCTGAGGCGATAGCTCAGGCCCCACATGGCGTCGCGTAAGGCGTAATCGTATTGATCGTCGCTGGGGCGTTCGGTACCCACAAAACTGCCTAAGTGATGACGCCATTGCCCACTAGCGAAAATGACATCGGCGCCAAGCATGAGGCGATCGTGATCGCGGAAATTGTTGCCAGCGTCGAAATCAACGTCGTGCCATTGCAGGGTCATCCCGGCGACGAGTCGCTCGCTGATAGTACGGTGCCACTGTGCAGCGAGTCCAAGGCTATTAAAGAATTGTTCGCCACCTAAGCTGAGTTGTTGGTATTGCAGTCCAGTGCGGTATCGATCGCTGCCGTCCTGCCAGTGGTAGGCTCCGGCGAGCGAAGCGAGGCCTTGGTCGTAGTTGTCGTTGTCAGGGGTGTTAATCTGCTGCACATCGGCTTGCAGCGACCAGCCTTTAAAGCGACTGGTGGCTTTGTAAAGCTTGGCGCCTGCGGCGACTTGCTGGGTATTGGAATCCTGGGCGAGACTGGCCTCAGTCAGGGTGACGGTACCCAAATTTGGAATATCGATACTGCTCAGGTCGCTGCCGGCATTGATATTGCTGTCACGTCCCAGGCCAGCCTCAACATAAAACTGCTTCTGCAAATCGAACTGGCTACCGCGCGTATCCATATCGTGCAGGTAGTAGTTAATGTTGTGCTGCACGGTCGCGGGGGTGGATTCGTTGTCAGCCACTTGCTTGAACAGGGTGCGCGCCAAATGGTATTGCCCTGTCTCGTAGTAGCAGCGGGCTAATTCGGTACGAGCGCGACCATTGTTGGGTTGCGCTTCTAACACGCGCTCGAGAGCAAAAATGGCTTCGTCGTAGCGGTGCACCGACATCGCGACCATTGCAAAGCGCATGTCGAACTCGGTAATGCCTGAATTCTCAGCCTGTAGCGCTTTAATTTGCTGGTAGGCAAATTCAGCATCGTAATCATGGTTGGCTAAAGCAGGTGTCGTTATCGCGAGACTCCCTAAAAGCACGGCTGAGCGAAATGTATGGCTAGTCATTAATCGATGTCCTGTTCTTTCTGTGACTGCCATCCAAGTGTAGTAAGAGATGGGTTATCTGCTAATTTTTATTAAAAAAACCTTCCGAGTGAGATTGCCGGGTTTAGTTTTAGCCTAGTGCAACTTTTCGCATACGTATTCACCGCGCCATTCATGGAAATGTCATGCTTTCTGTCTAAAAATGTAGATTGTTTGGATATAAGACTAGGGAGTGCCTATCCATGTTAAGCAAGAAGTTTTTTAAGACTAAGCCCGAAACAGAAGTGGTTTTCGAATTTTCTCGTGACGATGTCACGTCGGCTAAATTGGCAGGCGATTTCAATGACTGGACGCCAGAAGCGATGAAGTTCGACAAGAAGTCGGGCTCTTATAAGCTCAAAATGCGTCTGCCTACCGATGCTGAGTTCCAGTTCAAGTATTTGTTGAACGATGCCGAGTGGGAAAATGATTATGCGGCGGATGCCTACATCCCCAACGATCAAGGGACGGAGAACTCTGTCATCTCTACCAAAGCAGCGTAATCGCTGCTTTTTTTTGGCTGCTATTTTATTGACTCTAGGCGTTAAAGGACTATAGTTCTGTAATAAAAATTCAACAGCTTGGAAGTTTCACATGAGTGACAATTTGGTGGCCCGTATCCTCTGCGTAGACGATGAAGTAGAGGTTTTGTATGCCCTAAAGCGTCTGCTGCGCAGTTCTGATTTTATCGTTGACCTTGCCTCTGACCCTGATCAGGCGTTGGATATGGTCATGCACAACTCTTACGATTTGATCATTTCCGATATGCGTATGCCCAAATTAGACGGTGCTGAGTTACTGGCTGCGGCAGCGAAATTTTCGCCCCAAAGCCGCCGTGTACTGTTGACGGGTTACTCTGATCAAGAGGCTACAGCGCGCGCCATTAACCAAGGAAAAATTCACGCCTATATCGAAAAGCCCTGGGATAATCGCCAATTCGTTGAGCGTATTATGGGCCTTTTAAATTCCAAGTTACGCGATGACGAAAAAGCCAAAGAAGTCGAGAGCTTAAAAGAGTCCTACGAGTCGATGAAGGCGCGTAAGATGTCGCTCAACGATCAAGTTCGTCGCACTAATCGCCAGTTGGAAAAGACTGTTGCTTTTCTCAATGTGGAACAGGAAGAGTTACGTACCAATTTCTCGGTCTTCATCAAGATGTTCGCCAGCATGTCGACCCGTCATTGCCAACTGCCAGCGGTATTTTTAGAAAACTTGCTGTTCCATGTCGATCGCTGCGCGGCCAAACTTTACATGAACGAAAATCAGCGCCAGTGTGTGCAGCAGGCTGCGCAGCTGGTGCAGATCGGCAAGCTGTGTCTGCCGTCAGATTTGGTGAGTCGCCCCGTCAGCGATTTGAGTAGCAATGAATTGAATTTGCTGCAGTCCTATCCGCGCGAGAGTGTTGATATGCTGACCCCGCTCGACGCCCTGGCTGAAACGGCGACTATCATCGAACACCACGGTGAGAATTTCGACGGTACCGGCTTCCCTGCCGGTTTAACCGAACACGCCATCCCGCTGGGTTCGCGCCTGTTGCGCATTCTATTGGATTACAATATGGCGGTGTCATCCGGTGGTCCCGGTGGTGGCATGAGTCATGTCGACGCTGTGGCATTGCTACGCCAAGGTAGTAGTGCTCAATACGATCCCGACCTGTTGGAGATTTGTTTGGCGGTACTGGATGACGTTGTTGTTCCCTCCCGCCAGGGTGGTATTACGCTAGATGAACTGTCAGCCGGTGATGAGCTTAGCTACGATGTGCTGACCAGCAGTGGTCTTCTGTTAGCCACGGCCCACACTCATGTCTCTGAGCAGATGCTGCGTCGCTTTAGGGATATTCAAAACAACATTGACGAAAAACTCATCTTTCAAATTAAATAGTCGTGTTGACAGCGATTGATACGCGGGGCGAATTGCCTCGTGTATTAATAATTGCTAATATAAGCGGCATTGAAATCATTAGATATGTCGGAGCTTGTTATGTCACCTATTGTTAAAGAGTTCTTTGACCGCCCCACCTTTACCTATAGCTATGTTGTTCACTGTCCCGAAACGAAGCAGTGCGCCATTATCGATTCCGTGTTGGATTTTGACTATGCCTCTGGAAAAACCAACACCACTATGGCTGACCAAGTGTTGGCTTATATTGCTGAACAGCAACTTAGCGTCGACCTCATTCTGGAGACTCACGTTCATGCTGACCACCTGTCGGCGGCGCCGTATCTGAAAGACAAAACCGGTGGAAAAATGGCTATCGGCGATCACATCACCGTGGTGCAAGACGTGTTTGGCAAAGCCTTTAACGCCGGTAGCGAATTTCAGCGCGATGGCAGCCAGTTCGACGTGCTTTTAAAAGACGAGCAAACCTTTAATATTGGCAATATTAGCTGCCGCGCCTTGCACACACCCGGTCATACCCCCGCGTGCATGAGCTATGTGGTAGGTGATGCGGTATTTGTTGGCGACACATTGTTTATGCCAGATTACGGTACCGCACGCTGTGATTTCCCCGGCGGTGACGCGCGCATTTTGTTCCAGTCTATTCATCGGTTATATGAACTGCCCGAGGATACCCGCATGTTCATGTGCCACGACTACGGTGCGCCGGGCCGCGATGAATTTAAATTTCAGACCAGCGTGGGTGAAGAAAAGCACAACAACATTCACGTCAATATCAACACCTCCGAGGATGATTTTGTGGCGATGCGATCAACGCGCGATGCCACCTTGGATATGCCACGATTGATCTTGCCCTCGGTGCAGGTCAATATGCGAGCAGGCCATATGCCTCCCGCTGAAAACAACGGACAAGTTTACCTGAAGGTTCCAGTTAACCTTTTTTAAACAATAATAAGGAGCGTCAAACATGGACATTAAAGCCATCTCTCCCGCGCTGAGTGTTTCTGCGCAACTGCAAGTATCCGATTTAGGTGTCGCTGCAGCACAGGGGTTCAAGTCGATCATTTATTTGCGCCCCGATGCCGAGTCAGACGATCAACCAGCACGCGAGGAGCTCCAAGCTGCAGCAGAAGCCAATGGCTTGCAGTGGGCGTGGATGCCTATTGTGCCGGGCAAAATTTCTGATGCTAACGTCAGTGAATTTGCTGCCAACTTAGATTCGATGCCCGGTCCTGTATTGTCATTTTGTCGTACCGGTACACGTGCTGCTACGTTGTGGGCTCTCGGCCAAGCGGGCAAGATGTCCGGCGACAAGATCCTCGAGGCTACCGCGGCCGCTGGTTACGATTTGTCGGCGCTTGCAGAGCGCCTAGCGTGTGAACCATGTGCCCAAGAAGAGGCGGCGCCCAAGGTGGCCGGTCGTAAGCACGACGTAGTGGTCGTCGGTGGTGGAGCAGGGGGCTTAGCCTGCGCCTCGAGCTTGCTTAAGCGCCAGCCCGACTTGGATATCGCGGTGATTGAGCCGCGCAGCGAGCATTACTACCAGCCCGGTTGGACCTTGGTTGGCGGCGGCGTTTTTAAACGTGAAAAGACCGTGCGCCCAATGGCTGATTACATTCCAAGCGAAGCCAAGTGGTATCAAACCGCCGTGGCAACCTTCCAGCCCGAGCAGCAATCGGTCACGCTAGAAGATGGCGAAGTGATTGGCTACAAAGCGCTGGTTGTCGCGCCTGGTTTGCAGTTGAATTGGGATGCGGTAAAAGGCTTGAAAGATACCTTGGGCAGTAACGGTGTCACCTCAAACTACCACTTCGATATGGCGCCTTATACCTGGGAATTAGTGCAGGGTTTGCGCAAGGGTAAAGCGGTTTTCACCCAGCCCCCTATGCCCATTAAATGCGCCGGTGCGCCGCAAAAAGCCATGTATTTGTCGTGCGATGAATGGCAGCGCAGGGGGCGTTTGGCCGACATCGAGGTTGATTTCTGTACCGCGACCCCCGGCTTATTTGGAGTAGCCGACTACGTCCCCGCCTTAATGGAGTACGTTAAAAAATACGGCATTAATCTCAACTTCCAGACCAATTTGGTTGAAGTGGATGGCGCCAACAAAGTCGCCCATTTCAAACAAACCGATGCAGCGGGTAATGTCAGTGATATCGAAAAACCCTTCGATATGCTGCATGTTTGCCCACCTCAAAAGGCGCCAGATTTTCTCGCTGCTAGCCCCTTGGCGGATGCCGCGGGTTGGGTCGATGTCAGCCCTGAGACCATGCAGCACGTGAAATACGGCAATGTTTTCGCGGTCGGTGATGCCGGCAATATGCCAAACGCTAAAACCGCCGCGGCAGTGCGTAAGCAAGCACCAGTGGTCGCTGAAAATGTGCTCATGGTTCTGAATGGCCAAGCGCCTCGAGCAGTGTATGATGGTTACGGTTCGTGCCCCTTGACGGTAGAGCGCGGCAAGATCGTGTTGGCCGAATTCGGCTACGGCGGAAAGTTGTTGCCCTCGTTCCCCGCGTGGTTGTTGGACGGCCGAAAAGCTACGCGCTCGGCTTGGTTGTTGAAGGAAAAAATGATGCCTTGGTTGTACTTTGACGCCATGATGCGCGGGGTAGAGTGGCTGGCAGCTCCCAAGATCCTACCTATGAAGCCCACGGCCTTTGAGGCTAGTGAAGCGCTCGACTGCAAACGCGACGAGAAATAGCGCACTACCTTGGGGGGACGTGGTTCCCCCTTTTCAATTAATGCGTCATTGAGGCAAATATGTTACGACGTTTTTTACCCTGCATGGAGTGGCTGTCTGGCTACGACAAGCATGTGCTCACCAGCGATGTGGTCGCCGCGGTTATTGTTACCATCATGCTGATTCCGCAATCACTCGCCTACGCCTTACTGGCCGGATTACCTGCCGAGGTGGGTCTTTATGCGAGTATTTTACCGCTGGTGGCCTACGCCATATTTGGTACCAGTCGTACATTAGCGGTAGGGCCTGTGGCAGTGGTGTCACTGATGACAGCGGCGGCGATAGGTAATCTCAATCTCGCCAGTACTTCAGAATATCTCGCAGCGGCGATTGTGCTGGCCTTTGTCTCAGGTTTGATCTTGATCGCCATGGGTATCTTCCGCTTAGGAGTTTTTGCTAATTTCCTCAGCCACCCAGTAATTTCCGGCTTTATCACGGCGTCTGGCTTAATTATTGCGGCCAGCCAGTTGAAACACATCCTTGGCGTGCAGGCGAGCGGTCACAACCTGTATGAGTTGTTGCTAGCGCTGGGCAGCGAAATTGTTAGTACCAATATGCCTACGCTCGTCATCGGGGTAAGCGCGTTGGCTTTTTTGGTGTGGGTTCGCAAGCATTTAAAACCCCTGTTGATCAAGTTGGGCATGGCGCCTCGCCCCGCAGACCTTGTGGCTAAGGCGGGCCCCGTACTAGCGGTGGTAGCAACCACCTTGGCAACCTATGCGCTCGGGCTGGATCAACAAGGTGTTAAGATCGTCGGCGACGTGCCCTCGGGATTGCCCAGTTTAGTGGTGCCCGCCTTTGATTTGCCGATGTGGAAGGAGCTGTTTGTATCGGCGTTGTTGATTTCTATTGTGGGCTTTGTAGAGTCGGTCTCTGTCGCCCAAACCTTGGCGGCCAAACGACGCCAGCGCATTTCACCGAACCAAGAATTGATTGGTTTGGGGGCGTCAAACGTGGCGTCGGCTGTCTCGGGTGGCTTCCCCGTGACAGGGGGGTTTTCTCGTTCCGTGGTGAATTTTGACGCGGGTGCTGAAACCCCCGCCGCCGGCGTTTTTACCGCGTTGGGTATCGCACTGGCCACGTTATTTTTAACCCCATTAATTCACTTTCTACCTAAGGCGACATTGGCGGCAACGATTATCGTGGCGGTGTTGTCGTTGGTCGATACCAAGGCTATTGTGGAAACGTGGCGCTATTCGCGCAGTGATTTTGTTTCGATGGCTGCGACTATCTTGATTACGCTGTTGTTTGGTGTGGAACTTGGGATCGTGGCCGGAGTTGGTTTGTCGCTGTTATTATTCCTGCATCGTACCAGTTCGCCCCACAGTGCCATTGTCGGTCGTGTGCCTGGCAAAGAACATTTTCGCAATATTGAACGCTTCGAAGTGGAGATCGATAGGGAAATTCTTACCCTACGTGTCGATGAAAGTCTGTACTTCGCCAATGCGCGTTACTTGGAAGATCGCGTCCACGACCTGATTTCTCAGCATCGCCAGGTTAAACATTTTATTTTGATGTGCCCCGCGGTAAACCTGATAGATGCCTCCGCACTGGAAAGCTTAGAGGCGATAAATTTGCGCCTAAAAGATAGTGGGGTGAGTTTCCACTTTTCAGAAATTAAAGGTCCGGTGATGGACCGTTTGAAACACACTCATTTGATGCATGATTTAACGGGACAAGTTTTCCTAAGCCAGTACGACGCCTGGCGTACATTGCATGGCGAAGGTCCTGGTGAAGTCAGTACCCCTAACAAAGGGAATTAAATATGTTAGCCATTCGCCCGGCCAGCGAGGAAGATGTTGGTCAAATACTGTGGTTTATTCGCCAGTTGGCGATCTACGAAAAAGCCGAGCACGAAGTTCACGCCAGCGAACAGCAAATTCATGCTGCACTGTTCGGCGAGCAGGCCCACTGTGGGTGTTTGATAGCAGAAATAGACGGCGCGGCGGTAGGTTTCGCGCTGTATTTCTTTAATTTTTCAACCTGGCTTGGGCAGCCGGGGCTGTACTTGGAAGATTTGTTTGTTATGCCGGAATCTCGCGGTCTTGGCGCGGGTAAGGCGTTGCTAAAAGCGCTGGCAAAGGTAGCGGTAGAGCGTGGCTGCGGTCGTTTCGAGTGGAGTGTTTTAGATTGGAATACCCCGGCGATTGATTTTTATCAATCGCTAGGTGCCAAGCCTCAGTCAGAGTGGATTATTTACCGCACTACAGGGCAGGCGCTACATAATTTGGCGAGTGAAGAATAAATTTCCCGCGACTGTGATATGTTGTCTATAGTTTCTGCATGGGCAATATATTTGATAAAACCACATGGAAAGGGTTGGCCTCTGCCGTCGTTGGCTGGGGTGTATTGTTAACTGCGTCCGCCAGTTTACAGGCAGAACAAATCTCCCTCGTTACAAGTCACAGCGAATCTAGATTGCTGATGTTGCTGCGCGAAGAAGCCAGCCAACAGCAGATGTCCCTAAAAGCTATTTTTATCGACCAGGAACAGTTGAAAAGTGAGTTGTTCCGCAGCCGAAGTGTCGATGCTCTTCCCGATGTGCTCATTGTCCCGCCCGATATTTCCAAACTCGATACGCTGCATGTTGAACCGCTGCCTGCGGATTGGTTTTCCGAGGATCTCGATCCTAGCATCGCACAGCAGGTACCTGCTGTGGCCACGCGTCTCGCGATCCCCTTTGTGGTGGGCAATCATCTGTTGCAGTTTTACAACAAGGCCTTAGTCGACGCACCACTTGAAGATTGGAATGCCTTAGCGACGTCTTATGCTGAACCGATCTTCAGTTGGAGTTACAACGAGATGTATTGGTTCGCCCCGTTTGTATTGAGCCACGGGGTGAAATTTTTGCACAACGGCGAGACGCAATTAGATTCACCGGCTATGGCGGCGGGGCTTGAATACTATAAGTCTCTTGAAAGTCGTGGTGTAGTCAATGCCAATTGCAACTACACCTGCAGTTTGGAGCGTTTTGCCAACGGCGATTTGCCTTACCACATCAATGGGACGTGGGCGATTGATCAATTGAAGGGCTATCTGGGTGATAACTTAGGTGTGGCTCTACTGCCAAGTTTTGACGGCATACCGATGCGTTCTTTCTACTCGGCTTACGTGGTTGTTTTCCCCGCCATGGAGCGGCATAGCCCCGCAAAGCGCGCCGCGCTAAAGGCCTTTGCTCAGCACATCCAGAGCGCTGACTTTCAAGTTAAATTGATTCAGCAGGGCTTCCAAATGCCGGTTAACGCGCTTGCCCGGGAGCAGTTTTTAAGCAGCGGGGATGCCTTTAACGCGGTGTTCGTCAAACAGCTGCAGCGCTCGATAATCATGCCGGATGATCCAGCGATGGTGATCGTCTGGGATGCTATGTCCCGCGGCTTTGTCCGCTTCAATGGAGGGGTGTTAAATGCCCCGGCCGCAGCGCGCTATATGGAACGCACTTTTCAGCGTTTTAATCGCCATTAAATAGCCACATCTCCTGTTGTTCATACAGATCTCAACTATACTTCTTTCGATAGTAGAAAGGAGTTTTGACGTTGGGGGTATTTTCTTTAATGCGCATAGCGTTTGCACGAAGTGTGTTGCTTGCTTCAGTGCTGCTATTTCTCGGTGCTTGTAATCCCGCTGAAGAAACATTCAAAGTTGGTGTGTTGCACTCGTTGAGCGGCACTATGGCGGACTCTGAGAAACCCGTAGCGATGGCGACGCTGATGGCTATTGAGGAGATCAATGCTGATGGCGGCTTGTTGGGGAAGCAAATCGAGCCAATGTTGTTTGACGGGCAAAGTAATGATCTACATTTTTTGCGCTTGGCGAAAAGACTTCTGCTGGAAGACGACGTCAATACAGTGTTTGGCTGCTGGACGTCATCCTGCCGCAAGACCCTAAAACCCATATTCGAACAAAACGATGCACTGTTGGTTTATCCGGTGCAGTTTGAAGGGGTAGAGAGTTCAAGAAATATCTTATACACCGGCGCCACAGCCTCACAACAAGTAATGCCTGCCTTGGCTTGGGGGTTGAGAAATATTGGCCCCAGAGTCATGTTGATCGGTTCTGATTATGTATTCCCGCGTGTCGCCAACAGCATCGCTAAACACCAAGCGGGTATGCTAAGTGGCGAAATAGTGGATGAACTTTATTACTTAATGGGTGACGACGTGCTGCGGAACCTACGCCAGCGTGTGAGCGATGCAAAACCGGATTTTATTTTTAGCACCCTCAATGGCTCGAGCAATAGCGAATTTTTTCGAATAATGGAACGGCTAGATGATCCTATCCCCGTCATCGCTACCAGCATTTCCGAAGAGGAGCTGGACGTCGGTAACATCACAATACCAGTGTATGTGGCTAACAGCTATTTCGAACATTTGAACCGTGTTGAAAATCGCGACTTTGTGGCACGTTTTCACGCCTATGCCGGCGATGATGTGGCCGTGTCTGCGGCGGTTGAAGCAGCTTATACGGGTGTTTTTCTTTGGGCTCACGCGGTAGAGCAGGCGCATTCGTTTCACACCGGGGATATTGTTGATGCATTGCCCTCGCTCGCCATCGATGGACCTTCGGACAAATTGGTGGTGGCCCTCGATAGCCATCACGTGTGGCGGAAGTTTTATCTTGCCAAGCTCGACGGGCTCAACGGTTTCAACGTTATTTATACCGAATTAGATTTCTTGCCACCCAATCCTTACCCGGTGTTTTTGAGTGTGCGTAAATGGGAGAGCTTTCTCAATGATCTCTACATGCAGTGGGGAGAGCAATGGCAAGCCCCGCTGCTCGTGACGGGTGAAGGATGAAACAGCGTTACTTACTAACAGGCCTACTCAGTATTATTTTACTGCTGTTGGTGTTCGCCTATCTGATGTTGAGTCGTTCCTTAGAAGACGATTTAACAGTGTCCGCTAAGCAGCGTATGAATGCCGTTAGTATGGAGAAATTCAGCCAACTGGGGCGGATCTATCAGACTAATCATCAAGACGTATCGTCTCTTTACCAGTGGCCCAACCTAGAAGCGCAATTTTCAGCGTTTTGGGAGAGCCGCGGTGATGACGATCAATTGTTGCTCACTGATACCTTAAATGAATTTGCTGAAAGACGAAATTTCATCAGTATCTTGGTGTTCGACAATCAGCAAAATCTTATGCTCAAGGTCAATCAAACTGGGCTAATGCTCTCAGAAGAGCTCAGTCAACAATACTTGGTTCGCGCGCTTAATCCCATGCTTAAAGCTGCCAGCGAGTATATGCAAACCAGTGCCTCACCCTTCTACCCCAGCCTTGAATCACTTTATCAAGAGGGTGGTGTCGCCCCCGAAGTGATAAACCGACGGGTATCGTTTGTGGTGGCTCCGTTAATCGTCAACGAGCAGGTGATTGGAAGCGTAGCCCTCGCGCGTCAGGCGCGAGATACGCAGTTGTTTAGTCATGGGCAAATGAGTTTCGATGGGGCGGGTCAAATTGTTTTTGTTGAGGGCGGCAGTGATGCTGTCTACGGCTTACTTTATCCCAACGCTCTTGAGGGCTACCCCGGCATCGTGGTCGAGCCGATGCGTGTCGCTGGCACGCCACTGTCTCGCGTGATGACAGGGGGAAGTGGCACCGCGTTTTTCGATAATGCCGATGGCGAGGAAGTGTTTGGGCATTGGCGTTACGTGCCTGAGTTCAATATTGGCGTGATGGTGTATCAACCTTCTGCGACGATCTATGCCAATTTACGTCAATTCCATTTGGTGGCATTTATCGCCCTGTTAGCGACCTTGGTGGTGTCCTTGATCGTGGGGTGGGGCTATGTCCGTGATATCTATGCCAAGATGCACGTGTTGGTTGGGCGATTAGCTGCCATAACCCACTACGGCGAGGTTGTTGAGAGTCGCTCGTCGAACCAAATTGATGTGCTTGGGGCATTGATTGATCATGTCGAATCCCGCATCCATAAAGACGACGAAGTGTTGATGTCGGCCAAGCAACGGCTGCGCTTTTTCATGAAGGAACTGGAAGATCAACGCTTCGCATTTGATCAGCACTGCATCATTGTGGTGGCCGATGCAGATGGTACCTTCACCGATGCCAATACCCAATTTAGCGATCTCAGCGGTTATTCGCGCAGTGAACTCATTGGCTCTAGTTTCAAGCGCTTTGGCGGTGATTACCAGAACGAGCGAATTCTCAAAGACATCTTCGACACCATGAATTTGGGTAAGGTGTGGCAGGGTGAATTGAGTTTGGTGAAGCGTAGCGGTGAGCGCTACTGGCTTGAAACCACCTTTGTACCATTTATCAATGAAGATGGCACATTGCGTAATGTGGTGGCGATTCACACCGATATTACCGAGCAGAAATTGGCTTACGCCGATATGATTCACCAAGCGCAGTACGACGCGCTGACTGGCCTACCCAATCGTGCGTTGTTACTCGATCGTTTGGGGCAAATGCTGCGTAACTCGCGCCGCAATCAGAACCAGGTGGCGGTACTATTCCTCGACCTCGATGACTTCAAAAAGATTAATGACTCGTTGGGGCATGAAATTGGCGACGAACTCTTGGTTGAAGTGGGGCGCCGTCTTAAAAGAGTTATTCGTGATCAAGATACCGTTGGCCGCCTTGGGGGCGATGAGTTCTTGGTGTTGCTAAATGGTACCGAGTACAAGGAAGACGTGGAAGTGGTGGCGCGCAAGATTATCGAAACGATACGCGAGCCCATCCAAATCGATGAGTACGAGTTGGTGGTCGGGGTAAGTATTGGTATCTCGATTTATCCGAATGATGGCGAGACTGAATCCGAAATACTACGTCACGCCGACTCGGCAATGTACAACGCCAAGAAAATGGGACGCAACTCTTGGTCCTATTTTACCGAGGCGATGAACAAAGAAGTAGCGCGTCGTTTGGAAATCGAATCTTGGATGAACGGGGCGATCGAACGGGGCGAGTTCTCGGTGCTCTTCCAACCTATTGTATCGGTGATGTCGGGTAAGTTTGCCACGGTGGAAGCTCTGGTGCGCTGGGTACATCCACAGGGGGGCAACATTAGCCCGGATGAGTTTATTCCGATTGCAGAACACTCGGGTTACATCATGGAAATCGGGCGCTTTGTATTGGAGCGCTCGCTCGATTTGGCGGCTGAATGGCGTCAACGTTATAACAGCGAATTGATTGTTGCCTTGAACGCGTCACCGCGCCAGTTCCGCGACCCCAACTGGCACGGCGGTATCGAAGAGCAGTTGTCGATGCGCGGTTTGACTACCCGCAATATTGAGTTTGAAATCACCGAGGGTGTGTTGATCAGTGGTCACGAAAACGTCGAGCGCGCTCTGCAGGAGTTCTCAGATTTGGGTATTGCTATCTCGATGGACGACTTCGGTACCGGCTATTCATCGTTGAGCTATCTGCGGAACTATCCCTTCGATACCTTAAAAATCGACCGTTCGTTCGTATCCGATATCGTGGAAGACCACGGCGATTATGAATTGGTGTCGGCGGCTATCGCTATGGCGCACGGCCTGGGTCTAGAAGTCGTGGCAGAGGGTGTCGAAACCATAGAGCAGTATGAACTGCTCTACCATCGTCGCTGTGACTACGCGCAGGGTTACTTGTTTAGCCCGCCGGTCAGTGGGGATGATATTCTCGCTATGGGTGGTCGCCTGCCTATCGAGAGCCGTATTCGTCAACAGCGTATGTCGATAGAGGTGACAGCGTCGGTGGCCACTCAGAACGGTGGTGCTGAATAGCCCACCACCTCTATACCGTCTAAAGGATGGCGGAAACGTATCTCTGTCGCGTGTAACATCAATCGGGGCGCAGCAGTCAGAGCATCGCTATGGGCGTACATATCACATCCCAGGATGGGGTGGCCCAGTTCGCGGCTGTGGATGCGCAGTTGGTGCGAGCGACCCGTCACTGGGTGCAGTGTGACGCGCGTACAGTTATTCGCCTCGTCGCGATGTAGTACACGGTACTCGGTCAGAGCGTGTTTACCATTGTCGTAGCAAATCTTTTGCCGCGGTCGGTTTTGCCAATCACAAGCGATGGGGAGTTCGATGGTCCCTTCATCTTGTTCCAATATCCCCCACAACACGGCGGTATAGGTTTTGTCGATGGTGCGGCGCTGAAATTGGCGCGACAACTCCGAGTGTGCTTCGCGTTGTAAGGGCACAATCATGATACCCGAAGTATCTAAATCTAAGCGATGGACAACTGTCGCAGTGGGGTATTCACGCTGTACGCGGGTAATCATGCAGTCTTTGTTTTGGGGTAGCCGGCCAGGCACCGACAACAACAAATCGGGTTTTTCAACCAGCAATAGCGCCTCGTCGCGGTACAGGATACGCACCTCGCGATGGCAGGTTGGAACAATATAGGGCTGAGCTTGCTCCGCCCCTGTCGGTTGCTCCATTACAGAGGGCCGTAGGGCAGGAAACGGTTGTCAGATACGCTGCGAATCCACTGCAGCAGTGTCTTATCAAGGCTGCCGCCGCGTTTGCGCAATAATTTGGCGCAGGCAATCGCTGGATTGTGCTTGTCGGCGCGCAAATGAGGGTGAGCCATTTCAAGTAGCGTGAAGAATTTCAAAAGCCCGAGCAGGGTGTCGCTGTCGCAACCTTCAAGGTGGGGCTGCCAGTTGTCGACCCCCGCGTTAATGGTCGACTTTAGTGTGTTTTGGCTGCCTTCATCGAGTTGAGCAATAGCGTCTTCATCGAGGCTAGCCCAGCGAGCCAATAAGGCATCACCGGGCAGGTTGAGTGAGGCTTTTTCACCTTCAGGTATCCAGCTACCTGTCGACATCGTGTGTTCTCCGCTGCAGCTAGCGCAGGGGATGCCGCACTAGCGAGAATTAAATTTAGTGAGGAAGTTTAACATTTTGGTGGCGAAATTACCGTAGGGTGGCGCCAACAATTTCATCGCTGTTACTGGCGCCTGGTAGAACACCGGCCGCAGTTTTGAGAAGGTTAAGAAACCGTCGAAACCGTGGTAGTGGCCCATGCCACTAGCACCCACACCGCCGAACGGGAGGTCGTGTTGCGCGACGTGGAACAACGCATCGTTCACCGACACGCCACCCGACATGGTGCTATCGATATAGCGCTGAACCAAGGCCTTATCATTGCTGAAAGGGTAGATGGCTAGCGGGCGGTCGCGGTGATTGATGTAGTCGATTACTTGCTGTGGGCTATCGTAGGTCTGCACCATTAGCAGCGGGCCGAAGATCTCGCGGTGACTGATGGTCATGTCTTCGGTGGTATCTAGGATCAAGTGGGGGGCGACTTTCCGCATGCCCTCGGCAGAGACTTGCTCGGGTTGCATGTTGATCACTGTGGCGCCCTTCGCCTTGGCGTCTTCGATGGTATCGAGTACGCGGCGATAGGCGATATTGTCGATGATCGAGGTAAAGTCCGGACTGTTGATGTCGGGGCAGTGTGCGGCGACGTAGTCGGTGCACAGATCGATGAACTGCTGGCGCTTGTCAGAGGGCACAAACACGTAGTCAACGTTGGTGCAAATTTGGCCAGCGTTGAACAACTTGACGAACATGATGCGCTCGACGGCCTTGTTCAAGTCGTAGTCTGGAGCAATGATGGCGG
The DNA here is from genome assembly GCA_964598145.1 of uncultured Pseudomonadales bacterium. Lineage (GTDB taxonomy): Bacteria > Pseudomonadota > Gammaproteobacteria > Pseudomonadales > JAHEIH01 > JAHEIH01. Next base: position 178,255 of record CAZRAM010000005.1, read on the forward strand.
GGCACTTGCCGCCTAATTCTAATGTCACTGGCACTAAGTTTTGCGCCGCGGCCGCCATGACTTTGCGACCGGTTTGTCCCGAGCCAGTAAAGATTAAATGGTCAAATGGCAGTTGCGAAAATTCGATACCGACGCCGCCAATTTCTTCAAAAAAGGCCAGTTTATCGCGCTCGAAGTATTGCGGGGTAATGTCGATCAACAAGCGCGTTAAGGCGCGTGAGTTTTCTGACATTTTCACCATGGCGCGGTTGCCGGCGGCGAACACGCTGACCAAGCCTGTCATGCTCAAGTTGATCGGGAAGTTCCAGGGGATGATCATCCCCACCACGCCGAGTGGCTGTGGGTAGACGCGGTTTTTAGCGCCTGGGTATAGGGTGAAATCGATCTTGCGACGCTGCGGTTTCATCCACGACTTGAGGTGCTTGATGGCGTCGTTAATCGACTGTAGCACTGTGACAATTTCTGCAAAGATGGTCTCGTGGCTGGAGCGGTTGCCATAGTCTTGGCAGATGGCGGCGATAATGGCATCTTGGTTGTCTACCACCATGCGCTTTAGGGCCTGCAAATCGGCTTTGCGCTGTTGGTAGGATACGATGGGTTTGTCTAGATAGGCTGAACGCTGCAGATCTAGGCATTCACGCAGTTGTTGGCGAATATTCTCCAGTTCGGCATCTGTAGCGAGATTGGGGTTGGCAGCGTTCATGGTTAACTCCAGCAAAATGTTATTTGCTGCAGTTTACTAAAATCGCTGCCAGCGTTGGGGTGCTATATTGCCAGCTTAACCTGAACCTCGCGGCTGTGCGGGTCGATATTTTCGATTAGTACAGGGATCTTGCTATCCAGTACCAACGTCAGGTCACCCACGTTGGCGGTACCTGTTTTGCCTTCGAAGTTATAGCCGCGTTTAGCTTTGCGCATATCGATATTGGCCATAATGCCCCAGTCTTCTAAGCGCACGCTAATGCCAGTGTGGCGGAAATTAATAATAGCCGCCTCGACGCTGTCGCTAATATTTTGTTGGCGTAGCCAGTCCACCTTCATCCAATGCTCGGTGTTATTGCTGGCTTGGCGAATTAAGCTGGTTTGCTGGTTGATGTGTGCGGCGATAGCCGCGTTATCTGTGTCAACCACTTGTTCGGCCAGGCTGGCTTTGAGATGGCGCAGGTTCACTAAATCGGCGTAGCGGCGAATAGGCGACGTGATTGTGGCGTAGCTAGGCAGTGCCAGACCAAAGTGAGCCTTGGCTGTATCGCTAAAGCTGCCGGGGGTTAAGCGGCGTTGCAAAAGGGCTTGAATAGGCGCCTCGATGTCACGCGTTTCCAGCAGGTCGAGAATATTCTTGTAACTTGCTTCGCTAGAAAGATCCCACTCCGCGCATTCAGGCAGGTGTGTTTCCAATATCGATTTGACCTCAGCAACCTGCTCGGCGCGGAAGCCTGGATGGATTGAGAAGATACCTCGACCAGTCGCAGCCAGTGTTTCAGCGGCGCATTGGTTGGTGGTCAGCATGGCTTCTTCTACCAGGCGTTGGGCACTATTGCGTTGTAGCTTGCGAATGGCACAGACCTTTTTGTTGTCGTCGAGCGACAGCGCATAGTCGGGGCGCTCTTGACCCAGCAATGCGTGGGCACGACGCCAGCCAATGCGAGCATTCATGGCGTCGTTTAAGGCCATAATGCTGATATCGATGGCTGCGCCAAAGTTTGCTGCGCCGCTATCGATGGCGCTGGCGACGTCGTCGTAGCTGAGTTTGGCCGCCGAACGGATGGTGGCCAGCGTGAATTGATAGGCACTGACCTCGCCCTCTGCACCGATGTCGAGCTGGCAGACCAGAGCTTTATGATCGACGTCGGGGGTCAGCGAACACACTTGCTGGCTCAAGGCCGGGGGGAGCATGGGAATGCCGCCGCCTGGCAAGTAAATGCTCGAGGCGCGTTGTTGGGCTTGTTGGTCGAGTTCACTGCCGGCTGGGACATAGACATCGGGATCGGCGATAGCCACCAGTACGCGGAAGCCTGTATCGGTGCGTTCGGCGTAAAGTGCATCATCCATGTCCAAGGTATTGGCTGAATCGATGGTTACAAACGGCGTGGCGGTGAGGTCTTGGCGCGTCAAACCGTCGTCGTCGCGGCGAATATAGGTGTCGGCTTCGGCGATGGCGCTGTCGCTCCACTGCTGGGGCAGGGCTAAGCGTGCAGCGTTATAGCGCGCTTCTACACCGGCGCTTTCAGCGGTCCCGAAATTACACAAAATGGCCACTTGTGCCTTGCCATCGGGATAGGGGTGGCGCTTCAATAAGGCTTTAACGTAGCTGCCGTCGACACAGCCGTGATCGGCTTTAGGTGCGCGTTGTGCCGGTGGGACAAACAACCAGCGGCTCCAACGGCCCTGGTCGACCTGCACAAAGTGATTGTTGCCCTTGATCCGATAGATACCAAAGCACTCACCAAAGTCTGAGTGTTTCAAACCCTCGATAAGCCCCGCTTTCTTGCCTTTTTCAGCATCAACCACCAACAGATTGACGATATCGCCCGGCAGCACTTTCTGCATTTCTTCGGGGCTGATAAAGACGTCTTTGGTGGTGCCGTCGGGCAGGCCGCAAGCGGCGAAGCCAAAGCGGCCGTTACCGGCGCGAACAACGCCAGTGAGGCGCTCTTTGCTGTCTTCAATGTCTTGTTTCAGTTGCGCGAGTTGTTGCAGAGCATTCGGGTCGAGCATGGGGGTTCCAAGGGGTAAAATAAAAGATCTTATTCTACCCCAGTCTCGCCGGCGCGCCTACCGCGCGCTGGAGGTTTGTCGTTAATTGCGAGGGTAGAGCGGTGCCAACGAGGCCTTGGTGGCGGCTTTTTTGCGGCTGTGCAAGTGTTTCACGCGCGTTTCGATAGTGGCGAAGGCGTTGTTTGTGTCGCTAGCGCCCGCTGGGTGGAACAAGGCTCGCTGCAACAGGCTAGACTGCTGCTGCAGTTTATCGTCACCTATGCTGTTGAGCGCCGCGTCTAGGTCGCGTTGGCCGCTGCGTAGCATCGCCCAATGGCGCAGCGCCGTTAGTGTGGCCGCCGCGTCTTTGTCTTTGCAGGCCTGGTATATGGCCTTTTCCCCACTGTCGGTGGTGGGTGATTGCAGCGACGTCGTGGCAGCTTGTTGAGGGGCGCGTCGCCACAGCGTCCACGCGATAGCGCTACTGGCAAGCCACAGTGCAGTCAACACGCCAATGGCCCACCACCAAGCGCTGTGATCGTGGGCAGGGGTTTCACCAGACTGCTCGATGACGCTGGGTGCAGCGGGTTCTTCCACTTGCGGCGGTGCCAAGGCAGGGGTCTTGCTCGGCGTGGGCGCTGTCGACTGGCCCGCCGCCAGAATGGTCAACGTTTGTGCGGGCAGGGTAGCAACGCGGGTTTGCATGGCCTGGCTATCCCACCATTCGATGCGTTGCTCCGGCAGGGTGTAGGTACCCGCTTGGGTGGCAATGATGGCGTAGCTCTGGGTGAAGGAGCCAACAATTTTATCGCCTTCACCGTCGCTCACCACGGCTTGGTCGGGGTAGAACTTGAGACCCGTGATGTCCGGTACCGACAGAGGAGGGATTTGTGCCCCCAGCAGTCCATCAGCGATGACGGTAATGGTGCGCGTGGCCGAGTCGCCCAGCGCAAGTGTGGTGTCGCCGCCATTCCAATCGTCCAAAATCATCAGGTTGTTGGCAGGCAGCCAGTGCTCGCCGCGGTAGCGATCATCCTGCGGGCGCACTTCAATTTGAAGGGCTTCTGACATCAAGCGAATGGTTTGGCCGTTATTGGCAAACGGATCCAACAAGTTGCGGCTGCTACGGCGGGTCGGAATGGTGGCGGTCAGCACGCTGGGCGGAATCTCTAACACCCCGCTGCGCTGTGGGAAAATAGCAAATTTTTGTTCGAACACCCGGTACTCGCGACCGTCGATGCGGGTTTGAAATTCATTGTCGGTCAGTTTCTTCACAATCGCGTCGGGAATGCTAGGCTCGCTCAGGTTAGCGCCGCGGCCGAGGGCAACGGCGTGGTAAACACGCAGCGTCAAAATAGCCTGTTGCTGGACGTATACCTGGGGTCTGTCGAGTTCCGATTTTAAAAAGACAGCGGCATCAGAACTGGCTTGGCTGGCGGGGCCCACCTCGACACTGATCGGTTGAGTGCTATCAGGACCCAGTCGAATAGCAGGGATAAGCACGCGGCCTTCGCGCTTGGGGGCCAAGGTGTAGAGCCACTCGCTGGAAATTTCGCTGCGGCCATTGATGATGGAACGACGCGTACTCTGGCTGCTGCTCAACACGTCGAAATCAGCGGCCAACACACTGGTGTCGGGGCTGTCGCTCGTTTGTTGATCGCTGCGCACCACTAGTTGAAGGGTTTCGCCAAAGCCGATGCTGCGGCGGTCGACTTCGGCCACAACGGCAGCCATCGCTTGGGCGGATAGCATCAGCCAAAGGGCGGTGATACATAGGGATGGGAAACGGCGGATTAATACCACGTCTCAGGCACCTCGTCTTGGCCGCTTAGGCGGCGCTGTTCGTATTGATAGCGGAATTTGCGGCGCAGCAAACCACCGGGATCGTCGGGGATCTGGCGCAGCCACTGCTCCATGGTCTGTTTTTCTTCATCGCTCAAGTCGTCAAACGCCCCGGCTTGGGCTTCTTGTTGGCCTTCTTCGCCCTGCTGATCCTGCGGTTGTTGCTGATCCTGCTGTTGTTGCTCGCCCTGCTGATCCTGCGGTTGTTGCTCACCCTGTTGATCCTGCGGCTGTGGCTCACCCTGCTGATCCTGCGGCTGTGGCTCACCCTGCTGATCCTGCGGCTGTGGCTCGCCCTGCTGATCTTGCGGCTGTTGCTCGCCCTGCTGATCCTGCGGTTGCTCGCCTTGCTGATCTTGCTGTTCTTGCTGTTCTTGCTGTTCTTGTTGCTGTTGCTGTTGCTGTTGCTGCAGTTGCTCCACTAGGGCCTTGTTAAAGGCGGCGTCCTCGTTGCCAGGATCCAGCGCCAGGGCTTTGTCATAGGCCTCAATGGCAGCGGCGTAATCCCCAGTCTTGGCAAGGGCGTTGCCGCGGTTGTAGTGGCTGCGCGCGCTATCTAGGTCGCCCAGTGTTTGTTGCGCCGCCTGGTAATCGCCGGCGCGATAGTGGGCGATGGCCTGCCATTCTGGGTTGTCGAAGGCCTCCGCGGCGGCCTGGGCATCGCCTTGCTGCAGTAGTTGCGCGCCGCGTTGATCGGGGCGTTGCCATAGCGAATCCCATAGCGATTCTGCCAGGCTGTCGGGGCTGTGCAGAAGTGGCAGCGCGAGCACTACGCTAAAAATGACCCCGCGTCGAAAGAGAGGCAACAGGCCGAGTAGCACTAGCAGAGAGAGTTCTGCGCCGCGATCCAGCCATTGGTCGAATTGGCGTTCGCTGGCTTCGCGCGACTGTTCTTCCCCCTTCAGGTCGAGCAGACTTTGCCAGTCGCTGTCGTCTAGGCTGATGTCGCGGTAGAGACCGGCATTGCGTTGCGCCAGTTGTAGTAAATAGTCGCGGCTCAATTTGGGTACGGCAATACTGCCGTCGCGATTGCGCAGTAGTCCTTGGTCGTTGGGGAGGGGGACTGGGCCGCCGGCGGTAGTGCCTACCCCTAACACACCCAATACTGCCTCGCTATCGGCGAGCAGTCGACTAACGTCGTCGACGTCTTGCGCGGTAATACCGTCGCTGATTAAAAGGATCGCCGGTGCTTGGCTGCCGGCTTGGGCTGCCAGTTGTAAGGCTTTTTCAATGGCGATATCGACCCGGCTACCGAGTGCCGGCATGATGTCGGGGCTGAGTGCGGGTACCATGGCGGCAAGGGTAGCGCTGTCATCACTCAGGGGTGTCACCACGTGGGCGTCACCGGCATAAACCACCAGTGCAGTGGTGCCTTCGCGCCGGGCGTTGAGAATATCTAATAATTTCATCCGTGCGCGGCCAATGCGGCTGGGGGAAATATCCTCCGCCAGCATCGACAGCGACAGATCGACCACCAACACCAACGCGTCGCCGCGTTGCTCCACCGGGACTGCTCGGCGTTCCCAGCTGGGTCCAGCAAGCGCCAGCGCAGCAATACTGAGTAATAGACCCAACGTGGTAAGAGTGAAGAAACTGCGCTTACCTGTCGCTTGACCCGCCTGTAAATAGGGCAAGAAATCCTTGTCGATATGTTTGTGCCAGCCGTGTCGGCCGGCACTAGCGCGCCACAGCCACAGGGGTAACAACAGTGCGGGAATGAGTGCCCATAGCCATTCGGGGCGCAGGAAGTGGAAGTCAGCCATTAGCGAGACCTCCGCCAAATACTGTGCATGGCCAGTAGCATGGCTAGCCCCCAGGCGGCACCAAGAGGCCAGTGGAAATAGGCCTGTTGTGGGCGGTAGGTAGCCTCGTCGTCGGGGGTGGGCTCCAATGCATCCACCTCAGCGTAAATCTGCTGCAGTTCTTCGATGTTGCGGGCGCGGAAGTATTTGCCCCCGGTGGATTCGGCAATGTTAAGCAAGGTGGCTTCGTCCAAATCGCGCGAGGGATTGACGGTGCGTGCGCCGAAACTGCTACCAAAGATGCCGGGCACCACCATGCGATCGGCGCCCATACCGATGGTGTAAATTTTGACATCCAATTCAGCCGCCAATTGTGCGGCTTGCAACGGCTGTACTTCGCCGGCGGTATTGGCGCCGTCGGTCAATAGAATCATCACGCGTTCATCGGCGGGACGTGCCTGGAGGCGTTTTACCGCTAGGCCAATGGCGTCGCCGATAGCGGTCTGTTTGCCGGCAAAGCCCAGTTCGGCTTCTACCAATAATTGCTGCACGGTGCGGCGGTCGTAGGACAGTGGCGCCTGCAAGTAGGCCTGGGAGCCAAACAGCACCAGACCCAGACGGTCACCGGCGCGGCGCTCGATGAATTCATTCAGCACCACCTTAACGGCATCGATGCGGCGCACGGGGCGATCCTCGATGACCATGTCCTGTTCTTCCATGCTGCCTGAAATGTCCACCGCCAGTAGCAGGTCGCGACCACTGCTTTGCAGACTGATCGGCTCGCCAATGTATACCGGCTGGCTGGCCGCTAAGCATGTAAGGCCCCATACCGCGATTAATAAAACCTTGGCGTAACCACTGGATTGGCTATCGCTGCGCTGGCTCCCGAGCACCCGATTGGCGCTGGCGTAAAAGGGCACGAACACGGCGTCGCTCTCGGCGCGGCGGGCACGGCTAAAGCGCCATACTAGCCAGGGTAGCGGCAGCAATAGCAGGGCGAGGGGGAGCTGCAATTCAAACATGGGCGCCTCGCCTTGGTTGTTGCGCCACCCAGCGTTCAGCACGGTCAATGAAATCACGGCCGACGCCGCTCTCGACATCGCTGCGGTACCACTGGGCTAACCAATGCTCAATGTCGGCAAACAAGGGCTCGCGGCAGGTTTGGTTCAAAAAGGTCAGCCACGTCTCGCCATGCAGCGAGGCGATATCGCGCTGTGGATAGGCCTGTATTGCGCAGCGTTTTAAGACGTCATTGGCGCGCTGTAATTGTTGGGCCGGGCTTAGTCCCTGCTGCAAGGGGAGCGCCTGTAGGCGTAGGCGGGCTTCGCGAAGGAATGCGCGGCGTTGGTGACGCCGCCAAACATATCTCACGCCAAAGGCGATAGCGGCGAATAGTAAGGCGGCTAGGACCCACCAGCCGATGGCTGGTGGCCAGGCAGAAATGGGGTCGGGCAGGTGGACGTCGCGCAACTGGGCGAGCGGGTCGGTACCGTTCATGAGGCCCTCCCTTGTCGCTGTGAAGGACGTCTCAGCCATTGCCGCATATCGTCAAGGGTATCGCCATCGCAGGCAAAAAGGCTGTGTTGGCATCCACTGGCTCGGCACAGTTCGGCAACGTCGCGCTGTTGCTGTTGCAATTGTTGTTCTACTGCCCGGCGCTGTTGCTCGTTGCCGAGGTGCAGGCGACGGCGGTCGGAACCGTCGCCGATGCCGACAATCCCGCCGCTGGGCAGTTGCTGTTCTAGTGGATCGAGGATCTGTACCAAATCGACTCGCGAGTGCTGTCGCATCTGCCAAAGTAGCGTCTTGCAGTTATCGTCCAGATCTTGTGCGTCGCTGACGATGACCACCTGACTGCCTGGTTTGCAAAGGGCTGCAGTACTTTGTATGGCCGCGTGCAAGCTTGGGGCAGCGGGCAGTTGACGATTAAAGGGGTTGTGTAAGCGGGCGTTGTGTTCTGCAATTCCACCAAGCAAGCGCAGTGCGTTGCGTTTGCCGCGGGCGGGTTTGATGGTGTCGATGCCGTGCTGCCCTAGGATGACGCCACCAATGCGGTCGCCTTGCAATAAGCCCTGCCATATTTGTAGGCCGGCAAAGCGCGCCGCGTAGACCGATTTAAATTGGCCACGGCTGGCGAAAAACATCGCTTGGCGTTGATCGACGAGTAGCAGTAGGGGACGCTCTTTTTCTTCGCGAAAAAGTTTGGTGTGGGCCTTGCCCGAACGGGCGGTAACACGCCAGTCGATGGCGCGTACGTCATCGCCGGCCTGGTAGTGGCGCACTTCCTCAAATTCGATGCCGCGACCTCGCGCATTGGCGCGGTGGCTGCCCATGCTAGCTACTGGGCTGGCGTGCCCAGAGTTGAACTGCAGGCCGCGCGCTTCATTGCGCAGCTGCAGTAGGGCGTCGAGGTCGATATGTACCCGTGGGTCGCCGATCATTGCGTGACAGGCACCGCGTTTAACAGTTGGGCGATGATTTGGTCGCAGCTGATGCCGGCGGCTTCCGCTTCGAAACTGCGCACAATGCGGTGGCGCAGTACATCAAAGGCCACTGCGCGAACGTCGTCGGGGGTGACAAAGTCACGCCCTTTAAGCCAGGCGTGGGCACGCGCGCAGCGATCCAGTGCGATAGTGGCACGGGGGCTGGCGCCGAAGGCAATGTATTTGGCGAGGTCTTCGCTGTAGTGACCGGCGCGTCGCGTCGCTACCACCAATTGCACGATGTATTCCTCCACGCTGGGTACCATATCCAGTTGCAGAATTTCATGACGTGCCGCAAGAAGATTGGCTTCCGAGAGTGGTTTTGGTGCCGCCAAGGGTTGGCGCTGGATATCTTCGCTGCGCACCAAGCGCAAGATTTCTCGCTCGGCCTCGGCGTCTGGGTAGTCCACAAACACGTGCATGATAAAGCGATCGAGCTGGGCCTCGGGGAGGGGGTAGGTGCCCTCCTGCTCGATGGGGTTCTGGGTCGCCATCACCATGAAAACGTCAGGTAACGGATAGGTTTCTTGGCCAACGCTGATTTGACGCTCCGCCATCGCTTCAAGCAAAGCCGATTGCACCTTAGCGGGGGCGCGGTTGATTTCGTCGGCCAATACTAGGTTGTGGAAAATGGGACCGCGTTGAAAGCGGAAGCTGCCGTCTTCCTGGTGAAAAATTTCTGTGCCGGTGACGTCGCCCGGTAGCAAGTCTGGCGTGAATTGAATGCGGTGGAAATCGCCCTCTAGCGCGCGCGAGAGGTCTTTAATCGCCCGCGTTTTAGCTAGGCCGGGAGCGCCCTCGACAAGCAAATGACCGTCGGCTAACAATGCGATTAACAAGCGTTCTACCAGGGTTTGTTGGCCGATGATTTGGCTATTGAGCCACTGTTGAACGTCTTGTACGTGTTGGATAAGACTCATATAGGTTTCCTTATAGCGGGTCTCTACGCGTTTTTTGATGTAGCTATATATGTGGTCAATTTGACGACTTTCAAGCATTTACTGGCTGAAAAACTGCATCTATAGACTACGCTTGTATTGATAGGTTCACGTGCCAAGGACGCCATTATGAGTTTACCCGCCAGTGTGGAAAAATTCTTTGTGCAATTGCGCGCCGAGATGGATAAACACCTCGCTCCCAGCGAGGCCGACAAGCTCGACGAATTTGCTCATATTCTGTATCAACGATTTCCCTTTGCCGAAGCTGGCGACCGCAGCTTGCTAGACCTTTTTGGCAATACCTATGGCAGTTGGCGCTTCGTGCAGAAACTCGATCGTCGCCGTCCTAAGATACGCATTTTTAACCCCGATTTCGAACAGCATGGCTGGGTGTCGAACAGTACCATCGTGGCGGTGTTGAGCCGCGACATGCCGTTTATTCGCGACTCCATTCGCGCCGAGTTCCACCGCCGGGGTATCGCCATCCACCAGATTTACGCCGCGCTTTACAGCGCCGAAAGGGATGCCGAAGGGCGCTTGGTCTCGTTTCACGCGCGGGAAAGTGACGATGCCAACGAACACGTCGACGAAGTGTTGATGTATTTAGAAGTATCGCGCCACAGCGATCCTTCCACCCTAGCTGACCTGACCTCCACGCTCGAGGACATTATGTCCGAAGTAAAATTGGTGGTTGATGATTTTTCAGCCATGAGCCAGCGGGTGCACGAAACGGTCGATGCCATAGCCAACACCGGTATTGATTTCTGCAGCGATTCGTTAAAAGAAAACATCGCTTTTTTGAATTGGACCCTACAAAACAACTTTACCTTCCTCGGTTTTGAGCGCCTGTCGGTGACGGGAAAGGGTAAAAAGTTGTCGGTGCAACGGGTTGAAGGTTCGGAGCTTGGGATCATGCGGCTGCGCGCCAGCCGCGGCCCAGACAATCTTAAACGCGAATTAGTGGGCGATCTCACCGATAGTCCGGTGGCACATCGCCAAATTACCTTTGCCAAATCGATTTACCGTTCGCGCGTACACCGCGATACCTATCCACAGTATTTTACCGTGAAGATCTATAGCGACAGCGGCGCTGTGGTCGAGCAAATGCGCTTCTTGGGCTTGTTCACTTCGCCGGTTTATACCCAGAGTACCCTCGGGATTCCCATCGTGCGCAGCAAGGTGCGCGAGGTGATTAAACTGACGGGGTTCAAGGCTCACAGCCACGACGCCAAAGAAATTACCCGCATTATGGAGGTCCACCCGCGCGACGAACTGTTCCAAAGCAGCATCGATCAGTTGTTCGAGGCCGCCATGGAGATCAATCGCCTGCAGGAGCGCCGCAAGATCAAATTGTTGGTGCGCCGGGGTACCTACGGACGCTTTGTGTCTTGCCTGGTGTTTACCCCGCGCGAGATTTATCACACCGAGTTGAGGGTCAAAATTCAAGCCATCCTCAGTGAGGCTTTTGGCGCCGAAGAATCGGAGTTCACCACCTTCTTTTCAGAGTCGATTTTGACCCGCACCCACTTCTTCTTCCGGTTGCGTGAAGATGCACCTGCGACGGTGGATGTAGCCGCGCTCGAGGCGGAATTAATCGATGCGTGCTACTCCTGGGAGGAGCAGTTGCAGGACGCGTTGATCGACGAATTTGGTGAAGAACACGGTACCCAGTTAGCCGAGTCGTATCGACAGGCTTTCCAAGCGGGGTATCGGGAAGACTTCGCGCCGCGGGTGGCGATTAACGACCTGCGCCGCATCGATAGTCTTGAACAGGGCCAACCCATCGCGATGTCGTTCTACCGCATGATGGGGGAGAGCGACGACCAATTGCGCTTCAGGTTGTACCAAGCGGATCGGCCACTGCCCTTGTCGGATGTGATCCCGGTGTTGGAAAACCTTGGCTTGCGGGTAATCGGAGAAAATCCCTACGACATTCGACGCTGTGACGGGCGGACCTTTTGGGTGCACGACTTTAGCCTGACCTATGGCTTGAGCCAGCATGTGGACGTGCAAGCCGTGAGTGGAGACTTTCAGCAAGCCTTTGCGGCGGTTTGGCGCGGCGATGCCGAGAGCGATAATTTCAATAAACTGGTATTGGGTACGGCGCTGAATTGGCGACAGATTGCCCTGTTGCGTGCCTATGCGCGATACATGAAGCAAATTCGCTTCACGTTGAGTGGTAGCTACATTGCGGCGGCGCTGCTGCGCTATCCCAATATTGCTGAGTTATTGGTGCGGCTGTTTTACCAGCGCTTTGACCCCGACTTCAACAGCGATGATCGAAAGGGAGCCGTGGAGGATACCGAATCGGCCATCATTACCGCGCTGGACGATGTGTCTAATCTCAATGACGATATCATTTTTAGGCTCTACGTCGATTTGGTGAAGGCCACCATTCGGGTTAACTTTTTCAAGACCGACGAGGTCGGAAACCCGCTGCCTACCATCGCGTTCAAGATGATGCCCGCCATGGTGGCCCAAGTCCCCAAACCGCGCCCCATGTTCGAGATTTTTGTCTATTCTCCGCGGGTCGAAGGTGTGCATTTGCGCGGTGGCAAAGTGGCCCGTGGTGGGCTGCGCTGGTCGGATCGACACGAGGATTTTCGCACCGAGATTTTGGGCCTGGTGAAAGCCCAGCAAGTGAAGAATTCGGTCATTGTTCCGGTGGGCGCTAAGGGCGGTTTTGTTTGCCGCCAGCCACCCAGTGACGGCGGTCGGGATGCCTTCATGCAAGAGGGCATCGCCTGCTATCAGTTGTTTATCCAATCCCTGTTAGATGTCACCGACAACTTGGTAGAGGGGGCGGTGGTGCCACCGCAGCGGGTGGTGCGCTGGGACGAGGACGACCCCTATCTGGTGGTCGCCGCTGACAAGGGTACAGCCACTTTTTCAGACATTGCCAATGCCATTTCTGAAAACAATCAATTTTGGTTGGGCGATGCCTTCGCCTCTGGCGGTAGCAACGGCTTTGACCACAAAAAAATGGGCATTACCGCGCGCGGTGCGTGGGTGTCGGTGCAGCGCCACTTCTTGCAACTAGGGGTGGATGTTCAACGCGAAGATTTCACCGTGGTGGGTGTCGGTGATATGGCGGGTGACGTGTTTGGCAACGGCATGCTGCTGTCAGAGCACATTTGCCTGGTGGCGGCCTTCAACCACATGCATATCTTCATCGACCCCAACCCCGACTCGGCCGCCAGCTTTACTGAGCGCCAGCGCATGTTTGCCCTGCCTCGCTCGAGCTGGGAGGACTACGACAAGGCGTTGATTTCGGCGGGCGGCGGTATCTTCTCGCGCGCGGCCAAGTCGATTGCCATTTCGCCGGAAATGAAACGCCGCTTTGATATCGAAGCCGATAAACTGACCCCCAACGACTTGATCTCGGCGCTGTTAAAAGCGCCGGTTGACCTGCTGTGGAATGGTGGCATCGGCACCTACGTTAAAGCGCAGCAAGAGAGCCATGCCGATGTTGGCGACAAGGCCAACGACAGTGTGCGGGTAGATGGCGGTGAACTGCGCTGCAAGGTGGTGGGCGAGGGCGGCAATTTGGGTATGACCCAGCGCGGCCGCATCGAGTACTCCTTGAACGGCGGTTTGTGCAACACTGACTTTATCGACAATTCTGCCGGGGTCGACTGTTCCGACCACGAGGTCAATATCAAAATTCTTCTCAACGAGTTGGTGGCCGCAGGCGACATGACGGCCAAGCAGCGCAACAACCTGTTGGAAAAATTGATCGATCCGGTTGCTGATCTGGTTTTAGTGAATAACTATCGACAGGCGCAGGCCCTCAGCGTGGCGCAGTTCGATGCCGACCGTCGCATCGCCGAACACCAAACGGTGATTCAATCCCTAGAGGCTGCAAAGTTGTTGGATCGACGCCTCGAGTTCTTGCCTAACGACGAAGAAATTGCCGAGCGCCGTGGCCGTGGGGTTGGTTTAACCCGTCCGGAATTTGCCATCGTGATGTCCTACCTCAAGGGCATGCTCAAAGAAGAATTGGCGCAGGAGGGCTTGTGTGAGGATCCATACATTGTGGCCAGTGTGGAGCGCGCCTTCCCCGAAGCGCTGCGTAAAAAATACCGCCAGCAAATATACCAGCACAAATTGCAGGCTGAGATTGTTGCCACCCAAATGGCCAATGATGTCGTTAACTACATGGGCTTGAGTTTTATCCACCGATTGCGCGAATCGACCGGTGGCAGCGCCAGCGACGTGCTGCGTGCCTATGTATTTGCTCGCGATGCCTTCGATATTGTGCTGCATTGGCAGGCTATCGAAAAATTGCAGGACTTACCCCAGGCGATGCAAATGCATATGATGCGCGATTTGATGCGACTCGGTCGGCGCGCTACGCGCTGGGCCTTGCGCAACCGTCGCCAGAATCTCGATATTGCTGCCGAGCTGGCTGTATTTAAACCGCAAATCAACGAGATCTCAGGCAGTATTCTGGCGCTTTTGCGCGGTCGTGCCATCGAACGATGGCGCGACCGCTTTGATCGTTTGCGCGAAGCCAATGTACCGGAAGACGTCGCTCACCACAGTGCCTCAAGCTTTGTTATGTATTCATGTCTCGCCATTATCGATGCCGCCCAGCAAGTAGAGGCACCGCTGTTGGAGGTGGCCAATGTCTACTTTGATGTTAGTCAGCAACTCGACTTGGATTGGTTTGCGACCCAATTGATCGAGTTGAAAATAGACAACCAGTGGCAGGCGATGGCGCGTGAAACCTTCATGGACGATCTGGATTGGCAGCACCGCGCCCTGACCGTCAATGTGATGCAGTGCATGCGTGACATGGCCTGTGATTTGGAGGGTTGCCGCGCCAGTTGGCACGAGCAAAATGCGCCCTATATCGAACGCTGGCGCCGCGTGTTGGCGCAGTTGCAAAGCAGCGATAGCGTCGACTTTGCGATGTACTCGGTGGCCATTCGCGAGTTGTTTGACTTGGCTCAGGCCAGTAGCTTCCGCTAAGCGATGCCGGCGGTCGTTGTCTCATTGAACATACCGCGCGAGGAGTACCTGAGGGTCTACCAAGGGACTGCGCGTTCGGTATTGGCTTGGGATAGCCTTGGGCGCAAGATTTCTTTTCCGGTCAACGTGCTGCAACCCTTCGTGAGTCACGAGGGGGTGCAGGGCAAGTTTCGATTAGAGTTTGACGAGCAGAATCGCTTTGTGGCGATAAAACGAATCAGCTAAGACTCAATTTGGCCAAGGTTGGCGTGCAGTACCGACCCGTTGATCACCGGGTTGTGGTGTGCCCAAGTGAGCGTGGCTGCGATTTCTTCGGGGGCGATCATCCGACCGAAGGTGTTCATCGCGGCGATAGCCTCTAACACTTGTGTGTCGTTGCCGACATGGGTGCGCAGCATTTCGGTGTCGGTAAAACCGGGACACACACTGCAGGTGTGGATACCCTTGCCTTGCAGGTCTTGGCAGGTGGCGCGCATCATACCGATACTGGCGTGTTTACTGGTCACGTAGCTGAAGGCCCCCGCGACAGCTTTTTCGCCTAGGGTAGAGCTGACGTATATCACCGATGAGCCGGCGGGCATTAAGGGTAACAGCCACTGATTGAGTTGGTTGGGCGCTTCAATGTTGACCGCCAAGGTGATGGCCAGATCCGCGGGATCGCAGGCGAGCACGCTGTCTTTTGCCATGCGGCAGGCGTTGTGAATAAGGCACACCTGATCGGCGCTATCAACCGCTTCGATCAGGTCGGTCGCAATGGCTTGGCGCGAGGCAGCGCTGGAAAGGTCGCAGTTGATGTCACGGATGCTCTCGTGATGGGCTGAGCGGCGCGATACATTGATGACCTCAAAGCCTTCTTCTAGGAAGCGCAGCGCGGTGGCGCGGCCGATGCCGGCACTGGCGCCGGTAATAATAGCTAGTTTCATAGTGAACTCATTGTCTATTCGATGCGTACTAGCATACATTAGCCGCACTGCGCTTGCACAGCGAGCCACACCTGCATAAGGTTATCAAAACAACGAGAGAGTCGAATGCATCGTCTAACCACTATTGAGCTTTTCAAAGAGTATTTGAATTTTTCCGCCGCGCACTTTACCGTGTTTTCGGCCACCGAGCGTGAACGCCTGCACGGTCACAATTTCTCTGTGTACGCCGCCATCACTGCGCCGGTCACCGACAATGGTATGACCGCGGATTATGGCTTGTTCAAAAACAAGTTGAAGCAACTGTGCGAAGACCTAGATGAATACACCCTTATCGCGGGCGATTCTCCGCATTTGCAGATCGCTCGGCAGGACGGCGAGGTGTTGGTGCATTTTGGCGAAGATTTACTGCGCTTTCCTGAGACTGATTGCATCGTATTGCCTATTCGCAATACCACTGTTGAAGAATTTTCACATTATTTACTGCAGAAATTAGTTGCCGATGTTGATATCGTAGAGGACTATTTTGTCACGTCCATTGTTGTGAAAGTGTCTTCCGGTGCGGGTCAGTACGGCAGTGCTGAATGGCGACGCGAAGCCTAAGGAGATTCCATGAGTATCGATCTGTTATTGAATCGCAACTCTGCCCCTATGTTGACCGAACCTGCGCCTTCCGGCGAGGTCTTGCAGCGTATGTTTCAGGCGGCCATGCGCGCGCCTGATCACGGCAACTTGAAGCCGTGGCGTTTTATTACCGTTGAAGGCGAGCGTCGCAGCGACCTAGGTGAATTATTTGCCGTGGCAGCCGCGCAGCGCAATGGCAATTTAACCGCGGAACAACTGGAGCGTTTTGTTGCCCAGCCCATGCGAGCGCCGCTGTTGATCGTCGTGGTGGCGAGCCCCGTGGAACACGCCAAAGTGCCACAAATTGAACAGGAGTACGCCGCCGCGTGTGCCGCCTTTGCACTGCTGTTAGCCGCTGAAGCCGAAGGCTTTGCCGGTATTTGGCGCACGGGTGATAACGCCTTTGACGACACCGTGGCATCTGGCCTTGGTCTCACCAAGGATGAGCAAATTGTAGGGTTCCTTTACATGGGGACTCGGCGCGGTGAGCCCAAAGCTGTGCCCGAAATTGACCTCTCAAAGCATGTCAGCGCTTGGTAGTCTGAAAAAAATAATTTCAGAATAATAACCATGGCGCATCAGACAACGATTTTTTCAACGCCTATTGTGACCCCTATATTGCGGGCTGTGGCGCGTTTAATTCTTAAAATTGTTGGTTGGAAAATTAATTTCCACAACGATACCTTGCCCTACAAAAAGTGCGTGATCATCGGCGCCTACCACACCAGTAACTGGGATTTCGCTCTTATGTTAGTGGGGGTGCTGGATGCTGAGGTCAAGCTCAATTGGATGGGCAAGCACCAAATCTTCCCCTGGCCCATCGCTTGGTTTATGCGCTGGCTGGGGGGAATCCCGGTCTACCGCGACCGTTCGACCAATATGACCAGCGCCGTTGCCAAAATTTTTGATGAGCGCGATGAGTTAAGAATATTGCTCGCCCCCGAGGGTACGCGTTCCACCGATGGTGGTGTGTTTAAAAGCGGGTTTTACTACATCGCCCACCAAGCGGGTGTACCTATCGCCATGGCCTACATCGACGCTGAACGCAAAGAAGTGGGGCTGGAAAAGGTCATGGAAACCAGCGGCGACTACGAAAAAGATCTCGCGGAAATTCTCGCCTACTACGAACCCTATAAGTACAAGGGGATCAAGCACGTCTAGTCGGGGGTCTTGCCGGTTAGCACGTAGGCAAAGGCAATAATTTCGGCGATCACGTAGTACAGTTCTCGCGGTATTTCGGTTCCGACAGGCATCTTGCTCAGGTAATCTGCCAGTGCCGGATGCTCATACAAAGGGACTCCGTACTGTTCGGCGAGCGCCACGATTTCCTCAGCCGTCATACCCTCACCGGCGGCACTAATTGTCGGCGCGTTGCGTTTGTCGTAGTGCAGGGCCGCGGCGCGCTTAAGGTCCTTATCGGTCACGTGGTTGTCTCCACATCAAAGCTTTTTTTGCCGCGCAGGGGTGGGGCGTCGCCCTGCTGGCAGGCGATATCCTCAATGAACAGCCCAGCGTCGCGCAGCCGGTTGATTAATTCATCGAGGTGCTGGTCGACCCGCGCTTTGAGATCTGCGCCGTCGGTCCAAAAACGCGCCTCTAAGCGATGGCCGCAAAGGCTGGCATCCGCTGTTAGCTGTCCATTGGGGGCCAAATCGAAGCACAGCCGCATGCCCCAGCGCGTTTCGCCGTGGCGTTGTTGCTGCTGCCCATAGGCATTGTCTTCCTCTTCCCTAATGATATTGAGCGTGGCGCTCTGCCAGCGATCCCCCATGGGCAGGGGGATTTCCATTTGCCATTGCGAGGCGGGCGCAGGGTTGCCCGCGCTGTCTCGGGTAACGGCCAAGGTGTCGAGCTGTAGGGTGTGGATACGCGCGATGCCGCCAAATACATGGCGCAACAAACGGTCGACGTTGTTCTCTGGTTTTTTGCTTGAGGCTTTGATCAGGTTGTTCAAGGGCATCCAAAAGCTGGCAATATCGACGCTTTGCCGAGTGGCTAACACGCTGGTATGTTGATCGGCTTTGCTGGCCGCTTCGATGGCGAGGCGCAACGTTGCCACAGCGAGAGTCGAAGGAAACTGATGGTTTGGGCTTGGCAGCGGGGGACTAAATAACAGTTTAGGTAGTACTAAGCTGAGCTCGCGTGGCGTCTTTGAAGCGATATCGCCGCCGTTTGTTGGGTTGCCTGCCACCGGCAACATGGACACGGGCGGCGTCAGCGACACCGTGTTGACGACATTTGCCGTATTGATCGCAAGCTTAGGCGGCGTTGGCATAGCCAAAAAAAATGTCTGGTTTGGCGCAGGCATTTGTGCAGCTTTGGAAAGTGAGGCTTCGGGCGCTTGGCCATTGGGTCTAGCCAGCATAAGTTGTAGCAGGCTATTTGGATTGGTCTGAGTCGTTGATGTTGGTGTCGTAGCTGTTGTCGGTATTTGCGCCGTTGTGCTCGTTGCTGCAGGGCTTGGCGTTTTGCTGACAACGATGGGTTGGAACATCCACTGTACTTTAGCAATGCTTGCCTGGCTGGGAGCTTCCAGGGCTTGCGCGGAAAGACTAGTCGCGCTGGGCAGGGGCGCAACACTAAATTGTTGTAACAGAACTTGTGGTGATGGCGTCTTTCCTGCTGAAAGATGGCTCACTAGATTGGCGCTGTACATGTTAGCGCTTTGTACTGGAATGGGTTTCCCTCCTAACAGGGTGGTCGCCTTCGGGGCGACGCTTGGCGATAACACCGGCAGGCTAAACAGCTCGCCTTTTGTGATCGTTGGTAATGGTGTTGGCGTTGCTGTTGGTTTGTCAGGCTGTGTGTTGTTTGGGCTTGGTGGTGCGCTCTGTAACAGGCGTAAAAGCCGCATCAGCAAGAATTTCTGATCGTTCACCTTGGTGTCGGTAAGCGCACCACGGGCTAGTTTGGCCTCCATAAACGCACCGCTTTGTTTGACTAACTGTTCGAGCTGCTGTGCCGCTTGAGCGGGCTTGGGGTTGTTCGTCGGTAGGTTATTCGCGAGCAATTGGTTGATGAGCGCCAGTTGTTGTTTGGCGGGGCGAGCAAGTTGCGGTTGACTCTGCAGCTGTTGTTGCCACTGTTGCAGTTCCTGCAGCGTGTCTGGCAACGGTATTTGCTGGCTGGCCAGTTGGCCACGCTGTAATTGAATTAGGGTCTGAAGTTGTTGCACCGGTGAAGGCGGCTGCCACTGGAACTCACCGCCGGCACGGGTCAACGTTAAAACAGCACCCTTGGGGGCAGGAAGGTCACTCTCCACGATGATTTTTTGGCCACTTTCCCGCATTAGCAGGGTCATCACAAAGCGTTGTGTCGCTTCGCTTTTGGCCACCGCGACGTCTACCACTTCGGCTTTAATATTGGCCGGCAGCATGTCCAAGGCGCGTTCCAACCCCACCAGCTTGAGGCTTTGGGACGTTACAGTTCGACCGGTCAGTGCATGGAGTAGGTCAACATTCATCGCGATAGGGTCACATTCATTTGGGAAAAAACCGTTCAGGCTTTACACTATTGCCCTTTGTAAAGCGTAGACCATACAGATATCGGCGTGGAGCCCAGTCAATTGAGTACCCCCCTACTACAAGTTGATAATTTTCACTGTGAACGCGATGACCGTGTGTTGTTTCGCGATGTGCACTTTGCGCTCAACGGTGGCGAGATCTTGCAGGTGGTGGGCCACAACGGCTGTGGCAAGACGACCTTGTTGCGCTCACTCAGTGGCTTGAGTAGCTACGCCGGTGGCGATATTACCTGGCGCGGTCGACAGGTATCCGACGTGATGCCGCAATACCGTCGCGAGGTGCTTTTTCACGGCCACCTCGCTGCGGTAAAACATTTGTTGAGCCCCCGTGAAAACCTGCGCTGGTTTGTCGATATTTTCAATAGTGGTAACGGCGATATTGACACCGCTCTGCAAGCAGTGGGTTTATTCGGCTACGAAGATGTGCCCTGTGGAAATTTGTCGGCCGGCCAATTGCGTCGCGTTGCGCTGGCGCGCCTGTTACTCTCGCCCGCTGTTTTGTGGGTATTGGACGAACCCTTCACGGCTATCGATGTACACGGCATAGCCATGTTGCAAGGTATGTTGCAACATCACCTCGCCAAGGGCGGCGCGGTGTTGCTGACGTCGCACCAAGCCATCGATGTGCCCGAGGTGCGCAGTCTCAATTTGGAGATGTTCAAATGAGTGGGTCGGACAGCTTGATGGTTGGCATGTGGGCGACCCTACGCCGCGAACTGACCCTGCTGTGGCGCCGCAAAAGCGATAGCCTCAACCCGCTTTTGTTCCTATTGATGGTGAGCTCGCTGTTTCCACTTGGTGTGAGTCCTGCACCCGATGTATTAGCGCTGCTTTCCCCCGGTATTATTTGGGTGGTGGCGCTGTTGGCGTGTCTGCTGTCTACCGAGTCGATGTTCCGCAGTGATTATGACGACGGTGCACTGGAGCTGTTTTTGCTCAACCCGCAGCCGCTGTATTTTCATATTTTGGTGAAGGTGTTAGCGCACTGGTTGCTCACCGGTATCCCCCTGGCGGTACTTTCCCCCATTATCGCGCTGCTGTTGAATTTGCCGACAGACGCGATTCCGATTTTGATTACCAGCCTGGTGTTGGGTACCGCGCCGTTGGTGTTCATTGGCTCGATTGGTGCAGCCTTAACGGTGGGATTGCGCCGCGGCGGGGTGCTTTTGTCGCTGATTGTTTTGCCCTTATATGTACCTGTGCTAATATTCGGCGCCGATGCGGTCAAGCGTGCCGCCGAGGGTTCGCCGGTGCCCGGTCAACTGGCCATTTTAGCGGCATTTTTTATGCTTTCTTTCGCACTTGCCCCGCTTGCCGCGGCAGGTGCACTCAAGATCAGTGTCGACAGTTAAGGGCGCCGATCGAAATACGAGGACACTCGAGCAATGTGGGCTTTTTTTCACAAGTTGGGATCACCGAAGTGGTTTTACGACATAAGCGGTAAAATCCTGCTGTGGCTTGCCCCCATTACCGCCATTTTGCTGCTTGTTGGCGCCGTTTGGGGCCTATTCTACGCGCCGCCCGATTTCAAACAGGGCAACAGCTACCGCATCATTTATATCCACGTACCCGTCGCGGTGTTGTCGCTCTCAGGCTACTACATCATGGCCATCGCTGGGGCGATTCACCTTATTTGGAAGATGAAACTTGCCGATGTGGCTATGCGTTGTGCCGCCCGCATGGGCGCCGGCTTGACGTTCTTGGCCTTGTTTACTGGCGCCGTGTGGGGCAAGCCGACCTGGGGAACGTACTGGGTGTGGGATGCGCGAATCACGTCGGAGCTGGTGCTGCTGTTTCTCTACATGGGTATCATTGCCCTGTACGAAGCCTACGATAACAAGGTCGCGGCCAGTCGCGCCTGCGCGGTATTGGCCTTGGTCGGCACCGTCAACATTCCCATCATCTACAAATCGGTGGACTGGTGGTACAGCTTGCACCAGCCCGCCACGATTAAATTCACTGAGAAGTCGACCATCGATCCATCAATGTTTTATCCCCTGTTGATCATGATCATCGGTTTCTACTGTTTTTACGGCGTAGCGCTGATGCTTCACATGCGTACCGAGGTGCTCAGTAGCGAGCGTAAAACGCGCTGGGTACAAGAGATTGTGGAGAAGAGCGCCTAATGTATTTCGAAAACTTCGCCGCCGCCTTGGATATGGCGGGTCACGGGCCCTACGTGTGGGTGAGCTACGCCGCCACCTTGCTCGTGGTGGTGTTGCTTGTGTGGTGGCCGTTGCAAAAACGCCGCCGTTTGTTTGAACAACAGCGCCGCTTGCAGCGTATAAACGCAGGCCCACAAGGCCAATCTCCATCTGACGCCCAGGAGGATTAAGGTGCATCCCGTTCGCAAACAACGACTGATGGTCGTATTGTTCATTGTTGTTGCCACCAGTGTGGCCGCTGCGTTGGTTTTCTTCGCCCTGCGTGAAAATATGAATTTGTTCTACCCGCCGGCTGATATCGCTGCCGGTAAAGCCCCCATTGGTACCAATATCCGCGCCGGCGGTATGGTCAAAGAGGGCAGTGTAGAGAAGGCTGGCGATAGCCTGAAAGTCGATTTTGTGGTGACCGATTACGCCTCGGATCTGCGTGTGACTTACACCGGTATTTTGCCCGACCTGTTTGAAGAAGGGCAGGGCGTGGTAGTGGCCGGCAAACTCGACCCTACCGGTTTGTTTGTGGCGCACGAGGTGTTGGCCAAGCACGACGAAAACTATATGCCGCCTGAAGTGGCCGATGCCCTGAAAAAGAGTGAGTCTGGCCAATGATCGTTGAAATAGGCCACCTAGCGCAGGTGATTGCGCTGGCCCTGGCAGTGATGTTGACCGCGCTGCCTGCCATCGGTGTATTTCGCGGCAATTTAGCGCTGATGCGTACCGGCCCTAGCATTGCTAACGGCATGTTCGTCTTTTTGATGATCGCCTTTATCTGTTTGTCTTACGCCTTTGCCACCGATGATTTTAGCGTGCTGTTGGTGGCCAATAACTCCAACCTTTCGCTGCCGATGATCTACAAATTGTGTGCTGTGTTTGGCAACCACGAGGGCTCACTATTGATGTGGGTGTGGTTCCTAGCGCTATGGGCGATGTTGGTGGCCAATTTTAGCCAGGCTCTGAGCGATGATATGCGCGCTCGCGTGCTGTCTGTGTTGGGCTTTATCGCGGTTGGCCTGCTGTTGTTTAGCCTGTTAACCTCCAATCCCTTCGAGCGTACCTTCCCGGTGGTGCCTAACGACGGCAAAGATCTCAACCCCTTGTTGCAAGACTTTGGCATGATCGTGCACCCACCCATGTTGTACATGGGCTACGTGGGTTTTTCGGTAGCCTTCGCCTTTGCTATTGCCGCGCTGTGGAGCGGCAAACTAGACGCCAGTTGGGCCCGTTGGTCGCGCCCTTGGACCAATATCGCCTGGTGTTTCCTGACCGTGGGTATTGCCCTCGGCAGTTGGTGGGCATACTACGAACTCGGCTGGGGTGGCTGGTGGTTCTGGGACCCGGTTGAAAACGCTTCCTTCATGCCTTGGTTGGTCGGCACGGCGCTGATGCACTCGCTGTCGGTGACCGAAAAACGCGGTCTGTTCAAAAGCTGGACGGTGCTGTTGGCCATTTTTGCCTTCTCACTCAGCTTGCTGGGTACCTTCTTGGTTCGCTCAGGGGTACTCACCTCTGTGCATTCTTTCGCGGCGGATCCCGAGCGCGGGGTGTTTATCTTAGGCTTTATTGGCATCGTGATCGGTGCCTCGTTGGCGCTCTATGCCTTCCGTGCACCCACCGTGTCGGCCAAATCGCGCTTTGATTTCCTGTCGCGCGAGGCCTTCCTGCTGGTCAACAACGTGGTGCTGTTGGTATCTACCATCACGGTATTGGCAGGCACCGTTTTTCCATTGATTACCGACGCCTTGCAGCTAGGTAAGTACTCGGTGGGACCACCGTATTTTAACGCCGTGTTTGTCCCCTTGATGGGCTTCTTAATCGCCTTCATGGGTGTTGGCCCGCTGCTGCATTGGAAATCGACCCGTTGGGAAGTGTTGCGCAGCCACCTGTTGGCAGTGCTAGTCGCCACCGTTATTAGTGCCGCTATTTTGGCCTTTGCGGCGCTGCAACGCATCGACGCTTGGTCGGTGTTGGCCCTGTTGTTCTCGCTGTGGCTGGTGATGGGGGTGTTGATCGACCTGCGCAGCAAGCTGCGTCACGCCCCCTCGTTGGGGCGTGGTCTTAAGCGTTTGACGGCCTCTTACTACGGTATGCAAATCGGTCACATTGGATTTGCCCTGACGGTGATTGGCGTGTGTATTGTCAGCCAGTTTAGCGTTGAGAAAGACATCCGTATGGCGCCCGGTGAGTCCGCCTCGATTGGCGACTACCGCTTCCAGTTTGAGGGTAGCCGCCCCATGACAGGACCAAACTTTGCGGGTACCGAAGGTGTTATTCGCGTGTTTGATGGCGAGCGAGAAATCGCTGAACTTCACCCTCAAAAGCGCCGCTACAATGCCACCGGTCAGATTATGACCGAGGCGGCTATCGACCCCGGTTTGTGGCGCGACATCTACGTCGCCATGGGCGATGAGTTAAACGACGGCGCTTGGGCGGTGCGTTTGCACTACAAACCGATGGTGCGCTTTATTTGGTTGGGTTCGCTGGTGATGGCGCTGGGCGGTTTCTTGGCCATTATCGATAAGCGCTACAAGCTTAAAGTGAAAGCCACCCAGGCGGCGGCGAAACCCGCTGGCGATGCTGTTGGCGAAGGTGTGGTGGCTTAATGGGACGCTTAAAACTATTTTTGCCACTGCTGGTATTTGCCGTATTGGCAGGCTTTTTTATCAAAGGCTTGGGGCTTGATCCACGTGCGCTGCCTTCTGCGCTGCTGGAAAAACCCCTGCCGGAATTCACCCTGCCTGACCTAGATGCTCCGGGTCAAACCCTCGATAACGAAGCGGTGCTCGGTGCGCCGGCGCTGGTTAACGTGTGGGCGACATGGTGCCCTTCGTGCGCGGTGGAGCACAATTTCCTGAACTACCTGCGCGAGCGCGAAGGCGTCACCATTATTGGTGTGAACTATAAGGACAACGTCGACAAGGCACGCGTTTGGCTGAACGAAAAGGGCAACCCTTATCGTTTCAATGTGGTTGATCTCGACGGCCGTTTCGGTATCGATCTAGGGATTACTGGCGCGCCAGAAACCTACCTAGTGGATGCCGAAGGCGTGGTACAGATGCGCTACCAAGGTCCCTTGGATCGCAACGTTTGGGAACAAAAATTTAAACCTCGCTATCTCGAGTTGCTGATGGGGGGCGAGTAATGCGACGCTTTTTGACGGCACTGTTGCTGTTTTGGTCGCTGTCTGCCCAGGCGGTGATCGAGACCTACCAATTTGATTCGCCCGAGTTGCGCGAGCGCTACAACGTCTTCGTGAAAGAGCTGCGCTGCCCTAAGTGTCAAAATCAAAACTTGGAAGATTCTAATGCTGGGGTAGCAGCTGATTTGCGTCGCGAGGTGCATCGCCTGTTGCACGATGGCTACAGCGACGACGAAATCTACGACTACATGGTCGCTCGCTATGGCGAGTTTGTGCTGTATCGCCCCAAAGTGTCGGGTATCACGCTGTATCTATGGCTAGCGCCCGCGGTGTTGTTGGTACTGGCGGTGGGTACTGTCGCGGTGATCGTGCGACGCAGTAGCCAACAGCGCGATGAGGTGGTGACCGATAGCCTTACCAAAGCGCGTCTACAGCGCGTGTTGGATAGTGCGCAAGAAGAGAGCGAAAAATCCTAATGCAAATTGAATTTTATCTGCTGGCCGCGTCGTTGTTGGTGTTGGCCATTGGCTTTGTTGTGCTGCCGTTATTGCGCCGCCACGAGTCGTTGGATGCCAATCAGCAGCGCGCTAGACAGTTGGCGAACATTGCTAACTACCGCTCTGAAAAGCGCGATATTGAAGCCCAGCAGGCGAACGGCGATATCTCCGCTGAAGAGGCTACCGCCTTGCTCGCTGAGCTCGATAGAACCCTGCTTGAAGATAGTGAAGACACGACTGTTGTGCCTGAGGCGCGCCGTGGTCTTTGGTGGGTGGTGCCAGTATTGCTAGTGCCCTTGATCGCGCTGGCGACCTATCAGCGCCTCGGTGGTTTGGATGAAATCCTACTGCAGGACCGCTTGACCAATTTACAAATGCCAGAATCTATTGAGGCGCAGCGCGCGGAGATTCTGTCTCTGCACCAGGCGATTCAGCAGGTGGCGGCCAAGCACGGCAAGCGCAAGCCCGACTATTGGGTGATGGCGGCACAAACAGCGATGAACGTGCAAGACTTTCGCGCCGCGGCGAACAACTACGCGCAGTTGGCGGTGCAATTCCCCGATGACGCTGAAGTTATTGCCTACTGGGCGCAGGCTGAGTTTATGGCCGCTGAACGCGCTATGACACCTAAGATCGAAGGCTTGATACAGCGCGCCTTGGCACTCGATCCCGAGCAATCTACGGTGTTGGGTCTAGTGGGTATCGCCGCCTTTGAGGCAGCTGACTATCCCCGTGCGGTGGACGCTTGGCGTAAAATTGTTGCGCGGCTGCCCGCCGGTTCACCGGACGCAGAGGTCATTCAACAGGGTATTGATAACGCCATTGCATTGGCCGCTAGCCAGGGCGTAGAGATTGCGCCCGCTGAGGTCGCACAAGTGGTGGCGGTTGAGGTAGAGATTGACCTGGATCCTGCACTGGCCGCACAGGGCCTGCAACTCAGTGACAATGCTGTGTTGTTTGTGTTTGCGCAAGCCCCAGAGGGCCCACGCATGCCTTTGGCGGTGGCGCGTTTAGCGCCAGATACCACCTTCCCGGTGCGTGTTCGCCTGGATGACAACATGGCCATGACCCCGGCTATGCGTTTGTCACAGTTCCCCGAAGTACAAGTCTCCGCGCGTTTTTCACAAAGCGGTACTGTGACAGCTGGCAGTGGTGATTATCAAGTGTCGTCGCCGCTGCGCGTCGCCCCTGCTGTTGACGCCCCCAGCGTGCGTATTGTGATCGACCAACAGCGCCCTTAAAGTTGTTGCGGCCATCGCCGACATCCTCTCTGTAGCAACAGGGAATCGAGCGATGGCCGAGTCAGAAGACATACCCAATCAAGAGAGCTCTCCAGAAGAAGCCTTTATCAAGCGCATTAACCTCAACCGATGGTTGATGATTATTGCGCTGGTGATCAGCGTTGGCGTGGCCATTATTGCCTCGGCGGCGGTGTACATGCTGTACAGCAACGTGCCTGATTACGAACAGGCCTCCAATTCCGAAGCGGTTTTACTTAAGCGTATTGAAGAGCTTGAAGACAGCGTGGCTCGATTGGCCAAGTTCAAAGGTGAAGAGTTAGCCAAACTGCAAGCGGTGGCTGACAAGGCCGCCGACCTCGAACAACAGTGCTCCGGTGGTTTTAGCGGCGAAGTGTTAACGGCCATGCAGCAGCGCGAACAAGATTTTCAGGTATTAGTGGATTCGGTCTCCACCAGTGCCCGCGAATTGGCTAGCATGACGCGTGGTTCGCGTGATTGGTTGGTGGCGCACGAGGCGGCCTTAAGCGCACTGCGCGACAAGAGCGTTAAGCGAGAGGTTAACCTGCAGTACGTGGGGCAAGAGCCGTGAGCGAAGACGAAAAAAACACTGACAAAGAAGAGGCGCCCACCAAACCCCCTCGTCATCCGCTCTCAGTGGGTTACTGGACCCACACAGCGACCCCTATTGTCCTGGTGTTGGTCAACATGGTCTTTTTGATCGGCCTATTAAATGCCTCCTATTCGGTCTACTTACACGCCAACTCTATTTCCGATGTAACGCCGGCCAAACGGCTTGATGCGGTGCAGTTGACCGCGGAAGGGGGGCGAGCGGAGTTGGTGCGGAGTATCGCCTCGTTGGGTATTGATGGCCATTTCGCCAATATTTCTAACAGCCTGCAAACCCATCGTAGCTTTTACGAGCGGCTGTTGCGCAGCGATGAAGATTTCAGCAAGTTGATGCACCTTCAACAAAACGGTGTCAGTCATTTTGCCGCCATCATAGGTCAATCTGACGTATGGCAGCAGCGTTATACCGAAGGGCTACTATCGTTGCCCGTTCACTCCGCCAAGCGCCAGTTTGTCATTCGCCAAACCATAGACGACCTGCAAGCACTGCCGCAACTGGCTAATTAGTTGTGCCGTTTGAGTCCCGTCCTGATCAGAATCTGAGTCGAAATTTCTTCCACGGAGGCGTCCGTGGTGTCGATATACGGAATACTTGCTTTGCGAAGCATGGCCTCGACATTGCGCACCTCGTCTTCACAACGGGTAATCGATGAATAGCGGCTATTGGCGCGGCGGGCGTTGCGAATCGCTGACAGTCGCTCGGCGTCGATGGTCAAACCAAACAGCTTATGTTTGTAGGGCTGCAAAATCTTTGGCAGCACGCGCTCTTCCATGTCTTCTTCGGTAATGGGGTAGTTGGCCGCTTTGATACCAAATTGCAGCGCAAGGTAGAGGCTAGAGGGGGTCTTGCCGCTGCGCGATACCCCCACCAGGATGATTTCCGCCTCGTCGTAATTCTTAATGCTGTGGCCGTCGTCGTTTTCTAGCGCGTAGTTCACTGCGTCGATACGATTCAAGTACTGGTCGCTGGTCGATCCCGAGTGTGACTTACCGACGCTGTGGGAAGAGGCGACGCCAATGGCCTCTTCGAGTGGCTTGAGAAAGCTAGAAAAGAAGTTAAACACCACGCCCTGAGACGCTTTAATGATGTCTTCTAGGTCGCTGTTGACCAAGGTGGAGAAGACAATTGGTGGGTGGCCATCGCGTTCGGCAGCGAGGTTGATTTCGTCGGTGGCGTGCCTGGCGCGTGCTTGGTCTTTCACGAAGGGGGTGAGCACGCGTTGGAATTCGACACCCTCAAATTGGGTGAGCAACGACTTGCCCATCATCTCCGCGGTGATACCGGTGCCATCCGAGATAAAAAACACCGTTCTTTTCGCCTGAGCCATAGCTACCTCAAAACTTGTAATTTTACGCCATGACATTGTAAGGAATTTACAGGTTTTATCCATTATGATCTTGGACATCAAATATATAAATGCCATAAATAAGGCTTCACGGAGACAAAAAAATGACTGATTACGTCCTATGGTTCAAGGATTTGGGCATGCACGATGTGGATCGTGTCGGTGGCAAGAACGCCTCACTTGGCGAGATGATCAGCCACCTGAGCAATGCTGGGGTGAGTGTTCCCAATGGCTTTGCCACCACCGCCGATGCCTACCGCGAGTTCTTATCGCAGTCCGGCCTAGCCGACGAAATCAATGCCTCGCTGGCCAAACTGGATGTCGATGACGTCAATGCCCTTGCGGCCGAGGGTAAGCGTATTCGCCAACTCGTCTCAGATACCCCGTTCCCGCCCGCGCTAGATGCCGCCATTGAAGCGGCCTACGCAGAATTGACCGCGGCAAACCCCGCCATGGCGGTAGCGGTGCGCTCTTCGGCTACCGCTGAGGATTTACCCGACGCCTCGTTTGCTGGGCAGCAGGAAAGCTTTCTTAACGTGCAGGGCCTTGAGTCGGTGAAGCACCACATCCGCGAAGTATTTGCCTCGCTCTACAACGACCGCGCTATCGCCTACCGCGTGCACCAAGGCTTTGAGCACGCCGAAGTGGCCTTGTCTGCCGGTGTGCAGCAAATGGTGCGCAGCGAAAACGGTAGCAGCGGAGTGATGTTCACCCTCGACACCGAGTCGGGCTACGACGGCGTAGTATTTCTGACCTCGTCATATGGCCTTGGCGAAATGGTGGTGCAGGGCGCGGTTAACCCCGATGAGTTCTATGTCTACAAGCAAGGCCTAGCGGCCGGCAAGAAGGCCATTCTGCGCCGCAATCTCGGTTCCAAAGCCATTAAGATGGTGTACAGCGACGATCCCGCCGAGCGCGTCAAAATTGTCGATGTCGACAAGGCCGACAGTAATCGCTTTTCACTCACCGACGCGGAAGTGGAATCGCTGGCGCGCCAGGCTGTGACGATCGAGCAGCACTACGGTCGCGCAATGGATGTGGAGTGGGGCAAGGATGGTGACGACGGCAAATTGTACATCCTGCAAGCCCGTCCAGAGACGGTGAAGAGCCGGGATTCGAGTACCGTGATCGAGCGCTTCATGCTGCGTGAGCGCAGTAAAGTACTTTGCGAAGGTCGCAGTATTGGTCAGCGTATCGGTTCAGGGACCGTGCGCGTGGTGAACGACCTGTCGCAGATGGATAAGGTGAAGCCCGGTGACGTGCTGGTATCGGATATGACCGACCCCGATTGGGAGCCGGTAATGAAACGCGCCTCGGCGATTGTGACAAACCGCGGTGGTCGCACCTGTCACGCCGCAATCATTGCTCGCGAATTAGGCATTCCCGCGGTGGTGGGTTGTGGTGATGCCACCGAGCTGTTGAAGGATGGCCAGTCGGTGACCGTATCTTGCGCCGAGGGTGACACCGGACACATTTATGAAGGTGAGTTGACCTTTGAGGTGGTGTCTAATTCGGTGGATGACCTGCCCGATCTACCTTTCAAGGTGATGATGAACGTCGGTAACCCCGATCGCGCCTTTGGTTTCAGCTCGATTCCGAGCGACGGTGTTGGCTTGGCGCGCTTGGAGTTCATTATTAACCGCATGATTGGCGTGCACCCAAGAGCCTTGTTGGATTACGACACACTGCCCGCTGACGTGCGCCGTAGCGTCGATCGCCGTATCGGCGGGTACGCCTCGCCACGCGATTACTACGTCGATAAATTGGTCGAAGGTATCAGCAGCATCGCTGCCGCCTTTGCGCCCAAAAAAGTCATCGTGCGCATGTCGGACTTCAAGTCGAACGAGTACGCCTACTTGGTCGGTGGCCACAACTACGAGCCAGAAGAAGAAAACCCCATGCTGGGCTTCCGCGGTGCATCACGCTACGTGTCTGATAGCTTCCGCGAATGCTTCGATATGGAGTGCGAGGCCCTCAAACGCGTGCGCGAGGAGATGGGGCTAGATAACGTTGAGATCATGATTCCCTTTGTGCGCACAGTGGCCGAAGCAGCTAACGTGATTGAACTGCTGGCTGAAAACGGCCTGCGTCGCGGTGAGCACGGCCTGCGTGTGATCATGATGTGCGAACTGCCCGCCAACGCGGTATTGGCAGAAGAGTTCCTGCAGCACTTTGACGGTTTCTCGATTGGTTCTAACGACCTGACCCAGTTAACCCTCGGGCTCGACCGCGACTCAGGGTTAGTGGCTCACCTGTTCGACGAGCGCAACGAAGCGGTGAAGAAACTGCTCGAGATGGCGATTAAAGCCTGCCGCAAAGAGGGTAAGTACATCGGCATTTGTGGCCAGGGGCCGTCGGATCACCCCGATTTCGCCAAGTGGTTGGTGGATCAGGGTATTGAGTCGGTGTCGTTGAGCCCCGATTCGGTGATGGATACTAGGATGTACTTCCAAACGCACTCTTGAGTGGAAGGGACCCTGTGTAAACTTTCTGGCCCCTGTGGGACCTTGTTCGAAGAACAAGGGAACAGTTCCCTTTCTCTGCGAGAAAGGTCCCACAATGTCGACCAATGGCACTGGCTGTATGTTAAGTATTTCCTTTCTCTGCGAGAAAGGTCCCACAATGTCGACCAATGGCACTGGCTGTATGTTAAGCATTCCCTTTCTCTGCGAGAAAGGTCCCACAATGTCGACCAATGGCACTGGCTGTATGTTAAGTATTCCCTTTCTCTGCGAGAAAGGTCCCACCGGATTGACCACAGTTATTCCGCCTAATTGCTGGCGTAACTCAACCACTTCAATTCTTTGTGCATCGCGCTACACTGTCTACAACAATAACGACGGAGCAGCGCGATGCAGCTAGCCTTGCCAATCCTCATATTAAGCCTGCTGAGTCCAATGTGTTGGGGCTTGCAAATTCATGACGCCATTGACAAGCCGATAGGCCAAGTGATGGTTACCCGCTTGGCGGTGGCGGGCGAGATTCCTCGTGATGACATGGGCTACTTGCCAGCTGGTGAGGTGGGTTATGCTGCAACCACCACCACATTGTTTACTGACGACAATGGTTTTGTCTCGCCACCTGAGGGGGTGCTTAGGCTAAGAAAGCCAGGCTATGAGGATGTACAGCTGAGCGCGGAAGAGCGGCCCGAGCGAATTGTGATGACACGCGCCAGTGAGCAACAGCGTGTCGATGCCGCGACCTCAAACCTTTGGTTATCGCAAGTGGACTTTGGCAGTGATGCGTTGAAATCAGCGTTTCAGCTGAATTGTGCCTTTTGCCATCAGCAAGCGTCGGCATTTATGAGGGTCGAGCGCAGTGAGCATCAGTGGGTTGATGTGTTTG
Organism: uncultured Pseudomonadales bacterium; assembly: GCA_964598145.1. Lineage (GTDB taxonomy): Bacteria > Pseudomonadota > Gammaproteobacteria > Pseudomonadales > JAHEIH01 > JAHEIH01. The sequence goes on from CAZRAM010000005.1 coordinate 210,352, forward strand.
AACGGATGAATAGCTATGGGGCGCGTCTAGCGGAAAACTATTTTGTTCCCTTGGCTGACGTGTTGCGAAAAGAATATGCCCGCTTGCGCACCTCACCCGAGCTGATACCCCACCCTGAACCTTGGCCTGCTGAACTCAGTGATTGGCAGCAGACCGAGTGGTTGATCGGCGATGGATTTTCACAGATGCATGATCTGCTGTTGCACCCGAATGGCCTGGTGTATGTGGGTGACAATCTGTTCGATCGCATCTATGAAGTCGACCCCCAAAACGGCCGCTACAAAGTTTATAAAGTGCCTGCAATTGAGGGTGCTCAACCGGGTGGCTTCTTGGGCAATCGCTTCCAGCGTTTTCCTAAAATCGATAATGCCATGGGCGTGCATTCGTTCGCGGTATCGCCGCAGGATGGCAATATATTTATTACGCCCTCCATGCAGCAGGCCTTGTTGGAATTTGACGTGAAAACCAAGCAGTTCACTGTCCATAAAATGCCAGCTGGCTACTATCCCCATACCATTCGTGTCGATCAACGTGATAGGGTTTGGTTCACCTTGGCGGTGAGTTCACAGGTGGCGATGTTCGACCGAGCCACAGGCAAATTCCATTTGATCGATCTTCCCGCCCGCAATCTCAAGGAGCAATTAATCATTGCCTCCTTGCCTGCCATTTTCTCGCTACCGGTCGATTGGCGACCACAGCCAGCGCCAGATGAAGAGGGCACGGGGCTACCCATGCCCTATGGCATCGATATCACACCCGACGGATCCATATGGGTGGCGCGACTTTATGCAAACGACATCGCGCGTATTGATCCTGACACGTTGGATGTACATATGATCGACTTTCCCTATCGAGGGCCACGCCGCTTGCGCAGCGACGCGGAGGGCAAATTGTGGATCGTCGCCTTCCAAGATGGCTTGTTAGTCAGCTTCGATCCGGCCACCCAGCGCTTCGAGGAATACCCTCTGCAGGTACGCAATGAGATTCCCTACGCGCTCAATGTCGATCGCGAGCGAGGCCATGTGTGGGTTAATGGTAATCAATCCGATAGTCTACTGCGCTTTGATATAGCCACGACGTCATGGCTGAGGGTACCCTTGCCGCGAGCGCGCTTTTTCAGTCGGGATGTTGAAATTGATGCCGAGAGCGGTGCCATATTCACAACCAACTCACATTTCCCCACCTACCAGAGTGAAGGGGGAAGTCCCAGTTTGCTGCGTTTGACTCCTCCGGGGAGTCAACCTTGAAACGGTTTTTCCCACTGGCTTTGAGCGCGCTAATGGCGGCTTGCAGCGCTGAGCCCCTCCAGCCGATGTTTGATTATAAGGTGGTGCAAAGTGTGAACAGTGCCGACTGGCTGCACTATGGTGGAGACCCAGGTGGTCGACATTTTTCACCCTTGGCCCAGATCCACCGAGGCAATGTCGGCCAGTTGCGTGAAGTGTGGCGCTATCATTACGGCAACAACGCCGGTGAGCAGGCCATTTCTGCGCAGGCGACCCCTCTTAAATTGCCAGAAGCGGCTGGTGGTAGTCTGGTGTTTTGTGCACCGGATAACCGTGTCATTGCGCTCGACCCTGCGACTGGGTCTGAACGATGGGTGTTTGATGGAAGCGTCGATACACGCGGTGAGCGGCCTATGCGCTGTCGTGGTATTTCCTATGCAGCCACACCGGATAGCCAGTGTCCGCAGCGGATTTTACTGGCGAGCCACGATCGGCGTCTGTTCGCCCTCGATGCCCGTTTAGGAATCCCTTGCCAAGATTTTGGTGTGGCTGGGCAGGTTGCCTTACACGGTTATAATCGGAAAGATCCGGCAGCGGTTAGTAATGCATCGCCACCCGCCACGATTAATGGGCTTGCTATCGTCGGTTCTACCGTGGTGGATTTTGCCCGGGCGAGGGCGCCGCGCGGAATTGTACAGGCCATCGATGTTGTCAGCGGCGAAGAGCGTTGGCGCTTCGATCCCCTGCAGGGAGACGCTAATAGTGGCGGCGCCAATGTATGGGCGCCTATCGCCGTCGATCTTGACTTAGGTATGGTTTATTTGCCTACCTCGGCACCATCCCCAGATTATTACGGCGTGCTGCGTCCCGGCGATAATGCCTACGCCAATGCCGTGGTGGCTTTGAACGCTGAGAGCGGTGAAGTGGTATGGCATTTTCAGCACGTACACCACGATCTTTGGGACTTTGATAGCCCCGCACAGCCCATTTTATTTGAACGCGATGGCGTGCCTGCGCTGGCGCAATTGACCAAGCAGGGCTTTGTGTTTGTTCTCGATCGACGCACTGGAGAGCCGCTTTTTTCAGTACTTGAACAGCCGGTACCGGCTTCGCCGATAGCCGGCGAACGAACATCGCCAACCCAGCCGAGGCCGACAGCCCCCGAACAGTTGATCGACCCTTTTTTACCGCCATCTAAGGCTTTTGGTTTAACGCCATTCGATCGGCAGAATTGTCGCAAACAGTTGCAAAATATTGTCGATTTGGGGTTGTTTACCCCCTTGAGTGAACAACCTACGCTGATGTTTCCAGGCAGTTTGGGGGGCGCCAATTGGGGGGGAGGCGCAATGCTTGATCAAAGAAATATCCTCATCACCAACGTGAACAACGTCCCCTTCGTGGGGCGGCTCATTCCACAGGACGCTACCGATAGCGTCGCTATCGAACAACCTAAAGCGGGTAGGGGAATGACAGTCACCATGCAGGGCACGCCTTATCGAGTAGAAATCAAACCCCTGCAATCGATGTTGGGAATACCTTGCAACCCACCCCCGTGGGGGCAACTGCTAGCGGTGGACCTCAGCAGTGGGCAGATTCTTTGGCGCCAAGCCTTGGGTTCGGTGCACGACATGGCACCATTGCCACTGCCATTTGAGGTCAATTGGGGAACGCCAAACCTCGGAGGTGGTATGGCGACAGCCGGTGGTGTTTTCTTTATTGGTGCCACCATGGATCGTACTTTCCGCGCCTTTGATGTCCGCAGCGGCGAGGTGTTGTGGCGCACAACGCTCCCCGCAGATGGTACCGCAACGCCCATGACCTACAGTGCTGGCGGCGTGCAATTTGTGGTGATCAATGCTGGAGGTCACCACATGTTTGGGCGGCCGCAAAGCGATGCTCTCGTGGCCTATGCGTTGCCAAGGGAGGCGCCATGAAACGCTTGCTGTGGTTACCTGTGTTTGCGGTCATTGGCACGATTTGGTCATTTGGTGGCGATATTAGTGCGACTAACTTACAGCAATGGGGTCTCAAGAATCGGCATTGGCTGCCACTGTCGACAGTGGGCGAATGGCTCTATGACAAGGAGTGTGCTGCTTGTCATAGTGACCCCGCCAGCAAAGCCCCGAGTCTTGCGGCGTTGAGCATGATGAGCCGTGAGGCGATTATGAAAACGCTCACGCTTGGCAAAATGCAGGCGATCACCAGTCATCTGAGTAAGACCGAAAAAGGTTTAATCACGTGGTATCTCGCCGGTGAAGAGCCCGATGATAGTGCATGGTTGGCGCAACACCGTTGTCAGCAATCAGTCGCAATCCCTCAGCGTATGCCATCGACTGCGAATTGGGGGTTTGGCTTAGATAACCAGCGCTATATTGCCCAAACCAATATCACTGCGAGCAATGTGCAACACCTTTCCCTCGCATGGACATTGGCGCTGCCGAGGGTAGCTTCCTTGCGTTCTCAGCCTGTGGTGTGGGGGGATCGTCTCTACGTGGCTGATCAGGTAGGACGTGTTTTGATGTTAGACCGCCAGCAGGGTTGTATCTTGAAAGTCAGCAAAGTTGACACCGCGGTGCGTTCGGCGCTGTCTATCGTCCAGCGCAACGATAGATCTTTGCTCGTGTTTGCGGATTCTCTGGCTGTTATCCATGCCGTCGATGCCCACTCGCTTGAACCAGTATGGCAGCAATCTGTGGCGCTGTTTGAAAGCTCTGTGGTAAGCGGATCCCCGGCAGCGTTTGAAGGTAGTTTGTATGTTCCTGTGTCTTCATATGAGGTCGCGCTCGCTGGGCAGGACAACTACCCATGCTGTCAAAGCCACGGTGGGGTAGTGGCTTTGGATCTGGACGGTGGGCAGGAGCTATGGCGTTGGCATGCTACTGACGATGCCGAACCGCAAGGCGTTAATAAATCGGGTACACCTCAGTTTGGCCCATCCGGTGCCTCGGTATGGACGACGCCAGCGATAGATGCTGTGCGACGTCGTCTGTATATCGGTACGGGTCAAAACAACAGCCTACCCGCGACGGATACCAGCGACGCAGTGATCGCCTTGGATCTCGATAGCGGCGAGCTAGTCTGGCGCTTTCAAGCCACGGCCAACGATGTATGGAATGCAGCGTGTTTGCACGGTGGCGCTAATTGTCCGCCAAACCCCGGCGCTGACGTTGATTTTGGGGCATCGATGATCATCGCCAGTGATGAGCGTGGTGATGTGCTTCTGGCGGGACAGAAATCCGGTGAGGTATTCGCCTTGTCGCTCGACCCTGGCAGTGAGCGTGGCGAGGTGTTATGGCGGCAACGCCTCAGCGATGGTACCTCTAATGGAGGGGTGCACTGGGGAATGTCGGTCGCAGGGAATACTTTGTATGTGCCTATAGCCGACCCAGAGCACAATCTTCCCAACTACACGCCCCGGCCGGGCATTAGTGCACTCAATTGGCGCAGTGGCGACATCCTTTGGCAGCAGCGGGTAGAGCGCGGATGTGAGTACCGCGGTGCCAAACGGGCCATCGGTCTTAGCAATATGCAAGCTAGTATTGAGCAGGACTATAACTGTGAGTATTTCTATGGTCTTTCTGCTGCAAGTACTGCTACGCCTGAGCTAGTTTTTAGTGGTGCGTTGAATGGTTTATTGCACGCGTATGATGGGCAGAGTGGCCAAGAACGTTGGCGCTTTAATACGGCTATTCCCGTAGAGGGTGGCCATGGTGGCGCCTTAGATGTGGCTGGTCCAGTGATAGCCGATGATATGCTTTATGTGACCTCTGGTTACGCCATGTTTGGCCAGTTGCCAGGTAACGTGTTGTTTGCGTTTAGGCTAGGGAACTGAGTATTCCCTTTCTCTGCGAGAAAGGTCCCACAATGTCGACCAATAGCGCAGGCTGTTTCAAACAGTTACCTTGCTGGCCCCTGTGGGACCTTGTTCGAAGAACAAGGGAACTATGATATTCCCTTTCTCTGCGAGAAAGGTCCCACAATGTCGACCAAT
>CAZRAM010000006.1:0-151234 GCA_964598145.1 uncultured Pseudomonadales bacterium
TATTCCCTTTCTCTGCGAGAAAGGTCCCACAATGTCGACCAATAGCGCAGGCTGTTTCAAACAGTTACCTTGCTGGCCCCTGTGGGACCTTGTTCGAAGAACAAGGGAACTATGATATTCCCTTTCTCTGCGAGAAAGGTCCCACAATGTCGACCAATGGCACTGGCAGTATGTTAAGCATTCCCTTTCTCTACGAGAAAGGTCCCACAGGGGCCAGAAAGGTCCCACAGGGGGTAACAAGGTGTCACGGGATGCTAGGTGGTGACTCTTTAGGAAGCAAAAACGCCGGCAGTTGCCGGCGTTTTTGCTTACTAGGTATGTTTACTCAACCACCTCACTGTTGGTGACATTCAGCATCGTACCTTTTGTCGCGATGAAGGCGCCGATTTGCGATTGCATCTCAGCTGTAGCGGCTGGAGATGCGGTAGGATCAAGCATCGATCCGTGGCTACCTTCTGTGAAGCGAACGATGCTGTGAATGCCGGTAGCATCCATGGCACTTTCACTTGCCGTGCTCAACATCATGGCGCTGGCGAGTGGCTCAGTACCACCCAATACACCGTATTTAGATGTCTGGTTGGGAATGACTGCATCGCCGTAAACCATGTGCATCAACACTGGGGTGCCGGTACTGGCCAGCACTGGAGCGTGGTTGGTGGGATCTGCACCATCGACCACGGTTTGAGTGGCGAAGCCAAAACCTGCCAAGCTATTAAATGTCTGTTCCTTGAGGTAAGGAGTCAGAGATTTACTGTAGGTGGTGTAAAAACTTACCAGATTGTCTTCGTAGTCGGGTTGACCGGGTGCCGCATCAGGGAATTGTGCAGCAAAAGCTGCCGCCACATCAGCTGATCCAGCAGATACCAACAAGGCTTCGATCAATGGGCCAAAGCTATCTGATTCAAGCAACAAGCTTGAAATACCACCACCAGGTACCGACAGCGCAGCAGACTCAACCGCATAAACATCATTCAGGTCAGCCACGCCCCAGGCTGCGGCCAGTGCTGCTTGTGTGGCAGCAGGCAGAAGAGAGGGGCCATTCGCTAAGGCAACCGCAGAGCTTCCCGTCATGGCGCCGAGGGATTGGCCGGCAAAGCTCACGCTATTTGAGTCGATAGGCATCATGCCGCCATTGCTAGCACTCAATTGGTGCAGTGCTACACGTACGGCGAGCACGTCAGCGATCGATTGGCGCGTATTGTCACGCGCAGTCAGCAGGCTTGCCAAATTCATGTAGTGAGTGGCAGAGATTTCAGAGGCGTTGATGTCATCGGTGCCATCCATGTTAAGGTCAAAACCGCGCTCGCCATGGAGGGGGTGATCGATAAACACAGTTGCTTGCCCCATGAGTGACAAGGTACCTGAAATTGCCAGCATGGTCTCTTTAGTGGTAGTAATACCGTGGTAAAGAATCGTCACTGGCCAACCATCGGTGGGTTGTGCAATAGCGGGCAGTCCCAGTTGCGCGCGAACAGCATTCACCAATGTGGTGTTGGGTACCGTCATCCAACCGGGCACATCCATCATGGCGTTAGCTTTAGGGATGGGGTTGTACTTGGTGACGTGACGAAGGGTGTCGAGGGCAAAGTCGCCATTACCATCGCGGAGATCGCGCAGACCAAACGATTGACACATCGCGTCATCGTCGCCTGCCGCAAACGCCGCTGCGGCTTCACCTGCACCAGCCAGTGTGGCACCGCTGGTGCACATCGCCGTCCAGCGACCGGTAGTGGGCGCCATTGGGTTTGTAGCTGAAGGCAGTGGCAAATAGTAGGGCATATTGCTGAAAGACGCGCTGTAAAGCATGGCTGCTTTAAAAGGCGTATTGGCGGCATTGTCTTCAAGGCCTAGTGCATCAAGCGCGGTCAAGCCTGTAGCCCCTGCTACCACTTTAGGTGCAGTCATGGGGTTAAGCGCCAACAAGCTCTTCACGGCCAGCATGGGTGTCACCGTGTCCTGAGTCTGGAAAGCCATCGAGTAAAGGATGTCCGACTCGGCTAGATCGCTGCCGGCGACAATCGCGTTCTCATAGCTGTTGATCACGCTCTGCATCTGCAGCATTTCCGCATCAGACATGGGCGAGGTGGCGATATCTACTTCCAAGGCTTGGTAGTCGGCCGAGCTGCCGATGGTGCCGCCGCCGGTATCTTTTAACATGCCGGTGGTGGCGACAATGTATGAAGTGGCCGACTCAAGCGGCTTCAAGGGCACGATGTTGACGCTACTGGTGCCGGCTTTGACCACGAAATCCACGCCGTATTGCAGTTCAGCGAGCACTTCACAGGCGTGCAGCTGCGGGCAGGTGGCATTGGTGGGGTCGGTGTAGTTGACGCGAGCTTTGAAGAGTCGCACGGCGCCGGGCATCTCGGCACTGGCATCCACAGAAAGGCCGGTGCCCATGTCTAGGCTAAGTGAGAAGCCCGCAATGGTTGACCAGCCGTCAAGGCCGCCGAGGGCGGTTTGTGGATCGCTGTAATCGGGCATCACACCTTCAGCCGCTGCCGAGGTTTCACCTGGCATTTGCAGGGTACCGTCGTTGCTGCCGATCAACAGCCAGTCGCTGGGCACAGAGATTTGCGCGTTAGCGGGGCTAAACACCACATTGGAGGTAGTGTCGGGAGCGGGGGCTGGAGGAATGGCACCGGAACCGGGGGTGCCGGATGTGCCGCCACCGCAAGCGGTAAGTACGGCGAGCGAGATGGCGCTCAGGCCTGAGAGTAGGGGTCGACGCATTGTGTTGTCCTCTTCTAGTTATTCAGCAAATGCATGGCATTTAGACTAGCTAAAGGTGCCATAGCTAACCAAGAAAAGTAATGTTTTTGTGCCGATTGGCAGGGGATGACCGCTATTCGATGGTCAAGGAGCCAAGGTTGATCAGCTCGGCGATGACGGCGTGGTCAGCCTCGTGTTGAGTGTTCTGCAATGTTTCGATGGCTTGTGGCAGGCGATCAGCCAGTGCGGTGAAGCGTTCGGCTTGTTCAGCAGTGAGTTGGAGGGCGCCGCCGTTGGCAAACAATTGCACGCCTTTTTCGCTCACAAAGTAGGCCATACGTGCCCCGGGGGCATAGGTCAGTTCGTGCTCGGCTAAAAGGTCGGGGATTTCACGTGCCAGCAAGGGTTCCTGCAGGGCTTCCAACGGGTGTTTGCACTCGGTCATGAAGCGGCCAAACCAGTCGGCGATGGCGCGATCGTCGCTCAGTTGTTCGGTAATCATGCGGCGTAGTGTAGCGATGTCCGCACCGGCAATGGCGCCGCTGTGTGAGTCGTGTTGCTGGCGGGCGTCTACGAAGCGCTGTGAGGCGTGGCTAGCCTCGCCGGCGGCATGGGCAAATTGGTCGAGTACTTCGCCAACACTGGGGGCGCGAAAGCCCACCGAAAAGGTCATGCAATCTTCCATGGCGACACCGTAGTGTGCCACCCCGGGGGGGAGGTAGAGAACATCGCCGGGTTCGCAGACAAAACTGTCCTGCTCCTCAAAGTCGCGCAGAATATGCAGCGGTGTCCCTTCCAGCCTTGGACTAGTGTGGTCGCAGTGTTGGCCAATGCGCCAGTGGCGTCGACCTTCACCCTGCACCAAAAACACATCGTACTGGTCAAAGTGTGGGCCCACCGAGCCGCCTTCGACGGCAAAGCTGACCATGACATCGTCTAAGCGCCACTGGGGGATGAAGCGAAACGCTTCCAGCAGTGCCGCCACGCTGTCGTCGTAGACATCGACCGATTGCACCAATAGGGTCCAGTGCGTTTCGGGCAGGGCGCCAAAATCATCGTCGGTAAATGGGCCGCGTTGCAGTTGCCAAGGTGGGTCGCTGCGCTCGGTAATGATGCGCGACTCGACCTCTTCCTCGCAGGCTAAGCCGGCCAGTTCGTCGGGGTCGAGTTGGGGGGCAAATTGGGCGAGACCACCTTTGATAAACAGCGGTTTGCGCTGCCAGTAGTCTCGCAGGAAGGTGTCGACATCAACCTGCGACTGGCGCCAGTCGATGTGCAACATACTTACAGGTTCTCGGTTTGTGCGACAGCGTTGCCAATATAGTTGCGAGGTGTCAGTGCACGCATGGCGGCCTTGGCTTCCTCGGGTACATCCAAACCGTCGACAAAGTTGTTCAAGGTTTCAGCGGTAATCGCTTGGCCACGGGTCAAAGCCTTCAGCTTTTCGTAGGGCTCTTCCACGTTGTAGCGGCGCATGATGGTTTGGATGGGCTCTGCCAACACTTCCATGCTGTTGTCGAGGTCTTCGTGGATGCGGCCGGGGTTGATTTCCAGTTTCGACAAGCCTTTCAGGGTGGCTTGGTAGGCAATCAGGCTGTAACCAAAACCGACGCCCATGTTGCGCAGCACGGTTGAGTCGGTCAGGTCGCGCTGCCAGCGAGACACAGGCAGTTTGCTTGCCATGTGTTGCATGACGGCGTTGGCCAAGCCGAGGTTGCCCTCAGAGTTTTCAAAGTCGATGGGGTTAACCTTGTGCGGCATGGTCGATGAACCCACTTCGCCGGCGATGGTTTTTTGCTTGAAGTAACCCAGCGAGATGTAACCCCAAATGTCGCGATCCAGGTCGATCAAAATGGTGTTAAAGCGCGCGACGGCGTCGAACAGTTCGGCGATGTAGTCGTGCGGTTCGATCTGGGTGGTGTAGGGGTTCCAGGTCAGGCCCAGCGAGGTGACAAAGGCCTCGGCGTTGGCTTGCCAGTCAACGTCGGGGTAGGCCGACAGGTGGGCGTTGTAGTTGCCGACGGCACCATTGATTTTGCCCAGCATTTCAACCGCTTGTACTTGCGCCAACTGGCGGCGCAGGCGCGCTACAACGTTGGCAAGTTCCTTGCCCATGGTGGTGGGGCTAGCGGTTTGGCCGTGGGTGCGCGACAGCATTGACTGGTCGGCAAAGGCTTTTGCCAGCTCGGTCAGGCGATCGATGATTTTGGTCATGTAGGGCACAACCACTTGCTCGCGACCGTCGGTTAGCATCAACGCGTGTGACAGGTTGTTGATGTCTTCTGAGGTGCAGGCGAAGTGCACGAATTCGTTGATCGCTTTCAGTTCGGCGTTGTCGGCGAACTTTTCTTTGATCAGGTATTCCACCGCTTTCACGTCGTGGTTGGTGGTGGCTTCAATTTTCTTTACGCGCCAGGCGTCGTCTTCGCTGAAGTTGTCGACAATGCTGTTGAGCAGGGCGTTAGCTTCGTCTGAGAAAGGGCCCACTTCGGCGATGCCAGGGTGGTTTGCCAGGGTTTGCAACCAGCGGATTTCCACGGTTACTCGGTATTTGATCAGACCAAATTCGCTAAAGATCGAGCGCAGCTCGGCGGTTTTGCTGCCGTAGCGGCCGTCGATGGGAGATACAGCGGAAAGCTCAGATAATTGCATGTCGAAAAAACTCTCGTAGGCGGATAACAATGACGCGTTTTGAAAGGCGCGCATTTTATCACAGCCACGAGGGTTTGGGGGAGTTTGTGAGCGTTTTTTAACCGCGCAGCAACTGCTCGGCGGCTTTGATCAAGGCACCTTTGTTGATCAGTAAATGCCAGCGTCGTCCGCCCAATTGACGCCACAGCATGGCAGAGCGTACCGCGCATAGCAGCAGGGCGCGAATATGCTGGGCGATGTCGTCCCGCTGCAGCAGATTAACCTGCCCGGCGACTTTGATGCGAAACGGCAACGTGCTAAGGGTGTCTTGATAAATACCTGCCACCGCGCGTTGCATGGCCTCGGGGCTATCGTACAGATCGATATGCTTAGCAATGTGTTCTAGGCGTTGACCGAGGATGGCCAACATGTCGCTGTTTTCTGTGAGCTGTTTTTGCACGACCAGCGTGTTCATCGACAGGTTGGCGATGCCGCTCATGTTTTGGCTGTTTTGGCCACGCAGTAGGTCGAGCAGCAGGGTCAGCCCCGGGCGTAGGTTGTGTATACCACCATACACCGCCGGCGTATCGGGGGCGTCGAACACGAAGAGGCTATCGAACAGGGGCTTTTCCCAGTTGGCATCACAGCTACCTTGGGTCGCCATTAATTCAACGCAACGACAGGCCTGCAATAGGCCGCCGAGGGCGATGGCTTGTTCGCGACGGCTGTGCTTCATTGCGCCGCCTCGGTGGTTTCAATGACACCGCCACCCAGGCAAACGTCGTCGAGGTAAAACACCACCGATTGACCTGGTGTCACGGCGCGTTGTGGCTCGTCAAATACCACCCGGTAGCCCTCGCCATCGCGTTCGATGAGGCAGGTTTGGTCGGGTTGGCGATAACGCGTTTTGGCAGCGCAGCGCAGCGGTAGTTGTGGGTCGTGTTCAGCAACCCAGTGAATCTCGCTGGCGTACAGGCTGCGGCTAAACAGACGGGGGTGATCATTGCCCTGGCCAACAATGAGTTTGTTGTTGGCAACGTCTTTGTCGACCACGTACCAAGGGTTGTCATTAGCACCTGCCACGCCGCCAATTCCCAAGCCTTGGCGTTGACCAAGGGTATGGAACATCAGTCCGCTGTGTTGACCGAGTACGTTGCCGTCGGTGTCTAGAATGTCGCCGGGATTCGCTGGCACGTACTGCTCTAGAAAATCCTTAAAGCGGCGCTCGCCGATAAAGCAAATGCCGGTGCTATCCTTCTTGGCTTTGGTGGCCAGGTCGTGGGCAGTAGCGATTTCGCGCACTTCGGTTTTTTCCAAATCGCCCAGCGGGAACAAGGTTTGCGCCAGTTGGCGATGGCCGACCGCGTGTAAGAAATAACTTTGGTCTTTGTTGCCGTCGAGGCCTTTGCGCAGGGTTGTCAGGCCCTCCGCGTCCACACCCGTGCGGGCGTAGTGGCCCGTGGCGATTAAGTCGGCGCCCAATTCAACCGCCCAGTCGAGGAAGGCTTTGAATTTGATCTCGCGGTTGCACAGGATGTCCGGGTTGGGGGTGCGGCAGGCCTTGTACTCCTCCAGAAAGTGCTCGAAGACATTGTCCCAGTACTCGGCGGCAAAGTTGGCGGTGTGCAAATGAATGCCTAGCTTGTCACAAACCGCTTGGGCGTCGGCGAGGTCGCGCATGGCGGTGCAGTACTCGGTGCCATCGTCCTCGTCCCAATTCTTCATGAACAGGCCTTCCACCTGGTAGCCCGCTTGTTGAAGTAACAGGGCGGTCACCGATGAATCGACGCCGCCGGACATGCCGACGATGACCTTGGTTTCTGCAATGGGTTTAGCGATAGTCATTAATAGCAAGCACTCAACGGCAGGTTGGGGTGGTTAAGGTATTGATCAATGGTGGTCAATACGATGGGGCTGCGCAGGCGGTTGCAGTTGGCAACCTCGTCGCGGCTCAGCCAGGCGGGGCCAACGATGCCATCATCGAGTTGGGCATTGGCAAGCTGTTCGATGACGCGGCCAGCGAAGGTGTGGCGCACGTAGGTGACCCCATTGCTGGGCGCCGTATACAGGGTAACGCCGCAGTAGCCGGTCAGTTCGATGCGGTAACCGGTTTCTTCAAGGGTTTCGCGCACCGCCGCTTCCAGCAGGCTTTCATCGGGGTCGAGGTGACCCGCCGGTTGGTTGAAGACCAGTTCGTCGCCGGCGTGTTCTTCCACCAGCAAAAAGCGACCATCTTGTTCCACTACCGTGGCGACGGTGACGTGTGGGCACCAAGTCATCGTTTCGGTTTCCGTCCTCTAGCGTTGTTGTGTGGTGGTCGGCGCGGTTTCGTTGGGCGCGCTGCCACGGGCATGGCAACCATTATCTCACAGTATTCGCCGGGGGCTAACCCTTCTACCTGCCAATCGCCGATTTTGACCCGGATCAGTCGCAGGGTGGGGAAACCTACCGCCGCTGTCATGCGACGCACTTGGCGGTTGCGGCCCTCTTTAATAGTGAGGGCGATCCACGAGGTGGGGATGTTCGCGCGCTCGCGTATTGGCGGGTGTCGCGCCCATACATCGACGTGGTCGAGGCGGATGGCTTTGGCCGGCAGGGTTTTGCCATCTTTCAACACAACGCCGCGGCGTAAGGCCTCGAGAGCCTCATCGCTTACCTCGCCTTCAACTTGTACCCAATATGTCTTGCCCAGTTTGGCGTCGGGGTGGGCGATGCGATGCTGCAATTGGCCATCGTCGGTGAGCAGCATGAGGCCTTCGGAGTCATAGTCTAAACGGCCAGCGGGGTAGACACCCTTAAGCGGAATGAAGTCGGCCAGTGTGGCACGTCCGCTGTCGTCGGTGAATTGCGACATGACGTTAAAAGGCTTATTAAAGAGTATCAGGCGGGCCATAGGATTTTGACGAGTTGCGACTGTTGGGGTTTGCATGAACTGCTATAGTATCGTGCAGTGACTTTGAATCCAACGTGCGGGTGCTTTTGCGCTAGGGTACGACAAAAACAATCACATGGAGACAGTATCAATGGCTTATCAACATATCAAAGTGCCGGCGAGCGGCGAAAAAATTACCGTTAATAGCGACTTCTCACTCAACGTACCTAATCAGCCAATCATTCCTTATATTGAGGGTGATGGTATTGGTGTCGACATTTCTCCTGTGATGCTAAAGGTGGTTGATGCAGCGGTAGATAAGGCCTACGCCGGCACCAAGAAAATTAGTTGGATGGAAATCTACACCGGTGAGAAAGCGGCCGATTTGTATGGTGGTGACTGGTTCCCCGCCGAAACCTTGGATGCCATTAAAGAGTATTCTGTCGGCATTAAAGGCCCATTGACGACGCCCGTTGGCGGCGGTTTCCGTTCGCTCAATGTGGCACTGCGCCAAGAGTTAGATCTCTACACCTGTCTGCGCCCCGTGCGTTGGTTTGATGGTGTGCCTTCGCCTGTCAAAGAGCCGGAGAAGACTAATATGGTGATCTTCCGAGAAAACTCGGAAGACATCTATGCTGGTATTGAGTGGAAGGCGGATACCGACGAAGCCAATAAGGTCATCCAATTCTTACAAGAAGAGATGGGGGTAACCAAGATCCGCTTCCCCGAGGGCTGTGGTATCGGTATTAAGCCTGTGTCAAAAGAGGGCACTCAGCGCCTTGTGCGCAAGGCGATTCAGTACACCATCGATCAAGACCTGCCTTCGATGACGCTAGTTCATAAAGGCAACATCATGAAGTTCACCGAGGGCAGCTTTAAAGAGTGGGGCTACGAGTTAGCGCTGACCGAATTTGGCGGCCAACTATTGGATGGCGGTCCATGGGTTGTGATTAAAAACCCCAAAAATGGCAAAGACATCATTATTAAAGACGTGATTGCCGATGCCATGCTGCAGCAGATTTTGCTGCGCCCCGACGAATACTCTGTGATTGCTACTTTAAACCTCAACGGTGACTACTTGTCAGACGCGCTGGCGGCGCAAGTGGGTGGGATTGGCATCGCCCCCGGCGCCAATCTGTCTGACACGATTGCGTTGTTCGAAGCGACCCACGGCACCGCGCCTAAATACGCCGGTTTGGACAAGGTAAACCCCGGTTCGCTGATCCTGTCGGCGGAGATGATGTTGCGTCACTTGGGTTGGAATGAAGCGGCTGATCTGATTATCGATGGTATGAATGGGGCGATTCAGGCCAAGACAGTCACCTACGATTTTGAGCGTCTGATGGACGGTGCCACTTTGCTGTCGTGTTCTGAGTTTGGCGACGCAGTGATTGCCAATATGTGATTTTTGTCAGGAATTATCTAAAGCTCGCTCTGGCGGGCTTTTTTTTTGAATTTCTGTCCCCATATTTAAAATACGTCACAACTTTAACGCCATTTAAGTCGTATACTCAGGCAAGGAGTGCTTATTTTGCTTTCGCTTGTGGCACCGAAAATGCATTTATTTGAGAGAACCATGCAAGACGCGTTTACAACCATCACCGCAGCGGGCGGGCAAGAGGAACACGACAACGGTTACGGACTGGTGCTGGAAACCAGTAAGCCGGAGTTGAAACCACCCAGCTTGTACAAAGTTGTCATGCACAACGACGACTACACGCCTATGGAATTTGTGGTGCACGTGTTGGAGCAATTTTTTGGTCACGGGCGCGAAAAAGCGACCCAAATTATGTTGGCGGTACACACCCAAGGCAAGGCGACCTGTGGTATTTACACCAAGGATATCGCGGAAACAAAAGCCTACCTTGTGACCGAGTACGCCCAAGAAAACGAGCACCCACTGGCCTGCGATATTGAGGCCGCCGACTAACCCTACGCAGGCAGCTGCAGAGGTCTAATATGCTGAGCAAGAATTTAGAGTTGACCCTCAACCAGGCTTTCCGCTTGGCGCGCGAACGCCACCACGAGTTTATGACGGTAGAGCACTTGCTGCTCGCCCTGCTCGACAACGAAGAAGCGTCGGTCGTGCTGCGCGCCTGCGGTGCTGACTTAGCGATTCTGGTTGATGATTTGAGCGAGTTTCTTGAAGCCACCACGCCGCTCATCCCCGAGGACCAGCCCGATCGCGAAACCCAACCTACACTGGGCTTCCAGCGCGTGATTCAGCGCGCCGTGTTCCACGTACAGTCTTCAGGCCGGCAAGAAGTTACCGGTGCCAATGTACTGGTGGCCCTGTTTAGCGAACAGGAAAGTCAGGCCGTTTACTTCCTTAAGCAGCAGCGCATTGCTCGCATTGATGTGGTGAATTACATCTCCCACGGCATTTCTAAAATGGAAGGCGAAGGCGAAGAGGGCGCTGCACCCAAACAGGAGCAAGCCGAATCCGGTGATAACGCCGAAGCGGCACCACTGGATAGCTACGCAACTAACCTCAACTTGGAGGCCAAGGCCGGTCGCATCGACCCCTTGATCGGCCGCGATGAAGAGCTGCTGCGTGTGACCCAAATTTTGTCGCGCCGCCGCAAGAATAATCCCTTGTTGGTGGGTGAGTCTGGGGTGGGTAAGACCGCTATCGCTGAAGGCCTTGCCAAGCGCATTGTCGATGGTGAAGTTCCCGATGTACTCGCTGATAACGTGGTGTACTCGTTAGACATGGGGGCCTTGTTGGCGGGCACCAAGTACCGTGGCGACTTCGAGAAACGCCTCAAGTCACTGCTTGCAGATCTTAAAAAACGTCCAGGTTCTATTCTATTTATCGATGAAATCCACACCATTATTGGTGCCGGGGCCGCCAGTGGCGGTGTCATGGATGCCTCTAACCTGCTAAAACCTATGCTGAGCTCGGGGCAGTTGCGTTGCATCGGCTCGACGACCTTCCAAGAGTATCGCGGTATTTTCGACAAGGATCGCGCCCTGTCGCGCCGCTTCCAAAAAGTGGACGTGCTCGAGCCCTCGGTCGATGACACCTACAAAATTCTTAAGGGGCTCAAGCAACGCTTTGAGGACCACCACGAACTTAAATACAACGACAAAGCGCTGCGAACGGCGGCCGAATTGTCGGCGCGTTATATCACTGACCGTTTCCTGCCCGACAAGGCTATCGACGTTATCGATGAAGCGGGCGCCGCGCAGCGATTGCAGCCACCCAGCAAGCGCCGCAAGATGATTGGCCCCAACGAGATCGAAGCGGTTATCGCGCAAATCGCTCGCATTCCACCCAAAACGGTGTCGCGCTCTGATAAAGATGCGCTGATGACGTTGGAAAGCAACCTCAAGCGTGTGGTGTTTGGACAAGACCAAGCCATTAGCGCGCTGTCTACCGCTATTAAGATGTCGCGTGCCGGCTTACAGCAGGGGCAAAAACCCATTGGTAACTTCCTGTTCTCGGGCCCCACGGGGGTAGGTAAGACCGAAGTAAGTCGCCAGCTGGCGGAAATTTTGGGTCTCGAGCTGATTCGCTTCGACATGTCTGAATACATGGAGCGCCACACGGTGTCACGCCTGATTGGTGCTCCCCCAGGATATGTGGGATACGACCAGGGCGGTCTGTTGACCGAGGCGGTCACCAAACATCCGCACGCGGTGTTGCTGCTCGATGAAATTGAAAAGGCTCACCCCGAAGTCTTTAACCTGTTATTGCAGGTGATGGATCACGGTACCCTGACCGATAACAATGGCCGCAAAGCGGACTTCCGCAATGTCATCTTGATTATGACCACCAACGCCGGTGCCCAGGTCATGAGCCGTGCTTCGATAGGCTTTACCACCCAGGACCACACTAGCGACGGCATGGAAGAGATCAAGAAATTGTTCTCGCCCGAGTTCCGCAACCGCTTGGATTCGATTATTCAGTTTGGTGAATTGCCAAAAGAAGTGGTGTTTACCGTGCTGGACAAGTTCTTGGTGGAGCTGCAAGTGCAACTGGATGATAAAGGCGTGACCATCGAAGTGGATGAGGATGCCCGCGAATTGTTGGTAGAAAAAGGCTACGACAAAGCGATGGGGGCTCGCCCCATGGCGCGTGTCATCCAAGAGCTTATCAAGAAACCACTGGCCGATTTAGTGCTGTTCGGTGCCCTGGCGAACAAAGGCGGCGTCGCACACGTCTCAGTAGAAAACGGTGAAATTGTGGTGTCAGCTGAGGAAGAGGAGCTTGAGCCCGCTTAGGCGGGCTCCAGATCGCGCTTAGCGTGCGCGGTAAGTGATGCGACCTTTGGTCAGATCGTAGGGAGTCAGTTCTACGCGAACTTTGTCACCTGTAAGAATGCGGATGTAGTTTTTGCGCATTTTGCCTGAAATGTGGGCGGTAACTACGTGACCATTTTCAAGACGTACACGGAACGTAGTGTTGGGCAGCGTGTCGACGACTTCGCCTTCCATTTCGATATTGTCTTCTTTAGACATTCGGCCGGCATCTCCAATTGAGTTGACTGTTTAAAAAGTGCGCGCATTTTGCCGCAAAACGCCGCTGACTGCAAACACAACCGCGTATTTACGTTCAACTATCCCCGATATAAAGCCTGCTCGCTTTCAGAGCGACCATTGTCATTTGGTAATATTTTCTTACTATATCGAAATAATTCGATATTGTTTGTTTTGTTCTGTTATCATGCGCGCCAATTTATTCACGGCGGTGTTTCCGCTGAGTTGTCACTATACATTTATTTAGGAGTTACCATGGTTGCTGCCAATCCCGCCCACGCTGACATCGTCGGTAGTTTTCTTCGCCCCGATGCGCTTAGACAAGCCCGTCGCGATTTCAAAGACGGCACGATTGATCGCGCGGCGCTGACCAAAATTGAAGACGATGCGATTACTCAGCTGGTAGCTGAGCAAAAAGCCGCTGGTCTGCGCGTAGTCACAGACGGTGAATTCCGCCGTGAATTCTGGCACATCGATTTCTTGGAGCACCTCAACGGTATCGAGGGTTATGTTCCCGAGGTTGGCTACAACCAGCAATTTAAAGGCAAGGCGGCGCCTTCTTACAACATTCGCGTGAACGGCAAAATCAGCTTCGACACCGCGCACCCCTTTATCGAACACTTCAAATTCCTTAAGCAGGTCGCTGAAGTGGATGGCCAAACCGTTGCCAAGATGATGATTCCAAGCCCCACCATGGTGTTGCGCCAGGAAGTATTGGCCAACGATGGCTCTTCTAAATTGCTCGAGATCTACCCCTCGCTGGACGATTTTTACGCTGATTTGTCTGAAGCCTACCGCGAAGCGGTGCGCGCGTTTTACGAGGCGGGTTGTCGCTACCTGCAGTTCGACGATACCAACTGGGCCTTCCTGGTGGATGCCAACAAACAGCAAGAGCTGAAAGAGCGCGGTATCGATTCACAAGAAATCGCTAGCTTGTGCACCACCATTATTAACAACGCGCTGGCCGATAAGCCCGCCGATATGGTGATTACCACCCACATATGTCGCGGTAACCACGCCTCATCTTGGTTGTTCTCTGGCGGTTACGAGCCTGTTGCCGAGCAGCTGTTCGCCACCAACTATGATGGTTTCTTCCTCGAGTACGACAACGACCGTTCGGGCGACTTCGCGCCATTGCGCCACTGGACGAACAACGGTAGCAAAGTGGTATTGGGCTTGGTGACCAGCAAGTTCCCCGAATTGGAAGATGGCGAAGTGTTGAAGCAGCGCATTCAAGAAGCGACGCAGTACATTCCTCTGGAGAATCTGTGCTTGAGCCCGCAGTGTGGCTTTGCGTCAACCGAAGAAGGCAACAAGCTGACCATGGAAGAGCAGTGGAATAAGATCCGTTTGATCTGTGGTGTGGCCGAGCAGGTTTGGGGTAACTAACCCCAAAGGGTGGGGCTAATTCAGCCTCACCCACCTCTCATTGACCCGCACCTCGCAGGGTCGATAATCAATTTTGTAGGCCATTTTCTGGCAGGCTTTAATCCAATACCCCAAGTACACGTAGGGCATGCCCATATCGACACACATCTGTAGCTGGGTAGTGATGGCAAATACGCCAAGACTGCGGTGTTCTAATTCGGGTTCGAAGTAGGTATAGATCGCCGACAGGCCGTCATCCATGACATCCGTCACCGACGCGGCAATGAGTTTTCCCTCCAGTCGGTATTCAATAAAGTGGGTCACGCCCCACTCGCTGCTGAGGAAGCTGTCGAATTGGTCGCGGCTGGGCGGAAACATATCACCGCTGTGATGGCGCAGATTGATGTAGCGCTCGTAGAGCTGATAATGCTCGTCGCGGTCGACGTTGGGGCGCATCACAATTTGTAGGTCGGCGTTGCGCTTGGCGATGCGGCGCATGCGGCGGTTGGGTTTAAATTCGGCCGCAATTGTGCGAATCGGAATGCAAGCGTCGCAGGCGCCACAGTGAGGGCGATAAATGTGCGCCCCTGAGCGGCGAAAACCGTTGCGCGACAGTTGGCTATAGAGCGCGCCGTCGATCTGGTGCTCCGGGTCGATAAACAAGGTGCTCGCTTGCTCATCCGGTAGATAGGAGCAGGGGTGGGCGTCCGTCACGAAGAAGCGGATTCGATTCTCGCTGGCGGTCACACCATGTCTCCTGTGTCGATGCCGAAGCTCCACGGGCCAAGCGGGTGGGGCATGTCGGCGTACTTGTTCAAATAATCCACAAACTCACGTCGAGAAATATCGGTTGCTCCCATTGAGCTTAAGTGGGGATTGGCAATCTGGCAATCGATAAGGGCAAAATTCCACGCTTCGCACTGCTTAGCGAGTGCCACAAAGGCGGCTTTGCTGGCGTCGGTGACGCGCGAAAACATCGACTCACCAAAGAATAATTTACCCAGCGACACGCCGTATAACCCACCCACGAGTTCGTCGCCCAGCCAAACTTCCAGCGAGTGAGCCACGCCCCAGTCGTGCAGTGCGGCGTAGGCCTCTGCCATATCGTCGGTAATCCAAGTGCCTTGGCTGTATTGTCTTGGCGCGGCGCAGGCCGCAACTACGTCCTCAAAACAGCGATCGAAGCTGAAATGAAAGTCGCCACGCCGCAGACGTTTCGCTAGGCTGCGTGAAATATGAATGTTGCTAGGGAAAAGCACGGCGCGAGGATCGGGTGACCACCACAGAATGGGTTGGTCGTCGTCAAACCAAGGAAAAATGCCTTGGCGATAGGCGCGCAGTAGGCGCTCGGGGGAGAGGTCGCCCCCCGCCGCGAGTAGGCCATTGGGATCGTCCATGGCCTCCTCAACGGGAGGGAAGGTCAGGTCTTCAAGCCAGGGGATGAGGCTCATTCACCATCCAAGAATTTCTCGGCATCGAGGGCGGCCATGCAGCCAAAGCCGGCCGAGGTAATGGCTTGACGGTATACTTGGTCAGCCACGTCGCCGGCAGCAAATACGCCGGGGATGCTGGTCATGGTCGCCATGCCTTCTAGCCCGCTCTTAATTTTGATGTAGCCGTTGTTCATGTCCAGCTGGCCTTCGAACATCTGTGTGTTGGGCTTGTGGCCGATGGCGATGAATACGCCCATCACATCCAGTTCGCTGGTGCTGCCGTCCACGGTGCTTTTCACCCGCAGGCCGTTGACGCCCATTTGGTCGCCCAGCACTTCGTCCAGGGTGGTGTTCCACAGAATGGTAACGTTGCCGTTTTTGGCTTTTTCAAACAGCTTGTCCTGCAGGATCTTTTCGCTGCGCAGGCTGTCGCGGCGGTGAATCAGTGTGACGTGTTCGGCGATATTAGACAGGTACAGTGCCTCTTCCACTGCGGTGTTGCCACCGCCAACCACGGCGACTTTTTGGCCGCGGTAGAAGAAACCATCACAGGTCGCACAGGCGCTGACGCCACGGCCTTTGAATTCTTCTTCTGAATCCATGCCCAAGTACATGGCAGATGCGCCAGTGGCAATGATCAGTGCGTCGCAAGTGTAAGTGCCTTGGTCGCCCTGCAGAGTAAAGGGGCGCTGGCTCAGGTCGGTGCTGTTGATGTGGTCGTTGACGATCTTGGTATCGAAGCGTTCGGCGTGTTGGTGCATGCGCACCATCAGGTCGGGACCTTGTAAGCCTTCCACATCCCCGGGCCAGTTATCGACGTCGGTAGTGGTGGTCAGCTGGCCACCCACTTGAATGCCGGTAATAATCACAGGGTTCAAGTTGGCGCGGGCAGCGTAGATCGCGGCGCTGTAGCCGGCGGGGCCAGAGCCAAGAATGATAAGAGGAAAGTGTTTTACATCGCTCATGTGTTAATATTCCGGAGTAGTTCAAAGATAGCAGCGAATCATAGAGGAAAATGGTCCGCAGAACAAAGGCAATATACGCTCCAAGGCAGGGCTAAGGCGAGGAAATGACAGACGCAAATGTCAGCGGTGTATCGCGCCGTTTAACGGAAGGGTTGCTAATTGCCACGGTGGCATTGTGTGCCTTCGTGACCATTGCCTTGATGACCTATTACAGCGGTGATCCCGGCTACAACACCACCGGCACTGGCGGCGCCATCCGTAATGCCACCGGCAGTGCAGGGGCCTGGTTGTCGGATGTTTTGCTGTCCTTGTTTGGCTATTCGGCCTATCTTTTCCCCGGCCTATTGGCTCTGCGCGCGGTGTTAATTTTCCGCGAAAAATTTGACCCTGAGGCCCTGCATAAACATGCCCTGTTGATGCGCGCACTTGGCTTTGTACTGGTGATCATTGCCACCACCTGTTTGAGCGGGCTACAAGCCGCTAGTGCCGGCAGCGAGTTGCCCTACGGCTATGGCGGTTTCTTTGGCGAGCAGTTGGCGCAGTGGAGCTTGGGTAATTTTGGTCTGCTGGGCAGCCGCCTGATCATGGTGACGACGCTGCTGTTTGGCCTCACCATCTTTACCGATATCTCTTGGTTCCGAACGATGGAGTGGCTTGGTCGGCGGGTCATGATCGCTAGCGAACGCACCGCCCATTGGTGGTCGTTGCGTCGTCAACGGCAGGAAGAAAAAGCCCAAGTCGTCGCCGTGCAAGCCAAGCGCAAAGCGGTACTGGATAAGCAAACCGAAGAAGTGAAAAAACGCACGCCGCCCAAAATTGCCCCGCCGGTGCAAAAAGTGGAAGTCAGTGAGCGGGTTGAAAAAGAGAAACAAGCCACGCTGTTCAGTAGCGATGTGGATGGCGATTTACCCGCCATTGGTTTGTTGAATGGCAAACACGTGTCCTCCGAACAAGGCTTCTCCGAAGAAACCTTGCAGGCGATGTCGCGCCTACTCGAGTTGAAATTGCGCGACTTTGGTATCGAAGCCGAAGTTGTTGAAGTTCTCCCTGGGCCGGTCATTACCCGGTTTGAAATTCAGCCCGCGCCGGGCGTGAAAGTCAGCCGTATTAGCAACCTCGCCAAAGACTTGGCGCGTTCGTTGGCGGTGATTTCGGTGCGCGTGGTGGAAGTGGTCCCCGGCAAGTCGGTGGTGGGCATCGAAATTCCCAACGAAAATCGCCAAGTGGTCGCCTTCTCTGAGGTGATTGCCTCCAAAGCCTACGAAGACTCGCGATCCTCCCTGACGCTGGCGTTGGGGCACGATATTTCTGGTGAGCCAGTGGTGGTCGATTTGGCCAAGATGCCCCACCTTTTGGTGGCTGGTACCACAGGTTCCGGTAAGTCGGTGGGGGTCAACTCCATGCTGCTGAGCTTGCTATTTAAGTCGACCCCTGAGCAGGTGCGGTTGTTGTTGGTGGATCCAAAGATGCTCGAGTTGAGTGTCTACGACGGTATTCCCCACCTGTTGGCGCCCGTGGTGACCGATATGAAAGACGCTGCCAATGGCTTGCGTTGGTGTGTCGGTGAAATGGAGCGCCGCTATAAGTTGATGGCCGCCTTGGGGGTGCGTAACCTAGCCGGTTATAACCGCAAAGTGGCGGATGCCATCAAAGCTGGCGAGCCGATTAAAGACCCATTGTGGAAGCCGGCGGAACACTTCGAACCCGGGTTTGATGTGGCACCCGCACCCGATTTGGCCGAATTGCCCTGTATCGTGGTGGTGATCGACGAGTTCGCCGACATGATGATGATCGTCGGCAAGAAGGTAGAAGAATTGATCGCCCGTATCGCGCAAAAGGCGCGGGCAGCGGGTATCCATTTGATCCTGGCCACCCAACGCCCCTCGGTCGACGTCATTACCGGTCTGATCAAGGCCAACGTGCCCACCCGTATCGCCTTCCAAGTGTCTTCAAAAATCGATTCGCGCACCATTCTCGACCAAGGTGGCGCTGAACAGCTGTTAGGGCAGGGCGATATGTTGTATCTGCCGCCCGGCAGTGGCGTGCCGATTCGGGTGCACGGTGCTTTTGTCGCCGACGAAGAAGTGCACCGCGTGGTTGAGGATTGGAAGAAGCGCGGCACGCCTGATTTCATTGAGGACATTCTGGAGGGTGGTAGTAGTTCTGTCCCCATTCCTGGCTTTAGCAGCGATGACGAAGACGGCAGCGACCCAGAGAGTGACGCCCTGTACGACGAGGCGGTTCGCTACGTGACCGAATCTCGCCGTGCGTCAATTTCCTCGGTGCAGCGCAAGTTGCGCATCGGATACAACCGCGCAGCGCGTCTAATAGAAACAATGGAGGCAGCGGGTGTTGTCTCTGAGATGGGTCACAATGGCAGCCGCGAAGTACTCGCGCCGCCTCCTGTGGAGTAGCTATGTTGTTACGCAGCTTGATAATACTGGCCCTGTCGCTACCGGCTTGGGCTGACGATACCGAACAATTGCACCAGTTGTTGCAAGATACTGAGCAGTTGGCAGCGAGTTTTTCACAGCAACAATTCGATGAAACCGGTCAATTGATCGACGCCAGTAGTGGCGATATGGCGCTGAAAAAGCCCAATCTTGTGCGCTGGCACATCGCCGACCCATTCGAGCAACTGCTGTTAGGTGATGGCGATTGGCTGTGGCAATACGATATCGAACTAGAACAGGTGGTACGCCGCCCCTATCCAGAGGACACGAGTCAAACGCCACTGTTGGTGTTTACTGAATCGCTCGAATCACTGCGCGTTAACTACCGCGTTGCGCGCAACGACGAACAGTGTTTCGTCTTGTCACCCAGTGATGCATCAAGCTTGTTCACCAGCATGACGCTGTGTTTTGAAGATGGGCAGCTGGGCGCGTTTTCACTGCTGGATGGCTTTGGCCAGCTGACCAAGGTTTCGCTTTACGATGCGCAAGCGACCGCGCTTACGGCGCAGGATTTTGCCTTTGACCTGCCCAGCGAGGCGGAATTGATTATCGACGACGGCAATGTTCGCTGAGTTTGAAAAAGATAACGGTTATCGGCCGCTGGCCGACCGGGTACGACCGCGCAACCTCGACGAGTACATTGGGCAACAGCACATTGTAGGACCCGGTTGTGCGCTGCGCACCGCCCTGGAAGCGGGCAAGCTACACTCGATGATTTTTTGGGGTCCACCGGGGGTGGGCAAGACCTCGCTGGCGCGACTTATTTCCACCCTCAGCGATGCGCGTTTTGAAACCCTGTCGGCGGTACTCAGTGGGGTGAAGGATATTCGCGCCGCGGTCGACGCTGCCAAGCATGCGCGCAGCATGAACGGGCGTGCGACCGTGTTGTTCGTCGACGAGGTACACCGCTTTAACAAATCGCAACAGGATGCGTTTTTGCCCTTTGTGGAAGACGGCACGGTGGTGTTCATCGGTGCCACCACGGAAAATCCCTCCTTTGAATTAAACAGCGCACTGCTGTCGCGGGCGCGGGTATATACCCTAAAAAGTCTCAGCGACGAAGACTTGCTGCACCTGCTTGATCAAACCCTGCGCCACCCGTTGGCCGAGCTGCACCGCGACCCCATAGTGGTTGCGCCAGAACAGCGCGAACAATTGGTGGCCGCTGCCGATGGCGACGCCCGCAAATTGCTCAATCTACTCGAAGTGGCGGTCGATCTGGCCTATGACGGGCCCGACGGGCGTACCATCGATGCCAACGTCGTCGAGCAATTGTTGCGCCAGTCGCTGCGTCGGTTTGATAAGGGCGGAGATATTTTTTACGACCAAATTTCCGCATTGCACAAGTCTGTGCGCGGCAGTGCACCCGACGCCGCGTTGTACTGGATGTTGCGCATGATCGACGGCGGTTGTGACCCGCTCTATATCGCCCGACGCTTAGTGCGCATGGCCAGTGAAGACATTGGTAACGCTGACCCCCGGGCGCTGAGTGTGGCCATGTCGGCCTGGGACAGCGTGGAACGTTTGGGTCTGCCCGAGGGCGAGTTGGGCTTGGCACAGGCGGTGGTTTATCTGGCCAGTGCGCCCAAGAGCAACGCCGTGTATACCGCCTACAAGGCTGCCCGTGCATTGGTGGCTAGCACGCCTAGCTATGAGGTGCCCCTGCACCTGCGCAATGCGCCCACCAAGTTGATGAAGGATCTCGACTACGGCGCCGAATACCGCTATGCCCACGACGAGCAAGACGCCTACGCGGCGGGCGAAAATTACTTTCCTCCCGAGCTCGCAGATACCCAGTTGTACCATCCGGTGGAGCGAGGTTTGGAATTAAAGATAAAAGCGAAGCTAGAACACCTGCGCGAACGCGATAAAACCAGTACAATGCAGCGCTATTCGTCTCGCTCGAGTAAGGAGCCGCGTTAAACCATGCATCACTGGATCTTCATCGCCCTAGGTGGCGCCGTGGGTGCTTTGGGCCGATACGCCTTTTCTAATGCGATCAACCATCTGTGGACGCTGAGTTTCCCCTTGGCGACACTACTGGTCAACGCGCTGGGCTCTTTCGCGATGGGCGTGATGTACGTGGTCATTGTCGAACATCAGCACTTAACGCCAGAGTGGCGCAGTATTGTGATGGTGGGAATGCTGGGTGCATTTACCACTTTTTCGACGTTTTCGCTGGAAACCGTGGTGCTGCTGCAGCGCGGTGAAGTGTTAACGGCAGTGAGTTATACCGTGATAAGCGTTTTGCTGTGTGTGGCGGCCACGTGGTTGGCCATTACCCTTGGCAAGGCCGTGTTTTAGTATTTTTTAAGGATTAAAGGACACACTATGTTAGACCCCAAGTTGTTGCGTACCGATCTCGATGCCGTAGCCGAAAAGCTGGCAGTTAAGGGTTACACCCTGGATAAAGCGCACTACACCTCGCTAGAAAACCGTCGCAAGCAGGCGGATGTGGAGTCGCAGGACTTGTTGGCCGAGCGTAAACGTGTGTCGAAAAAGATTGGCGAATTGGTGCAGTCGGGTATGTCGCCGCAAGACGCCAAGGCACAGGTGGATATCGAGTTGCAACGCATCGCTGAAAACATCCAGCGCGCCACCGACGAAGCCGCCGCCGTTCAGGCTGAGCTCAACGATCTGTTAATGTCTATTCCCAACGTACCACATGAATCGGTCCCGGTTGGCGCCAGCGAAGACGATAACATTGAGGTGTTGAGCTGGGGCGAGCAGCGCCAATTCGACTTTGAACCTAAGGATCACGTCGATGTGGGCGAGGGTTTGGGACAGTTAGATTTTGAAACCGCCACCAAGATCACGGGTTCGCGTTTCGCTGTGATGCGCGGCGGTATTGCCCGTTTACACCGCGCGCTGGTGCAATACATGTTGGACACCCACAGTATGTCGCACGGCTACACCGAAGTGAACGTGCCCTACATCGTCAATGCCGATTCACTGCGCGGCACTGGCCAGTTGCCCAAGTTTGAAGAGGACCTCTTCAAGCTGAAAGGCGAGCAGGAATTCTACTTGATTCCCACCGCTGAAGTGCCGGTGACCAATATCGCGCGCGACACGATCAACGACCAAGTGCCTTTGAAATTCGTCTGCCACACTCCTTGCTTCCGTTCTGAAGCAGGCAGCTCGGGTCGCGATACACGCGGCATGATTCGCCAACACCAGTTCGAAAAGATCGAATTGGTACAATTGGTGCCCGCCTCTGACTCAGAGCAGGCGCTGGAAGAACTGACTGGCCACGCCGAGGCTATTTTGCAGGGCTTGAATCTGCCATACCGCAAAGTGGTGCTGTGCGGTGGCGACTTGGGCTTCTCTTCCCACAAAACTTACGATTTGGAAGTGTGGTTACCAGGCCAACAGAAATACCGCGAAATTTCATCGTGCTCAAACTTCGGCGACTACCAAGCGCGCCGTATGATGGCTCGCTGGCGCAATCCCGAAACGGGTAAGCCTGAGCTGCTGCACACCTTGAACGGCTCTGGTTTGGCGGTGGGTCGCACCCTCGTGGCAATCCTAGAGAACTACCAGCAAGCCGATGGCAGCGTGGTTGTTCCAGAGGCGCTACGCCACTACATGGGCGGCGCTGAAACGCTGTAAGCACGTGCAACTAACCCCTATTTTTGCGCGCCTCACCCAACAGCCTGTGCTGTTGGTAGGGGCGGGTTTGGTCGCACGCCGGAAGGCAGCGGCTCTTGCCCGCGGTGGCGCCCGTCTTGTGGTGGTCGCGCCTGAAGTCAGCAGCGACATCGAGGAAATCGTAACCACATCTGGCGGCGAGATTCATCGCGAGCCCTATCGCGAAGCCTTTATCGAAGGCATGCAGTGGGTAGTGGCTGCGACCGACCGCGCCGAGGTTAACCTGCAGGTTTATCAACATGCCACAGAGCGCGGTATACAGGTAAACATCGTCGACCGTCCCGATCTTTGCAGTTTCACCCTTCCTTCCGTCGTGCATCGCGACCCGCTGGTCATCGCCATCGGCAGTGGCGGGGCGTCTCCGGTACTGACGCGCATGATTCGCAGCCGGATTGAATCGGCTATTCCGGCCAGTTTTGGCGACTTAGCCGCCTTGATGGCCAAGTTTCGCGGCCAGGTGAAAGAGCGTTTGGGCAACCTCACCCTACGCCGTCGCCTGTGGCAAAACGTGGTCGACGGCCCGGTCGCAGAGGCGGTATTTAGTGGCAATCCCGATCTCGCTGAACGGCTGTTGCAAGACTCTATCGCCGCCGCCGAGCAGCAAACGACCCTGCCAGGCGAAGTGTTTTTGGTGGGAGCGGGCCCCGGAGATCCCGACTTGCTGACCGTCAAAGCCCTGCGCTGTATGCAGTTGGCCGATGTGGTGCTGTATGACAATCTTGTCTCGCCTCCAATTCTCGATATGACCCGCGCCGATGCCGAACGCATTTACGTGGGCAAGCGCGCCAGTAACCACGCCATGCCGCAGCAGGAAATTAGTCAGCGTCTGGTGGACTTGGCGCTACAAGGCAAGCGGGTGTTACGTCTGAAGGGCGGCGACCCATTTATCTTTGGCCGCGGTGGTGAAGAAATCGATCTGTTGGCCCAGCACCGCGTGCCTTTTCAGGTGGTGCCGGGTATCACTGCTGCCGCCGGTTGCGGCGCCTACGCCGGCATACCGCTGACCCATCGCGACTGCGCCCAATCGGTGCGCTTTATCACCGGCCACTTGGCGCGCGAGGACAGCGAGCTACCCTGGCGAGAACTCGTTCAAACCCAACAGACGGTGGTGTTTTACATGGGACTGATCGGCCTACCCATCATCGTCGAACGCCTGCTTGAGCACGGTCTGCCCACGTCGCACCCGATAGCATTGGTGGAAAAGGGCACCCTGCCCGAGCAGCGGGTGGTGTGTGGTACCTTGGCCGACATCGTCACCAAGGTTCAGGCCAGTGGCATTGGCGGGCCAACCCTGATCATCATGGGCGAGGTGGTCGCTCTTCGCGAGAAATTGAAGTGGTTTGACGCCGATTCGTAGCTTTTCGCCGCGTAGTCTATGCTTATAGCAACGCGGAGGAAAAGCTATGACCCAGTTAAACCCGCCGGTGTTGCCACCGAACAATACATCACCCGCCGGGCGACCGTTAAAACCCTACCGCTCGCGCCGCATTCAACCCGCCTCCGAGCACCAGGACCAACCGCCCCAGCGCGAACGCCAGCAACAACGCGAAGACGATGACGATGGAATGCAGCACATCGATGTCGAGGTGTGACCTGCGTTTTTGCTGAGACATCAGCGCGTTTTTGCTACACTGCGGTTTTTTCCTGTCAGGATGCCCAACGCAATGATTAACCGCCTCTCTGCGCTGCTGTTGTTACTGTTGCCGACTTTTGCCCACGCAGCCTTTATCGATAACTTTAAAGACGAGAACGGCGAAACTATCTGGCAGTACGTTGCCAACTTTACCGGTGGCGTTTTGATCATCTTGTTGGTGATCGCCTGCAGCGTATTGGTTGTGGTACAGCGCCGCGTTCGCAAAGCCAATGCCAAGTTGCACGAAATGCATGAAGTGTTGGAAGAGCGCGTCCGTGAACGCACCCGCGACCTGCAAGCCACCACCGATCAACTACAGTTTTCAGAAGGCTACATTCGCGACATCCTCGAGTCTATGCCGTTGTCGTTGATTGGTTTAGACAAACACATGAAAGTAACGCGCTGGAATGAGCACGCCGCAAAGTTGACTGAGGTGGCGGGCGATGATGCCATCGGGCGCGATCTGTGGGAGGTTTATCCCACCATTAGCCTCAATAAGCGGCAGCTAGAAGGGGTGATTAGTCAACGTAATACCATCGAAATTAAGCACAGCCAACGCGGTCGCTTCTACTACGACATTACCGTGTACCCGTTGAGCGATGTCGACAACGGTGGCATTGTGATTTTGATCCACGATGTGACCGAGCGCATCATCGCTGAAAATATGCTGGTGCAACGCGACCGCATGTCGACCATGGGTGAATTCGCCGCCACTATGGCGCGCGATATCGATCAACCGCTGCAAGTCTTGGCGGAAGACATTCAGAGCGTCGCCGGTGAAATCGAGGGTCAGGGTGCTCAAGTGGAGCAATTGCGTCACGCCGTGGGCCGTGTCGAACAAGCACGGGCGGTGATTTCCAACCTACTGAGTTTCGCCGCCAAAGGCGAGAGCGATATGCAAACGATGGATGTACGCGAACTAGTGGACCACAGCATTGAACTAGGCGCGGAGTTGTTGGAAGAACCCCGTGGATTGAGCTTCAAACAGGTCAGTATCGTACGCAATTACGAAGAACCACTGCCGAAACTACTGTGCGCTGGCACCGAATTGCAGCAGGCTATCCTGGGCATCTTCCGGCACAGTTTGCGCGCAATGGAAAGCAATGGTAAGGAGCGCCCAGCGGAGATTCAAATCGAAATCATGGAGTGCTACGAGGCGATCTGGATGCGTATCCACCACAACGGACGCGGCCTGACCGGTGACCAGCAGCAACAAATTTTCGAGCCCTTCTTCCTCAACGATCAGAGCGAGGATAGCTGTTGTATCCCTCTGTCGTTCAG
This sequence comes from uncultured Pseudomonadales bacterium, assembly GCA_964598145.1. Classification (GTDB taxonomy): domain Bacteria; phylum Pseudomonadota; class Gammaproteobacteria; order Pseudomonadales; family JAHEIH01; genus JAHEIH01. Next base: position 25,479 of record CAZRAM010000006.1, read on the forward strand.
CCACTACATCATCAGTGAGCGGCACAAAGGCCAAATCGCGGTGACCTCGGATGTGCAGCTGGGCACTACCTTCCACATTCAAATTCCGCTTGGAATGGGTACGGTAACCCCCTAGTCACACAATTTTTAAAAATACTGTTTGTTTGTACAGTATTTTGTGTTTAGAATACTGGCTATTGTAGTGACAAGCCCACAAGAAATGTCGGAGATGATCATGGATTCTAATAAGCAACAAGCGCTGAAAGCAGCACTGACTCAAATCGAACGCCACTTTGGTAAAGGCACCGTGATGCGCATGGGTGACCGTGAGCAGGTGGCTGTCCCCGCCGTATCAACAGGCTCGCTGGGTCTGGATATCGCGTTGGGGGTAGGTGGTTTGCCACGCGGTCGTATTGTTGAGATCTACGGTCCTGAATCATCGGGTAAAACCACGTTGACCCTGCAAGCCATTGCCGAATGTCAAAAGGCCGGTGGTACCGCTGCCTTTATTGACGCCGAGCATGCCCTTGACCCTATCTATGCAGAAAAATTAGGCGTAAACGTCGACGATCTTATCGTATCTCAGCCAGACACCGGTGAGCAGGCCCTAGAAGTGGCCGACATGCTGGTTCGTTCGGGTGCGATCGACATCATCGTTATCGACTCGGTGGCGGCCTTGACCCCCAAAGCCGAGATCGATGGCGAGATGGGCGATCACCACGTCGGTTTGCAGGCGCGCTTGATGTCACAAGCGCTGCGTAAAATCACGGGTAACATCAAAAACAGCGGCTGTTTGGCGATTTTCATTAACCAAATTCGTATGAAGATTGGTGTGATGTTTGGTAACCCAGAAACCACTACTGGCGGTAATGCGTTGAAATTCTATTCATCGGTACGCTTAGATATTCGTCGCATCGGCTCGGTCAAAGATGGCGAGGAAATCATCGGTAACGAGACCCGCGTTAAAGTGGTCAAAAACAAGGTGGCGCCACCCTTCAAGCAGACTGAATTCCAGATCTTGTACGGCAAAGGTATCTACCGCTTGGGCGAAGTCATCGATCTGGGTGTGAAAGAAGGCCTGGTTGACAAAGCCGGTGCATGGTACAGCTACAAAGGCGATAAAATCGGCCAAGGCAAGGCCAATGCCTCGCGCTACTTGGAAGAGCACCCTGAAATTGCCAAAGAGATCGAAGATCAAATTCGCGCGCGTTTGTTAGTGTCTGGCAAGCCAAAGTTGGTTGAAACGCCTGAAGCTGACGCGGATGTCGCTGGATAATATCGACACAACGCCGCGCGACGTTCGTCTCGCGGCCATGGATCTCCTCGCGCGTCGGGAGCATACCCGACGCGAACTCAGCGACAAATTACTGCGTCGCTTTCCCTTTCCCGACATCGTTGATCAGCAGCTTGCACGCCTAGCAGAAGAGGGGCTGCAATCTGATGAGCGTTTCGTCGAATCCTTTGTCAATTACCGCTCTAACAGTGGTAAAGGTCCGCTACGCATCGTTCAGGAACTCAAGCAAAAAGGTGTCAGCCAAATGCTTATTGAAGCATACGTGGATCCTTCGGATATGCACTGGCGAGAGCAAGCGGCACAAGTGATGGCCAAAAAGTTTGGCGATAGCAAGGCAGCCAGCCCAGCCGAAAAGGCCAAGCGGGCAAGGTTTTTACAGTATCGGGGATTTACGTCGGAACAGGTGTTCCGACTGCTCTAGCGGTGCGGGGTAGCGGGAGTATTGATAGACGAGACAAAGTGCTCGCGTTTGATCAATTCGGCTTCGATCGCTGATTTCAGGTTGGCCGCTTCGGCTTTTTTGTACATATCTAGCAGCTTGCGGCTGCACAATTCATTTAGTTCTATATTTTCCATTTCCGTTCATCCTATCCATTACAAGTAGGTGCTCTTAGTGTTGCCTACAAATATGACATCGTTATTACAGATTAAGAATAGAAGTGTTTTTTAAATAATCAAATGTTTTAAAAACCATTCAGCTAATATTCAGTCGCATTGTCCTATTCTGATACGACGATAACCCAACCACTCGAGGTGATTTATGAAAGCAACATGGATGAAAGCGATTTCTGCAGGTGTGTTGTTTAGTGCCGGTGCCTACGCTCTGACAGCTTCTGCTATGCATCATGGCGAAGAAGGTATGCATCAGCGCGGCGAGCACATGGCGAAATTGCTTGATCTCAACGAGCAGCAACGAGGCTTGTTTGAAGCAATGCGCGCAGAGCATATGCCGAAGCAGGATCGCAAGGCGCGACTCGATATGCGCAAGGAACTGATTACCCTAGCTCAGCAAGACAACTTCGACGCCGGTAAAGCGCAACGTATGGCTGCCGAGATTGGCCGTGAGGCCAGCCAGCTAGCGTATCGCCATGCTGAGGCTTATCACGCGTTTTACAGTAGTTTGAGCGAGGAGCAGCGGACTAAATTCACCGCGTTACATGAAGCGCGCGCTGAGCGCTGGAAGGACAAGATGGAACGTCGTGAAGAGGGCCGTAAGTCAAAGCATGAGCACGGTGACGAGCACCGTGGTAAGCATCATCATGGGGATGATGATTAAGCGTTAACCCCGGGGCGCGATTTGCAGTGGCCGTAGTAGGCCCATAGCAATCGCGCCGCTACTGCTCGCCATGGCTGCCACTGAGAGGCGATGGTGCGCATCTCTTTTAGGGTGGGGCGATGTTCCAAGTCAAACAGAAGCTTGGTGCCTTCCTGCAAGGCCAGATCGTTGTGGGCAAATACATCGGCATGGCCAAGCGAGAACATGGCATAAATCTCCGCTGTCCATACGCCTACACCTTTTACCTGAACCAAGGTATCAATAACATCTTGGCTGTCCATCTGGCGCAGCGCGTCAAAATCGATGTTGGCGGCCGCCAGCGAGCGAGCATAGCTGACCTTTTGTTTCGATAAGCCCAATTTCCTGAGGGCGTCATCTTTGGCAGCGTCAATGGCGCTCGGCGTAGTTATGCCAGCGTCTACCACCCGTTGCCAAATTGTACGAGCGGCGGCGACACTCAGTTGCTGGCTGACAATAGCCGCTAGTAGTCGTTCAAAACCATCGTCGTGACGGCGCAGATCTAACGGCGAACAAATGTCTCGTGCGCGAATAAAGCCGGGTTCAATCTGGCATAGGTGGTCGAGGCCCTCGTCGAGGTCATCGTGGTTTTCGATGAGACGAGGGCGAGCGTCCATTACAGTTTGTAGTGGGTGTAGTTGGCAGGCACCTTGTCAGCGCTGCCAGAGTGGCTGATGACGGCGGCGCTGCGTCGCTCGGGTGTTAAGTAGGTTTTAGCTACGCGACGCAAGTCCTCAATGCCGACGCTAACAATGCGTTGACGGAAGCGTCGACGCTGTTCATCGCTGCGGTTGAACAGGAGGTTCTGGAAGGCTTGTTTGGCTTCGCCAGCGGGTGAGCCGGGTTTGTCCATACTCCCGATCACACCCAGCACAGCTTCTTCAAGAGCTTGGGCGCTGTGATCGTTGTTCTGTAGCCATTCGAGTGACTTGTCGAAATCTTCCAAGGTACCCTCGATGCGTGGATCTCGATAGCTAAAGAAGCGGAAGGTCGCAATGCTGGAATCTTGGCTGGCTCCACCACCGTAGGCACCGCCTTGCTCGCGGATAGCGCGATGTAGGTAACCATTGCGCAGGAAAGGACCCAGCACGCTCAATGCGGCCGCGTCAGGATGATCCACGGGCACCGTTTCATAGGCCACGGCACAGAAGTTGACCTGAGTATTGGTCATCCACAATTGGTTGTGGGGTTGGTGATCTGTCGATAAGCTCAGAGCTGTGTCACTGCTGCCGTCAGGGGTGTTAGCTTGCCAAAGACTATCGACCACATCGAGACAGGCACTGCGGTGCTCCGCCTCGCACACCAGCAAGATGCGACGCGACTGGGCGATGATCTTGTTGTGGATCTGCTGCAGCTGCGCAGCAAAGGCGCGCAATTCGCTTTCGTCATCGAGACGCTTATCGAGTGCTTTGACAAACTGAATGCCGGGGAGACCACTGACGCGATTGCTAGCTTCGGCGGCGGGGCTAAAGGCGGCCGAGGCTGCCATCATGGCCAATACGTGACCGTTACCGGTGACGCTCTGTTCCTTGCGGGCACGCGTTTGTGCAACGAGTTCACGAATGCGTGACAATTCATCGAACCTTACTTGGTGCAAGGTGGCGTGCATCAGTTCATTCATCGCGCGTTGGTTGCGCTGCAGGGCTTTAGACGACAGCACAAAGTAAGACGTTATGGCATTGACGTCGTCGACCGCACCGCGCACGCTGCTAAAGGCATTTAGGCCACCGCAAACCGCAGACTGCCAGGCTTGGGTAGCGCGGTAGTCCTTGTCACCGACACCGAGTTCGGTCAGCGCCTGGGTGTAGAAGGGCAATATGGCCAGTTCGTCATCGTTCAATGCAGGCAGTGGTACCACCAGTTGTTGGTAACACAGGCCGTTGGTACCTGCGTCGTAGACATGGATGGGAAGGGCGCTGCTGCCCACCACATCACCATTGATGATGCGAATATCTGCCGGGATATCCTCTAGGGTGACCTTGGGCAGAATACTGTCGTCATCGACGCTTTCCTGGCGTTCTTTTAAGGCGTGGCTCTTGTCGATGATGGCGCTTTTGTCGGCGTCGCTCAACTGGCTCTTCAATGCCGCTAAGCGCTCGGCCTCGGCGTGCTCTTTGGCGCTCGCCAATTCGGTGTCGGGCACCAGTGTCAGGCGCACACGGTGATTGTTGTCTAGCAGAAGGCGACGTGCCAGGGATTTAATGTACTCGGGATCTTTGATGTCTTCGCGCAACTTGGCGAGTGTCTCTTCGATATCCAACACCGCCATGATGTCGCCATCGTGGGTGGCGGCGGTCAGGGTCTGCAGCATGATTTGCAGACCATAGGGGTAGCCGTCGCCACCAATTTCGCGCTGGTGAAGTTCTAGTTGGTGCAGCACGGCTTCGACGTGCTCCTGTGGGACGCCATTTTCGGCAACGTCTTCCAGTACTTGCAGAATCATCGACTCGATGGCGTCGCTGTCCTCTGCCTTGCAGCCTTCTAAGCCACACACAAAGATCAATTCGCGATTGGAATCTTCAAGGCCGCAAAGCGGTGAGGGGGCGTTGCCCAGTTTGCTGCTTTCCAGCGCGTGTTGTAGTGGGGAACCCGAGTTGTCCAACAGCACGCTGGACAACAAGTTTGCCGTGAACAGATCTTCCAATTCAGCACTCTTGCCCAACAGCCAACCGATCACTACGTGACTCTTGTTCGCCAGGTCGCCATCTTCGTCTTGTTCAACCGCATAGCTGTGGGTAACGCGCTTGGGAGCGATCAAGCGTGGCTCGTCATCGACCGAAAAGCGTGTACTTTGGGCTGGGAAGCGGTGCAGTACCTGTGCTTCAAATTTGCTGTGGTGTTCAGCCGCAGCAATATTGCCAAAGGTCATGAATATAGCGTTGCTGGGGTGGTAGTGGCTGCGGTAGAAGTCGAGCAGTTGTTCGTAGCTCAAATTGGGGATGTCGGCCGGTTCGCCACCGCTGTTGTAGTGGTAGGTGGTCTCGCTAAACAATTCTTCGCACATGGTGTGCCAAAGAATCGAGCTGACCGAACTCATGGCGCCCTTCATCTCGTTGTAGACCACCCCTTTGAACACCAAGTCGCTGTCGGGGTTGTCGGTATCAGAGAATTCTACCCGGTGGCCTTCTTGCGCGAAGTCTAGCTCGTGTAGGCGTGAGAAAAACACCGAATCTAGATACACATCTAGCAGGTTGTTGAAGTCTTTGCGGTTTTGACTGGCAAAGGGGTAGGCCGTCCAGTCGCTGCTGGTAAAGGCGTTCATAAAGGTGTTGAGCGAGCGACGAATCATCATGAAGAAGGGGTCGCGTACGGGGTATTTTTCGCTGCCACACAGCACGGTGTGCTCGAGGATGTGAGCCACGCCAGTGGAGTCTTTTGGCAGGGTGCGCAGCGCCACCAAAAACACGTTTTCGTCACTGTCGCTAGCGAAGTGGTAGTGGTCGGCACCGGTGGTGCGGTGGCGATAGTGTTCGACGGTGATGGCTAGATTGTCGACGGTACTCTGGCGTACCAGTTCGAATTGGGTGTTCACGCTGCAGTTCATTAAGGCTTTTCCTTGTGTCAAGCCAGGCATTGTAGCAAGGCCCCGTGGCATTCTCTAGCCATGTAATGGGGCCTCGTCATCAAGATTGAAAGGGGTTAGATTAAAATTGATTCAGCGGCAGGCGGTAGGCGTAGTGCCACCATTTACCGGTGATATACACCGCGTCTTCATCGGGGACATAGAGAATGCCGTTAAGCACCTCGCCGCCGCCAGAGTGTTCGCCTTGGCTGATCTCTGCGACATCCAGCCAGGTTTCAACGTGACCGTCCTCGGGATTAATAATGGCGATACGATCGCTTTGCCACACGTTGGCCCAGATCTTGTCTCCGACCCATTCCAGTTCATTCAAATTGGCGACTTTACGATCGCCGTCGCTGACCACTAGTTGGCGTTGTTCGCTCAAGTCGTCGGGGTCTAACCAACGCAATACCGCGCTACCATTGCTAATTAGCAAGTTGCCATCCGGGGTATTGGTCAAGCCCCAGGCTTCACCGGGGAAAGGCTGGGTTTTGATGGTGCGCAGATTGAGTTTATTGATGCGCGCCACCAACTCGTTTTTCCAGGTCAGAAGAATTAATTCCTGACCGTTGGCGACAACCCCCTCGGCGAACCACTCCCCTGGTAGAGATTCCTGGGTAATAACCTCCCAATCGCTGTCGCGCAATTTGTAGATCTTGGAGCGGCGGTACTGGCCGCAGCTCAACCAAATAGCGTGTTCATCAAGGCTGAGGCCCTGCGTGTAGCAAGCGTTAGGTATGGGGCGCGTTAAATCGTATTTTGGATAGACATTGGGCGCTTCTTGCGCCAAAGCCTGACCTGCCAGGGCGGCGGTGATGATGATACTGGAAACGAGTGTTGTTATTTTCATAGTGTTTATCGTCGATGTTCGCGAACGAAAGTCTCGGCGTCGCCCAATGCTTGCCGGACGCGTTCACGCATCTCTTCCGACTCCTCTAAGGTTTTAAAGTAAGCTAAATCGACATCGTGTCGGTAGTACTTTGGAGGTAAGTTATTCAGCGCTACACAGGCAATATCTGCGAGGGTGTCTGCATCGAGATCATCGCTGGTATGGTCAACTAGCATTTCTACGACAAGCGTTTCGTAATAGTTGCGAACAGGGTCAGCGTCAAAATCGTTGCGTTGGTTGCGAACGTACATGGCTTATCTCCTTAACATGCATGCTAAAAAAATAAGTCAGCAATTGGAAGGGGTCAAAATTTCTGCGCTTTATTTTTAATGATGGCGCGCAACAGGAACCGATTTGGGTTGAGTGCCAGTTGTTGGCTAAGCGGTAGTGGCGAGGTCTCGCCACAGATCTGGCTGGCTAAATGTTCGGCGCAAAGCGGTGCGTAGGTGAGGCCTTTGGACCCTAGCCCGAGCAGGCAAAAAAGCCCGTCGTGGTAGCTGTAGCTTTCCGCTACTTCTCGCGTGGCATCCTTGCCAAGCACGGCAAAGTTTTCACAAAAACGCGCTGGGTCGACCACGCCACCGACCAGTGGTAAGTAGTCTGGGCTGGTGCCGCGGAAGGCGGCGCGCCCATCTATATTGGCTTCACCGGGCAGGGCTGGGGCGAGCCCAACAATCGCCTGAGCCAAATTGTCGAGGTTGTCGCGGTGGTCTTGTTGACGCAGCGTCAGATCATTCAGCCCTAGATTAAAGCTGGCGCCAATACAGTGCTGGCCCGCCATCGCTGGGGCAATATAGCCTTTGTCGCACAATGCCATCGCCAATGTTGTTAATGCCCCATTGCTTTGGATATGGCTGACTTGTCCGCGAATGGGTTTAATGGGGAGGTAATCGACCATGCCATCCAGTTGACTGCCGGTGGCAACCACCACCGCGTCAAACGTCTGGCCTGCGATCTCCCAGCCCGCCTCCGTTTTGATTGGTTGAGGAGTATTGCAACTGAGGTGCAGCTCAATGTTGGGGTGGGCGAAGGCCGCTTGGCAAAATGCTCTCGGGTGAAGCCAGCCGCCGGCGTGCACCAACATGGCGGGTTTGCTTAAGGGAACCCCAACCTGTTGACTCGCTTCGTCCACGCTGTGGAAAGAAACAAATGTCGGACTGGCGGCAAAGGTTTCCTGCATGGCCTTGCTGTCGCCATCTTGCAGATGCGCCACCCCGCACATGTCGCCATCGCGACCGGGGACGAGGGCGCCGTCCTTAAACCAATGCACGTAGTAGTGGTGGGCGTAGTGTAAGGCACTGGTGACAAAGCGGGCGGAGAGTTCATCGCGGTGCGATAGTTTGGCGTAGATCACGCCTTGCTTGTTACCAGAGCCGTTTTGCGCAATCTCGCTCGCTTTTTCAAACACGCTCACCTTGCGTCCGCGCACGGCGAGGGCGTTGGCTAACGTGGCAGCGGCGACACCGGCCCCTAAAATGGCTACCGAGGTGGCGCGTGCTCTTTGGGCGGGTAAATACCAAGGCGCGTTGTGGCCCCTTGGTGTTGGTGGTGATGCTGATGGATGTTTTGGCTCGAAATGGCCGCACAGCATGTCTCGCTTGCGGCCAAAACCAGCCACTTTGTTGACCACAAAACCTACTTCTGCGAGACCGCGTTTAACGATGCCGGCGGCGGTAAAGGTGGCGAAGCTCGTCCCTGGACCACTCAATTCTGCCATGGCCTGAAAAAGCGCCGCTTGCCACATGGCGGGATTTTTACTGGGGGCGAAACCATCTAAAAACCACGCGTCGGCCACGATCTGGGACTGCCTGTGGAGTGGGTGTAGGCTGCTGTGCAGTTCGTCAAGTGCCTCACTGACGTCTTGCAGCGCCAGCCACAATTCAACGTTGTGGCCGACGGGGCAGATGTGGCGACCTGGAAACAGCGGCGGGTAGACCGCAAGCCACTGTTCAGTGACGTCGTTAAGGCTTGGCCAATGTTGGCGTGCACGGCGCAGGTCGTCTAGGGTCAGTGGGTGTTTTTCGATGGATATATAGCGCAGTCTGGCCTGTGCAGGTGCGCAGCGTTGCCACAGCTCCAGCGTCAGCGAGAAGTTGAGGCCTGTACCAAAGCCTGTCTCGATAATGGTAAAAAGGCTGCTGGGATGATTATCTAGCGCGGCAAAACGCTCGGCGAGGCGGTTGTGGTCGAGGAATACATATTCGCTCTCGCGCAGCCCGTCATCGATCGAAAAGTAGACGTCGCCGTAATCGCTCGACATCGGTGCGGCGTTTTCGCTCCACAGTAATTTGGCGGTCTCTAGTTGGCTCATAGGGCTCGATAGCAAAAAACAATCATTATACCCCAGCGCCGATGGCTTGTGATTTTCGCCAACCAGGCATGGACATTTTTTTTGCGCTCGGTAGACTTGCCTACTCAAGATAACTTCGAGGTAAACATGGCCAACGTCGACAATAGTACCCTAGATACTAAGCATCTATTAACAGCAATGATCAATTTGCTGCACCGCACTATCGTGGATGCCAATCGTACCCAGGCTAAAAAGATTTACGCCAGTTTGGTCGACAAGCGTGTGGTGGGCCTTGTTCGTCTCAAATTAGAAAGTGGCAATACCCTCGACACAGAAGTGTTTCTCAACGCTGAAGAGTTTGTCGGCGAGTTAAAATTTGGTGTTTTTCGCAACGCTCTCAGCGCGTGGATGGCCAATGCCATTGACGTATGTAAGCGCGATGAAGATCTACCGTTAATGTTCAACGAATCGCAAAGTGAAACGCTGTTCAATATTCCTGGTGCGGTAGTATCCGATGGCCAGCTTAACGTGATGTTCATGAGCATCTTTCAACCTGCGCCCGGCCGCCTGCGCATGAATTTAATGTTTGTAGACCCAAGCCAATTCAAGCGTACTGATGCCGTTGAAGAGGCCGCTGAGTAAGCGTTGATTCTGTCACGTCAATGAAACCCACCCGCTCAAAGCAAGCGCGGCGCCCCAACCCCAGCGATGAATTTAGCCAACCCGTGTGGCGCGAGGCGTTGGCTTCTCTCTATGGGGCCGACCGCGCGACCGCGATGCGGCTGGTATCCACTATCCGGCGCCGTCGCGAAAGAAAACAACCGGTCGATGTTGCCCTACAACAACTGGCGGATTTGCAAGAGGCATCCAAGGCGCGCATAGCGCGGCGACGTGAGGCCTTGCCCACCATTAACTATCCCGATTTGCCGGTGGCCGAGCGGCGCGATGACATCGTCGCGACTATTGCCAAGCACCAAGTGGTGGTTGTGGCGGGGGATACCGGCTCTGGTAAAACCACCCAGCTCCCCAAGATGTGTCTCGAGGCAGGGCGGGGTATCCTAGGCACTATTGCGCACACTCAACCGCGCCGCTTGGCGGCTAGTTCGGTCGCTAGTCGTCTGGCCGAAGAACTGGGTTGCTCACTGGGTGAGCAGGTCGGTTATCAGGTACGTTTCAGTGATCAGTCGAGCGAGCACAGCCTCATTAAACTGATGACCGATGGTATTTTGTTGGCACAGACCCAGCACGATCGAGATTTACTCCAATACGACACCATCATTATCGACGAGGCCCACGAGCGCAGCCTCAACATCGACTTCTTGCTGGGTTACCTAAAGCAACTCTTGCAACGACGCCCAGATCTCAAATTGATCATTACCTCTGCCACCATTGATGTGGCGCGCTTTGCAAAGCATTTTGGCAACGCCCCGATTATCGAAGTATCGGGCCGAACCTACCCAGTTGATGTGTGGTATCGCCCGCCGCAGGCAGAGGACGAGACACCGCAGCAGGTGCTGCGCTGTCTGGATGAATTCGCCGCTTGGGAAAAGCAACATACGTCATACGCCAATGGCGATGTGTTGGTGTTTTTGAGTGGTGAGCGAGACATTCGCGAAACGGCGCTAGCGTTGCGCAAGGCACAGCTGCGAGACACCGAGATCCTACCCCTCTATGCTCGTTTGAGCCACGCCGAGCAGCAGCGCGTGTTCAATCGCAGTGGTCGAGGTCGCCGCGTGGTGTTGGCCACCAACGTGGCTGAGACCTCGCTCACCGTCCCTGGCATCCGCTATGTGATCGATACCGGTACAGCGCGCATTTCGCGCTACAGCGTGCGCACAAAAGTACAACGCCTACCGATCGAAGCCATTTCTCAGGCCAGCGCCAATCAACGTAAGGGCCGCTGTGGACGTCTAGGCCCGGGTATCTGTATCCGGCTCTATGAAGAGAGCGATTTCGAGGGCCGTCCCGAGTTTACCGACCCCGAGATCCTGCGTACTAACTTGGCGTCTGTCATCTTGCAAATGCTGTCATTGCGCTTGGGCGATGTCGCACGCTTCCCCTTTGTCGAGCCGCCGGACTCGCGTCAAATTGGCGACGGATTTAAGTTACTCGAAGAGTTGGGCGCGGTTGATAAACAGCGACAGTTGACCGATATCGGTCGACAGTTGGCGCAGTTGCCGGTCGATCCCCGCTTGGCACGCATGGTGCTGGCAGGTATTCAGCACGGTGCCCTGCGCGAAGTCACCATCATCGCCAGTGCGTTGAGCATCCAAGACCCGCGCGAGCGCCCCGCTGAAAAGCAGCAGGCCGCCGATCAGATGCACCGCCGTTTCATAGATCTCGATTCAGATTTTGTCAGCTATTTGAAGTTGTGGGATTACGCCGAGGAACAGCGCCAAGCACTGACACAAAACCAGTGGCGCAAGACCTGCCAGAAAGAATTTTTGTCTTTCATGCGTCTGCGTGAGTGGCGCGATATTCACATGCAGTTACGTTTGGCCCTTAAGGGGCTGGCTGCTTCTGAAAATAAAACACCGGCCAGTGCCGAAGCGATCACTCGCGCCCTGTTGCCGGGACTGTTGAGCCATGTCGGTATGCAGGGCGAGGGCAAGGTCTTCAGCGGTGCACGCAACCGCAAATTCCGCATTTTCCCCGGTTCCTACCTGGCTAAGAAGCCCCCCAAATGGGTCATCGCTGCCGAGTTGGTGGAAACCTCGCAGCTGTTTGCCCGCGTGGTTGCCAAGGTAGAGCCTGAGTGGGTGATTGAAGCGGCCGGCGACTTGATTCAAAAACACTATTTTGAGCCCCATTGGTCGCGCCAGCGTGGCCAAGTGGTGGCGTATATGCGCAGTAGTTTGTTTGGTTTGGTGCTGCAAGAGCGCCAGCGTGTGAACTATGGCCCCATTGATCCCGTGGTGTCTAACGATATATTAGTCCGCTCTTGTCTTGCCGAGGGCAATTACAAAGGCAATGGCGGCTTTTTCAAGCACAACATGAGTTTGTTGGCTGAATTGGAAGACATGGAGTCCAAGTCGCGGCGCCGCGACCTGGTCCCCGATCAAGAGTCACTGTACCGCTTTTATCGCGCCCGTGTGCCTGAGCATGTGGTCAATTTGAAAGCCTTTGAGCACTGGCGCAAGCAGGCCGAACACGATAACCCGAAACTCTTGTACGCCAGTTTGTCCGATGTGGCGATGCGTAGCATCGACGGCGATATGGACGCCCAGTTTCCAGACCACATCGAGTGGCGTGGTATTCGCTTTAGCCTGCGCTATCGGTTTGATCCTGGCCACCCCGAAGATGGCGTCACGGTGTTGTTACCCGTGGCCCTGTTGAATCAAGTGCCTGTGCATTTGTTTGAATGGTTGGTGCCGGGTATGTTGCGCGACAAATGCGTCGAGTTGGTCAAAGCGCTTCCGAAGACGGTGCGCAAGCAGTTTGTGCCTGTTCCCGATACAGTGGATAAGGCCATGTTGGAGTTAAAGCGCGACGATGTGCCACTGCTACCGGCGCTGGCGCACGCCATGAAGCGGGTGTCGGGTATTACCATTAAAGATAGCGAATGGCAGGCGGATGCCCTCGATAATTTTTATCGCTGTCACTTTGCCATTCTCGATAGCGACGGTCAGGGTATCGATAGCGGCAACGATTTAGCGTCGCTTATCGATCGTTATGCCTCCCTCGCCGAGCAGGCCTTGGGCGAGGAGGGCGGTGATGAATACGGCCGCCGTGGTATTACGCAATGGGATTTTGGCGAATTGCCAGTAAGTCACAGTTTTATTCGTGGCGGTATTGAGTTGCGCGGTTTTCCTGCCTTGGTGGATCAGGGTGAAAGCGTCGATTTAGTGCTGTTTGAAAACAGTGATCGCGCCCTGCGTGCCAGCCGCGAAGGGGTGATTCGCCTGCTGATGTTGGCGCTGCCAGACAAGGTGCGCTACCTGCGCAAGGAATTGCTGAGTGGTAACAAGTGGACGCTGTTTTGTGCGGCACTCAAGGTCAAGCATGAGCAGCTGCTGATGGACTTGGTTTACGCCGCGTTTGACAGTGTGTTTTTGCCTGGCGATGACTTGCCGCGCAGCGAGCAGGCTTTTGCCGAATGTATCGAACAGCGCGCGGGGGACTTGATCAGTGTGGCGCAGGACTACCAGACCCAGCTGGGCAATATCGCACCGCTGTATCAACAAATCCTAAGTAGTCTCAAGGGCAAGGTGTCGCCGGCTTTTCTGTATGCGTTTGGCGACATCAAAAGCCAGCTAGAGCATTTGTTTGAACCCGGTTTTCTGCGCCATACCTCCTACCCACAGTTGCGCCATTATCCGCGTTACTTGAAAGCCATTTTATCTAGGCAGGAGAAACTGGCGGGCGGTTTTCAACGCGACAAGATTCAAATGGCCGATTACGCCGATCATTGGACGACCATTCAAAAGGTATTGGCGGGGGATCACAAGGTGTCGCGTTGGAATAGCGAATTTATAAAATATCGTTGGATGATGGAGGAGCTGCGGGTGTCGATTTTTGCGCAGCAACTCGGTACCGATCAGCCTGTGTCGCTGAAGCGCATGGCGGCGCAACGCGACGTGATAAATAAGGCATAAATGGGGGATATTCCGCCAACACTGTCCTATATTCAACAAACACGGTAAATGTGACCTATCTATTCTGTACCAATGGGAGCAGGTGCATTAAAATCCCCCCTCAATTCGGCATTGGCCAAGAGAGACATTTTTTGTTTAAAAGAGCCCTAACCATCTTCTTAGTGAGTTTTGTGATTGCACTTCCGGTGCAAGCGCAGGATGCGGCGTGGGATGAGGCCTTGCTTGAGAATGATGTCGATCCATGGGAAGACTTCAACCGCAAGGTATTTGCTTTCAATGATTGGTTCGATGGCTATATCTTTCGGCCTGCGGCCAAGGTCTATGACACCTTTACCCCTCAATTTGTGAAGTCGGGCGTCGGTAACTTCTTCAATAACATAGGTGAGATCCCCACCATCGGCAACGATTTGCTGCAAGGCAAAGTATCTCGAGCGGCGAGCGCGACTGGCCGATTTGTTATCAATACCACCCTTGGCTTGGCGGGTACCGTCGATGTCGCTACCGAGTTTGGCCTTGAAGCGCACGACGAAGATTTTGGTCAGACCCTCGCGGTCTGGGGTGCCCCGGCTGGTCCTTATGTGGTGCTGCCTTTCTTAGGGCCCTCAACTGTGCGCGATACGGGCGCCATGGTGGGTGACTGGGGTACCGACGTGATGAGTCATATTGATAATATTGAAACGCGTAATTCACTGCGCGCCCTAGAGATTCTCGACCTGCGCGCCAGCTTCCTCACCGCTGACGAATTGATGATGGGCGATCGCTACATCTTCATGCGCGATGCATATATACAATCTCGCGACTATGAAATCGCCGACGGCGAAGTCGAAGTCGACGAGTTTGGTTTCGACGACTTTTAGCCCACGGGGTGATAGCAATCATGGACGATGATCAAATTACCCAGCACGAAATCAATATTTTGATCATTGACGATGACGCCCTCGTCAGACAGAGCGTGGCTGATTACCTATCGGATAGCGGATACGAAGTCCATGTAGCCAGCGATGGTCGCAGCGGCCTCAATCTTTATGACAAAGTCTCTCCTGATTTGATTATTTGCGATCTGCGCATGCCAGAAATGGATGGCTTGAGTGTGCTGCGGACGCTGTCTGAGCGCAAGGTGTCCACGCCGCTCATTTTCCTCTCTGGGGCGTGTAGCGTCTCCGACGTGGTTGAAGCGCTGCGCTTTGGCGCGGCCGACTACTTAATTAAACCGATAATCGATATGGAAGTGCTCGATCTCGCTGTGCAGCGCTGCTTAGAGCAGGCCAATTTGCGCAAGGAAAACGAACGCTACCGCCAAGAGTTGGAACAGGCTAACCGTGAAATGCGCGAGTATTTGCGCGCCTTGGAGACCGACCAGCAAGCAGGTCGCCACGTACAGATGAAAATTTTGCCCACCACACCTGTTGAGGTGGGGGTATACACGTTCAGTCACGCCATTTTGCCTTCCCTGTACCTGAGCGGTGATTTTGTAGACTACTGCACGATCACCCGCGATGAGCGCGACTATGTGGTGTTTTTCCTGGGTGATGTTTCGGGTCACGGCGCAGCGTCGGCGTTTGTCACGGTCATGCTAAAAAATTTGGTAGCTCGCCTGCGCAGCGATTTTGGCAAGGGGCAGAGCGATCTGTTGTTGTCACCGGTGGATACCCTGCACCACATGAATAGTGAATTGCTGCAGACAGCCACCGGTAAGCACGTCACGATGGTGGTTGGTTTGTTGGATTTAACGGCTAATTCACTCTGCTATAGCGTGGCGGGGCACCTGCCGCTACCGGTGTTGAGCACAGGCGACGAAGCCCACTATCTTGAGGGCAAAGGCATGCCGGTGGGGCTGTTTAACAACCCCCATTATGAGCAGCAATGCGTCGATTTGCCCGATCAGTTCTCCATTTATCTCTATTCTGATGGTATCCTCGAACTTCTCAAGGCGCAAAGTGTGCCGGAGAAGGAGCAACAGCTATTGAAATTCAGTCGCATGGAAGGTGTTGGGGTGACGGCAGATGATGTCATCGAACGCTTCAAAATCGCCAAAATCGAGGATCTTCCCGATGACGTGGCCTTGCTGCGAGTAACGCGCCAATGATTCAGGGGCAAATCCAAGCCGCCCACCAAAACGGTGCCTACTTGCTGCGTTTGGTAGGAGATGTGCGCGTGACCTTGTGCGCCACCTTTGACGACTTTCTCGATAAAATGTTTGGCGACCCCAACTTTGCTTCGGTGAATATCGATCTTTGCCACGCCGAGGGTATCGACAGTACCAGCCTTGGCCTGTTAGCAAAACTGGCCATTCAAGCGCAGCAGCGCTTCGACTTAAAGCCAGTGATCTTTTCTAGTAACGCCAGTATTACCCGTATCCTCGACAGTATGGGCTTTGATGCCGTGTTTGATATTCGGCCTTATTCACCGGCCGAAGAGACGGCTGTAGAAACCCTTCCTCAGGTCAATTTGAGCGAGGGTGAAGTGTGTAAGAAGGTAGTGGAAGCCCACCGGATTTTGATGGGTATGAACGATGATAATACCGCCAAGTTCCGCGACCTTATCGAAGTCCTAGAGAGTCAATGCCCCTCGGATTGAGCGCGGTGTTTAGCGCGAATAAAGTCGCTGTGGCTCACGTACAATAAATCACTCACCTTGCGGATAAAGTGCTCTTCATACTTGTCCAAAACCCCGTCGGCATAGGCAACGCGCCACAGTGCTACCAACAGTTCAACGCGCTGAGAATCGTCGAAGTGATCTTTGATGACAGAGGTAAATTCGTAGGTGCTGGTGGCCAAATCGGCATTGCTATCGGCTTCGGCCATCAATTCAGCTATATCACTCGATGACAGACTAAACATATCTGCTAAGGCCGCGTTGATCTTAATTCGCTCCTCGGCGCTGCTGTCCATATCGGCACGGCTAAGTTCAACCAGCACACAGGCGGCAGCCAACTCAATGGTGTGTTGCCGCTGCTCGGGCGCAGCGGCGTTGAAATCGGCTAGCAGTTGTTTAAGTTTGGCGATCATTGCGCGGCGAGTAAGTCTTCCAGTTTGCGCAGATCGGCAGTGAAGTTGCGAATGCCTTCCGCCAATTTTTCGGTGCTCATGGCATCTTCGTTCATCGCCCAGCGGAAGTCGCCCTCGCTGAGAATCTGCTTAGCGTCTTCACTGCTGGCATTGGGTTGCAGGTGGCGTGGAAGTTCGCCATCGCTGGCTTGCAGTTCACCCAGCAATTGCGGGCTGATGGTGAGGCGGTCGCAGCCTGCCAGGGCTTCGATTTCGCCAATGTTGCGGAAGCTAGCGCCCATGACCACAGTGTTATAGCCATGTTGTTTGTAGTAGTTGTAAATACGGGTAACCGACTGAACACCTGGGTCGTCAAAGGGGGTGTTAACGACGAGGTCGGTATTGGCCTTGTACCAATCGAGGATACGGCCAACAAAGGGGGAAATCAGGAATACACCGGCATCGGCACAGGCTTGCGCTTGGGCAAAGCCAAACAATAGCGTCAGGTTGCACTGGATGCCTTCTTTCTCGAGGATTTCACCGGCGCGGATGCCTTCCCAGGTCGAGGCGATTTTGATCAGTACGCGGTCGTTGCTGATACCGCGCTCGTTGTACATGCCCATCAGGCGTTTGGCGCGCTCTACGGTCGCCGCGGTGTCAAATGAAAGGCGGGCATCGACCTCTGTCGACATGCGGCCGGGGATGATGTCGAGAATCTGAGCGCCAATCGACACCGCAAGGTGATCCGCGCAGGCGTCGAGCTGTTCTTGACGACCGCTGAACTGTTTTGCAAAGGCCATACTGTCCTGCAGCAACGGTTGGTAGCGATCCAGTTGCGCAGCCTTATAGATCAGTGATGGGTTGGTGGTCGCATCGACTGGTTTGTAAGTTTCGATGGCACCGATATCGCCGGTGTCGGCAACAACTTGGGTGTACTGTCTTAGCTGCTCTAATTTATTCATGATAATCCGTCGTCGAGGTGGCAAAGACCCCAATTTTGACCTATTGCTTGTAAGCTATGCAACAGTTCACTTCAAATACTCGCGAAATGACGCCAAGGAGATAAGGCATGAAAGTGGTGATTGGTTTTTTTGCGACCCTTGTGGTCCTCGTGGTTGCCGCCGTGGTGGCAGTTCCCATGTTATTGCCCCTAGACCGATTGGTTCAGGAGGTGCAGAGAGAAGTTAAATCAACACTGGGTCGTGAGTTACGACTAGCGGATCCCTCCGTGAGTGTATTCCCTAACTTAGTGGTCTCCCTAAACAGTGTTGCCCTGGCAAGCCCGGCTGGCTTCAAGCAGGACTTGGTCAATATCGGCAGTATCGATATTGATGTTGCGTGGTCGAGTGTTTGGCAGGGGGAGCTGGCTGTTAATCGCTTTGCATTGTCAGATTTAACGCTGCACTTGATTACCAATGAGTCGGGCGAGGTCAATTGGGCCATGACGAGTGGTGGTCAGTCTTCTAGCGGTAATGGTACGGTGGCGATTCCAGAAAAGGTGGATGTCGCGCTTAACAACGTGGCACTGAATAATGCGCGGGTGGTGATAGTGAATGCCGCCACCAAGAGTGCTATGCGAATCGAAGATATCAACGTCGCGCTGGATATGGATTCCCTCGATAGCGAGCTCGCTATCGATGGCAAGCTCACCATGTTGGGAGAGGCACTGTCTGCGAGCATAAAAATGAATAATGTGCGTCGCTTACTTGCCGGACAATCTACCCGTGTAGCGCTATTGTTTGAAGGCTACAAAAATCGTGTCGACTTCGAGGGCGATGTGATCGACATGGGGCAGCGCATTAGCGGCAAGCTGGCGCTGGGTGATGTTGATTTGGTGGACTTGCTTGGTGGTGAGTCGAGTGCCCCTTCCGCCAATAACGAAACGAGTACGGCAACGGGATGGAGCGATGACCCCATTGATTTAACGGGCCTGATCGGACCAGATGTCGATCTACAGGTCAGTATGAACTCTCTAGCCACCCCGTGGGTTAACACCGGGGAGCTGCAGACCGGTGTTGTCCTTCGCGGTGGTAACTTGACCATGGATGTCAGTAAGTTTGCCGCCTACGGAGGTGAGGGTAGCGGGGTTTTCCGCATCGATGCCAATCAATCCACTACGCGTTCCAATTTTGATCTTCGCGGCATCGATATCCAGCCTCTGCTAAAGGACTTGGTAGACATTGATAAGTTGCTAGGAAGCGGCGACGTCAACTTTTCCATCAACGCCAAACTCAACTCGATGCGTGCCATCATGCAGTCGCTTGGTGGCAAGGCGAGCGTGTCCTTGGCCGATGGCGCGGTGCTGGGTTTTAACCTAGCGGCCATCCTGAAAAGTGCCCAAAGTGCCATCAAGGGCGATTTTGCCTCGGTTAGCTTGGATCAGAATTTTGCCGCGGCGGAAAAGACTGACTTCTCGTCGATGTCGGCCAGTTTTGATATCGCCAGTGGTGTGCTGAGCAGTCGCGACACGCAGTTGCTGAGTCCACTACTGCGGGTGACCGGTGAGGGTACGGTGGATCTTCCTCAGCAAGGCGTAGACTACTTGTTAACTAGTCGTTTGGTGGCCAGTAGCGTCGGTCAAGGAGCTGCTGGTGATGAATCAGGCTTGGCTATACCGGTGTCGGTGAAAGGGCCATGGGCTGACGTGAAAGTTTCTCCTAAGCTTTCCAGTGCCTTGAAAGAAAAGAGCAAGGCCAAGGTGGAAGAGGTGAAGCAGGAAGGCAAGCAGAAGTTGCAGGAAGAGCTCGACAAAGTGATCGACAAAAACCTCAAAGACGAGGATAAGAAGAAACTCCTTAAAGGCTTGTTTTCTCGCTAGCTTCGCTATCGCTGGCGGCCCATACCGGGGCCGCGCCCAACATCGTTTCGCTCGGCCGCATGAGTCGAGCGGGACGCCCCATCAAGGTGTCATAAATAACGCGATAAGTCAGAATGTTTTGCACATAGTGGCGCGTCTCGTTGTAGGGGATGCTCTCTATCCAGGTGTCAACTCGCTGGCAGTTTTGCGCTTCTTCCAGCCAGCGATCAACGCGGTAGGGTCCAGCATTGTAGGCCGCCGTAGCGAGAATCGTATTGCCGCTGTAGCGTTCCAGCAGCGATTCTAAATAGTGGGTTCCCAGGGTGATATTGGTTTCGCCGTCTAGCAACTTCGATTTGGAGACCTTTAGCCCCAGCGTCTTGGCGATTTGGCGTGCTGTACTGGGCATTAATTGCATTAGGCCGAGTGCGCCTACCGGTGAACTCGCTTTCTCATTGAAGGCGCTCTCCTGCCTCGTGAGGCTCATCACTAGACTGTTGTCGATCCCCACCTGCGCGGTGGCATCGTCGATTTCATCGCGGAAATTGAGCGGGAAACGCAGCTCGATGTCGTTCCAATAGCGCGCGGCAATGCTCGCTTGGATGGCCAAGTTGGGCTCTTGCCAATGCACCGCTAAGCGCGCGGCGGTCAACAGTTCTCTCTGGCTAAGTACACTTTTCAGGAGGGCCCACTCTAGGTTGGCTTTATGAACTTCGCCCATCAATAACCATTCGCGCAAACGGCGCATGCCCTGGCGCTTGGCCAGTTCTTGCAGTTCAATTTCATCCACATCGATGGCTTGGTGGTTGAGGCTGTACTCAAGCCCGGTGAGATCCGCACTCATGAAGCCGTAAAAGCTGCGCTCCTCTGCCAGTGCTTGCCACTGTTGTTGGGCACTGGCGGGGTCACCTAGCTCGAGGCTGGCATGGGCGCGCCAATAGCGTTGGCGGTCGGTCAGTGATTCGATGCCGTGTGCGGCGACCATGGCATTAGTGAGGTCGGCGATGCTCAGCCAATCTTGTTCGCGCACTGCGGCGCGCAGCACCCAGTCGCTGATGTCCTCGTCTAGGTGCGAGGGGTTCAGCTTGCTGAGCAGTAAATGGCTGTCGGCGCGTTCGCTTAGGAAGACATAGCGGGCGATGTCGCGACGAATGTCATCGCGATCGTTGATCAACTCGGCGTCGACTAACTCGAGGTAGCGCGCCGCGGCCGCGCGGCTGTCATCACGCGCCATATGCTTAAAGATCCCGCGCAACAGTGCCTGCCCCGCCATAGAGGTCAGAGTCTGGTCGCTGAGGCTATTGTTGCGATCGAAGCGATAGCGCCAAACCAGTTTTGCGTCGCCTTGCAGCGATGTGTCTAAACGTCCAATGAGGTATTGCGATAACCTTTTTTGGCCTGCCAGCATGGCCAATTCCAAGCGTTTAAGAATTTGTTGGTCGTCGATGACGCCGCGTTTACTCAGTTGCTTGAACAGCGGGTCACATTGGCTGGGGCGAGATTTGCCGTATTGCCACAGCGTCAATCCGTGTTGTTCGCCTTCGCTGGCCCGCGCCTTGGTGTTGAGTAGGGTGAGTGCATAGCGGCAGCGCGCTTCCACAGGCATGTGCGCAGTATCGCCAAATTGTTCGTACCAATGCCAGCGGCTCAATTGCAGGGCTTTTTTCATATAGGCGCGCGATACTGTACGCGCCGCTGTGGTGTTGGGGTATTTGGCGACGAAGGCAATCGCCTCGGCGAGGCGCGCCTCGCGAGGGCGAAAGGCGAGCCACTCGGCCTCTAAGTCTGGATAGAGTGGATAGTCACGCAGTTGTTTGGCGAGGCGTTGAGAGTGGGTGATTTGATCACGGCGCGCGGCGTACCAGGCGGTGGTGAACAGTTCGCGCTGGTCGACGAGGTAGTCGCTGCGGTAGTCGACTTCTGGGCGCAGGGGTTGCGCGTCGGCGGTAAGGATCCATCCTGTTAACGTACTTACCGCTAAGAGTCGGTGCAACAATGTCATAGCGCTCTCCATCTCGACATAGTCAAAGCATATATCTGTGGACAGCGTGGCGCCAGAAATGTTTCTAGATTTCGCCAGTACTGGAAAGGGCGCGGGGGCTTTGGGCCGCCAGTTCGGCCGCGTCGATGGCCTCTAAAATGAGTTCGGCATGGCTATCGCGCAAGTGGGCGCGTTGTGAGAGCAAACGGCGGAAGGCCTTGCCGCCGGGAATGCCATGATAGAGGCCCAATATATGGCGGGTAATGTGGTTGAGCGCGACGCCACACGCCATTTGTTGCTTCACGTAGGGTAGGAAGGCTTCGAGGATGGCGCGGCGTTCGGGGTGGTAGTCGGGTTGCCCAAAGACGCGTTGCTCGGCCTCCACCAGTACCATGGGGTTTTGGTAGGCCTCGCGTCCAAGCATCACGCCATCGACCTGTTGCAGGTGCTGTAAACAATCATCGATGCGGGTTATGCCGCCGTTGATGATGATCTCAAGCTCGGGGAACTCGCGCTTAATTTGATACACAAGTTCGTAATTGAGCGGGGGGACTTCGCGGTTTTGCTTCGGGCTCAAGCCTTTCAGCCATGCCTTGCGGGCGTGGATGATGAAGGTGTTGACGCCGCTCTCTGCCACGGTGCCTACAAAGTCGCGCAGGCCCTGATAGTCTTCCATGTCGTCTACCCCGATGCGGTGTTTTACCGTGACATCGATATCGCAGACGTCGCGCATGGCGGCGATGCAATCCCTTACCAGTGGCGCGTGTTGCATCAAAATGGCACCAATCATGCCGTTCTGCACGCGGTCGCTCGGGCAGCCTACATTGAGGTTGATTTCATCAAAGCCAGCGGTTTCACCGTATTTAGCGCACTGCGCTAATTCGCCGGGATCGCTGCCACCCAGTTGCAGAGCCACTGTGTGCTCAGCGGGATCGAAGGCGAGGAAGCGGGCGCGGTCGCCGTGCAAAATGGCGCCGGTCGTGACCATTTCAGTGTAGAGGTGGGTGTGGGGGCTGATGGTGCGCCAAAAGTGACGGCAGTGGCGGTCGCTCCAGTCCATAAGGGGGGCGGTGCAAAAGCGTCGATCTATGGTTGGGCGGGGTGTGGTCACGGCGAAAATCAGCTTTGTTTAAAAAAATTTTAATTTTTTTGAATTTTTTTTGAACTACCCATCATATGGGGGGTCAGAATAGTTGTGAGGCGATGCTTCGCTTCACAACAAAATTCATTTCCCCTGATGATTTTGTGACTTTTGAGTGTATCTCCCTAAATTACCCGGCCTTGTTAGCCGGGTTTTTTTTAGGCGATACCCGCCTGCATTTTGGCGGCAGCGACGGTGTTGTACATCAAGCAGGCGATAGTCATGGGGCCAACGCCACCGGGAACGGGGGTAATGGCACCGGCTACAGCTTTGGCGGCTTCGGTGTCTACGTCGCCGACTAGACGGCTGCGTTCACCATCTTGAATGCGGTTGATGCCCACATCGATGACGGTGGCGCCTGGCTTGATCCACTCGGCTTTTACGAAGTGTGGAATACCAACCGCGGCCACCAAAATGTCTGCTTCGCGACAAACAGCTTCGATATCTTTGGTGCGCGAGTGAGCGATGGTGACGGTGCAGTTTTCTTGCAACAGCAGGTGAGCCATAGGCTTACCCACGATGTTAGAGCGACCAACCACAACGGCGTTCATACCAGACATGTTGCCGAGGTAGTCGCGCAGCATCATGATCGAGCCCAGCGGGGTGCAAGGCACGATTTGGTTATCGCCAATGGCCAGCGCACCAGCGTTCTCGATGTGGAAACCGTCGACATCTTTGCGAGGATCGATCGCGTTGATAACCGCTTTGCTATCAATTTGCTTGGGTAGGGGCAGTTGCACTAGGATACCGTGCACGCCGCTGTCGCCATTCAATTGGTCGATCAACGCCAACAGCTCTTCTTGGGTGGTGGTGTCGTCCATGCGGTGCTCGCGCGACTCGATGTTCAACTCTTCACAGCGCTTAACTTTGTTGCTCACATAGACGTGGCTAGCTGGATCGTCGCCTACCAGAACAACCGCGATGCAGGGCACGAATTGGTGTTCGGCTTTTAACTGCGCGATTTCGCTTTTCAGGTCTTCGCACAATTTATTGGCAAATGCCTTGCCGTCGATGATGTGAGTCATGGCTGTCTCCTAAGAATTTTCGAAAGGCGCAACTTTACGCGAAAACCCCTAATTCGCATAGGAGATTCAGGTCATATTGTCGTTTTTAGCAAGGATGTTGTCGATAAAAGCACAGGCCGCGTTGCTCAGTTGGCGGCGCTTATGGTGGATCACGCCGAGTTGGCGTGCGGGCACGTGTTCAGCGACATCTAGGGCGACGATTTGATGGTCGACCATCGACAGCGGCAGCACGCTCCAGCCCATGCCGATCGATACCATCATCTTAATGGTTTCTAAATAGTTGGTTGATGTGTTGCGTGCATCTAGGCGCAAGTGGTGGCGTCGAAACAGGTCGGCGACCAGTCGGCCGGTATAGGTCGACAAGCCCGGCAGAACAGCGCGGTGTTGGCTCAGTGTTTGAAGCTCGATATTGCTGGCGCTGAGCAGGGGGTGCCCCGGCGGCGCCACGAAGGCCAACGGGTCGCGCCAAATGGGGGTCGCGACGATGTTGGGTTCGGGCACCGGTGCCAGTGTAACCACGGCCAGTTCGATCTCACCCTGCAGCACCGCTTGGTGGGCGTATTCAGAATCGACAAACTGAACGTCCAAGTTCACTTCCGGATAGCTATTAATGAAGGCTTTCAGGGTGTCGGGCAGGCGGTGTAGTCCGACGTGGTGCGACGTCATGATGTTTAGGTGACCGGCGATACTGTCGCTGCCGACCCGAATGGCCTGTTCGGTTTGCTCGACCGCCAGCAGGATTTCTCGCGCCCTAGGGAGGAGGTTTTCCCCCTCGCGGGTCAGGGTGACGCGCCTGCCGATGCGGTTGAATAGGCGGCAGGCCAGCCATTCTTCGAGTGCCGAGACGCGCTTGGAAATCGCCGGTTGGGTGAGGTGGAGCTTTTCCGCGGCAGCAGAAAACGAACCGAGTTCGGCGACCACGACGAAAGACTTGAGTTGGCTGGTGTCCATGCTAATTGATAACCAAATGGAATCGAAAGTATGAAAATTATGAATTTGTTTTATCTCTAACGCAAGCGTAGAATCGGCTCGTTTTTTGATCAACCGACAGGACATCACCATGTCAGCCAAAACTCTCTACGATAAGCTGTGGGACTCTCACGTCGTGCAGCAGCGCGACGACGGCAGCGCCCTCATTTACATCGACCGTCAATTGTTGCACGAAGTTACTTCGCCCCAGGCCTTTGAAGGTCTGCGCATGGCCGGCCGCAAGCCCTGGCGAGTGGACGCCAACCTGGCGACCCCGGACCATAACGTGCCCTCTGAAGTCGCCGAGCGCTCGGGCGGTATCGCGTCGATTATCGACGACGTATCGCGCATTCAGGTGCAAACACTGGACGACAACTGCGACGAATTCGGAATTAAAGAATTCAAAATCAACGATGCCCAGCAGGGTATTGTGCACGTAGTGGGCCCAGAAACCGGCGCCACGCTGCCCGGTATGACACTGGTTTGCGGCGATTCGCACACCGCTACCCACGGCGCCTTTGGTGCCCTGGCGCACGGCATTGGCACTTCGGAAGTCGAGCACGTACTGGCGACCCAGTGCTTGGTGCAGAAAAAGATGAAGAATATGAAGGTCGAAGTCACCGGCTCACTGGGTTTGGGCGTGACCCCCAAAGACGTAGTGTTGGCCATTATCGGTGAAATCGGCACCGCCGGTGGTACCGGCTACGCCATCGAATTTGCCGGCCAAGTGTTCCGCGACATGTCGATGGAAGGCCGCATGACCGTCTGCAACATGGCGATCGAAGCTGGTGCTCGCGTCGGTTTGGTAGCGGTAGACGACAAGACCATCGACTACGTCAAGGGCCGTCAATTTGCTCCCGCTGGTGATCTGTGGGAGCTCGCCGTGGCTGCTTGGGCGGATTTGGTCAGTGATGACGATGCTCACTTCGATGCAGTGGTGACCCTGCGCGGCGAAGACATTCGCCCGCAAGTGACCTGGGGCACCTCGCCCGAAATGGTGGCGCCTATCGATGGTAGTGTCCCCAATCCCGCCGATATTAACGATGCCTCGGCCCGCGCTGGTGTGGAGCGTGCGCTGCAGTACATGGGACTGAACGGCGGTATCGCCATTACCGACATTCCCGTTGATGAAGTGTTTATCGGCTCGTGCACTAACTCGCGTATCGAAGACCTGCGCGCCGCCGCTGCGATTGTGGCTGGCAAGCAGAAAGCCGCCAGCGTACAACGCGCCATGGTGGTGCCGGGTTCGGGTGCGGTGAAGCGCCAAGCCGAGCAAGAAGGTCTGGACAAGATCTTTACCGCCGCGGGTATCGAGTGGCGTGAGCCCAGTTGTTCGATGTGCTTGGGTATGAACTCAGACGTGTTGCCCGCCGGCAAGCACTGCGCCTCGACATCGAACCGCAACTTTGAAGGTCGCCAGGGCTTCGGTGGACGCACTCACTTGGTGAGTCCTGCCATGGCCGCCGCCGCGGCTATTCACGGTCGCTTCGTCGACGTTAGCAAGCTGTAAGGAGCGCGCCATGAAAGCATTTAATGTAGAGCAGGGTATCGTTGTCCCAATCGACCGCGCCAACGTTGATACCGACATGATTATTCCTAAACAATTTTTGAAGTCGATCCGTCGCAGTGGTTTTGGCCCCAATTTGTTCGACGAGTTGCGCTACCTCGACAAGGGGGAGCCCGGTCAAGATTGCAGCAACCGCCCGTTGAATAAAGACTTCGTCTTGAACCAAGCCCGCTATGCCGGTGCCACTATTATGTTGGCACGCAAGAACTTTGGCTGTGGCTCGAGCCGCGAGCACGCCCCTTGGGCGCTGGATGACTACGGCATCCGCGCGGTGATCGCGCCGAGTTTTGCCGACATCTTCTTTAACAACTGTTTCAACAACGGTTTGTTGCCTGTGGTGTTAGACGAAGCGGTAGTGGACGCGCTGTTTGATCGCGTAGCGGCCAACGAAGGCTACCAATTGACGATCGACCTTGAGGCGCAGCAAGTGCTAACCCCCGAGGGCGAGCGCTACGACTTCGATATCGATGCCAACCGCAAACACCGTCTGCTGAACGGTTTAGACGATATCGGTATCACCCTGAGTAACGCTGATGCGATCCGTGCCTACGAAGAGAAGTGGCGCGCGGCCTCGCCATGGCTGTTCGACAGTATTAAGTAAGGAACTACGATGAGCAAAACAATTTTATTGGTATCGGGCGACGGCATCGGCCCCGAAATCATGCGCGAAACCATCAAAGTGATGGACGTGATCGAGAAGCAATTCGAACTCGATTTTGAATACGACGAGGCGCTGGTAGGCGGCGTGGCGATCGACGCGGTCGGTAGCCCATTGCCGGAGGAGAGTT
The DNA here is from genome assembly GCA_964598145.1 of uncultured Pseudomonadales bacterium. Classification (GTDB taxonomy): domain Bacteria; phylum Pseudomonadota; class Gammaproteobacteria; order Pseudomonadales; family JAHEIH01; genus JAHEIH01. Next base: position 52,637 of record CAZRAM010000006.1, read on the forward strand.
TAGCCAAGGCCAAAGCCGCCGACGCGGTTCTGTTTGCCGCCATTGGTGGCCCTAAGTGGGATACGAACCCTCCAGAATTGCGCCCCGAGAAGGGCCTGTTGGGCCTGCGAAAAGAGCTGGAATTATTCGGCAACCTGCGCCCCGCCATCCTCTACCCACAACTGGCAGCGGCTTCGTCTTTGAAAGAGGACATCGTTGCGGGTTTGGATATCCTGATCGTGCGCGAGCTCACCGGTGGCATTTACTTTGGACAACCGCGCGGTATCCGCACTAATGAGGCAGGCGAGCGCGAAGGTTTTAATACCTATGTTTACAGCGAGTCTGAGATCAAGCGTATCGGTCGTATGGCCTTTGAAGCGGCCCGCTCACGCGGTGGCCGTGTCTGTTCAGTAGATAAGGCCAACGTATTGGAAGTCACCATGTTGTGGCGCGAAGTGATGACCGAATTAGCCAGCGAATACCCCGACGTCGAGTTGAGCCACATGTTGGTCGACAACGCGGCCATGCAGTTGGTACTGCGTCCTAAGCAGTTTGACGTGATGGTCACCGGCAATATGTTTGGCGACATTCTATCGGACACCGCGGCTATGCTAACAGGCTCTATCGGTATGCTGCCTTCGGCGTCGCTGGATAAAAACGGCAAGGGCATGTACGAACCCTGCCACGGCTCGGCGCCGGATATCGCCGGTCAAAACAAAGCCAACCCGCTGGCTATGATGCTGTCGGCGTCGATGATGTTGCGCTACACCTTCAAGGAAGTGGCCGCTGCTGACGCGATTGAGGCTGCCATTGGCAAAGTGTTGGATAAAGGTTATCGCACCGGTGATATCTTCCGTGAAGGAGATACCCTGGTGTCATGCGAACAAATGGGTGACGCCGTCGTCGCCGCTTTAACTGAGTAAAAGGTAGTACGAATATGAAAAGAGTAGGTTTTGTAGGTTGGCGCGGTATGGTGGGCTCGGTCCTGATGCAGCGCATGCTCGAGGAAAACGATTTCGCCCACATCGATGAGCCCGTGTTCTTCACCACCTCAAATGTCGGTGGCCAAGCCCCCAGCGTTGGTAAAGATGTTCCCGCCTTGAAAGATGCCATGGATATCGACGAGCTGAAGCAAATGGACGCCATCGTGTCGTGCCAAGGTGGTGATTACACCAAAGCTGTCTTTGGCAAGCTGCGCGAAGCAGGTTGGCAAGGTTACTGGATCGATGCAGCGTCATCGCTGCGTATGAATGACGATGCTTTGATTATTCTCGACCCCGTCAACCGCGGCGTGATCGATGCTGGTATCGCCAATGGTGTGAAAAACTTTGTTGGCGGCAACTGCACCGTAAGCTTGATGTTGATGGCGATGGGCGGTCTGTTCCAAAACAACTTGGTGGAGTGGGTGAGTGCCATGACCTACCAAGCGGCTTCTGGTGCGGGTGCGCAGAACATGCGCGAACTGATTTCGCAGATGGGCGCTATCAATAGCGCGGTATCGAGCGAGTTGGCAGACCCCGCTAGCGCCATTTTGGATATCGATCGCAAAGTGGCAGAAACCATGCGCAGTGGAGATTTCCCCACCGATAAGTTTGGCGCGCCCTTGGCAGGCAGCTTGTTGCCTTGGATCGATACCCAACTCGATAACGGTCAGAGCCGTGAAGAGTGGAAGGCGCAAGCCGAGACCAACAAGATTTTACAGACCGGCGATGTGATTCCGGTTGATGGTCTATGTGTGCGCATTGGCGCCATGCGTTGCCACAGCCAAGCCTTGACGGTGAAGTTGAAGAGCGACGTGCCGATGGATGAGATCAATGCCATGCTGGCAAGCGCCAACGATTGGGTGAAAGTTGTGCCCAACGATCGTCCCGTGACGCTGCAGGAATTGACCCCTACTGCCGTTACCGGTTCGCTGCACGTCCCCGTGGGCCGTCTGCGCAAACTGAACATGGGCGGTGAGTACCTGTCGGCATTTACCGTTGGTGACCAGTTGTTGTGGGGCGCGGCTGAGCCATTGCGCCGTATGGTTCGCATCCTTCTCGAGGAATAAGCAAACTGCATCATTGACGCTTATCTATTCTGATAGCGTTTCCTAAAGGCTGGAGTGTTTCCGGCCTTTTTTGTATATAAATGTTTTGTCGCCTTTTTTTGCATATATAGCAGCACGGACTACACTAAATCAAAGCCATAAAACGGATTGGATGCGCGCCTTAAAAAGCGTGTCCACACAAGGAAAATGCGACATGTTCACCAAGCTTAAGGCTATCTCTGCCATTGTTATCGCCACCTATGCCTCGCCATCGCTGGCGCTCGGTGTCGGTTCGATCGACATGAACTCCACCATGAACGAACCCCTTAATGCCACCATTGAACTATATGGCACCGAGGGCATGGGCACCGGGCAGTTGATCGCTAGAATGGGTTCGATGCAGGATTTCGAGCGGGCGGGGGTGATCCGCGAATACTTTCTCGATGACATACGCTTTAGCGTTGAGCTTGATAACCAAGGCGGTGGGGTGATTCGCCTCAGTACCGACAATCCCGTGGTGGAGCCCTACCTAAATTTCGTATTGGACCTGCGTTGGCCTGACGGTCGCATCCTGCGTGAATACACCGCGTTGATAGATTTTATGCCGCTTGAAGCCGCTGCGCCGGTCACCGCTGCCGCCGCGACGCCGGCTGCCGATTCAAACTCGTCGCAGGCGTCGAGGTCATCAAGCGCGGAGCGTTTTGGTGAGAGTAATGGTCGCTACCGCGTCGCCAATGGCGATACATTGTGGGATATCGCGCTGCAGATTCGACCCAGTCGCGAGTACTCGCCGCAGCAAACCATGCGCGCCATCGTCGATAATAACCCCAGTGCATTTAGTAACGGCAATATCAACGGCCTGCGCGCGGGCTCTGTGTTAGATCTTCCCAGTGAAACCCAAATTGCCAATGTCGATAGCAACGACGCGCGTCGCTGGGTGCGCGCCCAAAACAATGGTTGGTCTAATAACAGTAGTATGCCGGTAGAAAGCGTCGAAGATCGTCGTGAGGTGGCGGCGCCGGTAGACAATGCCGAGGGTGATGGCGCCTATTTGCGCCTTGCACGAAGCGATGAGGACGTTTCGTTGGATGCTGTTGATGAAGGTGTGAGTAGTGCTACTGCCGAAGCAGAAGACGCTGTTGAAATGGCGCCGATGGAAAGTGCTGTGCCCGATCAGCGACTCGCCACGACGCTGGAGGATTTGGATCGCAGTGAGCGTCAAAATGAAGAGTTGACCGCGCGTTTGGCTGCGCTAGAAGAGCAGGTGCAAACCATGCAGCGCCTGATGGCGTTGAAGGACCAGCAATTGGCGAAGATGCAGGCCCAGCCAGCCGGTGCGCAGGATATGTTACAAAATCCCACTGTCTTGGGCGGCATTGGGGCAGTTTTGCTAGCGGCCTTGGGTTGGTTGTTCTGGTCGCGTCGCAAGCCAAAAGATGCCGAGCCAGGAGATATGCCGGCGCCGGTGTTCGCTATGCCCGAAAAAGCTCCTGAGCCTGAGCAGCAAGCGGAGCTGGAACCTGAGGTTGAAGCGCCCGTAGTGGCCGCGGTGAAAGAGACAGTTGTAGAGCAAAAGGCAGAGGTTCCCAACGCCGTTAAAGCGCCTATTGAAGCGGCGCTCGATGCGGCCGAAAGTGACGTGTCGGAGGTATTGGACGCTGATAGTAGTCCCGTCGAGGAAGCGTTGACCGAGGTAGATATCTACGTCGCCTACGGGCGGGCGGCTAAGGCTCTCGATTTGGTGAAGGGCATTTACAGCAATCATCCTTACGATGAGAACGTGCAGCTGAAATTGTTAGAGGTTGCCGCTGCGGCTGGTGTGGCTGGTGAATATAGCGACGTACTAGCAAGCCTTCAGGGTAGCTCTGATGCGGATATTCAAGCTGGCTTGCTGAAATTGACCGACGACTACCCCGATTTGTTGGGTGGTGGACCTGTTGTTGATGATTCTCCCGCCAATGAAGACGTTGCGGATGGCGCCACCGATGAGGTCGAAGAAGAGGATAGCTTGGGCTGGGATATCGGCTTGGAAGAGGGTGGTGGTGTCACCGGTACCGAAGAGCTCGAATCGTCGTCAGACGATGTTGCTTTTGCGAGCGAAACCGACAGCTTTGATATCCCCGCGGCACCTGTTGCCGAGGAGGGCGAGTCGCTGCTGGCTGAGGATGATCTATCTCTCGATGAAACAGCGCTTGCGGATGAAGAACCGACCAACGAAACCCTTAAAGAGCTTGAAGAAAGTGCCTCGTTCGATGGCGCTGACATGGATTTTGATAGCCTTGAATTGGACGATAGTGCCTTTGACGAAGCCTCCGATGAAGCTGAGGTCGCGGAGGACCTTCCAAATTTGGAGATGGGACTCGATGGCGATAGCGAAGATGAGGCGGATTTGGCCGACTTGGATGATTTTGATTTGGACAGCCTGGGCGACCTAGAGGGAGACCTGTTGGCCGATACTGAGGATGACGGGGAGCTGAATCTAGGTGATCTGTCGCTCGATGATGGAGATGAAGTTTCACTTGATGATATGATGTCCTCTGCCTTCCCCGAGGATGAGACCGATAGTCTGTTGGACGATAGCGACGACATGACCACCAAGCTCGATATGGCGCGCGCCTATATCGAAATGGGTGACAACCAAGGCGCTATTGAGATGTTGGATGAGGTGATTCAGGGAGGAACGGCAGAACAGCAATCCGAAGCCGCCGAACTGAAAGGAACCATCAGCTGACCGCTCAACCTTCCAAGCAATACCGCTACGCCGCTGCTATCGCCTACGATGGCAGTGCCTATCACGGCTGGCAACGGCAGGGAGATCCCGACGTTGCCACTGTCCAATCCGCTGTTGAAGAAGCGCTGTCTTTTGTCGCTGCCGCTCCTATCGGTGTTTTTTGTGCTGGGCGCACCGATACTGGGGTTAGCGGCACCGGGCAAATTATCCATTTTGACAGCCCTGTCGAGCGCCCAGAAAAAGCCTGGGTGATGGGGAGTAACACCAAACTACCGCCCTCGGTGCGGGTGTTGTGGGCTGCTCCTGTGGACGACAACTTTCACGCCCGCTTTTCGGCGACCGCTCGTCGCTACCGCTACGTGATCGACAATAGTGCCGTGGCGCCGGCTATTCTCGCTTCAGGCTTGACCCATGTACGTCTTCCCCTCGATGCTGAAAAAATGCACCATGCCGCGCAGCACCTGCTTGGCGAACAGGATTTTAGTGCCTTTAGAGGTGCCGGCTGCCAATCTAATACCCCGTTCCGCAACGTTCATCACATCACTGTGGCGCGACGCGATGATTTGGTGGTGGTCGATATCAAAGCAAACGCGTTTCTGCTTCATATGGTGCGCAATATCGTCGGTTCACTGATCGAAGTCGGTGCCGGTCGTCGCCCTGCACAGTGGATGGCCGAGCTGCTAAAGGGCCGGGATCGGCGTCTGGCCGCCGCCACGGCGGCACCCAACGGCCTGTATTTGATCGCCGTCGATTACCCCGATTATCCCGACTTGCCAGCGTTGCCGTTGGGGCCTTTTTTTACCGCCTTTTTAAACTGAAACTTAGCCGCCATTTAGCAAGACACGCCACGTTAGCTTTTGTTATCATGTCCCAAATTTTTTGTTGTGGGGATCAATGTGGTCTGCAGGGTGAAAATCTGCGGTATTACTAACTTAGAGGATGCGCGTCAGGCGATAGCCGCCGGTGCCGATGCCTTAGGGTTTGTATTTTACCCGCCCAGCCCTCGCTACGTTGAACCGGCGCGAGCCGCCGACATCATCGCTGGCTTACCACCATTTGTGGTCACAGTGGGCTTGTTCGTCAACGAAGACGCCGCCAGCGTGCAAGCGATCGTGGATACCACGGGTTTGGATTTGATTCAATTTCACGGCGACGAATCAGCGACGTTCTGCGAGCAATTTAAACGTCCTTATATCAAGGCCCTGCGCGTCAATAGCCAACAACATAGCCGCGACGATGTTACCGCTATGGCGGCACAGTACGCATCGGCGCGAGGCGTTTTACTGGATACCTACCGCAAGGGTGTGCCCGGCGGTACTGGCGAGGTATTTGATTGGGCCTTAGTCCCCAGCGACCTCGATAACGTGATTTTAGCGGGTGGTCTAGAGCCCACCAATGTCGCTGTAGCGGTGCGTGAAGTGGCGCCCTTTGCGGTAGATGTTAGCGGTGGTGTTGAGGCCAGTCACGGCGTCAAAGATGCCGCCAAAGTAACCCAATTTATCGTGGCGGCCAAAACCGCCTAAGTAGAGAGAGAATATCATGAGCTGGCTAGATAAAATTGTTCCTTCGATTGTGCGCGATAGCGACAGCAGCAAGGATAGTGCGCGCAGCAGTGTTCCCGAAGGTCTGTGGAAGAAGTGCCTCAAGTGTGACTCGGTATTGTACCGCCCCGAGCTCGAGCGCAACCTGGACGTGTGTCCCAAATGTGATCACCACATGCGTTTGGGTGGCCGCCGTCGATTGAACGCCTTCTTGGACGAAGAGGGGCGTATCGAATTGGCGACCGACGTACAGCCTATTGATCGCCTCAAATTTAAAGATACTCGCAAGTACAAGGAGCGTTTGACCCAGGCGCAGAAATCGACTGGCGAAACCGATGCGCTGATAGCGATGCAGGGTACCGTCAACGGTTTGGCCCTAGTAGCAACAGCCTTTGAATTTAACTTCCACGGCGGCTCCATGGGCTACGCGGTGGGTGAGCGCTTTACCCGCGCCGCCAACGTGGCCTTGGAAAAGCGTATTCCCTTGGTGTGTTTTTCTGCCACCGGTGGAGCGCGTATGCAGGAAGCGTTAATCTCGCTCATGCAAATGGCTAAAACCTCGGCCGTGATCGAGCGTTTGAAGAGCGAGGGCATCCCTTACATTTCGATTATGACCGACCCCGTCTACGGTGGCGTGTCGGCGTCGCTGGCGTTGTTGGGGGATCTGAATATCGCCGAGCCTGGTGCTCGCGCTGGCTTTGCTGGCCCCAATATCATCGAGCAAACCATTCGCGTCAAACTGCCAAAAGGCTTCCAGCGCAGTGAGTTCTTGTTGGATCACGGCGCCATCGACATGATCGTGCACCGCAAAGATATGCGTGACACCGTGTCGCGTATTTTGGCCAAAATGACCCACCAGGAGTTGGCGTAGTTCCCATGGATCTGGCCGCCTGGCTTACAAAAATTGAACAGCTCCATCCGCAGGAGATCGATCTAGGTCTCGAGCGGGTGGCCAGTGTTTGGCAGCGACTGAACGCTCCCTTAAACGCCTACGTGATTACCGTAGCGGGCACCAATGGCAAAGGCTCAACCGTCGCCGCCTTACAGGCTGCCGCCATCGCCGATGGTATCAGTGTCTGCGCGTTCACCTCTCCACATATCCTGCGCTACAACGAGCGCATCAGCGTCAATGGCGAGATGGCCAGCGACGAGATGATTTGTCGTGCTTTCGAGAAAATTGACGCCGCGCGGGGCGAGATCTCGCTCAGCTATTTTGAGTTCAATACTTTAGCTGCACTGCTGGTTGCCGTGGAAGCTGGCGTCGAACTACTATTGCTAGAAGTGGGTTTGGGTGGGCGCCTCGACGCGGTCAACATTATCGATGCCGACCTCGCGGTGGTGACCTCGATTGCTCTCGACCACGAAGATTGGCTGGGTAGTGACCTAGAAGTGATCGCCGCTGAAAAAGCGGGCGTTTCACGCCCTGGTCGTCCGGTGGTGATTGGCGAAGTTCCGCCACTTAAGTTTTGGGCGAGCTTTGCTGAACGCGACGGCGATACGTTTTTTTACGGCCGAGATTTTGGTGTCGATAACGGCGAGTGGTTCGGTGCAGGTCTTCGCCGCCCACTCCCCATGTTAGCGATCCCGCAAAATTCGGTGGCGATTGCCCTGCAAATAGTGGCGCTGTGCCCCATTTTTAAAGATACCGAACGCGCCTCGCGCGCTGTGATGAACACCACGGTGTTTGGCCGGATGCAGCGTGTGCAGTGGCAGGGTCGAGAAGTGTTATTTGATGTCGCCCACAACCCCGCCTCGGTCGCGTTGTTGGTTTCACGTCTCGGCGCCCCAGAGCGCCAGTTCGATATATTATTTGCCTGTATGGCGGATAAGGCCCTGCAAGATATGCTACCGGCGCTAAAACCCTTCGCTGCAAAATGGTGGCTGCCGCAGTTGGTCATCCCGCGTGCGGCGCGTGTCGCGGTACTTGCCGATGCCCTTCAAGGTGAGCAGACCGCCTGTTTTGATTCGACTGCCGAGGCTATGGTGGCGCTGGAGTCTTCTAGCCGACCACTGTTGGTGCTTGGCTCTTTTTTCACTGTGTCTGAAGTGATGGCGGTGATGACCGAGCACTACCCGAGTGATGCCTCATGAAACAAACCCTGCGACAGCGTCTTGTCGGCGCCTTGGTCTTGATTGCCATCGGTGCCATCCTGTGGCCAGTAGTGTTTGACGAAGGCCCTACGCGCACCATCTCTCGCGACTCTGTCATTCCCACGGCGCCGGCCATTGAACCGGTGGTGATCGAACCTCTTGTCAATCCCGTACCCAGTGACAGTGCCACCTTTGGTCCCGTCACCGACGAGGGATTACCGCTGGAAGAAGAGCCAGATCAGGAGATGCTGACGACCTTGGCAGAATCGCCTGCTGCCGTTCCGGCTGTAATCGATGAGCAGGGGCTCCCCGAAGCTTGGTCAGTGCAAGTGGGGGCTTTCTCCAATCAGGCGAACGCGGTGTCCTTAATGCAAAAGCTACAAGCGGCAGGTTTCAAAGCCTATTTGCGCGAGAGCGATGGTTTGGCGCGCGTGTTGGTGGGGCCAAAATTAACCAAGAAGGGGGCCGCGGCTGATTTGCAGGCTATCGAGCAGTCGTTTGAACTGCGCGGTCGGTTGGTGCGTTACGCACCTTAGGTGCTATTTGTCGTAGAGTATGGCGCGGGTGTTTGTTAGAATTCGCGCGTTTTTAAACAAAGGCTATTTATGAACCATGCAGATTGGATCATCGTCGCGATTGTTGCCATTTCCGGGCTGATTAGCTTGTGGCGTGGTTTCGTGCGCGAAGCGTTGTCATTAGTGATCTGGATGGCCGCGATCAGCATTGCACTGTTCTTTAGCGATATGTTGTCGGCCCACCTGTCGGTGTGGATTGAGACGCCTTCTCTGCGTAAGGTGGCGTCGTTTGTCTTGTTGTTTGTCGCGACGCTGATTGTCGGTGGCATCGTTAGCCATATCATTGCGGCCTTGGTGAAAATGACCGGCCTTACCGGCACGGATAGAGTGCTCGGCATGGTCTTCGGCGTCGCTCGCGGTTTGCTAGTGGTATTGGCTTTGCTCATTTTAGTTCCACCTATTGTGCCGATTAACCAAGACGCATGGTGGACAGAATCAAGCCTCATCCCGCATTTCTTGATGATGCAGGATTGGGCCATCGCCCTAGTGGGCGATATTAAACAATTAATTTTAGGTTAGACCGCCCTCAACTGGGCATATACGGGAAAAGGCTATGTGTGGCATCGTAGGTATTTTTGGGCAGCGCAACGTTAACCAAGACCTCTATAACGCGTTAACAGTGTTGCAGCACCGCGGGCAAGACGCGGCAGGTATCATGACCTACCAGGGTGGCAAGTTCCACCAACGCAAGGCCGAGGGCTTGGTGCGCGACGTCTTCCAAATGCGCCACATGCAACGCTTGCAAGGTAATGTGGGTATCGGCCACGTGCGCTATCCCACCGCGGGTAGTTCTGGCCCTGCAATGGCTCAGCCCTTCTACGTTAACTCACCTTACGGTATTAGCTTGGCTCACAACGGCAACCTGACCAACGCCGCTGAGTTGACCCGCAATCTATTTGAAACCGATCTACGCCACCTCAACACCGATTCAGACTCTGAGGTCCTACTCAATATTTTTGCCCACAGTCTGCAGAATCTTGGCAAGCTCAAGCCCGGAGCAGAGGATATCTTCTCTGCCGTGGCAGAAGTGCATCGTCGCTGCCGCGGTGGTTACGCGGCCGTGGCGCTGATTGCTGGTTACGGTGTACTTGGTATGCGCGACCCCCACGGCATCCGCCCCTTGGTATTTGGCTCGCGTGAAACTAGCGAAGGTACCGAGTACATGATTGCGTCTGAGAGCGTAGCGCTCGACGTGATGGGTTTTAAATTGATCCGTGATGTGATGCCTGGCGAAGCGGTTTACATCGACGCTCAGGGTGTATTGCACACCCGTCAATGCGCAGAAAACCCAGTATTGTCTCCCTGTATTTTTGAGCACGTTTACTTCGCGCGCCCCGACTCTATTATGGATGGCATCTCGGTCCACAAAGCGCGTATGCGCCAGGGTGAACAGTTGGCGGAAAAAATTAAACGCATCCGTCCCGATCACGATATCGATGTGATCATCCCCATTCCAGATTCGAGCCGTACCGCTGGTATGGCATTGGCGGCGGCGCTGGGCGTCAAGTTCCGTGAAGGTTTGGTGAAAAACCGCTACATTGGTCGTACCTTCATTATGCCCGGGCAAGCGACCCGCAAGAAGTCGGTGCGCCAGAAGTTAAATGCCATCGAGCTTGAGTTCAAAGGCAAGAACGTGATGCTGGTGGACGACTCGATCGTGCGCGGTACTACCAGTGCGCAGATCATCGATATGGTGCGCGAAGTCGGTGCCAAGAAGGTTTATTTCGCCTCGGCATCACCCGCTGTTCGCCATCCGAACGTATACGGTATTGATATGCCGTCAGCGAAAGAGCTGGTCGCCCACGACAAGACCGAAGAAGAAATCGCGCAATCGATCGGTGCCGATTGGCTGGTTTATCAAGACCTCGACGCGTTGGTACAGAGCTCGGCCGAGGGTAACCCCGACATCGAGCGCTTCGACTGCGCCGTTTTTGACGGTGTGTACGTGTGTGGTGACGTGACCCAAGAATACCTCGACGGCCTCGATGCGGCGCGAAACGACACCATGCAGGAGCAAAACCGTGCTGCTGCCAGTGGCGATAGCTCGGTGATTGGTCTACATAATGAGGAACGCACTTAAAGTTCTCTAAAGGAGGGGACGTTGCAAGGAAAACTCGCTCAGGTCCTCTCAGATATCGATGCGGTGCTGCTGGGTAAGCAGCACGCTGTCAAACTTTCCCTCGCCTGTTTGCTCGCTGGCGGTCACCTGCTACTGGAAGACCTGCCGGGGATGGGCAAGACCACCCTATCTAAGGCGTTGGCCAAGGCGCTCAATCTCAGCTTTAACCGGGTGCAATTTACCGCCGATCTATTCCCTTCGGATCTGCTCGGTGTGTCAGTTTATCGGCGTGAGGAAGACCGCTTTCAATTCGTACGTGGTCCTGTGTTTTGCCATATTCTGCTGGCTGACGAAATTAACCGCACCCCGCCTAAAACCCAAAGTGCACTGCTAGAGGCCATGGCGGAAGGGCAGGTGAGTGTCGATGGTGAAAGCCATATTCTGCCTGAGCCCTTCTTTGTAATCGCCACCCAGAATCCCCAGTTCCAATCGGGTACCTATCCGCTGCCCGAGTCACAGTTAGACCGCTTTACAATGTGCCTAAGTTTGGGTTACCCCTCGCCGGAGACCGAGCGAGCATTGCTGTTGGGCAATGCCGAAGACGCCCTGCAGGCGATGCCCCAGCGACTGAGTGGCGAGCAGATGTTGGCGATTAAGGCCGATGTCGCGAGTCTACATGTTTCGCCTGCTCTGGTGGACTATTTGCAGCGCTTGTTGCAGGGCAGTCGCGATAGTGAGCATTTCGAACACGGGTTGTCACCCCGCGCCGGTATGTCAGTGTTGGCATGTGCGAGGGCGTGGGCTTATCTGAATGGGCGTGATCACGTCACGCCGGATGATATCCAGGCGGTTTTTATCCCGGTGTGTAGTCACCGTTTGCAGGGTGATAGCCCGCAGTGGGTCGCGCAGCGCTTGGGGGCGATCGTCGCGGCTACCCCGGTGGTATAAAGCCATGTGGCCGCATGCTTGGCGCGAAGCTTGGCAGGCCCGCTGGCGTCGCTGGTTAGCACGCCGCATTCCGCCCAGCCTTGAGCAGGTGCTCACGCAGCGCAATATCTTTATTTTTCCCACCGGTTTTGGTGCCTTTTATCTGCTGGTCACAGCCCTGCTTTTTACTATCGGGTTGAATTATCAAAACAACTCGGTATACGCCTTTTGCTTTTTTCTAGTGGCGGTCTTCGTCGCAGCGATTATGCCCACCTTTAATAACCTTCAGGGGCTGACGATTCGCTGTAAGCCATCCTCAGTGACGGTGCAAGGTAGGGCAGCAGATGTGGTGCTGTACTGCAGTGGCGGCGCACGCGAGCGCTTTCAGTTGATGCTTCACCACGAGCCAGTCACAGTGTTCGATGTGGCGCCAGAGCGACGGGGCGATGTGCACCTAAGTATGTCCTTTACCGAGCCAGGTATTCAGCCGGTGGCGGCTATCAAAATGCAGAGTGTCTATCCGCTGGGCCTCTACCGTGCCTGGACTTGGCTTTCCTTGTCGCACGTAGTCTACGTGGCTCCGCGACCAGTGCGGGTCAGTGAGTTACAGCAATTGATAGAGCCGCAGGGCCGGGCGGTGAATTGGCAGTTGCAGGAAAGCGACGAGCGCGAGCTGCGCGAATATCGCCACGGTGACAGCGCCAGGGACATTTTTTGGCGTCGTGCCGCAGGTGAAGGGCCCTTGTTGAGTAAAACACGCGGGCAGCAAAGGCGCGCTGAATCGCCGCAGGGCTTACTCGATTACCAGCGCAGTCAAGCCAGCCAACATCGCGCAAAATTGGCGGATTTGTGTTACTGGGTGTTGCACTGCGATGGCCACGGCTTGCCCTTTGGATTGTCCTTACCGAGTGGCCAAATCCCCCTCGACAGCGGTGCGCGTCATCGAGCGCGCTGCCTACAGGCCTTGGCGGAGGCGGTATGAAAGTTATCGAGCCGCAGCAGGCCCGACTGACACTGGGCCTGATAAGTATCAGCGCGACAGTGCAATTGCTCGGTTTGCCGCCCTTGTTCATGCTGCTAAGCGGATTTTTGTTGCTCGGCGCTTGGTTGCATTGGTTGTGGTTCTGGCCGGTACCCAAGGGCTTGCGATTACTCGGTTTACTCGGCTTTGCGGTATTAATCTTCAGCCAGTTCGGCAACTTTTTTGGCCTTGAGCCGATGGTGGCGCTGTTCGTGGGAAGTTTGTTGCTGAAATTATTAGAGGTGAGAGCGCGTCGCGATGTCTACTTGTTGGTGGCGTTGTCGCTGTTTGGCTTGGCCACACCGCTGTTGTTCAACCCAGAACTGTGGTGGTTCTTGATCATCTTGGCCATCGCCCTGTTGCACGTTTCACTGCTAGCGCTGTTGCATGGCCAGCGCAGTAGTCAGGCCGCCCTGCGGGGGACGGTGGGGATTTTGTGGCGGGCACTGCCGCTAGCGGCGCTACTGTTCTTTATTGTGCCTCGCCTGCCACCGCTGTGGGCTGTGCCAATGGCGAATCACCAGTCTAAAACCGGTTTGTCGGACAATCTCAGTCTCGGCAGTATGGATTCCCTAAGTCGCGACGGATCGCTGGCATTTAGTGTTCGCTTTGACGCTGGTCAGGCTCTTCCGCCACCGGCAGATCGCTACTGGCGCAGTTTAATGTTGGTCGACTACGACGGTGAGCAATGGCTAGCGCCGGATGTGCAGCATATGCGTGGGGCTAGACCACCGCAGGATGTGTTGCCTGAATGGCGTTATCAGCTGTTACTGTCACCCTCTGCGCAGCGTTGGGTGCCCGTCTTGGGCACCGCCTTGGTCTGGCCCAATAAGCTAGAATACCTGGCCGACGGTACCTTGCGTGCTCGTCGCCCCTTGCATGCGCGGCAATTGTTCGCGGTGGCAAGTGATGGCGATATTGTCAGTCAGCCCTTTGGACGCGCCTGGCGTAATCGCCTCACGGCGTTGCCTCCCGATCTACATCCGCAGACCCGCGCCTACGCTAGGGAGATGCAGGCGAGATACCCGGGCGACGATGTGCTGTCGGCCATTTTGCGAAGCTTTACGGGGGGCAACTTCAGCTACACCCTGCAGCCGGCGCCTTTGCTGGGAGATAAGGTCGATAGTTTTATGTTCGAAACTCAGCAGGGGTTTTGTGAGCACTACGCCGTGGCTTTTGCGGTGATGGCGCGCGAACTCGGATATCCGGCACGCTTGGCAACAGGTTACTTGGGGGGGGAGACCAGTCAGGTAGATCCCTCGACCTTGATGATTTATCAGTACGATGCCCACGCTTGGGTTGAGATTTGGCTCGATGATCGTGGCTGGGTTCGCTTCGATCCCACCGCTTGGATTAACCCCGCGCGGGTGGAGGCGCCGCCGCAATTGCGCCCCGAGTGGCGCGGTGCCGACTTGCCAATGTTCGAGGAACTGGCCTGGATACTGCGCGGTCAACAGTGGTTGGCGCAGTTGCGCCACGCTACGGAGTGGGCCAATTTGCGTTGGATGCAGTTTATGGCCGATTTCGATGGTGTCGGTCAGGCGGCATTTCTCAAGCGCTGGTTGGGGGGAGTGGATATACCCCGCATGCTGATGTTGCTGGGTCTCGTGGTGGTGCCAAGTTGGCTGTGGTACAGCCGCCAGTGGTGGTGGCCCAAGCCGAATCATCCTAGTAGCCGTTACCGTTTGATGCTACAGGCCCACGGTTTACCGCCGCACACAACGCCTACGCAATCGGCGCGCGAACTGGCGGCTCGCTATCCTGAGTACGCTGCTTCGATCGCTGCGGCGGTGGAGGAATTGCAGGCCTATTGGTACGGTTCGAACAAGCCTAGCGACGAGGCGGTCAATGCCGCTTTAAAGACGCTGCTTGGGCTTTCCAAGGCGCAAAAAAAAAGCCCCCGCTCAATGAGCGAGGGCTTGTGAATCACACCGTATGGGGTGATTACATACGTACTTCGTCGATCTGCACCGCGGCGATTTGTGCGCCTTTCTCGGCGTTAGCGCGATACTCAGCCACTTGATCGAAATTCATGTACTTGTAAATGTCAGCCGACATCGAGTCGATTTGGCTGGCGTATTCCATGTACTCAGCAGGTGTAGGCAAGCGACCCAAGATACCACCCACAGCGGCCAATTCAGCAGATGTCAGGTATACATTGGCGCCATCACCCAAGCGGTTAGGGAAGTTGCGCGTCGAGGTCGACAGAACGGTGGTACCAGGTGCTACACGGGCTTGGTTACCCATACACAGTGAGCAGCCGGGCATTTCTGTGCGCACGCCGTTGCGGCCGAAGATGTTGTAGTAACCTTCTTCCATCAACTGGTGCTCGTCCATTTTGGTGGGAGGAGACATCCAGAAGCGTGTTTTCATCGCTTCTTTGTTTTTCTCCAACAGTTTGCCCGCGGCGCGGAAGTGACCGATGTTGGTCATGCACGAACCAATGAACACTTCGTCGACTTTGTCGCCAGCCACTTCAGACAGCAACTTGGCGTCGTCGGGGTCGTTGGGGCAGCAAACGATGGGTTCAACCACCTCGTTCAGATCGATTTCGATCACCGCGGCGTACTCGGTATCGGCGTCGGCTTGCATCAGGCTGGGGTTCGCGAGCCACTCTTCCATAGCGCGTGCACGACGCTCCAGGGTGCGAGGGTCACCGTAGCCATCGGCGATCATAGAGCGCAGCAGAACGATGTTTGAGCGCAGGTATTCAGCAACTGATGACTCGCTCAGCTTGATAGAACAGCCAGCGGCTGAGCGCTCGGCAGAGGCGTCAGACAGTTCGAAGGCTTGCTCGACGGTCAGCTCATTCAGGCCTTCAATCTCCAGTACGCGGCCAGAGAAGATGTTCTTCTTGCCTTTCTTCTCAACGGTCAGCAGACCTTGCTTGATGGCGTAGTAGGGGATGGCGTGTACCAAGTCGCGCAGAGTAATACCGGGTTTCATGTCACCTTTAAAGCGCACCAGTACAGACTCGGGCATATCGAGAGGCATGACACCGGTGGCCGCAGCAAAGGCCACCAGGCCAGAACCCGCAGGGAAAGAAATACCCATTGGGAAACGCGTGTGCGAGTCGCCGCCAGTACCTACCGTGTCGGGCAACAACATGCGGTTCAACCAGCTGTGGATGATGCCGTCACCGGGGCGCAGTGAAACACCGCCGCGAGTCATGATGAAGTCGGGCAGGGTGTGTTGGGTATCGATGTCAACGGGCTTGGGGTAGGCCGCGGTGTGACAGAAAGACTGCATGGTGAGGTCGGCAGAGAAGCCAAGGCACGCCAGGTCTTTCAGTTCGTCACGGGTCATAGGACCGGTGGTGTCCTGAGAACCAACTGTGGTCATTTTGGGTTCGCAGTAGGTGCCGGGGCGAATGCCCTCAACGCCACAGGCTTTGCCGACCATTTTCTGTGCCAGGGTGAAGCCCTTGCCAGTGTCGACAGGCGCTACAGGCTTGCGGAACAGGTCGGTAGCGGGCAGGCCCATGAATTCGCGAGCGCGCTGGGTCAGACCACGACCAATAATCAAGTTAATGCGGCCGCCGGCGCGAACTTCGTCCAACAGAACGTCTGATTTCAATTCGAATTCAGAGATGGTTTCGCCAGCTTCGTTGAGGATCTTACCGTCGTAGGGGCGAATTTCGATCACGTCGCCCATGTTGATGTCGTCGACAGGCGCTTCAAATACCAATGCACCGGCATCTTCCATAGTGTTGAAGAAAATGGGCGCCACTTTGCCGCCAATACAGATACCGCCACCGCGCTTGTTGGGCACGCCAGGCAGATCGTCGCCGAAGAACCACAGTACCGAGTTGGTGGCTGATTTGCGCGATGAGCCGGTACCAACAACGTCGCCGACGAAGGCAACAGGCAAGCCCTTGGCACTGATTTCTTCAATTTGCTGCATGGGGCCAGTCACGCCGTGTTCTTCAGGGGTGAGACCTTCGCGGGTCATTTTGTACATGGCGCGCGCGTGCAGAGGAATATCGGGGCGGCTCCAGGCATCGGGGGCGGGAGACAGGTCGTCGGTGTTGGTTTCACCGGTGACTTTGAAAACGGTCGTCTTAATTGACTCGGCCACTTCGGGGCGCTTGGTGAACCACTCGGCATCGGCCCATGATTGCATCACGGCCTGCGCGTTGGCGTTGCCCGCTTTGGCTTTTTCAGCCACATCGTGGAAGGCGTCGAACATCAACAGGGTGTGCTTCAGCTGCTCGCCAGCCAGTTCGCCCAGTTCGCTGTCGTCCAGTGCGTCTACCAAGGTCTCGATGTTGTAGCCACCGAGCATCATGCCCAGCAATTCAATGGCTTTTTTGCGATCGATGAGTGGAGATGAGGCTTCACCTTTAACAACAGCTGCCAAAAATGCGGCTTTTACGTAGGCGGCTTCGTCAACACCGGGGGGCACGCGGTTGCTGATCAAATCCAGCAGTGTGGCTTCTTCGCCAGCGGGGGGATTTTTCAACAGTTCAACCAATTCAGCGGTTTGACCTGCGTCGAGGGGTTTGGGTACGACGCCTTCGGCGGCGCGCTCTTCTACGTGTTTGCGGTAAGCTTCAAGCACAGTTGGCTCCTTATTATTGGATGGTAACCGGGTGTGGTACCACCACGACGATGTAATACTGGTAAGTGGCGCAGGATTATAGCTGTCACTGGGTTATCTGTTAAGCGATTGCGACAGAATGTGAGTCTATACAGGATATTTTTCTGCATGATAACGCGGAGCTTCTGAAAATTGGGGTAGTCATGGGCGGCCTCGCTCATTATCATTGTTCGGTAAATTTGAGGAGAATTCATGACCCGAGTCCGCACACCCTGCATTGGCGTTTGTTCCACCGTGTTTGGCGGCGATGTATGCCGTGGCTGTAAACGTTTTAGTCACGAGGTGATCGACTGGGTGGGCTACAGCGAGGAGCAGAAGCAGGCTATTGATGCTCGCTTAAGTTACTTGCTGTCGCAACTGGTCAAGGCGCGTTTTGAAATATTAGATGAAGCCGTGTTGCTGGCCGGTTTGAAAGCGCAAAACATTCGTTTCCACGAATACCGCAATGCCTACTGTTGGATTTTTGAATTACTGCGCGCGGGCGCCAGTCAGGTGAATCCTGAGGATTATGGTTTCCGCGTGCGTTCGGCCTACGCCAATGTGCCGCTAACCAAACAAGTGGAAGAAATCGATCAAGATTTTTACACCCTGTCCGACGCCCACTTCCAACGCTACGTCGCCGAACCCATGAAGAGTATCGATAATGGCTAAGACCGTCGCTGAGTACCTGCAACCCGTACACGCTTTTTTGGCTTGTGAAACCCCCGATCCGTGGATAGCTTACGCCTCTCGTGAGGACCAATTGCCTGCCTTGTTGGCGGATCATGCCAACTGTGAAATGAAGGCAGCGCAAACGGCGCAGGCGCTGATGTGGCGCTACGGTACCCCGCGCACAAACAGCGCGGTAGATAGCGCCGGTAGTCAGGCATCCATGCTGCACAAATTGTCTCGCTTGGCGAGAGAAGAGTTGCGCCATTTCGAGCAAGTGTTGAACATCATGAAGAAGCTTGGCTTGCCCTACGTGGCGGTGCCGGCGTCTCGTTATGCCACTGGTATGATCGCCGCTGCGGAGAAGCACGACCCTCAAGCCTTGGTCGACAAACTGATCATTGGTGCCTTCATCGAAGCTCGCTCCTGTGAGCGCTTTGCCAAGTTGGCGCCCCATTTGCCGCCGCTTGTCGCCGATTTTTATATTTCTCTGCTCAAGTCCGAGTCGCGCCACTTTAGCGACTATTTGGCCCTAGCGGAGACATTTGCCTGTACCAATATCGATGCCAGGGTGGCACATTTTCGCCAAGTTGAAGCCTCACTCGTGCTCAGCGAGGACGCCGAGTTTCGTTTTCACAGTGGGATCCCCGTAGAGGCGGCATGATGTCACCATTGTTTGGTGTGATTGAGGGTTTTTACGGCCGCCAGTGGCGTTGGCATCAGCGCAGAGAGTTGGTTGATCTGCTACCTAACTTTAACTGTAACGCCTATTTATATGCGCCAAAGGGCGACGCTTTTTTAAGACGGCGATGGCGCGAGCATTGGCCCGAGAGCGATTGGCATTCTCTGATATCTGTTGCGCACGCCGCCAGGCGCAATGGAATCTCCTTCGGTGTCGGCTTGTCGGTGCTCGATTACAGTAGTGATGACAAGTATTTGTTGGCCGAAAAATTAGACCGACTCAATGAATTACAGTTGGGCCATTTGGGAGTGTTTTTTGACGACATGCGTGGGGATGACCCCGGGTTGCTTGATAGGCAGTTGGCGGCGTTGGCATGGATACGCCAACACAGTAATGCCGAAACAATTTTGTTTTGCCCTACCTATTACAGTGCTGATCCGATTTTGGATGACGTGTTTGGCGCGCGACCGAGCGACTATTGGACCAAATTGGCGCTAAATTTGCCCCCCGCGGTGCAATGCTTTTGGACGGGAAGCAAAGTGTGCAGCCAAAGCCTCGATCCTAATGACGCGGTTGAGGCGATGCGGGTTTTCAAGCGCAAGCCTGCCTTTTGGGATAATTACCCTGTCAACGACGGCCGTCTTACCAGTCGCTATTTGCATCTGCGGCCGCTGCAGCACCGGCAGCTGACGGCGACCAGCTATCAAAGCTATTTTATGAATCCCATGAATCAGTTCGAGCTGTCACTGCCGGTGATTGCCTCGGCACACCTTGCGGTGGCGGGTTCGAAACAGGCGCAACAAGAGGCCTATCGTTTTGCCGAGCAACGATGGGGGCGAGCCTTCGCCGATTTTTGGTGGGCGAATACCGATTTGGTGCAGTCTCAGGGCTTGGATGGAATGTCCGAACAGCAGCGACAAACGATGTGCCAAGGCTTAGAAACCTTCGATAATGCCGCCGCAGCCGAGTGGTTGGATTGGCTGCGGGGTGGGTATACCTTCGACCCGGCGTGCCTAACCTCATAATAAACGCAAATAGCGTGTTGAAAGGGCGATCGGCTTATGGCAGAATTGCGCACCTTTAAAACACCGCCGATGCAAAATTGCGCGGTTATTTAAGCAACAACGCACCGTTGGCAAGGTCGTATACGCGAAAGTGGCGAAATTGGTAGACGCGCTGGATTTAGGTTCCAGTTCCGCAAGGAGTGAGAGTTCGAGTCTCTCCTTTCGCACCAACGACCTCGATGTGATTAAACACAGCACGGTGACATCCGCAATATAAGAGGAATTTCCATGCAGGTTTCAATCGAAACGACTTCAGGTTTAGAGCGTCGTTTGACCGTTAGCGTGCCCGCTGCGCGCGTAGAGCAAGACGTAGACGCACGTCTGAAGAAAGCCGCTAAAACTGTTCGTCTGAACGGTTTCCGTCCTGGCAAAGTACCCTTCAAAGTTGTTAAGCAACGTTTCGGTGAAGGCGTTCGTCAGGAGGTTATTGGTGAAGTTGTTAACCAAACCTTTTACGAGGCGGTCGTTCAAGAGAAACTGCAACCTGCTGGTCAACCTGCTATCGAAGCTAAGCAAATCGAAGCGGGTAAAGATTTAGAGTATGTTGCCACTTTCGAAATCTATCCCGAAGTTACCGTGGCAGAGTTGGATGGCGTTGAAATTGAGAAGCCCGTTGCAGAAGTGACCGACAAAGACGTCGATAACATGATCGACATCTTCCGCAAGCAACAAGCGACTTGGAAAGAAGCCCCCCGTCGTGCCGCTAAGATGGACGATCAAGTGACCATCGATTTCGTTGGCACCAAAGACGGTGAAGAATTCGCTGGCGGTAGCGCCAATGGTCAGACCCTGGTGTTGGGTTCTGGTCGCATGATCCCCGGCTTTGAAGAAGGCATCGTGGGCATGAAGAAGGGTGAAGAAAAAGTTCTTGAGCTGACCTTCCCCGAAGACTACCACGCTGAAGAATTGAAAGGCGCCGCGGTTCAGTTTGCTGTGACCGTGCACAAGGTTGAAGGCCAGCAACTTCCCAAGTTGGATGAAGAATTTTTCGCTAAGTACGGCGTTGAAGAGGGTGGCGAAGATGTCTTCCGCACCGAGATCAAAGCCAACATGGAACGCGAATTGAAAAATGCGATTAAATCACGCGTTAAAACCACCGTGTTAGATAAAGTTGTAGAAGCTCACGAATCTCTGCAGATTCCCGCTGCGCTGATCAATAACGAAATCGTTGCTCTGAAGCGTCAAGCGTTGCAGCAGTACGGTATGGGCGGTCAGGACGTTGACCTGAACATGCTGCCTAACGACATGTTCCAAGACCAAGCCAAGCGCCGTGTGGCTTTGGGCTTGATCCTGAGCGAAGTGGTTAAGAGCAAAGAATTGAAAGCCGACGCTGACAAAGTGCGCGCCATGGTTGAAGAAATTGCCTCGACCTACCAAGAGCCACAGGAAGTGATCGACTACTACTACAGCAACCAAGATCAGCTGCAAGGCATCGAATCTGCTGTTTTAGAAGATCAAGTGGTTGAAATTTTGCTCGAAAAAGCTAAGGTTGTTGAAACCGCTAGCACTTATGAAGGCGTATTGAATCCTAGTGCATAAGCACTTGGGTAACTTTCGGAGCAGCGGGTCCTAGCGAGGTCACCGGCAGCTCTATAAAGGCGGGTTTACCCCGCCTTTTTTATTTGTTTTGGAGAACAATTTATGTCCTTTGATTACGGCAATAACGATCCCATCACCAATTTGGGTTTAGTGCCCATGGTTATCGAGCAAACGGCTCGTGGCGAGCGTTCATTCGATATTTATTCGCGTCTGCTCAAAGAGCGTGTGATTTTTATCGTGGGGCCCGTGGAAGACCATATGGCGAACCTGGTGGTAGCGCAATTGTTGTTCCTCGAGTCAGAGAACCCCGATAAGGATATCCACCTGTATATCAACTCTCCTGGCGGTTCTGTGACAGCGGGTCTAGCGATCTACGACACCATGAAATTCATCAAGCCCGATATCAGTACTATGGTAATTGGCCAAGCGGCCTCCATGGGTGCCTTTCTGTTGAGTGGCGGTACCCCTGGTAAGCGCTTTGCGCTACCTAACTCGCGCGTCATGATTCACCAGCCAAGCGGCGGTGCTCGCGGCCAAGCGACCGATATCGATATTCAAGCCAAAGAAATTCTGATTATTCGCGACAAGTTGAATCGCCTGATGGCGGAGCACACCGGCCAGCCGCTGGAAACCATTGAGCGCGATACCGAGCGCGACAACTTCATGAGTGCTGCGCAGGCCGCTGAATACGGCTTGGTAGATAAGGTGCTGTCACACCGTGGTGCAGAACAGTAAGAACATTTTAGCTTGAACATGGTCTAATTTATCCATTAGGATGACCAAAAAAAAAAGGGTAACAAGCATGACAGACGATAGTAGCAAAGACGGCGGCAAGCTGCTCTATTGCTCATTCTGCGGCAAAAGCCAGCACGAAGTTCGCAAGTTAATTGCCGGTCCATCGGTGTTTATCTGCGACGAATGTGTCGACCTATGTAACGATATTATTCGCGAAGAAGTTCGCGAAGCCGCAGGTGAAGAGGGCGCTGATAAACTCCCCACACCTTCCGAGATCAACGACACGCTGGACCAGTATGTCATCGGTCAAACCCGCGCTAAGCGCGTACTTTCAGTGGCGGTTTACAACCACTACAAGCGCCTGTCTTGGGGCGCAAGCCACAAAGACGATTCCTCGGTAGAGCTCGGCAAAAGTAATATTCTGCTGGTGGGCCCCACCGGTAGCGGTAAAACGCTGTTGGCTGAAACGCTGGCGCGCTTACTGGATGTGCCATTCACCATCGCTGATGCCACCACCTTGACCGAGGCGGGTTATGTGGGCGAAGACGTTGAAAACATCATCCAAAAATTGCTGCAGAAGTGCGATTACGACGTAGAAAAGGCCCAGCGCGGCATCGTCTACATCGATGAAATTGACAAGATCTCACGCAAGTCAGATAACCCCTCGATTACCCGCGACGTGTCGGGTGAGGGTGTGCAGCAGGCGCTGTTGAAATTGATCGAAGGTACGGTGGCGTCGGTTCCCCCTCAGGGTGGCCGCAAGCATCCTCAGCAAGAATTCTTGCAGGTTGATACCAAAAATATCTTGTTTATTTGTGGTGGTGCTTTCGCCGGTCTTGACCGCGTGATCCGCGACCGCTCTGAAAAAGGCGGTATTGGCTTCGGTGCCGAAGTGAAGAGCAAAGACAGCAAGAAGAATTTTGGCGAGGTGCTGTTTGATCTCGAGCCAGAAGATCTCGTTCGCTATGGTCTTATCCCCGAGTTTGTCGGTCGCTTGCCAGTGATTGCCACCCTTGAAGAGCTTGACGAAGAGGCCTTGGTACGTATTTTGACCGAGCCCAAAAACTCGCTCACTAAGCAGTATGCGAAGTTGTTCGAGATGGATGAGGTTGAAATCGACTTCCGCGAGGATGGTCTGCGGGCAGTGGCGAACAAAGCCATGGCGCGTAAGACGGGTGCGCGTGGTCTGCGTTCTATTCTTGAGTCGGTGTTGCTCGATACCATGTATCGTTTGCCTTCTGAGGAGAACGTCAGCAAGGTCATCGTCGATGAAAGCGTCATTACCGGTGAGTCGGAGCCCCTGCTGGTTTACGAAAATGTTGACTCCCCCAAAGTGGCGGCAGAAGACTGAGCGTAAGCCATTTGCAATAGCTATAGTTAAAGGGTGCCTCGGCACCCTTTTTTATTTTTTGTCGTAATAGCTATAACGCGGCTTGAATTAAGTCACTCTATCCCCAATATTAGGGTTAATGCTGCATTTCATCGCAGCCCATCCTGTAACAAAGTGAGGCCTACATGTCTTCTTCTCACAATTTGCCCGTTCTTCCCCTGCGCGATGTGGTGGTATATCCCCATATGGTGGTGCCCTTGTTTGTCGGTCGTGAAAAATCCATCGTCGCTCTCGAGCAGGCGATGCAAAGCGACAAGCAGGTCTTGTTGGTCGCGCAGCGCGATGCGGGTCTCGATGAGCCCAGCACAGACGATGTCTACGATATTGGTACCGTGGCAAATATTCTGCAGTTGCTCAAATTACCCGACGGTACGGTAAAAGTATTGGTTGAAGGTGCCGAGCGCGCGATGCTCGATAACATGGCTGAATTAGACGGTTATTTCCGTGCCGATGTCACCATTTTGCAGGGTATAGAAGTTGAAGAAGCGGCCGCTGAAGGTTTTGTGAAGGATGCCTTGGCAGCCTTCGAGCAGTACGTTAATACCTCCAAGAAGGTCCCCAGTGAGGTAATGTCATCGCTGGTCGGCTTAGATGAGCCAAGTCGCTTAGTGGATACCATGGCTGCCCATATGGCGATGCCGGTGTCAGACAAACAGGCTGTGTTGGAAATGGCCGATACACAAGAGCGCTACGCCTTCTTGAACGCCAAAATGGACGCCGAAGCTGACCTGTTGCAAGTTGAGAAGCGCATTCGTGGCCGCGTTAAGAAGCAAATGGAAAAGAGCCAGCGCGAGTACTACTTGAATGAGCAGATGAAGGCCATTCAAAAAGAGCTTGGTGAAATGGATGACGCTCCCAATGAATTGGAGGAGTTCAAGCGCAAAATTCACGAGTCTGGTATGTCGAGCGAGGCCGCTGAAAAGGCCAGCAACGAGCTGAGCAAGCTGAAAATGATGTCGCCTATGTCGGCGGAAGCCTCGGTGGTGCGTTCTTATCTGGATTGGATGACCAACATTCCTTGGAAAAAGCGCAGCAAGGTGCGACACGATCTGCCCCGAGCGGAGAAAATCCTCAACGAAGATCACTTTGGTTTGGAAGAAGTCAAAGAGCGCATTCTTGAGTATCTCGCGGTGCAGCAGCGCGTGCGCAAATTGAAAGGTCCGGTGTTGTGCTTGGTAGGTCCGCCAGGGGTGGGTAAAACCTCACTCGGTGAATCTATCGCCAAGGCGACTAACCGCAAGTTCGTCCGCATGGCCCTCGGTGGCGTGCGCGATGAAGCCGAGATTCGCGGCCACCGTCGGACTTACATTGGCTCGCTGCCAGGTAAAATCATTCAGAAGTTATCCAAGGTTGGCGTGAGAAATCCGCTCTTCCTGTTGGATGAAATCGACAAAATGGGTATGGATCACCGCGGCGATCCTGCGTCTGCACTGCTGGAGGTGTTGGACCCCGAGCAAAATAACTCGTTTGCCGATCACTATTTGGAAGTGGACTACGACCTGTCCGAGGTCATGTTCATCTGTACCGCCAACTCGCTGAATATTCCCGGTCCTTTGTTGGACCGCATGGAAGTGATTCGTCTGCCTGGTTACACCGAAGATGAGAAGGTCAGCATTGCGCAGCGCTACCTGGAACCCAAGCAGCAAAAAAATGCCGGTTTGAAGAAAGGCGAGTTGTGCATCGATGAATCGGCTATTCGCGATTTGGTGCGCTACTATACCCGCGAGGCGGGGGTGCGTAACCTCGAGCGTGAAATCGCCAAGATTTGCCGCAAAACGGTTAAGAACGCCGCGCTGGGTAAGCCTCCTGTCGAGGCGGTCGATGCATCAATGCTGGAAGACTACTGCGGTGTGCGCAAGTTCAGCCACAACTTTGCAGAAGAGAAAAACCAAATTGGCCAAGTGACCGGGCTGGCGTGGACGCAGGTGGGCGGTGAGTTGCTGACCATTGAGGCGGCGGCAGTGGTAGGTAAGGGTAGGCATATCCATACCGGTTCGCTGGGCGATGTGATGCAGGAGTCTATCCGTGCGGCCACCACCGTGGTGCGCAGTCGTTCGCGTGTGCTGGGTATTACCGCCTGTTACCACGACAAGCACGATATCCATATTCACATTCCAGAAGGTGCAACACCCAAAGATGGCCCCAGTGCGGGTATTGGTATGTGTACCGCGTTGGTGTCGGTGATTACGGGTATTCCGGTGCGCTCCGATGTCGCCATGACCGGTGAAATTACCTTGCGTGGTCAGGTATTGGCAATTGGTGGTTTGAAAGAGAAATTGCTCGCGGCCCACCGCGGGGGTATAAAAACCGTCATCATACCCGATGAAAATGTGCGCGATCTGAAAGAGATTCCCGAGAATATTAAGGCGGATCTGGAGATTGTACCGGTTAAATGGATTGATGAAGTTTTAGCCATTGCGCTCGAGTCCCAACCCAAAGCCCTCAGCGAAGAGGAGTATATGGAAGGTTATTCTGAGCAAAATACCAATAAAACTGACGAAAACCGCATTAATACGCACTAGGCCGCTTGACCGGCCTAGTACCAGTTGGTATAAATGCTGACAGTTCAGTGTTCTCGGGGCTTTGAGGGCATTGGTACTTATAACAAACAAACAAAAAACCATGAGGGACTTAGTGTGAATAAATCTGAACTGATCGATGCTATCGCCGCTTCTGCAGACCTGTCTAAAGCTTCTGCTGGCCGTGCACTGGACGCAGTAGTTGAAGCTGTAACTGGCGCATTGAAAAATGGCGACTCAGTATCTTTGGTAGGTTTTGGTACTTTCAGCGTTAAAGAACGCGCTGCGCGTACTGGCCGCAACCCACAAACTGGTGCTGAAATCCAGATTGCTGCGGCAAAAGTACCTAGCTTCAAAGCTGGTAAAGCACTGAAAGACGCCGTTAACTAAGTTCTGCGTCAGTGCGCCGGCCCCAACCTGATGGGGTTGGCATGAAGCGCATCATTCGATGCGCTTTTTTTTTGATTGTGTAGTGTGATTTCTGTGGAGTACCCCTGTGCTACAGTTTTTTAGAGACAGCATGCAAGGCACTGCTGCCAAAGTTATTGTCGGTATCATCGTGGTACCCTTTGCTTTGTTTGGTATCGAATCTTTAGTTTTCTCCTCTGGTGCGGACAATGCGGCCAAGGTCAACGGCGAAGGTATCGCTGTGCAAGAATTGGCGCGAGCCATGTCGGCGCAACGCAACCGCATGCTTAGCCAAATGGGTGAAAACGCCGACCCCACCACCATTAGTGACGACATGATTCGTGGTCCGGTGTTGGAGCAACTGGTACAACAAGAAATTTTGCGCCAAACAGCCGCCGAATTCGGTTTGGCTGTAGGTGACGATATCCTCGATCGCGATATCGTGAATACTGAAACCTTCCAAATCGATGGTGTGTTCTCGCCCGATATGTACCGCAGCGTATTGACCTCGAATGGTTTGACACCGCTGGGGTACAAGCAATTGTTGCGCGGCGATCTTGAGCTGCGTCAATTGGTTGATGGTATCAGTAATTCAAGTTTTATTAGCCCCGAAGAGCTAGCGCTAGCGGCGCGCTTTGTGGGTGAAACACGCACCGTTCGCTACGTGACCTTGCCATTGGCGCCCGTGCTGGAAAGCACCGTGGTAAGCGAAGAGCAAATTCAAAGCTACTACGCTGACAATGCTGCGCGTTTCATGACCGAAGAAAGCGTTGAGCTGGAATATGTGCTTCTCAATCGCGCGGATTTTAATGTCGAAATTTCGGAAGAAGATATTGCCGCTGAGTACCAGCGTGAAATCGACAACATGCAAGCATCTATTAGCCGTGGTGCTGCTCATATCATGTTGGAGTTGGGCGATCGCAGCGAAGCTGAGGCAATTGAGATCCTCAATGGTGTTAAAGCAGAGCTGGATGCCGGTGGCGATTTTGCGGCATTGGCAGCGCAATATTCAGAGGATAGCTTCTCTGCTGAGCAGGGCGGTGATATTGGCGATACTACGGGTGACGTCTTCCCTGAAGCGTTCGAAGACGCGCTTGCGGCATTGCAGCTGAATGAAGTGTCTACGCCCGTTGTCACCGAGGGTGCGGTGCACTTGATCAAGCTGATTCGCCTTGAAGAGCAGGAAAAACCTAGCCTCGCTGAGCGTCGCGACGACATTATTACCCAATTGACAGCAGTTAAGGCGGAACCTCTCTACATCGCCGCTCTCGACCAGTTGGCCGACATGAGTTTCAACTCGGTGGGTCTGCAGGATACCGCAGAGGAATTATCGCTGCCGCTGCAAACCAGCGGCGTAGTGCCCCGTAGCGGTGGTAGCGGCATTTTTGCCGATGCCAAAGTCCTCAAGGCGGCTTTCTCTGCCGAGCTTGTCGAGCAGGGCCTCAACAGCGAAGTGATCGAATTGAGTGCTGATCAGTCAGTGGTACTACGCGTGGCTAAACACTTGCCCCCCGAGCAACGCCCCTTAGAGCAAGTGGCGCAAGAAATTAGTCAGCAGCTGCGCAATCAATCTGCGCGCGATGCCCTGCAGGCGTCTGCTAATGACATGATTGCGTCGTTGCGTGCCGGTGGTGATATGGCGGCTCTCGCCAGCGAAGCAGGCTTAGAAGTGACCGCGCTTGAGAATATTAATCGTCGCGACAATCGCGCCCCGCGTATTGTCCCTGCGGCCTTTGGCCTCAGCGTGGACGGTGTGGCATACGACAGTGTGTCTATGGGTTATCAAGGCCTGGCGGTGATCGCAGTCAGTGATGTCGTCGCGGGTAGCCTCGAGGCGCTGAGTGACGCCGAGCGTCAAGGACTGCGCGGTATGTTGCAGCAAGCGGCCGCGGGTGCAGAAATGAACGCCTTCCAGGCGAGTTTACGTGCCAACGCTGACGTTGTGATCCAATAAGGAATCATTGTGTACAAAATTAAAACCTTCAACAGTATTTCAGTCCTGGGTCTGAATGAATTTGGGCGTGATAAGTACGAGGTGTCAAGCGACAGCTCAACCCCTGACGGCATCCTGCTGCGCAGTCATAAGTTGCAAATGGACGAAATCGGCAGTAGCGTGCGCGCCATTGCCCGCGCCGGTGCTGGTACCAACAACATTCCCATTGGTGAGTGTAGCGAGCGCGGAATTGTGGTGTTCAACACCCCAGGCGCCAACGCCAACGCGGTAAAAGAACTGGTATTGGCGGCGATGCTGCTGGGCTCTCGCGGTATTGTGCAAGGCATGAACTACGTCAACGGCCAGACCGAGCTGAAAGACCCAGAGGCGATGAGCAAGCTCATGGAAGCCGAGAAGAAGAACTTCAAAGGCAACGAAATCAAGGGCAAGACCCTAGGTGTGGTTGGCTTGGGAGCGATTGGTTCCATGGTGGCAAAAACAGCCCTCAATCTTGGTATGAAAGTGGTGGGTTACGACCCCGCACTGTCGGTCGACGCCGCCTGGCGCCTGCCTTCAGACGTGGTGAAAATTGAAAACCTGCAGTCGCTGCTGGCCAAGTCAGACTTCGTGACGTTGCACCTGCCGGTGCTGGACTCTACGCGCCATTTAATCAACAAAGATTCTATCGCTAGCTTTAAGCGCGGCGGTAAACTGCTCAATTTCGCACGCGAAGAGATCGTCGATACCGACGCCGTGGTGTGGGCGTTGCAGCAGGGTATCATCGCTAATTACATCGCTGATTTCCCCCACCCAGACCTGATCGGTGTGGAGGGTGTCATGCTGATGCCGCACATTGGCGCTTCGACCGATGAGGCCGAGGACAATTGCGCGGTGATGGCGGTTGAGCAACTTAAAAACTTCCTCGAGCACGGCAATATTATCAATTCGGTGAATTTCCCGATGACCGTGTTGGAGCGCAGTGGCGACACCCGCTTGGCTATCGCCAACAAAAACATCCCCAAGATGCTGGGTGGTATTTTGTCGGAGCTGGCCAATCAGGACATCAACGTGGTGGATATGATCAACAAGAGCCGCGGCGATTTGGCTTACAACCTGATCGATATCGAAGGTGACGTCGATCAAGCCATCGTGGACCACCTTGAAGCCATTGACGGCGTCATTAGTGTACGCGTGATTCGATGAGCCGTTTAACCCACCTCGACGAGCAGGGCCGTGCCCACATGGTGGATGTATCCGATAAGGATGCCACTGTGCGTGTGGCCGTGGCGGAAGGGGTGGTGCACATGCTGCCCGAAACCCTCGCCATGATCACCGAGGGACGCCACGCCAAGGGTGATGTACTTGCGGTGGCGCGTATTGCGGGTATTCAGGCCGCCAAGAAAACCCCCGATTTGATTCCACTCTGCCACCCCTTGATGTTGTCATCGGTGAAGGTTGAGTTGACCTGCCAGCCCGAGCTGTCGCGTGTACATATCCGCGCCCAGTGTAAATTGACTGGTCAGACCGGTGTCGAGATGGAAGCGCTTACCGCGGTAAGTGTCGCGGCGTTAACCATCTACGATATGTGCAAAGCCGTCGATAAGGGCATGCGCATTGGCGACATTGCGCTACTGGAGAAATCCGGTGGACGCTCTGGCGACTGGCGCGCAGAGGGCTGCTAGTATGATCGTGGTGCGATTTTTTGCCGGCCTACGTGAAACCTTAGGGGTTGATTCAGTCGCGCTGGACGCCGCCTCGATAGGCTGTGTGGCCGATGTGTTGGCTTCGTTATCAGAGCGAGGAGAGGCCTGGGACGAAGCGCTGTCAGCCGCTAATTTGCTGGTGGCGGTTAACCATACCCACGCGCAAGCCGATAGCCCGCTGCAGGACGGTGACGAAGTGGCGATCTTTCCCCCCGTTACCGGTGGCTAACGATGGCACACCAGATCATTGTCGCCGAGGCGGATTTCAATCCCGCTGAACTCCTTGAGCAGCTCCATGTGGCGTCACCCAGTGTGGGTGCGGTGGCAAGTTTTGTGGGAGTTGTGCGCGGCGTCGTCGGCCAGTCTCTCGAAGCGCTGTATATTGAGCACTATCCCGGCATGACCGAAGCTGAGATTGCTCGCATTGTTGATCAAGCCAGCCAGCGTTGGGAAATTGAAGCGGTACAAGTTTATCACCGCGTGGGTCGTTTGGCCCTCGGTGAACGTATCGTATGGGTGGCGGTCAGTGCGCCGCACCGCGGCGATAGTTTTGCCGCCTGTGAATTCATCATGGATTACTTAAAAACCCGCGCCACCTTTTGGAAAAAAGAATGCTTTCAGGATAGTGAGCGCTGGGTAGAACAACGTCAGAGCGATCTCGATAAAGCCAGTGATTGGCAGTCTTAACGAGGCTGGCTTACAATGGCCGCTCTGATTGATTAGGAAATTATATGTCGTTTGATACCAGACAACTGCGTAACGCCTTTGGGCAATTTGCCACCGGCGTATGTGTTGCTACCGCCACTGGCGCCGATGGCCAGCCCTTTGGCATGACCATCAATTCTTTTTCTTCGGTGTCTCTGTCGCCTGCGCTAGTGTTGTGGAGCGTGCAAAACGACAGTACCCAAACCGCCGAGTGGTTAGCCGCTAGCCACTATGGCATCAGCGTGCTGGCCGAAGATCAACAGGGAATTTCCAACTTTTTTGCCACCCCAGGTGATCGCCATGTGCCCGCTGAGCACTTGCACACCGGGAGCGACGGCGTGCCTTTGATTGCCAACGCCAAGGCGCAGTTCGAGTGTCGGGTGGTTGATCGTATCCCCGCCGGTGACCACACCATCTTGATCGGTGAAGTCAGCGCTATGGCGACGCCACGTCCAGAGGCCGCACCGCTGCTGTTCTTCGCTGGCCAATACCGCGACATCGCCGCGCAGAGCTAATGACCTATTGCAGCGCCTGTGGCGCACAAACCGTGCGTAAAATTCCCGCTGGTGATGATCACGAGCGCGATGTCTGCGAGGCCTGCGGCGTTATCCACTACCAGAATCCCAAGGTGATTGTCGGCACTTTGCCCTACTTCCAGGACAAGGTGTTGCTTTGTAAGCGCGCTATTGAGCCACGCTACGGGTATTGGACCCTGCCTGCCGGTTTCCTAGAATTGGGCGAAAGTACCTGGCAGGGAGCCCAGCGCGAAACACGCGAGGAGGCCGGTGCCAGTGTAGAAGAAGGGCAGTTGTACGGCGTGTTTGACCTGCCATACATTTCGCAGATCTACATGTTTTATCTCGCCGAAGTTGTCGATGGCAGTTATCGCGCCGGTACCGAAAGTCTCGAGGTGGCGTGGTTTGAAGAACAGGATATACCCTGGGATGATCTCGCCTTTACCGTCGTCGGTGCCATGCTCAGACGCTACTTTGAGGATCGCCGCGCGGGCGTCTTCCCCACCCACCATAAAGTCATGCAGCCAAGGCACGAAGCGTGGCGAGGTAAGTCGTGACCGAGTGGGCCTATGCGGCGGTGGGCGTGGGTGTTGGTACCTTATTCGCTACCCTGTGGCTGCGGCCGCGATTAACCCTGCTAACCCAGCAGCGCGATGACATTGCCCAGCAGAGCCTTCTGAAAGACGCTGAGTTGGACGATCTGCGTGAACGTCTGGCAGATGCAAGGGAGTTGGCGGCGGGCCTCCAGGCGCGCCTAGAGAGCGAACAGGCATCGGCTGAACAAAAGCTGGCGGTTCTACAGGATGCCCAGCAGCAGCTGCGTCAGCAATTTGAAAATCTCGCCAATCGCATCTTCGACGACAAACAGCAGCGCTTTCGCGACGACAGTAAAGCGTTGTTAGAAGCGAGTTTGTCTCCGCTGCGCCAGCAGTTGGGTGACTTCAAACAGCGTGTTGAAACCGTTTACGAAAAAGACAGCCAGGGCCGCCAGGCCATTCTCGCAGAAGTGAAACTGTTGCAGCAGCTCAACCAGTCCATGAACGAAGAGTCGCGCCGCTTAACGCAGGCACTGAAGGGCGATAACAAGGCACAGGGCAACTGGGGCGAAATTATTCTGGAGCGCGTATTGGAACAGTCTGGCCTGAGTGCCGGCCGCGAATTCGATACCCAGGTCACCCTGCACAACAACGACGGCAAGACGCTGCGTCCTGACGTGCTGATCAGGCTCCCCGAGGAGCGCTGTCTGATTGTTGACGCTAAAGTCTCCCTGACTGACTACGAACGCTACATCAATGCCGATAGCGACGATGTTCGCGAGCGAGCCTTAAAACAACACGTGGCGTCGATGAGGCAGCACATCGCGGGCTTGAGCCAAAAAGACTATGAATTTTTAGAGGGGGTTAGCGCCCCTGAATTTGTTTTTGTGTTTGTGCCCATTGAGGCGGCTTACCACGCCGTGGTCGATGCCGACCCCAGTGTGTTTACCCAGGCCTATGAAAAGAATGTCGTGGTGGTGAGCCCCGCCACATTGCTGGCCACACTGCGCACGGTGCAGTTCTTGTGGCGACGCGACAAACAAAACCGCAACGCCGAGAAAATCGCCAGCGAGGCGGGCGGTCTCTATGACCAGTTGAGCTTGGTGTTGGAAAGCTTGCTGGAACTAGGTAAGCAAGTGCAGCGTACACAGGATTCTTACAATATCACCCTGAATCGCCTGTCCGAGGGGCGCGGCAATGCCCTTGGCCGGGTCGAAAAGCTGCAGCGCCTCGGCGCCAAAGCCAAACGCAAAATGCCCAGCTTGCCGGGGCACCGCGACGACCAGGACGACGACAGCGACCTCAGCGAATAAGGAGTAAATATGAGTCTTACCATTGGCGCCCCCGCGCCCCAATTCAGCCTGCAAAACCAAGATGGCCAAACCGTGAGTTTGAGCGATTTTAAAGGCAAAACTGTGGTGGTGTATTTTTATCCGAAGGCCTTGACCCCGGGTTGTACCGATCAGGCTTGCGGTTTGCGTGACAGCCACGGCGACCTCGCTTCACGCAACACGGTCGTGTTGGGTTTGAGTCCAGATCCAGTGGCTAAGCTGGCGAAGTTCCGCGATAAGCACGGTCTGAATTTTGATTTGTTATCGGATGAGGATCACGCGGTGGCGGAAGCCTTCGGTGTGTGGCAGTTGAAGAAGTTCATGGGTAAAGAGTACATGGGCGTAGTGCGCACAACCTTTATCATTGATGGCGAAGGTAAGCTGGCTCAAGTCCTCGATAAGTTTAAGACTAAGACCCATCACGAAACCTTGTTAGCGGCCCTCGACGCCTAGAAGAATTCAACCTCATCGCCGTCTTCATCTTCCGCGGTTGCATCTTGGCCGCGGAAATTGTGACGGAAAATTTCCAGCGCTTCTTCAAGTGAGACGCCCTGCATAATTTTGTCGAACATCATGCGCTCGGCTTCCATGGTGTAGCTAGATTTGATCTCGTCTTGAATTTTCTGCCACACCGCCGGGTTGTGCAGGTCGCCTTCGTTCTCCATCACTTCAATCAAGCGGCGCAGGCCGACCTGCACGTGATCTACGCGCTGTGACATGCGGTCGTAAAATTGAAAGGCTGTGACGGCTTGTAATACTTGCTGATCAATGGCGTTGCAGGTGTCGGGGTCGCCCCCGTTGGCGCGCAAACTTTTGGCGTTTTGGCTGATCTGGTTAAACGCCTCGCCGATAATGCCCGCTTCACGATTGCCTTCGCCGAGGGCTGTTTCGATCTGTGCGATGGCCAAATAGAGCATTTTCACCGTTTGTTCGAGGTGTTGCCATTCGTCGCTATTAAGGTGTGGGGCTGGTTGCATCGCGTTCACCTATCGTCCTGATGTTTGCTAAGCATAGCAAAGGCTAAGCAAGACGCTAGTTTGGTTTGAAGTCTATCCACCGCCTCGGGTAAGATGCGCGCCTCTGAGGGAATAATTATGCCGCTACTGCGTTTACAAAACGTCCACCTCGCCTATGGCGACAACCCGCTTCTGAACGGAATTGACCTGCAATTAGACAAGGGCGACAGGCTTTGCCTGCTCGGTCGCAACGGCAGCGGTAAATCGAGCCTGATGCGCGTGTTGGTGGGTGAACAAAAAGCCGACGATGGCGAGATTTGGTTGCAGCCTGGGGCGGTGATCGCTCGTTTGGAGCAGGACCTGCCGCCTGCGGCTGACATCAGCGTGTTCGACTATATCGTCGAAGACCACAGCGTGGTGGGCCACAGTTTGGCGCAATTTGAAATGTTATCCCACGCGGCGGACGTCGATATGGCGGCGCTTGAGAAACACCAGAAAATTATCGAGGACAACGACGGTTGGAGCTTGCAGCAGCGTATCGACTTGTTGCTACGACGCTTACAAATTCCTCGCGAAGCCATTATGCGTTCGCTGTCGGGCGGATGGCGCCGGCGTGTATCACTGGCGCGCGCCTTGAGCCACAACCCCGATATTCTTTTACTCGACGAGCCCACTAACCACCTCGACGTCGCCACCATCGAGTGGATGGAAGAGCACTTGCTGGAGTACCAGGGGGCGATTATGTTCGTCACCCACGATCGTCGCTTCCTTAAAAAATTGGCTAATCGCATCGTCGAATTGGATCGCGGCAATATGTTGTCCTGGCAGGGCAGCTACGAAGATTTTCTTGAGTACCGCGAGCGCGTGCAAGAGACCGAGGATCGCCACAACAAGCTATTTGATATCAAGTTGGCGGAAGAAGAAAAGTGGATTCGCCAAGGTATTAAAGCGCGCCGCACCCGCAACGAAGGTCGCGTGCGTGCGTTAAAAGCGATGCGCGATGAGCGTAAACAGCGCATCGAGCGCAAGGGCAATGTGTCGATGACTATCGACAGCGCTGACAGTTCGGGCAAAATCGTCGCCGAGTTGCAGGGCGTGAGTAAGGCCTTCGCCGACAAAGTGGTAATTCGCGATCTCAGTACGACGATTCTGCGCGGTGATAAAGTGGGTTTGATTGGCCCCAATGGGGTTGGCAAAAGTACCCTGATAAAAATGATTCTGGGGCAGCTGCAGCCCGATAGCGGCACGCTGCAAATGGGTACCAAGCTAGAGGTGGCCTATTTTGATCAGTTGCGAGACCAGCTCGATCCCGAGAGCAGTGTTTTCGATAATATTTCCGACGGTCGCGATTTTATCGAGATCGGCGGTAAAGATCGCCATGTGATGTCTTACTTGGGGGATTTTCTGTTTCCGCCGGCTCGAGTACGCGCCCCGGTCAAAGCGTTATCGGGGGGCGAAAAAAACCGTCTGTTGCTGGCTAAAATGTTCTCTAAACAAGCCAACTTGTTGGTAATGGATGAACCGACCAACGACCTGGACGTGGAAACATTGGAGTTGTTAGAGGAAATCCTCGGCAATTTCGATGGCACGTTGTTGCTGGTGACCCACGACCGTGAATTTATGGACAACGTGGTCACTCAAACGCTGGCTTTTGAAGGCCAGGGTGTGGTGCGCGAGTATATTGGCGGCTACCAAGACTGGTTGCGCCAGCGCGGGCCTGTGGCGGTGGAAGAGAAGGTCGCAAAAAAATCGGTAGTAGAGACCAAGTCCGTCGCCAAGCCAGCGGCCAAGTCGCGCAAGTTGAGCTACAAATTACAGTTAGAACTCGATCAGTTACCTGCCAAAATCGAGCAAATGGAAAACGAGGTGGCCGCCCTTGAGGAAGAGGTGGGGTCGGCGGCTTTCGCGGCACTCGACCACACCGACATGACCGCCAAACTCGACGCGTTGAGTGCCTTGCAGGAAAGCTTAGAAGTGGCCATGGAACGCTGGATGGAGCTTGAAGCCATGGCCGAGGAGGGCGCTTAAACGCGCACTGCTAGCACGTCGCAGCTGGCGCCGTGCAACACACCGTTGGCGGTGGAGCCAAATACCAGCGCCAGGCCGTGGCGGCCGTGGCTGCCGACCATGACGAGGTCTGCGCCCAGCTCTTCAGCGAGGGTGTGAATTTCCGACTCTGGGCGGCCGATCACAATGTGTTGGCGCTCTTCGGGGATGTCCCATTTGCTGCCGAGTTTGCGCATTTGGTTTTCAGCCTGCTTGTAAATTTCTTCTTGCACGCTTGAAAAATCCATGGGAATGTCGCCACCATAGGCAAAACTCAGTGGCTCGATGACATGCACGATGCTGACCATGGCATCGTTGAGCTTGGCAAGGTTAGCCCCTTTGGCGGCGACCTTATCCGAGTCTTCGCTTAAGTCTAGGCCCAATAAAACGTGTGAATACATACCCATGCTCGTCTCTCCGTCGACAGTTAATATGTGGTTGTCACTAATATAGTACATACCTGTCATGTGTTGGCAGCGTATTAATGAAAATGTTGAGGTAGATCATGAGCTATTTGATCATTGCCCTGGTGGTAGCGGCGGTGATTGGCCCGGTAATGTGGCTGCGCCCCAATCCACGTGAAAAGCAGTTGCTTAGGCTACGTGAGGCGGCGCGCAAGGCTGGTTTACACGTGCACCTGCGGGCGGTACCGCCCAATCACGGTGACGGCGATCGCGTCGTGGAGCCCGCTATTATGGCCTATATTCGGCCCTGGACAGAGCGGGAGCGCAAGTCGACGCTGCCAGAAAAATTTACCTGCCCCTGTTTTGAAGGCGAGTGGCAGTTGTACCGCAGTCGCGATATTTTACAGCCTGAGCACGTGGCCAATATGCCTGACAGTTGTCGCTTGTTAGAGGTAAATAGCGAAGGGCTCATCGTCTATTGGCGCGAGCGTGGCGACGAGGCCAGAGTCCAGTCACTGGCGGCGTCAATGGAGCAAATGTGCCAAGCTTTGTTGCGTCACGTTGGCAACAAATATGCGTTGAAAACTTGACAAGCATTGTCACAGGTCTTAATTATAGCGCCCCTTTGGCCCCAATATTTCTGGGGGCGCGCAGCGAGCATTGGAGAGAATGGCAAAATCACTCGTTATTGTGGAGTCGCCAGCAAAGGCGAAAACCATTAATAAATACCTAGGCAACGACTTCATCGTTAAGTCGAGCATTGGTCACATTCGCGATTTGCCGACCAGCGGTTCGAGTACGCCGGTCGATCCGAAGGCACGTGCTAAGCAAGCGGCGTTAACCCGCAAAATGAGCCCTGCTGAGAAAGAAAAATACCAGCGCAACAAAGCGCGCGAGCAGCTAGTCAATCGTATGGGGATCGACCCCGAAAACGGCTGGCAGGCGCACTACGAGATTCTCCCCGGTAAAGAAAAGGTGGTGGCTGAGCTAAAACGCCTCGCCAAGACTGCCGACCGCGTCTATCTGGCAACGGATTTGGATAGAGAGGGGGAGGCCATCGCCTGGCACTTGCGCGAGGCGATCGGCGAAGACGTATCTGAATACAAGCGCGTAGTCTTCAATGAAATTACCAAAAAGGCCATCACCGAGGCCTTTGAGAAGCCATCCGAACTAGATATCAACCGCGTCAATGCGCAGCAGGCGCGACGCTTCCTCGATCGCGTGGTGGGCTACATGGTGTCGCCACTGTTGTGGCAAAAAGTCGCTCGTGGTCTTTCCGCGGGTCGCGTTCAGTCGGTGGCGGTTCGCCTCGTGGTAGAGCGCGAGCACGAGATTCGCGCCTTTGTTCCCGAAGAGTACTGGGAATTGCATGCCGATACCCAAACGGCGCGCAGTGATGCCCTGCGTTTAGAGGTCAAAAAGCAGGCCGGACAAAATTTCCGTCCCACCAACGAAGCGCAAACTCAGGCTGCCATGCAGGCCTTGCAAAGCGCCACGCTAAAAGTCACCGAGCGCGAAGACAAGCCGACCAGTTCTCGCCCCAGTGCGCCATTTATTACCTCGACCCTGCAGCAGGCTGCTAGCACCCGTCTAGGCTTTGGGGTGAAGAAAACCATGATGTTGGCGCAGCGACTCTACGAGGCTGGCTATATCACCTATATGCGTACCGACTCGACCAACCTGTCGAACGACGCCGTGGCAGCTTGCCGCGACTATATTCAAGGCCAATTTGGTGCCGACTATTTGCCCGCCAACCCGCTGCGCTACAGCTCGAAAGAGGGTGCGCAGGAAGCGCACGAGGCTATCCGTCCCTCTGACGTTAATGTGTTGCCGCAAAACCTGGCGGGTATGGAGCGCGATGCTGAGCGCCTTTACACACTTATCTGGCGTCAATTCGTCGCTTGCCAAATGACACCTGCGCGCTATACCTCGACCAGTGTTGGTGTCACGGCTGGCGAGTTTGAGTTGCGCACGCGCGGTCGAATCATGGTGTTCGATGGCTACACCAAGGTGATGCCGCCCGCCGCGAAAAAAGACGAAGACGCCATACTGCCCAATGTTGCCGTTGGCGATACCTTGCAGTTAGTGAAGCTGGATCCCAGTCAGCACTTTACCAAACCGGCCCCTCGTTACACTGAGGCGAGCTTGGTGAAAGAGTTAGAGAAGCGTGGTATTGGTCGTCCTTCTACTTACGCGGCCATTATTTCTACCATTCAAGATCGCGGCTACGTGCGTGTTGAAAACCGCCGTTTCTTCGCCGAAAAAATGGGCGATATTG
Organism: uncultured Pseudomonadales bacterium; assembly: GCA_964598145.1. Classification (GTDB taxonomy): domain Bacteria; phylum Pseudomonadota; class Gammaproteobacteria; order Pseudomonadales; family JAHEIH01; genus JAHEIH01. The sequence continues at coordinate 91,581 of CAZRAM010000006.1, forward strand.
TCACCGCCCGCCTGGTGGAAAATTTCAATGATCTACTCGATTTCAGCTTTACTGCGCGCATGGAAGAGTCGCTCGATAAAGTCGCCGATGGCGATGTGCAGTGGTTGGCCCTGTTAGATCAGTTCTACGCAGATTTTTCCAAGCAGTTGGCCGCGGCAGAAAATGCCGAGACCGGCATGCGCGCCAACGACCCAACCGAGACCGATATACCCTGTCCCGACTGCGGTCGCCCGATGATGATTCGCACCGCCAGTACCGGTGTGTTCCTGGGTTGCAGTGGTTATGCATTGCCGCCCAAAGAGCGCTGTAAGTCGACCATCAACCTGATTTCTGGTGACGAGGTTGTGGCGGTCAGCGACGAGGAAGACGACGAGGCAGAAGCGCGCGCGTTGATTGGCAAGCACCGCTGTGGCCTTTGTGGCACGGCGATGGAAAGCTACCTAATCGACAGCGAGCGCAAATTGCACGTATGTGGCAATAACCCCGATTGCAGTGGGTTTGAAGTCGAGCGCGGTAAGTACAAGATTAAAGGCTACGATGGCCCGGTCATCGAATGCGATAAGTGTAACGCAGAGATGCAGCTGAAAACGGGCCGCTTTGGCAAGTACTTTGGCTGCACCGCCTGTAGCAACACCCGCAAATTATTGCGCAACGGCGAGGTGGCACCACCCAAGATGGAGCCAGTTCCAATGCCCGAACTGCAGTGCGAAAAGGTGGATGATCACTACATCCTGCGCGATGGCGCGGCGGGTCTATTCCTAGCGGCAAGTAAATTTCCTCGCAATCGCGAAACCCGGGCGCCACTGCTGCGCGAGTTGTTACCCCACGCGGCAGAGATCGATAGCAAGTACGATTTCATCATGACCGGCCCGGTAGAGGACAGCCAAGGTAACCCCACGATTTTGCGCTATAGCCGCAAGACCAAAGAGCAATACCTGATGACTGAGGTCGAGGGTAAGGCGACGGGTTGGCAGGCGTTCTACAACGACGGCCGCTGGTCGATCGTGGAGGGCAAGGCGGCGGCTAAAAAGGCACCCGCTAAAAAGGCTGCCAAGAAGCCCGCGGCGAAGAAAAAAACCGCTAAGAAGGCATAACCGTGGCGACGCGGCTTGGTGCTCAAACCAATCACCATCTCTATTTAGCCAAATTGCTATTGCAGGACCTGCAGCGTAAGTTGCAGGCCGGCGAGATGGCTGAATCTCTGCTGCTCGACGCCTGGGGGCAAGCGGTAGTTTGGCATTTGCAGGATACCTATCACGCACTGGTCGCCGAGTTGGCGGAAAAGGCCAAGCGTGACCTTAGCGCGGTGCAGTTGGTGCTAGAGGGTGACGATGTGGATGCCATCGACCAACTGCCCGCCGAGCTGCGCGAGCTGCAAGATCTTTCTCGTAAGGGTTGGTTGAGAGGCTTGCTCGATGCCAGTCGCGAGCAAACGCAGGGGGCTGCGCAAACCGTTGATCCGCTAGCGCTGCGCGAGGTGTCGCAACAGCACTACGGCAGCGATGAATTAAAAAGGTGGTTTGCTGCCTTTGACGCCTTGATCGATCGCTTTCGCGAGACCACTATCGAATATTGATCGATGGCTGTGTTAGAATGGCGTTTCATTCAAACCCGTGATCCATTGTGCCTGCATCTCTCATTGAAATAGTCCAACTTCCCTCCGGTGAAATCGTCGTTCGTCGCGTCGAGACTGAAGCCGAGCGCACCGACGCCGAGCCCCTCGCCAAGATTAGTTTTTCTGATGAGGCGCGTGAGTTTATGGGTGACGCCACAATGGAAGTCGCTCGCGCCATGATTCAAGCCGGCCTGGATACCGTGTCAGACATCATGGACGAGATGGATGAGATGGAAGATGCCATCGACAATGGCGATGACGATACCCGCCCGCAAGGGTTCTCAGAGCGCACGCTCCACTAGCCGTTATTCTCTAGCTGGGCTTCAAACCAATCGACCAATTTTCTCACCAGTTGTGTGTGGTGGTAATCCGTGCAGAGAATGTAACCGCGCGATTGGCAGCGAATCTCGGGGCCTAGCGGGATCAGCTGCCCATCACTGATCAATGGATCGATCAAGCCATACCAGCCCAACCCTATACCCTGTCCAGCTTTGATGGCATCTACCAATAGTGGGTAGTTGTTGTAGTAAAACGTTGTCGATTGTTTTTTTGTTTTGATGTTGAGAATGTTGCCCCAGTCTTCCCAGTTGAGCCAGTTGGCGTTGTTTTCGTCCATGTGTAACAACGGATATGGATGGCTGACAGGGAGTGTCTGTTTGGCGTGTAAACCATGTGCACTGGCAAAGTCAGCAGAACAAACGGGTCTTACGATTTGTGGAATGATGAGCTTTTCATAGCGATACACACCCTCTGGTTTGCCAAAGTCGAACACAATGTCCGAGTCGCGTATCTTTTCATTGAGGGTCTTCATCCATGGCTGAATATCGAATTGGATGTCGGCAAACTCACTTTGCAGAATTTGTAATTTGGGTAGGATCCAAAAAAACATAAAGCCGAAAGGGGCGGAGATCCTAATGCGTGGTGCCTGATTGTGGGCGGCTTTTCTAATGTGTGACAGCGCCGCCTTGATACCCGTCACCGAGGTCGAAATCTGACCATAGAATTCCTGTCCCAGCGGGGTGGGGCAAACGGGTTTGCTGGTGCGGTCGACCAGGACGATTCCGAGCTCTTCCTCAAGCGCACGGATGCGTTGTGAGACCAGTGGTTGGCTAATGCACAGTTCTTTTGCGGCTGCGCTCATTGAGCCGAGCCTCACCGTGGCCTCAAAGGCTGCCAAGGCTTTCATGGAGGGCAGGGCGTTATCTGATAACATAAGTAAATTGCAAGTTGGTTATAATATTTTGATGGCTGTCAGAGTAGCAGTATTTGCTAGATACTGGAAAGACTTATCTTTGGAGCACTGCTTATGCCAGCCGTTCAGTTCGTTGTTGATTCAGACCAGAAAACCGTCACTGCCCATGCAGAACATGCGAGTTATGAATTATCCCCCTTGTGGCTGCGCGAGCGTTGCCAGGAGGAGGATGCGCTAGACGCGGTCACCCAGCAGCGCTTATTTAACCCGCACAACTTACCGGCGGATCTGACCTTGCTCGAGGCGGCTAACCTGCCCAATGGCGATATCGCTTTAGCCTTTAGCGATGGTTATCGCGGGGTGTATAACACCGCGCAGTTTTTGCCTGACTTCGATGTTCACGATGGCGTTCCCGCGCAGGTGGCGTGGAAAAGCGATATCGACAAATCGGTGTTTTATGTGGACTTAGCCGATCTTGAAAGCCCATCTGGTTTGTTGGATGCGGTGGAGCGTTTTCTAAAATACGGTGCAATCATTATTAGTGGTGTGCCCAATGATAAAGAGGCGGTGACGCGCGTCGGTGATATTTTTGGGCATGTCCGCGCCACCAATTTTGGTCGTTATTTCGAGGTGTTTTCGCAGCCAAATTCCACCGATCTCGCCTATCGCTCGGTGGCCTTGGCGGCCCACACGGATAACCCCTATCGCGATCCCACTCCGGGCATTCAATTGCTGCATTGCTTGGTGAATGAAACGAGTGGTGGTTTGTCCACCTTGGTGGATAGCCTGGCGGTGTTAGAGCAACTAAAGCGCGAGCAGCCTGAAGGTTATGATTTGTTGACGCGGGTCCCCATCCGTTACCGCTATGTCGACAAGGATATCGAATTAATGGCTCGTCAAACCGTCATCCAAACCGATACCATGGGGCAGTTGGTAGGAGTGACATACAGCCCTAGGTTGGATTATCTTCCGCTGTTGTCGGTGGAAGATACCCAGCGTTTTCATCGCGCCCGTCAGCGCCTAGGCGAGTTGTTTGCGGATCCTGTCTACAAGTGGGAGTTCAGCCTTAAGCCTGGACAGGTGCAGATGTTCCACAACAGCCGGGTTCTGCATGGGCGTACTGCGTTTGATGCCAATGAGGGTTTCAGACAACTACAGGGCTGTTATATTGATATCGATGGTCCAAAGGGCCTCTACCGAAGTCTCAAAAATAAACAGCATGCCTAGTGGAATGTAATGATGAAAACGGTCAATTTTACCCAGATGAAAGACGGCACCCGCGAGGAGTATGAATTTCTCGACGACCTCGAAAACGGTTATGCCCGCGAGCTGCCAGATCGTATCATGGCAACCCTACGCGGTCTGGAACACACGCTGTCTGGCTACAAGGTCAGTCGTTTAGAGCACTCGCTGCAGGCCGCGACGCGCGCCTATGAAGATGGGGCTGATGAAGAGATGATCGTCGCCACACTGATTCATGACATCGGCGATGAATTGGCACCCTACAACCACTCGCAATACGCTGCAGCGGTCATTCGCCCCTACGTGCGCCCCGAAGTCACGTGGGTAATTAACATGCACGGTGTGTTTCAGTATTACTACTATCTAGACAAGTTGGGGGGTGATAAAAACCAGCGCGATCAGTACCGTGATCACCCGTGGTTTCAATCCTGTGCGGATTTTTGTGAAAAGTACGATCAGGCTTCGTTTGATCCAGACTATCCGTCTAAGCCGTTAGCGTTTTTTGAGCCGATGGTGAGGAGAATCTTTTCGCGTACGCCTTTCGACCCCGCCCACATGGGCGAGGAAGCGGCAAATGAGGATGGTGTGGACAACCGGAAGAAGGGCAGTGCCTGAGCTAGATCGACTGCCTAATCACGCCGACGCTCAATCCCTCGATCGCAAAATCCTGTTCGCGTAAATCGACTTCGATGGGCGCGAAGTCTTGGTTTTCAGCCAATAATGTTAAGCGGCTAGGGTCGCTGCCGCGCTTTAGGCGTTTGACGGTGACCTCGTTATCGATCCGCGCCACCACGATTTCGCCATTGTTGGCGGTTGGTGTGCGGTGAACCGCCAGTAAATCGCCGTCGAAAATACCGACATCGATCATCGAGTCGCCGTGAACGCGCAGCAAGTAGTCCGCGGCGGGGCTGAAGAACGTGGCGGGAATATTGGCGCGGTCTTCGATGTGTTGCTCGGCCAATATGGGGCTGCCCGCCGCGACGCGGCCGACAATCGGCAGGCCTTCCTGCATGCCGGGGATACGAATACCGCGCGAGGCACCGGCAATCATCTCAATGGCGCCCTTGCGTGCGAGGGCCTTCAGGTGCTCTTCCGCGGCGTTGGCTGACTTAAAGCCCAGTTCGTTGGCGATGTCAGCGCGGGTAGGGGGGTAACCTGTCTCGTCGATATAGCGACGGATCAGATCGAGGATCTCCTGTTGGCGCGCAGTGAGTTTTTGCATGGCGAATCCCTATCTGTGTTTATATACAGTATTGGAATTATATACAGGTATTCGCCGCTGGCAAGGATTAATTTTAAGAGAGGCAGATACTTAGTGAGGGTTTAGTAGTCGTCGAGATCGATTTCTACGTCCGGCTCAATGCCCTCGAGGGATCCCGACCAGTTATCCGGACGCACCACATCGTCATCCATCATGCGGTCTTCATCGGAAAGGCCCAGGCCGTTGCGCCAGTCTTCAGGGGCATCGACTTGTCGCAGCAACAGTTCACGCCAGGCGTCCAGATCGTATTCTTCAATGTCACCATCCTCGTGTTGAACCTCAATGAAGCCACTGTCGATGGCCACAATTTCGAATACCAATCCCTGCTCTTCGTCGCGGTACCACTGCCCTACGACCGGTTTTAGCCTGCTCATAAGCCACCTCTCCAACTGAGTATGCACGTTTTATTTATAGCGCAGCTATCGCGATAGTCGAGCAATATTCGCACTTGTGCTCTGTTTTTAAAGGAGGCATCCTTACGTCAAAATCAACCTCGACGCAGGAAGCGAAAAAACCATGCAAGAAATTGTCTCGCAATTTCAACAGATTATGTCTAGCACCAGCGGCGCGGTATTCGTCGTTATAGCTATTACTGCCGTGGCCCACCTAATTGCAAAAATTTTGTTAGCGGGTTTGCTGCGAAGTACTCGTATGTCGCGCACGGCGCTCGACGACAATTTGGTGGAGGCGGTGCAAACCCCCTTGCTTTATTTTGTCTGGCTGTTGGGCTTGAGTTGGGCGGTCGACATTATTGATGCTAGCAACGAGTTGCCTATTTTTTCCTTTGCCGATGACGTCACGCGGGTTGGTGTTATCGTGCTACTGGCCTGGGCCTTGGTGCGCATTATTCGCGGCGTAGAGGCGGTCTATATCGAGCGCACTCACGACTCGGCTGAAGAGAGCCGTGTCGATGAGTCGACCGCGACGGCCATTGCCAAATTACTGCGTATGGCGGTGTTAATTACCGCTGGCCTAATCATCATGCAGGCACTGGGCTACAGTATCTCTGGGGTCTTGGCCTTTGGTGGCGTCGGTGGTATCGCGGTGGGTTTTGCCGCTCAAGATTTGCTGTCTAACTTCTTCGGTGCGCTCACCATTCACCTCGATCGTCCCTTCAAAGTGGGTGACTGGATCCGCTCTCCCGATAAAGAAATTGAAGGTACTGTTGAACACATTGGTTGGCGGGTGACGCGTATTCGCACCTTCGATATGCGCCCGCTGTACGTGCCCAATGCCACCTTTACCAAGATCGCCGTGGAAAACCCCTCGCGTATGCTCAATCGCCGAATCTATGAAACGGTGGGGGTGCGTTACGACGATGCCTCGGTGTTAGATAAGATTATTGCCGATGTCGAAACCATGCTGCGCAACCATGAGGCCATCGACAAGGGGCGCACCTTGATGGTCAATTTCAACGCCTTTGGCGCATCGTCATTGGATTTCTTTGTGTACTGCTTTACCCACACCACGGTGTGGACCGAGTATCACCAGATCAAACAGGACGTGTTGTTTAAGATCTATCAGATTGTTGAACAACACGGCGGTGATATTGCCTACCCCACCACGCGAGTGCAGTTGGAAAATATCAGCCCCGTTCCAGAGGTGTAACCAGCACGATTACACCGAATAAGGGGTGGTCGAGGTAGTGGATTTCGCCGCTGCGCATGCGACGGCTCTGTCTTAGCGTCACCGTGCGAGACACGCTGTAGGGTTCGTTAACGATGAAGCTAAACGGGCTGTAGGTATCGGCATTGGTCAGATCAGTGCCGCCTCGGCTCGGCAATTCTGGCACCTGAAACGTGGCTTGTTGGCCGAAATTGGGCAGGAAACTGTGCAGCCACAGGTCGGTGTCAATGTGTAGGTAGCGTTCAACGCTTACCTTGATCGTCCCTTCCAGTTCAAAATGTGAGCCGTATTCATCCCCACCGGTAATCAGGATCGCGGGTGAGCGGCGGCGGCTTTCTAGGGGTTGTTGCCACACCTCGTGAAATAGCGGGCGATAGCGATCGATGCGGCGCAGGTGCTGCAAGGCTCCGAGCAGTTGCTTGGCGCTATCATCGAGCCGTTGAAAGGGCAGTGGCAGGGGAGCAGGGGGTTGTTCTAGTGGCTGGTCAAGCAACTCCATCGGCGTGGTTGCCAGGGCGGCGCTGTTGGGATCGAGTAACAGCGTGCTATCGTCGCCGCTTGGTTGTGCTGGAAGCTCCAGCAAGTTGGGAACTTCTACCTCAAGCGTGGTGTTGAAGTCACTGTCGATAGCGTTGGGGAGGGCGATGGCGTCGAACAGCATTTTCACCCGAGAAGGGTAGTTGAGCACCACGTCATCGGGCCAGTTTTCCTCGGCCTCGGACGCTTCATCCTGGTGGGCGAAGACGATCATCTCCACTTGGTACCAGTTGCTCTCTGCGCTGGCGCTAGTAGCGAAGGCGGCGAACAAGCTGGCGAGCAGTGTTTTTCTCAAGTGGTACATCATCATTCCCGTAGGCTAGGCGCCCAGTTCTTTTAATAAACCCATGGCGAATTCTAGCCGATCTTGCGCTTCAGGCAATGGCAACTGGAATTTAAGTCCGTTGGCGCCGTTCATGCGGAACGCGCCGGCCTTCGATTGCAGTAGTTTAACGATGGTCATAGGCTCGACTGCGGTATCAGCCGCGAATTCTAGCCCGCCGCCGCCACCGCCGACATCGAGTTTCATCACACCGATGTGCTCCGCCAGCAATTTCACCTCGCTGATAGAAAACAGCGCTTTGGTGGGTGGGGGGAGCAGGCCAAAGCGATCGATCATTTCCACCTGCAGTTCGCGCAGTTGATCGCTGTCCTTGGCGGCCGAAATGCGCTTGTACAGACCCAGACGCGCATTGACGTCGGGTAGGTAGTCGTCGGGAATCAGAGCCGGTGTGCGCAGGTTGATTTCCGGCCCGCTCTGCAGGGTGGTTTCAAGGTCGACTTTCTTGCCTTTTTTGAGCGCTTTCACGGCGCGATCCAGCATGTCCATGTACATGCTGAGGCCGACGGTTTGAATTTGGCCAGACTGTTCATCGCCGAGCAGTTCGCCGGCACCGCGAATCTCGAGGTCGTGGCTAGCGAGTGTAAAGCCAGCCCCCAGCGTGTCTGCAGCGGCGATGGCCTCTAGGCGCTTGTGGGCGTCATCGGTCATGGCCTTGGACTCTGGCGTTAGCAGATAGGCGTAAGCTTGGTGGTGCGAACGCCCTACACGGCCACGCAGTTGGTGTAACTGGGCCAGGCCGAATTTATCGGCGCGCTCGATGATGATGGTGTTGGCGTTGGGTACGTCAATACCGGTTTCGATAATGGTGGTACATAGTAGGATGTTGTACTTCTTGTGGTAGAAGTCGCTCATCACTTGTTCCAAATCGCGCTCGCGCATCTGGCCATGGCCGATGCCGATGTGCGCCTCGGGGAGCAATTCCTGTAGCTCGCGAGCGGCATTTTGAATGGTCTTAACCTCGTTGTGCAGGTAGTAGACCTGGCCGCCGCGCAGTAATTCACGCCAAATCGCTTCTTTGATCAGTGGTTTTTTCTTCTCGCTGACGAAGGTCTTCACCGATAGACGGCGCGCCGGCGGAGTGGCGATGATCGACAAATCGCGCATGCCCGACATGGCCATGTTCAGTGTGCGTGGAATGGGTGTGGCGGTCAGGGTGAGGATGTCCACCTCGGCGCGCAGAGCCTTGATGGCTTCTTTCTGGCGTACCCCAAAACGATGCTCTTCGTCGATAATAAGCAGGCCGAGATCTTTAAATTTTATGCTCGACTGCAGCAATTTGTGGGTGCCGACCAGAATGTCGACCTTGCCCTGTTCAAGGCGGGCGATGATGTCGGCTACGTCCTTGTCGCTTTTGAATCGCGACACCACTTCCACCGTTACGGGCCACTCGGAAAAGCGGTCGCGGAAGGTCTCGTAGTGCTGCTGGGCGAGTAGGGTGGTGGGCACCAGCATAGCTACCTGGCGGCCAGCGTCGACGGCAACAAAGGCGGCGCGCATCGCTACCTCGGTTTTGCCAAAGCCGACATCACCACACACCAGTCGATCCATCGGCGTTGAGGCGCGCATATCGCGGATGACGTTTTCGATGGCTTCGGTTTGGTCGGGCGTTTCCTCAAACGGAAAGCCAGCTGCGAATTGTTGGTAATTTAAATCGCTGAAGGCGCACGACACGCCTTCACGCGCGGCGCGGCGCGAGTAGATGTCGAGTAGTTCGGCGGCCGCATCACGGGCTTTTTCGGCGGCCTTGCGGCGTGCCTTGCTCCACTGTTCGGTGCCGAGTTTGTGCAGCGGTGCCGCGGCGTCATCGCCGCCCGAGTAAAGGCTAATTAAATCGAGCGAGGTGACTGGAACATAGAGTTTGGCACCGTCGGCGTACTGCAGGGCGAGAAATTCGCTGGCTTGACCGTCGATAGGGATGCTTTCCAGTCCAAGGTAGCGACCAATGCCGTGCTCGGCGTGGACCACGGCCTTGCCAGGCGCCAGTTCGGCGAGGCTTTTTACCGCCAGTTCAGTGCTGTCGCTGCTGCGTTTGCGGCGGCGGCGCTGCATGACGCGCTGGCCAAACAGTTGTGGCTCGGCGATGACCTCGATGCCTTGGGTAGGTAGGCACAGTCCCTCGGCAAGGGGGGCGACAGTGATCGCTAGGGTGGCGTCGCTCATCGTAAACTCCGCCCAATCGGCGACCTGTTTCGGGCGAATATCCCCTTTGGCAAACAATTCCAGAAGTGATTCTCGGCGACCAGTAGTTTCAGCACAAATAAGAATGCGCAATTTGCTGGTGTGCAGGTGGCGTTTTAACTCCGCCAGTGGGTCGTCGGCGCGCGCGTCGATGCTGAGGTCGGCCATCGGGCTGGCGGGGAACACAAATTGGCTCTTGTCTGCTGCGCCCTCGCTGTAGACGATTCGCGACAGGCTCTTGAAACGGCCAAACAGTTCTTCGTTGGCCATGAATAGGTGTTTAGGGGGCAATAGCGGACGGGTGGGGTCGATACCGAGTTCGTCGAAGCGGTTGGCGATATCCTGCCAGTACTGTTGCACTGTCGGTTCTAAGGCGGCATCTGCGAACAGCAGGCTGTCGTCCGGAAGATAGTCCAGCAAGCTATCGGTGTGCTCAAAAAAGAGCGGCAGATAGTATTCGATACCCGCCGGTGCCATGCCGTCGCTGACATCGCGGTAGGTCGGGCACTTGCGGTGGTCAACGTCGAACAGTTCGTGCCATTGGTTGCGGAAGCGTTTGATGCCCTCAGCGTCGAGCGGGAATTCACGCGCCGGGAGAATCTCAATGCGTTCGACTTTCTCGAGCGTGCGCTGAGTTTCTGGGTCGAAGCTGCGCAAACTCTCCAATTCATCGTCGAACAGTTCAAGTCGGAAGGGCACTGTACTACCCATGGGGAATAAGTCGACCACCGAGCCGCGTACGGCAAATTCACCGTGTTCGTAAACGGTGTCCACACAGCGATAACCGGCGGCTTCCCACTGGGCTCGCTCGCTGTCGATGGCAAAACGCTGGCCGCTTTCAAGCAGCGTGCTATGCGCTGCCAAATAGCTGCTGGGCGCAATGCGTTGCAGCAGACTAGTCACGGTGGTTACCAGTACCAAGCGCTCCTGGCGAGTGAGGCGGTGAAGGATCCGCAAGCGCTCTGAAATGATGTCTTGGTGGGGTGAAAAGCTGTCGTAGGGCAGGGTTTCCCAGTCCGGAAAATGCACCACCGATTCGGGATCGCCGCTGTAAAAGCGGATGTCATTCTCCAGTTGCTGGGCGCTGTTGCCGTCGCGACAGACCACCAATATAGGCGCCTGTGATTCGGCCATGGCAAGGGCCACAGAAAGCCCCAGCCCGCTGCCGCGCAGTTCAGTCCAGCGCTGGCGTTGGCAGTCGGTCGGTAACACGGGGAGCAGTGGCTTAAGGTCCATGGCGATACGGGGTGTCCGGTGGTCAAAAAAGGGGGCATTTTACTGCACCCGGCAGGGGACTACCACCGTCAATCCCTCCGCGCCTTTGGAAAGCGTCCCACTGTAGTATTTTTACATTGGTAAACGCTTTCATCGCGTTACAGGGTAACAAAACTACAGGTTTAAGTGCTTGTATTGTTTAACATTGCAGCCTCTACCATAATGTCGCTTACAAAAAACAAAAACCTGCACATAACCTCAAATCATCACCTTTTCACGGAGAACACATGGTGACCACAGATACCCGAGAACGTCCCGATAATTATTTTACCGATTGGAAAGCGCGCGAGGAGTTGGCGGAGAAGATGATTCCCATCGTCGGCCAGCTCTACCGCAACAATAGCTCTAAGGTCTATGTCTACGGCCGCGACATGGTGGGTAAGTCGGTGCTGGATATTATGAAAATGCACCGCGCCGCACGCCAGATTGTGGGTACTGAGCTATCAGAGTTTGAAACCTTTCCCATCCTGGAAACCCTAGCGCGTCTTAATCTCGGAATGTCGCACATCGATGTGGGTCGCCTCGCGACTAATTACGAATTGGCTCGGCAGGAGCAAGCTATCGATTTGGAAACATTTCTGCGCCGCGAGTTGGCGGATGTAATTGACAAGCAAGTGCGTGCCGTTGAGCGCCCGCGCGACGTAGTGCTGTATGGTTTTGGCCGAATTGGCCGCTTGCTTGCGCGCTTGTTGATCGAAAAAACCGGCGGTGGCGAAACCTTGCGTTTGCGCGCCATTGTAGTTCGCCAAGGCGGCGCCAAAAACGATCTGGTGAAACGCGCCAGCTTACTGCGCCGAGATTCGGTGCACGGTTCGTTTAAGGGCACCATTCGCGTCGACGAAGAAAGCAGCAGTATTGTTGCCAATGGCAATGAGATCAAAGTCATCTATTCCAATGCGCCCGAAGATATCGATTACACTGCCTACGGCATCGAGGATGCCTTGATTATCGATAATACCGGCGTGTGGCGCGACGAGGCGGGCTTAGGCCGCCACCTGAAGGCCAAGGGAGCAGCCAAGGTGCTGTTGACGGCACCGGGCAAGGGCGATATCAAGAATATCGTTTACGGTGTGAATAATGGGGATATCGAAGAAAGCGATACCATTTTATCGGCCGCTTCCTGTACCACCAACGCCATTGTCCCGCCGCTGAAAATGCTCGAAGAGAAGTACGGTATCGACAATGGGCACGTTGAAACCGTGCACTCCTATACCAACGACCAGAACTTGATCGACAATTATCACAAGGGTGATCGGCGCGGTCGCAGTGCGCCGTTAAATATGGTGTTGACCGAAACCGGCGCCGCCAAAGCGGTGGCTAAGGTATTGCCGCAATTCGATGGCAAGCTCACCGGCAATGCCATTCGCGTGCCTACGCCCAACGTGTCGATGGCGATTTTGAAGTTGAATCTAAAAACCGAGACCACGGTTGATGAAATGAACGAATTTATGCGCTGGGCGGCGGTGTATTCACCGCTTCGCAAGCAGATCGACTTCACTAACTCGCCCGAGGTGGTATCGAGTGATTTCGTGGGTTCACGCAGTGCCTGTGTGTTTGATGCCGGTGCCACTATCGTCAATGGCAAAACGGCGGTGCTCTATTGCTGGTACGACAACGAGTTTGGCTATAGCTGCCAGGTTCACCGTATCGTCGAGCAGATGGCCGGTGTTAACTACGCGGTTTTCCCTCGCGACTAGCACTTTGCGCAACCTCCCGTGTGCGGGGGGTTGCGTTTACATTAATATTTGCTAATATTTTCTATCGAAAAATTCCAGTCATAATAACGCCTTAAATCCTATTAGGCGGTAGTCATCGCGCGCGTATTTCTCTATAATTCGCACCCCGTGTGAATTGGGAAAGTATTGCCTCCATTTTGCACCCCAGTGCGTAACCAGTTTTACGTATTTCAGTGAGTCCGCGGCAACCAGCGGTGCTCGCTTTCGAAACATCAACCTTAAGAAGGTGAATAGACAACATGATCAAGATCAAGCGGGGTTTGGATTTGCCCATCTCCGGTGCCCCTGATCAAGTCATCAGCGAAGGGCCAAATACTCGCAGCGTTGCAGTAATTGGTTTCGACTACGTGGGTATGAAGCCCACCATGCTGGTGAAAGAGGGTGATCGGGTAACCACAGGTCAAGCGATTTTCACTGATAAGAAGACCGACGGCGTCGTATACACTGCGCCAGCTACCGGTGTTATTTCAGCGATTAATCGTGGCGAAAAGCGCGTTCTTCAATCGGTCGTTATCGACGTAGAAGAAGATGAATATGTTCAGTTCGATAGCTACGACGCCGCGGCACTTGCCGATTTGGCGCGCGATAAAGTCGTCGATAATTTGGTGAAGTCAGGTCTCTGGACCGCCTTGCGCACTCGCCCCTACAGCAAAGTCCCCGCTATTGATGCTCAGCCTTCGGCCGTTTTTGTCAACGCCATGGACACCAATCCGCTGGCGGCAAACCCCGCCGTGATCATTGCCGAACAAGCGGAAGCATTCAGCGCCGGTGTCACCGTGTTGAGCCGTTTGACTGAAGGCAAGACCTTTGTGTGTAGCGCCCCTGGTAGCCAGATCAATGCTCCTGCGCAAGCCAACGGTGTCGAGTTTGCTGGCCCACACCCCGCGGGTCTAGCCGGTACGCACATTCACTACTTGGCGCCAGTATCAGCTGAAAAGCACGCTTGGAGCATCAACTACCAAGACGCTATCGCGGTAGGTAAGTTGTTCCTCGAAGGCAAGTTGTTCACCGATCGCGTTATCTCTCTCGCCGGTCCTCAGATTGAACAGCCTCGCCTAGTGCGCACCCGCATCGGTGCCAGCTTGGACGAGTTGGTCGCTGGCCAAATGAAAGCCGGTGATAACCGCGTGGTATCAGGTTCGGTGTTGGGCGGTCGTACCGCGCGTGGCTCCGTTGCCTACCTGGGTCGCTACCACTTGCAGGTGAGCGTCATAAAAGAAGGTGCAGAGCGTGAATTCATGGGTTGGTTGTCGCCCGGTGCTAATAAGCACTCTATGCTGCGCATCTACCTGTCACAATTTATGAAGTCTAAGCGTTTTGATTACAGCGCCAATACCAATGGTTCTGAGCGCGCTATGGTACCTGTGGGTAGCTATGAAAAAGTCATGCCGCTTGACATCCTCCCCACCCAATTGCTGCGTTCGCTGATCGTTGGCGATACGCAACAAGCCCAATTGTTAGGTTGCTTGGAGTTGGACGAAGAAGACTTAGCGCTGTGTACCTATGTATGCCAGAGCAAGTACGAATACGGTCCCATTCTGCGTGAGAACTTAACCCGTATCGAGAAAGAGGGTTAATACCATGGCATTGAGAAAATTCTTTGATTCACTCGAGCCCCACTTCCACAAAGGTGGACGCTACGAGAACTGGTATGCGTTGTACGAAGCAGTAGACACCATTTTCTACTCGCCTTCATCGACCACTAAAACCACCGCCCACGTGCGCGATGGTGTCGATCTCAAACGCATCATGATTACCGTTTGGTTCGCGGCATTCCCTGCCATGTTCTTCGGTATGTACAACGTGGGTCTGCAAGCCAATACCGTATTGGCTGAGCTGGGCACCACCAATATTGAAGGCTGGCGCGCTGGCTTCATCACCATGGCATCTGGCCTGAACCCCGCGAGTGTGTGGGATAACTTCTGGCACGGTCTGTGGTACTTCCTGCCCATTTACGCTGTGACTTTCATCGTGGGCGGTTTCTGGGAAGTGTTGTTCGCCATGAAACGCGGCCACGAAGTTAACGAAGGCTTCTTCGTAACCTCGATCCTGTTTGCCCTGTCTTGCCCGCCAACGCTGCCACTGTGGATCGTTGCCCTGGGTATTTCATTCGGTATCGTCGTGGGTAAAGAAGTGTTCGGTGGTACCGGCAAAAACTTCTTGAACCCCGCATTGACCGGTCGTGCCTTCCTGTTCTTCGCTTACCCCAGCACCATGAGTGGTGACGCTGTGTGGGTAGCGGTTGACGGTTACACCATGGCTACCCCGCTGTCTGTCGCAGCTAGCCAAGGTGTTGATGCGATGGCGCAGCAGTTCACTTGGATGAATTCATTCTTTGGCTTTATCCCTGGCTCTAACGGTGAAACATCAACCCTGGCGATTTTGCTGGGTGGTGCACTGTTGCTCGGCACTGGCATCGCCTCTTGGCGCATCGTCGGTGGCGTGTTCTTGGGTATGATTTCGTTGTCTACGCTGTTCAATTTCATCGGTTCAGACACCAATCCCATGTTTGCCATGCCTTGGTACTGGCACTTGGTGGTCGGCGGCTTTGCCTTCGGTATGATCTTTATGGCCACTGACCCCGTATCGGCGTCAATGACCAACAAAGGTAAGTGGTTCTACGGTATCTTGATCGGCCTGATGGTGGTCCTGATTCGTGTGGTTAACCCCGCGTTCCCCGAAGGTATGATGTTGGCGATTCTGTTCTCTAACTTGTTCGCACCGCTGATCGATCACTTCGTGGTGCAGTCTAATGTGAAGCGGAGGTTGGCACGTGGCTAGTAACGATTCTATTAAGCAAACGTTGATCGTTGCGGGTGCGCTGTGTGTTGTCTGCGCGCTGGTGGTGTCATCGGCGGCGGTAAGCCTGAAGCCTCAACAAGAGGCCAACCAGGTCACCGACCGTAAAACCAATATTTTGGCTGCAGCGGGTCTGTTGCAAGCGGGTGTTTCGATTGACGAGCAGTTCGAGTCAGTTGAAGTACGCGTGGTTGACCTGCGCACTGGCGAGTTTACTGATGAAGTAGACGCGGCTGGTTACGATCAAATCAAAGCGGCGAAAGATCCCTCGCAATCAACCAAGTTGAGTGCAGAAGAAGACACCGCCAAGATTTTCCGTCGCGAGCACTTTGCCACCGTTTACTTGGTGAAAAAGGGTGACGCGATCGATAAGCTGATTTTGCCCGTACGCGGCTATGGCCTGTGGGGCACCTTGTACGGTTTCTTGGCGCTGGAAAACGACGCCAACACCGTGGCCGGTCTGGGTTTCTACGACCACAAGGAAACTCCCGGACTGGGCGGCGAAGTCGATAACCCGAATTGGAAAGCGCTGTGGCCCGGCAAAGAAATCTACGCCAACGGCAAAGCGGCTATTCAGTTGATCAAGGGTTCGGTAGATCCCGCTTCTCCAATGGCGTCTAACTCGGTTGATGGCCTGTCGGGTGCTACCCTGACCAGCCGCGGCGTAACCAATTTGCTGCAGTTCTGGATGAGCGACTTGGGTTACAAGCCCTTCCTCGAAAAACTGCGTAACGGCGAGGTGTAATCGTGTCTCAGATTAAAGAATCTCTGTTAAGCCCCATCGTTAACAACAACCCCATTGCTCTGCAAATTCTGGGTATTTGTTCGGCGCTGGCGGTAACCTCGAGCCTGAAAGTGGCATTGGTTATGTCGTTGTCTGTGACAGCGGTAACCGCCTGTTCTAACTTTTCAATCTCGTTGATCCGCAACTACATTCCCAGCAGCATTCGCATCATCGTGCAGATGGTGATCATTGCGTCACTGGTAATTGTGGTTGACCAAGTATTGAAAGCGGTCGCCTACGACATTTCTAAGCAGCTGTCGGTATTCGTTGGTTTGATCATTACCAACTGTATCGTAATGGGCCGCGCGGAAGCGTTTGCGATGAAAAATCCGCCTATCCCTAGTTTCTTCGACGGTGTAGGTAACGGTTTGGGCTACAGCTTTGTATTGATGACTGTCGGTTTCGTTCGCGAACTGTTCGGCTCAGGTACTTTGTTCGGCTTTGAAATCCTGCCCGTGGTAAACAACGGCGGTTGGTATGTTCCCAACGGTATGTTGTTGTTGCCCCCCAGTGCGTTCTTCCTGATCGGCTTCTTTATATGGGCGCTGCGTTCATTCCGTAGCAACCAAGTAGAAAAATCCGAATTCAAGATTGCGCCTAACACCCGTGCAGCGAAGGAGGTCTAAGCCGTGGAACACTATCTGAGTTTATTTATTCGCTCGATTTTCATCGAGAACATGGCGCTGGGTTTCTTCCTCGGCATGTGTACCTTCATCGCGATCTCAAAGAAAATTGAAGCGGCGATTGGTTTGGGTATTGCCGTTGTTGTGGTACTGACGATTACTGTGCCAATCAACAACATCATCTACCACGGCTTGTTGGCCGAGGGCGCGCTGGCTTGGACCGGCAACCCCACCTTGGCAGCGCTGGATCTGAGCTTCTTGGGTCTGTTGAGCTACATCGGTGTTATTGCGGCGATCGTACAAATTATGGAGATGTTTCTCGATAAATATGTACCGGCGCTTTACAACGCACTGGGTGTGTTCCTGCCGTTGATTACTGTGAACTGCGCGATTATGGGTGCATCATTGTTCATGGTAGAGCGCGATTACAACCTGCCTGAGTCGATTGTTTACGGCGCAGGTTCTGGTGTGGGCTGGGCGTTGGCGATCATCGCGTTGGCCGGTATTCGCGAGAAACTGAAATACAGCGATATTCCCGCAGGCCTGCAAGGCTTGGGTATCACCTTTATCACCGTAGGCTTGATGGCACTTGGCTTCATGTCTTTCGGCGGTATCGATCTGTAATAGAAGGGTAGAGACGAATGAATACAATTATTCTTGGCGTCGTGATGTTTACTGTGGTCGTACTCGGCCTGGTAGCTGTCATTCTGTTCGCCCGTTCAAAAATGGTTAGCACCGGTGATGTTAAAATTGAGATCAACGGTGAAAAAACAATCACCGTCCCCGCTGGCGGTAAATTGCTGCAAACCCTGTCTGAAGGCGGTTTGTTCCTGCCCTCAGCTTGTGGTGGTGGCGGTAGCTGCGCGCAGTGTAAGTGTGTGGTAAACGACGGTGGTGGTTCAATGCTGCCCACCGAAAGTGCTCACTTCACGCCTCGCGAAGCGAAAGAAGGCTGGCGTCTGTCGTGCCAGACCCCTGTTAAGCAGGACATGAAAATCGAAGTGCCTGAAGAGGTCTTCGGCGTTAAGCAGTGGGAGTGTACTGTTGAGTCTAACCCCAACGTAGCGACCTTCATTAAAGAGCTGACCCTGCGTCTGCCCGAAGGTGAAAACGTCGACTTCCGCGCTGGTGGTTATGTGCAGTTGGAATGTCCTCCTCACTCGGTCAACTACGCTGATTTCGATATCGGTGACGAGTACAAGGGCGACTGGGAACGCTTTGGTTTCCTGGGTTGTAAGTCTTCTTGCGACGAAACCACTATTCGCGCCTATTCGATGGCTAACTACCCCGAAGAGAAGGGCGTGGTGAAGTTCAATATTCGCTGTGCGACACCACCTCCAGGCAAGTTGGATATTCCTCCCGGCATCATGTCGTCTTGGGTGTTCAACCTGAAGCCCGGTGACAAAGTGACCGTTTACGGCCCCTTCGGTGAGTTCTTCGCTAAAGACACCGATAACGAGATGGTCTTCATCGGTGGTGGTGCCGGTATGGCGCCCATGCGTTCGCACATCTTCGACCAATTGCGTCGTTTGAAGTCAAAACGCAAGATCTCATTCTGGTACGGTGCACGCTCGCTGCGCGAAGTGTTCTACGCCGACGAGTACGATCAATTGGCGGCCGAAAACGAAAATTTCGAATGGCACTTGGCGCTCAGCGATCCTCAGCCCGAAGACAACTGGGATGGTTTGACTGGCTTCATCCACAACGTGTTGTTGGAGCAATACCTGAAAGACCACCCCGCACCCGAAGACTGCGAATACTACATGTGTGGACCGCCGATGATGAACGCGGCCGTCATCAACATGTTGGAAAACATGGGTGTCGAACGCGAAAACATCTTCCTCGACGACTTCGGTGGTTAAGGCATGATGCATCCCCTACAAGGATGGCTAAGAGCGGGATTTTTAATCCCGCTTTTTGCTTTTTGTAGCCTTTTTTTAAGCGCCTGCCAGCCAGCTCCCGAGGCCTACCGCTTCAACGGTTTGATCATGGGTACCAGCTACAACGTGACCGTGGTTGATTTGCCCAGCGGGGTGACGCGGGCGGCAGTGCAAAAGGGCGTGCACGCGGCACTCGTATCGGTCGACGCCGAAATGTCGACGTACAAGCCTGCGTCCGGGTTGATGCAACTCAATGGCCATCCCATCGACGACGCGCGCGACATTTCTGCGGAACTTATGCAGGTGTTGCAGCTGTCTAAAGAGGTATATCAAGCCAGCGAAGGGGCCTTTGACCCGACCGTTGGCGCTTTGGTAAACGCCTGGGGCTTTGGCCCGCGCGAGGTCGGTGCTGATGAAGTGCCGAGCGAGGCGGATATTGCGCAGCTGCAGTCAGCCATAGGGTTCGACAAGTTGACGTTGTCGCCCGAGCAAGCAACGGCGACACGCCACGGCGATGTGTTTGTCGACTTGTCGGCGGTGGCCAAGGGATACGGCGTTGATCGCGCAGCCGAGTGGCTGCTGGCGAATGGCGTTGATAACTTTTTAGTGGAAGTGGGCGGTGAGTTGCGAGCGCATGGTTACAGCCCGCGCGGCGATCGCTGGGTTACCGCGATAAGCGAGCCCGATAGCGGTGTTCAGCCCCGCATTCATCGGCGCTTGGTGATTGAAGGGAAAGCGGTGGCCACCTCCGGTGACTACTACAATTTCTTTACCGTCGACGGCGTGCGTTATTCTCACACCATTGATCCACGCACCGGTCGGCCGGTGACCCATGGTTTGGCATCGGTGACGGTGGTGGCAGATACCTGTGCAGAAGCGGATGCCTTTGCGACTGCCATCGATGTGTTGGGACCTGAGCGCGGTTTGGCTATGGCCGAGCGCGAGGGTTTGGCGGTATACATTTTGGCGCGTGGAGAGGATGGCTTTGTAGCGAGCTATTCCCCCGCCTTTGAGCAATATATAGCGGACGCGGTTCGCTAGGAGAGTAATTGTGACAACGTTTATTGTGGCTTTGATCGTGGTGTTATTGTTGGTGGGTGGCATGGCCATCGGCGTCATCATGGGGCGCGAGCCGATCAAGGGGTCGTGCGGCGGTATGGCAGCGCTGGGTATCGATACTGAATGCGATATCTGCGGTGGCAATCCCAACCTGTGTGAGACCGAGCAGAAAAAAGCCGCCGCTGAGCAAGCGACGGCTGATGATCTTTCCTACGACGCAACCAAGCGCTAGTCGATGGGTGGCGGCACAGGCCGCCACTATTTTTTCACTATTTTTCTTGGGGTGCCGCTTTTAGCACGCTGCGGATGACCCAGTTACCTTCCAATACCACAAAAAAGTCAGCGTAATCCATGCGATAGATCGGTGGCGTTCCTACTGGCCCACTGCTACTTTCGGGTTCTCCCCAGCGCTCGAGTAGCGTGTCGCGGTGCGTACCGCGTTTGGGTAGTTCACTGCGTCGCTGCTCGTCTCCCTGTTGCGAAACGGGGATGGTCACCACATCGGCGTAAACGAGTGAGGTGCTGCTGATAAGCGCAGCCACAAAGGCGAGCATTTTGATCATGACGTCGTTCTCCTTAGGCGTCGTTGTTCGGCATCGGCTTGTAATACGAATTTGGCGATACTTTGGAGCTCATGTTCCTCGAGGTCCTGAAACGCCACACCGATATAATAGTAGTCGTTTTCGCGTTGGCAGCTTTGAATTTTGCCGTATACGCAGTGGTTTTTAAAATCATCTAAATCGAGTTTCAAGGCGAGATATTCGCCCTGCGGCAGGGGTTCTCGCTGGCGCCAGCCGACGCCGCCCTCACTGAGCGAGACCTTAACGGTGTGATAGGCATCAGAGTCCTTTAATTGGGCGACAGCTAGCGTATCAATCTGCTGTTGCAGGCCGTGCAGGGCGAGACTAATCGCATCGAGCTCGGCCGGAATATCGCGTAGGTGCTGATTGACGGTTTGGCGTAGCGTCTGCATCTTGCGTTTTAACACCACCGCCTCGCTGTCTTCGAAATGACTGCACGCCTCCACGGGAGGGATATTACGCCCCATCGGAATGATGCGCATACCAATCTGAATTTGGACTCTGTAGAAATTGCGTTTATTATCCACGGTATTCTCTTCTAATCTTTCACTCATTATAGACTGCGTTGGCACAGCTTGCGTGCCATAGGGATAGCCAAACAGCATGTCAGACCAGTTTACCTCCTTTGTAGCGATGCGCTACCTGACCGCGCGCAAACGCAGTCAGTGGATGTCGTTCATTTCGCTAGTCTCTACCCTTGGGTTAGTGCTGGGGGTGGCCGCCCTAATCACTGTGTTATCGGTCATGAACGGTTTTGGCTTAGAGCTAAAACAGCGCCTGCTGTCGACCTTGCCGCACGCCTATGTTGAGCCCGAACAAGGTGCGCTGAATGATTGGCCGGCCGCTCAACAGCAGTGGCTAGCTCAGCCAGGTGTTGTCGCCGCTGCGCCGGTCATCAGTCGCAAGGTTATGCTGGTCAGTGGGGCGCTGACGCGAGCAATTAATCTGCACGCGGTGGATCCCGCACTAGAGCAACAGGTGTCGTCGTTGCCCGCGGTGATGGTGGAAGGCTCTTTTGGTGATTTACAGGACGGTCAATTTGGTATCGTCATCGGGGCAGTCACCGCGCAGCAACTCGGGGTCTACCCCGGGCAGCGCATCGATGTCATCTTGCCGCAGCTTAACACCACTGCGCTGGGGGTTTTTCCTCGTACCAAGCGCTTTCAAGTGGTGGGTATTTTTGACGCTGGCGCCCAGGTAGACGGTAGCGAGGCCTACATTGCGCTAGGCGATGGGCGACGGTTGTTCCGCTATTCGGGCGAAGAGGTTGCCGGGCTGCGCCTGGCTTACGATGACATGTATGCGGCGGATCGGGTCGCGCCGCTGCAAGGTTGGCGCATGACTACCTGGACCCAGGCCAATGCTACCCTGTTTGGCGCCATCGCCATGGAAAAGATGATGATGACTTTCTTGCTGTTGATCGTTGTGGCGGTAGCGACCTTCAACGTGGTTTCAATTATGAGTATGTTGGTCAACGACAAGCGCGCAGATATCGCGGTGTTGCGTGTTATGGGTGCATCGAGCAAGGGAATACGGCGCATTTTTATGACCACCGGTTTACTGATCGGCATGCTGGGTAGCATCATCGGTTGCCTGTTGGGCGTGTTTTTGGCGATGAACGTAGGTGCGCTAGTGGCCGCCGTTGAACGCGCCGTTGGGGCGTCGATGTTCGATCCCTCCGTTTACTACATCAGCCAACTTCCCAGCCATCTCGAGTGGTCAGACGTGGGCTTGGTGTTGCTGGTTAGCCTGGTGCTGAGCATATTAAGCAGTTATTACCCCGCGCAGCGAGCGGCGGCGATTGAGCCCTCGCGTGCGCTTCAATATGAATAAGGACCACTATGTCTAGTGCGGTGTTGTCAGCCAAGGGACTTTGTAAACACTTCAGTGAGGGTGGGGCGGTGCTCGACATCCTGCAGGGCGTTGAACTCGACGTCCAAGCGGGTGAAAGTGTCGCTATCATCGGTGCCTCGGGTGCCGGCAAAACCACCTTGCTCAACTTGTTGGGCGGCCTCGATGCGCCAAGTAGTGGCAGCGTAGCGCTGCAGGGGCATGTATTGGCCGATGCCAGTGAAAAACAGCGCGATGCACTGCGCAACCGCCACCTAGGTTTTGTCTACCAGTTGCACCACTTACTGGCGGAATTCAGCGCTCTGGAAAACGTGGCGATGCCATTGTTGATACGCGGTGTCGCGCGCGCCGAGGCAATGCAGCGCGCCAGCGCCATGCTGGCGAAGGTCAATTTGTCCCATCGTGAGATGCACAAGCCAGCCCAGCTGTCGGGTGGAGAGCGGCAACGGGTGGCGATTGCTCGCGCCTTGGTGGGTGAGCCCGCCTGTGTATTGATGGACGAGCCTACCGGTAACCTCGATCCCCACAATGCCGCCTCGGTCTGGCAGTTGATGAGCGACTTAATGCAGTCGATGCAGACCGCCTTTGTGGTGGTCACCCACGACGAGAGCCTTGCCGCCCGCATGGACCGCCAGTTGCGCCTGCAAGACGGAGTATTGCGCGCCGATGGCTAGTGGTATCTCGCTACAACTTGGTTGGCGCTACAGTTTTGGTGTAGCGCGCGAGCGATTGCTGTCTTTTTTGGCGCGCGTATCTTCAGCTGGTTTAGCACTGGGGGTGGCGCTCCTCATCCTGGTACTGTCGGTGATGAATGGCTTTCAGCGCGAACTTGAAGAACGCATCTTAAACTTGGTGCCGCAAGCGGTGGTCGGCAGTTACTTTGGCTTGAATGATTGGCAGAGCGATGCCCAACAGGTCAAAGCTCAGCCGGGGGTAGAGGCAGTGGCACCCTTCACCAAAGTACAGGCGATGCTGAGTGCGCGCAATGTGGTAGTGCCGGTGCTGGGTTTTGGGATTGAGCCGCAATACGAGACTCAGGTGTCAGACCTAGCCCGTTTCGCGCCGCAGTTTGCCAGCCAATTGGCGAGCCCAGACGCGCTGCTAGTGGGGGCGGGCGTTGCCGCCGAACTGGGGTTACAGGCGGGGGATGGTGTCATGATGATCGTGCCTAGCCGCGATAAGCGCCGCCTACCGGTCTTGCGCAAGTTGCGCGTGGTGGACGTGTTCAGCACGGCGACTGAGATCGACAATAATTTGGTGTTGTTGCCACTGGCAACGGCCAACGATCTTCGCGGTCTAGCAGGCCCAGAGGGGTTGCGGCTGCGCCTAACTGACCTGTTTGAGGCGCGCCGTATCGCCTGGGAAATTCAGCAGACCAATCCTTCGTTTGACTACGCCACCGACTGGTCGAATAGCCATGGCAATCTCTATCGCGCGGTTCACATGTCGCGCAACATCGTCACGCTGTTGTTGTTTGTCATCGTGCTTGTGGCGGTGTTCAACGTCGTCAGTGCGCTGGTGATGGGGGTGCGCGATAAAGAAGGCGAAATCGCCATCTTGCGTACCATGGGCTTGTCGCGCGGCGCGATTATGCGCGCCTTTATCGTGCAGGGTGCGGTGATCGGCGCCGTGGGCGTGTTGTTTGGCGTGTTGGCGGGGGTTGGCTTGAGCGCGCTAGCGCCCCACGCCGTGGCGGGTTTAGAGACCTTGTTGGGGACGCAATTTCTCGACCCCAGCATTTATCCTATTGCCTACTTGCCGTCGGATATTCGTCTCTCAAACGTATTGGCCGTGGGGGGACTATCGATGTTGATTTGTCTACTGGCGACCATTATTCCAGCTTGGCGCGCGGCTCGTTTGCAACCAGCGGCGGTCTTACGGGGCGAATAGTCTAGGCTTTTTGGCGTTCGAGTTTACGCTTCTGCCAACGGTGTACCACGTGCCAGCGCCACAGCAGTGATGAGCCGTACATGCCAATGAAGGCGGCGATCAGGCCAGATACAAAACATCCTAACAGGAAGGGTTGCCATATGGAGGTCAACTCCGAACCTAGCCATTCCCAGGTCAGTTCAAACACGAAGTCGGTGGGCGGGGTATTGAGCAGCAAAGTGCCAAACTTGTAAGTGCCATAAAAAATCACCGGCATAGTGACAGGGTTGGTGACCCAAACCAGCGCCACCGAGAGTGCTAAATTACAGCGAAACCACACCGCCAGGGCAGCAGCCATCACCATTTGGGTAGGCAGTGGCACAAACGCCATAAACAACCCCACCGCGAAGGCGCGCGACACCGAGACACGATTAATGTGCCAAAGATTCGGGTCGTGTAACCAATCGCCTAAAAGGTGCAAGCCCTTTTGATTTTTGATTTTTTCAGGCGTTGGCAGAAAGCGTTTGATGAGCTTTCTTGGCATCAGCTGTCCTTCTGTCCTGTTAACGAATTCACTCCGCGCAACTATACCTTATAGCGTGTGAACAAACAGTGAAATTTTGTGACAGGGATCGTCATGATGCCGGCGTGGATGCTTATTTTTTGCGGTGTGGCGGCCACTTTTCCCCATCTGCCTAGTCTACCTAATGTGACTACCGCCTGGTTGGGGGCCGTTGTCGCGGTGGTTTGTTGGCGGGTATCGCCGACCGCCATGGCCGCTTTACTGGCTATGGCGTGGGTTAGCTTGCATGGCCACCACTACCTGAGTTCGAGGCTGCCCGTCGAACTGGAGGGGCAGCCCCTGCAGGTGGAAGCCTGTGTGGCCAAGCTATTTGCGCCTTTTGATGGGCGCTATCGCCGCGTGACGATGGATATTGTCAGCACGGAAGGTGATCGCTGGGGTGGTCGGGTACAGCTGGGGGATTATGCGGGTTGGCCGCTGCACGCGGGACATTGCTATGCCATCGAAGTAAAGCTAAAGCGGCCACATTCGCTGCACAATTTTGCCCTGCCAGATCGCGGCGCGCAGTCGGTCGCGCGGGGTATTGTCGCGCAGGGTTATATCCGCCAGTGGCACGGCGAGCTAAAAGGTCGTTGGTACGATGCCACGCTTAGGCAGCGATCCAAGTTGCAGCGATGGATACTGGACTCGCCGTTATCCGATACCCACAAAGGTTTGCTTGCTGCGTTGGTGTTGGGTGATAAAAGTTTGCTCGATAGCGCCTTGTGGCAAGACAGCGTGCGCAGTGGCACCGTGCATCTGCTGGTCGTGTCTGGATTGCACGTTGGCATGGCGGCGTTGAGCACCTATGGCCTGTGCTTTGGCCTCGCGTGGTGCTGGCCGAATAGTTATCGCTGGCTGTCGCGTCGGCGACAGGCGTGGTTGGGCGCTTGGTTTGGCGGTGTGGCGTTTGCGCTATTGAGTGGCTGGGGCTTACCCGCCCAGCGAGCGGTGATTATGTTGAGCGTGGCGGTGTGGTATGGCCTGCAGCGGCGGCCTTTGTCTCCATGGCTAGCTTGGGGTGTAGCGTGCATGGCCGTTTTAGTGCTGCAGCCCATGGCGGGGCTGAGTTTGGGGTTTTGGCTCAGCTTTGGTCTCGTCGCGGCGCTGATGGCGGGCGCTAGCAATACTCAAGGAAGCGCTGCATGGGGCCGGCAACTGCTTCTTGCACAGGGGCGTTGCCTGCTATTTTCGACGCCGTTGTTGTGGTGGCAAACTGGCGCGGTCAGCGCCATCGCACCTTTTGTTAACCTGTTGTTGGTGCCGGCCATGTCGGTGTTGCTGCCCGCGCTGTTGTTGCTCAGTGCGGGCGCGGCGTTGTCGCCTTGGTTCTGGTGGCCTTTGCAGCAGTGTCTGCAGGCCTTGTATTGGGTGATGCACCACGCGGCCGAGGTAGACTGGGCCTTTCGCTCATTTCCCATGCTGTCGTCATGTGCCGTGACGCTGGTGTTTGTCGGCGTGGCTGTGTTGCTATTGCCGCCGGCGCTGCCTTGGCGGACACTGGCTTGGCCGGTAATACTGCTCGCTGGTTTTTTGCCTGTGCCGCGTAGCGATGCGACATTGAGGTTGGATGTTTTTGATGTCGGGCAGGGCAGTGCTGTTCTTCTGCAAAGCGCTGCCCAGGTAGGACTCTACGATACCGGCCCGAGGTACGGAGACTACACGGCGATGCAAAGCCAGTTGTTACCGGTATTGCGGCGCTTGGGTATCGAGCAAATCGATCAGGTGTGGGTGTCGCACAGCGATAGCGATCACAGCGGTGGATGGCGAACACTGCGCAAGGCCTTGCCGGTGCTTGGGGCGGCATTGCCGCATGCTCATCGTTGCGAGCGAGGCCAGCGCTGGCGCTTGGGTGATGTCGTTATCACGGCGCTGTGGCCGCTGCCCGACGAGCGCAGTCGCGAGCCCAATAATTTATCCTGTACGCTGCTGTTGGAAGTGGCTGGCCGACGCCTGTTGCTGCCGGGTGACATCGAAGCGGGTGTCGAGGCGCGCTTGATGGCGCAAGGGTTGCCGACCGTCGATGTGTTGTTTGCACCACATCACGGCTCCAAGACCTCCAGCAGTGTCGAGTTTGTAAATGCGCTTCAGCCGCGGCACGTGGTGGTGGAAAGTGGCTATCGCAATCGTTACGGGCATCCCCATAGCGATGTTATGGGGCGTTACCACGCGCTTGCCGCGCGCGACTGGTGGACCGCGCGGGATGGTGCTATTCGTATCGAGGTGGCTGAGGATGGTCGTTTGACGATGACGACCTCGCGGCGCGAAAGACCGGCATTTTGGCATTGATTCATGCCCAGTTTGCTGTAGATGTGTTACAGTTTGAGCATCTAATTCAGGGAGATAGACAGGGTGTTTGAGATTTTGCTGAAGGGCGGTTGGTTAATGTTGCCGATCGTACTCTGTTCGGTGATCGCGACCGCTATTTGCATCGAGCGCAGCTGGGCGCTTAGGGCAGAAAAATTGGCACCTTCACGTTTGCTGGGCGATGTTTGGGCCTGGCTCAAAAATAACGAACTCGACCCCGCACGGCTCGAAAAGTTGGCCAGTGACAGCGCGTTGGGAAGCATCATGGCGGCCGGGCTAAACAACGCCAAGCACGGCCGTGAAATCATGAAGGAAAGCATCCAAGAAGTGGCCAGCCAAGTCGTGCACGATATGGAACGCTACCTGAATACTCTCGGCACCATCGCCGCCATTACTCCTCTGCTGGGTCTGCTGGGCACGGTGATCGGGATGATCAAAGTATTTGGCGAAATTATGCAGTACGGTACCGGCAATGCTGGCGTGTTGGCCGGGGGTATTTCGGAAGCCTTGATTACCACTGCAGCGGGCCTAGCGGTCGCCATTCCCACCCTTATTGCTCACCGCCATTTTAGCCGTAAGGTGGATAGCCTGGTGGTGCATATGGAACAGCAGACGGTGAAGCTCGTCGATGCCTTGTACAGCAAGCGCCGTGTGAGCCTCGACTAATATGCAGTTTCGCCGCCAGCTTCGCGACCCGGTTAATATTAATCTCACCCCGCTCATTGACGTGGTGTTTTTGCTGTTGATCTTTTTTATGGTCTCGACCAGTTTTAGCCGTGAAACCCAGTTGCAAGTCGATCTGCCCAGCGCCAACGGTGCTGAGGTTGAGGAGACGGTGACCAGTATCGATATCGGCATTGGGCGCGACGGTCAAATCGCTATTGGCGGCAAGGCGTTAGCTACCTCTGATCGCGATGTGTTGCGCGGTGCCTTGCGGCAGGCAGCGGCCGGGCAAGAATCTCCGCAAATTATTGTTAGTGCCGACGCGCAAGCGCCGCACCAAGCTTTTGTGAATGTCATGGATGTGGCGGCGTCGCTGGGTTACAAACGCCTCGCCATCGCGGCCCAACGAGAGGATGACTGATGGCCTCGCCCTCGGATTTTTCAACCTACAAACGGCTACTGATGTATGCGCTACCGGCGTGGAAGTTGTTTTTGGTGAGTATTGTAGGCTTTTTCCTATTCGCCGCGGCCGATGTGCTACTCGCGGATTTGATGCAGTTCATCATCGATAGCTTGGGCAGTAAATCTTCCCTCGATATGGGGGTTGTGTCCAAGGTGGTGGATCACTTTATTGGACTGGATGGCGCCACCAGTGATCAACTGCGGGTGATTATTCCAACGGCCATGATGATCTTGGCGATCATGCGTGGTTTGGGTTTCGTGCTGGGCAACTACTACATCCGCGTGGTCGCTCGGCAGGTCATCCACAGCATGCGTTGCGCGGTCTTCGACCACTTGGTGGATGCTCCCTCAAGCTACTACGACCAAAACACCAATGGTTTTTTGATTTCTAAAATTACCTTCAACGTCGAGCAAGTCGCCGACGCGGTCACCAATGCTATCCGCACGGTAGTGCGCGAGGGCTTTTTGGTGATCGGTCTGTTGGCCTATCTGCTGTACATCAACTGGCGCCTGTCATTGGTGTTGTTGGCTATTACCCCCTTAATTGCTCTCGTGGTGGCCTATGTGGGCAAGCGTTTTCGACGCATTAGTCGCCGTATTCAGAACTCCATGGGGGATATCACCCACGTCTCTAGCGAAGCCATTTCGGGCTACCGCGAAGTGCGTATGTTTGGCGCCAAAGACGTCGAGCGCGGGCGCTTTTTCAAGGCCAGCGAATACAACCGCGTTCAGTTCTTGAAAATGGCCCTGACCGATGCCTTGAGCCCACCCATCCTGCAGATGTTTATCTCGCTGGCGTTGGCGATTTTGGTTTGGTTGGTACTGGCCCCAGATATGGCAGCGACCATGAGTCCGGGCCAGTTCGTTGCCTTTTTAGCGGCGGCCGGCATGTTGCACAAGCCGGTACGTTCCTTGAGCGAAGTCTATTCGGTGGTGCAAAAAGGCCTCGCTGCAGCAGAGGATATTTTTGAATTGCTCGACAGCGAGCGCGAGCGCGATGACGGGACCGAACACCTGAGCCAGGTACGTGGCGAGGTGGCATTTAACCAAGTGGATTTTTTCTATACCCCTGAGCGCAAGGTGCTCGATGCTATCGATCTGCAGGTAACGGCGGGTGAAACGGTTGCCTTGGTGGGCTTGTCGGGCAGCGGTAAATCGACCTTGATGTCCTTACTGACGCGTTTTTATGAGCCGAGTGCGGGAACGATCAGTATCGATGGCGTGTCTATTCAATCCTTGCCGCTAGACGAACTGCGCCAGCACATCGCACTGGTGTCGCAACAGGTGACCCTGTTCAACGATACCATCTACAACAACATCGCCTATGGTTGTCTTGCCGATGCGGATCCAGCCGATGTGCACGCGGCGATCAATGCCGCCCACGCCGATGATTTTATTGCCAAGTTGCCGCAGGGACTGCAAACCATGGTAGGCGACGACGGGGTGTTGTTGTCGGGTGGTCAGCGGCAACGTATCGCGCTTGCGCGCGCACTGCTTAAAAACGCGCCTATTTTGATTCTCGATGAGGCCACCTCGGCGTTGGATAACGAGTCCGAACGCTATATTCAGCAGGCGCTGGATGCGGTGATGAAAGACCGCACGACGTTTGTTATCGCCCACCGTCTGTCGACCATCGAGCAAGCCGATCGCATCGTGGTGATGGAGCAGGGCCGTATAATCGAGCAGGGCGTCCACGCCGATTTATTGGCAGCCGGCGGCCGCTACGCGCAGCTGCACAGCCGTCAATTCGAGGACGCCTAGTGAATTTTTGGTACCGCCCTCTCACCTGGCGCGATGCGCTGTGGTTTATTACCTTGGGTCCTCTCACTGCCATCTTTGCCCTGTTGAGCGGGATTCGTCGCGCCCAGTATCGCCTCGGCCAGCGTCACGCTTGTAAAAGCGAGGCGCCAGTGGTGGTGGTAGGCAATATCAGTGTCGGCGGTACCGGTAAAACCCCGGTAACCCTCGCCTTGGTGGAGGCCTTGCAAGCGCGCGGCCTGAAACCCGCCATTGTCAGCCGAGGCTACGGCGCCCAGTGCGTTGATTTTCCCCGCTTAGTGGTTGCCAAAGACAGTGCGAGCGAGGTTGGCGACGAGCCACTGTTGTTGGCGCGTCGTGCCGATTGCCCGCTAGTGATTGATCCCGAGCGCTGCCGCGGTGTGGCATACCTCAATGAGCAGTTTTCTCCCGATGTCATCATCAGCGACGATGGCCTACAGCACTACGCCATGGGGCGTGCTTTCGAGATTGTGGTGAGCGATGCCGCGCGTGGTTTTGGCAACGGTTTTCTCTTGCCGCTAGGGCCGTTGCGCGAGCCTGTGTCACGCCTGCAGAATGTCGATGCACATTTCATTAACGGCGATCAGAGCAAGGGTTTTGTATTGCAGTGGCGCGCGGTGGTCAATGTCGCTACCGCTGAGCGCGTGGTGATTGAGGATTTTGACTTTGCCGAGGTGGCATACGCCGTGGCGGGTATTGGTCACCCGGCAAGGTTTTTTGATCAACTCGCCAGCCATGGTTTTAATGGGCAATATCTCGACTTCCCCGATCATCACCAATTCGCCGAGGGGGATTTGCCCAGCGATGGACGGGTGTTAATGACGGAAAAAGACGCGGTAAAATGCGCCCAATTGGCCCATGCAGATCGTTGCTGGTATATCGAAGTCACGGCGCTATGGCAAAATAACCGCTTTAATGACGCGCTCGACAAGATTGTCGCGCTAGTAGGAGAACAATAGGCATGACATTTTCGGTGGTGATTCCGGCGCGCTATGCGTCCACTCGACTGCCAGGAAAGCCGCTGCAAGATATCGCCGGCAAACCGATGGTGCAGCACGTCTATCAACAGGCCCTTAAATCCTCTGCCAGTGAGGTGTTGGTTGCCACCGACGATGCGCGTATTTTGGCGGCGGTAGAAGCCTTTGGTGGTCGCGCTGTAATGACCTCGAATAGCCACGAATCAGGCACCGACAGGTTGCAAGAGGTCGCGGCGCAAATGGGTTGGGCCGACGATCACGTCGTGGTGAACGTGCAGGGCGATGAACCCTTGATTCCGCCGCAGGTCATCGACCAAGTGGCGGCACTCATCAATAGCGGCAGCGCCGCCGACGTAGCAACCCTGTGTGAAGCCATCCACAGTTTCGAGGATCTAATGAATCCCGCGGTGGTGAAAGTCGTGGCTGACCACCACCAACGGGCGCTGTACTTTTCACGCGCTCCCATCCCTTGGGATCGCGACGCCTTTGCGGCGGGGACGCAACAATTGAGTGCCGGTCAATACTGGCGCCATATTGGGATCTACGCTTACCGTGTAGCGACCCTCAATGCCTTTGTCGGTTGGCCTTTGGCGCCGCTGGAGGCCATTGAAAAGCTCGAACAACTGCGCGTCATGGCCAACGGCGGCAGTATCGCCGTAGCAGAGACCTGCCAGGCCATTCCCGGTGGGGTTGATACACCGGCAGATTTGGAGCGGGTCCGTGACTTTATTGCAGGAGGTTCGGTCGCGTGATCGTCTTGCGCTACCTCATGCGCGAAGTCATGGTCAGCATGTTTGCTGTCAGCTTCTCGTTGATGTTGATTGTGGTCAGCGGTCGTCTGGTGCGCTTGTTGTCGCAGGCAGCCTCTGGCGATATCGCGGGCGATGTGTTGTTCTTGATGTTGCTCTATCGCATGCCCAGTTTTTTGGAACTGATTCTGCCTCTGGGGATGTTCCTAGGTATCCTTCTGGCCTATGGCCGGCTTTATGTTGAAAGCGAAATGACGGTGTTGTCGGCTTGCGGGGTATCGACCCGCAAACTCGCCGGTTATACCTTGGTGTCGGCGGTCTTGGTTGCACTGTTGGTGGGCTTTGTCAGCCTATATGTCACCCCGGCGGCTTGGCAAAAGGCGCGCGATATCAGCAATGATCCTCGCAATTCAGAGGGTATTAATACGCTGGTGGCGGGGCGCTTTAAAACGTATGGCGACGGCTCGCGTGTCAGCTATACCCGCAGTCTGAACGACACCCGCACCGAAATGGAAAACGTCTTCATTGCCACCCGCATCCCGGAAGAAAATCGCGAGGGCAGGGTGCAGGTCATTTTGGCCGAGAAAGGTCGTATTCGCGCCGACAAGGACAACGATGTTCGCTACATGGAGTTGGACCGTGGCCATCGCTACGTGGTGACTCCTGGGTATCGCGATGCTGAAATAACCCGCTTTGGTACCCTTGGGCAGCGTATTGATGAGCGCGATCGCGATATCGCCCAGCGACCCGATGTGGACGCTACGCCGACCCTGGATTTAATGCAGCGCAGTGACCTCGAGGCGGTCGCTGCCCTACAGTGGCGAATTGCCTTGCCGTTGACCGTCCCCATCGTGGCGATCATCGCGCTGGCGATGAGCCGCACCAATCACCGCAAGGGACGCTATTCGAAGATGCTGCCTGCGGTCATCCTGTATTTGTTTTACTTGGTGCTGATGAGCACCGTGCGCAGCGGCATCGAAGACGGCAAAATTCCGCCTGCGGTCAGTTTCTGGCCCTTGCATGGCCTGTTCTTGAGTATCGGCGTGTTTCTGCTTTACTACGACCGCCTTTCGATGACCTTAAAACGTAGGGGGCGATAATGGCGGGCGATATTCGCGTGTTATTTGTTTGCCTGGGCAATATCTGCCGTTCGCCCACCGCGCACGGTATTTTTGAACAATTGGCGTCGCAACACCCACTCGCCAAGCGTATCGAGGTCGATTCGGCCGGTACCGGGGCGTGGCACGTCGGCAATCCTCCTGATCCACGCGCGATCGAAGCGGCCCGCCGCCACGGCTGCGCTATTGAACAACTGCGTGCGCGCCAGGTTGTGGTCGAGGACTTTGATTACTTCGATTACATTCTGGCGATGGATAGTGCCAATCTGCGTGATTTGCAGGCCATGCGTCCAGCGCACTACGGCGGCACGTTATGTCGCTTCCTTGAGTTTGCCGATCTGTCTGAGGATGTGCCCGACCCCTACTACGGGGGGGACGCAGGATTTGATCACGTCTACCAACTGTGTGACGCCGCCAGCCGCGGTTTACTGCAGCACATTCAACAGCGCCATGGCTAAGCGACCCGCTTGTGTGCAAGAGGGGGTGGATTTAAAGCCCCTAAATACCCTCGCCATCGCGGCGCGGGCGACTTATTTTGCCCGCGTCTCAGATACCGATTCCCTGCGCGAGGTTCTCGCCTGGCAGCGAGCAGCGTCGCTGCCGCTGTTGTTGCTGGGGGGTGGCAGTAACGTGGTGTTGCGCGGCGACTGGCATGGTCTGGTGCTGCAATATGGTGATAACACGGTTTCCCTGCACGAGCGCGACGGCGATGACGTGTTAGTGCGTGCCGGCGCCGGCGTCGTGTGGCACGAACTGGTGTGCTATTGCAGCGCACAAGGTTGGCATGGCTTGGAAAATCTCGCTCTCATTCCCGGCAGTGTCGGCGCCGCTCCCGTGCAAAATATTGGCGCCTATGGGGTCGAGCTCGACAGTTTGGTTGACAGTGTCGAGGTGGTGAAGTTGGCGAGTGGCATGACTGCCACGTTGAGCCGTGAGCAATGCCAGTTCGGCTACCGCGATAGCGTCTTCAAAAACCGTGCGGCGGGCCAGTATCTCATCACTGCCGTGACGCTTAGGTTGACCAGCCAATTTTGTCCCGTATTGAGCTACCCCGCCTTGCGCGATGCACTACCTTGCGAAAACCCCAGCCCACAACAACTGATCGACACGGTGGTGGCGGTGCGGCAGAGCAAATTGCCTGACCCTGCTAGGCTGCCCAATGCGGGAAGTTTCTTTAAAAATCCAGTGGTACCGGCGCAGCAGGCCGCCCAGTTGCTTGAGCAATACCCCGCCATGCCACACTATCCCGCCGCCGCAGGCCAGCAAAAATTGGCCGCTGCGTGGCTGATCGACCGCGCGGGTTGGCGTGGTAAAGCGCTTGGGCCGGTTGCAATGCACGACAAGCAAGCGCTGGTGTTAACCAACCCGGCGGGCGGCAGCGGCGCGCAAGTTTTGGCCTTGGCCGAGAGGGTGGCGCAGGACGTGTTGGCCCAATTCGGCGTCGCACTAGAGATCGAGCCGCAGTGCGTGGGAGGTGACCATGGATAGCAACGCCGCGGGCTTTGAGCACAAAACCTACCTGAAGACCTTGACCACCCGGCCGGGTGTCTACCAAATGTTCGATACTGCCGGCGAACTTCTTTACGTCGGCAAGGCTAAGAATCTTAAGAATCGCGTGTCGTCGTACTTTCGGGCGCGTGGCCTGAGTGCTAAGACGGTGGCGCTGGTGAATAAAATTGCCCGCATCGAAGTCACCGTGACCCGAACAGAGACCGAAGCGCTGCTGCTGGAACACAACCTGATCCGCACCCACAAACCGCCCTACAACATTCTGCTGCGCGACGATAAGTCCTTCCCCTACGTGTTTGTCTCCGATGGCGATTGGCCGCGCTTATCGGTCCACCGCGGGCCGCGCCGGGCCAAGGGGCGCTACTTTGGCCCCTATCCCAACGTAGCCGCGGTGCGCCAAAGCATGGAGTTCTTGCAGAAGGTTTTCCAAGTGCGGCAGTGCGAGGATAGCTACTTTGCCAACCGCACCCGGCCCTGCCTGCAATATCAAATTGGTCGTTGCCTTGGGCCCTGTACGGATCGGGTCAGCCGCGAGGACTACGATCAAGCGGTGGAAGATACGGTGCATATCCTTGAAGGCAAAAGCGAGGATGTCACCAAGGAATTGATTGCCCGTATGGAAGAGGCCTCGATGTCGCTGGACTTTGAGCGCGCGGCTGAATACCGCGACAGGGTGAATTATCTGCGCCACTTGCAGGCCTCGCAGTACGTCAGCGGCGAAACCGGCGATATCGATGTGTTAGCGGTGCTGTCTGAAGCCGGTCACGCCTGCATTCAACATCTCTACATACGTAACGGTCAGGTGCTGGGAAGTCGTAGTCACTTCCCCAAGCTGCGCTTGGAGGAGTCCTCGCAAGATATTCTCAGCAATTACATCGCCCAGCGTTATCTCGCCAGCGACAGCCAGTTTAGTGCGCCGAAAGAGATCTTTGTCAATGCGGAGTTGGATGAGCGGGCCTTGCTAGAAGACGCCCTCAGCGAGCACTTCAAGCGCCGCACCGCGATTCGCAGTGAGTTGCGCGGTGAGCGTCAGCGCTGGCTCAATTTGGCGGTCAATACCGCGCAACAAAATTTGATGTCGGTGATCAACGATAAGCAAAATGTGTTGCAGCGCTTTGAATCGCTGCGCGATGTGCTGCAGTGGGATGATATGCCGCGCCGCTTGGAGTGTTTTGATATCAGCCACAGTAGCGGCGAGTTAACGGTCGCTTCCTGCGTGGTGTTCGATACCCAAGGACCGCTCAAGTCGGACTACCGGCGCTTTAACATCAAGGACATCACCCCGGGTGACGATTACGCCGCCATGAACCAAGCCATCGAGCGCCGCTACCAGCGCAAGAGTGACGACGAGCAAAAATTGCCCGACCTGCTGGTGATCGACGGTGGCAAGGGGCAGGTAGGGCAGGCCGAAGAGGCGCTGTTGCAGGTGCAAGTCAGCATCCCTGTGATCGGCATCGCCAAAGGCACTACCCGTAAGGCGGGTTTTGAAACACTCATTTGTCGCGAGGGAGATGTTTGGCGAGAATCTGTGTTACCCTCTGACCACCCGGCGCTGCACCTACTGCAACATATTCGCGATGAGGCCCACCGCTTTGCGATTACCGGTCACCGCGCGCGTCGAGGTAAGAAACGCCAAACGTCGAGTTTAGAGTCCATCCCCGGGATTGGTCCCAAGCGACGCAAGGAATTGCTCAATCACTTTGGTGGAATCCAAGGGGTGCAACGCGCCTCGGTGGAAGAGTTACAAGCCGTGTCATCGATCAATAAAAAGATGGCACAAGATATTTACGACGCCCTGCACACGCACTAGGCCTAAGGACACTGAATGAACATCCCAAACATTCTCACCGGTTTTCGAATTCTGCTTATCCCGGTGCTCGTGTTGGTGTACTACTTGCCAGTGAGCTGGAATTACACCGCGGCGTGTGCCGTCTTTTTAGCCGCGGCGGTGACCGATTATTTCGATGGCTACCTTGCGCGCAAGCTCGATCAAATGACACCCTTCGGTGCCTTTCTCGATCCCGTGGCAGATAAAATTATGGTGGCGGTGGCGCTAGTATTGTTGACCGAGCAGTACAGCTCGCCCTGGTTTGCTGTGCCTGCGGCCATCATCATCGGTCGTGAAATCGTGATTTCTGCACTGCGTGAGTGGATGGCTGAACTGGGCAAACGCACCTCGGTGGCGGTGTCTTTCATCGGTAAGGTGAAGACCTTTGTGCAAATGGGTGCGCTGACCGTGTTGCTGGCATTTCCCAATGGCTCAGGGTGGATGTCCTACCTTGGTTTGGTGGCGCTTTACGTCGCCGCGGGCCTAACCCTTTGGTCGATGATCATCTATCTGAACGCCGCTTGGCCCGACTTGATCAAACATGCAGCAAAAGACTCGGAAAACGAGTAATTTTCTAGCCTGAGAGGGTACACTTTAGCGTCAAATTTGGTATGGTATGGCGCTAATAAAAACATCTTGGGTAAACGCCGCTCAATGCGCCTTAAATCAATCAAACTTGCTGGTTTTAAATCTTTCGTGGATCCCACGACGGTGACCTTGCCTGGCAATTTGTGCGCGGTTGTCGGCCCCAATGGCTGTGGTAAATCTAATATCATCGATGCCGTGCGCTGGGTAATGGGCGAGAGCTCGGCGAAAAACCTGCGCGGCGAAAACATGACCGACGTTATCTTCAACGGGTCTGGGGCGCGCAAGCCGGTTGGTCAAGCCTCCATCGAGCTGGTATTCGACAACAGCGAAGACAGCGGTAAACTCACTGGCGAATACGCCGCCTTCAACGAAATCTCCATCCGCCGCAAGGTGACCCGTGAAGGGCAGAATTTTTACTATTTGAACGGCACCAAGTGTCGCCGTCGCGACATCACCGATATCTTCCTTGGTACGGGCCTTGGTCCACGCAGCTACGCCATCATCGAACAGGGCATGATCTCGCGCTTGATCGAGGCCAAGCCAGAGGAACTGCGCGTCTACATCGAAGAAGCGGCCGGTATTTCCAAGTACAAAGAGCGCCGTCGCGACACCGAAAACCGCATCCGTCGCACCCATGAAAACCTCGAGCGATTGACCGATTTGCGCGAAGAGCTTGAACGCCAGTTGCAACACTTGAAGCGTCAAGCCGCGGCCGCGGAGCGGTACACCGAATACAAGAAAGAAGAGCGCGTACTCAAGGCCCAGTTGCAAGCCATCCAGTGGAAAAAACTGGATGAGCAAACTGAACAGCGCAACTTGGCGGTGGCCACCCTAGAAACCAATTTAGAAGCCATTATCACCGAGCAGCGCGAGGCCATCACCGCCATTGAAACCAAGCGCCAGGCCTACACAGATGCCGGTGACCACTTCAATCAAGTGCAGGGTCGCTTCTACAGCGTCGGCGCTGAAATTGCCCGCAACGAGCAAACCATTCAGCACCGCAAAGAGCGTAACCGCCAGTTGGCGGCTGACCTTGAACAGACCGAATACAATTTGGAACAAGCCAGCGAACACCTGCGCGACGACAAGCAAAAGCTAGAAGCGTGGGAAGAGGAGTTACTGCAGGTCGAGCCCGAATTGGAAATGCAGCAAGCCGCCGCTGACGAGTCATCGGATGAGTTGCTGCAGGCGGAAGAGCAGATGAACGCTTGGCAGCAGCAGTGGGATCAGTTCAACCAGACCGCCGCGCAACCTAGACAGCACGCAGAAGTTCAACAATCCCGTATCCAGCACGCCGAGAAAGTGCTGCAAAGCCTAAACGAGCGCGTGAAGCGTTTGCAGGCGGAGTTGGATGGCCTGAAAGGCGACGACGGCGGTGAAGATATCGATCTGTTGAGCGAACAAATTGCCGAACTTGAGTTGTACAGCCAAGAGCAGCAGGAACGTCTCGAGGAAAATATCGAAGCGCTAGAGCAGGCGCGCAGCGAAGCCAAACAACACGCCTCGGCGCTGGATACTGCTCGCACCGAATTACAGCGCTTGCGCGGTAAGCAAGCGTCGCTTGAGGCCTTACAGCAAGCGGCCCAAGGCTCTGCCGGAGGCGATGTGCAGCGCTGGCTGGATAAACAAAGCCTAGCCGCGCAGCCGCGCTTGGCAGACAGCTTGGTCGTTAACGAGGGCTGGGAAAAGGCGGTTGAGACCGTGTTGGGCGAATGCCTGCAAGCTGTGATTGTCGACGATCTCAATGCCCATGCGACTGAGATAGCTGGATTGGCTAAAGGAAGTTTGCAACTGCTGGAAAAAACCACAGCCACTGGCGCGCGTGAATTTGCACTGCCAGCCCTCGCCGGTTTAGTCGAGGGCGCCACGAGCCTGCTGCACGGTATCTACGCCGCCGCCGATTTAGATGAGGCACTGGCACAGCGTAGTCAATTACAAGCCGGCGAGTCCATCGTTACCCGCCGTGGCGAGTGGCTTGGCCGCGATTGGATCCGAGTGATCGCTGCCCGTGACGCCAGTGAAGGCGTGATGCAGCGCAAACAAGATTTAGACACCATCGTTGAGGCAATCGACGTTGAGGAAGCACGCGTCGCTGAGTGCGAAGGCAGCATGCAAGACGCGCAAGAAACCATTCGCCTATGCGAACAACAGCGCGACCAGTTGCAACGCGAACTGGCCGACATCAATAAAAAACAAGGCGACCTTACCGCCCAATTGAGTGCCAAGCGGGTGCGCATCGAACAGACGTTGGTACAACGTGAGCGCCTTGCTGCCGATATCGACGACGCTAAGCAGCAGTACGCCGCCGAGAACGAGGCCCTAGCCGAGTCGCGTATGATGTTGCAAGAGGCGCTAGAGTTGATGGAGAGCGATACCGATCAGCGCGAGGCCCTGTTGCGCCAGCGCGATGAGTTGCGCGCCGCGCTCGATGATGTTCGCCAACGCGCCCGCCACCAGCGCGACGTTGGCCACCAATTGGCGATGCGCCACCAATCCTTGATGACCCAGTTGGCGTCGGTTAAGCAAAGCTGTGAGCGCAGCCAGCAGCAAGTGGCGCAGTTAGCGGAACGCCGCCGCGATTTGCAGGCCTCGCTGTCGGAAGATGGCAATCCCATCGAGGAAATTCAAGAAACCCTCGAGGCGCTTTTACAGCAGCGCATGGAAGTGGAAGGCGAATTAGAAGACGCGCGCCGTGCACTGGAAGTATTGGAGCAGGACATGCGAGAGGTGGAGCGCAAGCGCAACGACGCCGAACAACGCGCCAACACTTTGCGCGGCCAATTGGAGAAAGTCCGCCTCGATGCCCAGACCGTCGACGTGCGTCGCGCAGGTCTGCAACAGCAACTGGAGGAATCCGGCTTTAAACTTGAGGCTGTGTTGGAATTGTTGCCTGAAGAGGCTACCGAGGAAGGCTGGAGCAAACAGTTGGAAGACATGGCGGCGCGTATCAATCGCCTCGGTGCCATCAACCTAGCCGCCATCGATGAATACAAAACCCAGGCCGAGCGCAAAGACTATCTCGACGCCCAAAACGACGAGTTGTTGGAGGCGTTGGAGACCTTGGAGAACGCGATCAAAAAGATCGATCGCGAGACCCGAACCCGTTTCAAAGAGACCTTTGATAAGGTTAACAATGGCTTAAAAGAGCTGTTCCCCCGTGTATTCGGTGGCGGCCATGCCTACTTGGAACTGACCGGCGACGATATGCTCAACACAGGTATCGCCATTATGGCGCGCCCACCTGGCAAACGTAACTCGACCATTCACTTGCTCTCCGGTGGTGAAAAGGCACTAACAGCAATCGCGCTGGTATTTTCTATTTTCCGACTCAATCCAGCGCCGTTTTGTATGTTGGATGAGGTCGATGCGCCGCTCGACGACGCAAACGTTGGACGCTACGCCCGCATGGTGAGCGAGATGTCCGCCCACGTTCAATTTATTTACATTACCCACAACAAGATCGCCATGGAAATGGCGAGCCATCTGTTGGGTGTCACCATGCACGAGCCTGGCGTGTCGCGACTTGTGACCGTCGATGTTGAGGAAGCTGCCGAATTGGCAGCCATGTAGGAATCGTCTAGCTATGCTGGAAAGCTTGAGCAATCGTGAATTACTCATTGCCCTTGGTGGTTTAGTACTATTGGTGGTCTTGGTCGATGGCTGGCGCCGTATGCGCATCGCATCGCGCAGTCGCATCAAGGTGTCAAAATCCGTTCACAAATCTACCCCCACCCGTCACGACGATGACTACAATCCAGAGTTGCCCGCGGGCGGAGCGCGTATCATTGCGCCTTCCGTGGCTGAAAGTGCTCGGGCTGAGGTCGATGAAGCGATCGAAGAATCGGACGTTGCAGTGGTAGACGAAGCAGAATTACAGCGTGAGATCTACCACGATGTTGTTGAACCGGTGGATACTTTCGAGGAGCCAGAGCCAGAGCCAGAGCCAGAGCCAGAGCCAGAGCCAGAGCCAGAGTCAGAGCCAGAGCCAGAGCCGCTCGAACGTGAATCTACCGAGGTGTTGACCGACTACAGCGTCGGCGATTCCTTCTGGGATGAACCTATGGCACCCGTGGTGGCGGAATCGACTGCAGACTTTAATGAGCCAGAGCCAGAGCCAGAGCCAGAGCCAGAGCCAGAGCCAGAGCCAGAACCAGAACCAGAGGCTGAAGTGCCTGTGGCCGAAGAAGCTCTGGAGGTTTTCCAAGAACCTGCCGAACCAGTCGTCGTCAATGAAGAAGTGCGCCCACCCAAGCGTCTCGAGGCGGCGGATCAACTCAGTTTTGCCATGGATGCCCCGGATGATTGGGAGCTAGAATCCTTTGCCGCTGAGGCCCGCTACGACGCCAGTGAGGCCGACAGCGCTGAGGCTGAGGAACCTGAGCCAAGCGAGCCCGTCAAGGCGAGCAAACCCAAAAAGACAGTAGCCAAGCGCGAAAGTAAAAAATCCAAAGCGGGTTTATTTAATGTCATTAAGGAGTTGTTTGCTCAAGAAGAAGAGGCTAACAGCGACACAGAGGCGCAAGCAAAACCTGCCTACACCGGCCCCGTCGAGGTGCTGGTGATACATATCATGGCGCGCAGCGGCTTCGTCTTAGAGGGAGCGGCGCTTCGCGAAGCCTTATTGGTCAACGGTATGCGTTTGGGCGATCAAAGTATCTTCCACCGCGAAAGCGACAATGAGGATGAACCCTTGTTCTCCTGCGCCAATGCGGTGAAGCCAGGTATCTTTGATCTGAACACCATGGACGACATGACGACCCCCGGTGTGAGTATGTTTATGCAGATGCCCAACGGCGACGACTCGATGATCGCCTTCGAAGAGATGGCCATCGCCGCTGGTAAAGTCGCTGCCCGCTTGGGTGCTGAGTTACAGGATGATACCCGCAGCGTGATGACCAAGCAGACCTTGGAACACTACCGTCAAAAAGTCCTCGATTTTGAACGTCGCCGCCGTATGCGGTTGATATAGGAACCCCCATGGATTTATTTGTGGCGGAAGAAGTCGACGCGCTGCGCGCGGAGATTGAAGAGCACAACTATCGCTATTATGTCCTCGATGACCCCAGTGTCCCGGACGCACACTACGATCGCCTAATGACGCGCTTGCGCGAATTGGAGGCGGCGCACCCCGAACTGCAAAGCCCCGATTCACCCACCCAACGCGTGGGTGGTCATGCGGCGAAGGGCTTCAGCCAAGTCGCCCACGAAGTCCCCATGTTGTCCCTTGATAACGCGTTCTCAGAGGAGGATATGCAGGGGTTTAATCGCCGCGTACAGGATTGGTTAAACACCAGCGACGAGATCGAGTTCGCCTGTGAGCCCAAACTCGACGGTATCGCGGTGAGTCTGCTGTATGTCGATGGCGCATTGGTGCGTGGCGCAACGCGCGGCGATGGCAGCACCGGCGAGGATATTACCGCCAATGTGCGCACCATCCCCTCCATCCCATTGCGCTTAAGAGGCAGTGGGTATCCCGCCGAGCTTGAAGTGCGGGGCGAAATTTACATGCCCAAAGACGGCTTCAACGCGCTCAACGAAAAGGCGGCGGCCGCGGGCGAAAAAACCTTTGTGAATCCGCGCAATGCCGCGGCCGGTAGCTTGCGCCAACTCGACGCCAGTATTACCGCCAAGCGCCCACTACAGATGTGTTGCTACGCCGTCGGCGCCGTCAAAGGGGGCGAATTACCCGCAACCCACAGCGACATTCTCGACTGTCTGCACAA
Source organism: uncultured Pseudomonadales bacterium (assembly GCA_964598145.1). Lineage (GTDB taxonomy): Bacteria > Pseudomonadota > Gammaproteobacteria > Pseudomonadales > JAHEIH01 > JAHEIH01. The sequence goes on from CAZRAM010000006.1 coordinate 134,297, forward strand.
CTGGGGGCTGCGTATCAACGCCGAATCTAAAGTGGTGAAGGGGCTCGACGGCTGCCTGGCCTACTATCAGCAATTGCTCGAGAAGCGCGAGGGCTTGGCCTACGATATCGACGGTATCGTGTTTAAAGTCAACGATATCGCTTTCCAGAAACGCCTCGGTTTTGTGTCGCGCGCACCGCGTTGGGCTATCGCACACAAGTTCCCCGCCCAAGAAGAAATGACCGTGCTGCAGGACGTGGAATTTCAGGTCGGCCGAACCGGCGTGCTAACGCCTGTGGCGCGTTTGCAGCCGGTGTTTGTTGGCGGTGTCACCGTTAGCAATGCCACCTTGCACAACGCTGATGAAATAGCGCGCTTGCAGGCCAAAGTGGGCGACACGGTGATCGTGCGCCGCGCTGGCGATGTGATTCCGCAGGTCGTGCGTGTGGTACTCGACAAGCGCCCAGCAGACGCTCGGGAGATTGTCTTTCCATCCGCCTGTCCTGTCTGCCAGTCCGATGTAGAGCGCCTGCCCGGTGAGGCGGTGACCCGCTGTACCGGCGGCTTGGTCTGCGGTGCGCAGCGCAAAGAATTGATTAAGCACTTTGCGTCGCGCAAGGCGATGGACATCGACGGACTGGGTGATAAATTGGTCGAGCAAATGGTGGACGAGGGGATGATTACGGAACTCGCCGATCTGTTCCATTTGCAGGTTGACGCGGTAGCGGACATGGACCGCATGGGCCCCAAATCCGCTGAAAACTTACTGGCGGCGATAGAAAAGTCCAAGCAGACCACGTTGCCACGTTTTCTGTTTGCCCTAGGCATTCGCGAAGTTGGCGAGGCGACGGCCCTCAGTTTGGCGCGTCACTTCGGCGATATTCACGCCCTGTTTGAGGCCGACGAGAACGCCTTGCAGGAAGTGGAGGATATCGGTCCCATCGTCGCAGGCCACATCTGTCATTTCATGCAGCAGGACGCCAACCGCGCCTCGATCGATGCTTTGATCGCCGCCGGTGTGCAGTGGCCGGCGATTGAGCCGGCAGGCGAGCAACCGCTGAGCGGTCAGACGGTGGTGCTGACCGGTAAGTTGGAGTTGTTTTCACGCAGCGAGGCGAAACAGCGCCTACAAAACCTGGGTGCCAAGGTGGCGGGGAGTGTATCCGCCAATACCGACTGGGTGGTGGCGGGGCCGGGTGCAGGTTCCAAGCTGAAAAAAGCCACCGAGCTGAATATTGAAGTGCTAGACGAACAGCAATTTGCTGAACGCTTGGCGCAATTAGAGGGGCAGGGCTAGTGTCTAGATTACTTCTACTGGTGGCGGCCATTATTTTATTGCCGGCCTGTAGCACGGCGCCGCCGAGCAACGTGAATGATATTTGCGATATCTTTGAAGAGAAGGACGATTGGTACGACGATGCGGCAGATGCCGCTGAAAAGTGGAATGTGCCGGTCCAGGATATCATGGCGATCATGCACCAAGAATCGCGCTTTGTGCACGACGCACAGCCACCGCGCCGCAAAATTTTGTGGATCATCCCAGGGCCAAGGTTGTCCAGTGCCTATGGCTATCCTCAGGCTAAAACCGAGACCTGGGAAACCTATCAACGCGCCACGGGTGCCTACGGTGCCGATCGAGATGATTTTGAAGACGCCGCCGATTTTGTTGGCTGGTACACCAATACGTCCTACAAGCGTTGCGGTATTAACCGCGGCGATACCTACGCGTCATACCTGGCGTATCACGAGGGCCACGGCGGCTATAATCGCCGAACCTACAACAAGAAAGCGTGGTTGAAAAAAGTGGCGCAGAAGGTTCAAACGCGCGCCAGAACCTACCGTCAGCAGTTGGATGGCTGTGAAAAGAGTCTGCAGCGCAAGGGCTTTTTTGATTGGTTCTAGTGGTGTTCCCACCACAGCCAGATAGCGGTCACACTCATAACGCCAAAGGCAAAGTAGGGCGGGGCTGCAGGCGTCCACTCGTAGAGTAAGCCCGCTAGCACGGGGCCGAGGATAAAGCCCATGGCGGGAATGGATGAAATTAGCCCAGAAATGGCACCTTGATCGTGCACTTCCACCGACATCGACGCCCCGGAAAAAATATTGGGCATGGTCAGCCCTAATCCCAAGCCGTGGATGCACATACCGATTAACAAACCGTAGAAGCTAGGCACGGTGGCGTAGATCAACAATCCTGCCGTCATAAGGCTGACCCCGCGGCGAATAAACTGCTGCGGGCTCAGGTCCCACCCCTGAATTAACACCATCTGTGCGAAAACCGAGCTTATGGCGCCGAGCATCAGTACCATGCCGGTGTATTGCACCGTGTCTACTGCGTCCAGACCAAGGCTGTCTTGAAGGGTAAAGGCGAGGGTTTGTTGCACGCTCGAATACGCTAGGAACACACCGAGGGTGGCGAGGATGAAATGGCGATAGCGCGCGTCGTTATAGCGCAATTTAGCGCGAGCGTTGCGATCGATCAGCTGTCGGGAGGCTGGCAGCATTACCGCGATGCCTAGCATGGCTAAGAAGGTTAACACCGAGCTGAACAACAGCGGCGCGAGTAAACTAATGCTAGCCAAAAAGCCGGCCACGGCGGGGCCTGTGATAGTGCCTAGATTGGTCGCCGCGCCAATCTTGGCGTAGGCCCGTTGTCGGCCAGCGGGCGCGGCGTTGTCGGCGATATAGGCGGTTACCGCAGGGTTGGTGGCCGACATCACGCTAGACTGCATCAGGCGTGTCATATAGGCCACCACATAGAAGGTGGTGCCGGTCAATACCGCGGTGAGCCCTAAATAGAAGCTGCCGGCGAACAAGGCGTTACCGACACTGTAGCCGGCCAGTCCGAGGATAATCAGCGGGCGTCGCCCAAAGCGGTCGCTCAAGCGCCCCCAGCGCACGCTCATGAAGGAATAAATGAGGGCCGAAGTGGAGATGAGGAAGGTGATTTGAACTTCGCGTAAGCCCACTTCACGGCCCAGCGCCGGCAGGATGGCGAACACTAACGTTTGCCCCATGTTGATGCAGTACATACACAGCGCTAACAACGTCAGTTGTTTTCCCGACAGGTGGTGGTTGTCGGCGCTGTTCGATATGCTCATAGCAATCCTTGCACGCGGCTAGTGTGGTGATAAATAGTTAGCTAGTATAACGGAAATACCCTCATAGAGAGAGCGCAAAACTGTCATGTCTAGCATGCGATATATTGACCATCCCGCCCCAGAAGTTACCGCCCTAACCCTAGTTGAGGGGCCGCGCCCCGAGCCCGCCGCGGGCGAAGTGCTGATAAAGGTGAGCCATTTTGGTATCAACCGCCCCGACGTGATGCAGCGCCTGGGGCTCTATCCCCCGCCAGCAGATGCATCACCGGTACTCGGGTTGGAGTTATCAGGAGAAATCGTGGCACTAGGGGAGGGTGTAAGCCAGTGGCAGTTGGGCGATAATGTGTGTGCGCTAGCCAATGGCGGCGCCTACGCCGAGTTTTGTGCGGTGCCCGAAGGGCAGTGCTTACCCATCCCCGCGGGGCTGAGTATGGCCGAGGCGGCGAGTTTGCCAGAGGTGATGTTTACCGTGTGGACTAATGTTTTCATGGATGCCCACCTTCAACCTGGGGAAACCTTTTTAGTTCACGCCGGCGCCAGCGGTATCGGCAGCGCAGCCATACAAATGGCATCGGCGATGGGGTGCCGAGTGATTACCACCGCATCCAGTGACGAAAAATGCCAGTATTGTCGAGACCTAGGGGCAGATGAGGCGATTAATTACCAGCGTGAAGATTTTGTAGAGGTGGTGAAAAAGCTCACCGATAAGCGCGGTGCCGATGTCATTTTGGATATGGTTGGCGGGGATTATGTGGCGCGTAACATCGCCTGTGCGGCCTTTGATGGCCGTGTTGTCAATATCGCCTTTCTGCGTGGTTCGCAGGTTGAGGTGAACCTTATGCCAGTGCTGCTCAAGCGTTTGACCCTAGGGGGCTCGACCTTGCGACCACGCACGGCAGAACACAAGGCCAAAATTGCTCAGCAACTTGCGCAGCATATCTGGCCGTTGATCGAAGCCAAGCGCATTGTGCCCACTGTGGCGCTGTGCCTGCCCTGGCAGCGTGTGGCCGAAGCTCACGCAGCGATGGAGAGCAATGCTTTGTTGGGCAAGGCCGTGTTAGAAGTCACGCCGTGAAACAGCTGCTATTGATTTACCACAGTCAGTCTGGGCGCAACGAGCGCCTAGCGGAACAGCTCTATCTCGGCGCACGGCAGGGTGGGGAAGTGCAAGTACAATTGTTGCGCAGCGTCGATGTTGAGTTAGGGCACTTACAGCGTGCCGATGGTGTCGTACTTTTGGGGGCAGAAAACTTTGGTCTTCCCAATGGCATGATGCTCGATTGTCTTGCCCGCCAGTTTTATTGCGCTGGTGAGTCTCTGGCGGGAATACCCTACGCAGTAGTGATGTCCACGGGTAATGGTGGCGCTGGGGCCCTGCGTTACTTGGAGAGTTTTTTAGGCGCGATGGGCATGCGCGAGTGCCAACCCGCCTTGGTCTTTCACGGCGAACTCGGTGCTCAGCACGAACGCGAGTGTCGCAACATGGGCGAGGCATTTGGCGCCGCCTTGGCAATGGGGATCTATTAATTTTATGTGGCGAGCAATTATTGCTTGCCAAAAAAAAACTTTCCTATTATAAGGCACTTGTGGAGCGTTATGCGGTTCTAAACACAGAAGCTTCCACGGTATCTGGCACCCAAGTTGTGCCATGGTCGACCGAATCGGCGGAGACGATTCGACAGTATTGATTCTATTGATGCGAGGCTGATATTTATGCTGAACACCAACCGCAAAACACTTTGGTACGGTAAGCTGGACACTCCGAATTTCAGCAATACAGTACTTTTTGACCCTGAGCTGCCAGAGCCGCCCAAGGGTAAGCTTTACCTCTATAATCACGATCGTGGCCAAGTGGTGCAGTACGTGCACGACCTTGTATCGCCGCGACTGCGCGATTTGACCGAACAAGAATTGGTGGAAATGCAAGAGGCGATTGCCAACCATTGGGAAGGGGTAAAAAAGGAGTTCATTCGAACCCATACCATTCCCACGCGAGCAGCGCCGGCCAGTGCTCCGACGTCGCGTAGCCGTAACCTCGACGATGACATCGACGACAGCGGTAGCGATGATGATTTTGGTGGCGATTTCGATTTAGATATGGACGATTAATCGCACATCGACATCGAACGCGTTATGATAACGTCGTCTTTTTTAGAATAATTTAAAAATGAACGACGCTGACGATTCTGAACTTACAATGCGCCGCCGATGGCCACTGGTACTCGTGCTGGTGGTCGGTCTTGGCGCTTCTATATTTGCCGCCCAGCAACAACATCTTGCCAATCAAGAAACGACCCGCAAGGCGTTTGCAGGCACCGTGCGCCAGTTTGTCCAACTGCGCAAACAAGCGTTCCGCCAGCAGTTCATTGTACTCAACTCAGTCAACGCCTTACTAAGTTCGCGTTTAGTCGATGCTAGCGCGAGTTCTGCAGCACGCGAATTATTAGACTATCTCAGCTTGCGAGACATCGATCGTGAGTTTTCCGGAGTTTATGGGATAGGTCTGATTGAGCGGGTCGCGGCGGAGAATGAAGCGGACTTTACTGCCCAAATGCGTTTGATCCATGGGTCTTCGTTTGCTATCCGCTCGCTTCAACAAAACCCAGCTTATACCGGTGATAAGTGGGTTGTCACTGCCTCTTACCCAGAGCGCAACAAAGCCGCGGTTGGCCTAGATATCACGTCAGAAAAAACACGCCTGGGGCCGGTCAGTGAAATACTGCAGGGCTATACCCCTAACGATAGCGGTATAAATGCAACTAAAGCCATCGACTTGGTGCAAATCGATGGCGACCTAGTGTCGGGATTTTTGATCTATCGTGCTATCGGCAATGCGGGCCCAGAGTTACAGCGCATTGCCTATGTGGTGATTAACTTTGAACACATCGGTCATTCCTTGCTGAAGCCATACCTCGACCGAGGCATCAATCATCCCTTTGAACTGTTTATTTTTGACGATGCCACCGATAGCTGTTTGTTTTCATTTACCGTAGCTGAGGGTTTCGCATCTCACTGCCCGGAAGACTTTCAACGCAATCAATCTCGCTATGAAATCTCTGATCTACACACGATGCGTAATTTTTACAGCGTCATGCGCCCAACGGCTGAATTTACCGATAGCCTGGGGTTAACGAGCCCTTGGGCGGTACTTTTATAGGGTCTAGCAGCGACCTTCGCTATTTTAGCGGGCACCTTAGTGCTGTATAAGCAGCGCACTCTGCTGGCGCAAATGGTTGAAGAGCGCACCCAGGAATTAACACTTAAAACGCGAGAGTCGCTCATGGCTGAGCGCGCTAAGGATGAATTTCTTACCAAAATGAGTCACGAACTGCGCACGCCATTAAACGGTATTTTTGGTGCCATTCAGATGTTTCAGATGCGCAAAATTGACCCGGAGTGGACCCAGGCGCTCAATGTGGCCGACAAGTCTGCGCGTCACCTGTTGGCGCTGGTGGACGAGATGACCGAGTTGGATATGATTCGTCAGCGCCGTGTCCATCTGACCTTGACGTCTTTTAATATTCGTTCATCGCTTGAAATGGTGCGCGCCTTATTGGCGGATAAGGCCAAATTGAAAAATCTCATCCTCAGTGTTCAGGTTGATGAGTCTGTGCCAGATATAGTCATTGGTGACCAGCGCCGCGTGCAACAAGTCCTCATCAATCTTTTGGAAAATGCCATCCACTTTACGTCGCAGGGGCAAGTACACTGCGAAGTCAGTGTGCTTAATTTGGAAGCGAGCCGGGTCACACTGCAGTTCAATATAACCGATACTGGGCATGGCATGAGCAAAGAGCAGCAGCGCCAGGTACACGCGTTGGCGGACGAGCGTCGTTTCGATTTACAAAACACCTCGTTGTTACCAGGGCTTGGGCTGCGTATTGTCAACGAGTTACTGCACTTAATGGGAGGTAAGCTCGCGTTGACCTCAACCCTTGGCATCGGTACGCAAGTAAAATTTGCGCTGGGCTTTGCCCTAGATACCAGTAGTGCCGACACCGCGATAACCTATTTAGCGCCACTGTCGAGCAAACAAAAGATTTTAGTACTCAGTAGAGACAACGCCATCGATCTCGATGAAGGCGTCCTGGGCGGCAGTATTTCCTATTTCCAAAATGTTGATGAGATACAGCAGACGATAGCCCAAGCGGCACATTTAAGTGCCGTGCTTGTGGATATTGATAGCGATATCGACGCCTTACTCGCCTTGGCAGGAAGTGAGAATTCATACCGCACAATTGCATGCGTGAGTGATGACAATAAGGCGATGCGTATTAAAGCGTACGCGCAGGGGGTTACTGATATATTGCTGAAACCCGTGGATAGCCACGCGCTGCTGAGTATGTTGCACCCCAACGATAACGAGCATTAAACGAGATTTTTGCGAAATATTTTAAAATCATCATCTAAAAATCATGAACCTCGATGAGATTTGTTGCAGATTAATGAGGCCTCTAAGCGCTGGCCCTAGTTTTAGGGTTAAGCGTTAAACATTCAACGTCAAAAGGAGAGATGTGATGTTTATGAAGCCTGCCGTGTTGTTTGCTGCACTTGCCAGCCTTACCCTGGCTACCCCAGTGGCCTCTGCGGAAAAATCCTACACCTATCAAGGTGATCGAAGCGCCAAAAAGATATGCCGTGCCATCGTTCGTGATAAACCCAAACAATTGCGTATTCATCTGATGCGAGCTGCGCAGTTTAATGCGATACCTTATCGCACCATCCACAATGAGTACGCCTGTAATGATTTGGCGTTAATCGATTTCGCCTATGAAGTTGAAGCAGTGCATACCATTACGTATTTGAAGTCTCGCGGGGCGGTCAGAACGCGTGTCACAATGGAAGAACTTGCGGCTTTATAAGTCATTACTTGCCATTGCTGTTGTGTTATTAAAGCCAGTTTTACTGGCTTTTTTGTTTTCTTTTGCAAAGTTGTTTTAATTGTTTTTTGTTTGTAATAGCTAAGGTTTATTTTCGTAATTGGGGTGTGAAAATAATTAATTTTTATATTTCTTTTTGCTATTTTTAACTTGCATTTTGTTATTTGGGTTTTTTAAAAATGCAAATAAAAACAGTGCCTTGTGTTTGGTTTTTGGTTTTTTGTTTCTTTTTTGTTGTCATTTTTTTTGCTTATTAATTTTTCGAAAATACAGATCAAAATATTTATAAGATAAATGTTGTTTGGTGTCGTATACCTATACATATCGCTCGGGTGATCCCCGAGTTCTGATAACTTCACTAAGCGTGATACGGAGGCACGCAGTGGCATAGGTTGATTTTTAATTTTTCTTAAAAGGATATTGTTATGATCAAATCATTAGGTATTTTTGCGACTGCAGCGACGCTTTCAATGACGGCTATGCAGGTTTCAGCTGGGGGTATGGATGTTCACTACAAAGGCCACCAACCCGCTAAAAAAGTATGTATGTCGATTGTTGACGACGACGCCATGACGTTAAAGTTTGCCCTTAAACGTGCTGCTGCCTTTAGTCCTATTCCCTACAGTAAGGTACACAATTACTACTCGTGTAACGACATGAAGCTAATCGATTTTGCCTACTCGATGGAGGCGGAAGAGGTAAAAGCCTACCTCAAACGCAAAGGTGAAATTGGATCGCATGTTGAGATGCAGGAGTTGGCGTCTAGATAAATGCGTTAAATATGATGAATGCATGATGAGGGTCAGCACTGCTGACCCTTTTTGTTTTTAAGTTGTTGATTAATATCGGTAAAAAATAATCACCAAAAAGTGCGGAAATCATCATTTTTTCATCATGCGTTATTTTTAGATCCTGACATGATGATTAGCAAGTCACGGCGCTTGGTAATTTTTAGGTTGCGCAGGTGACACAAGGAAACGTTATCTAGACGTTGAAAAAGTAAAATTGTCCTAGAAGGAATTTCGCCATGTTTACTAAATTAGGAATGATTGCCGCCGTAGCAGCCTTAACCCTTGCCACTACTCATGCTAACGCCGCCCAGGACGTCGTATACAAAGGCGACCAGAATGCTAAGAAAGTGTGTATGTCGATTGTTAGCGATGATGCAAAAGCTCTGAAAAGCTCTTTAAAAAGAGCGGCTTATTTTAGCCCCATCCCTTATCGCACTATTCACAACTACTACAGCTGCAATGACCTGGCGCTGATTGATTTTGCCCATGAAATGGATGCGCAAAATTCGGTTGCTTATCTGCATACGCGTGGTGCTGTAGGTACACGTGTAACCATGGAAGAAGTGGCTTCTCGCTAAGTACTCCTTCCTATATAGCTAAACGTCCTCGGGACAATACAGGCCAGCATTTGCTGGCCTTTTTCGTTTAACGAACGAATTCGAAAATTTCGCCATCCATCGGCGCAATGCTTGCGCTAAGACGCCCTTGTCCGCTACTGACCAGCAAGGTTGCTTGACTTCCCCCTAGCTGCCCGCGGAGGCTGTGACGCCCCTCAGCGAGGCCAAGAGCCGCAATCGTCTCTGCGGGAATGATCAATTCATTCGTCCAGGCTTGGTGACGATCAAAGTTACTCATGACGATCCAGCGTTGCTCGCTGTGATCTAGGAGGTAGGCCACCTGGCTTTCGCCCGCGTGGAGCTTGGTCGTGGTGCCAAAGGGGGCGGCGGCGTCTTGCACAGTATGGAACAGCTTGCTGTACCAATGGCGCAGGCCGGCTTGTTCTGCATTTAATCGGCCACCGTCGAAGGCGCCATCGTTCATCCACGCTTGAATAGAAGGCACGCCCCAGTAGTCGAAGATGGTGGTGTCAAACCACGTACCTTCCTCTAATCCGCCAAAGCCTGCGTTACCTTCAGCGCGTTCGCCTAGCTCCTGACCGAAGTACAACATAATTGGTCCGCTGTGCAGAGTGGCGGCCGTGATCATGGCGGGCTTACCCATCTGAGCATCGCCGGCGAAGCCCTCGCTAGCGAGGCGACGTTCATCGTGGTTTTCTAAGAAACGCAACAGTTGGCCTTGGATATCGGCGAGGCCTTGGTTGATGTCGAACAGTTGTTGGGTATGACCACTGCCTTGCATAATGGCGTACAGTGTATCGTATTGCCCGACCTTGTCGTAGAGGAAATCCATCTTGCCGAGGTTAATGTAGTCTCGATAAATACTGGGGGTATAAATTTCAGCCAGTAAAAAGGCCTCGGGATTGCGCAGTTTAATGGCGCTATTTAAATAGCTCCACACTTCGACAGGCACTAGCTCGGCAACATCAAAGCGAAAACCATCCACGCCTTTGTCGAGCCAAAACAGCACGATGTCGCGATATTTACGCCATGAATCTGGCACGTCAACGGTGGCCCAAAAGGCGGCGTGTTCGGCGATGCCCTTGTCGGCAAAATCGGCCGGCAGGGTGGGGAAGTCGTAGCTGCCGTCGGGTTTTACGCCGTAATTGATGCGAACCGTTTCGTACCAATCCCACACGCCGGGTTTGGCGGCTCGCGCCCCGTTACCCGTCCATTTGGCGGGCACCTCGTTAAATTGTCCATCCAGCAAGGGGTGGCCGGCTTCACCGAGGTCGCGGTAGGGCTTTTCTGGGACCTCAAAGGCCTGACCGGGGACATAGTAGAAATTGTTGTCGCGTGCATACGCCACACTGCTATCGTCGTTGGCGCCAAAGTCGCTGACGCCTTCAGGTTTGCCCAGGGATTGATAGTGTCGCGCGACGTGGTTGGGCACGATGTCGATGATAACCTTCATGCCATGGCGGTGGGTCCGCTCGACTAGCGCTTCAAATTCTGCCATGCGATTGTCGACATCCACCGCGAGATCGGGCGCTACTTGGTAATAGTCCTTAACAGCATAGGGCGATCCCGCGCGCCCTTTTACCACATCGGGATCATCCTGACTGATGCCAAAGGCGGTATAATCGGTAACCGTAGCGTGATGCAGGATACCTGTGTACCAAATATGGGTAATCCCAAGTTCTGCCAAACTTTCCAGCGCGGCATCGTTGATGTCATTAAATTTACCTACACCGTTTTCCTCGATCGTGCCCCAAGCCTTGTTGGTGGTTGTTTTATTACCAAATAGGCGGGTAAACATTTGATACACGATGGGCTTCTGATAGTGCGACTCATTCATTGTGATGGTTTCTTCAGGTTGGCTGCAGGCTGATAAAAAGCACAGACAGATAATAGCCAAAGTGCATTTTTGGAATGAAAGCATGTTGTACCTTTGCATTGAACGGTGATTCAGTTGTTATGTTTGTATAGAGCACGTTCGTTTTAGAATGACACAATGCGTTGTGTTGATAAAATTTATGCAATCGTATGTTTTAGGGGCAAAAAAAATCACCGCATGGCGGTGATTTTTTGCGCGTGGGCTTAGTGGTGGTGACCACCGGGACCGTGCACATGGCCGTGTTGCAGTTCTTCTTCAGACGCTTCGCGAATCGACTCGATCGTCACGTCGAAGTTTAAGTGTTTACCTGCAAGAGGGTGGTTGCCGTCAACAGTCACGGTGTCGCCTTCGATGGCGGTGATAGTTACGGGTACTCGACCGCCATCTTGGGTGGCCGCTTCAAATTGCATACCCACTTCGAGTTCAGGCGCACCCTGGAAGGCGGCCTTGGGTACTTGTTGGATCATCTCGGGGATCATTTCACCGTAGCCTTCAGCGGGAGCCACCTTAACTTGGAGGTTGTCACCCACGTTTTTGCCAACCAGTTCTTTTTCCAGACCTGGGATGATGTTACCGGCGCCGTGCAAGTAGTGCAGTGGCTCGCCACCCGCAGAACTGTCGATGGTGTTGCCGTCGTCGTCGGTCAGCGTGTAGTGAAACGCTACAACGCTGTTTTCAGAAATAGTCATGATAGTACCTCGTTTGAATGATCCGATAGTATGGAGGAATTGGGCATAAATTTCCATGCTGTAACGCATGAAGGCTTTGCGAGGATGCGGGTACGACTTTTGGGTGAGGAGTTTAGTTGTCCTAAATGACGAGCCCAAAAGTTGGACTCAACGAAAAAATAGCGACGTAGTTAGCTTCAAAAAAAAGGGCCCCATAAGGAGCCCAAAAAAAATCGCTGGGTTCACTGCACATAAACTCAGCTTTCACGGAAACAGTAACAACACAGATATACAACCGGTTGCACATGTGAGTACTTTACCAGTATTATCTTGTAAGTCAATTAAAAAATATTCAAAAAAGTTGAAGATTTTGTAATTCAGTTACATTTTGACTCTCCTTTGTGTTAACTCGAATCGGTTGGCGCATACATTACATAGACAGATATGGAGTTTCGTTATGCGCCAATGGTTGTTTTTATTGATCTCCGCCGCGCTTTCTTGCAGTGCGCTGGCTGAGCAATATAGTGTCGAATCACCTGACCGTGATATCCGCGTGGTAGTCGATATCACCGCCGGGAAACCCACTTATAGCGTGACATACAAGGGTGCATCAGTGATCCGCCCGTCCAATTTGGGTTTCGAAATACGCGACCAGGCTTCGCTGCAGGGTAACTTGCTGGTCGTGGCTGAAGACCGTGAAGCCATCCGTCAACAGTGGCAAACGGTGTGGGGGGAGCGGTTACAAATTGACGACTACTACAACGAGCTATCCTTACAATTGCGTGAACAAAGTGGTGACAAGCGCAGCCTGAGTCTGATCTTCCGCGTTTATGACGATGGCCTTGGTTTCCGCTACGAATTCCCTGAACAAGCCAATCTGCAAGACTTCATTATTGACGAAGAACTCACCGAGTTCGCCTTTGCGCAAAATTATCAGTCTTGGTGGATTCCCGCTTACCGCAATCAACGCTACGAGTACCAGTACCTTCGCTCGGCGGTGAGCTCGATAGATGTGGCGCACACGCCGCTAACCTTGGAAGGCGATGGTATTGCCATCGCTGTGCACGAGGCGGCTTTGGTGGATTACGCCTCGATGACCTTGCGCAATATTGACGACAATCAAAAGGTGTTCCGCGCCGATCTGGTGCCTTGGTCGAATGGCGTGCGCGTGTATGCCAGTGCGCCGATGAAAACCCCTTGGCGAACCATTCAAATTGCTGACAGCGCGGTTGAATTGATGAATTCTGATTTGTTGCTCAACCTCAATGAACCTAACAAGCTAGGCGATGTGTCGAGTTACGTGAAACCCGGTAAGTACATGGGTATTTGGTGGGAAATGCACACCGGCTTAGCCAACTGGAGCCCAGGTCCTGATCAAGGTGCTACCACGGCTCGCGCCAAGCAATACATCGACTTTGCCGCCGAACACGATATCGACGGTGTATTGGTGGAAGGTTGGAATAAAGGCTGGGAAGGCGAATGGTGGCGCCGTGAACCTACGTTTCTGTTCGATCAACCGGTGGATGGTTTCGACATCGAAGAAGTCAGCCGCTATGCGCAAGAAAAAGGCCTACGTTTAATCGGACACCACGAGACCGCGGCGGGAATCAGCCACTACGAAGCGCAGATGGAACGCGCCTTCGCCTATTATCAGAAGCTGGGTATTACCTCGGTGAAGATGGGTTACGTGGGCACGCGATTGGAACACGGTAAAGAGTGGCACCACGGACAGTTTATGGTGCGTCACTTCCAAAAAGTGGTTGAGACTGCGGCTAAATACGGCGTGATGGTTAACGCCCATGAAACCATTAAGGACACTGGCTTGCGTCGCACCTACCCGAACCTGATGACGCGCGAGAGTGTGCGCGGTATGGAGTACAACGGCGGCAGCCCCGATACCGGTAACCTGCCGAATCACACCGTGTTGTTCCCCTTTACCCGCGGTTTGTCTGGCCCGACCGACTTTACCCCAGGCGTGTTTAAGTTTGATTACCAAAAGCATCGCCCCTTCAACCGCGTGCCGACCACGCTGGCAAAACAGCTGGCACTCTATGTCACTATTTATAGCCCGCTGCAGATGGCGGCCGATTTACCAGAGCACTATCAGGGTCACCCTGCCTTTAAATTCATCGACGATGTTCCCGCGGATTGGAGCGAAAGCATTGCGTTGGCGGGTGAGGTAGGGGAGTACTTGGTATTTGCCCGTAAAGACCGCCACAGTGATGACTGGTACGTCGGCGCTGCTAGCAACGAATTGCCTCGCCAGTACGCGTTGGTCACTGATTTCCTTGATAGTGGTGCGACATATAAGGTAGAAATCTACGCCGACGGCGAAGCCGCCCACTGGCGCGACAACCCGATGGATTACACCATTAGCCAGCGCACGGTGCGCGCAGGCGAAACCCTAACCCTCGATATGAAGCCCGGCGGTGGTGCCGCGCTGCGTTTCGTTAAACAATAATTCGGCGGAACACTTATGCGCTTATTACTGCTTGTCTTTATTGCCTTTATCTCGATTGGGGTACAGGCCCGTGAATATGTCGGGCACCACACCGAAGGCAATGCTCTTGTTGTGCAAGCCGACGACGGTGAGTTGCGTGTGTCCTTCCTGTCGCCATGGGCGGCAGAGGCCTCGTTTACCCCCAACGGTGGTGAGTTGCACCGCAGTTATAGCCTCAAACCCGGCTTGGTGCCGATAGCGGGCAATCTGCAAGAAAGCGCGCAACAACTGGTGTACAGCCAAACCGGTCTTACGGTAGTGCTCGACAAAGCCAGTATGCTGCTCAGCTATAGCAGCGAAGGTCGTGCGCTGGTGGGTGAGCGCCGCGGTCTACAGGCCCAAGAGCGCCGCATCGCGGTGGATTTTGCGCTGGCCGAGGGTGAGAAAATCATGGGCGGCGGACAGCGCGTGTTGGGCATGGATCGCCGCGGCCACCGCTTGTCGCTTTACAACAAGCCGGCCTGGGTAGAAAACGAAACCTACGAGGCAAACTTCTCTATGCCGGGTTACGTGTCGAGCAATAAGTATTTGTTGATGTTCGATAATGCCGCCAAAGGCAGCATGGATATTGGCGCCACCGACCCCGATACCCTGAGCTTTGAAACCGTGGGTGGGCGCAGTGCCTACTACATTGTGGCGGCGCCTAACTTTGCCGGCATCGTAGAAAATTACACCGAACTAACCGGTCGCCAACCCATGCCGCCGCGCTGGGCGATGGGCTACATTGCCTCGCGTTTCGGCTACCGCAGTGAGCAGCAGGTACGCGATACCATTGATACTTTTGAGCAAGCTAAGCTCCCAGTGGACGGCATCGTTATCGATCTGTATTGGTTCGGTAAAGATATCCAGGGGCATATGGGTAAGCTGGACTGGGATTACAAGTTCTGGCCCACCCCGATCGACATGATGGATGACCTGCGTGATAAAGGCGTTAATACCATCCTGATCACCGAACCCTACATTTTGACGACCTCTGATCGCTGGCAAGACGCGGTAGACGCCGATGTGATCGCCAAAAATGAGGCGGGAGAACCCTACAAATTCGACTTCTATTTTGGCAATACGGGCCTGTTGGACTTGTTTGATAACAAGGCGAAGGACTGGTTTTGGGATATTTACCAACATCACACCGACAGCGGTGTCGCCGGCTGGTGGGGGGATTTGGGCGAGCCTGAGGTTCACCCCGACGACATTATTCACGTCGATGGCCGTGGCGACGAGGTTCACAATGCCTATGGCCACGAGTGGGCGCAGGGCGTCTACGATAATTGGGCGGCGACCTATCCCGATCGTCGTCTGTTTATGTTGATGCGCGCCGGCTTTGCTGGTTCGCAGCGCTACGGCATGATTCCTTGGACCGGCGACGTCAAGCGCGGCTGGGGCGGCCTGTGGCCGCAAGTGGAATTAAACCTGCAGATGGGCCTGTTTGGTATGGCCTTCCAGCACTCGGATCTGGGTGGTTTCGCGACCGAGGATTGGGTGCCCGAAGCCTATACCCGCTGGCTGCAATACGGTGTGTTTCAGCCTATTTATCGCCCCCATGGTATCGAGCCCATCGCGCCCGAACCGGTGTTCCAAGAAGACAGTATTCGCGAGAATATTCGCCGTTACATCGAGCTGCGCTACCGTTTGATGCCCTACAACTACACCTTGGCGCACGAAGCGGAAAGCCGTGGCTTACCGCTGTTCCGCCCGCTGTTTTTCCAGCAGGATAGCGTCGATCTGATCGACGTGCGCGACACCTATATGTGGGGCGATGCCTTCTTGGTGTCACCCGTAACCAAGCCCGGCGTAAGCGAGTGGCCGGTAACCCTGCCGCGTGGCAAATGGATCAACTTCTGGAGCGGTGACGTCTACAGCGGCGGTGGTGTACAAAACGTGCCGGTCGACATTCAGACCATTCCCGTGTTGGTCAAAGCGGGCAGCTTTGTGCCGATGGTGGACGACGTGATGATCGCCCGCGATTACAGCAGTGAAAAGCTCACCGTGCACTATTATCACCACCCCGAGGTGGCGAGTGCTGAAGGCTATATGTATGAAGACGACGGCCGCACCGCTGGCGCTTTCGCCCGCGGTGCATTTGAAAAACTGATTTTTAAGGCGGGGTATAGCGCCGACAAAGGCCTTGCGTTGTCGTTTACTGCAGAGCGTGGCGGCGAGCGGGTACCCGATGGTATCGAGCGCACCGTGCGCGGTTGGTTGGGATTAGTGCCAGGCAGTGTATACCAAGGCATGCCCGAGCAGCGTCGCATCACGCTGGTGGTGCACAATATCGACGCCAGCGGCAGTGTGGTGATCGATGGCGCGCCAGTGCAGGGCGAGTACGATGCAGCTAAGAAACAACTGACTGTGGCCTTTGATTGGGATCACGGCCGCAAGATTTTGCTAGTGAAGTAACGTTTCAGCCTGCTCTTACTGTGTTACCTTGTGCTTATTGTATGACCTGCCGCAATTTGTGGGACCTTGTGCGCAGCACAAGGGAATAGTTTTAATAGTTCCCTTGCTCTTCGAGCAAGGTCCCACAGGACTAGCAAGGTCCCACAGGACTAGCAAGGTCCCACGGGG
>CAZRAM010000007.1:0-26264 GCA_964598145.1 uncultured Pseudomonadales bacterium
CAGGCACAGGCACAGGCACAGGCACAGGCACAGGCACAGGCACAGGCACAGGCACCGGCACCGGCACCGGCACCGGCTCGAGCACCAGCAGTTCATCCACCGGTAGTTCGTCGTCAATCAGCAGCTCGACCAGCTCTCATGTCGCACCGGCTACCAATGAACATCAATCGTGTGCCCATGGTAATAGCTGTAATGCTCCGGGTCATCAGGGTAACCAACACCACGGAGGCAACAAGTAAATGAATGATTCACAGCTAAGCAGCGCCATTCATAAAGCCTCCGATGCCATCGACGCTCAGGAACGCCAGCAGGGCAACCAACCCGGTAAGGGTGACAAACTAGGTGTGAACCCGGTGCTAGTATTTTTCGTGGCACTGTTGGTCTACGGCTGGGTGAGCTACGACGTATTCGTTGCCAACGCCCACGAGGCCCGCCAAGACCTGCACGAAGGCGCGGTGAGCTTCTTTATGCGCAGTGATCAGGCGATCCAACAGTTCTATCAAGCCACTGGGGTGCTGCCTAGCCATATGCCCAACGCCCTAGTGCATTCACTGGTGTACTACGAAGTTCTGGGCGACACCGAATACAGCCTCACTGGCCGCTATCCGCCCTACGATGTGATGGTGGTGCGCGACGTCAACGAGCCCCTTGATGAGACCCAGTTGAGTCGCTTATTGATGGGGCACGAGGCGCCTTAGCTTTCCCAGCTGTAGTCCACATTCAGCGCCAGCGCTTCGCTGATAATTCCAATCAGTGCCTCGCTGGTGATGGGCTTTTGCACCATCTTTGAGGTGGCTCCATCTTTTTTCAGCATGGCCTCCCATTCTGGGTGTTCCTGCGGTAAAAGAATCAGTGCCGGCAGCCGCGACCAAGCCATCGCGGTTCTATAATTTGCGATCCAGCTTTTGATTTCACTTTCGTTTAGCCCCTCAGGGGTCTCTACCACCACAAAGCGAATATTTTCGTGCTGCTCGAGCTGTTGCTTGGCCTCATTGGGTGAGTGCGCGCTAAATACGTCAAACCAGGCTTCGCTCAAGCTGTTTTGGAAATGTTGTTGCTCGCTGTGGCTACCCGATACCCATAACAGGCCATTGTTGCCCGTCGACGTTTGATGCGCGTCGTCACTTGGGGTATTGTACATCTCTACGCCATGGGATTCAGCCAGTTGTGCCCAAAGGATTCGACCCACCACACGCAT
Source organism: uncultured Pseudomonadales bacterium (assembly GCA_964598145.1). Classification (GTDB taxonomy): domain Bacteria; phylum Pseudomonadota; class Gammaproteobacteria; order Pseudomonadales; family JAHEIH01; genus JAHEIH01. The sequence continues at coordinate 1,199 of CAZRAM010000007.1, forward strand.
CGCCTCATTCACCGTTGTGTCGCCCGAGACTATCCGTCGCTCAGCCGCTTCGCCCAGGCTTGCCATGCTGTGACTACACAGCGCTTTGAGAACTTTTTGGCGCGTTTCTCCGGCGGCAATAGCATCGGCTAGGGCGGGCGTCACTTCCATGATTTCGGTAATCGGCAGGCGACCGCTGTATCCAGTAAAGCGACAGGCTTCGCAGCCGCGAGGCCTGTAGGGTGGGGTGATGGCGGTGATCTCTTTAAACGATTGCTCCGCCGGTCGTAGTGGTTCGGTGGTTTCGATTTTGCAGCGCTCGCACAGCTTTCGAAGCAATCGCTGGGCCACCACGCCATTCAGGGCGTCCGCAAGAATCGAGGCGTCGATGCCTAAATCCAATAAACGGGGAATCGCGGTGATGGCATCGTTCGTGTGCAGGGTAGACAGCACCATGTGTCCGGTCAGGGCCGACTGCAAAGCAATCTGCGCGGTTTCTCCATCGCGGATCTCGCCGATCAGCATCACGTCGGGATCCTGCCGTAGTATCGAGCGCAGTGCGCTGGCAAAGGTCAGCCCGGCCTTGGGGTTTACCTCAGTTTGCGATATGCCGCCCATGCGATATTCGACTGGGTTTTCCACCGTGGTGATGCTCACATCTTCTCGGTTGAGTTCATTTAACAGCGCGTAAAGGGTGGTGGTTTTACCCGACCCAGTGGGGCCAGTGAGCAATACAACGCCCGAAGCATTACTCGCCAAGCGACGAATAGCTTGCAGCTCAGACAGCGAGAAGCCATTTTGCGATAGGCGATAGCTGGCGCTTTGATCCAAGAAGCGCAAGACCAACTTTTCACTGTGGTTTTCCAAAGGTAAGGTTGAAATACGAATCGAAAATTCTTGCTCGCCCAAGTGGATGCGCATACTACCGTCTTGCGGAATCAGCCCGTTGTAGGGGTCCATCTTGCCCTGTGCCTTGTAAAAGCGAATCAACGCCTCCGCCACCTTAATGGGCAGTATCGCCATGCGGTGTAACACACCATCGACCCGCATCCGCAGCGCGGCGCCACCAACAAAGGGTTGCAAGTGCAGGTCAGAGGCGCGTGCCTGCACCGCCTTTAACATGATCTGCTTTGCCAGCGCCGGTACTTCGCGGTCGTCAATACCCTGCTTGTGATGGCTGGGATCCAGGTCGACACCGTGGCTGGGATTGAGTTTGTCGTAGGCCTGCAAGATCGCCACTTCGATCGCGTCGGGTGGGGCGAGTTCCACATTGAAAGCGCGGCCTAGGGCAAATTGAAGATTCTTTAATTGTTCTTCATCAAAGGGATCGGCGCATATCACCGTGAGACTTTGGCTGCGCTGCACGGGCAGCACACACATCGCCAGTGTTTGGCTCATGGTGAGCTTGGCCAATTCGTTAGCGGCGCGCTCGCGCTCGGGGTGTTCGCAGTAGGGTAGGCCACTGCTTTCCGCTAGTCGCTGCGCGATGGCGGATTTGGTCATGGCGGCTTGGGCGGCAAAGAAACTCCAAAGTTCGCGTACCCCAAGGGTTTGGTCTGGGGCATTGAGCGGTGTCGTGGAAATTTCCTGCAATACCTGTTGTAACTGCGCAGCCAAGTTGTTCATGGCAGATCGTCCTTGTTCTTATTAGTTGCTACAGCTTACGCCTAAATGTCCATTTTTGCCAAATGAGAATCTTTCTCAAAAACTTCTTGCTAATCTAAATACGAATTATTATCATTTGCACAACTTAACCCATCCACTAGGAAAAATCAGTGAACAACATCAAACCGCTTATCTTGGCTATCAGCGCAGCTTCTCTTTCTACCATTGCAAGTGCTGACATTGAGGAAGTATTCATTCTTGGTAATGCCGATGACCAACGCGTATTAACCGGTTCCGGCAATATCATCGACAGCGAAGCGCTGCAGGTATTTAGCTACAACGACATCAACCGCATCCTAAGCAACGTGCCCGGCCTCTATATTCGCGACGAAGAAGGCTTCGGATTGCGCCCCAATATCAGTATTCGCGGCACTTACAGCGACCGCAGCGGTAAAGTCACCCTGATGGAAGACGGCGTGTTGATCGCCCCCGCGCCTTACACTGCCTCATCGGCGTACTACTTCCCTAGCGCGGGACGCATGCACGCAGTAGAGGTATTGAAGGGCCCCTCCGCCATTACCACCGGCCCCTACACCATCGGCGGGGCAGTGAACATGATTTCAACTCCTATCCCAGATGAGGCCGCCGGTTTCTTGCGTCAAGAGTTCGGCAGCTACGGTGGCATTCGCACCCACCTTAACTACGGTGATGGCAGCGACGATTTGGGTTATTTGGTGGAATACCACGGCGGTCGTTCGGACGGTTTTGACAGCATCGATAACAGCGACAACGACACCGGTTTTAGCGTGGATGATGTGGTCGCCAAGCTGCGCTACCGCGATACCCTGTTTGGGCTCGATGCCGAATACGGCCTGAAAGTGCAGGCCTCGGAAGAGACCTCTGACCAGACTTATGTTGGCCTGACTGAGCAGGACTTTTTTGCTGATCCGCATCGTCGTTACGGCTTGAGCCGCCAGGACCAAATGAACAACGAACACCGCCAAAGTGTGGCAAGTTTGACCCTGAGTGGTAGTGATTGGCAGTTGACCAACCAGGTGTACTACAACCAATTTGCACGAGACTGGTACAAGGTCGACAAGATCGATGGCGAAGGGATCGATGAGGTATTGATCTGTGCTACCACCGCTTCTTGTAATGGCATGACCAGTGCCTATGGCAGTTACGACCAAGCCTGGGCGCAATCGGTATTAGATGGCACTGCAGCAGCCGATGTGGCGCTGAAACACAACAACCGCGCCTACGTGTCTAAGGGCTTCCAGTCCAAGTTGGATTGGGCGTTCGACAACCACAGCGTTGAGGCAGGCGTGCGCTACCACGAAGACTATGAAGCCCGTAACCAACCGGTAGACAGCTGGACTCAGGGCGCAGATGGAAGCTTTTCGCTGGCGCAACAGGGTAGCGGCAGTGATTCCAAGAAACGCAGCCACGCCACCGCACTGTTCGTGAACGACGAAATCCAACTCGGCCAGTGGAAGGTGGTACCCGGTGTGCGCCATGAGCGCTACGAAATTGCCGGTGTCAGCGCTAGCGAGACACTGGCTGGCTTGGCGGTGGGTTACCAGTTGAACGAATCTAGCTACCTGTTTGCAGGTGTCCACCAAGGGATGTCGCCCTCGGCCTCTAGCAGTAGCGATGCCGAAAAAGCCACCAACACCGAGTTTGGTTGGCGCTACCAAACCGGTACGACCGACATCGAGTTGGTGGGTTTCCATAGCGACTACAACAACATTATCGGCGTGTGCACCAATTCTGGTGGAGCGGGTACCCAAGCCTGCGAAGCGGGTGACACCGAAAACGGTGGTGCAGCCACCGTGCAAGGCATGGAGTTCCAGTTGGCGCAACAAACCTATACCGATAGCGGTTGGCAGATTCCGATTAACGTGACCTACACCTACACTGACGCCAGCTTTGATACCAGTTTTGTCGGCGCCAGCGTGTGGGGTAGCGTCGATGCCGGTGATCGCTTGCCCAACCTGCCCAAACACCAATTCGCTTTGCAGTTAGGAGCTGAGAAGGGCGACTGGCGCGCTGATGTGAGCCTGCGTCACCGCAGCGCCACCTGTTCCGCCGCCGCGTGTGAGTCGTACCAGAGCATCGACGCGTTCAGCACCATCGATCTCGCCCTGCGCCACCAATACAGCAGCCAGATGTCACTGTACGGCAAGGTGGACAACCTGTTCGACGAACACGACGCCATTGTCTCACGCGAGCCCAAGGCCGGCGCCCGCGGCCAGAAACCGCGCACCTTGACCGTGGGCCTGACCTACGCGTTCTAAACCCCCCATGTGTAGGAGGCATGTCGATAGACATGGCGACCGATCGCCGTTTGCGTGCAAACGCCTCCTACATTGAGACCGTGCAATTTCTGCCCAAATAGCTAAACTACATACATTGTTGTTAGCAAACAGGTGTCCTTTGACAAACGAATTCCCCTCCGACGTAAAACTCGAACTGCGTAATTTCCGCGAAGACGATCTCAACCAACTCGAAACTCTAATGGAGAAGGTCTACCCCGACCTTGGTGGCTCATGGCCGCGCTCCACGTTGTTGGCGCTGACCAAAGAATTCCCCGAAGGGCAGATCTGCATTGTCGATGGCGAAACCATTGTGGCCGCCGCACTGACGGTAAAGTGTGACCACGACCGCTTCAGCAAGGCGCACACCTACGACGATCTCATCGGCCGCCGCGAGCGCATCAAGCACGACCCAGACGGTGACGCCTTGTACGGCATGGATGTGTTTGTCGACCCCGACTACCGTGGTTATCGCCTCGGTCGCCGCCTTTACGACGCGCGCAAAGACCTGTGTGTAAACCTTAACTTGCAGGCCATTCTGTCTGGTGGCCGTATCGTGAACTATTACAAATACTCCAGTGAGATGACGCCGATGGAGTACATCAGCGCAGTAAAAATGCGCGAGATCTACGACCCCATCCTCAGCTTCCAGTTGGTGAACGACTTTGATGTTAAGCGCATCATGAAAGACTACCTGCCGGACGACAAAAAGTCCGAGGGGTTTGCCACGTTGTTGGAATGGAGCAACATCCTTTACGAACCTGAAGTTACCGACGTCACCGAGTTTAAAAAATCCTCGGTGCGGGTGGGCATCATCCAGTGGCAAATGCGCTTGCCCGTTTCATTTGACGCTTGGCTGGAACAGGTGGAATTCTTCGTCGACACCATGGCGGACTACACTGCCGACTTCGTGCTGTTCCCTGAATTTTTCAACGCCCCGCTAATGAGCCTGAGCGAGGCGCCCAACCAATACGAAGCGATCCGCGAGCTCGCTAAATACGCCGAGCGCACCGTACAGGCCATGAGCCAACTCGCAGTGGCCTATAACATCAACATCATCGCGGGTAGTATCCCCGAGTTGGACGATGATGAGACGCTGTACAACAACGCCTACCTATTGCGCCGCGACGGTACCGTCGAGGTTCAGCCCAAGATTCACATCACCCCGCACGAACGCCGCGACTGGGTTATAGAAGGTGGCCACAGCCTGCAGGCCTTTGATACCGACGCTGGCAAGATTGGCATTTTGATCTGCTACGACGTGGAATTCCCAGAACTTGCGCGCCTGTTGGCTGAGCAAGAAATGGATATACTGTTTGTGCCGTTCTGGACCGATACCAAAAACGGCTTCCTGCGCGTGCAGTGCTGCGCCCAGGCCCGCGCCATTGAAAACGAATGTTATGTGGTGATTGGGGGCAGTGTGGGCAACCTTCCGCAGGTGCACAACGTGGACATTCAGTACGCCCAGTCAGCGGTGTTTACCCCCTCCGACTTCGCCTTCCCGCACGATGCGATTCTGGCGGAAAGTACCCCAAACACCGAAATGGCGCTGGTGGCCGACCTAGACATTACCCGCTTGCAGCAGCTACGCCACAACGGCTCGGTGACCAATGGCAAGGATCGCAGGCACGATTTGTATAAGATTTTGTGGCAAAACCAATAGGAAAATGTCGGTATCCTATTGCAAAAGCGTTTATTGGAGGCTACGTTACAAAAATATAATAATTATGTGACGCTAATTAAGATGGATCGCTCAGAAAACATAAACCATAAACCATAAACCATAAACGGTTCTTGCAGGTGATTGTAGCGCTTGCTGTTGCGATTTGTGTTCTTAATCTCACCGTCAATACTTCGGATTCTCTTGCTCCTTTATTTATAACCCTGACTTGGGGTTCAATGGCGGCCTTGGGGCTATTATTTCCACGCTATAGCCAAGTATTTCTCACCTTGTTTTTTGTTGTTATCAGCGCTGCTCTTTTCCTGGTTATGAGAATAAGCGGTATTGTTATAAAGTTTGCCGACACTGGCATTGAAAGTTACCGCCATATAGACCGCTTGATTCAAGATATTTTGGATGTCACCAAGATCAGCGAGGGCAAGGTGCAATTAGTGGTTAAACCCAATGATTTGCAACACATCTTGGCTCTGGCGCTAGACCACACATGGACGATGGCGGAACATAAGGAATTGGCTCTCGTCACTGAGATAGACGAAGGCGTGGTGGCTGAAAAACGGCTGTGTGACGAGGTCCGTGTGGTGCAAATTATCAGCAACTTGCTGACCAATGCCATTAAGTTTACCGACAAAGGCAGTGTGACGTTGCGAGTGACCGCCGGAAGCGGTGATGACATCGTGTTTAGCGTGGTCGACACCGGCGTTGGCATTCCCAGCGACAAGATCGATACGATTTTTAATGTCTTCGAACAAGCCAAACCGTCGCGCTACAGCGAGCAGCGCGGCTCAGGGTTGGGCCTGCCGATTGTGAAAAACCTAGTTAACATGATGGGTGGCAGTATCGATGTGCAATCCACCGAGGGCAAAGGCTCGAGTTTTACAGTCACGCTTCCACTCCCCGCAAAAACAGCTATTGACGCCGCGTAAAAATTGCCCATAATTCGCGCAATTTCATTACTTGGATTCGTTTATGCGTCTTGTGTCTTTTGATGCTTTTCGTACTTGTCGTCTACCCAACGCCCACTACTTAAAACCTGACCACCAAAATCTGCATTTGCCGTTAATTCAGCAAGCCGACTGGTGTTTATTTCCCGAATACTGGCAGGTAAATACCCTCGTCTTTGGGCTGCAAAAGCGTATTTTTCCCAGCTTGCCTAGCTATCTACTTGGTCATAACAAAATCGAGTTCACTCGCGTGATGATGAGCCTGTGGCCTCAATACATGCCGCAAACGTTTATTCTCGATAATAGCCCACAAGCGCGCGAAGACATTCTCGCGGTGATGGACTACCCCTTCGTGTGTAAAACCCCCAAGTCGAGTGAGGGGCGCGGCGTTTACCTTGTCGAAAACCGCGCCGACTTTATGCGCTATTGCGAAAGCCACTCGGTATTGTATGTGCAGGAATATTTACCCATTCAGCGCGACTGCCGCATTGTGGTGATCGGCGATGAGGTGATTGCCAGCTATTGGCGCGTGGCGGGCGAGGGCAACTTCCACAACAATATCGCCCAAGGTGGTGCTCTGTGTTTCGACCCTGTACCACAACAAGCGCTTGACCTGGTGCTGGAAGTATCCAAAACATTGGGGATTAACCACGCAGGTTTCGACGTCGCCATGGTAGGTGACCACCCCTACATTTTTGAATTCAATCGGCTGTTTGGTAACCACGGCCTGAGCGTGCAGGGTATCGATCCAAGCGAAAAGATCCTACAGTGGTTACAGGCCAATACGCCTGAGTTGTTTCCCCCCAAACCAGGGCACAACAGCCAAGCTAAATTGCGTAGAAGAGCCAAAAAAGTTGCTTGAAAAATAACCAGTTTCGTCCTATTTTTAAGCATTGGGGGCGAAACAATATGAATAATAATACTCAGCTCAACCTTTCTCGCACGTTTTTTAAAGTGTTGTCTTTATGCTGTGTGGCTGTGATTACAGTGATAATCATGTTCAGGCCAACGGAACTGATTACTCCGCTGCTAATAACAGGCGTCTGGTTAATTTTTGGTGTAATTGGCATTTACCGTGTGCAATGGACTCAAAAGTTACTAGAGGTTCAATTTGTACTGACCTTATTGGGCATTTGGTACATCATTTATCGTAATGGGACCATGGTTCTGCCCTTAATACCTTTTGTATCAATTTTCGCCTTATCCTTGGTCAGACCCCCTTTTAATGTAGCGCTAACAGCCGGCGCAGCCTTGTCACCACTGTTGATATTGTGGTGGCACCCCGATCAAGCAGATGCATACTGGAGTCGTAATCTTGTCGCTAATCTCGTCATTCCTTTATTTTTCTATCTGCTTTTGCAGCGTGTAAATACCATAAATAACCAACTTCAGACGGCACTAGAACTGGCAGAGCAGGCTAATCTAGCAAAGGGTAATTTCTTGGCAAATATGTCCCACGAGATAAGGACACCCCTCAATTGGTTGTATGGCTCAATACAACTTATCAACGAATCACCCGCTGACGAAAAATTAGTCAAAGAAGCTTCAAATATGGCGCTGTCGGGGTTTAACACCGTCCAACAATTATTAGATGACCTGTTTGATGTCTCCAAAATAGCTGAAGGCAAACTTGAGCTTCACCCACAACCACTGGCTTTGAAGTCATTCTTAGAAAACCTTCTGGCGCCCTACGAAAAACGCGCGCTAACCCATGATCTGGCTTTTAGTGTTGATACCCAGACATTGAAGGATGGTGTTTATCGCGCCTTTGACCCCCAACGTGTGGCACAAATCATCAATCACCTGTTAAGTAATGCCTTTAAGTTTACACAACGTGGCAGTATTTCAGTGGTGGCCACAGCCGCCTCGGATTCACAGGTGGTGCTAGAGATCAAAGATACGGGAGAAGGTATTCCAGAAGACTTTCAGGACAAACTCTTTCTCCCCTTTGAACAAGTGAACCAGGGGCGTTTTTCAAAACATCGTGGCGCAGGCCTGGGGCTAGTGATTTGCAAAAGTCTCATCGATGCCATGCATGGCAACATTGCCGTGGTCTCATCAGAAGGGCAGGGCACAACCTTTAAGGTGACACTGCCGTTACCCGTTATTTCAGATGACTCCGTTAATCGCTCTGACAAAACACCCGCCAAAGATCACCTTCACAATATTAACCCCAACGGGCTAATGGGGCGTTCAGTTTTGGTAGCCGAAGATGACGCCATGGCATCCATGGTGTTTCAGCAAACAATAGAGTTTCTGGGCGGGCATGTGGTTGTGGCATCGAACGGTGAAGAGGCCTTGCTGCAAGCCGCAAAAGCCGATTTCGACCTCATCTTTCTCGATATTCATATGCCCCAAATGGGCGGTATTGAAACCCTGCAGCGTCTTCGAGAGAGTGGTGTGGAAACCCCCGTTATCGCCTGTACCGCAGACATTATTAACGGTAATATTGGGCGATTGATCAGCTTAGGTTTCGACGACGTACTTACCAAACCCTTCAACATGGATGACGTGGTGTACGCAGCGCATCGCCGTTTGAATACGCCGCTAGCTAAGCCAAACAGCTAATAGAATTGAGATTCAGCTTCAAAAAGGACTTCTGGTGCACATCGACCACATTCTCAACGGCATTACCAACGGCGACTTCCCCCTCATCCCCGACGCATGGGGGCAGGGCAGAACTATCTATGGTGGCATGACCGCCGCGATCTTACTGCAAGCCATGCTCCGCGAGGTGGATCCCGATCGCAAGCTGCGCGCCATGGATGTTAACTTCACCCGCCCGTTTGAGGCCGATGTGCCCTATAGCATCGAAGTAGAAACCCTCGGCGAAGGCCGCACTGTGTGCGTTAAGTCAGCGCGCTTGATCCAAGGCGACAAAGTCCGCGCTGTGGTGCGCGCCGACTTCTGCAAGCCACTAGACAGCTCCGTCAGCATCGACCAATTCAGCGTGCCCGACATTCGCCCCCGCGAAGAATCATTCCGCATCACCGGCATGCACGCCCCGGTGTTCTTCCAAAATGTCGAAGTGTACATGGCCTCCCACGTGCCCCCCTTCGGCGGCAAACCCTTCCCCGAAATGCATGGCCACATGCGCTTTGCCCAGGCCCCTGTCAAGATCACAACCCCCCACCTGGTAGGCCTGATCGACGCATGGCCGCCCACCGCCTCAACCCACTACGCCAAGCCCGTGCCAATGTCGACCATTAGCTGGCACATGCACTTCACCTTGGATGCCGACAACTTCGCCCCCCACGACTTTTTGGGGTATGAGTCCAAGGTGAGTTTTGATGAGGCCGGGATCAGTTCATCGACCGCGCATATCTGGCGGCCGGATGGGCGGTTGTTGGCGAAGAGTGTGCAGACAAATGTGATTTATGGGTAGGATTTTTTAATCCTTAAACCCCTCCACAAACAGCGCCAGTAAGATCTGCACGGCGAGGGGTAAGTCGGCCAGAAAGCTTTGTTGGCCAGGCAATCGCACCAAGGCGAGCAATTCGTCGGCAGGCTTTTGGGTGAGCAGCATAATGAACTGAAAGCCAAGATGACCCACGGCGAAGTAGGCAAGATCCGTTAGGGTTTCACGCCTTACTAAGCCTTGGCGTTTGTGCTTGGCGAACAGCGCTTCCAGTGGAATAAACACCGCCGCTAAGATCAACTGGTGATAGGTCTAGATGGGGGCAGGCGGCATTTCTGGGTAGTGGGGAAGTTGCTCGTCGGTTTTGTCCCACGCCACTTTGTCTTTGGTGTAAATCACACTCTCGGGCGTTACCAGGCTTGGGTTATCTAAGGAGCCGGCCTGCACCATGATGTAATCGCCAGGCGTGTCGCCCGAGGTAAAAATGCGCCCGCCACAGCGTTGGCAAAAGTGACGATGCACCGCACCACCTGTTTCACCTTGGTTAGAAAAAATGGCCGGTGTTCCGGTCATACTCAACTGGTCTTTGTGTATGCCAATAATGGTGGTGTGCCCGGTGCCGGTCGCTTTTTGGCAATCTTTGCAGCAGCATTGGCTGACAAATAACACGGGTGGCGTGATGGTGTAGCGCAAGTCTTCGCATAGGCATCCGCCGGTCAGATTGTCTTCGTTCATGGTTTCTTCCTTTTATTTTTATGGGTTTATCATAGAGCAAAGCGGGGTGTTTTGTTAGCGCGTAGTTCCTCTTATTTAGGGCATACAAACCCTGCACAAAAAAATGTGGTGATTTTTTGTACAACGTTAGAATTCTTGTTCTATAGTCATATTCATGTAACAAAATCATAATAATTAATGGAGCAAAGGACGCCGTAACATGGAAAGTTATCTCGAATTGCAGCTCCGGGCAAAGAGCCTGTTAAAGTACTCATTGCCCGATATTGCCTACCCTTTTCGGGTGCTAGACGCTAAAGAATCGGTCACTAACGGTGAAGACCTTCCTTTCGCCCTGATGCTGCGCCGATTACAACAACGTAACAGTCACGGCCATATCGATTGGAAGAAAGACGAGCCCGCTATGCAGCGTTTGGCTGAAATTTTAGCCGAGGACGACTTGCGTAAAGTGGTGTCTGCTCAAGGGGCTGACTGGCGAGTCTTGATTGGCGAAGTTGATGTTTCCCGCGAACTGGTCGCTATTCAACGCGGCGATGATGTCATCGCCGTGTTTAATCCACTTAAGGACGGCCGCTTAAAAGTGGCGGTTTACCGCCCATTAGATGCCACTAGCGCCCAGCTGATTATCGCCCTTGCCCAAGAGCCTAGCCCAGAAACGGGCGTTTGTTTGCGCGCCAATAATTGGGAATACGCCAAAGATTGCGCTGCCTCAGCCGGCCAAATGTACAGCGCCCATCACGGTAAGGCCTATCTCGCCTATTGGCAGTTTGGCTTGGGCATTAACAGCTCACGCAAGGCCAACGCCATGTGGTACAAGCAGCGCTACTTAATTCCCCGTATGGCCGGCCAGGTCGCCGCGGAACTCGACGTTTACGACGCGTTAGCCGACAACGTTTAACCTCTCACTCGAAGTAAATCTCCGCCCTTTTAGCTGCCCATATGGGCGGCAGTTTTTTTTCTTGATTGGCGACTTTTTCACCAGTTTTTTGTATCATGCGCGCCCTGTGTTAATCCCCACTAGGTACTACCATGTCAAAAATCGTTGTCTGCGCCCTGTATCGCTTTGTTCGGCTGGAAAATTTCGAAGCCCTGCGTGAGCCCTTGCTCGCCCTGATGGAGCAATACGATGTGCGCGGCACGCTGCTGTTGGCCAACGAAGGCGTTAACGGCACCATCGCCGGTAGCCGCGAAGGCATTGATGCGGTGGTGGCATGGCTGCGCAGCGACGAGCGCCTCGCGCCGCTCGACACCAAGGAATCATTGCACGACGAACTGCCTTTCAAACGCTGCAAAGTGAAGCTGAAGAAAGAGATCGTGACCCTGGGCGTGGAAGGTATCGACCCCAACCGCGTGGTGGGCACCTATGTGGAGCCGAAGGACTGGAATGCACTTATTTCAGACCCCGACGTGGTGTTGATCGACACGCGCAACCAATACGAAGTGGATGTGGGTACCTTTGAAGGCGCCATCAGCCCGGTGACCGACACTTTCCGCCAGTTTCCCGACTACGTGAAAGAAAACCTCGACCCGCAGAAAAACAAAAAAGTCGCGATGTTTTGCACCGGCGGTATCCGCTGCGAAAAGTCGACCGCCTATTTGAAAGAGCAGGGCTTTGATGAGGTGTACCACCTGAAGGGCGGGATTCTTAAGTACCTGGAAGAGGTGCCCGAAGAGGAGACCATGTGGCAGGGTGAATGCTTCGTATTTGATGACCGCGTGACGGTTGACCACAAGCTGCATAAAGGCCGCTACGACCTGTGCAACGCTTGCCGTTTGCCGATCACCGAGGAAGACAAGCAGCACGCTCACTACGAGCAAGGCGTGAGCTGCCCGCATTGCTACGGCACCCACAGCGAAGAGCAACTGGCTCGCTTCCGCGAGCGCGAACACCAGATGCGCTTGGCCGAAGAGCGCGGTTTAGCGCACATTGGTAAAGAGGCGATCAGCACCATGCAGGAACGCCGCGAAGCCAAGCGCGCATTGCGTGCCCAGCAGCAAGAGCAGAATCAGGAAGGGTAGGGCTATAGCGAGGTGGTCGCCTCGCTCACCTTCATCACCGGAATCGTCACTTCATTGCGGCGTAACCACCACAAGCGCCACGGCGCATCGTAGCCAAATACCGTCTTATCGCCGATGACTTGGTAGTCTTCACGGGCGATTAGGTCCCTCAGTAGCTTTTCATGCTGGGCGATTTTTTTGTCATTGTTGTAGCCCGAATAGCGAATGATGGCGACCATTTTGGCGGGTCTCTCTTCTAAATACACTGCCGGGTGTATGGGCTTGGGCGCCGTTTCTAAGTTGAACTCACTGGGTAAAAAGAAGCGCATGATCTGGCCATTGGCGACGTCTTGCATTTCCACCGGGGTGGTCATGGCGACTTCTACCGATTCCATCTCGCTCGGTTGGGTGCGGTCTATGGTGGCCTGGCTGACATTGGCTCCGGTGATGTACTTGAAAAGCAGATTGAAAGAGTTTTCGTCGGTGGTGCCGCGGGTAGCTACGGCAACGGCCGGGGCGTACTGACGTATCTCGATGTCGTTGTCGTAGCTTTGCACGACACGATAGTCGAGGGTTTCGTAGTCGTTGTAATAGACGGGTTCGGCGATAGCATTCATGGCAACGAGGCTCAGTAAGAGTAATAGGCGCATACACATCTTAAATCTTTCCTGTTATATACGCCGGCTGCTTTAGATCAGCCTCGTTGTGTGGATTAGCGAATAACTTTAATCGCGCTCAAACCGCCGGCCACAATGGCCAAGGTAGCGATAATTGAACCCAGTGACAGGGTGGCAATGCCAGTGATGCCGTGGCCGACCGAACAGCCCATCGCCAGCACAGCGCCAAAGGCGGCCAGCAGCGATCCTAGGCTAGATACGCCAAAGTCGCGCCACGAATCAAAACCGCTCAGTTTGAATTTCTTGCTAGCGACTGCGCTCAGCGTGGCGCCAAGCCATACACCCGCAATCGCCAGTACGCCAAAGGTGACTTGCGGCAGGGCGCGTTGATCGAGGAAATACACCACGTCACCCAAGGGCGCGCTAACGGTAAAGGATTGGCTACCTAGACCGGAGGGTGGGGTATCCATAAAGGCCGCTTCGTCGGCCAGGAAGAGGGCGTATTCGCCGCCGGTGAGCACGTATCCTAGGGCAATGGCTATGGCGACGCCAATCGCGCTAAGCCAAGTGCTAAGGCTGGCGCGTTGGCGCATTAACTGCAAAGAAATAAGGCCGCTAGCAACTACGCCAAGGCCAATGCGCGCGGTGTTAGCGTTGTCGCCGGTTAGCAGGCTGCCAATGTCCTGCTGGCTGCTTAGCGAGGTGCTCAAAGGCGCAAACAGGGGCATAACATGTACGCCAAAGAAGGTGTCGCGGGTGAGGAAGTAGATCGTCAGCGCCATGATGGAAATCAACCACAGCGCTTTAACGCTGCCTTCACCGCTTTTGATGAGTTGGCGGAAACCGCAACCCGACGCTAGCACCATACCAAAACCGAAGATAAAGCCGCCGGCGATGTAGCGCCCCCAAGCGAATTCGCTGCTGCGATAGCCGGGTTTGGTGCTGCTCAAGTCGGTGAGTGCCAAACTTTCCATCACGCTGCTCGCCAATATGGCAAAGGCCATTGCCGCGAGGTAGGTAAGCAGGCGCGTATTGTTGCTTAGGTTGCGCCAGTCGCGCAGGCCGCCTTGCAGGCAGAAACGACTGCGCTGCGCGATCACCCCGAGGGTGGTGGCGAGTGCCAAGGCCATGGCGTAGTAGGGCCAAAATACGGGAAAGATGTCTTCCATAGTTTGCTCGCTGATTGTTTTTTGCGCAGCATACTATAAAGAGGGTTGTTTTTTATAACGAATGCTTATATCGATGCATCATATCCACTGGCGAAAAACGTATAAATACCATACTCTGCAACCATCAATTTTGGGAGACCACTCATGGGAAATGAACTGTTAGCCGGCATTGCGTTATTCGTCCTTGGCCATTCAATCAATATTTTTGCCCCCTCGTTCCGTCAGAGCATCATCGACACCATTGGTACGTTGGCGTGGAAGGGCGTGTATTCGCTGATCGCGCTTGCCGGCTTTTACTTGTTGGTGGTGGGTTACGCCGATGCGCGCATGAATCCCACCTGGATTTGGCATCCGCCCGTGTGGACGCGCCACGCAGCGGCACTGTTAACCTTGCCAGCCTTCATTTTCTTGGTGGCGGCCTATGTGCCCGGTAACCGCCTGAAAGCGAAGCTGGGTCACCCCATGTATTTAGCGGTGAAACTGTGGGCAGCGGCGCACTTGCTGGCCAACGGTGGCCTGCACGACATTGGTATGTTCGGTGCCCTGCTGGTGTGGAGCATCGCGGGTTTTGCGGTGTCGCGCCGTCGTGATCGCGCCAACGGTGTTACCCGTGAGCACTTGGGTTTTGGCCGCGATGCGGCAACCATTGTGATTGGTTTAGTGGCGTGGGCAGCGTTTGCGATGTGGCTGCACAAGGCGCTTATAGGCATCTCGCCGTTTGCGATGTAAAACGAAAAAGCGGTTCAATATGAACCGCTTTTTTTTGGCTGGCTATTTCGCTAAGCGAAGTATTTGCTCGGCGTCGGCAAGGCCTATGTCGCCGCGCTCGCCCAATCCCACGTGGCTGTGTTCTTCTAACTTAACCAAGATCTCGGGGATGATTGCTTCGTCTAAGCCGTAATCCGCCAAGCGGGTAGGAACGCCCATCTGTTCAAAGAACGTTTGGGTGGCCGCAATGGCACGGTCAGCGATGTCGCTGTGGTCATTGCCGGAGATACCCCACACATTCGCCGCGTATTGCACCAGCTTGTCCAACTTATCCTGTTTCTTGTATTTCCACACCGCCGGCAACATCACCGCGAGCGTCTGGGCGTGGTCTAAGCCGTGCAGGGCGGTGATTTCTTGACCGATCATGTGTGATGCCCAGTCGCCGGGAACACCCACACGAAGGATGCCGTTCAGTGCCATGGTGGCGCTCCACATAATGTTGGCGCGCGCGTTGTAGTCTTCGGGGTTGTCCAAGATTTTGGGGCCCTCGGTGATCAACACCTTTAACAGCCCTTCGGCGATGGCGTCTTGTACCTTGGCATCCACCGGGTAGGTGACGTACTGCTCGACGATGTGCACGAAGGCATCCACTACGCCGTTGGCCGATTGGCGGCGCGGCAAAGAGAAGTTGGTAGCCGGGTCCAGGATCGAGAATCTAGGGATGACCAGATCATTGAAAAAGAACAACTTATCCTGCGTTGACTGTTTGGTGATTACCGAGCAGTTGTTCATTTCGGAACCCGTCGCTGCCAAGGTAAGCACGCAACCCATAGGCAGGGCGTCTTTGACGGTGGCGCCGCGCGATTCGATGATGCCCCAACTGTCGCCGGTGTATTTCGCGGCCGCGGCTAAGAATTTAGTGCCGTCGATTACTGAGCCGCCACCCACTGCCAGCAGAAAGTCGATGTTTTCGGCTTTGATGATGTCCAGCGCTGATAGCAGTGTTTCGTAATGGGGGTTGGCCTCGATGCCGCCAAATTCGAACACTTGGTGTTCGGCCAGTGCGCTTTTAACTTCATCCAGCACGCCATTGCGCTTGATGCTGCCCGAACCATAGGTGATGAGTACCCGTTGGTTTGCGGGGATTTCATTCGCCAGTTCAGCAATTTGGCCTTTGCCAAAGTGGATGCGTGCGGGGTTGTAGAAGGTGAAGTTGTCCATAGTCGTTTGGGTGCTCTAATCTTAAATAGTGAATTCGTAGTGGGTGCCGTCGGGTAATTCGACGTCTAATCGAACTTTTCCTCCAGATGCTTCCACGTAGCGTTTTAGTGTGGAAAGTTTGATGTCGCGCCCTGGTTTTTCCATATCTGAAATTGTGGGTTGCTTTACCCCGAGAGCGTCGGCCATTGCTGATTGGGTTAGTTGCATTTTTTCTCTAAGTTCAGCCAAATGGATATTCAGCAGCATGTCAGAAGCGACAGTCTTAGCTCGTTTTACAACTTTGGGGTCTTCATTGGCGATAATTTGTTCGAGTGTTCTAGCCATAATAAACCTCGTTAATCCGCTGTAAATGTTTAGAAAATTCACAGTCGGCAATAAAAATCATTTGTTTATAAAATCGTTTTTCGTTTTTAGATTTATCGCCTGCACACAAAATAATTGCGTTCCGCATTTGGTCAAATGCAAAAAAGGCTCTAAAAGGCACTCCATTACTCTGAATTCGGAGTTCTTTCATGTTGCTGTGTATAGAGTTGTAAACAGAGTCAACATAAGGTCTGCCAAGTTGAGGTCCTCGTTCTTGGAGAACTAGAATTGCGCCTAAGACATTTGCTCTATGCATATCGTGCAGTGATGAAAACCATTCATCAAAAACATCGGTTGTTTGTATTGACCACATTTAAAGCCCCTATAGCATATAGCCTATATAGCATTTAATCTATATTTGATTTAGGTTTGGCTGCTGTTATTAGGGATAAGCTTAGGAAGTGTCTTGTGGTAATTAACCTGACCTGACAGGTAAGTTATTAAATTTTATCAGTATGACTGCCAAGCAACTCAACCACCTTGGCCTCTGCCTGCTGCTTAACGTCGTCGTCAATCACATCGGCAATCGCCATCACCGCCGCGCTGAGGATGGCGAGGTCATCGGTGTAGCCGATAATGGGAGTCAGGTCTGGCACAGCGTCGATAAAGCTGATCAGGTAGCCAAGGGCACCCAGTACTGCCGCTTTATGGCGGAAGTCGAGTTTATTGCTGCGCAGGGCGTAATAGAGAATAAAGGCATTTTTGAGTCCGCCGCGGCCAATGTTGGTGGCGTATCGCTTGCACTTGTTCCAGAAAGAGTCTTCGGCAAACTCTCCACTGTACTTGGCTTCGATGTCTTCTGGCGGCGGCAGCGCGAGTAGAACTTCGTCGTCGTTGTCTTTGGCTTCAACTAGCTCGCCTTCGATGGGCGTATCGGCCTTTTTAGGCAGCCATTTTTTTAGCAGTCGAATCTTCATAGCGTTCTCGCCTTTAGGCCAAGCGCGGTGCTGTAGCCGAGGGTGCGGTCACGCACGATGAAGTTTTCATCAAGCACGAAGTAGCTGGGGTAGGCGCGAATTTGAAACATTTGTTTGAGACCTTCGTGGCCCATGTGTACCGGCAGTTTTAGGCCGACCTCGTCGACAAAGGCTTGTACCTCGTTGGCTTCGTCGTAGTCTAGCGCGATGACATAGACATTGGCGTCATCGGCCTTGACGTATTCTAGGTTGTTAATGCTAAGGCGGCAGACGCTGCACCATGGTGCGAAAAAGTACAGCAGGGTAGGTTTGCCTGCGGTGGGGGCGATGGTGTCCACGGCACTGCCGTCTAGGCGAGCGAGCTGCATAGACGGGATTTGTACATCCCCGTCTGCGCTGAGCATATCCTTGGTTTGCCACCAGTTGATGGCCCAAACCATCATGGCAAAGATCAGTAGATCGCGGAGCCAGCCGAAGATTTTGTTTTGCCATGGGGTGGTTGCTGACATTTGGTTTCTCTTATAAATGTGGGACCTTTCTCGCTCCGCCTGTGGGACCTTGTTTGCCGGGCCTGTGGGACCTTTCTCGTAGAGAAAGGGAATGATTATAAACCGTTCCCTTGTTCTTCGAACAAGGTCCCACAGAGGGGACGTACAAGGCCCCACAGGTGGGCGAATAACGTCCCAGAAGCCTAACTTAAAGCGAATCGTAAACCAGCTTGACCCACGTGTCAGCCTTCAAGAAGCCATCGTTGTACTCGGCATCAAATTCCGCCGTCGGTTTGGCGGCCACCACCTCGTCGGCGCTCTTGCCCGCGGCCTTCATTGCGGCCAGTTTGTCGTGCATGGTTTGCAACATATCGCGATAACCGATCAGATCGGCTTTGCCAGCCGTTACGCCGCCGTGACCAGGAATCACCAAGGTATCGTCGTCGATGCTGTTGATTACTTTGCTAACCGCATTGATCACGCCCTTGATAGAGCCGCCGCTGCTGGCGTCGATAAAGGGGTACATGCTGTGAAAATAGATATCGCCCATAATCACAATGTTGGCGTCATCAACGAACACAATCGAGTCGCCATCGGTATGGCCCGCCGCAACGTGCTGTACATCATAGATATCGCCGCCCCAGTGGAAGCGAATGCCATCGTGGTAGGTAATCACGGGTAATTCGTCGGCGGTTGCAGGCGCGATTTCAGCCCCAAAGGCGGCGATCGTGCCGCCGCTGACCATGCGTTTATGCACGTTGTGGTGGGCCAAAATAGTGGCGCCGTTGTCGTGCATGGCACCATTGGCCCCTACGTGGTCATAGTGCCAGTGAGTATTCAGCAGATACTTCACCGGTGTATCGGCCATGTCACCCAGGGTCATCATCAACTCTTCATCCATCGATTTAAGACCGTCGTCGATCACCAACAGTCCCCGTTCGTCTTTGACTACGGTGATATTGCCGCCGTCACCGCTGAGCACGTGGATGCTGTCGGTGACAGACGTGGAGATAATTTGAGGGTGATTGTCAGCACTCAATAGCGGGGCGTGCAGGGCCCCCAATAGCGTTACCGCAAGGGCAAGGGGTTTCATGTTCATGGCTTCGTTTCCTCGTGATTGTTATCTGATTTATTTACGCGCGCAGCTAGCGACAGTTCCCGGCATTTCGCGCCTTGGCACAATCTCAACTACCCTAGTGTAGGTTAAAGAATGGGGCGTGCGAGTCGACTAATAAGCATTGTCTGAAAAGGAGTGTGATATGTGGATGGCCACTAGTGGCGCGAGGTGTTTTAAAAAAGGGCCCGTAGGCCCTTTGATCTATGCTGTCCGCAGTTCGCGGCGCAGAATCTTGCCCACCGAGGATTTGGGCAGTTCTTCCACCTGCACAATCTTCTTAGGTATCTTGTAGTTGGTCAGTTGTTCACGACAGAAAGCCTCAATAGCCGCAGGGTCTATCTGGGATTTTGCGGTGACATAAGCGCACACTTTCTCACCCGTGCGGTCATCCGGTTCGCCGATCACTGCGGCTTCTAAAATGTCGGGGTGTGTCATCAACACGCCTTCAATTTCATTGGGGAACACGTTGAAGCCAGACACAATAATCATGTCCTTCAATCGGTCTACGATCTTGATGTGGCCGCTGGGCAGGCGCAGGCCCACGTCACCGGTTTTAAAGAAGCCGTCTTTCATCACTTTGGCGGTTTCTTCGGGGCGGTTCCAATAGCCCATCATCACTTGCGGTCCACGGCATACTAACTGGCCTGGCTCGCCGTCGGGCACCGGCTGGTCGTTGTCGTCCCAGAACTCCACCTCGGTATCGATCACGGCGGGGCCCACTGAGCCAATCAATTGATCGGTGGGGTCGTTGAGCGAAACAACAGGCGCAGTTTCCGACAAGCCATAACCTTCTGAAATGCGGCAGCCGGTGGTTTTTTCCCACAAGCCGGCAGTGGCTTCCATCAGCGCGGTACCGCCAGAGAGGGTGATCTTCAGCGCCGAGAAGTCGAGTTGTTTGAAGCCTTCGTGCATGCACAAGCCCAAAAACAAGGTGTTGAGGCCGGCAAAGATGGTGAACTTGTAGGGTTTCATCATCGCCACGGTGGCATCTAGGTCGCGAGGGTTGGGAATCAGTACGGTGTGGTTGCCGTGCGCACTGGTAAAGAACATACCCATGTTGAAGGCGTAGATGTGATACAGCGGCAGAGGGCAAACCAAAATCTCTTCGCAATCTTTATAGGTAGGTCGAGCGCGCTCAGCAGTTTGCAGGATGTTGGCGAGCACATTGCGATGTGATAGCGCGGCACCCTTGGACACCCCAGTCGTGCCGCCGGTGTATTGCAAAACAGCTACTTCTGCCATCTGCGCGCGGGTGGGTGTGAAATCGATACTGGTTTGGTGGGCAAGAATATCTACCAGACTGTAATTGCCATCTTCGTTGGTGGCAATGGCGCCTTCGCTCACTTCGGGCATGCCGCCGATGAAATCCATCGCGCCAGTGACAATCACGTTCTTCACTGGGATATCGGCACGGATAGCATCGAGCGCGGGTTTGATCTGATCAAATAGAATCAGCGCTTGGGCGTCTGAGTCATTGAACTGGTGCTGCATTTCGCGCGGGGTGTACATGGGGTTGGTGTTGACGATCACCAAGCCGACACGCAAGGCGGCATAAACCGCGATGGGATATTGCACGAGGTTGGGGAGTTGAATGGCAATGCGCTCACCTGGTTTTAGCCCCAAGGTGTGTTCAAAGAAACTCGCAAGACGGCGCGAAGCGACATCGACATCGTTGAACGTGAACTCACGACCAACGCTGGTGAACGCCACACGGTCGGAATACTTGGCAAGGAAATTGTCAACGTACTCGGCAAGGTTATTAAAATTATTCAACTGCTCCATGGATAACATACCTATTTATTGATAATCATTTTCATTGTGAGACTAAGCGTAGCTCGCTTTGAGGGCAAGGGGTAGTCCTCGCCATCTGCTTGTAAAAATTGTCCTGTGGCAATAACTGACCTTAATCATTGTTACTTTGAAGCCAGCCCTTTATTTGTTCCACGGTGTCATTTAACGGAGCTGCTATCGAGACGGTTAGAACATCGTCTTCAGTGCGTGGCGTCTCTAGGGTGTCTAGTTGGCTGGCGAGCATCTCCGCCCGCATGAAGTGCCCTTGGCGGGCATTGAGTCGAGCAAGTAGCACGTTGGGATCGCCGTTAAGAAACACAAAGCGCAGCTCAGGGTTGCCCTCGCGCAAGGTGTCTCGATAGGCCTTCTTAAGGGCGGAACATGCCACAATGGCATTGGATTGTTGTTGCAGGTGGTCGCGAATACACTCCAGCCAGGGTTGACGATCGTCATCATTCAACGGCGTGCCGCTGGCCATTTTTTCTATATTGGCTGGCGGATGGAAATCGTCGCCGTCATAAAAGGGGATGTGGGTGGCTTCGCTGAGTGAGTTGCCCACTGTGGACTTGCCGGTGCCTGTAACACCCATTAGGATGAGTTTTGTGCCCATGCTGTCCTTATTTTGATTTTGCATGTTGAGTCGCACAACCATAACAACAACACTGCCACGTTGCGAGAAACATTTTAATGGAAGCTAATTCAAGCGCTTTTCTGCTAAGCCTGGCGGCGTTATCTGTCGCCGCACTGCTAGTTTTAATTATTCGTCTAAAGATTCATGCCTTCGCCGCGTTGACCCTGGTTAGCGCTGTCACCGCCATCGCCGCAGGGGTTGAGCTCGACCAAGTTGTGCCCACCATGACTAAGGGTTTGGGGGGCACGCTAGCGTCGGTGTCGTTGTTGGTAGGGCTTGGCGTTATGATCGGGAAGTTGCTCGAAGTCACCGGGGGCGCTGCGGTGTTGGCCAATGCCATGATCGGGCGATTTGGCGAGCATAGGGCGCCGCTTGCGTTAGGCGTGGCGTCGTTATTGTTTGGATTTCCTATTTTCTTTGATGCCGGCTTGATTGTGATGATGCCCATTATCTTTAGTGTAGCGGCGCGTTTAGGTGGATCCGTGCTGCTATATGGTTTGCCGGCCGCGGGCGCCTTTGCCGTCATGCATGGCCTAGTGCCACCGCACCCCGGGCCAGTGGCGGCGGCAGACTTGTTGGGCACCAATCTGGGGTTTCTGGTGGGTATGGGCCTGCTGATTGGTTTGCCCACCTGGTATTTAGCGTCTTACCTGTTTGGCCTATGGGCGGGGAAGCGGTTTCATATTCCGATGGATGGCGCCTTGTTTAGCCAGCGAGAACTCGATGATGACAACGCGCCTTCATTCGCCACCGTGCTGGGGTTGTTAGTGTTGCCGGTGTTGCTGATCTTTCTGAACTCTGGGCTTAATACCTTATCCGTGGCTGGCGTGGTCGACGGATCGGCGACATGGGTAAAAGCGCTGCGATTATTAGGCAATACCCCTATCGCCTTGCTCATTACCCTGTTGGCATGTCTACTGGTGTTTGCCCCGAAGCTGGGGCGTGCCCGCATGGAGGCACTGTGCGGCGAGTCGCTTGGCCCTATCTGTGGTGTTATTCTGGTGACGGGTGCAGGTGGTATGTTCGGCGGCGTATTACGCGCTAGTGGGATTGGCGACGCCTTGGCTGCCGCCCTGTCGGATACTGGCCTGCCAGTGATCGTGGCGGCGTTTGTGATATCCACCTGTATTCGCGTTGCACAGGGTTCGGCTACCGTGGCCTTAACGACCACCGCCGCCCTGATGGCACCGGTGGTGGCGGCTACCAGCGGGCTGAGTCAGGTCGATTTGGCGTGTATTGTGATAGCTATTGCCGGTGGCGCGACGGTACTGTCGCACTTCAACGACAGCGGGTTTTGGTTGGTGTCGCGGCTGTTCAATATGGATGAGGCCACTACACTGCGCACCTGGACGGTGATGGAAACCTTGATTGGCAGCATTGCGTTTATTTTTGCGTTGCTGGTGAGTTTGGTGTTTTAGCGCTTCTACTTTGTAAGCTTGTTTGCCCCCCTGTGGGACCTTGTTCGAAGAACAAGGGAACCTTTTTATAGTTCGCTAGGTCTTGGACCTAGCTCCCACATGTTGTCGCTACTTCTCAGGCGGCGGCCCAAGCAGCGCTAAACCCGAGGGCGGCAGCTTCGACATATCCACCATCACCCCATACTTGGCCGCTGTTTCAGCAATGATCTGACCCACTTGTGGAGGCGTTTTGGGGCCACCTTCTGCCATGGCACGTTCTACCGCCTTAAATAAGTCTTCAAAATGCCCCTTTAGCACGATGAAAATTTCATCTTCATTGGTAAGGGTGTGTGGCGGTGCGCCGAGAGACTTGGGTGGCAGCGTTTCTTCAAACAGCGCGATGTTGGAGGGTAGGTCGCCGACACTGACATGGTGGTGAATGTCGCGACCGACATAATGGGTGATATCGCCTTCGCCCAGTTTGGAAAATTTTGGGGTGTGGCTGTGGTTATCGGCCCAACTGGCCTGTGATGCTAGTAGCGCAGCAATGATTAACAGGTGTTTCGTGGTGAACTCCCTTTCGAATGGTTCTGATAAAGATATTTCGAAATGGAGAAAGATCCATATGGAAGATTGTTGCCCCCTATGGGAGCTAGGTCGAAGACCTAGCGAACTTTTACGTCAGTTCCCTTGTTCTGCGAACAAGGTCCCACAGGGTGTTTACTAGAACCAAAACCTGACGCCCAGCACCGCCTGCGTATCGCTGCCGACGGCAGCTAGATCGGCGGTTGTGCCAAAATTCTTATGCCATTCAACCCCCGCGTAGGGGGCAAATTTACGGCTGAATTCATAGCGCAAACGCAAGCCAAACTTCACGGAAGACAACCCCGAACCTACAACCTTTTCCGGCATGTCGGTCGAGGCGAAATTCACTTCAATTTCGGGTGCCCACATCAACCGCTGAGTAATCAAATACTCGCGCTCGGCGCGGGCTTTAAGCATGGCGCCGTCGCCGTTTACCAGCAGATGGGCTTCCGTCTCGAAGAAGTAGGGCGCCATGCCGGATACGCCTGCTACTGCCCACGTGCTGTTGTCTTCTGAGGTGTTGTAGGCGACGCCCAGTTGCCAATCCCAATAGGGTTTAAAGCCTTTCGAGTAGAGGAACATGTTTTCGCTTTCAGTCTCGCCGTGGGCGCGTTCTCCCTCCGACTTCCAGTAAAAGCCAGACAGGTTCTGATATAGTTTAGCGTCCATTTCCCAGTGCAGGTTGTTGCTTTGCTCAGGGTTAACTTCGAACTTGTCGAATAGCACTTGGCCCACCCATGGATCTACCATAACACCAGCGTTGGCAAGTGCGGGGCATATAAGGGCGGCGGTCATTGCGATGTGTTTAATTGTCATAGCGATTCCTCCCTTAAGCCACAATGACACGGCGGAACATACCACCCATGTGGTACATCATATGGCAGTGGAAGGCCCAGTGTCCCGGAGCGTCTACCGTCACGCGCATACTCATCTTCGAGCCGGGTTGAACCACCACCACGTGCTTACGTGGGAGGAAATTGTTGTCACCGGTCTCAACATCACTCCATAGACCGTGTAAGTGCATTGGGTGGGTCATCATGGTGTGATTGATGAAAGTGATGCGTAATCGTTCACCCAGTTTTAAATAGAGTGGATCCGCTTCTGAAAATGGTACGCCGTCGATAGACCATAAATAGCGTTCCATGTTGCCTGTGAGGTTTAAGATGATTTCTCGATCTGGCTTAGGATCTCGATTGGTTGGGTAGAGATTTTTTAAATCGGCATAGGTGAGTACGCGTCGCCCGTTGTCGCGGAGGCCGACACCAGGGTCATCCAAGCGGTACTGTGCATTCGTCACCTGCATGTTGGTGTTAGGCCCCCAGCGAACCTCAGCCATCTCGACCGGCCAGTCTGCCACCTCGTTATTGGCGTCTGGCATCAACATACCGCCCATGTCGTGGCCGCTGTGATCCATGCCGCCCATGTCATGGCCGCTGTGGTCCATGCCGCCCAT
>CAZRAM010000007.1:26364-57840 GCA_964598145.1 uncultured Pseudomonadales bacterium
GTCGTGGCCGCTGTGATCCATACCACCCATGTCGTGGCTACTGTGATCCATGCCGCCCATGTCGTGGCCGCTGTGATCCATACCACCCATGTCGTGGCTACTGTGATCCATGCCGGCCATGTCATGGCCGCTGTGATCCATGCCATGCCCCATATCTGCGTGGGTAAGAATGGGCAGTGGGTCCATCTCAGGCGTGGGTGCGAGGTCGTTTTCGTCGGTGGTGATGCTGCCAATGGCGTAGCCGGAACGATCCAAGGCCTGGGCAAACACTGCATAAGCCTTGCCGTCCTCAGGCTCGATCAACACATCGTAGGTTTCGGCTACCGCTAAACGAAGTTGGTCGATCTCGACCGGCTGAATCAGGTTGCCGTCGGCCGCGATGACCGTCATTTTTAGGCCAGGGATATGGATGTCGTAGAACGTCATTGATCCGGTATTGATAAAGCGCAATCGAACCTTTTCGCCGGGCCGGTAAATTCCACGCCAATGACTAGCCGGTGTGTGGCCATTCATTAAGAAGGTGTAGGTATCACCGGTCACGTCGGATAGGTCACGATCCATCATCGACATGTCGTTCCACATTTTGCGGTCTGCCATCGCTTGGCGTAAGCCTTTCGTTTCCGCTTCGTCGAAAAACTCGCCAACGGTGCGCTGTTTGTAGTTGTAGTAGTCTGGCATCAGCTTTAGGTGGCGCAGAATATCGTGGGGATTTTCGTCGCTCCAATCGGCTAACTGAATGATGTAATCGCGCTGGTATTCATATGGGTCTGGTGTCTTCGGTTCAATACGGATGGCGCCAAACATCCCTTCGGGGCGTTGAAATCCCGAGTGGCTGTGATACCAGTAGGTGCCGTGCTGTTGCACCTTGAATGTATAGGTAAACGTTTCGCCGGGTTTAATGCCGTCAAAACCAAAGCCAGGCACCCCGTCCATTTCGTAGGGCAGGATCATGCCGTGCCAGTGCAGAGACGTTTCTTCCCGAAGGTTATTTTTGACGTGGATCGTCACCTCGTCACCTTCACGCCAAACCAAAGTAGGCGAGGGCAACATATTGTTAACCGTTTTTGCGATTTGTGGCTCGCCGGTAAAATTCACAATGGATTCACCGACCTCAAGGAAAAACTCTGTGCCGGTGAGTTCGCGCGGGCGTTCCATTGGCGAAATACGCTTACTGCCCTCGGCGACAGCGGCGAATAATGCTGTGGGGCTAAACCCCATTCCTGCAAGCGCGCTGGCAATCGCCGCGCCCTTGACGAATTGGCGACGAGAAGGATTTAACGACGCATCATCAGTGTTTTTAAATGTCATAATCTGCTCCTAGAAAGATAAAAGGTATCTGCCGGCGAAAGGCGCCGGTGGGAGCTAGGCACGAGGGGGTTTGAGTTCGGGGCTGATATCTCTACCTTTGATGGCGAGCGGGTCGATAGGGTGGGGTGAATACCAGGGCACCACTTTAAAAACAGTCCCTTTAGTTGGCACGGCGGAAAAATGTGGTGCGCCTTGGCTGCAGTGCTGATTATCTAAACAGTGACTCTGACTTGCACAATCATGGGCCGAAATATCGACACCATCACAGCAATCATGAGCTTGATCCACTGCCATGTCGTGATGCATTTCCATGCTGGACACCATGTTGCTGTTGTCCATGGCGTGATGCTCACAGGGCATTGGAGTGTTATCGACGGGCGAAGCGTAAGCGCTCCAACTCACTATGAGTAGAGGCATCATCAAAATCAGCATTAGTTTTAGTAATGGTTGCATGAACATTTTACGCATAAGTCGATTGTTGTGGATGCAGATGAATATTACAAGGTTTATTCGCGCAGCCGTGATTCACTTGCAGAAACAGGGGCGTCTTGTTACTTTGACTTCATTAAAAATAACAAGTGAAAAGATCATGATTAAAAAGTTAGTTTCAAATCCGCTGTGTAGTAATTGTATGATTCTGGCCGGTGCAGCGTTTAACGTAGCCGCCTTGTTTTTACCTAATGGCGGTACCTATGTCGCACTTGGCTGTGCATTCATTGCTATTGGTGCGGGTTTAAAAACGGCATAGCAACGTGTGTGACTATTCGTCGTCTTGCCAATGGCCTTTCATAATATCCGATAACATACCCGCGGATTTTAGCAATAAATGTCGTGAGTTGATGTTCTTGGCCACCATGTCAGCTAGCGTTCGCAATATTTTGCGCTGATCGCTGCACAATGCCTCGCGGGGTTTAAAGTCGATCAAACAAAACGCCCCGATGGTTTGTCCTTTCACGATAATGGGAGCACCGCAGTAGTAGCGCAGATGAAGATCGCCGGTCACTAAGGGGTTGTTTGCAAACCGCTCATCATGCAAAGGATCGGTGACTTCTAGAATTTGATCTGACATAACCGTGTAATTGCAAAAAGCAATTTTGCGCTCTGTTTGACAGGC
Organism: uncultured Pseudomonadales bacterium; assembly: GCA_964598145.1. Lineage (GTDB taxonomy): Bacteria > Pseudomonadota > Gammaproteobacteria > Pseudomonadales > JAHEIH01 > JAHEIH01. The sequence continues at coordinate 28,787 of CAZRAM010000007.1, forward strand.
GTCCAAGCCATAGTGGCTTTTAAACCATTGCCGCGTTTCGTCGACCAGCGATATGGTCACCGTGGGTACGTTGAAAATAAGCGCGGCCATCTCGGTCATATCATCGAAAGATTTCTCCTCGATGCTGTCGAGAATACCCATTTCTTTAAGGACGCTCACGCGCGCCGTTTCGTTTTCTCCGACAGGAAAGTCACGATCACTCATAACATTTCCTCCACAGGGCAGGGGCGCTGAAACAGATAACCCTGAAAGACTTTAAAGCCAATGTCTCTCAGTTGTTGGAATTGGGCTTCAGACTCCACCCCTTCAACCACGTGTTGTTTGTTCAAGGCGTTCATCAAATCCAGCATGTGCTGCAATATGAATAGTTTTTGGGGGCGCGTTTGAATGCCGGAGATAAGCGTCCGGTCAATTTTGATGATGTCAAAATCGTAGTCGGCAAAAATAGACATGCCGTTGAAACCCGTTCCAAAATCATCCAATGCAATGGTGATGTTATTTTTCTTGAGTGTGAAAAACAATGCGTTGACTTCATCGGCGGGCGGCATGGGCCGAAGTTCAGTAAATTCTAGAATAACGGGGTGGTCAAACTTGGTGCAGGCTTCAATCAATCGTTGTTTTAGGGCGTCTTCAACTAATACGATATTGTCGACATTGATCGCGCAGCTCAGACCCGTTTTGTCGTAGATCTGGCGACTTAAATGGATTTGTTTTATGGCAATGTCGACACTTTCTGCAGGGGTCAGATCTCCGAAGAAAGACTCTAGGTCTTTTACCGTGGCATCTGAAGGCAGTCGTGAGAGCAATTCATACTTTAATAATTTGCCATTTTCATCAACCACGTGTTGAGCGTAAAACGCCAAATTATTTAGGCAGTATTGCCGTTGTTTATCGGTAAGGATCATTGCGGTTTCCATCGTTACCTGCCCCTAATGCCATATAACCAAAAGTGTTAATACACAACGTGATTAGTGCATTTTTTATGCCATTAAGTGTAGTCATTAAATTGACGCTTTGCCTTTCGGCGGCATATAAAATTCTTGTCTATTATGTACATCGAACTCATATAAAAAAGGGAAAGGGCTATGCGTTGCCACGAAGTTGACTACGACATCATTGGATCTGAAATGCAGTTGGTCGAGGTGGAACTCGACCCGGGTGAAACCGTAATCGCCGAAGCCGGTGCCATGACCTATATGGAAGAGGGGATCGATTTTCAAACTAAGATGGGTGATGGCTCCAATCCCGACCAGGGAGTGATGAGTAAGTTGTTCTCGGCGGGTAAGCGCATGATTACTGGGGAGTCGGTATTTACCACCCATTTTAGTAACCACGGCCATGGCAAGCGTCGTGTAGCCTTTGCTGCGCCATACCCGGGGAATATTGTAGCGTTAAACATGGCACAGCATGGCGAGCGCATTGTGTGTCAGAAAGATGCTTTCCTATGTGCCGCGCTTGGCACCAAAATCGATATCACCTTTAACCGCCGTTTGGGCGCAGGCCTGTTTGGCGGGGAAGGGTTTATTCTGCAAGAACTCACCGGTGATGGTATGGCCTTTATTCAGGCGGGCGGAACGGTCATTGAGAAACAGTTGAACGGCGAAACATTGCGCGTCGATACTGGCTGTTTGGTAGGGTTCACTAGTGGCATCGATTACGATATCCAACGTGCAGGGAATCTGAAGTCGATGATTTTTGGTGGAGAGGGTCTGTTTTTAGCGACGCTAAAAGGTACTGGCACTGTGTGGCTACAAAGTTTGCCTTTTGCTCGCATGGCCGACCGTATTATTGCCAATGCACCCAGTTTGAGTGGCAAAGGCAAGGGTGAAGGATCATTGCTTGGCGGCGTAGGTAGAATCATTGATGGGGATAATCACTAGCTATTCAATTTGCTGTGGGACCTTGTTCGCCCCAATTGTGGGACCTTGTTCGCCCCAGTTGTGGGACCTTGTTCGGAGAACAAGGGAACAGTTTTATTAACTATTCGCTTGTTGTCCCAACAAGCTCCCACTGGTCTAACAACTAATGTTTTACATACTTAGCGACTATTTCAGTTGAGGCTCAAGCCAATCGACCACGTCATCCGACAGACGCTGTAAGCAGCGATTAACCGCCGTGCACACCGTTGCCACGGTACCCATATCCAAAATATTCGACGACGAGGTGAATTCACTCAGCGTGGTAATCGCGCACATGTGCGGTGCGGTGACGCTTTCATCACCTTTTACCAGTGCCGCCATGACCTGGACCTTAGGTAGGGGGTGTCGGCTTTTCGGGCCGTACTGAACCTCTTCTGTTAGCACCAGTTGCTCAACATCCAGCGCCAACACCGGAATCACGCCGTTATTGAATTTATCCGCTGTGGCTACAGCCTCGGCGTTTAGGTGGCGCTGCTGGCTTTCTTCCAATAAGTGGCCCACCAACACTTGGTCGAGCTTACAGGGGAATGATTTTTGGGTGTATTTGTATCCTTCGACGTTAAAACCGATGTTTTGATTGATGTACAAATTGACACTGTTGTTATTGGCATGAGATAGCGGCACGACAGCGAGTGTACAAACGGCAACTAAGTAACGTAAGGATTTCATACAACCTCCGAATCATTGCTTACTCAGATCTATCCACAAGGTGGATGTAAAAATAGACACACGAGTTAATACGTTAGCTTTTGCTAACAATAGCCTGCTCGGCGTTTATTTCTTAATACTTATTAGATATAAACACGTTCAAATAATTCAATAAAAAGGATCTGAGCATGCGATTTCTTGTGTTGTCGGTGATGTGCTTGTCGTTGTTCTCGACGAGTGTTTTGGCGGCAGATAGCGAAAAGCCTCGCAACATTGTGTTTGTGTTAATGGATGACCTGCGCTTTGACGGCTTGGGTTTTCTTCAAAAAGAAGTCCAAACCCCTAACCTTGATAGTATCGCCGCGCAAGGGACGTATTTCCCCAACGCGGTGGTGACGTCATCGCTGTGTTCGCCCAGTCGCGCCACGATTTTGACCGGCATGACGGCGCGCAACCACGGCATTGTCGACAACAACAACTCAACCGAGAAAGGCCTGACCTTTTTCCCCAAATACTTACAGGACGCTGGCTACCAAACCGGTTTCTTCGGCAAGTGGCACATGGGCGACCACCACGACGGCCCTCGCCAGGGCTTTGATAAGTGGGTGAGCTTTGCTGGGCAAGGGGCGTATTACCCCACCGATGCCATCGCTCCGCACTTATTGGCGAAAGGCGTTGTGAATCAACTAAACGTCGATGGCCAGCACGTTGATCAAAAAGGCTACATCACTGACGAGTTGACCGACTACGCCATGCATTGGTTGGACGCCGAGCGCGACCCCAATAAGCCTTTCTTCTTGTATCTGAGCCACAAGGCGGTTCACTCGGACGCCAAACCCGCACCGCGTCACAAGGATCAGTACGCCAATACCAACTTCACCTTACCCGCCTCTAGTGTACCCACGGAAGAGCGTCGTAAGAACAAGCCCATGTGGGTGCAAAACCAGCGCAATAGCTGGCATGGCATCGATTTCTTCTATGCCAGTGACCGCAAAATGACTGACTACCTGCGCGATTATTACGGTGCGCTGTCGGCGGTCGATGACAGCGTCGGTCGAATAGTGGCCTGGCTGAAAGAGACCAATCAGTTAGACAACACCGTATTGGTGTTTTACAGCGACAACGGTTTCTTGGTGGGCGACCACGGCTTGATCGACAAGCGCAACGCCTACGAGGGCTCTGTAAAAGTGCCATTGTTGGTGTATTCGCCCGGTTTGATTCCCGCTGGCGACACCAATCCCGCCGTCGTGCGCAACTTGGACTTGGCGCCCACCTTCTTGGATATCGCCGGTGTCGCTGCACCTGAGCAATTCGAAGGGGTGAGCGTGTTGCCGGTAGCGACCCGCGCGGTGGATCCTGAGACCTGGGATGCGCCCGATTTTGTGTACGAGTATTTTTGGGAATACAACTTCGGTATGACGCCCACGACCTTTGCAATCCGTCGCGGTGATTACAAGTACATTCAGTACCACGGTGTGTGGGACATCGAAGAGCTATACAATGTGACAGATGACCCAGAAGAACAGAAGAACTTGTTCTTTGACCGTGAGTACAAACCGCTTGTGCAGGAATTGCGTGAAGCCTTGGCGAAGCAGTTGTTAAACAAGAAGGGCGAGCGTGTCGTGCCCTACAATGCGCGTTTGTCAGATGGTATGAACCTGCGCGACGCGAAGGGGCCTGCGGCGGCGACCTTCCCTGACGAGTGGAAAACGGTGCCCAACCGCAAAGATATGTACATGGGCTTATTCCCTGATACGCCGATGAAGCTTGAGAAGCAAGACAAGGGCGAGCCTTACTGGCCCTATATGGAACGCATGGAGCACTAAGCGCTATGCCTTTAGCCAAGCCCCGATGTCGATGGCAGCGGTGGCTTGGCGCCAATCCCCCCCAGCAATATAGGGCAGGTGCGCCAATCTCGGTGCCGGAATCGCCCGATCTAACATCCCCAAGCATTCCTCAAGGTAGACCGTTTCTGGCTGATATTCGTTGGCTATCCAGCCCACCAATGACAGTCCGTCTCGCACGATGGTTTCAGCGGTTAATACGGCCTGATTCACACCGGCTGGATCGAGACCGACCACTAAAATGACGGGTTTCTTAATGTCTCTGGCAAGGCTAGCGGTCGATTCGACGTGGTTGAGTGGGTTGCGCCAGCCACCTACGCCTTCTATCAGCATTAGGTCGTGCCGACCCATCATGGCGCCGCGGCAGAGGCCGCTAACGCGCTGTACCGCCAAGCGCTTATTTTCTAGGCCGGCGGCGATATGGGGCGGCAGCTTTGCTGCCAGAGGAAAGGGATTAACGCGGTCGTAGTCGACCTCGACGCTCATCGCCTGCATCAGTTGCAGGGGGTCGCGGCCGCGCAGGCCTTGTTCCGTTTGCTCGCAGCCCACTGATATCGGCTGCATGGCAAAACTAGCAAAGCCTGCATTTTTGGCGGCTTGCAAAATCGCACAGCTGGTAAAGGTGGTGCCCACACCCGTGTCGGTACCCACCATGAAGAAAGTCTTCGGCATGCGTTGTCGTTTACTCGGCGCGGTTGCGAATAATCACGAAGCGAGCTTGGGCAGGGGGATTCACCACCGTGCTGTAGAAAAAGCTGTCGCGCACTTCTAGGATATCAAAGTGTGGTCCTAGCACTTCGTGGAATTTATCTTCGGTGAAGTGGAAGGGCATCTGAATGGTCAGGTTTTCGGCGATCTTATCGTAGGCCACGAAACGTTCTTCCTTACTGCTCATGGTCTTCAGCAGCAGGATACCGCCGGGTTTTAACACACGTTTAATACCGGCGATATACTCGGGGGTGTTGAAGACGCAGATCGAGTGGTAGCAACCGCGGTCCAAGATCATATCGAACTGGTTTTTTGCCAGTTTGCTCTCGGTGATGTCGTCTTTTACCAGTTCCACGCGAACATCGGGTTGCTTGGCCAGCGCTTCACGGGCCTTGGCTAGGGCCGTGTCCGAGATGTCGCTGCCCACCAAATTGTGGCCGCGTTTGGCCAGTTCGATGGCTTGTGACGCGGTGCAGGTGCCGAGGTCGAGAATATCGAGGTTCTGTAAGTTGTTGTCCTGCAGGTACGCTTCGATATCGGGATCGAGGTCCTCGTTAAACCATGGCCAGCGGTTCTCGTCGAACTTCTCGTACATGGCTTGGTTCTTGGTTTCCCATTTCCAAACATTCCATTGTTTGAGGCGTTCTTTCATTTCCATGCTGGTTCTCATTCTAGGTGGGGCCTAAGCCGAATTAACAGTGCTGGCCATAATATTCGCTAAGCCCAGTCGAGGCAACGCATGCTGACAATTCCCACGCGGTTAAACCTTAGTAAATAGCATTGCAGCCTACATGGGGTTTAGTTAAATTGCTTAACCATAATAACCCCGTTCTTATTAGGATTTCTTATGAAAAAGTCCCTCGGACTAGCACTCTCCGTGGCTGTGATGGCCGGCTGCAGCAAGTCGAATGACACCGCGCTTATCGCTGAAAAAATACCCGCGCCGCTGCCGTCCGCCGACGTCTTGGCAGCACGCTGTGGTGATATAGCGCAAACGATGCAAGGTGCATGGCCCGACGCGACGACGCGTATTACCAATGCGGTGTGGCACGCCGAGCCCTATACACAACCCGCGGCGGGGCGAAATCCTGCCATTGATTTTCCCGCGCACTGTGAGATTAGCGGCTCGTTACAGCAGCGTGAAGGCTACGCGGGAGAACAGTACGCCATTAATTTCCAAGTGCGCATGCCCGCGGATTGGAACGGTCGTTTCCTATTTCAAGGCGGTGGTGGTACCAATGGTGTGGTACGCGACGCGGTAGGCTTTATGGGGAGTGAACAGCCCAATGCTTTGATGCGTGGCTTTGCCGTGGTGTCGCAAGATTCTGGTCATGACAATAGTGTGAACAACAACCCGGCCTACAACGGTACCCTGACCTTTGCGTTCGATCCTCAAGCGCTGTCAAATTACAGCTACACCTCGTTGAAGCCCGTCGCCGATACCGCTAAAGCTGTGGTCGGCAAGTACTTCGACGCACCGATTCAATATTCTTACTTTTATGGCTGCTCTAAAGGCGGTCACGAAGGCATGCAATTTGTACAGCGCTACCCCGAAGCGTTCGACGGTGTGATCGCCAAGGCACCAGCGTTTTCACTGCCGCGCGCAGCCTTGGCCGAGCTGCACGATAATCAACAATTCACCAAGATGAGTGGCGCGGATCAGGTGTCATTGGATGCTCTGCGCAGTGCTATGAGCGATGCACAACTGGCGAGCGTGGCCGACGCTATTTTGGAAGCCTGTGATGCCGACGATGGTGTGGCTGATGGTATGGTGCTCAAGTACGGCAGTTGCACCACCGAGCGGGTATTGCCAACACTGCAAGCCAAGGTCTGTGACGATGGCGAGGGGTGTTTGAATCAAGCCCAAGTCGATGGTTTGGCCGCGGTTATGTCGGGGCCTAAAACCGCTGAAGGCGAGCCGGTGTACACCGATTGGGCGTGGGATCCAGGCATTGCCTCACCCGGTTGGCGCACCTGGAAATTGGGCTCGGCCGATGGCCGTGTGCCCGCACTTAATATTGTACTTGGGGGTGTTTCTTACGGCAGCATGATGCGCCCCGAGCCGATGGTGTTTGGCCCTGAGAGCTACGACTTGAACCAGTTCCTGACCGAGTACGACATCAGCACGCAATACGTGGATGTCTACAATGTCCGCGCGGGCATTAACACCTCGACCTGGGATCTGTTCAGCGCACGCTCGCCAGATATCTCGGCCTTTAAAGCCGCTGGGGGTAAGTTGATGATGCCGCACGGCGTGTCTGACCCTGTGTTCTCGGTCAATGACGGCGCCGAGTGGTACGACGAGATGAACCAAGTGACCGGCGATGCTGAAGACTTCGTGCGCGTGTATCCCATACCAGGTATGGCGCACTGTGCCGGTGGTCCTGCTACCGAACAGTTTGATGCTCTGAGCGCCATGCAGGCTTGGGTAGAGCAGGGCGAGGCGCCTGTTGCGTTGATCGCCACCGCTTCAGAGCAAACCCCGTGGCCCGGCCGCTCGCGCCCCATTTGCCCATACCCCAGCACACCACAGTACGACGGTTCGGGTGATGTAGAGAGCGCAGCGAGCTTTAGTTGCCGGTAACGCTTTAACCCTGTGGGAGCTTTCTCAAAGAGAAAGCGAACTAATTAAAACCATTCGCTTGTTGTTCCAACAAGCTCCCACAGTGATACATCCTAACCACGGCTAGATAGAGTGTTTTATGAAAAAAATAATGAGAAACATCGGCGGCTTGTTACTCCTTGGATTGAGCGGCCTATTACACGCTGAGAACACACCTCCCAACGTCATCATTATGTTCGCTGATGACCTTGGCTACGCAGATTTAGGCAGCTACGGTAACCCCTATATCCGTACCCCTAACCTGGACCAAATGGCGCAAGAAGGCCAGCGTTGGACGGATTTCTATGTGGCGGCGCCGGTGTGCTCGCCCAGCCGCGGTGCGTTAATGACGGGGCAATACCCCGTGCGCAGCGGCCTGTATGGTGATGTGTTACCCGTTATGCACCCTCAGGATCCCTACGGCGTACCCGAGGACATTACGACCCTGCCAGAAGCATTGAAAACTGTCGGTTACGCCACCGGTATGTTTGGTAAGTGGCACCTAGGTGATGCCCCCGAGCATTTCCCCACGCGTCACGGGTTTGATTATTGGTACGGCCCTCCGTACTCGAATGACATGGATCGTGTCGGGGCACCGGCGGCAACAGATATTTTTAAAGCCATGAAAAATGGCAGCCAGCTCGACAACAACCAAATGAACTCTTTTGCCAAGACCATTGAAATGTTCAAGGACCCCAAAGAAGAGTATTGGAATGTGCCGCTGTATCGCAGCCAAAAAACTGCCGATGGCTATAAGGATGAGTTGGCCAAGCGCCCGGTGGTTCAGCGTACCCTCACCAAGGAGCTTACTGAGGAAGCGATTGCCTTTATGCAGCGCAACAAGGACAAGCCATTCCTGATTTACATGCCCTACGCAATGCCACACCTGCCCGTGTTTGCCAGCGAGGAGTTTGCCGGTAAATCACTACGCGGCCCCTACGGCGATGCGGTTGAAGAGCTTGATTGGAGTGCAGGGCAGATGAAGAAGGCTGTGCAGGAGCTCGGTTTGGCCGATAACACGATCATCCTATTCACCAGTGATAACGGCCCCTGGCAGGCGGTTTCCACCTTGAATGCGGGTAGTGCCGGCGTGCTAAATGGCAGTAAAGGCCAAGTGTGGGACGGCGGTATGCGTGTGCCGGCAGTGTTTTGGGGGCCAGGTCACGTGGCGCAAGGTACAGTGAGCGATATTGGCACCACCTTGGACATGTTCAATACCGTGCTGGAAAAAGCCGGTGTGGCCATCCCTGCGCAAAATGATGGCTACGATTTGAGTGCGACACTGGGCAAGCTGGAAAAGTCACCTCGTGAAGAGTTGGCCTACTATCGTAAAGGGATTCTGCGCGCGTACCGCAAGGGTAACTTCAAGCTGCAGTTGTACTCGATTCCGATTCTTTATAGCCGTGAGCAAAGTGTGAAGCTGGATAAGCCCAAACTTTACGACCTGCGTCAGGATATTGCTGAGCAAAAAGATCTGGCGGATGTACACCCCGATATCGTGGAAGATATTTTGGCCGCGATTGAGGTGCATCGAGCGAATACGCCGGTTGCTAAGCCCTTGTTTGATCGACGGATGGCGGATTATTGATTACATATCAAACCAGTAATTGGCCTTCAAGGTAATCGAGCGGTAGGTTGGGGTGTAGCCGTCGGTGTTGTAGTTGTCGTTGTACACCAAGAACACGTCTGAAAGTGGGGCAAAGCGCCACTGCAGGCGCGAGTTAATCCCCAGGAACTCGCCGTTGCTGCTATACTGCGCCAGCGTATTCCAGTGAATATCTTTGGTAAACGAGTACTGCGCGCGCAGCACGGCGAGCGTCAGGGTATTGCTGCCGTAGGGGGCAGGCAGTTCGATATTATTGCGGTCGATATTAATGCCAATCATGGCTTTTGGGCGGAGTCTGTAGGCCATTTTTATGCCTAGCGATTGTATGTCGCCGTTATAAAAACTCCCCGCCTTGGCTTTGATGCCATACATGAAGGGTTTGTCGTTAGCCGAATCGTACTCCACTTCGATATCGTTGTAGCGATAGGCGCTGCCTGCGGGCAGGGGCGTCGCACCATCTAGCAGGCTGGGGTCAAAATCTTCATCCAAATACGTGTAGTAGTTGCGTACTCGCGCCTGAATGCTGCTGAGGTCTTTCAGTTTTCCTTCCCACCAGAATTGACCGAAGCGATCCATGACATGCTTGTCGCTAGCGCGCCAGAAGTTTACGTTCAGTACATCGAGTCGGTGTGAGCTGAAGATTGAATCTTTAGGGTAAAAGAAGCGCGCCACAGCGAGACCCGACTTGAGGATATCCGTGCGGGGTACAAAGCCCAGATCAGCTCTGAAGTGTTCGTCGACGTAGCTGACGTCACCAAGGATACGCCAGTCGCGGGTGGTATATGACAAATTGGCTTGCGCAGAGTTGCCATCTTCACCCATCGCTTGCTCTGACCGGTGCCAGTAAAAACGCCCATTCCAGTGGTTGTCGGCGGTCGCTAGGTTGTAGTCGGTGCCGTAAACGCGGTTGGAGGTAAGGCTTTGGTCGATGGTTTCATCGCCGGCGATGGACTGGCGGTCGATGATGAAACCACCGAGGCTTGAGCGTTCGCCCACCTTGCGTTGCAGTGCCAACATGAAATTGTTGTAGGCGGCGATGTTGTTGTCTGGATCCTGCTCGGTCTGGATATCGAGCGCACCGATGCGCCAGTTGTTGTTGAGGTTGCCACTTAAGCGCACGCCACCGGTAATTTGATTTTGAATAGTGTTGCCGTCGGGGTCGGTGGCAATACCTATACGACGTGAAAAGAAGGGGCGGGCGCCGTTGCCGAACATGTTGCCAAATTTGCTGAACAAGTCGCTATTGTCGATGAAAAACTGGCGTTTCTCTTCGCGGAATAGTTCAAAGCGGGACAGGTTGGTCAGTACTTCGTCGGATTCTACGTTGGAGAAATCGGGGTTGATGGTGATGTCGACGTTGAGCGAATCGCCGATCGCTACTTTGGTATCCAAGCCCGCTTTGACGCCGTTGTTGCGGCTGTTGGCGTCGTAATCGCGCTCGGCGTCTATGTTGACGTAGGGGATGAGCGTGATCGGTGCATCTGCCGCTTTGGGTGCGCGCTCGAAGTTCAAGTCACCCGAGTAGGCGAAATTGGACAACTTGACGTTCTGAGGCACCTTAATCCAGGTCGATTTTTCGTTGGACAGTAAGTCTGAACGGTAGATTTTGAATTTCCATTGCACCGCATCGGCAGGAAACTTAATCGAACTGAGTGGGATCGCGATCTCCGCGGTGAATTCATCGTCACCGATGGTTGTTTCTGCCACCCATTTGGCATTCCACGACAGCATGTAGGTTTCACCGCCGGCCGAGGCCAATCCTTCACGGCGCACACCTAGCGGCGTGACGCCAAAGAAGTAGCCGGTATCGCCGTTACTGAAGGTGTCGATCATGAAGGTAACATGATCGTTGCTACGGCCGCTGTAGTCGTGGCGCAGGGAGTTGACCACCGGCTCGCCTGGTGCCTTAGCGGCTTGAATACCAACGTATAGGTGCGTGTCGGAGAGCAAAATCTTAAAGCGCGTCGGCAGTTTTTCGGGAATGTCGTCGGCGGGGAAGTATTGGGTGAAATCACCGCCGGTTTGCGCTGTTTGCCAGGCGGCTTCATCCAGTCGACCATCAATATTGATCGCCCCTTCGGCTACATTGGCTGCGTCGATGCTTTTGCTTGCATGAACAGGAATTGAGGCAGCAAGGGATAGAGCGATGGTTAAAAAAAAGCGCGCGTTTTTCAAAGAACTTCCAAGGTCGAATTAAAAGTGTCGTTATTTTATAGATATTCCTGTCAAAAACAGCTGCGTTGAAAATAACCTTAGAAACCGGGCGTATAGGTTAGCCTTTTTTATGCAGTAGATTACCTGCTTTGTAGAAATGCAAAGACCCCCAAGCAATGGCTGGCGCAATCACATAGAGCATGGCTTCCCTGAGGGCGGTGGCCCCTAATGTTGGCGTTAATGCATCACTCAAAATACCTATCAATGTTGGCCCTATGCCAAGGCCGATGATGTTGATCATTAAATAAAATATGGCAGACATGGTGGCTCTCATGCGCTGGTGAACATTGCTGTGCAAAACGGCTACGCCCGGGCCAATATATACAGCCAATAGCAAGCTGGGAAGGAAGTTTAGCCAAAGCGCAAGAGATGCTTGGTTGGTAGTAAAAATGACGACATAGCATGGCACTGTAATGAACCCGCCAATGGCAGGAATCCACATATACCACCCTTTGCTATGATGACTGAATTTATCCGATAAAAAGCCCGCTAGGAAGGTGCCAATACCACCAACCACGCCTATCGACATCGATAACCATAACCCTAATTCAGCACTTCCAACGTCATGCGTGCGAATAAAAAAAGACGCTAACCAATTGATGGCTCCGTAGCCGCCGATGCCAAAAATAGCGGCCCCGAGTAAAACATGTTTGATGATCGGATTTGAATAGGTCTCTTTAAGAACATCTTTAAAAGGTACTTTGTTGTCATCAATGTCGACGCTATCTGACCAACCACGTTTTGGCTCGGCAACAGTGACTTTCAATATCACGGCAAGTAGGATGCCAGGTGCTCCAACAATGACAAACGCCCAGCGCCATCCAAAATATTGGTTTATTAAGCCACCCAAGAAAAAGCCAAACATAATGCCAAGGTTGATACCAACACTGTAGACCGATAGTGCGGTACCACGTTCGCGTTCAGGGTAAATGTCAGAAATCATTGAGTGAGCTGGCGGGGTGCCAGCACTTTCACCGATACCCACCCCAATCCTTGCAAGCAGTAACTGGGTATAATTCATACATGCACCACTTAGGGCGGTCATAAAACTCCAGACGCCGACAGCAAGTGAAAGTATGCTTTTGCGATTACCTTGATCGGACCAACGAGCAAAAGGGATGCCCGCTGTTACGTAAAAAATGGCAAATGCAAAGCCCGACAGTAAACCCAATTGAGTGTCAGACAACACAAGGTCGTGTTTGATCGACTCTTGCAAAATGCTTATTAGTTGTCGATCAATAAAATTAAATGCGTAGGCTATGGTCAGTATGAATAATACATAATGCCTATAGCTTTTTTTTTGATAGCTTTCTGCGCTTACTGACGGCATTGCCTGACCTTCCTTATTTTGTCTATCCGCAATCATTCAATAATTAAATCATAGGAATTATGGAGTCTTTTTAATGATTGTTACTGTGATGGAGCCTTACTCATCGCCACCATACATTTTGACGAGCAGTCGATTCAGTTCTTGAACCTCATCCTGTGTGAGGTTGTGATTAATCTCAGGTTCGAATTCGTCGCGTAGGACTTGCATGAGTTCTTGCCTAAATTGTTCGCCCGCAGGTGTGATAAATAACCCCCGGCGGCGTTTGTCTTCGCCATCACCTCGGCGCTCCACCAGTCCTTTTGACTCAAGATCATTCACCAATGCCGTGACTAACGAGCGCTCCATGCTGTGGACCTGAGCGATATCGGCGGGAAAAACTCCCGGCTCCAGTGCCGCGCAGCTCAGAATCGTCGACTGTTGGCTCTTGATGTCAAAACGCTTGCCGATCTTGCTAAAAATTCGGGTGAAGCGCGTGTAGGCGCGACGCACGTTGTAGCCAGTAAATGTCTGCATGCGCTGAAGTGATTGTGTCATCAAAGAGTTCCCACCGAAGGCCCTAACTAAATGCCCGATATAGGCCTAATGCAATTAAGTTATTTAACTAATTGTGCTAACGTAGCATGCTTTATAACACTCTCGAGAAAATTGTTCATGTCCCACAATCCGATAATTATCGCCGGCGCTGGTATTGGCGGTTTATCCCTTGCTATTACGCTTCAACAATTACACATCCCCTGCTTGGTGATTGAGTCCGTGTCCGAACTCAAGCCACTAGGCGTTGGTATTAATCTGCAGCCTAATGCGGTGCGTGAATTGTATGAAATGGGCATCGGCGAAGAGCAGCTCGACAAAGTGGGCGTGAAGACGCAAGAGTGGGCGCTGGTGGGGCGCAACGGTCTTGAAATTTACTCGGAGCCACGCGGATTGGCCGCGGGTTACAAATGGCCCCAGTATTCAGTACACCGCGGCGAACTGCAAATGCTGCTGCACGATACCTTCGTTAACCGTGGCGGGGCCGATGCCCTGATCTTGGGTTACAAGGTGGTTAGCTATACCAACCACGCCGATGGCGTGACCGTGGTGGCAGAATCGAAAGACGGCGACGTGCGCGAATTTGAAGGATCGTTAGTGGTGGGCGCCGATGGCCTGCACTCGAAAATCCGCGCGCAAATGTACCCCGATCAACCCGAGCCGCATTGGAGTGGCGCCATCATGTGGCGCGGTGTGACCATGGGCAAAACCCTGCGCAACGATGCTTCTTTCATCGGCTTGGGTTATCACGATCACCGAATGGTGGTGTACCCCATTTCACAACCCGATGAAAACGGCTTGTCGGTCATGAATTGGATTGCCGAAGTCACCGTGGATACCAAAGATGGCTTACCCAGCGGCGACTGGAACCGCAAAGTAGAGCTGGAAGACTTCCTGCACCACTTTGCAGACTGGAACTTCGACTGGCTGGATGTACCCGCGATGTTGAAAGGGGCGGGCGACATATACGAATACCCCATGATCGACCGCGATCCGGTACCCACTTGGGTAGATGGTCGCGCGGTGTTGATGGGTGATGCGGCCCACGTCATGTATCCGGTGGGTTCCAATGGCGCGAGCCAGGCCATAGTTGATGCGCGTGAACTTGGCGCCATGTTCTTGCAATATGGGGTCGGTACCAACGCTATTAACGCCTACGATGAAAAGCTCTGCAAGCCTATTTCAGCCCTTGTGTTGCGCAACCGTGGCTCTGGCCCCTTTGGCTTGCTGCGTGAAGTAGAAGACCGCTGTGGCGGCGAGTTCACCGATATCAACGAGGTGATGACGCAGCAGGAGATGGATGACTTCATGCACAACTACAAATCGGCAGCGGGTTTCGCGATGGACGCCTTGAACAACGCGCCATCGATTATTCCAGCAGACGCTGTGGTTTAAACATGCTGCAGCACTACATAACTATCAAATACGCTGACGATACCCCTGCAGCACATCGCGACGAGTTTTGTCGTCGCATGCTGGCGCTGAAGGACAGTATTGCAGAAGTAGAAGACATTCAGATTGGCTGTGATATCGTCGCAGAGGCGCGCTCGTGGAGCTTGTTGATCAAACTGTTGGTGGCAGATTTTGATGCGCTGGTTGCCTATCAAAAACACCCCGACCACCAAGCGGTGGTGGCGTTTAATGCGCCGTACGTGAAAGAGGTTGGGGTGATAGATTTTGAGGCGTTTTTCGAACGTTAGTAGACATAAAAAAGGGGAGCAAAGCTCCCCTTTTTTGGCTTATTTAGCGCAGGATTGTTCGCCCTGACCGGCAGCCCACTGCATGGCCTGCTTCAGGAAGATGAGGTTTTGCGGCACGTAGTAAACCTCGGGGCGGTGGCCAATAGCCGTGTAAAACGAACGGCCGTTACCGATGCATTGGCTCCAAGCGATGGGGTGGTCGCCCATGCTCAGATCGCGGTTGCCGTAACCTACGGGCTGGTAAGTGTCTTCATCGAGAGCCAGCACAACGTCGACACCGTGGGTGCGAGCGCTAGCGCTGAATGAATACCACTCATCCTTCATGTTCCAGCCGGGGGCTAATTCGGCCGCCACTTTGTTTTTGGCGGGCTCGACCATCACGTCGGCAAATTGGAAGTGCAACTCACCGCCGGGGTGGGCAATAAACTGTTCACCGATCAATTTATCGCGGTAGAAGTCCCAGGTGTACATCGAGTCACCACCGGCGCCGTGCATGCCCAAGAAGCCGCCGCCGTTGTTGATGTAGTCTTCAAATGCCGCACGTTGGGTCAGGGTCAAGACGTCGCCCGAGTTGTTGTTCCATACCACCAAATCGAATTGAGCCAGTGTCTCTGGGTTGAATGATGCGCCATTACCGGTGATGACGACGTTCCAGCCTAATTGCTCAGCGAGTGCTGAAACCGCGCTGTTTGCAGCGGTGACAGAAGGGCCGTGGTCATAGCCATTAATTTTATCGAACACCAAAATGTTGGTTTTACCTTCGACGATATCCAGCTCGGGTGCCTCTGCATCGTAGCGCGCACAGCGCTTAACGCGATCTTCATCAGTGACACTCAGTTTCGCCAGCTTGGCATTAAGTTCGGGCAACTTGCTCTTGTCGCCTTGGGTCATATCAAACAGGTTTTCTAAGTTGATAATGGCGGCAAAACTGGGCGTTTCGGTACGCAAGAAGTTGGGCGGGAAACGCTTGGTCGTGTCGCCTACGTATTCGTTGGCGATGGCGTTGGCTTCATCGTTCAAAAGGATGTCGATATAAGGCGACTTGGTTGAGAAGGGCGCGTCGCGCATGGCGCAGTCGAGCATTTCGGCGCTGGCCAGTTGCGATTGGACAAAGAGGGCGGCGCCCAGTGCGAGTGCAATTTTTTTCATGATGTTTTCTCTGTTATTAAAGAACGCGGTAAAAACGGATGATCACGCTGTTGGCCTTGCGAATGCCGGAGGACACGATGATCGACGTATTGAGATAGTTGTGGACGGAGTTCTCGTTGATCTCCATCTTGGCGGCAGTGCGCATGTAATATTCGCTGGGGTCGACCTCTTCGCCGCTGGCGAGTCGTTGTAACACGTCTGCAGGGGCGGTGCGAATGCCGGCGTTTTCGATGTAAATGGTTTCGCCCTCGTCGGTGCGTAGGCAGTAGTTAGCCACCAGATCGGCAGTACCATCGGCGCGTAGCGTTTGCCAGTCGGCGCCACCGGGAACGACCACGCCTTTGATGCCGGGGCCTTCGAACGTGCCGCCATTAATGCCAATGACGCGCCGTCTACCATACTTGGTCATGCCCAGTTCTTGCGGCTTGTCGAGGGTCGCGGTGACTTCGAACATGAAGCTAAAACCTGGTTCTGGTATGTGATGAGGATTATCTTGGGACATAGGCGAACTCGTTATTGTTGTGATTGGCTTGGCATCGAACCTGACAAAACAGGCGTGATTTTCAGCGAATTATTTTTTAACGTTGCTAGTATAAGTAAAACAATAACCATTTCATCCAATGAGGGAACGAATGTCATGAAACCTTTCAAAACTTTAGTTACTGCCTCGATTGTTGCACTGTCTGTGGCTTCAACCTTGGCACACAGCCAGCCCCCAAGCAAAGAAGAGCAAGCGATGGGCTTCCGCCAGGGGGTTTTCCAAGGGTTGTCATGGAAGATGGGGCAGTTAGCGGGTGCTAAGGGTGCTGGTGATCGTGCGGCCTTCCAAAAGCACGCCAACGATCTGGCCTATTTGACCGGTTTGATTACCGAGGGTTTTATTCCTGATAGCTTGATCGAAGGTTCAGCCGCAAAGCCGGCCGTATGGGGTGATGCAGCAGGTTTCCAAGCCGCGGCTGAAAAGATGCAGTCGATGGCGGCAGAACTAGCTAGTGATGATTACGACATGGGATCTTTTGATCCACGCGGCTTTGGTCGTGAAGGTTGCGGCGGCTGCCACAAAGACTTCAAAGAGCGTAATTAATACGATAGCGCGCCTATCTAGGTGGGCGCGCTCAATATCCTACCGCCACCTCAACTTCCAAGCTGGCAATACCTATCACCACGCCCGTTACCAGCAGTGCAATTACAATCGCCAAGCCGAATTTTGAATCGGAAATCGCGCTGAACTTTTTTTCACTATCATCTTTTTTGCCGGTGATCATCGGTGTCACTAAATTCTCTTTTTTAACTACTCGATAAAAAGCGATGGCGGCAAGGTGCAATGCGATCGCGGCAATGATGACGTTCACGTTGAGGTGGTGCAGGTTGCTCATGACGCCGACAACGTCGCTGGACACATAGCTGTTAAGAGGGCCGAAGTAATAGTATTCGTCGTCGGTGAATAATCCGGTGGTGGCTTGTAGGCCAACCACAGCCAGTAGAAATAATACCGACAGGGCGCCAAGCGGATTGTGTCCTCCCCGGTAGTGGCTCGCGTCGCCGCGCAGGTAGGCCAAGATGGCCGATGGGCCTTTAACAAAGGCGCTGAACCGGGCGTGTTCTGGGCCGACAACCCCCCAAATGAGTCGAAACAAAATTAAACCAAGAATGCCGTAACCACATAAAAAGTGGATGTCGAGGTCTTCCAGGATTTCGACGCTGACCCACGCCATGACAACGAGAGCTGCTAAGGCCCAGTGGAAGATTCGCAAGGGGAGGTCCCAAATGAGAGTTTTCATAGCGTCCTGTGGTTTCTGAGTGCCTGGCTAGATGGTAGCAAACCGCGGCTGATTTCGGCACTAAGCTTAGCAAATGGTTGGGTAAAGGCTGGTAATGACAGAGAAAATCCCACCCAGTCGTTTTATGGTTACCCCTATGGAATAACAATACGAGTTAGCACGATGACATCGACCACCAAGCCTGCCAGCAACGGCCTGTTTAACCGTTTTTTGAGTACCGTTGAGTTTCTGGGCAATCTGCTGCCACACCCGATCACGCTGTTTGCCATTTTCTGCGTCATGATCATTGTCGGCAGTGGGATTGCTGACTGGTTCGGGCTGGCGGTGGAAGATCCACGCCCGGTTGGAGCGAGGGGCAGGGCGCCCGATGGTGTGATTGAGGTGGTCAGTTTGCTGTCGGTCGACGGCTTGCAGCGCATTGTGACCGGCTTAGTGACCAATTTTACCGGTTTTGCGCCCTTGGGGACGGTGTTGGTGGCCATTCTGGGCGTCAGTGTGGCGGAGCACTCCGGGTTGCTTTCGGCGTTGATGCGCAACATGGTAATGGAAGCGTCCAAACGCTTGGTGACCTTCATGGTGGTCTTTGCGGGCATTCTGTCTAACACGGCGTCGGAGTTGGGCTACGTAGTGTTGATTCCACTGGCGGCGATGATCTTTCACAGTTTGGGGCGTCACCCATTGGCGGGCTTAGCGACCGCCTTTGCCGCGGTTTCCGGTGGTTACAGCGCTAACTTGTTGCTAGGCACGATTGACCCCTTGTTGGCGGGTATCACGACCCCCGCCGCGCAAATGATCGATCCTGATTATGTGGTGGGTCCCGAAGCCAACTGGTATTTCATGATGGTATCGGTGTTTTTAATTTCGGTGTTGGGTACTTTCGTCACCGAGAAAATTGTCGAGCCACGTCTTGGGCATTACGACGCTAGCCAAGCGAGTATGGATCTGTCGGCCGCCTCGCTAGATAAGGTGTCGGATCTTGAGAAGAAGGGGCTAAGCTGGGCTGGAGTTGCGTTCTTGGCCATGTGTGCGCTGCTGGCTTGGACCATCGTGCCCGCCGACGGGGTGCTGCGCCACCCGACTACCGGTGAGGTAGCCGGCTCCCCCTTCCTGAAAGGCATTGTGGCCTTTATTTTTGTGACCTTTGCCGTACCTGGTTTTGTTTACGGCAGGGTGGTGGGCACCATGCGCAACGACAAAGACGTGATTAATGCCATGTCCAAGTCAATGAGTTCGATGGGTTTGTACATTGTGTTGGTGTTCTTCGCCGCCCAATTCGTGGCCTTCTTTAAATGGACCAATTTCGGGACGATTTTGGCGATCAAGGGCGCGGCCTTGCTGCAGGCTTTGAACCTTACCGGCCCCGAGGTCTTTGTCGGCTTCATCTTCTTGTGCGCGTTAATCAACTTGAGTTTGGGGTCATCCTCCGCGCAATGGGCCGCTACTGCGCCCATCTTCGTGCCGATGCTGATGCTGATTGGCTATGCCCCCGAAACCATTCAGGCGGCCTACCGCATTGGCGATTCAGTGACCAACCTGATCACCCCGATGATGAGTTATTTTGGCCTTATTCTGGCCGTGGCGGCGCGCTACCAAAAAGATATTGGTATCGGCACGCTAATATCGATCATGCTGCCCTACAGCATGGTGTTTTTTGTCGGCTGGGTGGTGCTGTTTTATGTGTGGGTGTTTGGTTTTGGCTTGCCGGTCGGGCCGGCATCACCGATTTATTATCAACCCTAGATAATACCGAGCAATAGACTGACTACCACCATAGCCCAAGACAGCAGCAATAATTTGGGGAGGGTAAAGCGCTGGTGGTCGGCTAAATCTAGCCCGCACAAACCTACCAGCAAGAAGGTGGCCGGGGTCAGTGGGCTAACCGCGAACCCCACCGTCATTTGTCCGTGCAGTGCTGCTTGTGCGACCTGTAAGGCATTGCCTCCTGACTGTTCGGCGAGGCTTGCTAATACGGGCACGATGCCAAAGTAAAACGAGTCTGGGTCGAACAACAAGCTAAGCGGCATGGCGACAACCGCCACGATCAAAGCCAAGTAGTCAATTAGACTGTCCGGTGTAAGATTCGCGCCGCTGATGGCCATGGCTTGTAACATGCCACTGCCTTTCAACACGCCATTAAATACTCCCGCGGCAAACAAAATGCTGGCCATTAATAGGGCGGTTTTGGCGTGGCGATTGATGCTGTCAGCTTGTTCTGCAAGCGCCGGGAAATTAACCAGTAGTGCCACCACGGTGCCGAGCATGAAGGCCAGCATGGGTGAAATTAATCCCTCTACCATGCAGATGACTACCGCAATAGTTGTGGCAATGTTAACGATAAAGCGCAGTGGCGAGTGGATATGAATCGTTGATTTTTCAGCGCTGTGTGACGCTGTCGTATTTGCCCGTTGGCCAAGCCAAAGTGCAAATAGCATTGTGAAGGTTAAACCACTCAGCTGCACCCACAGTAGTGGCAAGTAGACCTCTAGCACTGGGATATCCAGCGCACTGGCGGCACGAATTGCCGGGCCTCCCCAGGGCAGCATATTGCAAACACCGGCGGTCATGGCCACCAAGCAGGCCAGTATACGAAGGTCTAGCTGCAATTTTTCATACAGAGGTTTGAGTGCAGGGATAGCGATCAGAAAAGTAGAAGCCCCCGATCCATCCAGATGCACCAACGCGGTGAGAAGCACTGTACCGGGGAAGATTTTTTTCGGGTCGCTTCCCACCACATTGATGATGCTGGCAACGATGGGATCGAACATCTTCGCGTCGTGCAAGATACCAAAGAATAAAATTGCAAAGATAAACATCACCGCTACCGGTGCCACTTTGGCGATCCCTTCGCTGATAAAGCCATTGATCTCTGGGCCAAGGCCGAGCAAGGTAGCGATGGCAATGGGAATGGCGATTAGCGCAACGAGCGGCGATAGCCGCTTGCTCATAATGGCGACCAGCACCAATAGTATTGTCGCTAAACCTGCCAGTGCCATGTTAACGCTCCTCAATCAGGCGCTGGCGCAGGGCGGATACCGCTTGCACCATGGCAGGTTTGACGCCTACTGCGTTTTCATCGCCAATGACTTGGGTCATCACGACCACCGCGAGTTCCAATTCTGGATCGACGAAAAAGTGGGTGTTGCCAGAACCGCTCCAACCGTACATGCCTGCGGGGACTTTGCCTGCCGCTTCGCTGCTAGGTGTGCCGATCGCAAAGCCGAGTCCAAAGGGGTAGGGTGTGCCCCATGTAATATCGACTTCTGGATAAAACATGCGATATACGCTGCTCGGGCTCAGAATATGTTGGCCGTCTAGATGTCCGCGTTGCGCCAACATGCCAGCAAAGCGCAAATAATCCTGCGCAGTACTAGCCAACGCGCCGCCACCATCGAGCAATCGTGTGCGATCGTTGTAGTCAGTGTTGTCTATGTTTTCTATGCGCAGCAGTGTTTCATCTGGGCGAAAAACATAGTTAGACACAAAACGATCTAAGTGAGTGCCCGTCACGAAGAAACTGCTGTCGTGCATGGACAATGGCTGCAAGATGTTGTCTTGCAAGTAGTTTTCGAGGTTTTGGCCACTGGCTAATTCTACAATTCGACCCAACACGGTAGTGGAATAGCTGTAGTCAAAACGCGTACCAGGTTGGCTCAATAAGGGAGCGTCGGCGAGTCGCTGAACCAACGTGGCTAGATCGGGAGCGGCGGGCGCGTCACCAGGTTGACTTCCCACTGGGGTAAAGCGTTTGACGCCATGTTTGCGGTAGTACTGATGTACTGGGGTATCGCCGGTGAAGTGATAGGTAATACCGGATCGATGGGCTAATAGGTCGGCGATGGTCATCGGTTGCTGCTGCGGTTCTAAACGCATGTTGTCGAGATCGCCCGAAACATACACCTGGCTATTAGCAAAGGCAGGAATGTACTGACTCACCGGGTCGTTAATATCCAGTAAACCACGCTCCGCCAATTGCATTATCGCCACGCTGGTGATGGGTTTGGACATCGAATAAAGGCGGAAAATTGGCGCGTTAGGCAGAGGGGTTTGAGCCTCAATATCGAGAACGCCAGTTTGTTGGTAATACTGGGTTTCGCCTTCAATCGACATGGCGATTACCGCATTGGGCAGTTCCATTTGTGCGACTTTTCGAGCCAGTGTGGCTTTCAAATGGTCTAGCTCAGGCCAAGGCTCAGCGTAGCTAGGAAAACTCAGCGCAACACATAATACGGCTAGCCATGGTTTCATAGGATATTCCCCGCTTGACGCATCGCCTGTATGTCATCGTCATTAAGCCCCAGCTCTGTGAGAATCTCACGGTTGTGCTCTCCCAAGCGTGGCGCAACGTGATCGGCGCTTTCGGGCACGCCGGTGGCAAAGAATGGGCTTCTGGCGCTGCGTAGAGTGCCCTCGCTAGGGTGTTCAGCCAGGTTGAAGAAGTTAACGTCCTGCAGGTGGCCGTCTTGCAGCATGTCGTCGAGTGTATTGACCGGTGTAAAAGGCACATCGATGGCTTTTAGGGCATCACACCATTCGGAGACGCTGCGCTCGGGCATCACGCGCGACACCACTTGATAAAGTTCATCTATGCGCTGGCTACGCGCCACAGCATCCGTTACCCAAGGCGCTTCGGCGAGCTGTTCTTCACCCACGAGCAATAAAAATCGCTGCCAGTCTTTGCTGCTATAGGGCAGCAGAGTGATATAGCCATCTTTACAGGCAAACGGACGCCGGTTGGGTGATTGCAGGCGCGCATAGCCGGTCTTACCTAGTGGCGGTTCGAAACTTTGCCCGGCCAGTTGTTCGGTCATGGCAAAGGCCACCGTAGACTCAAACATCGGCGATTCGATTTCACAGCCCTTACCTGTGCGCAACTTGTAAGCGATGGCTCCAAGTACCGCCATGGCTAAGTGCATACCGCCGACTTTATCGCTGACGATGGTAGGGAAGAATCTAGGTTCGCCTTCGGCATTGGCGTTGAGATGAGCCAGTCCAGAAGCGGCCTGCACGATATCGTCGTAGGCGGGGTCGTCGCCACGTCGGCCGCGGCGGCTAAAACCGGGCGCGTGGCAAAGGACGATGTCGGGTTTTAAGGCCTGCAATGCACCAAAACTCAAGCCAAGTCGGTCAGCAGATGCGCCGCGCATGTTGTGCACCACTACATCCGATCGCAACACCAATTTTTTCAGTACATCCTGTCCTTGGTCTGATTTTAGATCGATCGCAAGAGAGCGTTTGTTGCGATTGCAGTTCAAAAAGCCTGCCCCCATATCGGCGGAATGCCCAGGGCGTATGGCGCGGAAATTGTCCCCCGCGAGGTTTTCGAGCTTAACCACGTCGGCGCCAAAATCCGCCAAAAACTGGGTGCCGTAGGGACCTAGCACCACGGTGGTGAGATCGAGAATTTTGATGCCATCAAGAAGGTGTAGCACGTATTGCCTCGCTGGTTTTTGTTATTAAATGTGTAGCATGTGCACGATCCTAGCAGACACAAGGTGCTGTACAAACTAAGGTTTTCCTTTTTTATCTGTGTTTCATTAGACATGGTACATGTCAGAGGGGATACTGACCTCAATCAATTTAGGAACAAAAACGTGACGAGCAATAGCGACATAAGACCTTCGGCATCGGTGATAGTGTTGAGGCCAAGTGAAGATGGCTTCGAAATTTTGTTGTTGAAACGAAACGCTACCTTGTCATTTGCGCCCAACTTCTGGGTCTTCCCCGGCGGAAAAATCGAAGAGTCTGACTATCGTGACGGCGATGGCGAATTGGATGCGGCCTATCACGCAGCGCGTCGTGAGTGCGAGGAGGAAGCGGCAATTTCAGACATTGGTGAGATGTTCTATCTTTCGACATGGACCGCCCCCGTGGCGGCTAAGCGCCGTTTTCGCACCCATTTGTTTGTCGCCTTCGTGGTGGCAGGCACGTCCTTCACCGTGGATGGCTCTGAGATCGTGGAAGGCCACTGGGTAAGTCTTCCCGAGGCAGTAGAGAAGGCATCTAGAGGCGAGTTTTTGATGATGCCGCCCACCATCGTCAGTGTGATGGACTTAAATGACAACAACGATCCGCATCGCATGATGGCCTTCTTGGAAGACCGCCCCTACTTTGACTATGCCCCGAAGATATTTTTTACCGACGAGGGCATGTGGGCCTTGTACCCCGGTGACAGTGGTTGGGAAAGTGGTGATATATCGTTGCAAGACAAGCAACATCGTTTATTACGTCACCCTGATAAGAGTTATTCTTATATTAAATAAAAAAGATCCCTATATTATGAAAGACTTAGGTATTGGCGTTAACGCCTGGGTATGGACGTCGCCGTTTGATCGACAAGCCGTCGGCCTGATTGGCCGTGCGGCGCAGATGGGATTTGACGCCTTTAGCATACCGGTAGAAAGCCCGGAATTGATCGATGTTCCCGCCATTTTGAAAGCCCGAGAGGAACACGCCATTCGCCTCAATATGACGGTGGCCTTTGGCTCAGATCGCGATCTTGCGTCTGACGACCACACACTCAGACAAAACAGTCTCACTTATATGAAGCAGTGCATGGTGTTGGCGGAGCAGTTAGATACCCCGGTACTGGTCGGGCCGGCTTATTCCTGTGTTGGTAAACGCCGCAAGTTGTGCGATGAACAGCGCAAGGTTGAGTGGGATAGGGCAGTGAGTGGCCTGCGAACACTAGGCGATATGGCGGCGCAACACGGCGTTGTGGTGGGTATCGAACCGCTAAATCGCTTTGAAACCGACCTCGTCAATACCGCGGCGCAGGCGGTGCAAATGATACGCGATGTAAATTCTAGTCAGATTAAGGTCCATCTAGACACTTTTCATATGCATATTGAGGAAAAGAGCATTTACGATGCGATAGTATCGGTGGGCGATGATCTTGTTGGGATCGATGCTAGCGAGAGCGATCGAGGCACCCCGGGTGAGGGGCAAGTCGATTGGTTGGGATTAGCGAGAGCACTGCAGGAAATTGATTTTCGAGGGGATTGCACCATTGAGTCGTTTACCCCCGATTGCGAAATGATCGCCGATGCGGCGGCCATTTGGCGACCACTTGCCCCGAGCCAGGATTATTTGGCACAACGAGGACAGGTGTTTTTGAGTGACCTTCTTAAATAATAATAATCTCTTAAGGAGACTAAAGCATGAACCAAATCGATAGACAAAAACTCTATTACATCGGTAATTTGTCGATTTTTATGATCGGCTTAGGCTTTGCTGTTCGCGCTAATATCGCGCCAAATTTGCAGGCGGAAATCTACGACAAAATCGATATGGCCAATTCGGCGGCAATGGTTGGCGAGGCCTTGGGCGCCACCTTTACCGGCTTCGCATTGACCTTATTGTTCGGCAGTGCACTGGTCGACTACGTTGGCATGAAGAAGATGATGCTGTTGTCGGCCTTGGGTTATGTGGCCGGCGCCTGTGGTTTGCTGTTCGCAGCTTCAAGCCCTGAAATGGCGGGTATCGATAATATTGTACTCATATCACTACTGCTCACAGGTCTTGGCTGGGGCGCGGTGGAAGCCTCTTCAAACCCTATGGTGGCGTCACTCTATCCAGAAGAAAAGACCAAGCGTTTGAATATTCTGCACGCCTGGTGGCCAGCCGGAATTGTGGTTGGCGGATTGCTGGGGGTCGCCGTGGATTCCCTTGGTTGGGCTTGGGAACTTAATATGTTCATCCTGATTGTCCCCGCGGTCATTCTGGCGGTGATGGTGATGGGGTCGCAGTTCCCTGTCACAGAGCGTGTTGCCGAGGGCATTAGCTACGGCGAGATGATGCAAGAGTTAGGCAAGCGCCCCTTGTTCTGGGTGTTCTGGGTAACCATGTTCTTCACCGCATCGGCGGAGCTGGCACCCGGTACGTGGGTCAACATTTCGCTGTCTAATATCGTGGGTATGAACGGTATTTTGATTCTGGTGTACGTTAGCGGCTTGATGTTCGTGATGCGTCACTTTGCCGGTCAAATGGTCGAGCGTTTCTCATCCGTGGGTTTGATGTTCATTAGCTGCGTGCTGGCAGGCATTGGTTTGTACCTGTTAAGCCTTGCCAATACTCCGTTGCTGGCCTTTGCCGCCGCGACCATTTGGGGTATCGGTGTTTGCTACATGTGGCCCACACTGCTGGGTATTACCTCTGAGCGTTTCCCACGTGGTGGCGCGATGATCCTTGGACTGATGGGCTTTGGAGGCGGTTTGGCGATTCAGTTCGTACTGCCTATTATGGGCGGTATCTTTGACTCGGCCAAAGCTGCAGCGCTTGAAAGTGGTGCGGCAATGGAAGAAGCGGTGCGTATCGCCTCGGTAGAATCCTTCCAGTCGATTGCCATTATTCCGCTGTTGCTGTTGCCTGTGTACGGTGCGATTTGGCTGTACGACCGCAAGAAGGGTGGCTTAGTGGCTGAGACCGAAGCGACCATGCAAGAAAATGCGCTGTAATTTGAGCGTTAAATAGCAAAGGCACCTACGGGTGCCTTTTTTGTGCCTGTTTTACAGTGCAATATTAGATTTATCTAATGTTTGGGTTTACTATGGATGTGAATTTGAATTTTGGATGCCCTATGTTAAACAAATTACTTCCTTTTATTTTGAACGCCGCTTTTCTGTCGTTTCCTGTTGCTGCTGCTGTCGATGATCAACGCCTGCAAGTTGAATTACCCGAGGAGGTGTACAACTACATGATGAGCGATATGCGTCGCCACATGCAGGCTTTAACTGAAGTCGCAATTCTAGCCGGACGTGGTGATTTTGAGGCTGCTGCCCAAGCAGCCGAGAGTGGTCTAGGTAAAAAGTCTTCACAAGAAAAGAAAGAGCGCCAACAAGGTAAAAATTCCGGTAAGCATTCAAAAGGTTCCGGTCATGGTAAAGGAAAAGGAAATGGAATTGATGGTAAGAAAAAGGGCAGAGGGGATCACCAAAGTGCTTCTCATCAGTCAAAGAACCCTTTTTCACCTGCTCCTTACATGCCGCTGCCGATGAAAAGTATTGGCAAGGAAATGCACAAGAATGCAGACGAGCTGGTACGGGCCTTGCGCGATGCGGCTTACAATAAAGACTACGCTAATGTGATGACTAAAATGGGTAAGGTAGGCGCCTCATGTAACACTTGCCATAGTGCTTATCGCGTAGTGGTAAAGAAAGAATCCTTTTGATGTGTTTAAAAGCGGCCTAGTAGTTGGCGGATAGAATCAATATCGAGCGATTCCAACCGCTCGATATTGTTGTCGGGGATTTGCTCGGCGCGTTCGCGGCCATAGGCATCAATCGCCTTTTCCATACTTTCTTCGCGGAGTAAATGTAGGATGGGATAGGGCGCGCGGTTGGTGTAGTTGCTAGGATCCTCGGGCAACGTTCCTTCAAACTGGTAGTGCGGGTGAAAACTGGCGATCTGATAAGTGCCTGCGTAGCCCAGTTCGTCAAGCATGGCATTGGCACCGTCGAGGATGTCGAGATAATCCATGAAATCATCTAGGCCCTGGCTAATCACTAACAGCGTGGTTTCAATACGTGGCTCAGCATCGAGTAACTGTAGTTCTGCAATGAAGGCATCGGCTAAATGATCCAGCGGCCCATCAAAGATGCGGTAGCGCACGCCTTGGCAATCGATCGCCCGTTTGGCAAAGGGGCACAAATTAAGTCCTACCACCATGGTGTCGACCCAGTGGCGACATTGTTGTTCAATGTTGTCGTTGCTTTTCATGCTAGGGTTTTGCCATTGTTATCGGGTGCGGTTGATCAAAATCAGTGCCAGTGCGAGTGCCACACAGGGAAATACCACGAGGTTGAGCATTTGCCAGCCAATCGAGTTAAACATAAAGCCCGCCATAAGTGAGCCGATGGCTGAGGTGGAGAAAATTAAAAAGTCGTTTAGGCCTTGGGCGACACTCTTTTCTTCATCACTCACAGAGGCAGCCACAAGGGCTGTCGCCCCGGTGAAGCCAAAGTTCCAGCCTAGACCAAGTAATATCAGCGTACCCCAGAAGTGCATCAGATCCATGCCTATAAAGGCCAATCCCCCAGACAAGGCGATGAGTAATAAACCGATCGAGGTGATCAGGTTTTTCCCATAGCGTTCGATCAGCTTGCCGGTAAAAAAGCTCGGCGCGTACATAGCGAGCACGTGCCACTGAATACCTAACGCGGCGTCGTTAACGTGGTGTCCGTGCGAAACCATGGCAATCGGCGCGGCCGTCATGACGAAGGCCATTAGCGCGAAAGATACAACGCCTGATAACACCGCGGTGACGTAGGCGGGACGTTTCAGCAATGACCAGATGGAAATTTTAGCGGCGGCCTGTTGCTGTAACTGCGCTTGGGGTCGGCGAGGCAGCCAGGCGAGCGCAGTGAGTTGTAGGATCAGCAATAAGGCTATGCCGCTGAAACTGGCGACATACTGCGCCTCGTGCAGCTTGCCGCTCCACACCACAATCTGTGGCCCGATGATTGCCGCCGCCAAACCGCCTAGCATGACACGCGAGATGGCCTTGCCGTGGTTATGGGGTTCTTGGCCCTCTAACACCGCAAAGCGGTAGGTTTGAATATGTGCAGCGTTGAAGCCGAGTAGGGCGGTACCAAAGCAGAATATTAAAAAGGACGTCTGCATGATGGCGGTTGTCTGCAATGCGGCGCCCACTAAGCCGATGATAGCGGCAATGAGGTAGGCTGTTTTTCTACCCACAGTCTTAATCGAGTAAGCAGCAATCAGCGTCGACATAGCCATGCCAGCGTTGAGCAAGAAAATAGGCAGCGTCGCGATGTCCTTGGGTGCGCCGAGCGCGATGCTTACCAAACCTGCCAAAGAGATCACGATGGGTGCAGCAGAAGCTCCCAGCGCTTGTGCGGTTGGGTAGATCAAGAGTGTGCTGTTCTTCATGGTGATTCCGCGTAGGTGAGAGGATGTATTTGTAGCACCTTGGGGTGATTTTGCCTACCCCTGTGGGACATTGATTTGCCCCCTGTGGGACATTGATTTGCCCCCTGTGGGACATTGATTTGCCCCCTGTGGGAC
>CAZRAM010000007.1:57940-114054 GCA_964598145.1 uncultured Pseudomonadales bacterium
AGAGAAAGGGAACTGACTTCAATATGAATTCATAAATTCACTCGGGCCTGGCCGCCTAGCTGCCTAGTTGCCTAGCTCGGCCGCTCGCGGGCATCATGCTTGTGGGACCTTTCTCGAAGAGAAAGGGAACTGACTTCAATATGAATTCATAAATTCACTCGGGCCTGGCCGCCTAGCTACCTAGTTGCCTAGTTGCCTAGCTGCCTAGCTCGGCCGCTCTCGCACATCCATGTGCTCCGCGGCATACCTACATCCTGTAGGCAATCGAACGCGCTTTCAGCGGTTCGTTCCACGCAGGCTTAGCCACGCAAAAAAAAAGACCACCCTAAGGTGGTCTTTATTTTTTGGTGGAGCCTAGCGGGATCGAACCGCTGACCTCAACACTGCCAGTGTTGCGCTCTCCCAGCTGAGCTAAGGCCCCAAATTTGGGATTCGAGGATGTCTCGAAAGTGGTGCGCATAATAGAGGCTGAGGCGGGGAGCGTCAACCTTTGCGCGCTAAAAAAGTGATGTTTTTTAGCTTTGTTCGATCAGTGCCTGAATGTGCTCCGCGGTAAGCGCAGGATCCTGTTGGGGAATGAAGTGTGTCAGGCTATCTAGATTGATATCGACGCCGTTTTTGATGTGCTGAACGAGGCCTGGATAAGTGGGTGAATAGCTGAAGCCGTAAAACTTATCGTAACCGGGTGGCTGCATCGCCCGCAGTACGTGAACGGTCTGTTCCAGGCCTTCCAATGTTTGATAAATCGCCTTGTAGCTGCTCATATGGCTGTAAACACGGGCTTCGAACTCGGGTTTGCACGAAAGGGTATAGGCTTGCTTTTTATCGTCCCAGCGCAATCCGTGTTGGCAGTAATCATGAAACACGTCGCTATCAAACAAGGCAAAAGGCTGGCGATCGCGGTAGCGCTCTATCATGGCATCGACACTAGCAAAATCCGCTTGGCGGGCTTTGGTGGCTTTTTCTGCGTGCCCCATCGGTACATCCCCGCCAAGGTAGGCCTCGGGCGGCAGAATGACGGGGTCGATCAGCATCACTTTTTCGATGATATTTGGCTCAATATGCGCGGCGATAACGCTGGCCACGGCGCCAAGCGAGTGGCCGACGAGCACTACCTTGGTCAGGCCCAGTTGTCGAATAGTATGAGCAATGTCTTCGCCAAATTCATACCAATTGTCGAACAGGGTGTCGCCGCTATTACCGTGGCCACGCAGGTCAATGGCGATGACGTGGTGGTGGGGGAGATGGCTGACAACCTTGTCCCATATTCTGCCGTGAAAGCCTGTGGCGTGCAGTAATACCACGCTGGCCTCGTCTTCAACGGCGTGCCCCCACTCGTGAACATTGATATGCATATGTGTGATGTCAACGGACTTTTGTACAGGGGTTCTAGGGTGCATGGTTATATGGCCAGGGTCGCTTGTAACGGAAACGTATAAAAACTTTATTAATATTAACTACAATTTATTCAATACGTTATATCCGTTAACGACAGCAAGGATGCTATGAAAAATTCATCAATCTATCGGCAGGAAGCCGTCCTTTTCGCCCAGCAGGGGCCTGTAAAGCCTTTTTATACGCCGCTTAAAGCTAATTATGCCTTAGCCGTGCTGTTTTTTATTGTTATTTCACTGGTCGCTACGGCATGGCTGATAAACCACCACTACGTGCGCTATCAAACCGTGCGCGGTTGGGTTGAACCCAGTAGCGGTGTCATGACCCATCGCGCTCCTGCCAGCGGTCGCATCATTGAGCAATATGTCACTGAGGGAGACGAGGTTCATGCTGGCGATGTCTTAATGTTGATAACCCCCGTGCGGTTTTTGGCGGATGGTGCGTCGGTAGTCGACCTCCAGCAGCACTTGTTGAATAAGCAGCAGGCGGCACTAGCAGAGCAACACAAGCGCGAAGTCGAATTGGAGTCGAAAAAACAGCTGATTTTGCAAAGCCAGTTAGAGGCTTCGGACAAGAAAATTGCGCTGATGCAGCAGGCCTATCAGGATCGCCAGCACATTTTGGATATGGCCAATGCCCAATATGAGCGGGCGGCCAAGCTCTTCAAGCAAGGGCATGTGGCCGAGGCCTCGCTGCTCGATTTACAAGAGAAGATTCATCATGTCCGCCTGCAAATGATTACCCTGCAAACGGATCTCTCGAATGAGCACAGTCAACGACTGTCACTCGAACAGCAGTCACAGGCTGTTCGCACCGAGACTGATATGGCGCAGATACGAAGTGAACTTGAGCTGTCCGGTATTGAACAGCAGCGCGTCGAGCTTCAGCAGCAGGGGTTTCAGGCCATTATCGCGTCACAATCGGGTGTGGTGGACAGCGTCGCGGTGCACGTTGGCGACGAAGTGAGTCACGGCCAAGCACTGATCAATGTACTGCCGCATGGCTCAAGCCTGATTGGGGTCATGAAAATTCCGGTGCACGCCGCAGGGTTTGTTAGCCAAGGGCAGTCGGTGGAGCTGCGCTATAACGCCTACCCCTATCAAAAGTACGGTATTCACCACGGCACCATCAACCAGCTAAACGATACGCCAGATGCTGATACTCGCGGCGAGTTTTACTACACCGCCAAAGTCGCGCTGGATGATGAAACAGTGCTTGCCCACGGCCAGCATTACCAACTGAAAACAGGTATGAGTTTTGAGGCCGACGTGGTGTTGAGTCGCCGGTCTTTCGCGGAGTGGTTGTTTGAGCCGCTCTATTCTTTGCGTGGAGCTTCCACGTCCCTATAGCTAGATAAGGAGATCAGCTATGCAAAATGTCGTTATGGAGTTAAGTCGTTTGTTATCGCCGCGTGAATCGCAGGTGTTTGGTGAGCTGCTATTAGGGCGACCCAATAAAGTGATTGCACGGAATCTGTGTATCGAGGAGCGCACCGTGAAATTTCACTGTTCCAACATATATCGCAAGTTAAACATCAACAACCGCCAGGGCTTATTAACCTTTTTTAATTAATTCTGGCATTCGGTTCAGTGGCGAGCTTTACGAGGCTTGCCGATACTAAAAGTGTCCTAGCAATTCCGCTGGGGCAGAATCAACGAGGATTAAATCATGGATGATTTAACTATAGAAATGAACATGTTAGACGATGCTGCAATGGATGAAGTTGCCGGTGGTTGGGTACAGCAACTCACAACCTTCGGCGCCTTGGCAACCACCTACAAAGTGGCCTATGAAACCGCAAACTTCTTCGGCGCGCAAACCTTTGGTACCTGGCTAGGTGGTGAGATTTACGATTACTACAACTGGCCCTAATGCTACATGGGGGCCATCGGCGGCCCCCTTTTAACCTATTTAAGAGGAAACAAAAATGGACAAAATCAACGTATGGGTCTTCGCAATGGTACTAGCCATGCTTAGCTTGGTGGGCGCTAATATTCTAATAAATATCCAGCAGCAAGACTGGTCAGATGTCGCCATGTCGATGGCGCTGATGATTTTTCTGCTGCCAATACCGGCTAATCTGCGCTTCATCAGTGCCAAACTGTCTAGTCAAACCGAACGAGTGCCAGTGGTGAATGCCCTGCATAGCGTGGCGGGTTTGGCATTACTTGGCGGTATCGTCGCTAAAATCATCTAACAATATCGAGGTGTCCCATGGAAGGGATCCTAAGCAACCACAGGATGTGGTGGTTTCGGCGTGCACGTCGAGTGCCGGTGATATGGCAAGCAGAAGCGGGTGAGTGCGGTCTAGCCTGTCTAGCCATGTGCAATGCTTATCACGCAATTCACATCAGTTTAAAACAGCTTCGCGAGCGCTATGGCAGCGCAGGGCGGGGGGCTTCCATCAAACAGCTTCGCGCTATTGCCCTGCAATGCGGTCTGCGTGGCCAGGTTTACAGCATAGGGTTGGCGCAATTGTCACAGGCACGTGGTCCGGTTGTTTTGCACTGGGATTTTAATCACTTTGTGGTGTTTGTTGGGAAACGTTTTGGACGCTTTGTCATACACGACCCCGCGCGCGGCGAACGCTGGCTGTCTCGTACAGAACTGTCACGTCACTTTACCGGGGTCGCTATGCTTCTCGATCCGGAAGAGGCTAAGGTTGCAATTCCGCAGCCGCCGCGATTATCTCTGCGCCGTTTGCTCTACAGTCCGACTGTCGCCTCACAGGTAGGGGCGCTGGTCGCGTTGTCGATTATCCTGCAGGCCTGTTTGTTACTAGCGCCGTTGTATATTCAAACGGTGGTCGACGATGTGGTGCTGCGTTTAGATCACACCTTGTTAGGCAGTCTCGCGCTGGGGTTCGGGCTGCTATTGGTCTTCCAAACCGGCTTGCAATACTTGCGTGATACCGCGGTGTTGAGGTTCGCCGCCGCCTTGCAATTACAGCTGGGTGAGCGCTTATTTCATCACTTGATGGCATTGCCACTGCGGTTTTTCAGTGCGCGGCATATCGGTGATGTGCAGTCGCGCTTCAATGCCATCGATTATTTCCGAGAAGTGCTCAGCCAGCAGTTGGCGGTTAGCTTTGTCGACGGGGTACTGGCATTAGCTTCCATACTAGCGATGTTCGCCTACAGCCCAACCTTGAGTGCGGTGGTGCTAGTGAGCAGCGGCATATCCATGGGCCTTGTTTGGGCTTGTAGTTGGTGGATACGTCGCGCCCAGCAGCGAGCCATTCAGCAGCGCGCGGATTTGGATGGTCACTTCATCGAGAGCGTGGCCTATATACAAACCATTGCTCAGTTGGGTTGGCGCAGTGAACGCAGTGCTCAATGGTGTGAAAAGCTCAATGACTTCAACAGTGCTGATGTGCAGGCCAAGCTCTGGCAACTTCGGCTAGACACTATTTTGCGGGCTGCGCAGGGGGCTGAGCACATTCTGTTAGTGTACCTGGCGGCACAGGCGGTGATGGCACATCAACTCACGGTGGGGATGTTGTTTGCCTTTTTGGCATACAAAGGGCGTTTTAGTACGGCCAGTCAAGGCTTGGTCAGTGCGCTCATTACGCTGCGCATGCTGCCTTTGCATCGCGAACGTTTGGAAGATATCGCCCTGACCGAGCGGCAGACGGATTGCCTCCTGTTTGGCCACCCGCAACAGGCATTGTTGCGGGTTTCTCAAGCCTCGTTTGAGCTAGAGCTTTTTGAGGGTGAATGCGTCGCGATCGCCGGCCGCAGTGGCGGCGGTAAATCGACCCTGATGCGCCAATTATTGGGATTAGAAACCGAGTCAGGTTGTATCCGTTGGTCGTGTGAGCGGCGCAATGTGGCGGCGGTGTTGCAAGGTGATAGCCTACTGAGTGGGAGTCTGCGTGATAACATTTGCCGTTTTAGCGCATCGCCGGATCCACAGTGGTTACTGCAGGTGTGCCGTATTGCCGGCGTTGATAGCCTGCTAGCAGATCTTCCTATGGGGCTCGATACGGTGGTGGGCGAATACGGTCACGCCTTGAGTGCAGGTCAGAATCAACGCGTACAAATCGCCCGAGCGCTTTACCAAAAACCGAAGGTGCTGTTGCTCGATGAGGCCTCTAGTCATCTCGACGTGCCAGCTGAAAAGCGCCTTATGTCGGCGCTGCGTGATCCTAGCTTGGGTTTGTCGATATTGATGGTGGCGCACCGACCAGATTGTCTAGCGGCGGCCGATCGGGTGGTAGCGTTTAATGGCCCATCGCCAGCATTTTCATGATAGGCATAGCGGCGGTCCAAAGCCCAAACAGGATCATGCTGGCGGCCACTAGCAGACGGGTGGAGCGCTGTCTAAACAGTGTTTGTAACCAAGCGCCGGTGAAACTGGCGGCTAACATTGATGGTAGGGTGCCAACGCCAAAGCCCAGCATTAACCAAGCGGCGTTACTGTCGCCACTGTAGGCAATGGCCCAGCTGAGCGCAGAATAGACCAACCCACAGGGCAGAAACCCCCACAGTAATCCCAGCGCCACGGTACTTAACGGGGAGCGCTGTCCCATCAGGCGTCGGCTAATGGGCTGCAGCCCACGCCATAAAACTGCGCCGCCACGCTCGAGGATTTGAATCCCGCGCCACCAATCTAACATGTATAGACCCATGGCGATCAGTAATACACCTGCAAACAGTCGCATGGCGGGCATGAGCGACTTTAGATCGCCGCCGATCGCGGCGATGCCGCCGCCGAGTAGCCCGGCAATGATGGCATAGCTGGCGACGCGGCTGAGGTTAAACAGCGCAATTCGCACTGCCGTCGATTGTTGTTGGCCAAGGGCCGCAGCGATGCCGCCACACATACCCATGCAGTGGCCACTGCCTGCCAAACCCATCAATACCGCGGCGGCAAATCCTTCGATCATGGTTGCGCATCCTTGTCTTTGGTGGGCTTGTCATCGTCGAACAAAATACGGCTCGCCTCGTTGTCGAGGTCGTCGTATTGGCCACTGTTGATAGACCAAAATAACAACACGATCACCACAATAGCGAACAGGATGGCGATCGGAATGAGAAGATACAGACTGTTCATTGTTTGCCCTTGAACCTTAACGCATTAATCACCACCACCAACGAACTGAGCGACATGCCGATGGCGGCTTGGTAGGGAAGCACCCAGCCCATCATGGCGAGAGGGATGGCGCAGGCATTGTACATCAGCGCCCAGCCAATGTTTTGCCTGATAACCGCATGGCAGCGTGCCGCCGTAGCGATGGCGTTATCGAGGGTGCGAAGGTCTGGGTTGAGCAGAATGAGGTCGGCGTTGGTTTTCGCCAATTCGCTTGCCATTCCCATGGCCACCGATAAATCAGCCCCAGCCAATACGCCAACATCGTTGATACCATCGCCCACCATGAGCACGCGTTTGCCGCTTGCCTGCAGTTCCCGCAGATAGGCAAGCTTCTCCTCCGGGCTAACCCGTGCGCGCCAGTGCTCAATACCTAGTTCACTGGCGACGTTGGCTACCGCGCTATCGCTGTCACCACTGAGGATGTCGACCCGTAAACCGCGTTGCTGCAGGGCTTGTACGGTTGCGACGGCTTGACCACGCAGGCTATCGCTAAGACCAAACCACGCCAGCAGTTCGCCATCGCGGGCAAGGCAGACCCACTGTCCATCGGCGGGTGGTGTTTGCTCGTTGCCGCAGCAAAACACCGGCTGGCCCAGTCGGTATACGTGGCCATCGAGGATGGCCACGACACCACTGCCGGGGACATTGCGGCGCTTTTCTAGCACGAGGGTTTGCGGGCTGACGTGGTGGAATGCTTTGGCGATGGGGTGCTCGCTGTCCCGTTCCATGGCGCTGGCGAGTGCTAGACAGGTCTCTTCGTCGAGTTCTGCCTGAGTCACACAACGCGTCAGCTGAATATGGCCGCTCGTCAAGGTGCCGGTTTTGTCGAAAATGACCGTGTCGATGTGTTTGAACTTATCGATCACATCACCCGCAACCACCAGCATACCGATTGCCTTTAAGCGGGTGACGGCGGCCGTAAGTGCTGTGGGTGTGGCCAGCGACAATGCGCAGGGGCAGCTAACAACCAATACAGAGAGCCCAATCCACACCGCGTCCTGAGGCGCTACGCTGTACCAATACGCAGCGGTGGCGCTGGCCAGGAGTAAAATCGTCGTAACGAATTTGACCGCCAGTGCATCGGCAAAAGCGGCAATCTTGGGTTTGTTGGCTTGGGCGGTCACCAACATGTCGTACACCGCGTGTAAGCGCGAATTGTCTAAGCTGTGGCTGACTTCAATTTGTAGGGGCGATTCAATATTGATGGTGCCGCCGAGCACGGTATCTCCCACGTCCTTGGACTGCGGCAGTGATTCGCCGGTGAAGGTGGATTCGTCGACACTCGACTGCCCATCCCTCACGATGCCATCAACCGCTATGACCTCGCCCGGTTTGATCAAGATGCGATCGCCTACCGCAATATCGGCCAAGGCGGTGGCGATGTGGGTTTGTTGCGAAGCTTCGCCTCTAATGACACTGGCACTGCGCGGGAGGATCGCCCTTAGGGCTGTCGCCGGGTCGCCCAATTGGTGGCGGGCTCGCATTTCAAGGTAGCGACCGAGCAGTAGCAAGAAGGTAAACATGATGATGGAATCAAAGTACACAGCCCCTGTGCCGGCAATGGTCGCTACCATGCTTAGCAGGTAGGCAATACCGATGGCGATGCTGACAGGAAGATCCATCCCCGCCGATTTAGCCAGTAAGCTGCGCCAAGCGTTGCTGAAGAAGGGGCCGGCAGCGTAAAACACTACCGGCGTGGCTACTAGCGCGCTCACCCAGCGCAAGTAGTCGCGATACTCCACCGAGATGTCGCTGATATCACCGGCGTGAAGCCCGATGGCGAACATGCCGACTTGCATCATGCCGATAAAGGCTACGCCCAAACGTTTTAGAAACAGCCTGTGCTCATGGCGCTGGCTTTCTTTTAGAGTGTCGGCCAGGTAGGGCTTGGGGCTGTAACCTAGTGCGGCGACTTTGCTCACCAAAGCAGATAATTGTGTCGTAGAGCTGTCCCAGCGCACCCGCAAGCGTTTGTCTTGCAGGTTGAGGTGCACATCGTTTAAGCCAGCTTCGGACTGTAGGGCGTTTTCGATCAGCCAAGTACAGGCTGCACAGCTAACGCCCTCGATCAGAATGTCGGCGCACTGCACACCGTTGTCTTCCGTCTTCACGAATTCGCGGTTAAAGGCGGATTGATCGTAAAGCGCAAAGTCTTCACGTTGTTCTGGCGACGCCTTGGCGGCGGGGGCGGTGCGGTACTGGTAGTACTGTTTCAAGCCAGCGTCGGCGATGGTTTCTGCTACGGCTT
The DNA here is from genome assembly GCA_964598145.1 of uncultured Pseudomonadales bacterium. GTDB lineage: Bacteria > Pseudomonadota > Gammaproteobacteria > Pseudomonadales > JAHEIH01 > JAHEIH01. The sequence continues at coordinate 66,678 of CAZRAM010000007.1, forward strand.
TGCATCCGTAGCAGCACATCGGGCGATCTTCTCCATCGATATGGGCGGTGATCGATACGTTATTGGGAATGACGTCGTTGCAGTGGTAGCAGTGGGTCATGAGCACCTATTGCAGTGATAGCACCGCAAGGCCGGGTTGGTATTCGCCCGATAAACGCCAGGGTCGGCCGTTGTCACTGCCCGTCAGCTGCACATAATAGCGCTGGTCGGGTAGGGTGCCGGCGCCACGGTAGTTGCCATTGCCTTCGTGGAACAGAAACACGTTTTGATCCAGTTCGTCACTGGCGGGGTGCAGCAACTTCAAAATGACTTGCTCTGGTAGCGCCCCGTTGCTATTTAGTACCGCCACAGTGGCGTCGCTTCCCAGAGTGATCTGGGCTGAAAAGCCCAGCTCATTGGCCAATTTGTCTTGGTCGAGTAACTGGTTAATCGCCAAGCCATCTTTGTAGTAGGTGTCGCTTACCACATCGTCACTGCCGTCGATGGCTATATACACCGTAATCAAGCTGGCGGTCACCGCGGTGCCCATCAAACAAATGATGAACCAGGGCCAAAAGTGCTTATACCAGGGGGCTGATTCTTGTTGCATTACATTGTCCTTGGGCCTAAGAAGCGGCTTTCTGAAGTCGCTGACAAGTTACCAGATTCGCTGCTGACTGAGAATTCAATTTCGGTCGAGGTCTCGCGCAGGAATGCTGGATCAGCTTCCAGACGCAGCGGTAACTCAACGATTTCACCGGCTGGCGCCTCGATGGTGTTGTTGCCGCTAATGGCTAATTCCTTGATGCCGCTGGCACTCACCACGAAACGGTGCGGTTGGTCATCCATGTTGATGATCTTGAGGGTGTAGATGTTTTCGATCATCCCCATGTTATTGGTGGTGTAAAGGCTGTTGCGGTCGCGAATGGCGTCGACCTCTAGCGGGGTACGCAGGTAAATACGTACGCCAAAGGCGATTACCATCACTAAAATACCTACCGCGTAACCGATCAGCCGCGGTCTCAGCCAATGCACTTCCTTGCCGTTCAGGGCGTTTTCGCTGGTGTAGCGAATTAGGCCCTTGTCGTACCCCATTTTATCCATCACCGAGTTACAGGCGTCGATACACAGTGCACAGGTAATGCATTCGTACTGCAGACCGTTGCGAATGTCGATACCCGTCGGGCAGACCTGGACACACAGTTCGCAATCGATACAGTCGCCTTTGTCCTCGGGCTTGGCTTCGTTACGTTTGCGCGCTCCGCGCGGTTCGCCACGGGCCGTGTCGTAACTCACAATCAGGGTGTCGGCGTCGAACATGACCGACTGAAAGCGCGCGTAGGGGCACATATACAGACACACCTGTTCACGCATGTAGCCGGCGTTAATGTAAGTCGCTAGGGTGAAGAAAATAGTAAATGCCACCGCCCACATGTTGGCTTGCATACCCAGCAGATCGGGAATCAATTCGCGAATCGGGGTGAAGTAACCAATAAAGGTGACGCCAGTGAGGGCCGCGAATCCCATCCACATGACGTGTTTGAGCGATTTGCGCCACACTTTGTTGAAACTCATGGGCGATTTATCCAGCTTCATGCGCTGGTTGCGGGTGCCTTCGGCAAACTGCTCGGCCCACATAAAAATACTGGTCCACACTGTCTGCGGGCAGGTGTAGCCACACCAGACGCGGCCGGCCCATACCGTGACAAAGAACAGCGACCACGCAGCGATGATCAACACCCAGGCCAGCATGCTCATATCCTGTGGCCAGAAGGTCAGGCCGAGGATGTGGAATTTCCTTGCCGGTAGGTCAAACAGTACCGATTGGCGTTCCCCCCAGTTGATCCAAGGTAGCAGAAAGTAACCAAGCAGAAGCGGCCAGCCAGTGAACAGACGCACGCGCTGGAAGAAGCCTTCTATTTTTCGGGTATAAATCTTTTCGCGTTTTTCATACAGGTCGACCTCGCTAACTTCGGCGGGGGCGAACTCGGAAACTTCATGCAGGGGGATTTTGTCAGACACTTGAATTGTCCTTTAGCTGCTTGGGAAGAGAAAGTGGGGGCGGCAAATACCGCCCCGACACGCAAGAGATTACTTGTTGCTTAAGCTCTTAACGTAGGCCGCCACGACGTGGATCTTCTGTTCTTGCAGCAGATCCTTGAAGGCGGGCATGCGACCGTTGCGGCCGGCACGAAGCGTGTGTTCGATCATGGCGGGAGAGCCGCCATAGAGCCACACGTTGTCGGTCAAGTTGGGGGCGCCCATGAACTTATTACCTGTGCCATCTGGCCCATGACACGCCACACACATGGCCATGTATTGAGGCTGACCCGCTGCAACGCGTTCGGGATCCGCTTGGCGACCAGACAAACTAATCACGTAGGCAGCGACGTTTTTGATACCCTCATCACCCAGAATGGTTTGCCACGCTGGCATGGCGGCTTGACGGCCGTGCAGAATGGTTGTCATAAGGGTCTGCTGATCGCCACCGTACAACCAGTCGCTGTCGGTCAAGTTGGGGAAGCCATAGGCACCGCGCGCGTCCGAACCGTGACACTGGGCACAGTTGTTAGCAAAGATGCGTGCGCCCATCTTCATGGCTGCGGGGTTTGACGCCAGTTCATCCATGTCAGTCGCCGCGTAGCCATCGAGAATGGGTTGTAAACGCTCCGCGGCGTAGTCCATTTCACTTTGCCACTGGCCTACCGATGTCCAACCCAGTACGCCTTTGAAGTTACCCATGCCTGGGTAGGCAATAAGATAGCCAATACCAAACACAATGGTGATGACAAACATCTTAAACCACCAAGCGGGCAGTGGGTTGTCGTATTCTTCGATGCCGTCGTATACGTGACCTGTGGTGCGGTCGTTTTCATCGCGCACTTCAGTCTTGCGGTTGGCAAATAAGATCCAGGAGACCAGCGCAATGCTAACGGTGGTCAATAAGATTACCCAACCACTCCAAAAACTAGTCATGCTCATTTCCTCGTTGTTGTTCTGCGTCGTGTTTCTCTTTGCGTTCGGTTGTTATCGAATCTCTAAAGGGAATGTTCGCCGCATCATCAAATGATTGTTTGCGCTTGCTGCTGAAGGTCCACCAAAAAATGCCTACAAAGGCAAGAAAGGCCAAGACCGTAGAAAGCGAGCGCAATGTATTGATATCAAAAGACATAGTATTAACGCTTGTACTTCAGCAGCAGGCCGAGGTTTTGCAGGTAAGCCACCAATGCATCAATTTCATAGGCAGGCTGACCGTTCACCATGACCGCATCACTCGCACCGGCAATATCTTCGTCGGTGTAAGGCACGCCAAGTTTTTGCAGTGTGGCAATCTTCTTAGGCGTATCCTCTGCCTTGATGCGCTGCTCAAACAACCAGGGGAAGGCTGGCATGTTTGACTCGGGGACGACGTCACGTGGGTTGTACAGGTGAGCCTTGTGCCACTCATCAGAGTAGCGGCCGCCTACGCGAGCGAGATCAGGCCCAGTGCGTTTTGAACCCCACAGGAAGGGGCGGTCATAAACCGATTCACCGGCCACTGAATAGTGACCATAGCGTTCGGTTTCCGCACGGAAGGGACGAATCATCTGCGAGTGGCAGGTGTTGCAACCCTCGCGAATGTAAATGTCACGACCTTCAAGTTGCAGTGCTGTCAGCGGTTTCAAGCCTTGGATAGGCTCGTTGGTGTTCTTGCTAAAAAACAAGGGGACAATTTCAACCAAGAAGCCAAAGCTGATCGCTACCACGGTGAGCACGATCATCAAGGGAAGGTTCTTTTCGATGTATTCGTGATTCATTAGGCGGCTCCTTTCACAACCAGGGTATCGCTAGATTTTTCTTCTTGTTGAATGGTTTTCCAGACGTTGTAGGCCATCAAGAACATACCACCCAAGAAAATAGCGCCACCAATGAAACGTACGATGTAGCCCGGATAGCTAGCTTCCACCGATTCTACGAAACTATAAGTCAATGTGCCGTCGGCGTTGTAGGCGCGCCACATCAAGCCTTGCAGAATACCGTTAACCCAGAGGGCTGCAATGTAAAGCACGGTGCCAATGGTCGACATCCAGAAGTGGATATTGATCAGGCGAACGCTGTACATGCCTTCTTTGTTAAACAACACCGGGATCAAGTGGTAAATCGAACCAATACTGATCATGGCGACCCAGCCGAGCGCGCCAGAGTGAACGTGACCAATGGTCCAGTCGGTGTAGTGCGACATGGCGTTAACGGTCTTGATCGACATCATGGGGCCTTCGAAGGTCGACATGCCATAGAACGACAGCGATACCACCAAGAAGCGCAACACGGGGTCGGTGCGCAGTTTGTGCCATGCGCCTGACAGCGTCATCATGCCGTTGATCATACCGCCCCAGCTGGGCGCCAACAGGATCAGAGACATAATCATGCCCAGGCTCTGGGTCCAATCGGGCAGAGCGGTGTAGTGCAGGTGGTGAGGGCCGGCCCAAATGTAGACGCCAACCAGTGCCCAAAAGTGCACGATAGACAGACGATAGCTGTAAACAGGGCGTTCAGCCTGCTTGGGAACGAAGTAGTACATCATGCCCAAGAAGCCGGCGGTCAGGAAGAAACCAACCGCGTTGTGGCCATACCACCACTGGATCATGGCGTCTGTCGCGCCAGCATACATGGAGTAAGACTTCCACATGGTGGCAGGCAAAACGGCGCTATTAATAACGTGCAGCACGGTCACGGTGATAATGAAGGCACCAAAGAACCAGTTAGCAACATAGATGTGGCTGGTCTTGCGCTTTGCAATGGTGCCGAAATACAACACCGAGTAGGCAACCCAAACGATGGCAATCAAGATATCGATGGGCCATTCCAATTCGGCGTATTCCTTTGAGCTGGTGTAGCCCAAGGGAAGTGTGATGGCGGCCAATACAATAACCAGTTGCCAACCCCAAAAGACAAAGTTAGCCAACTTGTCAGAGATAAGGCGCGCATAGCAGGTGCGTTGAACCACATACAGCGAGGTGGCCATCAGGGCGCAGCCGCCGAAAGCGAAAATAACCGCGTTGGTGTGCAGCGGGCGCAGGCGACCGAAGTGAAACCATTGCAGGTGCATGTTGATGTCGGGCCAGACAAGTTCGGCGGCGATGAAAACACCGACAAACATGCCCACAATGCCCCAAACGACAGTCATGATGGCGAATTTCTTCACCACGTCCATGCTGTATTCGGGATGTTCGATAGGCGTATGACTCATGAGTGATGTCCTAAGTTTTAAAAATTAATCTGTAAACGCGGGGGCGGCGCCCATATCCCAAAGGATCACTGACGCACCTAGAATGACCACGATGGCCACTAAGCACACCGCGATGATGGCGCTTGAAAACAAAAAGCCACGCTCTTCGGGGATGCGCATCACGCGGGGGATACCGATGTAAAGAAGGTATGTCGACCAGCTGACAGCGATAATGCCGACGGTAAAATCGACCATTAATTGGGGAGTGATACCCACAATGCCCGCTAAGAATAAGGGGGTCGCGGTCAAACCGGCGATGCGAATGCCCTTGGTCAATGACGAGTCAGCACCATAGGTGGCAGACATCCAGTGAATGAACCAGCCAATGCCAAAAATAGCGCCCACTTGAGCGAGGTAGAACAGTGGAATCATGCGATTGGCGCTTTCGGTGGTCAGTTTGGTTGGCAGGCCGTCGCCCACCGTCCATCCCACCTGGGTGGTGCCATAATAAAAAGCCGCGGCGGGGATAATGGCCAGCAACACGCTGTAGATCATACCGAGGTCGGCAGCATCTTTAGGCATATTGGCGACTTTATCCCAAGTCGACTTGGGACTAAGCAAAATACTGATCAGGTATTTGAACATTGTCTTTCCTCAGACAGTTTTTAGAAATTTTTAGCAAATGGATTGTAAAAGCAGAAGCGTGTGGCCGACTTGACGCATGTCAAACCGACCGAGATTTTTGCTATTCAATGCCGGCGATTTCGCGAATTTTTTCCATGTCGATAATTTTGAGCTCTTTGTTTTGCAATTCGATGACACCTTGTTTAGAAAATTTCGACAAAATACGACTCACTGTCTCGATGGTAAGGCCAAGGTAGTTGGCAATATCTGTGCGTGACATGGGGAGTCTAAATTCGGTGGCGGAAAATTTGCGGCGAACGTTGCGGGCAGACAGGCTCAGGATCAGCGCCGCAATGCGCTCATCGGCGGAATTTTTACCCAGCAAACTAATCAGTTTTTGGTCGTTGGCAATTTCACGGCTCATTAACTGCATGAAGTGACGTTGCAGTGAGGGTAGTGCGTTGCTGAGTTTGCCAAGCGAGTCGTAGGGGATTTCGCAAACCGCGCTGCGCTCAAGGGCGACAGCCGAGCTGGCGTGGGAAAAGTCAGAGATACCGTCCATGCCAAAAATTTCGCCGGGCATGTAAAAACCGTTAATTTGTTCTTTGCCGCTAGGCGAAAGGCTGTAGGTTTTGATAGCCCCTGAGCGAACCGCAAAGATCGATTTGAACTTATCGCCTTGATTGAATAGGTAGTTGCCCTTGTCGATGGGGCGCGAGCGCAAAACGATGTTGTCAATTTGCTCAATATCTTCGGCGCTAACAGCAATGGGGAGACACAAACTGCCTAGGCGACAGTTACTGCAACTGACACGATGATCGTGGTGACAGGTGGCATCCTTGGTGGGTATGTCGCTGGCTAGAATGTTCATTGCACCGTCCTGTTGCTGATACATATTAGTATTTCCTTAAATAATAAACCTCTAAACTAAAGAATGCCAACAAAAACTTTCGTTAAAAACGAAACTAACAAGCCGTTTTTGTCCTATTTATTAGAATCAAGTAGCCTCGCTAAGCAGGATGTCGAGGACTTGCTGGCCGTCTCGGATCTTTCTTATTTGTTCGAACAACGTAACAGCTTCAGTATAGTTGCTTGTCAGATAGTTCAACCATTGTTTTATTCGGTTCGCTGTATAGCGTGGTTCGTAAGTCTCCACAGTGTATTCTTGAAAGCGAATCAGCAGAGGGATGATCTCGCGCCAAGCCATGCGTTCACTGCCGTTGACAATTTGAGCGGCTAAGCCGGGGTTGGCTACCATACCGCGCCCAATCATGACGTCCTCGCAGCCGCTGACATCGCGGCAACGGTGAAATTGTTCCGCTGTCCACACTTCGCCGTTGGCGATAAGTGGAATATCAATAGCTTCACGCAGCGCAATTAAATCTTCCCAGTAGGCGGGTGGCTTGTAGCCGTCAGTTTTGGTGCGCGCGTGTACCACCAGTTCCGCGGCGCCGCCATCGTTGCAGGCCAGGGCATTTTCCTTGGCCAATAGCTTATCGGCATAGCCTAGCCGCATCTTGGCGGTCACCGGCACATGGCTTGGTACCGCGCGGCGAACGGCGCTGACAACGTTATAGAGGCGCTCTGGTGTGCGCAGGAGGGCGGCGCCACCATCGCTGTTATTAACGGTTTTGGCTGGGCAGCCGAAGTTGAGATCGACGCCGAGTGCGCCCATTTCTGCGGCGCGCACCGCATTGGCGGCCATGCATTCAGGGTCGCTGCCCAAAAGTTGCACGTAGACCGGCGTGCCAGCGGGCGTTTTGCAACCATTGGCAAGTTCTGGGCAAAGCCTCAGGTAGGTTTTTTTGGGGAGCAGGGCGCTGGTGACGCGGACGAACTCAGTGACGCAGCGGTCAATGCCGCCAAAGGTGGTCAGCATGTCGCGCATGGTGTGATCGACTACCCCCTCCATTGGGGCCAACAAGATTCGCAATGCACACTCCACGGCTAGGTATTAAGGTGGTGGATTGTAACACGCAAAGGCCGTTATCGTGCTGCATTGAAGGCGTGAAAATAAAACTGATTTTGTAGGTTTAGGCTTTGCTAATACGGGCTGAGTCGCGTAAAATTGCGGCCTTTTATGCGCCGCCATAAGCGGCAATGGTTTTTTAACTTTTAGGCTTGGAGACAACTTACATGGCCATCGAACGTACGCTTTCAATCGTAAAACCCGACGCAGTTGCAAAAAATGTTATCGGCGAAATCTACAGCCGCTTTGAAAAAGCGGGTCTGCAAATCGTTGCATCTAAAATGTTGCACCTGTCTCGCGAGCAAGCTGAAGGCTTCTACGCTGAGCACAAAGAACGTCCTTTCTTTGGTGCCCTGGTTGATTTCATGACCTCTGGTCCTGTGACTGTTCAAGTGTTGGAAGGCGAAAACGCTGTTCTGAAAAACCGCGAACTGATGGGCGCTACCAACCCTAAAGAAGCTGAAGCTGGCACCATTCGCGCTGACTTCGCTGAGTCTATCGACGCTAACGCTGTACACGGCTCAGATTCAACCACTTCTGCAGCGCGCGAAGTGGCTTACTTCTTTGCTGATAACGAGATTTGCCCCCGCGGCTAATCTCAAGTGAGGTTTTTCGGTGAGTACTGCTAAGGTCAACTTGCTGGGTTTAAGCCCTGCGAAAATGGAAGCCTTCTTCGCGGATCTCGGCGAAAAACCTTTCCGTGCCCGTCAGGTGTTGAAGTGGATCCACCACCGTGGTGTGATCGATTTCGATGCCATGACGGACATGTCTAAGGCGCTGCGCGAGAAGCTCGCTGACGTCGCCGAAATCCGCCCCCCTGAAATGCTGTCGCAGGCCGATTCGAAAGACGGCACCCGCAAGTGGGTTATCCGCGTCGGTGAAAATAGCATGGTGGAAACCGTCTACATTCCCGAGGGTGAGCGCGGCACGTTGTGTGTTTCATCCCAGGTGGGTTGCAGCTTGGACTGCAGTTTTTGTTCAACCGGTAAGCAGGGCTTTCAACGCGACCTGAGTGCTGCCGAAATCATCGGCCAAGTGTGGTTGGCAAACAATTCTTTTAACAGTTTCGGTACGACCAAGGGCCGTGCTGTGACTAATGTGGTCATGATGGGAATGGGTGAGCCCCTCCTGAACTTCGACAACGTCGTCGATGCCATGACCTTAATGATGGATGACAACGGCTACGGTATTTCTAAGCGCCGTGTGACCCTGTCGACCTCTGGCGTGGTGCCTGCGCTGGATAAACTGGCTGCCGTTTCTGAAGCCTCGTTGGCGATTTCACTGCACGCGCCCAATGATGAGTTGCGCAACCAGTTGGTGCCCATCAACAAAAAATATCCCATCGCAGAGCTGCTGCGCTCGGCCTACGAGTACATCGGCGGGCAAAGCGATACCCGCCGAGTGGTTACCGTTGAATACACACTGATAGCGGGCATTAATGATCAACCTGTGCACGCGCGTGAGTTGGCGCAGCTACTTGCCGATTTCCCTTGTAAGATCAATCTGATACCCTTTAACCCGTTTCCTGGCTCAGGCTATGAGCGCCCCAGTCGCAATGCGGTGCAGCGTTTTTGGGAATCGTTGACCAAAGCAGGATTTGTGGTCACCGTGCGTAAAACCCGTGGCGAGGATATCGACGGGGCATGTGGCCAGTTAGTGGGTAACTTCCAAGATAAAACGCGCCGCAGTGAGCGCTACAAACAACAACTGGGAAAAAATAATGATGAACAGGTGGTTCGCATTATCAATGACTAAGCGCTTTTCACTTACGCTTCGCAAAGCCGCGATGCTAGTAGTGATCGCCGGTTTGGTGGCGTGTGGTGGTACAAGCAATGTCAAAACCAGCACCTCTGACAACCCAGACGTTCTGCACAAAAAAATTCAGCTCGGTAAAAGCTACATTCAGAACGGCAACTTCGAACGCGCGCGTTTTCATTTGCGCGATGCCTTGAAAATGGCACCCGAGTCCGCCGAAGTGCACGATGCCTTGGCATTGATGTTCATGGCGACTGACGAAATGGCCCTGGCAGATGAATATTTTCAAAAGTCCCTCAGCCGCGAGCCGAATAACTCACGCTATCGCAATAACTACGCGTCCTTCTTGATGTCTCAGCAGCGTTATGACGATGCCGCTGTGCAATTTCAGCGCGTGGTGGATGATGTGCTGTATGAAAACAGAACCGACGCAATGGTCTCATTGGCGGTCTGTAAGCGTGAATTAAACGATAGCGCAGCGGCCGCCGATTTGTTTGCCAAGGTGTTGCGTTTTAATCGCTTGCACCCCGTGGCACTGTATTACACCAGTTTGATGCACTACGACGCCGGTAGTATTAGCATGGCCTACAACTATTGGCAGCGTCTCAATATGAGCAATAACGAGAGCGCCGCCAGTTTGTTGCTGGGTATTAAAATTGCCGAAGCCCAAGGGCGTCAAAACGATGCGGCCTCAATGGCCATTAAACTATCTAGTCTGTACGGCAATTCAGCGGAGTATCGCGAATACCAAAACAGCCATTAACCCCCGTCTAACAATAACAAAAAAGGACAATAACGATGAGTGATGACAACATCACCGAAGTACCACCTACGCCGGGCGAATTGCTTACAGCAGGTCGTGAAGCAAAAGGGCTGAGCCTAGAAGAGGTCAGCAATACACTACATATTTTATTGTCGAACCTGCGCGCCATTGAGGAAGACCGGTTTGACGATGTGCTCAATGGCACGACTTTCGTACGCGGCTACATTCGTCGCTACGCAGAGCACCTGGGCTTGGATGCTGACCATATAGTCAGTATCTATAACAGCCGCTATGCGCCCGCCGAAACTAAGGTGGCGGGGCACGTGGTGAAAAAGCCTGGGCGGTTGGCAAAGACCCATATGGTTATGCCTAGTAGGAGCTCGCGCAAGGCTTGGAAAGCGTTACTAAGCGCATCGATAGTGGTGATATTGGTCGCCGCCATTGTTGGTGTGGTGATGCAAACAGGTTTGTTGGAAAGTGTTTTTAACAGCCAGCCTGAAGCGTCAAGTCAGCCGGCGCTGTTGAAACTCCCTGAGGAGCTGCCAGTGCCGACATTGGTTGATCCAGAAGATGAAGCCACCCGTGTGGCGGGTGAGACTGAAACAGAGCAAGCGCAAGAAGAGACCTCTGCGCTGGATGTGGCAGCCGTTGTAAAGGCCACTGAGCCTGGTGTGGAAAGCGAGCCGGTTGTACTGCGTGATCGCTTGGATTTTGAACTTAGTGGCGATAGCTGGATCGAAGTACGCGACGCCAGTGGCGAGCGTTTGTTTGCCGATCTGGTTCGGGAGGGGCGCGAGCTCCGTGTCGAAGGCGATGCGCCCTTTAGTGTCATCATTGGTGATGGCCGCGGCGTGGCTTTGAGTTACAATGGGCGCCCGTTGAATTACAGCTATGCCCGCAACGGCTACGCCGAAATTACAGTACCTTAAACGAGAGAATTATGCAGTTTACTTCGCCGATTACGCGTCGAAAATCACGTCAAATTATGGTGGGCAATGTGCCGGTGGGTGGCGACGCCCCGATTTCGGTGCAGAGTATGACCAACACCGAAACTTGCGACGTAGCAGCAACGGTGGGTCAAATTCAAGCCTTGGCGGACGCCGGTGCAGACATCGTACGCGTTTCCGTGCCTTCGATGGAAGCGGCTGAAGCGTTTAAACTGATCAAGCAGCAGTCCCCGGTACCTTTGGTGGCCGACATTCACTTCGATTACAAAATTGCCTTAAAAGTCGCCGAGTACGGTGTCGATTGCTTGCGAATTAACCCCGGTAATATCGGTCGTGAAGACCGCGTGCGCGAAGTCGTTGAAGCGGCTCGTCACCGCGGCATCCCTATCCGCATTGGCGTTAATGCCGGCTCCTTGGAAAAGGACCTGCAGAAAAAATACGGCGAACCCACCCCCGCGGCCCTCGTGGAATCAGCGATGCGCCACATCGATATCCTCGATCGGATGAACTTTCCCGACTTCAAGCTCAGTTTGAAAGCGTCGGATGTCTTCATGACCGTGGCGGCCTACCGTCAGATCGCCAGCCAAATCGAACAGCCATTGCACCTAGGGATTACCGAGGCGGGTGGTCTTCGCTCGGGTACCGTGAAATCTTCAGTTGGCCTTGGCATGCTGCTGATGGATGGCATCGGCGATACCTTGCGGGTGTCGTTGGCGGCAGACCCCGTGCAGGAGATCAAAGTCGGTTTCGATATTCTGCGCAGCCTTAAACTGCGCACCAAGGGCATTAACTTTATTGCCTGTCCCAGTTGTTCAAGACAAAACTTCGATGTGGTGAAAACCATGAACGAGTTGGAGTCGCGCTTGGACGACGTCAACACCACCCTCGATGTAGCGGTAATTGGTTGTGTGGTTAACGGTCCCGGCGAAGCCCGCGAGGCCGATATCGGTTTGACCGGTGGAACCCCCAACAATTTGATTTATGTCGATGGTAAACCCAATACCAAACAGGTCAACGAGGGCTTGGTGGATCGCTTAGAAAGCATGATTCGCCAGCGCGTCGCGGAAAAAGAAGCCGCCGACAAAGACCTCATCGCGAAGCAATAAACCGGAAAAACAACGTGGCAAAAATTACCGCCATTCGTGGCATGAACGACAATTTGCCTGGCCAAACTGTGCGCTGGCAATACCTCGAATCAACGCTGGCACGCATCTTGACCAGCTATAACTACGACGAAATCCGCTTCCCTGTGCTGGAACGCACCGAGCTGTTTAAGCGCTCGATTGGTGAAGTGACCGACATCGTTGAAAAAGAAATGTATACCTTTGACGACCGCAATGGCGACAGTCTCACGCTGCGTCCCGAGGGAACTGCGTGCTGCGTACGCGCTTGTGAAGAGCACGGCTTGCTCTACAACCAAACCCAGCGCCTGTGGTACATGGGCCCAATGTTCCGCTACGAACGCCCTCAAAAAGGTCGTCTGCGTCAGTTTCACCAGCTCGGCGTTGAAACGTTTGGTATGCAGGGGCCTGATATCGACGCCGAAGTCATTCTGATTTCCGCGCGTTTCTGGCGCGAATTGGGTATTAGCGAGCACCTGACCTTACAATTGAACACCATTGGTAGCTCTGAAAACCGTCGTGACTACGGAGCGGCACTGGTGGAATACCTTTCGGGCCGCAAGTCAGAGCTCGATGAAGATAGCCAGCGTCGTCTCGATAGCAACCCATTGCGAATCCTCGACAGCAAGGACCCCAATACCCAGGCCTTGTTGGAAGGTGCGCCCAAACTGCACGACTATATCGACGCAGAAAGCATGGCTCACTTCCGCGGTGTGTGTGACATTCTCGACGCCTGTGGCGTGAAGTACGAGATTAACCAACGACTGGTACGCGGTTTGGATTACTACTGCAACACCGTGTTTGAATGGGTAACCGACCAGTTGGGTGCTCAAGGTACAGTTTGTGCCGGAGGCCGCTACGATGGATTAGTGAAACAGTTGGGTGGGCGCGATACCCCCGCGGTGGGCTTCGCCATGGGTATCGAGCGTTGCACCTTGTTACTAGAGACCCTTGACGCTTACCCAGACAATGTCGATGCAGGGCCGGATGTGTTCGTGATGGTGCCGGATGACAAAGTCGGTGTGCAGCTTATGGCGTTGGTAGAAGGTTTGCGCCAAGCCCTGCCTGGCGTACAATGTGTCGCCAACTGTGGTGGTGGCTCCTTTAAGAGCCAAATGAAGCGCGCTGATAAAAGCGGTGCGCGTTTCGCGGTGATTGTCGGCGAGCGAGAACTGTCGGACAATACAGTATTAATTAAACCTTTGCGCGACGCCTCGCTTGAACAGCAAATTGTGGCGCGTGAAGATATGGCAAATGCCCTGCAAGTCTTGCTGACACAGCAATAACGGAGAATATTTTGGAAGACTATCGCACTGAAGAAGAACAGGTAGAAGCCCTCAAGCGCTGGTGGCAAGAAAATGGCACCAGCACGATTATTGCCATTGCGCTGGCAGTGGCCGTGTCGTTCGGCTGGCGTTTCTGGCAAGACCAGCAGCAAGCTGAAAAAGAGGCCGCGTCATCCATCTATCAAGAGTTGTTGACCTTGATGTCGACTCCCAACCTGAGTGATAGCCAGCGCGCAACGGCCGGCACTCTGGTGGGTCAACTCAGCGAGCAATACGCAGGCACGGCGTACGACCAGCTGGCGGCCTTGGCGAGTGCACGTTTGGCGATGGACAGCGGTGATTTCGACAAGGCGGCTGACGCTCTTGTTAAATTGCAAGGTCAAAAGCTAGGCGCTGAAATGGCTGCACTGGTTAACTTGCGTTTGGCTAAGGTGCAGTTTTCGCAGCAAAACTATAGCGCGGCGCTGAGCACCTTGAGTGGTGACATGCAGCAATACGCTGCCCAAGCCGCTGAATTGCGCGGTGACGTACTGGCCGCCCAAGGCGACAACAGCGCTGCGGCTGCAGCTTACGAAGAAGCACAGAGCATGGTTGCCGGTGACGATATGCTGCGTCCAAGCCCCTTGCTGCGTATCAAAATTGAGTCGCTTGCCTCAACGACTGCTGGAGACAATGCCTAATGGCTATTAAACGCCTTGTCCTGCTCGCCCTGGCGAGCGTTCTCATTGCCTGCAGTAGCAACGACGAGAAAGTCTTGCCGCCGGCCGAATTGATCGACTTCAAGGCCGAAGTCACGCTTAAGACGCTGTGGAGTGAAAACGTTGGCAATGGTCAGGGCGATATCTACAACCGCCTGCAACCCGTGTTGTCGGGTGGTTTGATCTATGCTGCTAGCAACAGCGGCGATGTCGTAGCGCTCAACAAAACCAATGGCCGCCGTGTCTGGTCGCGCGATCTCGATACCGCGTTATCGGGCGGTGTGAGTGTCGCTGAAGGGCGCCTGTTCGTAGCCGCTGTATCGGGTGACGTGATTGCCCTGAATAGCGATAACGGTAGCGAACTGTGGCGTCACAATGTCGGCGCTGAAGTGTTGTCACCTGTTGCTGCCAATGCGTCTGTCGCTGTGGTGCAAACCCTCGACGGTCGCCTGCTGGGCTTAGATGCTGGCAATGGCGAAGAGATGTGGGAGTTCGTGACCACCGTGCCGGTGTTGACCATGCGCTCTGTGAGTACACCGCTGCTAATCAATGATACCGTCGTGGCTGGTTTTTCGAGCGGTAAAGTCGTCGCTCTCGATGCTAACGATGGCAAAATTCGTTGGGAGCGCCGTGTGGCGATTCCGAAAGGCCGTTCTGAACTCGACCGTATCGTCGATATCGACGGCAGCTTGTTGTACCGCAACGATTTGATCTACGTGGTTAGCTACCAGGGCAACGCCATGGCGATTGAGCCTAGCAATGGCCGTGTGATTTGGTCTGAGCCAGCGTCAAGCTACAGCGGTCTCGCTAACGGTTTTGGCAATATTTATATCAGCGACGCTGACGGTTCGATCATCGCCTTGGCGGAAGCCAACGGTGACATCCGCTGGCAGCGCACAGAATTGGCGCGCCGCCGCTTGTCGGATCCGGCCGCGATCAGTTCCTACGTTGCGGTAGGCGATTTTGAAGGTTATGTGCACTTCCTGTCGCAGGTGGACGGCCACATGGCCGGTCGCATCCGCATCGACGGTGATGGTGTGCGTGCCCCCATGATTGTCGATGGCGACGTGT
This sequence comes from uncultured Pseudomonadales bacterium, assembly GCA_964598145.1. Taxonomy (GTDB): domain Bacteria; phylum Pseudomonadota; class Gammaproteobacteria; order Pseudomonadales; family JAHEIH01; genus JAHEIH01. The sequence continues at coordinate 82,100 of CAZRAM010000007.1, forward strand.
TGTACGTGTTCGGCAATGGTGGTCGTTTGGCGGCCTTGAAAGTTAAGTAATCGACGGAAAGAATCAGTTTATGTTACCTGTGATCGCCTTGGTTGGTCGCCCCAATGTGGGTAAATCAACCCTCTTTAATCGCTTGACGCGTACCCGCGATGCACTGGTAGCAGACTATTCAGGTCTGACCCGCGATCGTAAATACGGCGAGGCGGAATACGACGGCAAGCGCTTCTTGTTGGTCGACACTGGCGGTATTCTCGGCGGTGAGACCGGCATCGATGAGATGATGGCCAAGCAGAGCTATCAGGCCATCGACGAGGCCGATGCGGTGTTCTTTTTGGTCGACGGTCGCGAGGGCATGACTGGCGTTGATCAAGAGATTGCGCAGCGCCTACGCCGTCAAGAAAAGCCCTTTTTCTTGGTGGTTAACAAAACCGATGGGGTAGATCCCAATCAGGCACTGGCTGACTTTTACGCCATGGGTGTGGAATCGGTCTTTCCTATCGCCGCGGCGCAGGGCACGGGTATTCGCCCATTGATGAAAGAGGCGTTGCGCGATTTTCCCGAGATCGATCCCGAGGAAGAAGCGAGCCGCGACGACCGTATCAAAATGGCGATTATTGGTCGCCCCAATGTCGGTAAATCGACCCTGGTGAATCGCCTGTTGGGCGAGGATAGGGTGGTAGTGTTTGATATGCCTGGCACCACGCGTGACAGTATTTACATCGACTACGAGCGCAACGAACAGCCCTATACCATTATTGATACCGCCGGTGTGCGCCGTCGCAAGAACGTCAAAGAGACGGTCGAAAAATTTTCCATCATTAAAACCCTGCAAGCGGTACAAGACGCCAATGTCGTGGTGGTGGTGATGGATGCCCGCGAGGGTTTGGTGGACCAAGACCTGCACATGCTGGGTTTCGCCATCGAAAACGGTCGTGGCCTGGTGATTGCCATCAATAAGTGGGATGGCTTAGATGAGTACCAGCGCGGCCGTATCAAAGCCGATATCGAACGACGTTTGGTATTTGCCAATTATGCGGATATCCACTTTATCTCGGCCTTGCACGGTTCTGGGGTAGGGGTGTTATACAAGTCGATCGACGAGGCCTTCCGTTCCGCCACGGCGCGATTTGGTACCCACAAGCTGACCCAAATTTTGGAAGGGGCTATCTTTGAGCACCAACCGCCCAGTATCAATGGTCGCCGAATTAAATTGCGCTACGCCCACGCCGGTGGCCACAACCCGCCGATTATCGTGATTCACGGCAATCAAATCGACAAAGTCCCCGAGGCCTATAAACGCTACTTGGAAAAGGTCTTCCGCCGTGAACTCAAATTGTCGGGCACACCCATGCGGATCGAGTTTAAAGGTTCGGAAAACCCCTTTGCCAGCAAAAAGGCCCCAGCCAATTCACAAAAGGCGGCTAAAGAGCGTCGCTTAAAGCAAATGCGCGACAAGAAAAAGCCAACCACTAAGCGTTAGCCTTCGATTCGGCACTTATGAGTTATATTCATAAGTGCCACATAATTTTTCATACAATACCTTTCTTCTGTTTGCTATAAGATGGCTCTCATTATTCATAATAAGAGGTTCTCCATGGCAACTTTCCAACTGACGGTAAACAATCGTGCGGTGTCGGTCGACGTCGACCCTGATACGCCATTATTGTGGGTGTTACGCGACGAACTGAACTACGTAGGAACCAAATTTGGTTGCGGTGCCGGTGCCTGTGGTGCGTGTACCGTGCATGTGAATGGTGCGGCGGTTCGCTCTTGCCAATTGCCGATCTCGGCGCTTGGCGATATGCCTGTGACGACCATTGAAGGCTTGGCTTACAACGCCGCTGAATTGCACCCAGTGCAAGAGGCGTGGTTAGAGCATGACGTGGCTCAGTGTGGTTACTGCCAGCCCGGCCAGATGATGTCGGCCGCGGCGCTGCTAAAGCAAAATCCCAACCCCAGCGATGCCGATATTGACGCCTTTATGCAGGGTAATATCTGCCGTTGTGGTACCTACACTCGCATTCGCGCGGCCATTAAAACCGCCGCCCAGAAAGCCTAGCAGGAGACCGTGACCATGTTAAAAATTTCGATTGGACGTCGTTCATTCCTGAAAGCATCTGCCGCCGGTGGCGGTTTGATGATTGGTTTTAGTCTATTTGCTGCCCCCCAAACCCTGGCAAAGGATGCGGTCAGCGCACCAGACCACTGGTTCGAATTCAATGCCTTTTTATCGATTGACCCCTCTGGGGCGGTATTGGTAAAAGTGCAAAACCCCGAATTCGGGCAAGGCCTGATGACCTCTTTCCCAATGATTGCGGCTGAAGAGCTCGATGCTGACTGGAACGATGTCCGCACTGAAATGGCACCCTTTGTCCTGAAGGACTACAGATTCCAATTCAGCGGTGGCAGCCGCTCGATTAATAACAACTTCGATACGCTGCGTATGGCAGGTGCCTCGGCGCGCCACATGCTCCGCAGCGCGGCGGCAAAGGCCTGGGGTGTGCCTCTGGAAGAGGTCGCTACAGCTGCAGGTGTGTTGAGCCACGCCAGCGGCAAACGCGCGAGCTATGGCGACATGGCGGCCGCGGCCGCGATGGAATCGGTGCCGAGTGAAGTGGCCTTTAAAGATGCCGCCAATTATTCGATTATCGGTAGTTCACGCAAGAACTTGCTGGGGAATGAGCTGGTTACCGGCCAACCCATGTTTGGTGTTGATCAGCGTGTGGATGGCATGATGCACGCGGTGATCGTGCATCCACCGGCGTTTGGTCTAACGTTAGATAGTTTTGATGCCAGCTCGGTGAACAAGCTTCCCGGTGTACGCGATGTGTTCGCGATCAAGACCTATTTGGACGGCTATGTACAGAATTTCTTCGATACCAACGCCTTCCTGGAGTTGGTGGTGTTGGTTGGCGATTCTACCTGGCAGCTGATGAAGGCGAAGCAGCAACTTGTGGCCACTTGGAAGGAGTTGCCCGATAGTGTAGTAGAGTTTGGTGGCTTTAGAAGTGGCAAGCGATTTGTCCCCGGTGGGCTCGAAAGCACTGAGGGACACAACGCGGCGATGGACGAGTTGCTCGCGAGTAAACTTGAGCCCGCTCGACGCGATGGTAACCCAGAACAAGCCTTTTCCAACGCGGCCAAGGTGATCGAGCGTACCTACCACGCGCCCTATTTGGCCCACAACTGCATGGAGCCGATGAACTTTTTTGCCGATGTGAAGGGCGATAAAGTCTACTTGAGTGGTCCCCATCAAGGCCCCCAATTTGTCCATGATACCGTGGCTCAGCGCTTGGGCATTTCCAAAGACAATATCACCTTTAATATGACCCGCATGGGCGGTGGTTTTGGTCGTCGCGCCTATCCACATTTTGCGGTGGAAGCGGCGTTGATTTCACAGCACGTTAAAAAGCCGGTATTGCTGACCTACAGCCGTGAAGACGACATGACCACGGGCATCTACCGCCCCAGTTACCGCGTTAAATTGCGCGCGGCGCTAGACGCCAACAATCAGTTGACGGCCTACCATGTTAAGGCGGTGGGTGTGCCAGAGTCGCCCTTGTTTGCCAATCGCTTCCCGGCTGGTGCGGTCGATAACTACCTGGCAGAGGGCGCGGCGGTGGACTCCAACGTCACCACCGGTGCTTTCCGTGCTCCGCGCTCTAACTTTATGGCGGCCGCCGAGCAGTCGTTCTTGGATGAGATTGCTGAGGCGATGGGCAAGGACCCGATCGATTTGCGCCTGCAACTATTGGTGCGTGCCAAGACAAATCCTGTTGGCGAAAAGAATGACTACGATGCGGATCGCTACGCCGGTGTATTGAAGCTGGTGCGCGAGAAGTCCGGTTGGGATAGCAGCAGCAAGAAAATGGGCGTGGCGGCCTATTTCTGCCATGCCTCCTATGCGGCCACTGTTATCGATCTGGATATGGTCGACGGTAAGCCGGTGTTTAATAAGGTCGTCAGTGCGGTGGACTGCGGTACCGTGGTTAACCACGACGCCGCGGTCAGTATGGCGCAGGGTGGGGTGGTGGATGCCATCGGCAATGCCCTGTTCGGTGAAATGACCTTTGTCGACGGCCAGCCGCAACATCAAAACCTTGATACTTATCGCATGATTCGTATGAATGATGCGCCGCATGAGGTCGATGTACACTTTGTCGATAACGGCATCTACCCCACTGGCTTGGGTGAGCCGCCATTCCCACCGACCTTTGCGGCAGTGGCGAATGCCTTATATGCAGCCACGGGTAAGCGCCTTTACCAGCAGCCCTTCTTGAAGGCATTGGCGACGTCATAAAGCTTAGCCATAAACGAAAAACGCCCCGTCAGGGGCGTTTTTTTTGGCTCAGTGATCGCTACCAGATCTTGACGCGTTGCTCGGCGGGAAGGAACAGCTTGTCACCTTCTTTCACGTCAAAGGCGCGGTAAAACTCAGGCATATTGCGCACCACGCCATTGGCGCGGAACTCGCTGGGAGAGTGGGGATCGGTGATAAGGCGCTGCAGTAGTTCCTCGTCGCGGTACTTGCGAGCCCACACCTGACTCCAACCGAGGAAGAAGCGCTGATCGCCGCTAAAGCCATCCATCGTAGCAGGAGCATTCCCACCCAACGACAATTGGTAGGCCTTGTAAGCGATACTAAGGCCGCCAAGGTCGCCAATGTTTTCCCCTAGGGTCAGCTCACCGTTAACATGCTCGTCGTCCAACACGGTGAACTCATTGTATTGCTCAACCAACTGTTGGGTGCGTGCTTTAAACTCGGCCAAGTCCTGCTCGGTCCACCAGTTTTGCAGTACGCCGTCGCCGTCTGATTTGGCGCCTTGGTCGTCGAAGCCGTGCCCCATTTCGTGACCAATAACGCCACCAATGGCGCCGTAATTGACGGCATCGTCAGCGTTTAAGTCAAAGAAGGGCGGTTGTAAAATGGCGGCAGGGAAGACGATCTCGTTCATGCCAGGGTTGTAGTAGGCATTGACGGTCTGAGGGGTCATGAACCACTCGTCGCGATTTACTGGGCCACCCAATTTGGCGACTTCGCGATCGAATTCAAAGCGGTTGGCGCGCAGCGTGTTGCCAAACAAATCATCGGCGGCAATTTCCAGCGCGTCATAGCTCTTCCACTTATCGGGGTAGCCAATTTTGGGGCGGAATTTTTCCAGTTTTTCAATCGCTTTCAGTTTTGTTTCTTCACCCATCCACTCCAGCTCAAGAATGCTTTGGCGGTAGGCTTCACGAAGGTTTTCAACCAGTTCAACCATGCGCGCCTTAGCGGCGGGGGGGAAGTGCTCAGCCACGTAGATTTGACCCACCTGCTCGCCGAGTACACCGTTAACGGTATTTACTGCGCGCTTCCAGCGCGCTTCCTGGGCTTCGGTGCCTTTTAATACGGTGCCGTAAAAGGCGAAGTTTTGGGCGTCGATGGCTTCGGGTAACACGCTAGCGTAGTTGTTCAATACCTGCCAACGGGCATAGGTTTTCCAGTCTTCAAGGCTGTATTTGCCCAACAGTTGCGCTAGGTGGGTAAAGTAGCTGGGGTTGCGCACCACAAATTCATTTTGGTCGGCCATACCCGCGGCTGACATCGCCGCTGCCCAGTTCATGCCTGGGGCGAGTTCGTTGAGGCTTTTGAGTGTGTGCAGGTTGTAGGTTTTGTCGCGGTCACGGCGCTCTACGCGCGTCCAGTGTCCCTCGGCGATGGCCGTTTCCATCGCCATCAAGGTGTCAGCAGCGGCAGCGCCATTCTCCCAACCGGCAAGATCATACATTGTGGCGATATGGCTGACGTATTCTGCACGTGTCGCGGTAGACTTTTCATCGTCGCGGAAATAGTAATCGCGGTCGGGCAAACCGAGGCCTGATTGGTAGAAATAGCTCAGGTAGCGATCGGGTTGTTTGGAATCGTTGTTGATATAGAACGAGAAGGGGCCGGCGATACCATTGCGCAGGGCTGCACCGAAGTAGGCGGCAAGACCGTCGCTATCTTCGATGGCTTCAATCTCGGCTAACAGTGGCTCAAGCACGGCAACGCCGCGCGCTTCAATAGTGGCGGTGTCCATGAAGCTGGCATACAGGTCAGCCAGTTTTTTCGCTTCGGGCTTGTCTGATTGACCAGCGTTCTCGATGATCTTTTGCACGTCTTCACGCGCCTTATCCGCCAGCACAGTAAAGATGCCGTAGTTAGATTTATCGGCGGGGATCTCGGTGGCGGCTAACCACTTGCCGTTGGTGTAGCGGTAGAAATCGTCTTGTGCGCGGTAGTTGGTGTCGATGTTGTCGACATAAATGCCCGAGCTCAAGGCGGTCTCAGCGGGAGCAGTTGCTGGCGGCGTGGCGGTGTTCACCCGGTAAAATCCAACGGCCAGTGCCAATACGACGATGATCGCAAAGCTAGTGGTCTTATTCATGGTTTGTCCTTATGGTTTGAGCAATCTCAGCAGTATAGAAAGTGGCAGTGGGTCAACATATTGCGATTCTCGCCATATTTGCCGTTATTTGCCTTTGAAGAGCGGGGCGCGTTTTTCTTTTTTCGCCGCCAGTCCTTCCATCAAATCTTCCGACAGCATGCAGCGCTTGCTGATTTCACGGTAGCGGTTGTCATCCCATTCATCCACCGCAGCGCGGTTGAGCAGCTCTTTCATGCCTTTCATTGCCAGCGGTGCCTGTTGTGCGAGTTGTTGTGCGCGCTGCCAGGCGGCGGGGATCAACTGATCCATTGGGAGTGTCTGTTCGATAGCGCCGCTGTAGCGCAAGGCGTCACCCTCGATCGCGCTGCCATTGAGTAATAAGTGTTTAGCGGTGTCGAGGCCGAGGATGGCTACCAAACGGCGGATGCCGTTAGCTGGGTAACATATGCCAATGCTTGCCGCGGGCACCTGCAGTCGAATACCTTCTCGTGCAAACCGAAAGTCACAACACAGCGCGAGTTCTACGCCGCCACCAAAGGCGTTGCCGTTGAGGGCCGCAATGGTGGGAATGGGGCAGGCGAACAGGGCGTTGGTGACGCGCTCAAAGGCGTCTGGACTCAGTGTGCCAGATTGCATGTCGGTGAGCAGGGCGCCGGCGCAAAACGTACTTTCTCCGGTCCCTGTAACTAACAGGACTCGGGCGCGTTTTTGTGCCTCTCGAATGGCGTCGACGGCGGCATCAATATCGGTTTTACCCAAGGCGTTGTGACGCTCGGGGTTGTTGAGTGTGAGAACGGCTACGTGATCTTGGAATTGGATGTCTATCCCTGGCATGGTGTGCTCCTAAAAAACGGCATTATACCTGTGCGTCAAGCGCGCGGCTAAGGGGTTTTTAGCGCCATGCGGTTTGGCCTATAATGCGCCGCAAAGGAGAATTCCATGACCCCAGAGAGAATCGCGCGTTTGCGTGAAGTGTTGGCGCGCCGTCAGCCCGATTTAACCGTGGTAACCGACTATGTGCACAAAGGCCGCAATTTATCGGCCATTGTGCGAAATTGTGATGCCGTTGGTATTAGCACCATGCACGCCATGGTGCCGGCGGACGAGTACCGCGCGTTTCGCGGCACCGCCAAGGGCAGCCACCAATGGGTCAATGTGCATCGCTACGATAGCATTGCCGAGGCGCTTGCCCCACTCAAACAGCAGGGGTTTCAAATCGTCGCTGCCAACCTTTCACCGCGCGCAGTGGATTTTCGCAACATCGACTACACCGTGCCCACGGCTATTGTGATGGGGGCCGAGAGGGAAGGGGTGAGCGATGATGGCATTGCGTTGACCGATTATGAGATTACCGTGCCCATGTTGGGTATGGTGGAGTCGTTCAACGTGTCGGTGGCGGCGGGCATTATTTTGAGTGAGGCGTCATACCAGCGGCAGCAAGCTGGCATGTACGACGAGAGCCGCATGTCTCCTGAAGAGATGGAAAAATTGTTTTTTGAGTGGGCACACCCTAAGATTAAACACTTCTGTTTGGTAAATAATGTCGATTATCCCTCCCTGCGAGAAGATGGTGAAATCGATGATCCCTCGAGTTGGTACGCGCGGGTGCGCGAGGAAATTGCCGTTCGGGATAGTGAGCAAGGATAACTGACATGTTAGAGCACCGTATACATCCACGTACCTCAACCGAGGCAATGGTGGAAATTCATCACCCGAGTTTGGGAGTGTATGAGGTTAAGGCGCGCGATCTCTCTGAAGGTGGTGTGTTTGTGTTGACGGGGATCTATCCAAAGCCACCCGTCGGTACTGAATTGATGGTCCGCATCAAGCGCTATACCGGTGCGATTAATCAAGAGCCAGTCAAAATGCGCGTGGTACACGAACAGCGCGACGGGGTAGGCCTCGCCTTTGTCCGTTAGTCCTGTTGCGCTCGATGTGTCAGTGGGCGCCGATACCGAGCTGGCCGAACAAACTGGCCAACGGCTAACTTCGCAGGGGCGCTTAGATCCCGCGGCGGATTACGTGCTGCAATTTACCCCTGACGTCGTACAACTTGCCCACCCCAGTGGCAAGGAGAATCCCTTGTTGGTCGATTTTGCCGCCGGCGCGGTGGATCACCGGCGCAAGTTCGGTGGTGGTAAAGGCCAAGATATTGCCAAGGCGGTAGGGCTCAATAAGGGCTTGACGCCGCGTATTCTCGATGCGACCGCAGGGCTGGGTCGCGATGCCTTCGCGCTTGCGAGTTTAGGTTGTCCGGTAACTATGCTGGAGCGTTCACCGGTGGTGTTTGCTCTGTTAGCCGATGGTCTGGCGCGGGCGCAGGGTTGCCCTAATGTTGATGTAGCCGCCATTGCCTGCCAAATGCGTGTGGCCTACGGCAGCTTATTGGATGGCTTCACACCTGATGGTGCAGTGGACGTCGTGTATCTGGATCCGATGTTTCCCGAGCGCCAAAAGTCGGCCCTTGTCAAAAAGGACATGCGCTTTTTTCACTCGGTGGTGGGGGAAGATCCCGACGCCGATGGTCTGTTAGACGCCGCTTTGGCGATAGATTGCGCGCGGGTGGTGGTAAAACGCCCCAGTAAGGCGCCGCTGCTAGCAAATCGCCAACCCTCGCATCAGATTGTGGGTAAGTCGATTCGCTACGATATCTACGTCAAACGGAAGTTGGTGTAGCAGCGTGCAAACCTTGTTCGCCCAGCCTGTGGGGCCTTGTTCGCCCCTTCTGTGGGACCTTTCTCGCCCCACCTGTGGGACCTTTCTCGCCCCACCTGTGGGACCTTTCTCGAAGAGAAAGGGAATAGATTTAATTTTTTAAAAAATCATTAGTTCCCTTGTTCTGCGAACAAGGTCCCACAGAGGGACCGAACAAGGTCCCACAGAAGGGGTGAACAAGGTCCCACAGGTTGGCACAATAAGCTTATTTAGCTTGCATCCGAATCGAGCCATCCAGGCGAATCACTTCGCCGTTCAGCATCACGTTCTCAATGATCTGCTGTGCCAACTGAGCGTATTCTTCGGGGCGACCCAAACGTTTCGGGAAGGGCACGGCGGCGCCCAATGATGCCTGCGCCTCAGGGGGCAGGGCGTCGACCATTGGGGTCAAGAACATGCCGGGGGCAATAGTCATCACGCGGATACCAAAGTTGGCGAATTCGCGAGCCAGGGGCAGTGTCATGCTGACGATGCCACCTTTAGAGGCCGAGTAGGCCGCTTGGCCAATTTGACCGTCGTAGGCAGCGACTGAAGCGGTGTTGATGATCACGCCGCGCTCATCTGATTCGCCTGGTGCGTTGTGCTGCATCTTTTCTGCCGCCAAACGGATGATGTTAAAAGTGCCCACCAGGTTGACGTTGATGATACGGCTGTACATCTCCAAATCGTGTGGGCCGTTACGGCCAACCACGCGGCTTGCACCGGGAATGCCAGCACAGTTTACCAAGCCTTTGATCTCACCAAAGGAGGCAACGCCCTTGTCTAAACACGCCTGCACAGAATCGGTGCTAGTGATATCGGTGTGGGCAAAAATAACATTGGCGCCCAGTTCGGCGGCCAGTTCTTCACCCTTGGCAACGTTGACGTCGGCGATGGTGACCATGCCGCCGGCTGCTACCAAGCGGCGCGTGACGGCTGCGCCCAAACCCGAGCTGCCACCGGTTACAACAAAGTGATTGTTTTGAATATCCATGCGCGGCTCCTTATTTCTTTTTGCGGTTCAGGAAGTGATCCAGGCGCGCCTGTACTTCGGGGCTTGTTTGGGTAATGCCGCAAATCAGCGATTCGGTGTACAGACCTTCTTCGGCAGACATGTTGTCGATGCGCGTAATGCCAGTGGTCATGGCCCAGTTGGAGTAGGGTGAGTTGGTGGCGATAGTCTTGGCCAGCTCGAAGGCTTTGTTCAGTGATTCGCCTTTGGGTACCACGTAGTGAGACATGCCGTAGTTTTCGCCTTCGTGTGCGGTCAGTTTGCGGCCGGTCAGCATCATTTCGGTCATACGGCTTGCACCAATAATAGCGCGCACGTTAACCGAGGCACCGCCGCCGGTGAAGATGCCGTGACGACCTTCTGGCAACGAGTAGTAGGTGGTTTCGTCAGCCACACGCACGTGGGCGCAAGCTGCGATTTCCATGCCGCCGCCAATAACAGCGCCGTGCATTGCCGCTACCATGGGCACACCTTGCGCTTGGAAGTTGGCAAAAATGCGGTGCCAGTTGTTGGAGTGCTTCACCACTTGGAAGGCGTTGCGAGCTTTCAATTCAGACAAGTCGAGGCCAGCGCAGAATTCAGTACCGTTACCCGACAGCACAATAACGCGCACTTCTTCGGGGATGTGGTTCAGCACATAATCTATTTCGTCGATCAAGGAGTCGTGAATCGCGTTCTTTTTTTCGGGGCGGTTGAGCTGCAGGTGGCCAATGCCATCTTCAACGGAAAATTTTACGAATTGAAAATCGATCATACAGACCTCTCGATAGTTTGGGCTTCATTACAATAATTGTTTATGCTATAAACAATTTAATTGATAAGCAATTTAAGGCAGCAACAACTTATGGTCAAGTCAAAAAGCATTAATATGGGGTTTTTAGACGATTCGCTCGGCTATCAATTGCGCCGTGCTCAGTTGGCTGTGTTCAATGATTTTGCTGAAAATTGTCGCAGCATCGGCACTAGTGCTGGCTTGTTTTCGATAGTCACCATTGTTTTTAACAACCCGGGGCTCACCCAGTCTGCCATTGCCAAGGCGCTTGGTATTGATCGTTCGGCGATGGTGGCGGCTATCGACAAGTTAGAGGCGAAGGGCTTGATCGAGCGACGCAAGACCGAAAATGATCGCCGTTCCTATGCACTGTTTGTCACCGACCAGGGTAATGACTGGTATCAGCAGGCTTTGACCCAGGTGGAGCAACACGAAGCGGGCTTGTACATGGATCTTAGCGAACAGGAAAAGCAGTTTTTGGTGGGCTTTTTGAGCAAGTTGGCTAAACGCTAGCAGCGCTTTGGCCCAAGAGATCGATAAATCGTTGTTGCAGCGCGGTAGGCTGCCAACCCTTGCGAAAGCTCACCCCAATTTTACGGGTGGTAGCGGGCAGTTGCAGCGGCAACACCGTTAACAAGTTGGCCGCCACGTCGTTGCCAACCTGTCGCGAAGACAATAGGGTGGCTCGGTCACTCACCATCAGCAGTTTTCGCACCGCCATAAATGAGCCGCATTCGATAATGCGCTTGGGCACGTTTAACCCCGCATCGATGAACACTTGCTCGAACACTTGCCGCCCCGGCGTGTCGTTGTGGGGGGTAATCCAATCGAAGTCGACCAAATCCGCCACGCTGACCTGGTTGAGCGCGCTCAAGGGATGGCCGGTGCGCACGACCACGCTTAATTCATCATCAAACATGGCGCGCTGTACAATCGGTAGCCCGGATTTTTGTTCGCGCAGTGCGCCAATAATCATGTCGATGCGGCCGTGCATGAGTTCGTGCAACTGCGCCTCGTAAGGGCCGTCGTAGATCGAGACATCGGCGGCGGGGTAGTCGGCAAGCAAATCGCTCACCGCATTTGGCGCCCAGTCGCTGCGGGCCAGCGGCAAGCTGCCGATGGCTAGGCGACCGATGCGCTCACCGCGCGATTGCTCCATGGCGTCGACGGCTTGCTGCAACTCGCTGTAAAACAGCTCGATGTGCTGTGCGACGTACTTAGCCTGCCGGGTCGGTTGCGAGCCATAGCTAGAGCGGTAAAAGAATTCGGTATTGCACAATTGCTCGAAGTCGGCGATGGCGCGGTGCACGGTGGGTTGGCTGAGCTGTAATTGGTCGGCGGCGCGCTTAGTGCTTTCGGCGCGTACCGTATACGAAAATGCCCGTAATAATGTGGCGGTCACCGTGCGGCTGAAATTGTGCCGCTTGTCGATGGGGAGGGCGGTGGCTATTTTGTCTAGCAGACCCAGTGCTCGCTCCACCCGTGCAAAAAATACTTCACCGAGTGCGCTCGCTTGGGTGCCTCGGCGTGAGCGTTCGATGAGTTTGCAAGCGAGTTGTTGTTCAAGTTTTTTGATGCCCTGTGAGATCGCCGGTTGCGACAGGTACAGTTCCTCTGCTGCATGGTTGATGCTGTGACCCTTCCACACCAGGTTGGCTGCGAGTAAGTGTCGGATATTCAGGGTTTCAACGTTCATTTGATCTGTAGGGTATAGAAAAAACTTATATAGATGCACGGATTTTGAACGGGATTTTAATGGCTGTCCAGCACATAATCCCAGCATCAATTATTGTGAGGATTTAGTCATGGGTGTTTGTGTTACCAATATCGCGCGCACGCCAGAGAGCGTTGTCGAAGGCTATCAAGGTGCTGAAGTGGCCACTATCCACGAAGCCCAGGGCCGCAAGGGCTTGTTGGCGTCGTACATGAAGCCAATTTACACCGGTGTCAAAATTGCCGGCAACGCCATCACCGTTGAGGTGGCACCTGGCGATAACTGGATGTTGCACGTGGCTGTTGAGCAGTGCCAGCCTGGCGACATTTTGGTGGTCTCACCTTCAAGCCCCTGCGAAGACGGTTACTTTGGTGACCTGTTGGCGACCTCGTTGAAAGCGCGCGGCGTGCGCGGTTTGATCATGGACGCCGGTGTTCGCGATACCGCTACCCTGAAAGAAATGGGTTTCCCCGTGTGGTCCAAGGCAGTATTTGCCCAAGGTTGTGTTAAAGAAACCGTGGGTAACGTCAATATTCCTATCGTTTGTGCTGGACAGTTGGTGAATCCTGGTGATTTGATCGTGGCCGACGAAGACGGCGTGGTGTGCGTGCGCCGCCAAGAGGCAGAGAAAGTTTTAGAAACCGCTAACAAGCGCACCGCCAACGAAGAAGCCAAACGCGCCCGCTTTGAGGCCGGTGAACTCGGTTTAGATATTTACAACATGCGCGAACGCCTCGCCGCCGAGGGCTTGGTTTACGTGGACCAAAAGGACTACTAATGCAGCGCGCTATTCCATGCGCCGTGTTGCGCGGCGGGACCTCAAAGGGTCTGTACTTCAACGCCAGCGACTTGCCCGTTGACGAGGCAACCCGCGATAAGGTGTTGCTTGCCGCGATGGGCTCGCCAGATGATCGTCAAATTGACGGTATGGGAGGCGCTCATCCGCTGACCAGTAAAGTCGCTATCGTATCGCCATCGAGTCGTGAAGACGCCGATGTCGATTACTTATTCGTACAAGTTGTGGTTGATAAAGCCGCGACCTCAACGGCGCAAAACTGCGGCAACATCCTCGCCGGTGTGGCGCCTTACGCCATCGAAACAGGTATGATTGCTGCCAACGACGGCACCACCGATGTGCGCATCCACATGGTTAACACCGGTGCTATCGCCGTGGCGAGGGTTGAAACGCCCAATGGTTGCGTGAATTATGCCGGCGACGCTCGCATCGACGGTGTGCCCGGCACATCTGCGCCTATTCCTACCGATTTTCTGAATATCGCCGGCTCTTCCTGCGGCGCATTGCTGCCCACCGGTAACGCTGTCGATACTGTGCAGGGCGTGGATGTAACCTGTGTCGATAACGGCATGCCTGTGGTAATTTTGAACGCGGCGGATTTTGGTCTGTCGGGGTCTGAATCCCCCGCTGACATGGAAGCCAATGCAGAGCTGAAGGCGAGGGTAGAGGCCATTCGTCTAGAGATCGGTCCAAAAATGAATTTGGGCGATGTCAGCAACAAAACCGTTCCCAAGATGTCGCTGGTGTCTCCCGCCGTTTCGGGTGGTTTGATCAACACCCGCACCTTTATTCCACACCGCGTGCACGAAGCGATCGGTGTGTTGGGGTCGGTCAGTGTGGCCACCGCCTGTGCTATTCCAGGATCCGTCGCCCAACGCGTCATCGGCGAGGCACTGCCGGCCGGTGTGCACAGTTTAGAGGTTGAGCACCCCACGGGTTTCTTTACCGTAGAGTTGGAATTTAGCCATTCTGACGATGGACTCGCCATTGAGCGCGCCGCCTTGCTGCGCACCGCCCGAATGTTGATGCGTGGCGAGATCTTTATCCCCGCCGAGGTCTGGTCTTGAGCCAAGCCATTGCCACCATAGGTATCCTCGGTTTTGGGGAGGTTGGCTCACGGTTGTTGGAAGATCTATTGGCCCACAACGACAGCCACTTAGTGCTGTGGGACAAGCAGTTTGCTTCGGCTGACAGTCGCGCCAGCGAACGCTTGAACGATATCGATAGTACCCACCGCGTCAGCGTTGCCGCGTCGGCTCGTGACATGGCCGCACAGTGTGACCTGATCATTTCTGCGGTCACCGCCAGTCAGGCCTTGCACGCGGCTGAAGATGCACTGTCTGGCATCAGGGCCGGGGCTTACTACATGGATGTCAACTCGGTGTCGCCCGAGACCAAAAAAGCCATGGCTGAATTGATCAATCCACGCGGTGGTCGTTTCGTTGAAGCCTCCATTATGTCGCCCATCGATCCTAAGCGCATCGCCTCGCCAATGTTGTTAGCGGGCCCGTATGCCGAAGACTTTGCCCCCATAATCAACGCGCTGGGTTTCATCGGTGCTGAAGCCTGTGCCGCGCAATACGGCGTAGCTGCGGCAACCAAAATGTGCCGCAGCGTCATGATCAAAGGCATGGAGGCGCTGGTGACTGAATCATTGCTCGCCGCCAAATACTACGGTGTGGAAGACGCGGTATTGGGCTCGCTCAATAACTTATTTCCGCGCCCCGATTGGCCGCAGCACGCCCGCTACTTGATCTCACGCTCGATCGAACACGGTGTGCGCCGCGCTGAAGAAATGCGTGAAGTCGCCAATACCGTGGCGGACTCCGGGCAAACCCCTTGGATGAGCAGTGCCTGTGTGGAGCGCCAAGATTGGGCGCCACAGTTTACCGAGGCACTGCAGTACGAAGATTTGCACGACATGCTAACCGCTATGCGTGCCCACATGGACGCCAACTAGGCGAACGAGGAGAAACTATGTTAATTATCGATTGTCACGGTCACTACACCACGGCGCCTGAGCCACACCAGGTGTTCCGCGAAGCGCAAATCGCAGCCTATAAAAGTGGTGGTGAATTGCCGCAACCTCCCGTCATTAGTGATGACCAAATTCGCGAGAGTATCGAGTTAAACCAGTTGCGCCTGTTGCGTGAGCGCGGCGCCGATATGACAATTTTCTCGCCCCGTGCCTCGACTATGGCGCACCACGTAGGCGACGAGCGCGTGTCTCAGCAGTGGACGGCTGCATGTAACGACCTGATTAAGCGCGTTGTAGACCTATACCCAGAAACGTTCATTGGTGTTTGCCAGTTGCCCCAGTCGCCCGGTGTGCCGATCGAAAATTCGATCGCCGAGCTGGAGCGTTGCGTTAACGAATTGGGCTTTGTGGGCTGTAATTTAAACCCCGACCCCTCTGGTGGTCACTGGACCAGTGCACCATTAACAGACAAGAGCTGGTACCCCTTCTTCGAGAAAATGGTGGAGCTCGATGTGCCCGCCATGATCCACGTATCGGGTTCCTGTAACGCCAACTTCCACGCCACCGGCGCACACTACATCAACGCCGACACCACGGCATTTATGCAGTTCCTGCAGGGTAACCTGTTCAAAGACTTCCCCGAGCTGCGTTTCATCATTCCCCACGGTGGCGGCGCGGTACCTTACCACTGGGGTCGCTACCGCGGCTTGGCCGACATGCTGAAGCAGCCCCCGTTGGATGAGCACGTGATGAAAAACGTCTTCTTTGATACCTGTGTGTATCACCAGCCCGGTATCGATTTATTATTTAATGTCATCGATATCGACAACATCTTGTTTGGTTCGGAAATGGTAGGTGCGGTACGCGGTATTGATCCGCAAACTGGCTTCTATTTTGACGACACCAAACGCTACGTAGATAACCTCGACCTGAACGAGCAGCAACGCTACCAGGTATTCGAGGGCAATGCACGCCGCGTATACCCCCGTTTGGATGCACAGCTGACCGCGATGGGCAAACCAGGGATGACATTCTAATGGCAGCGTTTACCCCCGATAGCGATTGGTTGCACTGGCACCAATCGCCCAGCAAACCATCATACGTTCCCCCTGCGGGCGCGGTGGATGCCCACTGCCACGTATTTGGCCCCGGCGATGATTTTCCCTTTGCGCCCGAACGCAAGTACACCCCCTGCGACGCGTCTAAGGATCAACTGTGGGCGCTGCGCGACTACCTAGGCTTTAGCCGCAACGTGATCGTGCAGGCCACATGTCACGGCGCCGATAACCGCGCCTTAGTGGATGCGCTCAATCACTCTAACGGTCTGGCGCGCGGTGTAGCAACCGTGAAAGCCAGTGTCACCGATGACGAGCTGCAAGCGCTACATGACGCCGGTGTGCGCGGTGTGCGTTTCAACTTTGTAAAGCGTTTGGTCGATGCCTTACCGTTTGATTCGCTGCAAACCATTGCCGAGAAAATCCAAAAGTTTGGCTGGCACATCGTGATCTATTTCGAGGCGCAAGAGCTGCCCGAACTGTACGATTTCTTCACCGCCTTGCCCACCACCGTCGTGGTGGATCACATGGGGCGTCCAGACGTAAGCAAGGACGTTGATGGTGATGAGTTTGCTTTATTTATCAAGCTGATGCGAGAGAATCCTAACTTTTGGTCTAAAGTTAGTTGCCCCGAGCGTTTGTCCCTTGAAGGGCCGCCAAACTACGCCGATGTGGTACCCTTTGCGCGTAAAATCGTCGAGCTGTTCCCCGATCGCGTGTTGTGGGGAACCGACTGGCCACACCCCAACATGAAGACCCACATGCCGGACGACGGCCACTTGGTGGATGTTATTCCCCAGATCGCGGTCACCGAAGAATTACAGCGTAAATTGCTGGTAGACAACCCGATGGCTCTATACTGGGCCGACTAAGTAGGAGATAGATGATGAAATTAGCAGTTGTAGGCCCCGGTGCCTTTGGTATCAAACACTTGGACGGACTGAAAAACATCGACGGCGTTGAAGTCGTTGCACTGGTTGGTCGCACCTTGGAAAAGACCCAAGCGGTTGCTGATCAATACGGCATTCCCCGCGTGTGTACGTCGTTGGAAGAAGCGCTGGCCATGGATGATGTCGACGCGGTGATTCTGTGTACCCCAACCCAGCAGCACGCCTCGCAATCGATTCAGTGCATGAAGGCTGGCAAGCACGTTCAAGTCGAGATCCCACTGGCAGATTCTTGGGCGGATTCACTGGCGGTAGTTGAAGCGCAAAAAGAAACCGGCAAGATTTGCATGGTGGGTCACACCCGTCGTTTCAACCCCTCGCACCAATACGTTCACAACAAAATCGTAGCGGGCGAATTGAACATCCAGCAAATGGACGTTCAAACCTACTTCTTCCGTCGCAAAAACATCAATGCCAAGGGCGAGCCTCGCAGCTGGACCGACCACCTGTTGTGGCACCACGCGGCGCACACCGTTGATCTGTTCGCCTACCAAGCGGGCAGCCCCGTGGTGCAGTGCAACGCAGTACAAGGCCCCATCCACCCCGAACTGGGCATCGCGATGGATATGTCTATTCAGTTGAAAGCCGCTAATGGCGCCATCTGTACGCTGTCATTGTCGTTCAACAACGACGGCCCGTTGGGTACCTTCTTCCGCTACATCTGCGACAACGGCACCTATATTGCCCGTTACGATGATCTGGTGAACGGTAAAGAAGAGCCAATTGATGTATCTCAAGTCGACGTGTCGATGAATGGTATTGAATTGCAAGACCGCGAATTTGTGGCGGCGATCCGTGAAGGCCGCGAGCCCAATTCATCGGTTGGCCAAGTACTGGCGTGTTACGAAACCCTCGCTAAGTTGGAAGAGCAACTCGGCTAGGATAGGGAAGAACAATGATGAAAACCCGTACGATCAATGGCAAAACCATGCCCGCAATTGGCTTTGGTTGCATGAATGTCAGCCACGCCTACGGTGGTGTCAGCCACGAGGAAGGCCACGCTGTCATTCAGCGCGCCTACGATGTCGGTGTTCGCCATTTCGATACTGCGGCCCTGTACGGTCAGGGGCGCAACGAAAAGTTGGTGGGAGAGGCGCTCAAGCACGTTCGCCAGGACATCTTCTTAGCCTCTAAGTGCGTCATGACCTTTGCCGACGGCAAAAAAAATATCGACGGCAGTCCTACGTCGATGTTGCGCACGCTAGACAATGCCTTGCAGAGCCTGCAAACCGATCATATTGATTTGTATTACATGCACCGCCTCGATTTCAATGTCCCCATTGAAGAGAGCATCGGCGCGCTAGCTACAGCTGTAGCGGCGGGTAAGATTGGCGCTATCGGTTTGTCGGAAGTTTCTGCCGACACCATCGCCCGAGCCCACGCCGAGCACCCCATTGCAGCGCTGCAGTCGGAGTACTCGCTGTGGACCCGCAATCCGGAAATCGCCGCGCTGAAGGCCTGCCGTGAGCGCGGTATTCCGCTGGTGGCATTTTCGCCATTAGCGCGGGCGTTTTTGTGTGGTGAGCTTGAGTCTATGGAGCAAATGGCCGATAGCGATATCCGTCGCAACATGCCGCGCTTCCACGAGCCAAATTGGTCGAAGAATTTGAGCCTGTTGGGTCGCTATCGCGAGATCGCCGCAGACTTAGGTTGCAGCATGGCACAACTGGCATTGGCGTGGTGTTTGGCTAAAGGCGACGACATCATTCCCATCCCTGGCACCAAAAATATCGATCACGTGGCGGAAAACTTTGCCGCGATGGATATCGAACTGAGCGATAGCATCGTCGCCGAACTCGATACCTTGATCAATGAACATACTGTAAGTGGGCACCGCTACCCAGAAGGGCAGCGCGCCGAGATCGATTCGGAAGAATTCGATCACCAATAATTAACTCGTCCCTTGAGGAATTGACTATGGTCTGGAAAACGCACGACTACGACAACATTCCCGGCACTTATGTGTTTGATGGCAAGCAGAGCAGTGAATCCTACGAATTGAACAAATTGTTCTACTCGTTGAATGAAGCCGACAACCGCGAAGCCCTTTGGAATGACCCCGAAGCCTACATGGCAAAATTTAATCTCACTGATGAGCAACGCGACGCATTGCGTAACAACAACTTCCTGGAAGTGGTTAAAAAGGGCGGCAACATCTACTACTTGGCGAAAATGGCGATTCCTCGTGGTATCAGTGTGCAGCACGTTGGCGCACAGTTCCAAGACATTACAGTGGATGATTTTAGACAGAAACTAGAAGACAACGCCGAGGGCTTTGTCGAGAAATTGAATAAGGTTGGAGGTTATTGGAATGGCTAAAATTATTGGTGGTATTACCAGTTCACACATCCCCGCAGTGGGCAACGCCATTACCCAAGGCCTGACCCAAGAGCCTTACTGGAAGCGCTTCTTCGATGGCTACCAGCCTGCGGTGAAGTGGCTGGAAGAGGCTAAGCCTGACGTCATCATCGTGGTATACAACGACCACGGTTTGAACTTCTTCTTGGACAAGATTCCTACCTTTGCTATTGGCTGCGCCGACAAGTACATCAACGCCGATGAGGGTTGGGGTTTGAATGCCGTGGGTGACTTTGAGGGTGACCAAGCCTTCTCTTGGCACTTGGCCGAATCACTGGTCGAGCAAGAGTTCGACATCTGTACTTGCCAGGAAATGAAAGTCGACCACGGTTTCGTGAACCCCATGCGCGTACTGCTTGAAAAAGACAAAGATTGGGGCGTTAAGGTTGTGCCGTTTGCGGTTAACACCGTGCAGCACCCTGTGCCTTCAGGCAAGCGTTGTTTAAAGATTGGCGAAGCGCTGGGTAAGGCGATCGAATCCTACCCTGAGGACTTGCGTGTGGTGATCTTTGGTACTGGCGGTATGTCACACCAGTTGCAAGGCGAGCGCGCGGGTTTGATCAACGTGGATTTCGATATTGAAACCATGGAAAGCGTCATTTCTGAACCCGAGAAATTTGCCTCGTTGAGCAATGCCGAAATCATTGAAAAGGCGGGTACCGAAGGTATCGAGACCATCATGTGGTTGGTTATGCGCGGCGCACTGCAGCCCGATGCAAAACTGATTCACAAGCACTACCACGCGCCAATTTCCAATACCGGCGCCGGAGTACTGGTACTCGAAAATCAGTAATCTTGCGATAAGCACCAGCAAAGCCGCATTTCTATGCGGCTTTTTTCGTTAACTTGTGGGCATACGTCATTGAAATCGTTGTTTTCTAATAAGTACTACCTGTGCTACGTCGCCATTCGCGTGTTAATCAGTTTGGCGGCGACGGCCTTGGCGGTATCTGTGGGGTGGCATATTTACCAAGCCACCGGTAATCCGATTGACCTAGCGCTTGTCGCGCTTGCCCAAGTGCTGCCCACTTGGTTGTTTTTCATCATCTCTGGCTGGGTGTCGGATAATTTTTCCCGTCGCAACGTGATTCAGGTGTGCTTGGCGATCAACGGCTTGGTTTACTTCGCGCTGGCTGTGGTGATGCGGGGTGGCGATTTTGACACCGATACGGTGCTAGCTCTGTTGTTCATCTACGGTTGTGCGCGGGCGTTTTACTTTCCCGCCATGCAATCGACCCTGCCGGTGATTGTCGACAAGTCGATCCTCACTCGCGCCGTTTCCAACGCCAGTACCATTTGGACGGTAGCGATGACCGCAGGCCCCTTGGTGGGTGGTATTCTGCTGGCTTGGCTGGACGTTGGCGTGTATTGGTTGCTGGGTGGGCTAATGCTGTTGGCACAGGTGTTTGGCGCGCTGCTACCGCCGATGAAGACCGAGCAAAAAGGCGGGCGATCTATTCACGACCTTACCCTGGGCATTCGTTTTGTGTGGCGCAATCCCTTGGTTTTTCCTTCGATTAGCCTCGACCTTTTTATCATCATGGCTGGCAGTGTGATGACCTTGCTGCCCATTTACGCGGCGGATATTTTGCAGCTTGGGCCGGAGGGGTTGGGGTTTTTGCGTGCTATGCCAGCGCTGGGGTCGGTGGTGTCGGGGATTATCATCGAGCGCTTTGGGCACGGCGGGGCGGCTGGGCGCAGTTTATACGTAGCTCTGGCCGGGTTTTCGCTTTCGATCTTGGTATTTGCCGTCTCTGAAACACTGTGGCTAAGTTTGTTGGCGCTGTTCTTTTACGGTTTCGCCGACATGGTCAGCGTGATCATACGCTCTAGCATTACCCACCTAGCCACACCGGATCATTTGCGGGGTAGGGTGAACGCGGTAAACGCCTTGTTTATCGTGTCCTCAAACGAGCTGGGTGACTTCCGTGCGGGTCTTGCCGCCGGACTCATGGGCGCTGTGCCAGCGGCCGTGGTTGGCTCGCTATGTGCTTTTGCGGTGGTGGCGGTGGGCTTTTGGCGCTCACCCACACTGCGCAACCTGCAAAAAATTGAAGATATTAAAACCGATGGTTAAGGGTGTTTGTCGCAATGGTCATGTTTGCCCCTTCCCGTTGGGGGAATTGTGATAGCATGGCCGGCTATTGCTAATCGTCGTATTTGTAAGGACTTATCATGAATGTCGCTGACGCCATTACTCAACGCATGTCTATCCGCGGTTTCAAACCCGAACCTGTAGATCAGGCATTGTTAGAAAAGATTTTTGATACCGCACGTTGGTCGGCGTCGAACTGCAATATTCAGTCGTGGCATGTAAATGTGGTGTCGGGTGAGCTTAAAGACCGCCTGTCGCGTGCTATGGTCGCTGAGGTGGCGTCGGGCAAGGAAATGTACCCCGACTTTCACCCCGGCAATACCGGCTTACAGGGGCTGCACAAGGATCGCCAGTGGGAGTGTGCCGCGCGTTTGTATTCAACACTGGGTATCGAGCGCAGTGATCGCCAAGCGCGCAACCAGCAAATGCTAAAGAACTGGGAGTTTTTTGGCGCCCCGCACGCAGCGTTTATCTCAATGCCTAAATACATGAAAGACGGCAACATGATGGACGTCGGCGTGTACCTGCAGTCGTTGATGTTGTTGATGGTAGAAAACGGCCTCGGCAGCGTGGCGCAGGGAGCGTTGAGCCTGTATCCCGGCCCCGCGAAAGAGATGCTCAATATCCCCGAGGACTACGGCATTATCGTTGGCTTGTCGTTTGGTTACCCCGATGAAGAGGCGCTGGTCAACAAAGCCACCATGGATCGCGTGCCGCTAGAAAGCCACGTGTTCTTTAACGATTGAAAAAGCGCCAATACGGCGTTTTTTTATGCCCATCGTGAGTAATTGGCGCTCATGATTTCACCGAATAGTGATTCCACTTGGGGCAGGGTAAAGGGCTTGCTAATGACCCTATCTGCGCCGGCAATAAGCATCTGTTCAATCTCGTTACCAATGGTCGCTGCTGTCGCCCCGATGATAGGCGTCGTTAGGCCTCTGGCACGAATCTCTCTGGTCAGTTGGTAACCGTCCATATTCGGCATGAAGATATCACTGATGATTAGATCGTAGTGATGGTTGTTAAGATAGCTTTGGGCGTCGGCTCCATCTATGGCGCAATCTACCGTGGCACCGGAGGCCGCCAGTATGTGTTTGGTTAGCACCCGCAGGGTGTCACTATCTTCAACGTATAGAATGCGTCGATCTTTTAGAGGATGTGCCAAGTTCGTCAGTTCGACTGGTTGAGGCGTTACTTCGGCGGGCTCTAATTGCATACTGAGTTCGAAGCGTGCACCGCCCCAAGGACGGTGCTGATAAATCAAATCCCCATTGAGCTGTGATCTAGCGAACTCTCGACTTAGATGGAGGCCTAGGCCGGTACCTTCAGCTTGGCTCACGCCGCGTTCAAAAGCTTCAAATAGGTTGGCGATATTCTGATTTTCAATGCCACAGCCGTTGTCATCAAAGGTGATCGTAAAGTGGTTGGGTATATCGCTTGGGCTGTCTATCGATATCCATAAATCGGAAGCGCCACTGTGAAGCAGGGTGTTTTTAATGAGATTCATGACGATTTGACGCAGCAGTTGAGCGTTGACGCGACAGGTTGAATGGCTGTGCTCAGAAATCTTTAGATGAACCTTGAGCTGGTTTTCTTGAATTAAGCGCTGTTTGAAATCAAGTGCGTCGTTAATAATCGCGGGAATGTTGGCATTAATGATTTTGCCGTTAATCAACCGCTCTGGATTGGTTACCACCCGCATATCGTCGAGCACATTGATCAAGTGTTCGGATGTTTTCTTTAGCAATCTCTGATCCGGTTGCTCGTCTTCAAGCATCATCGCTAAGGCGGCAGCTGGAGTGCGTAGTTCGTGACCAATGGTAGCAAACAGTTTTTCTTGCTGTTGTTTCCTTTTACTCAGATCATAGAGTGCTTGTTGGCGTTCGGCTTCGAGTTGTTTGCGTTGACTGATGTCGCGCCAGGTGACAAAGGCCACATCGCGATCACCTACCTTGCCCCGGTAGTTCTCTATTTCGACCCAAAAAGTGTCGCCGTTGCGCTTTTGGTGCACCCACTCAAAAAATGCCGACCCATGCTTTGCCACTTTTTTCATTTCACGCTTAAGAATGTCTGCTGAGGACTCTCCGCTTGGTTGGAATTCTGGTGAAAATTGCAGGGGAGGTGAGCCTATAATGTCCTGTTTGGGTATATCTAATAACCGCGAAGCGCTGTCGTTGCATTCGATGATAAGGCCCGTTTGCCAGTCAAAGATTAGATATGCTTCGGGGGAGGTGGCGAAAAAAGCGTGGAATTTCTGGCTTATTTTCTCAGCTTTTTGAAGTGCTTTATTTAACGCTTTGTCCCGTTCTTCAAGGTTGAACAAGGTAATAGATTTACTTTTGTAATCTGTGACAAGCAGCCTATTACTGATTGCCGCCGCATAATAGACCTGCTTCCCTTGCCACTCGGCCTTGTTGATCGTGACTTCAAGATCAAATGTGCTACCGTTGCTATGTCGATGCTGGGTCAGAAAAATTTTCGGGGTATCTGATACCTTTGACATTTCTTCAACAATATTTGCCCTGCTTAAAGTACAGTCGATATCAAAAATGGATAAGGGCAGGTCTTGTCTTTGGTAGCCATGGGCGTTAAGGAAAGCGTCATTGGCGAATAGGATGTTGCCGCCAATATCTAAAATATGGATTTGTTGCTGCGACAGATTGAGAAGGTTATCCATTTATGATGCAAGCCTGTAAAATTTTTTCTTACAAAGTAGTAACAAAGACTGCTTGCGTCAATTTTTTCGTGGCACCAAAGGGGCGTTATTTGGCGTTGAATTCACCTTCTAGCCAACGCTGGAAGGCTATTGGTAGCTTGCGTTCTGCGGTGTTTGTTGCACTGACGGCAACATAGCTCTGAGGACAGTGCAATGCACTGTCCATGAGGATCTCTAGTTTGCCATGGGCCAATTCCTGCTGTAGCAGTTGTGCTGATCCAAGTAATACCCCTTGGCCAGCAAGAGCAGCTTCAAGGGCGAGCAAACCATTGCTAAATTGCATGGATTTGATGCCATTTAGGTCGTTGATGCCATGCTCAGCAAACCACTCTTGCCAGCCAGATAGTTGTCCGTAACAGGCAAGGGTTCGGTCACAAATGAGCGGGCGGTGTCTTAGCTCTTCTGCTGAGACATGATCTATAAGTCCTGGTTTGGCCATTGGGACGAGGTCTAATGACATCAGGGGTATTGGTTGAAGTTCAGCATAGTTGCCATAGCTTAGCCTGACGGCAACATCAATATCCGCGCGGCGTAAATTGGCACTACCAAAGTCAGGTTGTGGCGTTTTATCCACTGAGTGAAGGCTGGCTTGCAAGCGCACTTCTGCCTCGGGGTGAAGTGCGTAAAAATGCTGTAGTCGGGGCACGATCCATTTGGTTGCAAAAAGCGGCTCTGCGCACACGGTAAGTACATTGTCCTTTTCAGCGAAGCGTCGAATTTTCTCAACCGCGTCGTTAACCAGGCCAAACGCCTCCTGTAGCTCAGGTAGGGAGATGCGTCCAGCGGGCGTTAAACTGACGCGGCGGTGGTGTCGAATGAATAAGTCGGTGCCTAAAAAGTCTTCTAATGCTTTGATCTGATGGCTGATGGCCGCCGGCGTCACATTGAGTTCGTCGGCGGCTTTGGCGAAGCTTTTGGTGCGAGCTGCGACTTCAAAGTAGGACAAGGCAATCAGGGGAGGTCGGCTAGCCATGTAAATCACTCAACTATACACTTTGATTAAGTTGTTGGCGCAGGGCAAATTTCTGAATTTTACCTGTCGAGGTCGTTGGTATGTCTTGAAAAACCACTTTGCGAGGTGCCTTAAAATGGCTCATGCGCTCGCGGCAAAATTGAATGAGTTGTTCTTCAGTTAATACGCTGTTAACTTTCTTTTGTGCGAACACCACTGGAACTTCTCCCCATTTTTCATCCGCCATGGGTACCACGGCCGCCAACTCAATCTCTGCGTGCCGCATCACTACATCCTCTACTTCTAGAGAGGAAATATTTTCTCCTCCAGAAATAATGATATCTTTTGAGCGATCGACAATTTTTAAGTAGCCGTCGGGGTGACATACGCCTAGATCACCGGAGTGAAACCAACCGCCATGGAATGCTTCAGCGGTTGCCTTTGGGTTGTTCAGATAGCCCTTCATAACGATGTTGCCGCGAAACATGATTTCTCCCACCGTTTCGCCATCGGCGGGCACCGGTAGCATGGTGTTGGGATCCATCACGCAGACATCTTCTTCCATGGGGTAGTTTACCCCTTGTCGGCCATTTAAATGCACTTCCTCTTCTAAAGAGGCTTCTTGCCAGGTGTCTTGCTTAACGCACACCGTGGCCGGGCCATATACTTCGGTGAGTCCGTAGACATGGGTGATATCAATGCCGAGTGTTGCCATTTTTTCAAATACGCTGGCGGGTGGAGCTGCACCAGCAATTAAGCCAGACAGCTTGTGCTCGAAGCGTTTGCCTTGCGCGATAATAGCGTCTGCCATCATGGCGTGCACAATGGGGGCGCCACAATAATGACTAACTTTGTACTGTTCAATTAACGATAAAATAACTTGTGCATCCACCTTGCGCATGCAGATGCTGGTACCACCGATAGCCGCCAATGTCCAAGGAAAGCACCAGCCATTGCAGTGGAACATCGGTAATGTCCATAAATAACGCACTCCAAAACCCATACCCCAGGAAAGTACATTGCTGACGGCGTTTAGGTAGGCGCCGCGGTGATGTGTCACGACGCCCTTCGGGTTGCCCGTTGTTCCCGAGGTATATCCCAATGCAATGGCGTCCCATTCATCTTGAGGTGGGGTGCAGGTGATGGCGCTACGCTGGGCGGCTAATAACGTTTCATAGTTGTGCTCGGCAGGTGGCTCTGGGAATGCCTCTTGCGTGTCGTGTACGAAGATCACTGGCGGCGGATTGTCCAATGTAGCAAGGGCCGCTTCAATCGTTACGCGGTACTCGGTATCACAAATAATAAGTTTGGTGCTGCTATGCTGCAGAATGAAGGCCACAGTTTCTTTGTCTAAGCGAATATTGATGGCATTCAACACCGCGCCCGTCATAGGGATCGCGAAGTGGGCCTCGTACATAGCGGGGATGTTGGGGAGCATCACTGAAACAACATCGCCATGAGCAATGCCACGCTGCTGAAGAAGTGCACCTAGTCGTGTACAGCGATCGTAGGTTTCGCGCCATGAGTAACGGCGATCACCGTAAATAACAGCATTGCTGTTCGCATACACGGTGGCGGCGCGTCGCAAAAAACTCAACGGAGATAGTGCCGTGAAATTGGCATCGTTCTTTGGCAACTGATCGTTCAAGGCACACATCTCAGTCATAGCGTTTTTACTCCTGCCAGACAGGTGAGCGTTTTTGCAGGAAAGCCTCGATGCCTTCGCCTGCATCTGCGGCCATCATGTTAGCGGCCATAACATCTCCAGCATACTGATAGGCCTCTGATAGTTCCATTTGTTTTTGCTTGTAAAACATTGCCTTGCCCGTTCGAACGGCGGTAGGACTTTTACTGAGAATCTTAGCGACTTTTTCTTCCACAGCGGTGTCTAGGGCTTCATCGGCAACAACTTGGCTGGCAAGGCCAAACTCGCAAGCCGTGTTTGCATCTATCATGTCGCCAGTGATTAACATGTCAAACGCACGCTTGTTGGAAACATTGCGCGATAGCGCGACCGCTGGTGTCGAACAAAACAGGCCAACATTAATACCAGAAACACCAAAACGCGCCGACTCTGCCGCAATCACGAGGTCGCAGCTGGCGGCTAATTGACAGCCCGCTGCCGTAGCTATGCCGTGTACTCGTGCAATCACTGGAACGGGAAGATTAACAATGCTTTGCATAACCTTGCCGCAGCGTGCGAATAGGTCTTGGTAATACGCTTGCTCAGGAGTGGCTCGCATTTGCCCCAAGTCGTGACCGGCACAAAATGCCTTGCCAGCGCCACTTATGACAACGCACATCACCTTTGGATCATTGGCAATCGCGTCCAATTCTACCTGCAAGGATGCCAACATTTCTTCTGAGAGCGTATTGAGTTTGTTAGGTAGGTTTAATGTTAGATATATAGCCTTACCTTCATCGTGGCGTAACACCAGAGGTTGTTGTTGAGTCGTGGTTTCCATGTGGCTCTCCATTGATAAGCTTTGTATCGATTCTAGCCCGCCTTTTTGTCGTGAGTAAACTGATACTTACTAATTTGATTGGTTAGAAAAACTAAACAATATGCTTAATGAAGATCGCTTTATTTATGTATTTATTGGCGTTAATGTTCACGCAAGTTTTAAAAGTTAAAAAAATCTAAGTTTTTTTGGGGTCGCCACTATGATTAAACGTCATGTTGAATATGCC
Source organism: uncultured Pseudomonadales bacterium (assembly GCA_964598145.1). Lineage (GTDB taxonomy): Bacteria > Pseudomonadota > Gammaproteobacteria > Pseudomonadales > JAHEIH01 > JAHEIH01. The sequence goes on from CAZRAM010000007.1 coordinate 110,287, forward strand.
ATTATTGGCGCAGGAACCGCAGGGTTGGGGGCGTACTCGAGAATTAGTCGCCACAGTGACAGTGTTGTCATGATCCAGGACGGTCCCTATGGTACGACTTGTGCCAGAGTGGGGTGTATGCCAAGTAAGCTACTGATCACCGCCTCGGATTATGCGCACCATGCTGAAACAGGTGGCTTTTTTGGTGTGACGGCAACCCACAGTGTGAGCGGCCAGCGGGTATTTGAGCGTTTGCGTGATGAGCGCGATAATAAATTCGTCGCGCGTAACTTAAGTTATGTAGCCAAAATACCTGCTCACCATAAAATGGAAGGGCGTGCGCAATTTGTAGCGCCCGGGCATTTAAAAGTTGGTGATAAGGCTGAGATATTTGCCGAAAAAGTCATTTTAGCTGTAGGTTCTCGCCCTTATATTCCGGCTGTTTTCGATCCTGTCAGCACTTATATTCATACCAGCGATACCATATTTGAAATCGATAATTTGCCTCAATCTATCGCTGTCATTGGTCTAGGTGTTATTGGTTTGGAACTTGGACAGGCGATGCACCGTTTAGGTGTGAAAACCACCTTGTTTGGTCGATCTGGTAACGTCGGCACATTGACTCACCCCTCACTCAAATCACTGGCGACTGAGTTGTTCGCCTCCGATGTGCCGATGTACCCCGCAGGGAGTGTTGAAAGAACGTGGGTTGATAATGGTGCTTGGATGGCTTATCGCACGGCTGAGGGTGAGCTTGTGGAGGAAGTGTTTGACATGATTTTGGTCGCTTCTGGTCGTGTATCCAATATCGATAAAATGAATCTGCCCGCGGCAGGAATTAGTGTCGACACCATTCGCGATGCTCACGACCCTCATACTCTTCGCTATGCTGATCATCCTGTCTTTGTTGCAGGCGATGCTACGGATAGTTTGCCTTTGTGGCACGAGGCTTTTGACGAGGGACGCCATGCTGCAGAAAATGCCATGCAATTTCCTCATGCAAATAAGGCCAAGCGCCGCACACCACTGTTTATATGCTTTACCGATCCACAAATGGCATTGGTCGGATTGTCTTACGAGGAGCTATTGCATCGAAATATTGTGGTGGGTGATTTGCCCTTTGAGGCGAGTCCAAGACACGTTGTTTGGAATAAGACGCAAGGCAGGATGCATGTATATCTAGAAGCAGAGACTGGGGAAATATTAGGCTCTGAAATCCTAGGTCACCACGCCGAGCATTTAGCGCATATTCTAGCGCTTGCCATCACGCATAAAATGACGGCTGCACAGGTACTTGAGATGCCTATCTATCATCCTAGTGCAGAAGAATTGTTACGCGATGTGTTGGAAAGCGCTGAGCGAAAAAGACAATCAAAATTAACACGCCGCAAGTAATAAAAGCTTAAGTGGAGGGCGGAAGCTTCTCTCGGTCGTGTTTTTTCTTTGCTAGTTTAGCCACCGAAAGTTCACTACGTTTGATAGTTTTCGTGGTCACGTAAATATAGTACCGCGATATGCCTATATCTGCGTCTAGCATAGACTCGATGAGTTGCTGAAATTCTTGCAGGGATAAAGTCACGAATTTGAGCACATAATCATTGCCACCTCCGGTGGCATAGCACTCGACAATTTCATCCACGGATTGGATGTACTTCTCAAAAATCTCGAAATCAGAACGGCGATGAGAAGCCAAGGATACAGTGACAAACACGCTCGTCAGGTCGAACATTTTATGCAGCGCAATGCGGCCACTGAAACCGGTGATATAACCTGCGTTTTTGAGTTTAGTTAGGCGTAACAAGCAGGGGGTTGAGGACAGATTGACAAGCTCGCCTAGCTTGCTTTTGCTAACTTGACCATGCTGCTGAACCGCATTGAGAATGCGGATGTCAACGTCGTCGAGGGCAAATTTTTTCATGCAATACTCAGCGCCAAAAATATTATTATGGCGCTGAGTCTAAGCATTCAATAAACTTGAATCAAGCGGCAACAATGGACGATGCCAAGTTCTTCTTGGGATCGTAGAAGGGTTTTTCAACTACAGTAGCGGTAAGTTTACCATCGTTAGTGTCGACTTCCATGTGATTACCTAAATCAGCATAAGCGACATCCACAATTGCCAGCGCGATATTTTGTGCTAAACGGGGCGAATAGACCGCAGAGGTCACCTTGCCAACCACGTCGCCTGCAAAAGAAACAGACCAAAATTCAGTATTTGGGCCAGTCAGCGGGTCCCCGTCGATAATTAAACCTATCTGCTTACGGCGAACACCTTCTTGTTGAATTTTTTTGAGGGCGGCTTTACCGATGAAGTCCGCCTCCATGTCTAGATTAATAAGGCGATCCAGACCTAACTCAAAAGGATTGGTGTACATATCCATATCGGCATGGTACGAAAGCATGCCTCCTTCAATGCGGCGAATGCTAGAGGTATGACCTGGTTTTAATCCGAAAGGAATACCCGCCGCCATGATAGCTTCCCAGAGTTGGTCCCCTTTACTGCCGTCCATAAGATAAATTTCGTAGCCAAGTTCGCTCGACCATCCTGTACGTGAGACGATTAATGGAATATCCCCTAGAGAGATTTCACGGCACCAGTAGTAGCGAAGATCAAGAATGTCGTCACCAAATAGAGTGCGCATAATCTCTCCAGACATGGGCCCCTGCAGCTGCAGCGGTGAAACATCGGGCTCGCTGATCGAAACATCGAGACCAGAGTTAATGGCCACGCCTTGTGCCCACAGCAAAATATCGCTGTCAGCTAGAGATAGCCAGTAGCGGTTCTCCTCTAAGCGCAACAAGATGGGGTCATTTAGAATACCGCCCTCAGCGTTAGTGATAAGTACATATTTGCATTGGCCTACTGCACAGTTTGAAAGATCACGAGGGGTGAGCATTTGTACAAATGTACTTGCATCAGGTCCGGTGATTTCAACTTGTCTTTCAACGGCTACATCACACAAGATAGCGCTATTAATAAGGTTCCAGAAGTTTTCCTCAGCGTTGCCAAAGCTGCGAGGAATATACATGTGATTGTAAACCGAAAAGTCCTGAGCGCCCCATCTGACGGTTGCATCGAAGTAGGGTGACTTGCGAATTTGTGTGCCAAAACCAAAGTTTTTCTTCACTAACGTATCCATTTTTACTTCCTATTATTGACTATGATTGATGAAGCGAATTGCTGGAGAAATATACGTTTAGTGCAAAATTTGAACAGACTAATTTTGCTGTCTTTTGAGATCCATTTAGGCTTAATTCGAGGATTAAAATAGTCGGGTTAGACTAAAGTGGCGCAACCACGGGGGATAGAAGGGAGAGGCTTCGCTAGGTCTGCGATATGACATCTGTGGGACCTTGTTCGCAGAACAAGGGAACTGCTTCGCTAGGTCTGCGACCTAGCTCCCACAGGGCGTCGTTGCTTCGCGCCGACGTCCCAATGTATTTCTTTAGTGGTTACAAATGTGGGACCTTGTTCGCAGAACAAGGGAAAGCTAGGGATTGATTCGTAACGCTTTATGGCGTTACTCACCCTTCGGGCGTCGTTGCTTCGCGCCGACGTCCCAATGTATTTCTTTAGTGGTTACAAATGTGGGACCTTGTTCGCAGAACAAGGGAACTGCTTCGCTAGGTCTGCGATATGACATCTGTGGGACCTTGCTCTTGGAGCAAGGGAACTGCTTCGCTAGGTCTGCGACCTAGCTCCCACAGGGCGTCGTTGCTTCGCGCCGACGTCCCAATGTATTTCTTTAGTGGTTACAAATGTGGGACCTTGTTCGCAGAACAAGGGAA
>CAZRAM010000008.1:0-97161 GCA_964598145.1 uncultured Pseudomonadales bacterium
TACAAATGACTGTGACTCTGATCGCGCCTATCGCGATGGACGAAGGTCTGCGTTTTGCAATTCGCGAAGGCGGCCGTACCGTAGGTGCGGGCGTTGTAGCTAAAATTATCGAATAATCGATAATTTTAGATACGCACAAAAAAGCTCGCCTCGGCGGGCTTTTTTTGTGCCTGAGCGAAGTGACAAATTTGCCTGGAGCAAATTTGCACAGCGAAGCTGCCCCGAAGGGGTTCGCCCCAAGGATGGGGCGAATGAAGGCGGCCCAGTGTGAGGCTGCGATCCCCTGTGGGACCTTGCGCGTAATTGTAGGACCTTGCGCGTAGCGCAAGGGAATGAAGTTAATAGACACTAGTTAAAGACTTCGCTCCCTTGTTCTGCGAACAAGGTCCCACAGGGGGCGCAAGGGAATGAAGTTAATTTAATGTCATTAAATAATCAGTTCCCTTGTTCTTCGAACAAGGTCCCACAGGGGGCGCAAGGGAATGAAGTTAATAGACACTAGTTAAAGACTTCGTTCCCTTGTTCTGCGAACAAGGTCCCACAGGGGGCGCAAGGGAATGAAGTTAATAGACACTAGTTAAAGACTTCGTTCCCTTGTTCTGCGAACAAGGTCCCACAGGGGGCGCAAGGGAATGAAGTTAATTTAATGTCATTAAATAATCAGTTCCCTTGTTCTTCGAACAAGGTCCCACAGGGGGCGCAAGGGAATGAAGTTAATAGACACTAGTTAAAGACTTCGTTCCCTTGTTCTGCGAACAAGGTCCCACAGGGAGTAACAAGGTCCCACAGGGGGCACAAAAAAGCCCGCGAAGGCGGGCTTTTAAAATCACGGAAAGAGGCCTAGAACGTCGAGCGCCACTGCCTCACATCAGACAACCTGTGCGCCACATACAGCGCTGCAGTCAGCAACACCACCGCACCCCCCTGGTGAGCCGCAGCCAGTGGCACAGGCACTAAATAGATCAGGGTGCTGATACCCAAACCCACTTGGAAAATAAGCGCTATCAACAGGACAAACATTGCGGTGTGCGCCTTGCCCGACAACATGCGTGCGGTTGTGCCCTTGTAGACGAAAATAGCAATACACACCGTCAGGAAGTACGCAAACATACGGTGGTTAAACTGCACGGTGGTAATATCTTCAAACACCGCTTTAAAGCCCAACTGCTCGGGGAACAATCCGGGCGGGAAGAACCACTCACCCATCAGCGGCCAGGTGTTATAGGCAAAGCCAGCGCGGATACCCGCCACCAAACCACCGGTAAGAATCATGAAATAGATAAGCCCCACCAACACCTTCGAAAAACGTGCAATATTGTTGTGGATATGGCCTTTGACCGGCTCCAGCAACAAATCCATCGCCACCCAAAACATGTAGGCGTAGATCAATACCGCCAAACCAAGGTGGGCGGTCAGGCGGTACTGCGATACACGGGGGTTATCCACCAGACCGCTCATTACCATGAACCAGCCCATCAGGCCTTGCAAACCACCCAGTACAAACAAGGTGAGCAGCTTACGCTTAAAGCCAGGGGCCACTTTTTGAGTGACAAAGAAATACACCATGGGGATGAAGTAGATGAGGCCAATGATACGACCCAAGACGCGGTGTAAGTACTCGTACATGAAGATGTACTTGAACTCATCCAGCGACATACCATAGTTGACCTTTTGGTATTCGGGGAACAGTTTGTATTTTTCAAACACGTCCAACCAGTCCTGTTCGCTGATAGGGGGAATAATACCTACCAAGGGGCGCCATTCCACCATCGACAACCCAGAATGGGTTAAACGAGTCACACCGCCCAACACGATCATGCCAAAAATTACCGCCGCACAGGCCAACAACCAATAGGCGATTTGGCGGTTATAACGTCTTTGCTCTACGCTGATCATCTATCACTCTCTAGAGGATCTAGTGCTTACATCCTGCTAGCACTAGTTACCAAGACAGGGGAAATCCGATACCCCGATAAAAGTTGGCCTAGTGTACCTAAATCGTTGGAAATTTAAAGGTTACCAAGCTACTTACGGAATTTTGAGCGACAAAAGGGAGCCAAGTTCCACACAATCGAATGAAAATCGCCAACCTTAGCAAAAAATGATCGCGCTCAAATGTAGGTCATTGAAGCGGTCACATTGTGGTGACAAGGAGAAATCCATGGCTTATACTGCGCCGCACAAAATGGCCCTATAGCTCAGTTGGTTAGAGCATCCGACTCATAATCGGCAGGTCCCAGGTTCAAGTCCTGGTGGGGCCACCATTTCGCTTCGCTCATGGCGACCCTCACCGGACTATTCCAGCCTCGCGTAAAACGCTCGTCGTTCAACGGCTCGCCGCATACGGCTCGAAACCCCGTTTCACCCTGGTGGGGCCACCATTTACCTACTTCTCATTGCGGACATCCTGTCCTCCATTTCGAGTCACTCACTCAACTGGCGCAAAATGTCATTTTGCTGGTTTCGTTTCGATCGCGCTCCGCGGGTTGTGCTCCAGGCACAACACCACCAATTAATTCTTTAACTACTCCTGGGTAAAACGCTCGTCGTTCAACGGCTCGGAAATGGGATTCAAAACATCCGTTTAGGAAATGGCACCAGGGCCAGCACCAATATTGCAGAAAGCCAGTGTCAGCTCCATGTCATTCATTTTGTGCGCCTGTGATGGGGGCGGTAGATTTTCCTTGTTGGGATAAGGGAAATTCATAGCCTGTAGGGCATCATTTAAAATAAAGCCCATGCCGTGTAGTTGCGGCGCATTCATCAACAAATAAACCATGGCCGCGCCGCTCACTTCGGGGGGCACCAAACCGTGAAACCCTGGCATACTGAAATTTGATAGATCTGGCAGCGGAGTTCCTTCGCCGGTATCTGGGGCAGGGCTTGCATCAAGACGCCCAACGCCTGCTGGCACCATACAAAAAACATTAACGCCCTGGCCTTTCACTTCATTCGCCAAGGACATCATCAATGATGTAGCGGCCGCTTTTCCTGCGGTGTAGATACTGCGACCAAGCATCGGCGGAAGATAGTGAAACTGTGTCGTGCTGTAGGTCACTGTACCGTGACCACGGGCTAACATCGCAGGTACAAACGCTTTGATCGCCAGCATGACACCACGCCCAGAAATCGCATAGGAGGCGTCTAAATCTTCCACAGTCGACTCCAAGATCGTGCCGTTTAACCGCATGTTCATGGCGTTATTCACCAGAATATCGACCTTGCCATACTTCTCGAAGGCGGCCGTTGCCAACGCATTCATATCGGCCTCATCGGTGATATCACACTTGATAAAAAACGCCGCATCGTCTCGACCATTTTCTGTATTAATCACGCGCTCGGCTTCTTTCCCTGCCGCTTCGTTAATATCGGTCACCACGACAGACCCGCCAGCCGCGGCAATGGCGCGCGCATAACCAAGGCCAATATTGCTTGCGCCACCTGTCACCACAGCAACCTCACCCGTAAGGTCCGCATTCGGTAGGCCACAGGCGGTAAAATCGATGGGTTCAATATTCAAAAATGTGCCTGGGGTAGTTTTTGTTGTCATTACTTAAACCTTTTATCGTTAGGACGAACGTCCGTTAATCAGTACCAGTAGGCATTGGCTCTAAGCTCGATACTCGCCCTCGGCACCAAGCCTGGCACACCCGTACATTGCGGATTATCGAACGCGACATGCGGCACCGCATTTATTTGTCCACGCTGGCTGTCATTGGTAACAAACAAGATTGCTTCATCGCGGTGCATGTCGGGATACCAGTACCAGCGATGTTTGGGATGATAAGCAAAGGTGAGTCCCTCAAAGGTCCATTCAGGCGCACCCTTCACATCAAACACGGCGGTCGCCGGAATCAAATCATCGCCCTGTGTGGATGTTGCAGAACATAGCGCCAAAGGGACATCCTGTGGCGCGGGGGAAATCGCTCGCCACAAGTTATACGCCACACAACGCTTCCAACCCGGCCGTGGGGCGCTTCTCTCAGCAAATATGGCGGCGGTTGCATCGCTAATATCGATATGGGCGAAACGCGCTGGCCGGCTATTATCGAAATCGCCACACTCTTCTCTAGCCTCACTAAAACGCAATATGCCCGGTGACGTAATTACCACGTCATCTGCACCGACATGGCGAAGTATCGCTTCGCGCATCTCGGTAGCATATTGCTCTTGATAACTATGTATTGCTAATAAGTCAGCAATCTCTGAAGGGGCTGTAATAAGCTCAAATCCATCATCCTCAATACTTACAGCATGATCTCTAGCTGAAAAAATAGACATCATCTGCGGCGCAATAATCACCGTATCTCGGCTACTGTCGTTGGCATGATATCGCGCCTTTTCAGGCCCTTTTTGAACGTAGTGTATGGCGGCTTCAACAGTATTATTCATATCTTTATTATCGTTTTGTTATTTTCAAATCCGTTTAGTCAAAGACTAAGGCCATAAGATTAGGGTAAATACATTCATAGCCCAATACCTGTTTAAGCCTTTTGTTACAAATCACCTTACCTTGAGTCGGACAAGAGTCGCCAAACGTCGGCAATTCTCCGCTGTACTCAAGGGTGTATTTGCCATAGAACTCGCGCTTACTGGGGTGGGTGTCGGCGCAGGCGTTGAAGATTTCCCCCCAGCAACCTTGCTGCACGATCTGGTGAATCACCGCCACGCAATCGTCGAGGTGGATCATATTCACGGGTGCATCGGGGTTGGGCACGGCGCGGCCACTGGTAAAAAAGCGCCCGGGGTGGCGACGGGGGCCCACTAGACCAGCGAACCTCACCACGGTGGTCGATACGAGAAGATTGGCTATAAAAAGCTGCTCGATCTGACGCAATGGGGTTGGGCGCGACTCGTCGCTATCATCCTCGCTCATCACGCGCGGCTCATCGGGGTAAACGGAGGTCGAGCTAACTAAGATCACATGCTTGATCGGCGATGACGCGAGTTGTTCATTCAGCCAGGCAAAGCCTTCAATATTTTTGGAGGGGATATTCACGATCAGCAGATCAGCGTTCAGGAAGGCATTCCCCGCGATGCGCTGAGTATCAATATCGACCAAGCAAGGGATTGCGCCGAGCGCCAGCAGTTCATCGCTGCGCTGTAAATCGCGGCACGAGGCGTTCACCTGCCACCCCAAATCGACAAAATGTTTGATCAATGGTTTACCAAGCCAACCACTGCCAAGAATACTGAGTGTTTTCAATGACGCATCCTTTGTTTATCACCCCCACACAATGGCATAATTAGCACCGCTTTTACACCTAGGGTTCATCATCATGTGTGCAGTGTTCGGGATTATCGGTCGCTACGACGAGGGCATTGCTCGCCACGCACTGTCTCTGATGCAGCACCGCGGCCCCGATCACAGCGGGGTGGCACTCGCCGAACACTACTTCTTTGCCCACAACCTGCTCAGCATCATGGATTTGTCGCCGGCGGCACGCCAGCCCCGCGCGCATAAAAATATCTTGCTGGCCTTCAACGGTGAGATCTACAACCTAGCCGAGCTCAAGCAATCACTGCATATGGCGCACAGCCAAGCGGGGGAGTGCGAGATACTGATCGAAGCCTACCTGACCTGGGGCGTCGATTTCGTTAAGCACTTGCGAGGCATGTTCGCCATCGCGCTGAAAGATGGCGACACGCTCTATCTTTTTCGCGACCGGTTAGGCAAAAAACCGCTGTTCTTCCACCACGGCGAAAGCTTTGTATACGCCTCGGAAATCAAAGCCATCGTGCCATTTTTGAAGCACAAGCGACTCAACAATGATGCCCTCATGGCCTACCTGTCTTTCTTGGCACCTACCCCGCCGCATACCTTTTACGAGGGTGTGTACAAGCTGGCAGCGGGCGAGTACCTAACCTTTAGCGACAACAAAGTGTCCGTTGCGCGCTACTTCGACCTGCTAGACACTAAATCCACTATCGCCATGGACGAACCCGAGGCACTGAGCCACCTCGAAGAGCGTCTGGTCGATGCCGTTTCCTCTCGGCTTAACGCCAGCGTGCCCGTCGCCTCGCTGTTGTCGGGCGGTATCGACAGCGCCTTGATTGCCGCCATTGCCAAAAAATGTGGCCAGCCACTGCCGACCTTTACTCTCGGTTACAGCGAGCACCAAAACTACGACGAGCGCAAAAACGCCCGCGCCAGCGCGGATTTTTTGGGCCTGCAACACCATGTAGTTGAAATTGACCAAACGCGGTTTATCGATGCCAGCGAGCGAGTTTTCAGCCAACTCGATGAACCGCTTAACGACCCCGCCGCGATTCCCCTGTATCTGCTGTTTGAAGACATTGCCCAACAGGGCTATCGGGTGGTGATGAGCGGTGAAGGCAGCGACGAGCTCTTCCTAGGCTACCGGCAGTATTTTGAATACCTCGACATCCAACAGTTGGCGGCACTGAAAAGTAAAAATTGGCTAAAAAACTTCTTCCGCGGCCACTTTTCGATGAACCGAGAGTGGGAGTGGTACAAGCGCATGTGGAATGATTCACTGTTATTTCGCACCTCGGGGGAAAAGTTCACCGACCTACAAAAAAACACGCTACTGCAGCAAAACGTTAAGGACGATGCGTCGCTTAGCTTTCTGCAAGACTATCGCGATCGTTTTGATGCTTCAGCACATGGCGATGAAGCTACTTGGTATAGCTATATCGATCTGAACCATTTCCAAGCGGAACACTTTCTGCGCAAGCTCGACCATGTCAGCATGGCGCACTCGATCGAGTCGCGCACACCATTTTTGGACCACCATTTGGCCAATGCTGTTTTTGCACTGCCCCCCGAACTGCGCTACCGCGATGGCGTCACCAAGTCGCTGCTGAAGAAGGTGGCCAAGGGGTATTTAAACGACGACATACTAGCCCGCAAGAAAAAGGGATTTTCCAATCCCTACATGGAGTGGCTCATCGCCTCGGGCAAGATCGACCTAATCACCGAGGTCAACGAGCAAACCGGCCTGTTCAAACGCGAGGTGCTCGACAAATACCTCGACATAGCGAAGCGCGGACGATTCAAGCAGCATGTGTGGGGGCTGTATGTGCTGTCTTGGTGGATGAAAAAAGAATTACTGTAAGCCCTCACCCAAACCACATAAAGTTTGACGCCACCTTGTGTAAGATCTCGATCTTGTCGTTGCGATCCGCTGCTCTTCCCGCCAGACCAAGGCATACGTGAAGGGGCAGCAAATGCTCCTCGCGTGGATGGCAAAAATGCGCCCCCGGCGCCGTGTGCCATTCGGTCATACGCTGCTTCATGGCCGCTATGTCGTGGCCGCCTGTTAGCAAAGTATCCTGCAACCAGGCTTCAAACTGCTCATTGGCTTGGCGTATCTCGGGGGTATTGGCAAAAAAGGCTCGCATATTGTGGAATGAAAACCCTGAGCCTATGAACAAGGTCTCTGGCAACGCGGCTTTGGCCAAGGCTTCTCCTAGTGCAATATGTTGCGCCGCATCCAAACTGGCGGCTAGCGACACCTGCAGCACAGGTATCTTCGCGTCGGGATACATCAGCATTAAGGGAATAAATACGCCGTGATCCAAGCCTCGCTGGCTGTCGAGGACCACCTTAAACCCCTCTTGCTCAAGGGTATTGGCGATTTCTTGCGCGTCTTGTGGCGCTCCAGGTGCGGGGTAGCTAAAGCGATAACTCTCTTCGGGAAAACCGTAGTAATCGAATAACAATGCCGGCGTAGCACTACTAGTAATGGCGATGGCATCGCTCTCCCAATGCGCGCTGATCACCACAATCAATTTCGGGCGTCGCAATCGGTCTGGGAGCGCCTTTAACAAACTCACCAATTCTGCGTGTTGAGGGTCACCCAACAAAGGCATGGGGCCACCCCCGTGGGAGATAAAGACTATCTGGTTTGACATAGGGATTTCCTGACTGGCGAAAATGACGAGAACTGTTGTTGAAGAACATCCTAAATATAGCGCACAATGCCACAAAACTCGGGCATAGGATGCCGCCATGACAATACAATTAGCCCTGATTGGTGAAAAAATTGGCCAGTCGCGCATGCCTAAGCTGCAAATGTATCTCGCTAAGCTGAGTGGCGTTGACTTGCACTATGAGATTATCGATGTCGATGGCCAGTCAGATTTTGTACTCGCCGATGCACTGCAACGGCTTAAACAGCTGGGTTTCCACGGCGCCAATATCACCCAACCCTTTAAGCAGCAGGCCTGGCATCTGGTGCATGCCTCGCAACCCAGCGACAACCAATTAGGCGCCTACAACACACTGACATTCGATCACACCAATGGCGGCCTATTAGGCACCAGTACCGACCGCAGCGGTTTTGTTAGCGCCTTTCGACGCCGACTTGAGGGCCACTCTCCTGGCCGAGTACTTCTGGCCGGTGCCGGTGGCGTGGGGCGTTCGGTAGCTTTTGGCCTCGCCGAACTCGGTGTCGATTTGCTGTGCATCTACGACACCAACCGAAGCCAGGCCGAAGATCTCGCCGCCGCACTACCCCATGTGTCATCCCTTGTCGTCAGGTCAGAAGAAGAATTTATCTCCTTGGCACCGCACATGGACGGCCTCGTCAATTGCACCCCCAAGGGGATGTACTACTTGCCAGAAAGTTCCTTCCCAGCTAGCGTCATTGGTCAACAGCAGTGGGCGTTTGACGCGGTTTACACCCCGCTGCAGACCGAATTCGTCAAGCATGGCCAACGCGCCGGACTAGAGATCATCAGCGGCTTCGATCTCTGGATCCACCAAGGACTCGACGCCTTTGAAATCTTTACTGGTACTCGTGTAGAAGCTAACGACGCCCTACTAGAGGAAACGTTAAGCTGGCTGTAATTCTCATTTTTCTTCGTTAAGGAACCAATATGTCTACCCACGCACTCATCCAACGCTATTACGACAGTTTCAACCAAGGCGATATGGCGACCTTTTTATCGCTATTAGACGACCAGGTCGTGCACCAGATAAACCAAGGTGAAGAGCAACGCGGTAAAGCCTTATTCGAATCCTTCATGGGTCACATGAACACCTGCTACCGCGAACGCCTAACCGACATGGTGATCATGGTGTCAGACAGTGGCGAGCGTGCAGCGGCGGAATTTGTCGTACACGGCGAATACCTCGTCACCGATGAGGGCTTACCCGAGGCCAATGGCCAGACCTACACCTTGCCAGCCGGGGCGTTTTTTGAGGTGCGCAATGGTTTGATCTGTCGCGTCACCAACTACTACAACCTGAACGACTGGATTGCCCAAGTCGGCGCTTAATCCCATGGCTGGCCTACAACTTCTCCACGTGACTGGGGCAGCCATCGGCGCATGGCTAGAGCCCCTCGCCGCGCTGCGAATGGGTATCTTTCGTGAATTCCCCTACCTCTACGAGGGGTCGCTGGAATACGAGAAAGACTACTTGAATACCTATATTCAATGCCCCGAAGCACTCGCTATTCTTTTGCTGGACGAAGGTGAATTGATCGGAGTTTCAACGGGACTACCGATGGCTGCGGAAACCGAGGAATTCAAGCAACCCCTTATCGCGGCAGGCATCGATGTAGCGACGGTTTTTTACGGCGGCGAATCGCTGATTTTGGCTGAGCATCGCGGCCGCGGGGCCTACCGCCAATTTATCGAACAACGCAAGGCCTATGCGCGGCAATTGGGTCTGACGACCCTTACCTTCTGTGCAGTAAACCGGCCCGAAAACCACCCTCTACGCCCCGCTGGATACGTACCGCTAGACACCATCTGGCATGGTTTCGGCTATCGCGAACAGCCGCAACTGCAAGCCCACTATTGGTGGCGCGATATCGATCAGCGCGAAGAGACTGAACACACACTGACCTATTGGATGAAAACGCTATGAGCAGCGCCATCACCGTTGCAGCGGCGGCCTACCCGGTCGACTTTTTGGGCGGCTGGCAAGCCTACGTCGACAAACTCACCCACTGGGTAGCCGAGGCCTGTGACAACGGTGCTGATCTACTGCTGTTCCCCGAATACGCCAGTATGGAGCTAGTGTCGACCCTACCCGACTACCGTGACATCGATCTCACTCAACAACTGCACCGCTTACAGCCACTGTTAGCTGACTACCTCTCGCTGCACCGCGCACTGGCGCAACGCTTTGGCGTTCATATTGTCGCTGGCTCTTTTGCTGTCGAGGTCGGCGCTGAATTTCGCAACCGCGCCTATGTGTTTAGCCCTGACGGCACGATGGACTTTCAAGAAAAGCTGCAGATGACCCGTTTCGAAAACGAGCAGTGGTGCGTGTCTGCCGGCAATGAATTGAAGGTATTCGATACGGCGATAGGTCGGCTGGCGATCAATATCTGCTACGACTCAGAATTCCCCCTGATCGCCCGCGCCCAGGTTGAAGCAGGGGCTGGCATCATTCTAGCCCCTTCGTGTACCGACACCTTGGCGGGGTTTCATCGGGTACAAATTGGCTGCCGTGCGCGGGCTCTGGAAAACCAGTGTTTTGTCGTGCAAGCCTCACTGGTGGGTCACGCCGAGTGGTCGGAAGCGGTGGACATCAACATTGGCCGCGCCGGATTTTATTGCCCGGTGGATCGCGGTTACCCCGACAACGGCATCCTGCTAGAAACCGAACTCAACAAACCTCGCTGGGGTTACCAAACCTTGGATGTTGCCGCACTGCAGCACGTTCGCGATAGCGGACAAGTGTTCAACCACCGCGATTGGGACACACAGCAGATGTTTACCTTGATGACCACATCACTACATGGATAAGCCCCGATGTATACGCTGTACTACGCGCCAGATAACGCTTCACTCATCATTCGCTTAGTACTGGAAGAACTCGCTCTACCCTACCGTACCGAACTGGTCGACCGACGCATCAACGCGCAGCGATCGGCCGGCTATTTAGCCCTAAACCCCGCGGGGCAGATTCCCACCCTCATCACCCCTGAAGGTCCTATATCGGAGACCGCTGCCATCTTGCTGTGGCTCGCCGACACGCATGGTCGAATGGCTCCTCGGGCTGATGACCCGGCAAGAGGTGCCTTTTTAAAGTGGCTATTTTTTACTTCCAATACCATTCAAGCGAACCTGCGCGCCAATTTTTATCCCTGGCGCTACGTCGGCGATGATGTCCTCGCGCAACGACAGTTAAGGCGGTATATCCAAAACGAGCTAAGTCATGCCATTGGATTGCTAGAGGATGTGGCCGCCAACCAACCTTCATGGCTGGGCGGTGGTGAGGTTTCGGTATTGGATTACTATCTGGCGTGTTGTTTGCGATGGTGCGGTCTTTATCCCAGCGAGGATCACGACTGGTTTACGCTCACAGAATATCCATGCTTGGCATCTACATTGGATCGCTTACAACTGCGCCCAGCAGTATTGGCTGCCATTGCCGCCGAGGGATTAGGCGAGCAACCCTTCACAGCGCCGCAGGTTTCCAACCCGCCTGAAGGGAGCGCTCTTTAGAACAGTAATCTGACTTGCCGAGATGCCCACAATCTTTCACTATATTGAAAAAACTCACCACTAGGACCGCCCGTATGACCGACCAGCAACGTCGCCGTTTTCTCACCCAAGCCTCAGCTGTGGCTGCCACCGCGGCTGTGTCGAGCACACTATCGGCCTCAGAAAAGGAATGCACCGCCATGTCACCGCTGATTCACAATGTCTACTTTTGGTTAAAAAATCCTGATTCTAAGGAAGACCGCGATGCGTTGATTGCAGGCTTGCAGACCCTGCGCGAGGTGCCTCACGTGCAATCGCTATTCGTTGGCGTGCCGGCCTCTACCATGGAGCGCGGCGTGATTGACACCAGCTACCACGTGTCGGAAATGATGATGTTCAATAGTGTGGCCGATCAAGACGCCTACCAAACCCACCCACTGCACAACAAGTTTGTGGAAGAGTGCTCGCACCTGTGGGAGCGCGTGGTGGTTTACGATTCACTGTCGGCTTAGGTGGGAGCGAACCTTATGAATGCCATCATCGGTGGTTGTTTATGTGGCGGCGTGCGCTACCACAGCAACGAAGAACCCAAAATGACAGCGGTGTGTCATTGCAGCCACTGCCAAAAACAAACCGGCACAGAATTAATTAGGTCCTATTGAGCGCCTCGAGCAGTTCAATGTCAAAAATCAAATTGGCATTGGGGGGAATTTTGTCACCAAAGCCGCGCTCGCCGTATCCCATTTCTGCGGGGACGTAGAGACGACGTTGCCCGCCCACCTTCATTCCCTTTAATCCTTCGACCCAGGCGGCGATGACTTTTTTGCGGCTCAACACGGTTTGGAATGGCTGGCCTCGCTCATAGGATGAATCAAAAACACTGCCGTCCTCTAGCATACCGCGATAGTGGGCAGTAACTAACGCACCGCCTTTTTGCACTTCTGTACCTTCGCCTTCGACGAGGTCTTCGATAATAAGTTGTTCAAATGATTGCAAGGTTCTCTCTCACTGACGGTATGCTGTTAACACCGGAGTTAGTGTCACGGTTTAATATGACAAACGCTTATTGTGGAATACCAATAAAAAACACTAAATTACACGACTTAACAAACTGATAAAAGATAATGATGATTACTACCGCCAGTACTTACCAAGACAGTAAACAACACTACCCCATTCTCGATGGCTTGCGTGGAGTCGCCGCCATTGTGGTAGTGCTTTTTCACGTGTTGGAAATTTTTTCCCACGGCGATCACGCCAAACAGTTAATCAACCACGGCTATTTAGCGGTAGATTTTTTCTTCATGCTGTCGGGCTTTGTTATTGGCTACGCCTATGACGACCGCTGGAGTGTGATGAGTTATCGCAGCTTTGCGGCTCGCCGCTTAATCCGCCTGCATCCCATGATTGTGTTTGGCATGCTGTTTGGCGCTGCGTTGTTCTACTTCCAAGGCGGCGTGCTCTACCCGGCTATCAATAACATCCCAGTTACCGAAATGCTGATCATCCTCGCCATTGGTGTAACGCTGTTGCCCATCACCCCTGCCATGGACATTCGCGGTTGGGCAGAAATGCATCCGCTCAACGGTCCCGCCTGGTCGCTGCTATTAGAGTATGTGGGTAACGTAGCTTACGCTCTGGTGTTGCGCCACTTACCCAACCGCGCACTAATGGCGTTGTGCGTGGTTGGCGCGGGGCTTTTACTCCACATGTCGGTAAGCCGTGGCGACCTCATTGGTGGCTGGTCATTCAATGCCGAGCAGCTCAGGGTGGGCTTCACGCGCTTATTCTTCCCCTTCGTGGCAGGCTTATTGCTATCGCGCACGATGCGAATCGGCGATATTAAGGGCGCCTTTGGCTGGGCTAGCGCGATACTCGTGGTGGTGATGTCACTGCCATGGATTGGACCGCACGACGTAAAGTGGATGAATGGCCTGTACGACGCCGCTGTCGTGATCTTGGTTTTCCCCGTGGTGTTGTATATCGGCGCTTCGGGCACCTTGTCAGGAGGCAGCGCCAAACTAAGCCGCTGGCTGGGGGATATTTCCTACCCGCTGTACATCACCCACTACCCAATTATGTATGTCTTTATGGCATGGGCGTCAGAAGCCGAGCGCAGCGTGGCGGAAATATTGCCGGTGGCGGGCGTGGCGTTTGTAGCATCATTGCTAGTGGCACAGCTATCGCTAAGTTTGTACGACATTAAAGTCAGGGCGTGGCTAAGCGAGAAGTTTATTTAATGGCGCGCTGCTGCGCATCCAAAGCTGCTTGCACACTCAGCGACAGGCTTAAGCCCGCCGCGATAATGACCGCTCTTAACGAAAACAACATGACACTCTCCTGTTAGGCGAATAGCGCTTTATTTTCCTCACGCAAGACGTTTTTCTGTACTTTGCCCATGGTGTTGCGGGGCAGTTCGGCACGCACGATGACTCGCTTGGGTACTTTAAACCCAGAAATTTGTTCTTTTAACGCGGCAATAATGTCCGCTTCCTGCGGCGTTTCACCGGGTTTAGCGACTACCACTGCGACGACCCCTTCACCAAAATCGGGGTGGGCAACGCCGATCACTGCTGACTCTTTCACGCCGGGCAATTCGTCGATGATCAATTCAATTTCTTTCGGGTAGACATTGAGGCCACCGGTAATCACCATGTCTTTAGCGCGACCGACGATGGCGACGTAGTTGTCGGCATCAATCGAGGCCTTATCGCCGGTGTTAAAGAAACCATCGGCGGTGAAGTCTTCAGCGGTTTTCTCGGGCATTTTCCAGTAGCCCTTAAATACGTTGGCGCCACGCACTTGCAAGTTGCCGATCTCGCCTTGGTCGAGGATGCTGCCAGCCTCGTCAACGACGCGCACTTCCACCCCCGGCAAGGCGGGGCCAACGGTGCCAGCCTTGCGCACACCATCGAGTGGATTGGAGGTATTCATACCCGTCTCGGTCATACCGTAGCGCTCGAGGATGCGCTGGCCTGTGCGGGCTTCAAAGTCGTAGAAGGTCTCTTCCAACAACGGCGCCGAACCCGAGATAAACAGGCGCATATTTTGGCAGTGATCCGCACCGAACTCCGCGCTGCTAAGCAGGCGCGTGTAGTAGGTGGGAACACCCATCATCACGGTGCTGTGTGGCAATTCAGCTAGCGCTTGCTGCAGATCGAAACCCTTTAGCCAGCGCATCGATGCACCGCTCAAGAACACGCAACTCAAGGCTACGAACAAGCCGTGCACGTGGAATATAGGCAGTGCGTGCAACAGCACATCGCGGTCGCTGAAACCCCAGAATTGCACCAGCGACTGACCATTGCTTAGCAAGTTGCCGTGGCTCAACATAATCCCCTTTGGCACGCCGGTGGTACCCGAGGAATACAGCAGCGAGGCAAGTTCATCCGCTTCTTTGTGGGCAATGCTGTAATCGGGTTCGCAGCCCGCCGCCTGTTCGCTCAAGGAACCACTGCCATCGCCATTCAAGGTCAGCAGGTGTGGCACATTATTCTCGGCGCAGAGGCTTTGCATCATTTCGAGGTCGCTGCTGTCGCAAACCACGACCGAAGGCTCGGCGTTGCTTAAAAAGTAGCTCAATTCGCTCGCCTTGTAGCCGGTGTTCAAGGGGTGAAATACCAAACCGGCACGCAAGCAGGCCAAATACAGGCAGAGCGCCTGGGGCGATTTTTCCACCTGTACCGACACGCGTGCACCGCCCTCGCAACCTAGCGATTGCAAATAGGCACTCAATCGCGCCGACTCTCGGTCGAGATCGGCAAAGGTCATACTATGGCCTTCGTCGGTCGTTAACGCCACGCGGTCTAAACGCTGCGAAAACTGTTGGTAAAAGTGGGCGAAAACGTTGCTATTGTTGTCAGACATGAATTAAAACCACATTATATTAATTAGGAAAAGATAAAACGCACCGCGAAAAACAGCACCGAAGGCGCTAGCAAACAGCCGACGCCAGTGTAAAACGTTGCCGTCATGGCGCCGTAGGGCACCAACCGTGGATCGGTAGCCGCCAAACCGCCAGCCACGCCAGAGGTAGTCCCCATCAGACCGCCATAGATCATCGCCGAGAGGGGGTTATTTAGGCCAATCATTCGCGCGACAAACGGGGTGCCGCTCATCACCAATACCGACTTCACCAAACCCGCCGCCACGCTCAAGGCAATCACTTCCGATTACGCCCCGAGCGCCGTGCCCGTGACCGGCCCCACGATATAGGTAGCCGCACCCGCGCCTATGGTACTGATATCCACCGGGTCGGTGTAGCCGAATAGCACGGCGATGACCGCCCCCACGACAAAGGACACCACCACACCCATCACCACCGAAAGTGCACCGACCAAACCGGCCTTTTTGATCGCATCAAGGTTGGCACCATAGGCGGTAGAAATAATGGCGAAGTCGCGAAACATGGCGCCCCCCAACAAGGCCACACCAGAAAATACCGCCACATCAGCTATGCCTTTTTTGCCACCAGTATAGGTGCCCGCAATATAGGCAATGACGAGACCCAGCGCGATGGCAATGGCCGAGCCATGCACGTGACCGCGGGTAATTTTGTCCGACACCCAGTATGAAAACCACATCACCACGCCGACAAATACAAAGGCGGTGATCAAGCCTTGCTTAACTAACAAATTTTCAAGCATTTCCATGGCGGCTTACTCCAACGGCGGCAGTGGCTCGCTGGGTCCACCACTCAAACGGGTAAAAACTGGGATCAAAGCAAAGCTCACTAATACCGCCAAGACACCGGCAATTAACGCCATCCAACCACCAGACACCGCCGCCAGCACGTTCTGCTTCGCCGCCATCGCGACCACGATGGGGATGTACATCGCGCTCCAAAACTTGATGCCATCCTCGCTAACAGGTTTTAAATGAAAGCGCTTGTCCGACAGGTTCGATAGCACGATCAACAACAGCATGGCGATACCCACGCCGCCGACGTTTGCCTTCACTCCTAATAAGACCCCAAGCTGGTCTCCGATAAACACGCCGACAAGCATGCAAAAGGCCAACAGGGCGACGCCATATACCATCATAGGCAACTCCAAATTTTATTCTTAATATGGGATTTGTTACGACTTAAGTATAAAGCGCGGCCTGCCCGAGGGGTATTGGGCAGGGCCTTATCTGACAAAGCGTCTGACTAGGGTTGTGCGGGGTAATCCACCACAAACACCCCATCAAGGATGCCTAATTGTCCTAATAATTGACCGAACTTGGCGTGCTCGGGGTGGGGTAGATAAGCATCGCGCGCCGCTGCATCGGTAAAGGTCAATTGATAAATGTGACTAAAGCCTTGGTCGAGCCCCTCGGGGCTGTTGTTGACGCCGTATTCAAAGTGAGTGATGCCCTCGATCTTGTGCTGCAATTCACGAAATGCATCGGTAACACGCTGGATTTCTTCACTGGTCGCTTCTGGCCTGTACTTAAACACCACCACATGGCGCAAACCGGTACTGGGCTGACTTGCTAACATCTCACTTTCCGCCATCGCATTGACTCCCATGCTTAAGGTACAAAAAAGACCCAGCGCTAATTGTTTAATAGATTGCATATTTCACGTCCTAAAAAAGAGTCAAAGCCTCCCGGAAAATACCCGGTAAAGACCATGATCTTGGTCTATAGTTAGACTACCCTAACTGCTCAGGAAGAGCTCGAAATGTCACTCAGCGCCTACTTAAAATTTCTACACATCTCGGCGCCCTTGCTAATACTGACGTTTATCGGCCTGCTAGTCTTCTCGGGGCAACAGCATCATACCCTCATTGAACGCCAGAATGCACAATCGCAATTAGTGAAAGACTCTTTTCGCTTACAGCAGCTCCTGACCGATCGAGAAACGGGCCAACGAGGCTTTTTATTGACCGGTGATGAGCGCTTCCTTGAACCCTACCATAACTCGGCCGACCAAATAGCTACCTTAGTGGAAGCTATTGCTACTCAGCTGCCTGCGCATTATGCCGACAATTTGCGTGACATCATCGCCAAACGCAAGGCGTATTTTGAATCCAGCTTCGAGCTAGCGCAGCGTTCACCCGAAGAAGTAGCCGACTTTATTAAACGTGGCCAAGGTAAGCAATACATGGACTCCATGCGGGCGCTATTGAACGAGGCCATTGATAGCAACATGCGAGACATTACAGACCTACAGACTCAGGCTGAAAATATATCCTCACTGGAGAATTGGCTGGCGCTAGCTTTTCTAATAATTACCCTGAGCTACGCCCTACTGTCTTATCGATTTTTTAACACGCAGCTATATCAACCATTACAAGCCCTTCGCCATGCGAGTTCGGGTATGGGGATTGGTGAATTCAATAGCGCAGCCTTGCATCCATCCAAGCTGCTGGAGGTGGAGCAACTAAACGACACCTTTAATAAGATGCGCACCGTGATTGCAGAAAACCACCATGAACTGCAAACCAAGATTGATCAGCTCGAGCAACAGTCGCAGGCGAAAAACCTCTTCATGTCTAACATGTCACACGAATTGCGCACACCGTTAAATGGTATCTATGGCATTCTGCAATTAATGGAAGAGGATGCCACCGACCAGGAGCAACACGAGCGAATTGCTATTGCTCTAGACTCCACCCGCGCACTCACCGGCATCGTCAATGATGTGTTGGATTTACAGCGCATGGCGCAAGGAAAAATCACCATTGAGCCCAAAGAGGTAAGCAGCCTTGATTTCATACACGAAGTCGAGAGGTTGTTTGCGGCCGAAGCAACGCGCAAAGGTTTATTATTCAGCGTTGAGACAGCGCCACTTCCGCACGGTTTTTGGGTCGATAAAATGCGTCTACAACAGGTGCTGACCAATATCATTGGCAACGCGATCAAATTCACCATGCAGGGCCATGTCAGAGTGCATATCAGCTTTGCTAATCATCAATTGCATGTGGCCGTGGCGGACTCGGGCATTGGCATGGATCAAGCCCTCATCGACATCTTGTTTGAACCCTTTACGCAAGGCGATCAGTCGATGACGCGAGTGTATTCTGGCGCTGGGCTTGGACTGGCTATCAGCCGTCAATTGATCGAGTTGATGGGCGGCGAGATCCATATTTTCTCTACCCCCCAAAAGGGTACCACGGTCGACTTCTCGATCTATTGTGAAGCCATCGAAGAGGCGCCTCAGGAGGATGCCACGCAACATTCGCCGCGCGACATCGACCTGCTGCGTGTCCTTATCGTCGACGACAATATCGACAACCTCTTCATTGCAAAAGAGATGTTGCGTCCACATGTGCACAAAGTGATGACCGCCCACGCCGCCAGCAAAGCCCTCGATACGCTACAAAGCAATAGCTGCGACCTCGGCCTGATCGATATTGAAATGCCGCAAACTAGCGGCCTGGTACTGGCGCGGCAGATAAAAGAGCGGTACCCGGAACTCATATTAATTGCCGCGACGGCCTTCCCCAATCGGGTGCTCGAAAGCGAAGAGGCAGCGCTATTTAGCGATGTTTTGACCAAGCCCTTTGTTAAAAAAGAATTGCTAGATACTGTCAAAAAACAACTGTCGTAGTACTCTAGCACCACCATGCCCCACGACACCCGAGCCCTCAACAGCGACCGCCGCGACATCGCCGAATTGGATGAAATTTGGTTGTTCGGCTATGGGTCGCTCATCTACAAGGTGGATTTTCCTTTTCTGGACAGCGCCACCGCCTATCTCGACGGCTGGCAGCGACGCTTCTGGCAGGGTAGCCACGATCATCGCGGCACCCCGGAATCGCCAGGCCGTGTTCTGACCTTAATTGAAGCCCCCGGCGAGTCTTGTTTTGGCAAGGCTTATCGCGTCACGCTGGATGAATTTGACCACCTCGACCACCGTGAAAAAAACGGCTATGTCAGGGAGTTGGCACCACTGCGCTTGGCAGATGGCAGACAGCGCATGGGGGTATTTTACGTCGGCTTAACCGACAGCCCCGCCCACCTAGGCGAGGCCAGCGACGAGGCGATCGCCGCACAAATTTATCGCAGCGTCGGCCCCAGCGGGAGTAACCGCGACTATTTGCACCAACTCACCGCCGCACTTAAAGCACACGGCGAGTTCGACGATCATGTCATGACCCTCGACCAATTGGTGAGACAACTGGCCGCGGACGATTAGTCTTTCAGGTGGCGATTGAAAAAATCCATCACCGTTTTCGCGTAGTGGGTGCGGATCGCTTTGGTACTAGATATGCCGTGCTTCTCACCGGGGTAATCCATCACCTCGAAGGCCTTACCCTGCTCCTGAAGATGGCGATACAAGCGCGTGCTGTGGCTGAACAAGACGTTGTCATCCGCCATACCGTGCACCACTAACAGCGGCCCTTGTAGCCCCTCGGTATAGGGAAACACCGATGACGCGGTGTAGGCCTCAGCATCGACACGCGGGTCGCCCATGTAGCGCTCGGTGTAGTGGGTATCGTACAGGCGCCACTCGGTCACTGGCGCGCCCGCCGCACCCGCGGCAAACACATCGCCGGCTTTGAACATGCTCATCAAGGTCATATAGCCACCGTAGCTGTGGCCGTGCACACCGATGCGTTTGGCATCGACAAACGGTAAGCTAGCCAAGTACTTCGCCCCAGCCACCTGATCTTGCACTTCGATGCTGCCCATTTGCTGGTAAATGGGCGATTCAAAGGCCACCCCGCGATTATCTGAACCGCGGTTATCAATACTGAATACCACGTATCCCTGGCTGGCCCAGTACTGCATCAACAAGCCGCGCTGCCCCCACCAACTATTGGCCACCACTTGCACGTGGGGGCCGCCGTACAAATACACAATGGCGGGATGCTTGTCTTTTAATTGCTTGGGCTTATAAAGGCGGTAGTAGAGCTCGACCCCGTCTTCACTGGTAAAGCTGCCGAACTCGGGCTCTATCCAATCCTTCATAAAAGGCGTCAGCGGGTGGGTGGCGTCGAGCGCGTTTTCTTCCAACCACGTCAATTGCTCACCGCTAGCTTTGTGCAAGCTCACCTGCGGTGGGTGATTGATCGTTGAAAATGTGTCGATGTAGATCGAGGCATCATCGGCAAAGCTAATGCTGTGTGAACCCTCACGCTGCGTCACGCGGGTTATCTCACCTCCCGCCAACGGTACACGGTACAGGTGGCTTTCCAACACGGTGTCTTTACGGCCGGTAAAATATACCTGCCCCGAGGTGTTATCAACCGCGACAACCTCGTCGACCACCCAATCCCCCGTCGTCAACTGGCGCAACAGCTCGCCATCGGTGTTATACAAATACAGGTGTTTGAAACCATCGCGCTCCGACGCCCATACAAATTGGTCACGCCCAGCCAAAAAGCGTAAGTCTTTGTGAAGGTTGACCCAGGTCTCGCTGCGCTCGGTGAGCAGGGTTGTCTGCGACGCGTCCGCGACATTCCAGCGACGCAGTTGCAGCACTTTTTGATCGCGGCTCTGCCACTGGTAGGTAAAGGCCTCCGACGAGGGAAGCCATTGACCGCGAGCTAGGTAAATATCTTGCTCTTCACCCAGATCTATCCAGCGCCGTTCGCCGCTGTCGATGGCCTGTACAGCGAGGGCGATGTTCACGTTGTCGGTGCCGGCGTAGGGGTACTTTTGACTGATCATTTTGATCTCGTCGGCGTAAATTTCCGCGCGCGTGACCACCTCTACCGGGGACTCATCCACCCGAGTAAAGGCGATATAGCGCTCATCGGGCGACCACCAGTAGCCGGTCATGCGCCCCATTTCTTCCTGCGCCACAAACTCGGCCATGCCAAACTTGATGTCGCCGCCACCCTCGCTAGTGATGGCTGTTTCGCGGCCGCTGGCAATGTGCTTAATAAAGAGATTTTGGTCGCGTACAAAAGAGATGTAATTGCCCTTGGGCGACAGTTTGACGTCAGTTTCAAAGGCCTCCGTGTTGAGCAGGCGTTGCGCCCCTTCACTGCCAATCTTGTGGTAGTAAACATCTCCGCCAATAGGGAACAACAAGGCGCGACCATCTTGCGACCACTGGTAGCTGACAATTCCCTTACCCCGCAGGCGCATACGCTCACGGCGAGCCTTTTCTTCATCCGACAATTCGACATCCGCCGCACCCAAGGCATTGGAGTCGAACAACAGCCGCGTTTCGCCGGAGGCGATGTGGTATTCCCACAGATCGAGTTGGTCGTAATCTTCCTGCTTACCCTTCAGAAAGGTCACGCGCTGACCATCGGGCGCCACCTTCAAACTCATCGGCGCCGAGCCATCCAACGATGGAGAATCAAAAATACGTTCCAGGGTGAGTTCGCTCGCCTGGGTGGTGGCACTCAACATAAGGGTTCCTATTACAACGCTAGCCAATTTATTCATGGTGTCTTCACATGGTGATCATCGATAACAAAGCAGTTTATGCCAAGTCATGTTAGCCGCCCATGGCGACAGTACTATATGGCAGGGACTGACACGCTAGTCTCGAGACAATTGCTGATACCTTCACTATCTTGCAACAGATAACGCCAATGATGTTGAGGTAAATAACCATGAAAAAAGCGCACATCTTCACACTTACTGGCCTCACCCTGGCCGGTGCCTTTAGCGCGGCCACCAGCCACGCTGACCATAGTGCGATCGAACACACCCCCTCTAACCACTTTGATTATCGCGATATTTTTAGTTTGGAAATGGCCGCCAATCCTGTGGTGATGCCGGACGATAAACACGTGGTCTACGAGCGCCGGAGTATGGACATTATGAACGACAGCATGCGCCGCAACCTGTGGATGGTATCGCTCGACGGCAGTGAGCACTTACCTCTTCTTTCGAATAGCAACAACCACTACAGTCCGGTCTTTTCTCCCGACGGTCGCAAAATGGCCTATTTATCAAGTGCCGAAGGCAAAACCCAAATCTACCTGCGCGATATGGCCAGCGGCTTGACCGCCCGTGTCACCGATGTCGAATTCAGCCCCAACCAATTGCGTTTTTCACCCGATGGTGAGCAACTGGCGTTTGTGATGTTTACCCCCACCCCTGCTAAACCGGTATTTAGCCTGCCCTTCAAACCCAAAGACGCGCAATGGGCTGAAGAAGCACAGTATATCGATCAGACCCTGTTCCAAAACGATGGCCGCGGCATGAAAAAGCCAGGCAATACCCATCTATATGTGGTACCAAGCATCGGTGGCACCCCGCGCCAGCTCACCTTTGGACCACATGACTTTGGCGGCAAACTGGCGTGGAGCAAGGACGGCCAACAGATTATCGTGTCGGCCAACCTTCACGCTGATTTTGATATTGACGTCTTAAATCAGGATCTACATGCAATAAACGTAGTCAATGGCGCTATCACTCCCTTGACCAACACCACAGGCCCTGAATACGACCCCGCGATCAGTCCAAATGGCAAGCAAATCGCCTTTATCGGCTTTGAGGACAACGGCAAATCTCACCAAATCGAGCAACTCTACGTGATGAATGCGGATGGCAGTCAAGTGAACAACTTGACCGCCAACTTCGATCGCAGCGTGGCCAATATACAGTGGGACAAGGCTGGCAAGGGGCTGTATTTTAGCTACGACGATCATGGCCAAAAACATGTCGGCTACGTCACGCTCAAAGGCAAAACCTCAACGCTAACGGACGCGGTGGGTGGCACTACACTAGGCCGCCCCTACACATCTGGCGACTTTGCGGTCACCGACCGTGGCCAAGTGATCTATACCCACAACCACGGCAACCGCCCGGCCGATCTTGCCGTGGCGGGCAAGCGCAGCGCCACCTTACTAACGGATCTCAACGGCGATGTTCTCGATCACAAAACACTGGCAAAACCCGAGATGTTAACGGTAAAAAGCTCGGTCGACGGACGTGAATTGCAGGCGTGGGTAGTCACGCCGCCCGACTTCGATCCCACTAAAAAATACCCTATGATTCTTGAAATTCACGGCGGGCCACACACAGCCTACGGTCCGATGTTTTCCGCAGAAGTGCAATTATTCGCCGCCGCGGGCTATGTCGTGCTTTACGGCAACCCCCGTGGGTCTACATCGCAGGGCGCCGAGTTTGCCAATACCATTGACAAAAACTACCCATCGCAGGACTACAACGACCTGATGGACATGGTCGATGGCCTGCTGAGTAAAGGCTATGTCGATGACCAGCAGTTGTTCGTTACTGGCGGTTCTGGCGGCGGTGTATTGACCGCATGGATCATCGGTAACACTGACCGTTTTAAAGCCGCGGTGGTTGCCAAACCAGTAATAAATTGGATCAGCATGATTGGCACGTCAGATATCTATACCTTTATGGCGCGCTACTGGTTTACGGATTTACCGTGGAATGATGTCGACCAGTATTGGAAGCGCTCGCCACTATCACTTGTAGGTAATGTCACAACACCCACCATGGTGTTGACCGGTGAGCTCGATGTGCGCACCCCCATGGGTGAAAGCGAGCAGTATTACGGTGCGCTTCGCCTGCAGGGTGTAGAAAGCGCCTTGGTACGTATTCAAGGCGCCTATCACGGTATCGCAGTCAAACCCTCCAACCTGGCACGCAAAGTTGGCTACATCCTGCACTGGTTCGATAAGTACCGCACCAGCACCTCGCAGGAATAACCCGACGTGACGGTACTCGCGCAGCGTCGCCCCATTGGCTTATGGCGATCGTGGTCAATGGTCGCGGGCATGATGATTGGTTCGGGGATCTTCACCCTGCCCAGTCTTCTCGCCGCTTACGGTAGCTTTAGCTTTTTAGGGTGGGCATTGAGTGGCTTTGGCGCGCTTTGCTTGGCGCTTACCTACGCTAATTTCGCTGCTCGCCAAGCCGGCTTAGGCGGCCCTTATTTTTACGTTCGTGTGGTTTTTGGCAAGCGATGGGGCGCATTGGTGGCGTGGAGCTACTGGTTCTCATTAGTGTCTGCCGTATCCGCTATTGCGCTTTCTTTTGTGGGTTACTGCGCGAATTATCTTCCTTTTGAACAAGACAATCTGACGTCTACACTGTTAGCCGTATGTGTGGTTTTAGCGTTTGCGGCCATCAACATGGTAGGGGTAAGGGGCGCAAGCATCCTGCAATTAGTGGCGACGATATGCAAAATTTTGCCGTTGCTAATAATAGGTATTTTGGGGATATGGCTGGGCGACATCCAGCATATTCCCGCCATAAAACCCGGTGAAAGCTCAACGCTAGGCATGCTTGCCTCAATGTGCCTATTGATTATGTGGGCCTTTATCGGCGTTGAATCCGCCACCGTACCCAGTGAAGACACCATCAATCCAGAAAAGACCATTCCGCGCGCTTCTATTCTAGGTACGCTCACGGCCACCACTGTTTACGTCATTGCCACATGGGGCATCATGTCGGTGCTTTCGCTAGATGCGCTTAAAATTTCCAGCTCACCATTTTCAGATGCCGCGCAGCTGTTATTGGGCAATGCAGGTGAAACTCTGGTTACGCTAGGCGCACTATTTGCTATCGGAGGCACGTTGAATGTGTGCGTCATGATGAGCGGTACGATGATGCTCGCTGGCGCACGGGACAATGTTTTTCCCGCCCTGCTAGCAAGGCAAAATAGCCACGGCACAGCCACCAATGCCCTGCTTTTTTCAAGCGCCATCAGTATCGGATTACTGTTACTTAATATCAGCGAATCACTGCTAAAGGGATTTGAAATCCTTTTGACACTCTCTACCTTTGCAGTGCTCGTGGTATATTTGCTAACAGCCTTGGCCAGTATGGCCATGCAATGGCGCGAACGTCATAAACATCGCAGAAAGTTTAAATTGGATATGTGGATTGCGACTCTCGCCTGCTGTTTTTCCACGCTCGCCATTATTGGCGCTTGGGTTCTTTATCACTAACAAGAGTCAATCATGTTTAACCACGCCATTGTTCGCACTCCCTGCCGCGCCATGTTACACGGGCTCACCGAAGCTAACCTCGGCCAGCCTGACTATGAGCTAGCGCTGACTCAACATCGAGACTATATCGCGGCGCTCGAGGAGTGCGGTCTTGAGGTAACCGTTCTGGACCCCTTAGACGAATACCCCGACTCTTGCTTCGTGGAAGATGTTGCCCTGCTTACACCGCACTGCGCCATTCTCACCCGCCCTGGAGCGCCTAGCCGCCGCGGTGAAGTCGATCACATTGAGAGCACCGTTCGCGCTCATTACTCGGAGGTGCACCGCATCAATTATGGTCACCTTGAAGCCGGAGACGTAATGATGGTCGGGAGTCATTTTTACATAGGTTTGTCGGCACGCACCGACCACGCTGGGGCCGAAGAACTGATCGACGTACTGCAACGCTTCGGCATGACAGGCTCTGTCGTGACCATGTCGGAGATGCTTCATCTAAAAACCGGCATCAACTATTTGGAAAATAACCATATGCTGGCCTACGGCGAAATGCTAAGCCACCCAGATTTTTCCACATACCGCCTTACACCGATCAGCGCTGAAGAGAGCTATGCCGCCAACTGCGTATGGATTAATGGCACGGTGCTCGTCCCCGCGGGCTTCCCGCAAACACTGGCGTCGGTGCAGGCGCTTGGCTACAACACACGTGAAGTGGCCGTGTCGGAATACCAGAAATTAGACGGCGGCCTTAGCTGCTTGTCGTTACGTTTTTAACCCACAACTAGGACATCAGTATGGCGGGAACGCTACAAGACCAACTTCTGAAGGCCGGTCTGGTCAACAAAGACAAGGCCAAGGCCATCGGCAAAGAGAAACGCAAAGAAGCCAAAGCGGCCAAAGGCCGCGGCGTGGAAATAGTCAACGAGGCGCGTGAAGCAGCGCTGCGTGCGGCGAAGGAAAAGGCCGACAAAGATCGCGCCCTCAACGCGAGTTTGAATGAGGCGGCGCAGCGCAAGGCGATCAATGCGCAAATCAAACAGCTCATCGACAACCACGGCGTCGACCGCAGCAGAGGCGATATCAGCTTTAACTTCACCGACGGCAAAAAAGTTAAAACAATTTACGTTAATGCCAAACAGCAAAATCAGCTATCGCTCGGCCTGCTGCAGATCGCTAAACAGGGCGATCAATACGTGCTTATTCCTAGCCCGATCGCCGACAAAATTGCCGAGCGGGATGCCAACCGTGTGATCAACTGCCGAGATAGCGAAGCGCCGCCTATGACCTCAGAAGAGGAGGAGTGGTACAAGGATTTCGAGGTCCCAGACGACCTGATGTGGTAGCGGCGCCGAGGCGCCACCAGGGAAATTACTGCGAAAAGAAGCTGGTCACCTGCAGCGACAAGACGTCGCCCACGCCGTCGAGGTTATTATTTGGGCCCGCTCCTGCGTCAAAGTTAGGGGCATTGGCGCTGCGGATTTCGTAGTTGATCGCTAAGCGGGTCTTCTTGTCGAAGAAGTACTGCGCACCCAGCGTGATGTTGTCAAAATCCACCTCAAAACGATCGCCCTCCAAGCGGTTATAGACATCATAGCGAAGATCTAGCTCCCATTTCGAGTCGGGTAGACGATAGCCACCCTCCAAGTAGTAACCGGTTGATTTGCCAAATGCGCCGTGGCCGTTTTCTGCCAGTGGATTACCTGCCGCAGGGCCCATACCGAACGAGGGATTGTGTGGCGCCACCCAAATCATGCCCCTACCCTTGAACAATTCACCCGACACACGCAGCCCATTGCGCAAGTATTTAAAACCCATGCCGTAGCGGTTGCGGTCGTAGTCGACCGGGTTAAACGTATCGTCGTTGCTCAAATCGGCACTGCGCACGCCGCGCTGCGACCAGCCGAATAGCTTCATGCCTTGGCGGCGACCGCCCTTGCCGGCGAACACTTTCTCACCGGCTAGATAAAGATAGGTATCCTTGTCGCTGTTGTTATCGTTGAAGTTCAAACCATTACCGTTGCCAAGCATGACCGCGTAGGTGAGCTCCCAGTTATCCTCCAATGTAAACGTATCAAACACTTGCACACCAACATCGCGGAAGGCAGCGACCCCTTTTTGATAGCCGTTCAAATCGGTGCCCGGCGGCAACGTCTGCGGCGGCACATTGGGTGTGTAGCTATCGTTGGCAAAGCGCTCCTGCAAGAGTTGGTTTGTAGCCCAACTGAAATTGATATAGTTCTGCACCGCCACGCCGCGCAAGCCCTCTTCCGCGGTGGGGGTTTTAAACATGCCGGCGCGAATCTTAGCCCCTGCAATATGGTTGAAGGTGACGCTAGCATCCACCAATTTGACCGCGCCGTCGCTGGGTTCGGTAATACCGTTATTACCCGCTTCAACAAGTAATGCGTAGTTAATCTTTTTGTTGTCGGGGTCTAGGTAACCCCTAACCCCCAAGCGAGCGCGGTTGACGTTAAAGGCTGATTGCGAGGTCAGATTTGGCCCCACCAGCTTAGGGGAAATGTATCCACCGGCGGCATTGGGATCGCTGTAGTTTTGCTGGTATTGCGCCTGTATAAAGCCCCATACCCTGACTGCAGCGGCATTAGCCGGTTCGGTGCCTTGCAGGGAAAGCCAGTCGGCCGCTACAGCGGGCTGGCCAAACACAGCGCACAATACGCCAGCGGCGCGGATACATCGTTTCGTCTTATAACTCACAGTTATTCTCACATGGTGTTCTTGTAACTATAAAAGTAATAGTTATCACCAAAAATGCCACCCTTTTGACTACACTTATCAAAGGATTGCAACGAGAGGCAGCATGCCGAGCCTAAACCATCGCGAGCTTATAGAACTCATCCCCTTTGCCTTTATCCACGTCGATTTACAAGGCCGCTATCTTTTTGCCAACTCTCAATACACCGAACTGACAGGCTACACCGTAGAAGAACTCGGCAGCCTTCCCTATTGGTCGCGCTTCACCTGCACAGCAACGCAATTACAAAGCCGGCAGTGGTTTGAGCACATTATTACCAAGCAGCCAAAACCCGAGCCCCTCGAGATGTGTGTTAACCACAAAGATGGCAGCGATATTTTTACTCGGACCCTTTGGGGC
Source organism: uncultured Pseudomonadales bacterium (assembly GCA_964598145.1). GTDB lineage: Bacteria > Pseudomonadota > Gammaproteobacteria > Pseudomonadales > JAHEIH01 > JAHEIH01. The sequence continues at coordinate 28,342 of CAZRAM010000008.1, forward strand.
TATTTGCGAGACGAGCAGGGCGACCTCGCTAGCATTATGTTCTTCGTCGAAGACGTCACCGAAAGCAAGCGAACCAAGCTTTCACTGCAACGCAGTGTGCAGCAATACCAAGATTTATTTCAAAATTCACACGACCCCATACTGATCATTGAGAACAACCGTTTTATTGATTGCAATCAAGCCACCATAGATCTTTTAGGTTACGACAACAAAGAGCAGTGCCTTAAAACCCATCCCTCTCAACTTTCGCCGCCTTACCAACCTGACGGTCAGTTGTCGTATAAAAAAGCCAATGAGATGGGCAAAATTGCCGAGGCAAACGGCAGCCATCGCTTTGAATGGGTTCATCTCAAAGCCAACGGAGAGCCTTTCCCGGTCGAGGTTACGTTAACGTATTTAACGAATTTTGAAGGTACGCAAACAGTGCATACCGCCTGGAGAGACCTAACGGAATTCAAAGCGCAACAGGAGCTAATCATACAGCAGGCGCACTTCGATAGCCTGACCAATCTGCCGAATCGTTTTTTGTTGCTGGATCGCTTACAGCAACTCGTCAAGGAGACGCGTCGTAATCGCGGCCATCTGGCAGTGATCTTTATCGATCTAGACAACTTTAAAGTCATTAACTACTCACTCGGCCATCACACTGGCGACACCATGTTAAAGGAAGCGGCAGAGCGTCTTAGTGCAGTGATTCGAGGTAGCGATACCGTCGGTCGACTCGGCGGGGATGAGTTTCTGCTCATATTGAATGACCTCGCCAAACCGAGTGACGCCGAATATGTCGCGATGAAAGTTATCGAACAATTCAATCGCGCTTTTGAATTGGGGGGGCGTGAGTTTATGCTGACCGCCAGCATCGGGATAGCCTGCTTTCCCGATGACGGCCAAAGCGACACCGAACTGTTACAACATGCCGATATGGCGATGTACCACTCCAAAGGCGAAGGTAAAAACCGCTATCACTTTTTCACTGAGCGCATGAACAATAACGTACAACGCCGTCTGCAACTGGAAGGCCAGCTGCACGGTGCACTAGCAAGACGTGAATTTAACTTGCTTTTCCAGCCCATCATCAATTTAACGGACATGCGAGTGGAAGGCGCGGAGGCACTGCTGAGATGGGAAAACAGTGCGTTTGGCAGCATCTCCCCCGACGAATTCATCCCCATCGCCGAGCACATGGGGTTCATCGAAGAGATTGGACTTTTTGTCTTGGAAACCGCCCTTTACGAGGCGCAAATATGGCGCAGCACCATGCAACGGGACTTTGTAATGTCGATAAACGTGTCGCCGCAACAGATCAAAACCGGAAAACTTTTTAACGAACTGCTCGATACCATCGCGCAATCCCCCCTACCCAATCATCTGATTCAACTGGAAATCACCGAAGGTGTTTTAATGATGTCGGATGACGACATCATGCATTGCTTCAAGCGCTTGCAAACGATGGGCATACAACTCGGTTTGGACGACTTCGGAACCGGCTATTCTTCCTTAAACTATCTTCGCAAATACCCCTTCACAGCACTGAAAATTGATAAAAGCTTTGTGGATTCTGTTGCTGAAGACCTACCCGATCAAGAATTGGTGACTGCCACCATTGCCATGGCAAACGCCATGGGCTTAAAGCTTGTTGCTGAAGGCATCGAAAACCAGCAACAGTGTGAGTATTTAACTCGCGCTAAGTGCCAATTGGGGCAAGGCTATTTATTTAGCAAACCCATCCCTGCTGAAGCCTTGTTCGATTTTGTGACCCGCTTCGAGCATCGCGACCAACGTCAGTCTCAATTGCCTTAACAGTAAATATTATTGATATTTCAAAATACGCGTTAATCTTGCTGTTCCAGGTAGTCCTGAATCGCTGCAAAGTCAGCATTGTCTGGATCGGCGTACTCTTCCAGTAAGGTCAACATGGATTCACCCGCCTTGTTGGTGGCGCTCTTGTCCGCACCGTGCTGCAGCAGCAACAATGCGATATCCAGCATACCGCCCGACAGCGCCAACAGCAGCGGCGTATTTCCGAGCGGGTCTCGCACCCCCACGTCGGCGCCCGACTTGATTAACAACTCCGTGATGGAGCGAAAACCGTGGGTCGTTTTGCCACAGGAAATTAGCAAGGGGGTGAGGCCTAGCTTGTCTTTGGCATTGGCGTAATCGCCCGCTTTTAACAGCATGTGAGCACAGACGGTGTAGCCTTTTTTAAGCGCTATCAGCAAGGGAGAAGATTCCTGCTTATCGCGCAGGTGCTGAAAGCGAAAGCCGGCGTTGATAAATAGGTCGAGGGTTTGCTGATCACCATCTAGCAGCACCTTCATAAAATCGCCCGCCTCAAGCTTTAGCCCTTGCTGCTCTAATGCCACCAGCGCCTGCTGTTTTAGCTCCTGCAGGCGCAACTTTTCAGACTGGCGGAATTCTTTTAAACGGATGATGTCATTCAGCACGTCGAGGGGAAAGCCCTGTCGACCGCCGCGGCGATCGATGATCAAATCGGAAAACACCTCATCGATATCAGCGCTATCCCATGCAGCATCAATCTTTATTAGGATGCGTTCGTATTGATCTTGAAGCGCGAAAGGATAACCCGAACCGAGCGGTTCAAAGCGCGGAAAACGCATCTCATGTGCTGGCGAAGCCTCGTGTTCATGCTCGTAATTAATCAGAGACTTATCCATGCCCCCTCCTAATAAAAGGTACAAACTGACGCTTTTTTGATCTACAATCAAGGGGTTTTATGCATATTACAGCAGCACATTGGAGGTGCACGTGTCTTTTTGTCTTCTAGGCTATCCGTTTATTCACCGTCAGTCTTATTTACTCCACTGAGAGTTTGACCGTGTCACGCACCTTCATTGTAAGCTTACTTGTCGGCGCGCTATTGCTGATGGGCACGAGTTTGGTGATCAACAATCGCCTTCACAGCCAGGTTGAACAGCAACTTAACCGCATCGATGCTCAACAGGTAGAAATCGCCACCTTGAAGTTGCAGCGCTTGTTTAATCGGCTGAAATTCGATTTATCACAGCGTTCCAATGTGTATACGCTCACTCACAACAAGATTGAACAAATTATCACGTCCTCACCAACCACGGACATCGCCAAACTTAAAACGCAAATCAGCATGGAGCTAGGCTTTGAGATTGATATCTTCCTCGTCAATCCTGAACTGGTGGTAACAGATTCAACCTACGCGCCCGATATTGGACTCGATTTTAAACAACCGTTCTTCTTGGATGCGCAAGCAGCCTTGGAAGAAGCCAAGCAAACCCAGCGCATTGTGTTGGGCCACCCCACTCTCGAAATCATTAGCTTGAGCTACAAAATCTATACCGTTTCTATGTTGCAGGACGGCGGCTATCTCGAAGTTGGCTTTATCGATCCGCAAGTGGCAAAAATTTACAGCGCCGCGCAGGATACCATCATGGCAGAACAGGGATTGCTCAGCATTGAGTTTTATGTCGAAGCCAATGGTGAGAGTCTCTCTCCGCTAACGCAGCTAATGACGTTTGAGCCAACCGTGTCAAAGCACCGCGATAAAAGCGCCTATCTACAATTGGTCAAGGAATACCTGCAAGCTCAACACAATCATTTCAAGGAGCTTCCTAAGGGTGGATACAGCGTATTAGAACGCCCTGGAAAACCTGACGAGAGCTTTTTCTATATTGTTCTCGACGAGGCGAGCATGACGCCTAACTACCACTACCGCATCATCGGCAAATTGCACGTCAAACGCGAGACTGCCACCTGGTGGGAAGAGCATGCCAATGCTATCGCGATGTTGCTGGCCTTGTTGACCTTGCTACTAATTGTTATCGCACTGTGGCACAGTGGCCGCGCATCGGTATTTGAAAAGAGCAGCATCGAATAGTCGACCACGCGTGCTAATGACACGCCCGTCTATGTGCTGTCTCCGCCGCCCCTAAATGTTTCAACATGAGTGTTTTTAGGCAGCGCTCGTAATCCATATAGGCTTCAATCGCTAGCTGCGTTGTCAGCGGGAGCGTCTCAAGTAGGCGCTGAGATATGATTTTTATTGAAGGTTCGCCAAGCAAACTACCGAGGGTGTTTAAAATAAGTGCGAGTTTTTTTATCTTTACCAAATCACCATGGGTAAGATATCTTCGCATTTCATCGAGATGTAATTCGAACATTGAAATGCAGGGTAAAAGCACTTTTTCTTGCCAATCATCATCGACATTGTAGGCTGCAATATCCATGAAGAAGCTCTTCATTTGGTGCATGCTTTTGTCAGACGCTAGCAGGCTATAAGGCGAAGCGGGAGCTTTCTTATCTGCGTCGAGATTGATCTTCTGTAGCACGCTTTTTAAGGCATCCATACTGATGGGTTTCGGCATACAAGCATTAAACATCAATCCAAGTTCACCTTGATCGTCATCACCACTGTTTGCCACAAAGGATATATGTGGGTTAATTCCAGGAATGGTTTGGTTGCGTACCGTCTTTAATAGATCGATGCCACTTTTATCAGGCATATTGATATCGGTAAAAACAGCCTGATATTTCTTCTGCTGTAAGCAATGCAGCGCCTCATCCACCGATTCAGCCTCATCGATCTCGGCTGCAGGCAAACATTTAGCAAGCATCATATGCAGCAGGAATAAATTGGTTTTGACGTCATCCACTAACAAAATTGCCACATTACCATTAGAAACCCGCGGCATAGCTACGACGTCAGTCTCTTGTACCTGCTCGTGATTGTGATCATTTCCTTTCGAGATTTCGTCTACATCGACCTCAAGACTCGGTGCTAATTGACGTTCTGTGTCGACGGGTAAGGCAATTTCTAGGCTAAAACGGGTGCCCTTTCCTGCCTCACTACTGACAGACAATTTACCACCCATCAGCTCAGCTAAGGCGCGGCTGATCGACAATCCAAGTCCCGTGCCGCCAAAACGACGCGTCATCGAATCATCCACCTGTTTAAAACGTTGAAATATTTGCTCTAATTTATCGGCCGGGATACCAATACCACTATCCTCCACGACAATATGTAGAATGCCATCGTTGCGCTCAATGACATCAACAGCAACAAAACCTTGCTGGGTAAACTTAATGGCGTTACTTACTAAGTTAGAAATTACCTGCATCAATCGCGTAGGATCACCTAGTCGATGTGCGTTCATTAACTGGCACTGCCTGGGGCAGTTAAACGTCAGCCCTTTTTTAAAGGCTAGGTCTTTAAATTGCGCATCAATATCCTGCAGTACCTGTGTCACATCAACACTGATATGCTCTATGGTAATTTCACCAGCTTCAATTTTACTGGTGTCCAACACATCGTTCAGTAAATGCAGCATGTGCTTGCCGCTGCGATTAATTATCTGCGCTTGCTCTTTAGCTAATGGAGAAAGCTCATCATCCGCCGCCATAAGCTCGGACATCCCCAAAATACTATTCATTGGATTGCGCAATTCGTGCGACATATTAGCTAAAGAGCGCTCTGTGTGTCGCAAGGCCGTTTGCTGTGCCATTTGGGCGTTTTTGAGCACACGCCCGTATATCGTTAACGCTACAATGATTAACGCGCACACAGCGCCAAAGATAAAGATCTGCAACCACGGCACGACAGTTACTTCGACCCGCTGTAAATAGCGCATCGTCTCTCTTACAAGAAATTCGTTAGCAAAATTGGGGGGCTCGCGAAGCACAGCAATTTCAAGTAAATGATGTATCGCAGGGTCGTGTGTTATCCACACCGATTGCATTCGAATGTCTGGGACATCCGCCGGAACAAATCCTTGGGAGGTAAAGTCATCCAGATTAGAAAGCCAATTTGTCATGGCAATCATAGCCATATCAGCTTGGCCCCGGTCGACAGCCAACAAAACTTCATGGGGCTTACCCGAAAAAACCACCTGATATTGATCATGCAATGTGTTGCTAACGAGCAATGGACGCAAAACACTATTCACCGATAAGCGTGGTATAGCGTCGGTTATGTCAGACCCTTTTGGTTTTATCACAATAAAGGTTTCATCCAATACCGGCAAAGTTTCAAACATTGTCTCGTTATTCGCTGCGCCGCGAACACCCCAAGAAATATCACATTGTCTGTTAGCCACGCTGGTTAGCTGATCTTCCAAGGTGCTAACTGGCAAATAACTCGCCGCCAGACCATGGCTAGCTAAGTAGTGGTCAAGCAAATTAACGAGGATACCTTTAGCCTTTCCACTTTGGTTAAAAAACTGTTGGGGGGCATATCCATCGGCGAGGCAAACAGTCAGCGGCTTTTTATTTGTGAGCACATCCTCCGTGGCAGCGTCGATCTGTTGGAAACGAATCGACGCCTGGAGTGCTTGAAACTCTGGCAGGGAACGAACTATCGGAAGCATACTATTGAGCACCGCCACCATAGCAGCGTTATCTCGGTGTACCGCAAGATTACCTAGCGAGACTACTTCGCTGAGTCCTTGCGCTAAACGAATATCGGAGCTTGATTTTAACCATTGCCATGTACTCAGCCCAAAATGATCGACGTTGGTTAGAGCAACATCAATGGTCCCCATACTCAGTGCGCGCTCGAGATCAGCGGTACTATCGAAGATATAAATTTGTTCAAATGGGATGCGATCTTCGATAAAAGCCCTAATATTTGGGCCGTGCGGTACTATGCCAATTTTTCGATTACCGAGCTCTTCAATACGCGTTACCACAGGATCGCCCCGACGCACCTTGAACACCCAGTTTATGTCGACAAATGGCGCAAAATACATCTTTTCGCGGCGTTCCGGCCATTGTTGGGCAAACATGAGTATGCCATTAGGGTCGTTGTTAAAGGCCTCTACCAATTCATAAGGAAAGAGTTTTTGGCTAATAATATTCAGCCCGGTATCATGGCGCCAAGCCTCGGCAAGGTCATCCAAGATTTGGGATTGTTCAACGTAGGGCATGTAAAGCGTGATTGGCTGATCCTCAGGCCAATCGATGGCGGCATTTACCGAGGAGAAGGGCAGAAAACAACAAACAAATATAAGCTGCGCCACTAAAAAAGCAGCAAGACGACGACGCATATTTACTAGAACTAAGGGCATGTTGGCAACCTGTGTTACCTTCAAATATCCACCAATACTTTAGTATTAGCAACAGTTTTACTAGGGAAAATCTCTTATATATTTCTTCCCCATTGCTTTGATTCTCGTGCTGAATATACGTACTTCTCGTTAGAATCTATTTTCTGCAGAATTGATTCGATCTCTTGTCGACCAAACGGCTTCAAGAGAAACGCATCGAAAACGCCATCTTGTAACGCTTTGCGTTGGGCTGAGGCATCAGCGGTTTGGCAAACTAAAAAGGGATTATACAAAAGATCGTGCCGACGAATACGCTGCGCCAATTCAAAACCGTCCATGTCGGGCATATTGATATCGATCAGCACAACATCGTATTGCTTAGTTGAATTTGTCAACGCCAGGAAAGCCTGATTTGCGCTTGATGCAGTATCCACCTCGTGAAAGAAGGGCAACAATAACTCCTCGCCCACGTAGAGATTAAACGATGAATCATCCACCAATAGCACACGACGGTATTTGATATCTATGGCACGGATGGGGTTATTGGACTTCGAATTATCGATGAATTCCGGTTTGGGTGAACGAAGTTCAGCGTCGAGCGTGAGCACGAATTCACTGCCAAAACCCAATTTCGAGCGGCAACATACATCGACACCTAGTAGGTGGCATAGATCTTTGACAATACCTAGGCCTAAACCGGTCGAGGCGCGATCGCTTAACTGGGTTTCTCGAGTAAAGTTTTCAAACACATTATCGACGTTATCGATACCAATACCCGAATCATTGACACTAATTAAGGCTTGGTTGTCTGAAAAATCAAGCGATACATGAACAAAGCCACGCGGGGTATATTTAATAGCGTTGCTCAATAAATTATCAAGAATTTGTTTGAGGCGAGCTTTATCCGTTTTGGCGTACACTCGACCCACGTCGCTCGAATTGAATTTAAGCTCGAGGCCTTTCAGAGTAGCACTCGGTAGGAAAAGCTCTACCGACGCCTCCACAACATCGTCCAGCACAACCATTTCTATATTGGGACGGATACCACCCGCATTCAACCTAGCAACATCGAGAATATCATCAACCAAACCGGTTAAACCACCAGCAGATTGTTTAACAACCTCCAATAAGCGAGTGATCTTTTCGTCTAGATCTTCGTTTGATAATAGATCTGCCGCTGCCAGTATGGCATGTACCGGTGTACGAATCTCATGGGTGATCTGAGCAAAGAAAAGATCGCGCGCTTCCAATAAATCACGCGCCCGACGTTCGGCTTCAATGAAGGGCGTGACATTGGTGTGGGTGCCAGTGAAACGGATTGGCTGGCCGTTTGCATCCCGCTCAACAATGGTGCCTTGATCAAGAATGAACACCCAGTGCCCATCTTTATGCTTCATGCGGTGGGTATTTTGGTAATTGTCTGTTTGGCCATTGACATGCGCAGCGATATCGTCGAAACAACCCTGTAGATCATCCGGATGAACTCGATCTGACCAATCGGCTAGGGTTTGTGTTAGCTCATCAGAGGTAAGGCCCAGCATAGCCGCCCACTGCCTATCAAATACCACCTCATTGGTTTGCGGATTCCAGTCCCACAAACCCACGCCAGAGCTTTCAACAACCAACTCTAAGCGCCGTTTTATTTGCTCTAAACTTTCCTGTTTATTCGTTATAAATTCCATTTTTATATCTCTCACTAACGGTTGGTGAAGACCGGTGATCAAAATGCCGCCTGTTACCTAGCCCTGTGAGAGCGTCGGCAATGGTGGTTTGACGCAGGGCATCCTGGCTGCGTTTCAGCTCGGTCATGTCGTGCATGGTTTCAACCACCGCTATCAGCTCACCCTGTTCGTCAAAGACAGGACCCACGTCAATGGCAAGGTAGCGCATCTCGTTGGAGAAAGGCATTGGCACCCAGTTTTCTGCACGATCGGCCATAACGCCCGTGAGTCGTTCACAGGCGCGGTTCCATAACACGACATGGCCACTAGCATCCAGCACAAACGTCGGTGTCACCATATGTCGCATAAGGTTTACGGCAAAGTGACTTTCTGACTGCATGCACATTCTCAATAGATTTGTAATCAATTTGAATATAGATGCTAAGCAAGTAACTCGTAATATCAAATAGATATAAGGATTTGAATATCGATAACCCCAGGTTTTCTATGGATAAAATTCAATGCGATTTGTCACAAGGCTTTAGCAACATCGAAAGCGTCTTATTCGAATTTTAAGAACGGATCTGCCTTAATATTGCAATTTAAATCCACATAAACTGGATATATGATGATCACATCAACATTGGAGATCGCTATGAACCATTTATTCATTTATACCTCATTGCAAGGCGCCAACAGTGCATCTAGCAGCCTGTTAAAACAACAAGCAGCTCGCCTAGATGGCGCAGTGGTCGAGCGCGACCTAGCCGCAATGGCACTGCCCCACTTAAGCGGCGACGAAATGGCCGCGTGGGGCACGCCCGCTGAACAACGCAGCCCAGCGCAAGCCGAATTAGCTGCGCTGTCCGATACTCTTATCGGTGAACTTCGTGCCGCAGACCATGTATACATTGCCCTGCCCATGTACAACTTTGGCATCCCCAGCGTATTCAAAGCGTGGATCGACCGTGTCGCGCGCGCAGGAGAAACTTTCCGCTATACCAGCGAAGGCCCCGAGGGCTTATTGAAGGGCAAGAAAGTCACTGTAGTAACAACCCGCGGCGGGGAATATCGCGACACCGCCATGGATGTTCAAAGCCAATACGTCAAATTGGTGCTGGGCTTTATCGGTTTGGACGACGTTGAGATCATTTACGCGGAAGGCTTAGCCATGGGTAAAGCTGAACAGGCGATTGCCGAGGCAGCACAGGCTCTGGCGAAAACCGCGGCCTAGTTTTTAACAGCGGCCACTAAAGGGCCGCTTCAATTAGACTGGCTAGATACTTAATTTTAACAGGAAGTCGCTGCATCACTCGCTGACCCACTCGCTCATACAAGGCGGTGTCTGGGGCGTGCTGAGCACGCAGTAACATAACCGCCCACACGGCAAGCAACATAACGTTGCCGGTGAGGTCCATAAAGTCTTTAGCGCAGGCTGCTGGTAGTTGCTGTGCAACAAGCTTGTCGGCCATGTCACGCCAAGTAGCCGCCGCCTTTGCCACGGCGTCGTTGCCGGTGTCTGCCGACATTTGTTCCAATAGCTCCCCAAATGCCAGAGCACCTTCACCACGCCCCAATTGGCGGGTAAGTAGCGTCATGGCGTGAACCGAGTTAGCACCTTCGTAAATACCGGTAATTCGCGCATCGCGGTAGGTTTGGTCGGCATAGTATTCGGTTAAGTAACCGTATCCACCCAACACATCTTGTGCCAAAGATGCCGCTTGCATGCCCGCCTCGCTACAAAAGACTTTAGCGACCGAAGTTAAAAAGCTCACCAGCGCCTCGTGCTCGCCGCTTTCGTGCAGCACCATAATCTTGAACGCCATGGCGCGACCACCCAGCGATAGCATGGCGATATCGTCCAGCATTTGTCGCACGATAGGCAGTTGATCAATGGTTATTGGCTGGCCGTTTGCATCGCGGCCTTGAACGCGCTCGGCGGCATAGCTGGCCGCAATATCGTAGGCGCGGGCGGCATGGGCAACACCTTGCAGAGAAACATCCAGACGCGCGTGGTTCATCATGGCGAACATGCCCTTGAGACCGTCGCCGGGATTACCAATGATTTCTGCCTTTGCTCCATTGAAGCGCATTTGACATGTGGGCGAGGCGTGTAGCCCCATTTTTTCTTCGATGCGCTCGACGCTGACAGCGTTGCGCGAACCATCTTCCAAATGCGAAGGACAGGCAAAAAGGCTGAGACCGCGGGTGCCACCATCGGAGGTACGAGCCAATACAAGGTGAAAAATCCCTTCACTCAAATCCTGATCGCCGCCGGAAATAAAGATTTTTTCGCCGACGATTGACCAGCCGTCGCCGTTCTCTGTGGCCTTGGTACGAATCGCGCCCAAGTCTGAACCTGCGCCAGGTTCTGTTAAACACATGGTGGCAACCCACTCACCTGAGGCTAACAGTGGTATATATTTGGTGCGCTGCTCTTCTGTGCCGAAATGCTCAAGTACCGTTGAGGCGCCAGGGACTAATCCCAGCACCATTTGTAAACTATGATTTGCCCCTGAAAATATCTCGCTTAGCACCGAATTGAGCGTCGAACTCATGCCCTGTCCGCCGTACTCCTCAGGCAAACAAACGCCCTGCCATCCGTCGGCGGCGTAGCGTTGGTAGACCTCTTTAAAACCCTCTGGCATGACCACCCGGCCATCGACAATTCGGCAACCCTGCTCGTCACCCACGGGATTGAGCGGCGCTAACTCTTGCTCGGCCACTTTGGCGTAAACCTCGACCACTTGCGCGGCCAATTCGTCATCCCAATCGGATAACTGCTGGACACCAGCAACATGATTTAAACAAAAAAAGATGTCATCAACGGGGGCTTTAAAAGCTTTCATAACTCAAACTCAAGGCAATACTAAAGCGTTCAACAAACCCAGCGGGTTTGCTTATATTCATTGGTATATGGAAAAAGTGGCGACTTGGAGAGGGGAGCCCCAAGCCGCCAATGCGTTAGACGCTTAGAAGTTGTAACCGACGGTCACACCAACAGTTCTGGGTGGTGCCATGAAACCAGCATTGGTACGCGAACTGTTCAGAATGAAGGTACCTTGGTAGATGAGTTCATCGGTCAAGTTCTTGCCCCAAACGTTCACGTGCCACTTGTCGTCGGGCGAGTAGAACGCAATGTTAGCATTTACCGTGGTCACGGCGTCTTGGCTCAGTGCATCCAGGTTGAAGGGCGAGAAGTACACTTTACCTTTGTAGTTCAAACCGGCTGTTGCCATACCGTTCCAACCATTTTCCATATTGAAGCTGTAGTTACCCTTGATCGCATAAGACACCTTGGGCGACTGGACTAACTGGTTACCCGCCAATTGCTGCTTAATATCAACATCGGGAGCGATGATGCCAAAGGCAGGCAACTGTTGTACAACGTCGAAGGGGTCAGCTGAAATGTAGTCGTTAAACACGGGATCCATCAACGTCGCGTTCGCGTCGATGGTGAATTGGTCGTTAACCAACCATTTCACGTCCGCTTCGATACCTTTGATTTCTGCTGACGCTGCGTTCTCGTATACCAACTGGAAACCGGAAGCACCAAGCGGCTCTGAGCGGCCTTGTTGCAGGTCGGTGTAGTCATAGAAGAAAGCTGCGGTATTGAACTGAACGGTGCGATCCAAGAACATGCCCTTCATACCGAACTCATAAGAATCGATGATTTCGGGGTCCAGTGTCGCTGAGCGCTGACCTGACAGGAAAATACCGCTCTTGAAGCCTTGCGAGTATGAGCCGTAGAACATCACGTCGTCGTTCATTGAGTATTCCAAGCGCACGGTTGGCGTGAACTTGCTAAAGCTCTTCTCATCTTGATAAGTCAATACGGGAGCGCCGGGGGCTGTCCAGTAGGTAGTATCACCGCCACGGTCTTCTTGGCTGTAACGTGCACCCAAGGTCAACTGCAATTGCTCACTCAGGTCGATATCGACATTAGCAAACACCGCATTGGCTTTAGCGAAGGCGGTACCTTGGAACTGAATACAGTTGGTCTCGCGTGCCGCGCTTAGCATGTCGCCGCTATTGTTGTCGCCAAAGCCACAGCCTGAAAGACCTGGTACATTGTTGGCAACCGAATCAGGCAGCAAGCGCAAGTCGAGGCGAGTATCTGAGGCCATATCTTCTTTGAAGTAGTAAGCACCCACCAAGCCACGCATGGATTCGGTTTCGAAGTTCAAGCGGAATTCTTGGCTGAACTGCTCGGTATCGAGCATTTCTGACTGGATGTAGAAATCATCCTGGGTCATGTCGAAGTCTTGCTGGGGCAGGCGGTAGAAGCTCTGCTTGTTGGTCACCGAGTTAAAGGTGTAACCATCAGCCAAGTCGTAGCTAATATCTAATGTGAATGAGTCTTGATCTTTGTAGTTCTGCAGGTTCACATCAGAATAAATATCACGGCTGTTTTCAGCACGAGGGAAGCCTTGCTTCTGAGGCACCAACGCCGCCGCTACAGCAGGATCCACAGAGTCTAAAAGCTCCTGCGAATATGATCCGGCACGGAATTTCGGTACATAGTTGGTATCATCTTCTTTGTGCATTTCAGCTTTAAACAACACGCGCAGATCGCTGTCAGCGCCCCACAACAATTGCAGACGTGCAGATTGCTGCTTGGCGTCATCGATCTCGGTAATGCCGTAGGCGTTGTCTGTGTACAAGTTTTTGCCGTAACCGCCACGATCGATCACACGAGTAGCAATACGCGCTTGTAAGTTGTCGCCCAGAGCGCCGCCCGCGGCCGCCTCTAATTTCATCAGATTGTAATTACCCACAGTACCGCGAATGTAGCCTTCGGTTTCAGCGGTGGGCTTTTTAGTGATCACGTTAACCGAACCACCCGTGGTGTTACGGCCGTAAAGAGTACCTTGTGGGCCACGCAATACTTCGATGCGATCGACATCGAATAAGCTACCAAATTGGGCTGATGCCTGGCTAGTTACCACGCCGTCGAAGTGCATAGCAACAGAAGGGTCACTACCGGCGAAGGGGTTATCGGTACCGATACCGCGGATCATCACCTGCGCGTAGCCGAATGACTCACCGATTTGCAGGCTGGGTGCCATCGACATCAAATCTTGAATATTGTTTACGTCAGCGTTGACGATTTCATCTTCGCCCAAAGCGGTGATGGCGATACCCACGTCTTGGCTGCTTTCAGAGCGTTTTTGCGCGGTAACCACAACTTCTTCAAGTTGCGCTGCGTTGGCAGCAGAAGCTCCCAAACCAATAGCGGCGCTAATAGCTAGGGCAAGCGTAGAGCGCGTAGTTAAAGTATGAGAAACGTTTGACATTGTGCTGTCTCCTGTCGTTTTTGTTATGACTTTTAATGGTTATATAGTTATGTGGAATTGATTGTAAGTAAGCATACATACAATACTATTGCGATTGGTGACTAAATTTCATGCAAAAAGTGCCAAAATGCATGTTTTGCACTTAATTTTGAATGCTTTTTAACCGGTATTCCCGCGGGGAGACCCCGGTCCAACCCTTGAAGGCGCGGGCAAAGACGGCGGTGTCTGAAAACCCAATTCGGCTGGCGATGTCGGCAATGGGTAGGGTGTTGGCCAGTAAATAGTGAATCGCCCTGTCGCGACGAACAATGTCCTTTAGTTGTTGATAACTCACCCCTTCTTCTTTGAGCTTTCGAATAAACGTTCGTTTCGACATATGCAGACTACTCGCCGCCTCTTCCAAGGTAGGACTGCCATCTGCCAATGTTTTTTCGAGGATCGTTTTGATTTCGTGCGCCAAACTGAATTCCACGCGCGGCTGCATGAACAATTCATAAGGGCAATTGCTCATAAACAGTCGCAGCGCGGTGGCGTCTTTAACCACTACACGCTGTAGAAAACTGCTCGAAAAGGACAGACTCAAGTGCCGCGCATCAAACTCAAATCGCGCTGGAAACATATGGTGGTATTCGTCGCTGTGCTCGGTAATCGGGTATGGGAAGGTAATAGTACTTAAAGGAATATTTTCCCCAATCAACCACGCGCTTAAGCGGTGCCATGCCATCAATGTCATTTCAGCAAATAAATGGTGAGGGTCCGAATGTGATTGGTAATCATGGAAGACGAGTGTTGTTATGCCCGCCGCTTCTTTTAGCTCGACACGGTAGGCCCTAGTGGCAATGCCGTACATTCTTATGGCTGCTTTCAAGGCCGCCTTCAAATTGGGTTCGTGCACCGCCAACTTACAGGCCATCCACCATGTGCCGCGGGGGATAGGCTCGCTGGCCAGCCCCATCGTCTCATCGCCGAGGCGGTCCCAAATGATCAGCATCATGTCAGCCAATTTTTGGATATCCACCCGCTGGGTAATATCGGCAAATTCACCGCGCGCCAAATTGATCTCATCCAATAACGACTGCGCATCGATGCCGTGTTTGATGGCCAATTCAAAGTAGCGCACCACGAAAAGGTTCGAGGTAGTACTAATAACTGGCGCGGGATTATTGGGCATGGGGTGTATGTAAATAATGACTGTAATGATGACGTTAACTCAGCTAGATGGAGTATTCCAGTAGCAATACACAGCAAGGACAAATCTAAAGAGTATCAAGATTTGATATTAGACTTATTTGCAGCCTGTGGGACCTTTTTTGCAGCTTGTGGGTCGTTATTCGCAACAGGTGGGTCTTTGTTGGCAACCTGTGGGACCTTTTTCGCAGAAAAAGGGAAACGGCAGGATTTGCTCACCCCATCCATGGGGTGAGCCCCTAACGGGGCCAGCTAAAGCTGTTGCCTGCATGGATGTAGGTATGTCGATTTAGTAGGGAACAAAAATCGACCTAATCGTTCCAGACGATTTTGTGATAAAAAATGCCGCTACTGTCGGCATTTTTTACCCTACGGGCGTCTTCGCAGGGCTCCGACGTCCAAATCGCTATCGCGATTTGTGAACCTGACGCCCGCTCGCGCTTTCGAAGCGCTCGCTTTTGGGGCAAGACCCGCCGCCTGCGGCGGTTAAACGAAAAAGGCCACCCTAATAAGGAGTGTGGCCACCATTTCAAGGATTTGCTCACCCCATCCATGGGGTGAGCCCCTAACGGGGCCAGCTAAAGCTGTCCAAAATCGTTCCAGACGATTTTGTGAACCTGACGCCCGCTCGCGCTTTCGAAGCGCTCGCTTTTGGGGCAAGACCCGCCGCCTGCGGCGGTTAAACGAAAAAGGCCACCCTAATAAGGAGTGTGGCCACCATTTCAAGGATTTGCTCACCCCATCCATGGGGTGAGCCCCTAACGGGGCCAGCTAAAGCTGTCCAAAATCGTTCCAGACGATTTTGTGAACCTGACGCCCGCTCGCGCTTTCGAAGCGCTCGCTTTTGGGGCAAGACCCGCCGCCTGCGGCGGTTAAACGAAAAAGGCCACCCGATGGGTGGCCTTTTTCGTTTAATTGGTCGGGACGGCAGGATTTGAACCTGCGACCACCACACCCCCAGTGTGGTGCGCTACCAGGCTGCGCTACGCCCCGAGATTTGCGCCCCACAGTGTGGTGCGTCTTTTTACAACAATCAGGGCTGCTTACCCCCCAATTTGCGCCCCACAGTGTGGTGCGTCTTTTTACAACAATCAGGGCTGCTTACGCCCCGAGACTTTGCATAAATGGCTATGACACCACCTAGAAAGGACGCGCATAATACACAATAAAGCAGGTTGTGTGAACACTTGGGAATAAAAATTGCCGGAAAATTTTAGTGTTCGTGCCAATACAAAAAAGCCTAGCGGGGCTAGGCTTTGAGAATCTGCATCAACTCTTCGAGTTCGGCGATAGTCTGCTTGATCAGTTGCCGGCTTTGACTACTGTCTTTCTTGCTGTCATCACCCTCTAAACGCTGACGAGCGCCACAAATGGTAAAACCTTCATCGTACAGTAGGGCGCGAATCTGGCGAATCATGATCACGTCTTGGCGCTGGTAGTAGCGGCGATTGCCACGGCGCTTGGTAGGGGACAGCTGGGGAAATTCCTGTTCCCAGTAGCGCAGTACGTGGGGTTTGACCGCGCACAACTCACTGACTTCGCCAATGGTGAAGTAGCGCTTGCCGGGGATAACCGGAAGTTCGTCGTTATGACTCGGTTCCAACATAGGTCTCTACTCGCGCCTTGAGTTTTTGACCTGGCTTAAACGTCACCACACGGCGGGCAGAAATTGGAATCTCTTCACCGGTTTTGGGGTTGCGGCCAGGACGCTGTCCTTTATCACGCAGGTCGAAATTGCCGAATCCCGACAATTTAACCTGCTCATTGCTTTCAAGGGCTGTACGAATTTCTTCGAAAAACAGCTCAACGATTTCTTTGGCTTCGCGCTTGTTCAGCCCGAGCTCTTCAAACAGTTGATCGGCCATTTCGGCCTTTGTTAGTGCTGTCATTATTACGCCCTCAATACTGCTTGGAAGGTGTCGCCCAAGTGCGCCACGATGTGGTTGATCGCAGCGTTAACGTCGTCGTCTTGCAGGGTACGGTGCTGATCTTGGAAGATCAGGGCAAGCGCTAAACTGCGCTTACCGGGCTCCACGCCCTTACCTTCGTACACATCAAACAGACGCGCCGACTTGAACAAATTTCCACCAATTTTGCTTATTTCATCAAGAATAGTCGAAGAGGGTATGGTGTTGTCAACCACCAAAGCTAAATCCCTGCGAATTTCAGGGTATTTAGATAACTCTTTGAATTTTGGCAACTTCGCGTCAACAATTTGTGACAAGCGCAATTCCACCATCACCACAGGGCGACTCAGATCTAACTCGGCCTGTACGCTGGGGTGAATCGTGCCGATGAAACCGACATGCTCACCATTGCGAGTGATCTCGGCGCACTGACCGGGGTGCATACCATCGCGCTGGGCGGGGGCAAAGTCAAATTCGCTTGCCGCACCGGTGAGTGCCAGCAGCGATTCAAGATCGCCTTTGATATCAAAGAAGTCGACCGCAGCCGTGCCACCGTGCCAAGAATCGTTTTGATTGTTGCCACAGGCGGCAAAGGCCAGCATGGGCTCTTGCACTAAACCATCGGCACTGGGAACGAAGCGTAGACCACTTTCGAACACGCGGACGCGGCTGCGCTGGCGATTTAGATTGTGGCGAATAGTGGCAACTAGGCCAGGCAACAAACTACTGCGCATCGCCGCCATTTCGGCCGAGATGGGGTTCGCCAAGGTCACTGCCTGCACAGAGGGGTCGAAAATCGCCTGCAGTTTGGGCTCGATGAAGCTGTACGTGATCGCTTCGCGGTAGTCGCGCGAAACCAGGTGACGGCGCAAGTGGCGCAGCTCTAATTGGTTTTCTGGCTTGGCTTGTAACGCCAAACGCGCGCCCAAGGTGGTCACTGGCAGGTTGTTGTAACCGTAGATCCGCGCCAATTCCTCCAGCAAGTCAGCTTCGATCGAAATATCGAAACGGTAGCTAGGCACCTCGACCATCCAGCCTTCGCTAGTGGCGGTCACGCCCAGTCCCAGGCGGGTCAAAATCTCCTCCACCTGACTGTCATCTATCGTCAGGCCTAAAAGACGACCAATCTGGCTGCGGCGCAGTGCCACAGCGGGCTTGCTGGGTAAGTGTGCTTCGCTAGCTTGCTCAACGATGGGGCCGGCTTGGCCGCCAACGATCTCAAGCAATAAATGGGTAGCGCGCTCCATGGCATCGCGTTGCAGGGCGAAATCGACACCGCGTTCGTAACGGTGTGAGGAATCTGTGTGCAGGCCATAATTGCGTGCTTTACCTGCGGCTAATTCGGGCGTAAAGAAAGCCGATTCCAGGAACAGATCGGTGGTGCTGCCACTGACGGCACTATCGGCGCCGCCCATAATACCCGCCATCGCCAAGGCACGGCTTTGGTCAGCGATCACACAGGTATTGCTCGCCAGGGTCACTTGTTGATCGTCAAGCAGGGTCAGTTCTTCTGCTTCGTTGGCGTAGCGCACCACGATGCCACCATTCAACTTATTGAGGTCGAAGGCGTGCATGGGCTGGCCCAGCTCGAGCAGGATGTAGTTAGTAACATCGACCACGGGGTCGATACTGCGCAGACCACTGCGACGCAAACGCTCTACCATCCACAGTGGGCTGGCGGCCGTGATATCGATATTGCGGATCACGCGACCGAGGTAGCGTGGGCAATAATCTGGCGCGTCGATTTGTACGCTAAAGGTGTCGTCGATGCTGGCGGGCACGGCCTCGATAACAGGCTGGCACACATCGGCTTGATTGAGCACACCCACTTCGCGGGCGATACCTTTCACACTCAAGCAATCACCGCGGTTAGGGGTCAGATCGACCTCGATCAATTGATCATTTAATTGCAGGTAGTCGCGCAGGTCGGCACCGACGGTAGCGTCCAGCGGCAATTCCATCAAGCCGTCATTGGCATCAGAAATCAGCAACTCAGCCTCGGCACACAGCATGCCAAATGACTCGACACCGCGCAGCTTAGCTTTTTTAATCTTGAAGGGTTTACCGTCTTCACCGGGAGGCAATACCGCACCCACCATAGCAAACGGAATTTTGATACCTGGGCGGGCGTTAGGTGCGCCGCAAACTACTTGGAATTGCTCGTTGCCATTGCTGACGGTGCAAACCCGTAAACGATCGGCTTCAGGGTGTTGTATGGCATCGATGATTTCACCCACAACCACGCCACTAAACTCACCCGCGACGGGTTCTACCGCGTCTACTTCTAGGCCTGCCATGGTAATTTGGGCGACCAATTCGTCGGTGTTGATACTGGGGTTAACCCACTGTCTCAACCACGCTTCACTTAATTTCATGTCTCTTCCCCTTTGCCTAGAACTGTTCCAAGAAGCGCAAATCGTTCTCAAAGAACAGGCGCAAATCGTTCACGCCGTAGCGCAGCATCGCCAAACGCTCGA
The DNA here is from genome assembly GCA_964598145.1 of uncultured Pseudomonadales bacterium. Lineage (GTDB taxonomy): Bacteria > Pseudomonadota > Gammaproteobacteria > Pseudomonadales > JAHEIH01 > JAHEIH01. Next base: position 47,903 of record CAZRAM010000008.1, read on the forward strand.
CGCCCATACCAAAGGCAAAGCCGGTGTACTTGCTCGTGTCGATATTCGATTTTTCGAACACCTTCGGGTGCACCATGCCGCAACCCATGACTTCCAGCCAACCGGTGTGGCTACACACGCGACAACCGTCGCCGGAGCACATTACACACTGAATATCGACCTCGGCCGAAGGCTCAGTGAAGGGGAAGTAAGAAGGGCGGAAACGCACCGCTAAATCTTTTTCGAAGAACACTTGCAGGAAGTCTTCCACGATGCCTTTCAAATCGGCAAAACTGGTGTCTTCGGTGACCAACAGGCCTTCCACTTGGTGGAACATGGGCGTGTGGGTCAAATCCGAGTCACAGCGATATACGCGACCGGGGCAAATAACGCGAATGGGGGGTTCACTGCTTTCCATCACGCGCACCTGAACGGGAGAAGTGTGGGTGCGAAGAACGGTGGTGGAGCTACCACTCAGGTAAAACGTATCGTGCATCGCGCGCGCCGGGTGGTGCGCAGGAATATTGAGGGCTTCAAAGTTGTGGTAGTCGTCCTCGATTTCAGGACCTTCCACAACATCAAAGCCGATGTTGGCAAAGAATGCTTCGATGCGTTCGATGGTGCGCGTCACGGGGTGCAACCCCCCGGCGTCGCCACGGCGACCGGGCAGGGTCACATCGAGCGTTTCACTGGCCAATTTGGCCGCAATCGCTGCGTTGTCTAACGCCGCTTTGCGAACATTGATGATCTCTTGCAGTTCTTGCTTGACCTTGTTGATCAAGGCGCCAGCTGCGGGGCGCTCTTCGGCCGACAATTTACCCAAACCTTTGAGCAGGTCGGTAATTTGTCCTTTCTTGCCAAGGAATTCTACGCGCACTTGATCCAGTGCTGCGTTATCGCCAGCGGCGTCAATCGCTTCGCGGGCTTTGGCCGCTAGGGCCTCGAGGTTTTCCATAGTTATCTCCCAAATTCGCTATGGATTTTTTCTACACTAGGTGAGAAAAAAATAGGGAAAGAGCTTTCACTCCTTCCCTATTCGAACTACACAAGTCGTTTTGACTTAGGCCAGCGCTGATTTCGCTTGCTCTACAACAGCAGCGAAGGCAGCCTTGTCGTGAACGGCCAGGTCAGCCAGTACGCGACGGTCCAGTTCAATGTTGGCTTTCTTCAGGCCATCAATCATGCGGCTGTAGCTCAGGCCGTTGGCGCGAGCGCCCGCATTGATACGAGCAATCCACAGAGCGCGGAAGGTACGTTTCTTAGCGCGACGGTCGCGGTAAGCGTACTGACCAGCTTTGGTGACGGCTTGTTTGGCTACGCGGAATACACGCGAACGTGCACCATAGTAACCTTTGGCTTGCTTCAAAATTTTCTTGTGACGACGGCGTGCAACCACACCACGTTTTACGCGAGGCATATAAGACTCCTAATTCTCTGGTGGATTGACGCTTAGTTCAAGCGCAACATACGATCGACCAACACCTGATCCGACTTGTTGATCGCGGTGCAACCACGCAGCTGACGCTTACGCTTGGTGGTCATCTTAGTAAGAATGTGGCTCTTATAGGCGCATTTACGCTTGAAGCCGTTACCGGTCTTCTTGAAGCGCTTTGCAGCCCCACTGTGTACTTTCTGCTTAGGCATTTTAAAAACTCCGCATTTGCAGCCGAATCATTTGATTCGCTTCATGTTTAATAAACAAAAGTAGTTCTACAACGAAAAAAGCAAGGCCCTTCGGGTTGAAGGCGCCTTGCTTTCCTTCAATGTGTCGCTACTTTTTCTTTTTGGGGGCCAATACCATGGTGAGCTGTCGACCTTCCATTTTTGGAAATTGCTCAACAGTCCCATATTCGGCTAAGTCGGTTTCGACTCGCTTTAAAAGCTCCATGCCGATCTCTTGGTGGGCTAACTCACGACCGCGATAACGCAGCGTGACTTTCGCCTTATCCCCATGCTCAAGGAAACGTATCAGGTTGCGTAGTTTTACCTGATAATCCCCTTCTTCCGTCCCTGGGCGAAACTTAATTTCTTTAACCTGAGTGCGCACTTGGTTTTTCTTGGCGGCAGCGCGTTGTTTTTTCTGTTCAAACAATACTTTGCCGTAGTCCATTACCTTACAAACAACGACGTCGCCGTCGGACATTTGTACCAGGTCTAAGCTCGCTTCTTCAGCAGCAGCCAAGGCCTCTTTAATAGACACAATACCGACCTGTTCACCGTCGGCACCAATCAAACGTACTTGTGACGCTTCGATCTGATCGTTGATCAGATGCTTTCCTTTCTTTGCAGACTTAATTGCAATTTCCTCAAGTTAATGTGCTACGCGCACCTAACGGCCGTAACGCGTAACGTCCTTTTCGAGAAGTTCCAACAGCGCATCGACAGAGATGGCGCCAAGGTCTTCACCCGAACGTGTGCGTACAGCCACTGTGTTGTTTTCGACTTCTTTGTCACCTATCACCAAGTGATAGGGAACCTTGTTAATCGTGTGCTCGCGAATTTTAAAGCCGATCTTCTCATTTCTCAAGTCCGCAACCGCCCTAAATCCACGTTTTTTCAACGTTTCTTCAAGATTTTTGCAATATTCGGCCTGTTTGTCGGTAATATTGAGCACTACAGCCTGTACCGGCGCCAACCAAGTGGGGAAAGCTCCCTCGTAGTGCTCGATCAAAATACCGATAAAACGCTCGAACGATCCGAGCACCGCGCGGTGCAACATCACCGGCACTTGGCGCGAGCCATCCTCGGCAACAAACTGTGCATCTAGGCGACCCGGCATCGAGAAATCGACCTGAATAGTGCCCAACTGCCAAACGCGGCCAATGCAGTCCGACAACGAAAATTCGATTTTCGGACCATAGAACGCGCCTTCGCCGGGCAGCTCTTGCCAATCCAAGCCCTTACTATCCAATGCGTCCGCCAGTGCTTTTTCGGCCTTATCCCAAATCTCATCGCTGCCTACGCGCTGCTCTGGGCGAGTCGACAAGCGGTAGATAACTTCGCTAAAACCGAAATCGCGGTAGACTTCGTGCAACATATCAATGAAGGCACTCACCTCGGACTGAATTTGGCTTTCAGCGCAGAAAATGTGCGCATCATCCTGCACGAAACCGCGCACACGCATGATGCCGTGCAGCGAACCCGAGGGCTCATTGCGGTGACACGAACCAAACTCAGCTAGGCGCAAGGGCAGGTCGCGGTAGCTCTTCAAGCCCTGGTTGAACACCTGAATGTGGCAGGGGCAGTTCATCGGCTTGATGGCGAACTGGCGATCTTCGCTGCTGATCGAGAACATGCCATCGGCAAACTTATCGGCGTGACCGCTGCGCTGCCACAGACTGTAATCCACCACCTGCGGGGTTTTAATTTCTTGATAGCCCCACTCGCGCTGTTTCTGACGCATGTAGCTTTCGATGGCCTGATAGATCGACCAGCCTTTAGGGTGCCAAAACACCATGCCGGGCGCCTCTTCCTGCATGTGGAACAGGTTAAGTTTCTTGCCGATCTTGCGGTGATCGCGCTTTTCAGCTTCCTCGAGGCGGGTCAAGTAACCCTTCAATTCTTTCTTATTGCGCCACGCAGTACCGTACACGCGCTGCAGCATTTCGTTTTTGGAATCGCCGCGCCAGTAGGCACCAGCGACTTTCATCAACTTGAACACGCCGAGCTTACCCGTGCTGGGCACGTGCGGGCCGCGACACAGATCCATCCAATTGCCCTGCTTATAAATGGAGATCTCTTCGCCTTCGGGCAGATCCTGAATGATTTGCACCTTGTAGTGCTCACCCATGTCGCGGAAGGTCTTCACCGCCAAGTCGCGACTCATCACGACGCGCTCTAATGGCAGGTCGTCTTTTACCAACTCTTCCATGCGCTGCTCGATCTTTGCCAAATCTTCGGGCGTGAAATTATGGCCAGTGGCAAAATCGTAGTAGAAACCATCATCGATAACCGGACCGATGGTCACCTGAACTCCGGGGAAGAGCTCTTGCACGGCCTGCGCGGTCAAGTGCGCGGTCGAGTGGCGGATAATTTCCAAACCCTCTTCATCGCGTTCGGTAATAATCGACAGCTGGGCGTCGTTTTCCATGACGAAAGAGGTATCAACCAACTCTCCATCAACACGACCCGCTACGGCGGCCTTCGCCAAACCGGGGCCAATAGAAAGCGCAACATCAGCGATGCTTACAGGGTTGTCGAAGGGGCGTTGACTGCCATCGGGGAGCGTAATTACGGGCATATTTTTGTCCTGTATTCAGTGGTAACCCACACCAAGGGCTACGTGAGTGTGGCACAGGCGTAGTGGCCCGTGCGGCGTGAAAGGGTGGCATCGTAATTGTTCTGCATCAACAAGTAAAGTTATCCCCCGTACTGGGGCTGCATTACACGGCATAAGCCGCTACTATGGACACATAATAAGGAGAATACCTATGCGCTTTTGGATATCCGCCCTATGGCTCTGCACAGCGACCTTGGCGTCGCCGCTGGCGTTGGCATTGGAGGCGCGCGACATCGTCGCTAGCGCCATGGACCGCTGGCGCGGCAACAGCTCGATCGGCGAGATGCGCATGACCATCCACCGCCCCGACTGGGAGCGCAGCATTAGCCTTAAGACCTGGACCTCAGGGCTAGATCAATCACTTATCCTGGTCACCGCCCCCGCCAAAGACAAAGGCAACGCCACCCTGCTCGACGACCAGCAGCTGTGGTCTTACTCGCCCAAAATTAACCGGGTGATCAAAATCCCCAGTTCGATGATGAGCCAGAGTTGGCTGGGCAGTGACTTTTCCAACCGCGATATCACCAAGAGCACCGAAATTCTCGACCAGTACGACTTCACCCTGCTCGCCACTGGGCGCGACGGGGAGCACGACACCTACACCATTGAAGCCATTCCCCACCCCGATGCGCCAGTGGTATGGGGCAAGGAAGTCCTGGTAGTGCGGGACGACTTTGTGATGCTGAAGCAGGATTACTACGACCAAGACATGGTTCTGGTTAAAACCCTCACTACGCTCGCCATCGACACCTTCGACGGCCGCCCCGTCGCCAGTCATATGCGAGTGATCGAGGTCGACACCCCAGCGCAATGGACCGACATGGAAGTGCTCAGCAGCCAATTTGATGTCGACCTCCCCACCAGTACCTTCACCCTCAGCCATTTACGGAGCGTAGCGCGCTAATGCCGCTGAGCCTTCGCCTCGCTTGGCGCAACCTGTGGCGCCACCAGCGCCGCACTTGGTTGACGGTGGCGGCGATGGCGCTGTGCAACACCATTTTGATCTTCATGATAAGTCTGCAAGCTGGCAGTTACTTGACCATGCTGAACAACAACCTGGCCGTGTTCAGCGGCCACCTGCAGGTACAGCACCGCGATTATCACGACCAACCCAAACCGCGCTTCAGTGTGGCCAATGGTGTAGCCCTCGCCGCCCAACTAAGGCAACTACCAGAAGTCAACGGCGCCGCAGCGCGTGGCTTGGGATTCGCCCTATTGTCGAGCGACAAGCGCAGCAAAGCGATGCAAGTGATCGGCGTTGAGGAGGATTTTGAAGCCAGCGTATCAAGCATCCCCGGCACCCTGCGCGAAGGCCGATACCTGTCTAGCGGCACCCCCAACGGGGTTTTATTGGGCCGGCGCAGCGCCAACCACCTCAAAGCCAAGCTAGGTAGTGAAATCACCCTGCTCGGCAGCGGTCGCGATGGCTCTTTCGCTGCCAGCGTGCTCACCGTGGTGGGCATCGTCGACAGCGGCATGGAAGAACTCGATCGCAACGCGGTATTTATTCGCCTTAGCGACTTTCAAGAGATCTTCAGCTACGGCACCGAGGTGAGCCATATTGCCCTGCGTAGCGCCTCGATATTTGAGGTTTCAAACACTCAGGCCGCGATTGACAATGCGATCGCTGGACGCGACTCACTGCGCAGCCTCGACTGGGACATATTAATGCCGGGCCTGAAACAAGCCATTCAATCGGATATCGCCAGCGCCCTCTTTATTTACGCAGTATTGATCATCGTGGTGGTCTTTAGCGTGCTGAACAACCAACTGATGGCGGTACTAGAGCGCCGCAAGGAATACGGCATATTGTTGTCGCTGGGCGTTGCCCATCGCCGCCTGATTGGTCTGCTATTCACCGAAACAGCGCTACTGGCACTGCTGGGCCTTTTAGTTGGGGTAGCACTTGGTGGCGCCATTAACGACTACTTCGCCAACGTAGGCGTGCAATTTGCTGGCATGGAGGAAATGGGTGAGAAATTCAATCTACCTGCTCGCATCCACCCCGTCATGCACCCACTGACCTTATTAGCCGGGCCAGTCATCGTCTTTATTGGCAGCGTGCTGGCCGCCCTTTACCCGGCCACTAAACTACGCCATTTGAATCCCGTCTCGGCGAGGGCCGGCCTATGAGCGCCAAGTTGCCCACGTCTCACCTACTCGCCCTCGCCTGGCGCAACCTGTGGCGCAACAGTGAGCGCAGCCTAGTGATGATCGGCGCACTGGCCATTGCCGTGGCGGCGATGCTGTTTCTTATCGCCATGATGCGCGGTCTTCTCAACGACATGTCGCAGCAAAACCTGCGCGCCTTGCCCGGCGATCTGCAAATCCATCAACCTGGCTATTTGGATGACCCATCCATCGACTACCGCATGCCCTGGCCAAGCGGTGAACTACTGACAGCGCTGAATAGCGATAGCGTTGCCCGCTGGAGTGGCCGCCTGAGCGTCGGCGCCATGGTCGCCAGCGAGCGCGAGGCGCGCGGCATTCAATTAATCGGCTATTTACCTAGCCGAGAAGGTCACGACAGCTTTAACGAATTAAACTTGCTCGAGGGACAGTGGCCGAGCGACGACAGCAAAGGGGTTGTGGTAGGCGCGAGCTTGCTCGAAAAACTCGATACCCAACACGGCAAACGCATTGTGTTAACCAGCCAAGGCGCCGATGGCGAGATTGCCGACATCGGCGCGCGTATTATTGGGGTGTACCGCGCCGAGATGGCGCAACTCGAGGAACGCCTCGTGTACATGGCACTACCGGCCATGCAGGGCATGCTGCGCAGCCCAGGCGACATTCAACAAATTGCGATTTTTAGTCGCGGCCCGGAGCACCTTTACGACCTTCAAGCGCGTCTTCAACAGCTCGCTCCTGGCACCGATATCCAGCGCTGGGACCAACTCAACAGCTATTTAAGTGCGATGCTCGACAACATGGACGCCATCATTACAGTGCTGATCGTGGTGATGTTTATCACCCTGGCCTTTGGCCTAGTGAATACGTTGATTATGGCCATTTTCGAACGCGTTAAAGAGATCGGTTTGATGCTTGCGCTTGGGCTCAAGCCGACCCAGATAGCGCTGATGATTCTAGCCGAAACGCTGGTGCTATTAATGCTCGGCATCGCCATTGGCAACGCCGTGGCGGGGTTGGCGCTGCTCAGCATTCGCGACGGCATCGACCTGAGCTCAATGGCCGAGGGCTTTGCCATGATTGGCGCCGCCCCCAGCCTAACACCCCAATTTTTATGGCGCGATTTATGGCTGTGCAATGGCATTGTCAGTGTGCTCGGGCTCGCTTGCAGCCTACTGCCCGCCTGGCGCGCCGCCCACTATTCACCGATTGAGGCTCTCTACCGTGACTAATGCCGTTCGCTGCCACCAGCTCTGCCGGGAATTTCACCAAGGCGGACAAACCATCCACGGGCTCGACCACGTCGACTTCGAGGTAACTGCTGGCGAATTTATTTGTTTAACCGGCCCCTCCGGCTCGGGCAAAACCACCCTGCTCAACGCCATCGGCGGGCTGGACCGGCCCGATAGCGGCGAGATCGCGGTGGGCGGCGTTTCGCTCAACGAACTCGATCAGGGAGCCCTAGCGGATCTGCGACTCGAACACATCGGTTTTGTCTTTCAGTCCTACAACCTCATACCGGTGCTGAGCGCCCAGGAAAATATTGAATTCATCCTACTCATGCAGGGGGTCGACGCCGCCGAGCGGCAACGCCTCGCCGACGACATGTTGCGCGAAGTGGGCTTGGATGGCCTCGGCTCGCGCCGACCCAGCGAACTGTCGGGCGGGCAACAACAACGGGTGGCTGTAGCGCGCGCCATTGTCAGCCGCCCCACCTTGGTGCTGGCCGACGAACCCACCGCCAACCTAGATTCACATACCGCCGAGCAACTGATGGGGTTGTTTGCCCAACTCAACCAGCGCCACGGCACCACCTTTATTGTCGCTAGCCACGACGAGCGCGTTCAGCACTTCGCCCGCCGCCTCATCCGCATGCAAGATGGCAAAATCATCGAGGACAGCCCCCTTGCGCACAACTAGTGCACTCCTGTTGTGGCTGCTGGCACTGCCGTGTTGGGCCGAGCTAAGTTTGGGCGGCCATCTAAAAGCGCTGGGGCAACACTCGCTCCAGTCGAGCCAACACAACACCAGTGGTGAAGGCCGGCTCAACCTATCACTCAACCATGACGGCTGGTCAGTTCAGGTGCACAGCCTCGCCCAACAGTGCGACAGCCAAAGCCAATGCCGCGATTGGCGCCTTGATCGCGCCAACTTGCACTGGCAGCATGGACAATTCCAAGTCACCGCTGGACGCCATGCGATAAGCTGGGGCAATGGACTCATTTTCAACCCCGTCGACGTCTTTAACCCTTTCAACCCCCTCGCCATCGACACCGAATACAAACCCGGCGAAGACATGCTACACGCTCAATATGGCCTCGATAATGGCGATGATATCCAGGCACTGTGGGTCGACCACGGTGATAGTCACTCCAGCGCGCTGAAATACCACCACTTTGCCGGCGAGTGGGAGTGGGACGGGCTGCTGTCACAGCACAGAGGGGAAGGCATGTTCGCGCTAGGGGCTAGCCGCCCTCTGGGCGACTGGCTGTGGCGTGGCGAGTGGATGCAACAGCACAGCGACAGCGGCCTTCGTGCCAACCATGTGGTCAGCAACATGCAGCGCTTTTTTGATGCGGCCGGTCAACCGGCCGGGCTAACCCTAGAGTGGTTTCACAACGGCTGGGGGATCGACCAACAAAGCACCCCCGAACAGCGTCTAGAACTGATGACCAGACTATCGCGTGGCGAACTCTTCACCCCCGGCAAGCACTATGTTGCGATATCGTTCAACCGGCAAATGCACCCGCTGTGGCAATTGGGTATCACCCACATCAGCGAGGCGAATAATGACAGCCATATCAGCCAACTTTTTTCTAACGTCGACCTCGCCGAAGCAGTACAATTGCGCATCGCTGTGGCCCTGCCGTGGCGTAACAGCCGCCTTCTAGATCTGCCCGCTGAGCGCTATCTGTTGGCACAACTCGCTTGGTATTTCTAGGCCGCCCGCCGCATGAATGTATTGTTGTACTGCCTAACCGTATTGATCTGGGGCACCACCTGGATCGCCATTAACTACCAGTACGGCATCGTGCCGGTAGAGCTTTCGATCGCCTATCGTTTCGGCGTAGCGTCAGCGGTGTTGTTTGCCGTGTGCCTGTTAAGCGGCAAATCGCTGCGTTTCAACCGCCAACAGCACCTGCGTATCGCGATGCTAGCCTGCTGTATTTTTGGCTTTAATTACTTTTTCCTCTACAGCGGCCAGCAACACCTTAACTCGGCGTTGGTGTCGATTATTTTTTCCACCATGGTCATGATGAACATCGGCCACAGCCGCCTCTTTTTTGGCACACCGATTACGCTCAGCACGCTATTTGGCGCCGGTATCGGCAGCATTGGCATCGTGGTTTTGTTTTGGCCCACACTGGCGGACACGCACTGGGGGGATAACGTCGCGATCGCTATTCTGACTTGCCTGTGCGGCACCATGGTGGCGTCGTGGGGCAACATGATTTCTATAGGCAACCAATTGCGCGGCCTGCCGGTTCTACAAAGCAACGCGTGGGGAATGGGTTACGGGGCGCTCATTATGATTGGGGTTGCGTTGTTTAACGGTCGCGAACTGGTGTTTGATACATCCGCCCACTACCTGATTTCGCTGTTTTATCTGGCGATCTTTGGCAGTGTCATCGCCTTTGGTGCCTACTTTGCCCTGCTCACGCGCATCGGTACCGCCAAGGCGTCCTACGCTAGCATCTTATTTCCCGGCATTGCGGTGGTCATTTCTACCTGGGTAGAAGATTTTCATTGGTCGGTCTACACCGTGGGCGGTTTCAGCCTTATTATGCTGGGCAACATTATTCTGGTCACTCGCTGGCCATGGCTGCTGGCCAAATTGGGCTGGCGCCGCCGCGAGATACACACACTATCCTAGGGAGCACGCATGTCACACGCCTCACCCCACATCGTTGATGTCACCTTCGAAAACGCTCAAGCCACGCTGATCGACGAATCGATGCAGCGCCCGGTGCTGGTCGATTTCTGGGCGGAATGGTGCGCCCCCTGCAAGCAACTGATGCCAATCTTGGAAAAGTTGGCGCTGGAGTACAACGGCGCCTTCCTACTGGCCAAGGTGAATGCCGATGAAATGCAGGGAATTAGCCAACAATTTGGTGTGCGCAGCCTGCCGACAGTGATGGTGATTCAAAACGGTCAGCCGGTGGATGGTTTCGCCGGCGCCCAAACCGAAGGTTTTGTGCGCGACATGTTGGACAAAGTGCTGCCCAAACCCGAGGACGAGATGCTGGCTAACGCCCAGCAACTGATGGCCACTGAACAATTTAGCGAGGCCCTTGAGCTGTTGCGCAACGCTCGCCAAGCGGCACCAGCCCGCAGCGACATCGCTATTCACGCGGCGCACTGCAGCGCCGAACTCAACAAAACCGACGAAGCGACCGCCCTACTCGCCGACGTGCCGATGGTCGATCAGGACGCCCACTATCAGCAAGTTAAAGCCTTGATCGAACTGAAGCGAGAGGCCGCCGACACCCCTGAGATTCGCTCATTGCAGGAACAACTCGCCGCACAACCTGACGACCGTCACTTACAGTACCAATTAGCCGTTCAATTCAGCCAAGTCGGCCGCGAAGCGGAGGCGCTCAGCCTACTTTACGATATTTTGAAGGTGGATCGTGAGTTCGCGGACAACGGCGCGCGCCGCGCCTACTTGGATATTTTGAAGGCACTAGGTAACAAGGACCCCTTGGCCATCGAATTCCAGCGCAAGCTCTACTCGCTGTTGTACTAAACCCCCATGTCCAGCAGCGATCAGCACAACCCCGAATACCGACTAGGCATGGGCCTAGCGCTGTTCGCCTATATTTGGTGGGGCTTCGCCCCCATCTTCTGGCACCAGCTCTACCACGTTGACGCGCTGCACGCTGTCATTAACCGCATGCTCTGGTCTGGCCCCACCCTGTTATTGGTCGTTTTACTGGCAGGTCAATGGCCAGTCATTCGACGCGCCGCCCTGCAGCCGAAAATCTTAGCCATGCTGTTATTGTCTGGCTTGGTGGTCACCTTTAACTGGGGCGTCTACGTGTGGGGCGTGCTACAGGGCAACATCAAAGAAGTCAGTCTGGGCTACTACTTATTGCCCCTGTTTAACGTATTGATGGGATTTGTCGCCTTCAAGGAGCGCCCCAATCCAGCCCAGTGGCTGGCGATTTCCATCGCATCAATCGGCATTATTGTGATGCTCGCCAAACAGGGTGTGTTCCCTTGGCTGGCGATCGCGATCGCCGTCAGCTTTTGCATCTACGGCGCGCTGCGCAAAATCACACCGGTGGATGCAACCGCGGGTAACACCCTAGAATCCCTGCTGTTAGTGCCACTGGCCATCGGCTGGATGCTGATCAACCACAGCACCGCCAGCTTGGGCCAATTCGACACCCGCACCGATATTTTTCTCGTGCTGTCGGGGGCCTTTACCGTTATACCGCTGATCAGTTACATCGCCGCCGCGCAGCGAGTCACCCTGACCAGTATGAGCCTGATCTTTTACATTGGCCCCAGTATGCAAATGCTACTGGCCCTTTTTATGTACGGAGAAAGCATCAGCGCTGACGAATGGATTGCGTTTGCATGCATCGCCATCGCCCTCGTCATACACACCGTCGACCTGTTACGAAAACTTCGCAGCAAATAACGAGCAATTATTGATCAACTAGGGTATGATGCGCGCCTTTCGTGGCAAGATTTAGTTCCAGTGCGGGGTGCACCGGTCGTTCGGGTGAACAGCTAAGCGATGCCACATTCTTTGCACGCTCACTGAGGTACCCCCCCTGATGGAAACCCCCACTTTCGAGGCTCTCGCGCTCGACGCACGCCTATTGCAAGCTATTGACGCCCTAGGCTACGAAAAACCTTCGCCGATTCAAGCGGCTTGTATCCCCCCCATGCTGGAAGGTCGCGACCTTCTCGGCCAAGCGCAAACCGGTACCGGTAAAACCGCTGCCTTTGCACTGCCCAGCCTTAGCATGATCGATCTTTCTCTGAAAGAACCGCAGCTGTTGGTTTTGACCCCAACCCGTGAACTGGCCATTCAGGTCGCTGAAGCTTTCCAGGCCTACGCCAAATTCCTGCCCGGTTTTCACGTACTGCCTATCTATGGTGGTCAAAGCTTCGATACCCAATTCCGCGGTCTGAAACGCGGCCCTCAAGTGATCGTTGGCACCCCTGGCCGCGTTATGGACCACATGCGCCGCAAGAGCCTAGTGCTCGATTCACTGCGCTGCTTAGTGTTGGATGAAGCCGACGAAATGCTGCGCATGGGCTTTATTGACGACGTAGAGTGGGTGCTAGAGCAAACCCCTGACGAACACCAAACCGCGCTGTTCTCGGCCACCATGCCCAAGCAAATTCGCTCGGTCGCAGAGCGCTACTTGAACAATCCAGAAGTGGTCAAAATCGAGTCGAAAACGACCACCGCCACCACCATTCGCCAGCGCTACTGGAATGTTAGCGGCATGCACAAACTGGATGCGCTTACGCGTATTTTGGAAATCGAAGAATTCGAAGCGGTGCTGATTTTCGTGCGCACCAAGACGTCGACCGTTGAACTGTCGGAAAAACTCCAGGCGCGCGGTTACGCGGCCGAAGCCCTACACGGCGACATGTCGCAGCAGATGCGCGAGCGCGTGGTAGACCGCCTGAAAGCTGGCAAACTGGATATTGTGATCGGTACCGATGTGGTGGCGCGCGGCCTCGATGTAGAGCGCATTTCGCACGTTGTGAACTTTGATATTCCCTACGACACTGAATCCTACGTGCACCGCATTGGCCGCACCGGCCGCGCCGGCCGCAACGGCGACGCCATTTTGTTCGTAGCGCCACGCGAGCGCCGCATGTTGAATGCCATTGAACGCGCCACGGGGCAACCGATCGAGGCGATGGACATGCCCACCGTGGGCGACATCAACGACAAACGCGTTGAGCGCTTTAAGCAGAAGATCGTCGACACCCTCGCCACCGAGGACCTCGATCTGTTCTACAAAATTTTGAAAGACCTGCAAATGGAGCACGATGTTCAACCGATTAACATCGCGGCTGCACTGGCCCATTTGAACACCGGTAGCACGCCATTACTGTTGAACGAAAAAGAGCAGCGCCCACGCCGCGAACGTGAAGATCGTGGTGAGCGCGGTGAACGCAGTGAGCGCCGTATGCGCGATAAAGACGACGACGGCAGCAACCACGAAGAATTCGACAGCGAGCGTTTCCGGGTAGAAGTTGGCCGTCGCGACGGTGTGAAACCAGGTAACTTGGTGGGCGCCATTGCCAACGAAGCGGGTATTTCTAGCCGCTTCATTGGCAGTATTGATATCTTCGACGAGTATTGCACCGTCGACCTGCCATCGGGTATGCCAAAAGAGGTGCTCGCCACCTTGCAACGCGCCATCGTGTGTAACAAGCCCCTCGCCATGACTAAAGTCGGCAAAGGTGGCAAGGTGGGCGGCCCGCCACGCAATAAAAAGAAAGGCACCTCGGCCAATCGCAAGGCAGCTCGCGCCAACAAACAGCGCGACGGCTTTCCCCCGAAACGCGAGCGCAAGGTAAAAAAATAGCGAAGCGAGAGGAGCCTTCTATACTTAGCTGAGAAGACAACAAGGAATAAAAATGGATATTAAAGACCTGTTGAAAATCTTAGCTTACAAAGATGGCTCCGATCTCTACCTCTCGACCGGCGCACCTCCGTGCGCCAAGTTCCAAGGCACCTTAAAACCGCTCGACAAAGTTCCCTACCAGCCTGGTGAAATTGAAAAGATCGCGCGTAGCCTGATGGATGAAGAGCAGAACAAAGCCTTCGAACACGATCTGGAGATGAACCTAGCGATTTCGCTGCCCAACATCGGCCGCTTCCGCATCAATATATTCAAACAGCGCAATGAATGCTCCATTGTAGCGCGCAATATTAAAACCGAAATTCCCAAATTCGACGATCTCGGCCTGCCGGAAGTTCTCAAGGACGTCATTATGGCCAAGCGAGGCTTGGTGCTGTTCGTTGGCGGCACGGGATCGGGCAAGTCGACATCATTGGCGGCTTTGATCGACCACCGCAACAGCAACAGCGGCGGCCACATCATCACCATTGAAGACCCGGTTGAATACGTTCACAAACACAAAAAGAGCATTATCAACCAACGTGAAGTCGGGGTGGATACAAGAAGCTTCCACAACGCGTTAAAGAACACCCTGCGCCAAGCACCCGATGTGATTCTGATCGGGGAGATTAGGGACCGCGAGACCATGGAACACGCCATGGCCTTCGCCGAGACCGGTCACTTGGCCATCTCAACGCTGCACGCCAACAATGCCAACCAAGCGCTGGATCGCATCATCAACTTCTTCCCCGAGGAACGCCGCAACCAATTGCTACTCGACTTGGGCCTCAACCTGCGCGCCTTCGTGTCCCAGCGTTTGATCCCGACTACGGACGGCAAGCGCTGCGCCGCCATCGAAATTTTGCTCGGCACCCCTAGCGTGCAAGAGCTGATTTGGCGAGGTGAAATCGAGGGTATTAAAGAAATTATGCAAAAATCTCGCGAACTGGGTATGCAAACATTTGATCAGGCCTTGATCAATTTGTATAAAGAGGGAAGAATAACCCTCGACGAGGCGCAGAAAAACGCCGATTCGGCGAACAACGTCCGCTTACAGATCAAGCTGGATAGCAACACCGCGGGCGGATCCGATGCCGCGATGTCGCTACAACTGGACCCCATCAAGGACGATGACGATGAAGAAGAATAGGCAGCCCTGCATCCATGAAAATTCGCTCCAAATTAACGCTAGCGACCACAGCTATCAGTGTATTAGTTGTCAGTTTGCTGTTGATTTTGGGCAATAGCCAGAGCTTAATTCGCGATAAAGCAAGCAACTTAGTTGATCGCCAAGTCGGCCAGCTCGAAGATATTCACACCCTTTACGACACGATAAGTCGGGAGCTGCTGGCATCCAGCCGGCTGATGGTGGATTATGATTTGCAGCAGTTCACTCAGATACACGAAAGCGCCCATGCCGACCTAGAGGAAGGCCTCGAGAAATTGCGCGTCGCAGGAGTATCAAGCGTCATACTTGATCAGATCGAGCGCAACACCATCGAGTACCACCGCGTCATTGAAAACGCACTTGACACCATTAGCCAATCAAACAATCGCCAGGATTATCACTCGGTGATCATGCAGAGTGTCAGCGACATCCATACCAAAGCCGGAGAACTCGAAAGTCTTATCGGCACATTACGCCAATCCATTTTGGTAGACATCGACGCCACTCGACGCGACATCAGCTCAGATGGAGAGCAAATGTTCATCGACGCCCTCTTCCTCGGGGTGTGTATGATGACTATCTTGGTGATCTTGTACTTCAACATCATAGCCTTGCGCCGCGCCCACAAGGAACAGCGGGCCTTGAGCTACTTCCCGCAACGCGCGCCCGAAGCGATGCTGACCATCGATGCCAATGGTGATGTAATTTATGCCAACCCAAAGGCTCACCTGCTGTTAGAAGAACTCGGTTTTGCCCCCAACGAATACCAGCACCTGTTGCCGATGGCAATAACATCCAAGGTCAACAGTTTGAAGAGCGGCGCCTCTGACACCGCCAGTTGGAACCACCGCGTTGGCGGCACCACTTTTGAAACCACCCTGCAGTGGCTGCGCGACATGAATCAAGGCCACGTTTACTTACACGATGTGTCGCGCACCGAAGCCCTGCAAAAAAGGCTCAACTACCTCGCCTACTTCGACCCACTCACTAAACTGCCCAACCGGCGCCGTTTTGAGGAAGAAATTGACAATATCATTTCACTCAATAAATACGGCCAACCTCAGCGCTGGGCGGTGGGTCTCATTCGTCTCGACCGCTTTGCCCACGTCACCACTGGCCACGGCTACAACGTGGGGGATAAGCTGCTCGCCGCCTGTGCACAGCGCTTGAAGGACGCGATTGGCGACTACCACGATGCCCATATGTTCCGTTTCGATGGCGCCCGCTTCGGCATTTTAGCGCTGGCGGAGCAAGGCTTGGACATCGCCGAGAAGCTCAACAAGGCAATGGAAAACCCCCTTATTGTGGATGATGCGTCCTTTTATTTGACGCTATCTATTGGCTACACCGTCACCCCCGGCGAAGAGGATTCGGTCACCAAGTTGATCATTAATGCTGGGACCGCGTTAGAAAGCGCCAGCGAGAGTGGTGGCAACAACCTGTGTGAATTTACCAGCGAAATGCGTACCCGCGAATTGAAATGGCTGAACATGGAAATTGCCCTGCGCCAGTCACTGTTTGACGGCGAATTGGATGTTTACTACCAACCCCAAGTTAGCAGTATTGACGGCATGTTGGTCGGCATGGAAGCGTTGGTAAGGTGGCGCCAGAGCAACGGTGAGTTCATTCCCCCCAGCGAATTCATACCTCTGGCTGAACGCATCGGCTTAATTGTCGTGCTAGGTGAATGGGTCTTGCACAAGGCCTTTGCCCAAGCGGCGGCGTGGCAGAAAGAATTTGGCAAGCACTGCACCATGGCCGTCAACATCTCTACCAAACAGTTCAACCATGTGCACTTCTTAGATATGTTGCGCAACGCACTGGAAAGCACAGGCGTTGACCCTAGCATTATCGAGATTGAAATCACCGAATCTGTGATGTTGGAAAACACCGACTACGCGATGCAAGTCATTAATGTCATGAAGGATATGGGCTTTTCTATTTCCATTGATGACTTTGGCACAGGCTACTCATCGATGAGCTATCTCAAAGACCTCCCCGTCGACAAAATCAAAATCGACCGCGCCTTCGTGATGGGTATCAGCCTAGAGAACGATGAAGACCAGGTGCGCGACAAGGCGATTGTGGCCTCTATTGTTGAACTGGGGCACAACCTCAACATGAAGGTCATCGCTGAAGGGGTAGACAACTCTGAGCAGGTGGATTTCTTGCGCCGTGTGGGCTGTGACTACTTCCAGGGTTTCTTGTTTAGCCGCCCGCTACCTGCGCCCCAAATGGAAGATTACATCAACAGTAGCGAAGACGCCTGCAGCGCACACATTTAATCTTCGTCGATGACGCCGGGCATACCTGCGCGAGGCATGCTTGGGAAAAGTGATATATTGCTACCCTTGGATTCAGAAATCTTCACCGTACCGCGTTTTTCCACTTCGTCGATGCGAATAATCGAATGTAGTGGGATAAAGCTACGCTTGACCCCAGTAAATTCGGTTTTAAGTTTCTCTTCTGAAGGGTCGATTAGGATCCCCGAGCGCTCGCCAAACACGTACTCTTCCACCTCGATAAAGCCGTACATATCGCTCTGGTAGATTTGTTCTACAAACAACTCGAACACTTCGTTTTGGTTATGAAAAACGACCTTAAACATAGACGCCGTATCAATCTCGCTAATGGGTTGCCAAAAGGGCAGCAATAATAGCACAACTGATCAAATAAAAATCAATGTCGTCCCTGTCATCGCGCCAGATTCAACGATATAATTGCCCACCTTTTGAGCAAGACACAGGTGTACAAGGCCCCATGGCGACCAAAAAGCTTTATATTCAAACCCACGGCTGTCAGATGAACGAGTACGATTCATCGCGTATGCGCGATTTGCTGGGAGAATCCCACCAGCTAGAATCGACCGACAACCCTGAGGAAGCGGACGTTATTCTGCTGAACACCTGTTCGATTCGCGAAAAGGCGCAAGAGAAGGTGTTCCACACCTTGGGCCGTCTTAAGCATTTAAAAGACAAAAACCCCGATCTCGTCATTGGCGTAGGCGGCTGTGTCGCCAGCCAAGAGGGCGACGCGATCAGCAAGCGCGCCCCCTATGTCGACATGATCTTTGGTCCGCAGACCATTCACCGCCTGCCCGAAATGATCGATGCCTCGCGCACCAATCCGCAGGGCCCGGTAGTGGTCGATGTTACCTTCCCTGAAATTGAGAAGTTCGATCGTTTGCCCGACCCCAGCGTCGAAGGCCCGAGCGCCTTTGTTTCTATCATGGAAGGCTGCAACAAATACTGTACTTTCTGCGTGGTGCCCTACACCCGCGGCGAAGAAGTCAGCCGCCCGGTTGACGACGTTATTTTTGAAATCGCCCACTTGGCAAGCCAGGGTGTGCGCGAAGTTAACCTACTCGGTCAAAACGTCAACGCCTATCGCGGCGACGCCCACGACGGCCACACTGTCGACCTCGCCGAACTGATCACCATGGTCGCCAAGATTGATGGTATCGACCGTATCCGCTACACCACCTCGCACCCGGTAGAGTTTAGCGACGCGCTGATCGATGTGTACGCCGAGGTACCTGAACTGGTGTCACACCTGCACCTGCCCGTGCAAAGCGGCTCTGATCGCGTGTTGGCACTGATGAAACGCGGCCACACCGCCTTGGAATACAAGTCGAAGTTGCGTCGCCTGCGCAAGATTCGTCCCGACATCAGCTTCTCGTCTGACTTTATTATCGGCTTCCCCGGTGAAACCGAAAAAGATTTCGAAGACACCATGAAACTGATCGCCGACATTGGTTTCGACACCAGCTTTAGCTTTGTGTACAGCGCGCGCCCCGGCACACCCGCCGCGGATTTAGTCGATGACACCCCCGAAGATGTTAAAAAGCAGCGTCTGTCGCTGCTGCAGCACCGTATATTGCAACAAGCGGCCGAAATTTCCCGCCGCATGGTGGGCACCGAGCAGGTCATTTTGGTCAGCGGTGAATCCAAGAAGCAGTTGAGTCAATTACAGGGCCGCACGGAAAACAATCGCGTGGTGAACTTTGCCTGTGACGACACGTCGTTGATTGGCAAATTTGTGAAAGTGCGCATCGACGAGGCGCTACCCAATTCGCTACGCGGTGAATTGGTGGACGTGATCGGCTAGACTGACTATTTTTTAAACAATACTATTCAAATGCCCAAGGGGCGTTTATAGTGACGTTTCGAATTGATATAGGTATTAAAACCGCTTGAACGACAGCACTTCCAGCAAGGACTTGGTCCTTGAGCCCAGCGATATCGAACGCCTCGCCAACTTGACGGGGCAACTCGACGAACATCTGAAGCAAATCAGCAAACGCCTCAACGTGACGATCAGCAACCGTGGCCACCACTTCCGCGTGCAGGGTCCCGACGGTGCGGTGCTGGCGGCGACGACGCTGCTGCAACAATTGTACAAAGAGACCGCCACCACTGAGCTGACGCCAGAAATGGTGCACCTGCACCTCCAGGAAGCTGGCCTCGAGGTATTGTTGGAGGAAAGTGAAGAAGCCCAACAGCAAATACCTGTGATCAAAACCCGTCGCAGCATGATCAAACTGCGCGGTAAAAACCAACAGGCCTATGTGAAGGCGATCCAGACCCACGACATTAATTTTGGCATTGGCCCGGCGGGCACAGGCAAGACCTACCTTGCGGTGGCCTGTGCAGTACAAGCGTTAGAGCGCGAAGAAATTCGCCGCATCCTGCTGGTGCGCCCAGCGGTCGAAGCGGGTGAAAAGCTTGGCTTCCTGCCCGGCGACCTCAGCCAAAAGATCGACCCCTACTTACGCCCACTATACGATGCATTGTACGAAATGCTCGGCTTTGAGGTAGTTGGCAAACTAATCGAGCGCAACGTGATCGAAGTGGCCCCACTGGCCTACATGCGCGGCCGCACATTGAACAACTCGTTTATCATTTTGGACGAAAGCCAAAACACCACCAAGGAGCAGATGAAAATGTTCCTGACCCGCATTGGCTTTGGCTCGACTGCGGTAATTACCGGCGACGTGACCCAGATTGATTTACCCCGCGGCACCCAATCGGGCCTGACCCACGTAAGCAAAATTTTGCAAGATGTCGAGGGCATTTCCTTTACCCACTTTGGTTCGCGCGATGTGGTGCGCCACCCGCTGGTACAACGCGTAGTAGAAGCTTACGATCGCTACGAAAGCGAAGAGACCCTGGTGGTCCCCAACCGCGACCAACGCCACAAATAGACCATGCAGCACGATATCGATATCCAACTGGCGAGCGATGCCGAGGTCCCCGACGATGAGGCCTTCAGGCGCTGGGCGCTAGCCGCCCTCGCTGAGCAATCTCAACCGCGCGAAATGACGATTCGCGTGGTCGACGAAAACGAAATCCGCCAGCTTAACCGCGACTACCGCGGCAAAGACTACGCCACCAACGTGCTGTCCTTTGAAGCCGATCTGCCCCCCGAATTAGACCTACCTCTGCTTGGCGACATCATCATATGTCCGGCGGTTGTCAGCCGCGAAGCCGACGAACAGGGCAAGAGCTTGGAGTCGCACTGGGCACACATGGTGATACACGGCACCTTGCATTTACAGGGTTACGACCATATTGAAGACAGCGAAGCCGAGGTCATGGAAGCCTTGGAGATAGCCATTATGCACAAGCTAGGCTATGCTGACCCCTACAACCACGGAGCACAACACACCAATGAGTGAAGACCGATCTAGCAACGATCTAGGCGACAAGTCCTGGATCGAAAAAATTTCAGCTGCTTTTTCAGCCGAGCCCAAGAGTAAGGCTGATCTCATCGAACTGCTCGACATCTCGCACAGCAACGATTTGCTCGACAGCGATGCACTCAACATCATCAAAGGTGCGCTTGAAGTCGCCGAGCTGCAAGCGCGCGATGTGATGGTGCCACGCCCCCAGATGATCGTTTTACGCGACGATTGCGAGCGCCAAGATTACCTTGAAGCCATTGTCGAATCGGGCCACTCACGCTTTCCCGTGGTCGGTGAAAACATCGACGAAGTGCGCGGTATTTTGCTCGCCAAAGACATCTTGCCCACCTTGGTCAACGGCGGTGAAAAGACCAAACTGTCCGACCTTGTCCGCCCAGCGGTGTGCGTCCCCGAGAGTAAACGCCTCAATGTGCTGTTGCGAGAATTCCGCGAAAACCGTAACCACATGGCCATCGTCATCGACGAATACGGCGGTGTATCCGGTTTGATTACTATCGAAGACATCCTGGAAGAGATCGTCGGCGAAATCGAGGACGAGACCGATGAAGATAGCGACATCTTTATCCGCAAGGTTAACGACCAAGATTTCGTGATCAAAGCACTGACGCCGATCGATGACTTCAACGAATACTTCAAAGCCAACCTCGACGACAGCGAATACGAGACCATTGGCGGTCTGATCATGCAGAGCTTTGGCTATATGCCCAAGCGCAATGAGATTACCGAAATTGACGGTTACACCTTCCGCGTCGTCAACGCCGACAACCGCCAACTGCACCTGTTGCGATTGAGCCTGGAAGGTTAATCACCCATGTGGCTGCAACGCCATCGCTACTCTTTTGCCGCCCTTCTGGGCGGCATTGCTATCAGCCTTTCGCTGGCGCCACTGCACTGGTGGCCGCTAGCCTTTGTGGGCCCCGCCCTGATCTTTTGGGCGCTGCAATTCACCCCCGCTGACACCGCGAAATGGGTCGGTTGGTGGAGCGGCTTAGGGCTATTTGGCAGCGGCGCTTCCTGGGTGTACGTAAGCATTCACTACCACAGTGACACCCCAGCTATTCTCGCCGCACTGATGACCTTTTTGTTTTGCGGTGGTTTGGCCTTGCTGCCGGCGGGTATGGCCTGGCTGTACTGCCGCTGGCTACGACATGGCGCATTTGCGCCGCTAGCGTTCACTGCCCTCTGGGTATTATTCGACGCCTTGCGCGGGGTCATCCTGACGGGATTTCCATGGTTGTATATCGGCACCGCCCACACCGATTCGCCGCTCGCCACGCTGATGCCCATTGTGGGCGCCAATGGCCTCACCGCGATAACGGTGCTCGGCGCCGCGCTTTTGGTAAAGACGATCGATAGCGCTCGGCGCCTCCCCTCCTTCATTGCCCTTGCCATACTCACCACAGCCGTGGCGATCACACCGCAGGTGGTCGATCGCGGCGTTTCATCACTGGGAGAACGCCCATTGTTGATAGGTATCGCGCAAGGCAACATCGACCAAGAGGAAAAGTGGAAGCCGGAAAATATTCGCAGCACGTTAAGTAGCTACACAGCGCTCACCGAACAACTCTGGCAGAGCGATATTGTGGTGTGGCCAGAAACCGCTATCACCGTTGATTACTGGCGCGCCGCCAGCTTCCTCAACGCCATGCACGACATTGCTCAAATTGAGCACACCACCTTAGTGACCGGTATTCCCTATTTCGATCCTGAGAAAAATATTTTCCACAATTCGATCACCGCGGTGGGCGACGGTGAAGGCCTGTACCACAAGCAAAAGTTGGTGCCCTTTGGGGAATATGTACCGTTGGCCAATACACTGCGCGGCACCCTAGCCTTTTTTGATCTGCCAATGTCGAGCTTTGATCGCGGCAGTTCCGAGCAAGAATTATTGCGCGCCGGCGCCTACACACTGGCGCCCTTTATCTGTTACGAAGTAGCTTACAGCGAGTTTGTGCGCGAGCAAATGCGCGCTGCCAATTTCATCGTCACCGTCAGCAACGACGCTTGGTTTGGCCGCTCTTGGGCGCCCTGGCAACACCAGCAAATTGCCCAGGTGCGCGCGATGGAAACCGGCCGCTACGTGTTGCGCGCCACCAACAACGGCATTTCCTCGGTCATCGCGGCCGATGGCGAAATCATTGCTAGCACGCCGCAGTTTGAACGCACCACCTTGCTGGCTGAGGCTTGGCCGATGCAAGGTAGCACGCCCTACCTACGCTGGGGCTCAGCGCCACTGTGGTGGCTATGTGCGGTGATCGTGCTACTACAAGCCCTGCTAAAGCGTCGCACAGCCGCGACAGAGAATTGAGTTTCAACTACCTTTTCGGTCCCACATTAGGGTAAAATCACCACTTTTCGCCGCTTTGAGGCGCACTTTATTCAGCACTGAGTCGAGACATGGATCAGCACTACAAACCCGAAGAAATTGAATCACAGGTACAGCACTACTGGCGCGAGCACGACAGCTTCAAAGTCGATGTCGATCACAGCAAGGAAAAGTACTACTGCCTAGCGATGTTCCCCTACCCAAGTGGCAAACTGCACATGGGTCACGTGCGCAATTACACTATCGCCGACGTGATTTCACGCTACCAGCGCATGCTGGGTAAAAACGTGCTGCAACCCATGGGCTGGGACGCCTTCGGACTACCAGCGGAAAACGCCGCGATCAAGAATCAAACCGCACCGGCCAAGTGGACCTATTCCAACATCGACTACATGAAAAACCAGCTCAACCAGTTGGGCTTTGCCTACGACTGGTCGCGTGAGTTGGCGACGTGTACACCACAGTACTACCGTTGGGAGCAGTGGTTCTTCACTCGCCTGTACGAAAAAGGCTTGGTCTACAAGCGTACGTCGGCGGTGAACTGGTGCCCCAACGACGCCACCGTACTGGCCAACGAACAGGTTATCGACGGTTGCTGCTGGCGCTGCGATAGCCCCGTTGAACGCAAAGAAATACCGCAGTGGTTCATCAAAATCACCGCCTACGCCGAAGAGCTTTTGAAAGATCTCGATCAATTGGACGGCTGGCCAGAGCAAGTGCGCACTATGCAGCGCAACTGGATCGGCAAGAGCCGCGGCGTGAACATGAGCTTCCCGTTGGCGTCACCTATCGCTGGCTATGAGGCGATCGATGTGTACACCACGCGCCCCGATACCCTGATGGGCGCCACCTACGTCAGCGTTGCACTGGACCACCCAGTCGCCAAAGCCGCGGCGGAGAACAACCCCGAGTTAGCGGCTTTCTTGGCCGACAACAAGCAACAATCTGTCAATGAAGCCGCCATGGCCACCATGGAAAAACGTGGCATGGATACCGGTTATGTCGCGCAGCATCCGCTGAGTGGTGAATGGGTACCCGTGTGGGCGGCCAACTATGTGCTGATGGATTACGGCTCTGGTGCGGTGATGGCCGTGCCCAGCCACGATGAGCGCGACTTTGAATTTGCCAACAAATATCAGCTGCCCATCGTGCAGGTGGTAGCCTCGACCCTCGAGGGCGATGCCGCCTTTGACGCGAGCCAATGGCACGAGTGGTACGGCCGCAAAACAGATACCGTCACGGTGAATTCAGGCGAATTCGACGGCCTTGGCTTCGAAGCAGCCTTCGATGCCATCGCCGCTGCACTGAAGGCCAAGGGCCTCGGTGACACAACCACCAATTTCCGCCTACGCGATTGGGGTGTATCACGTCAGCGTTACTGGGGAGCACCCATTCCGATGCTGAACCTACCCGAGGGCGGGGAAATTCCCGTGCCGGCTGATCGCCTGCCTGTGTTACTGCCTGAAGATGTGGAACTCGACGGCATAACCTCACCGATCAAAGCCGATCCCGAGTGGCGCAAAACTCAACACGAGGGCCGCGACGCCGAGCACGAAACCGACACCTTCGACACCTTTATGGAGTCGAGCTGGTACTACGCGCGCTACACCTGCCCTAACTACGAAGATGGCATGCTGGATAGCGAAGCGGCCAACTACTGGCTACCCGTCGACCAGTACATCGGCGGCATTGAACACGCGATTTTGCACCTGTTGTACGCGCGCTTCTTCCACAAATTGATGCGCGATGAAGGCTTGGTTAATAGCGACGAACCCTTTACCCGCTTGTTGTGCCAAGGCATGGTGCTTAAAGACGGCGCCAAGATGTCGAAATCCAAGGGCAACACGGTCGATCCACAGGCGTTGATCGAAAGCTATGGCGCCGACACCGTGCGCTTGTTCACCATGTTTGCGGCGCCGCCAGAGCAGTCATTGGAGTGGCAAGACTCAGGCGTTGAAGGCGCTAACCGTTTCTTGCGCAAGTTGTGGAAACAGGTATCGTCGTTTAAAGAGCGCGGCAGCGAGCGCGCCGTGGTATTAGATGAACTGACCGCCACCCAGCGCGATGTCTACCGCAAAACCCACGAGACCATCGCCAAAGTAAGCGACGACTACGGCCGCCGCCAAACCTTCAACACCGCTATCGCCGCCGTGATGGAGCTGCTGAACGATATTGCCAAGCTTGCTGGCGGTAGCGACAGCCACGCCGGCGTCGAACGTGAAGCACTGGAAGCCGCGGTGTTGGTATTGAGCCCCATCACCCCCCATATCAGCCACCAACTGTGGTTGGAACTTGGGCACAGCGAGGCGGTTATCGACGTACAGTGGCCCGCCGTGAACGAAGCCGCACTGGTGCGTGACAGCATCGAGTTAGTGGTGCAGGTGAACGGCAAACTGCGCGGCAAGATCGCCATGCCCGCCAACGCTAGCCGAGAGGCGATCGAAGCGGCAGCACTAGGTGATGAAAACGTGCAGCGTTTCACCGAGGGATTGACCGTGCGCAAGGTGATCGTCGTGCCCGGCAAACTTGTTAATATTGTGGTGGGCTAACATGCTCACCCTACTGCGCAGCAGCCTTATCGCCCTCACCTTATTGGCGTTGACCGCCTGTGGCGGTTGGCACCTGCGCGGCAGCCAAAACGACAATATCGACACCGATCTCACCCTAAGCATCAGCGGTGGCAGCCCCGAAATGCGCGCTGCCCTGACCCGCTACGCTCTCCTCAACGTGATTGAAGTGGTCGACGCCGGTGGCGATGTCAAACTGACATTGCACAGCGATGTCTACCGCCGTCGTATTCACAGCGTCGGCGTCAACGAACAACCTACCGAGTTCATGTTGATCTACGACATGATTGTCAGCGCCCAGCAGAACAATATCCCGCTATTCGACCGAGCCAATATGCGCCGCGAACAGATCTTCGCCTACAACAGCGAAAATCCCCTCGCTGGCGATAACGAAGCGCAGTTATTGGTCGATGAAATGCGCAACGACCTGGCGCGTCAATTAGTCCTGCGCGCTATTCGCCAAGCGAGCCAGAGCAAGTAATGCAGCTGCGGCCCGATCAGTTGGAAAAACACCTGGCCGGTGACCTGAAGCCCATTTACTGGATTCATGGCAACGAAACGCTGGTAGTGATGGAGTGCCAAGAGGTATTGCGCAAAGCTTGCCGTGAGCGCGGTATTCTAGAACGCGATGTCTACCACGTAGACAACCCCAACCAATTTAACTGGGATGCTCTGGCCGACGCCAATGCCAGCCTGTCACTGTTTGGCGACCGCAAGATCATCGAATTGCGCATGAACGGCAACAAAGTGGGCGATCAAGGCTCCAAAGCCCTGCAGGCCTACGCCAACGACGCCAACCCCGACAACGTGCTGATCATTTCTTCGCCGCGCTTAGAAAAAGCTCAATTCAACAGCAAGTACTTTAAAGCTGTGCAAGCGGGTGGCGCCACCGTACAAGTGTATGACATCGGCAGCGATGACCTACCGGCTTGGCTGAGCACTCGCGCCGGTGCGCGCGGCCTGCACCTTACACCCGACGCCTGCCGTCTGATGGCGGATCGGGTACAAGGTAACTTGCTGGCCGCCGCGCAAGAAGTGGACAAGCTATTGATGGCGGGACACACCGAGGTAGACGGCGATACCGCGGCGGCACTGGTAGCGGATAGCGCACGTTTCAGCGTCTTTACCATGGTAGATGCCGCCATGGCAGGTGACAGTAAATGCCTGACGATCTTGGAATACCTTCGCGCCGAAGGTAACGACGCGGTCGGTACCATTATGGCCTTGGCTCGCGAAATACGCACCGGCCTAGAAATCATGGAAGGCCTAGAGCGCGGTCAACGGCTAGACGGCATGATGCGCACCCTCAACCTGTGGTCATCTAAGATGCCCATTTATAAGCGCTTTAGCCAGCGTATGAATGTTCGCAAAGCGGCGCGTTTACTGCAGCAATGCAAAGAAGTTGAACACATGAGCAAGGGCATGGCTGACGGCGACCCTTGGATCGGCATCGGCCGGATCATGCTCAATATGTGTCGCTAGAGACCACCCACTAGCACCAGGCCTGTTGGGTGTCGGCCAGCACAGCGGGATCGGGGCTGATACCGGCGGGAATATGACGACGCGCCATCATAAAGTCAGCGGGGCTATTCACCGCGTCTACCGCGATTAAGCGACCGGCTTGCAAATAAAACACCGCAAAAGCGCCGCTGCTAATGTCGCCGCGAACTACCGTTTGATCGTAACCAGTCGACAGGCCCGCGGTCTGCAATTTGGTATCGTACTGGTCTGACCAGAACCAAGGCAGGGCATCGTAGGCCATCGGCTTACCGGCAATCGACGCAGCCGCCACTTTAGCCTGGTCGTTGGCATTGGGCACCGACTCTAGACGCAGGCGGGTACCGTACAGGTGATTGGGATGGTTGCAGCAATCGCCAATCGCAAACACGTTGGGATCACTGGTGACGGTGGTCTCGTCGACTAAAATACCGTTGTCGCACTCAAGGCCCGCCGCTTGCGCCAATTCAACGTTGGGCAATACGCCAATACCGGCGACCAACACGTCAAAGCCGATCTCGCTGCCGTCTTTCAAGGTAGCTATCCAACCATCGCCGTCGGCGCGCACAGAATCCAGCATGGCAGCAACGCGCACGTCCACGCCGCGAGAACGGTGCAACTCGGTATAGAAATCACTCATGATTTCACACGTTACACGCGCCAATACGCGAGGCGCCGCCTCAAGTACCGTAGCGCTGGCGCCCATGTTTATAGCTGACGCAGCCAACTCAAGACCGATATAACCCGCCCCCACTAACAGCACACGCGTGCCAGGCTGAATCTCAGCGCGGATTCCATCAGCGTCGTCGAGGGTACGCAAGTAGTGCACCTTGTCATCGGGGAAGCCAGGCACCTGCAGTAAACGCGGCCGTGTGCCGGTGGCAATAATGAGAAAATCGTAAGCGACGCGCTCACCACTGTCAGTCACTACTTGCTGTTGCTGGCGGTCGATTTCAACCACGCGGGTATTAAGGCGCATGTCGGCCGCCACTTTTTCATACATGGCGGGATTTTTGATCGCCAACTTGGTGGCGTCGAGATCGCCTTTCAAAAACGCTTTTGACAGCGGTGGACGCTGGTAGGGAAGATGCGCCTCGTCACTGAGCATAATAATATTTTCTCGCCAGCCCATTTGGTACAGCGCAATGACAGCTTCAGCGGCGGCGTGGCCTCCGCCAATAATGACTACAGATCTACTCACACGGTCCTCCTTAATGAATTGCAATCATAAGCGCGACAACAGAAAAAGGCGAGATCAAAGCCCGCTATGTCTGCCTTTCCATACAATCGCTATACGAACACGCACAAAAAAATAACAAATAAACTTGCCATAATGTAAAGCATACTTTACCTTTATTGCTTAATCGGAGGAACAAAGTATGAACGCTATTGAATCTACTAAACATCTCGCACGTTGGACCGCACTATGGCTCGTGAGTCTCGCCGCGGCCAGTTTCGGCCCAACGCTGCTATGGTCGGGTAACAATCTAATCACCGCTGTAGCCATCGCGTTGAGTCTTGCCACCGGCTGGGTCATGGTAAGGGCCAATATCTTACACGTGCTGTCGCAGGACGAGATGCAGCAGCGCATTATGCTGGAAGCCATGGGACTGACACTGGGGCTTACGCTAATTGTCGGGATCGCCTACTCGCTGCTCGATACCAGCAATCTCATCGGCAACGATGCTGAAATTAGTGTATTGGTCATGTTTATGGGCCTATGTTACTTGGCCAATGTGTGGCTCGCTAGGAAGCGCTACTCATGAAAAACCGCTTAAAGGTGCTGCGCGCGGAACACGATTTTACCCAGCAAACCCTCGCTGAAAAATTGCACGTGTCGCGCCAGACCGTCAACGCCATTGAAAAAGGCAAATTCGATCCGAGCCTTCCCTTGGCGTTTGCCATGGCGCGGCTATTCGATTGCCGTATCGAGGATATTTTTAGTGATGAAGCGGTTGGCGAGGAGTAAAAAAGCCCGGTAGAACCGGGCTTTGAGATGGCTAGAAGAAGCCCAGTGGACTGGTGCTGTAACTGACCAACAGGTTTTTGGTTTGCTGGTAGTGCTCCAACGCCACTTTGTGGGTCTCGCGACCGATCCCCGACTTCTTATACCCGCCAAAGGCGGCGTGAGCAGGATAGGCGTGGTAGCAGTTGGTCCATACACGGCCGGCTTGAATGGCGCGCCCCATGCGGTAGGCGCGATTCATGTCGCGGGTCCACACGCCGGCACCGAGACCGTACTCGGTATCGTTGGCAATCGCTAGGGCTTCGGCCTCATCCTTAAAGGTGGTGACACCGACCACGGGACCAAAAATCTCCTCCTGGAAGACGCGCATGTTATTGCTGCCCTTCATTAAGGTAGGCTGGATATAGAAGCCCTTGTTGAAACCATCGCCCGCGTCGTGTGCTCCGCCACCGATGAGGAATTCGACGCCTTCCTTCTTACCTAGGTCCAAATAACCCATGATTCGCTCGTACTGCTCCAGCGAAGCCTGGGCGCCCACTTGGGTGTTGGTATCGAGTGGATTGCCGCGAATGATCTGCTTAGAGCGCTCGATGACCATGGCGATGAAATCGTCGTAGATCGATTCTTGAATCAGCGCCCGAGAAGGACAGGTACAGACCTCACCCTGGTTGAAGAACGCCAACACCATGCCTTCGACGGCCTTGCTGATGTAATCTTCTTCGCCTTGCATGACGTCTTCAAAATAAATGTTGGGCGACTTGCCACCCAATTCGACAGTGCTTGGAATGAGCGAGTCGGCCGCGCAACGCAGCACGTGCTGACCTACGGCGGTAGAACCAGTAAAGGCCAACTTAGCGATACGCTTGCTAGTGGCCAAGGCTTGGCCGGCCTCTTCGCCGATACCGTTGACGATATTAATCACCCCCGCGGGCAACAAATCGCCGATGATTTCCATCAGCACTAAGATAGAAGCTGGCGTTTGCTCTGCTGGCTTCAATACCACACAGTTGCCGGCAGCCAAGGCTGGACCCAGCTTCCACGCCGCCATCAGGATGGGGAAGTTCCAAGGAATAATCTGACCCACCACACCTAAGGGCTCGTGGATATGGTAAGACACGGTGGTGGCGTCCAGCTCGGCAGCGGTGCCTTCTTGGGCGCGGATGCAACCCGCAAAATAGCGGAAGTGATCGGCTGACAGCGGAATATCCGCGGCCAGGGTTTCACGCACGGCCTTGCCGTTGTCCCATGTTTCCGCCACGGCGAGCTTTTCGATATTAGCTTCGATGCGATCGGCGATCTTCAACAAGATATTGCTGCGCTCGGTTGCCGACGTAGCTCCCCAGGCGGCTGCGACTTTATGCGCCGCGTCTAAAGCGAGATCGATGTCAGCACCATCAGAGCGCGGTACTCGGCAAAACACTTCGCCATTGACCGGACTGATATTGTCCATGTACTGACCATTGACGGGAGCGACCCACTCGCCACCGATATAATTTTCGTATTGTTGTTTGAAGGTAATGACGGCGCCTGCGTCGCCGGGGTTGGCATAAATCATACTATTTTCCTTTTTATATGATGTTTTTATGGCCGAAAGGCATTTCGCTATCGGAAAAACAGTATGGTCAAAAACTAACCAACACAGCAAACGCGTTTAGTCACGTTTGGGGGTCAATTATGGCTAGGTGACGACGGGGGAAAGGTATGGCGCGCGAGAAATACGAGCATGGCAAGCAGCGCACCGAGGGTATCCGCCGTGATGTCTTTTTGCGCATCCCAAATATCGCCCTGCGAACCGAGCACCGCAATCCCCGCCTCAGGATCAGCAGAAATCGCGTAGAGCCATTCGACCACTTCGTAAAGGCCCGCCACGGTGACGATACTAAACACCCCAAACAGCGATTTACCTAACGTAACGATTCCTTCACACCGTTGACTAGTTCATTTGCATCAGCGGGTACTAAAAGCGCGGTTATAGTCCTGACTAAGACATCTCGGTTAAGCGGCTTGCTCAGCACTTGATTAAACCCCGCCTCGATATATTTGGCGACGTCTTGCGGGTCTACATTGCCCGAAATAGCCACCGCAGGGACGCTGGGAAACATCTTGCGCATTTCAAATAGTAAATCGTCCCCTGACATTTCGGGCATCGCGATATCGGTTAGCAGTAAATCGACGCTCACCTTCTGTAGCAATTGAATCGCCTCGAGGCCGTTTTTGGCCACCATCAATTTAGCGCCAGTGCCTCGTAAAAAGGTGAGACAAACATCCAAATTAAGCGGGTTGTCCTCGGCGATTAAGATCTTCTTGCCATCCAAATCTGGCATTGGCTCACCAGCACTTGATTCGAATTTGGGCTGTTCCACTACCATTGGCAGGGGCAACTCAATCACAAAGGTGGTGCCTTCGCTAAGGGTACTGTGCACATCGATCGATCCGTGCATCAAGTCGACAAATTCCTTGCTGATCGACATGCCTAAACCCGTGCCCTTGAAGTGTTTTTTGGTGGAATCGTCGGCCATGGTAAAACGTTCAAATAACACGTCTAGTGTTTCTTTTGACATACCGATGCCTGTATCAAACACCTCCAAAAACACAGCGTTATTGCGATAGCCCACGTGCAGGTGCACCTGCCCCTGCAAGGTGAACTTAATTGCGTTGCCAACAACATTGTTGATGATCTGGGCAACGCGCAAACCGTCGCCTAGGACTTTAGCAGGAACCTCTTTGTCGATGACTACGTGCCAGCCAATATCTTTTTTCTTGGCCTGACCCGCAAACAATGTATCAATGTCGCGCAAAATAGCGCGCAAGTCGAAGGGCTCTATCGCTAAGCGCAACTTCCCACTTTCTAGTTTCGACATATCGAGCACATCATCAACGATGGCGCTTAAATGGCGACTTGAGGATAGCGCCGCGTCCAACAAGCGACGGTGGTCATCGCCCAAACTGGCGTTATTGCGCAGTACCTGCAACACGCCAAAGATACCGTTCATTGGCGTGCGAATTTCGTGTGACATGTTGGAAAGAAAGCGCGACTTAATCTCGTTGGCAACATTCGCTTTTTCGCTGGCGGTATGCAATTGGACCATCAAGATCTCAGTGCGATAAGTAAAGAAGTAAAACGTAAAGCCCAGCAGCGATATCGCAGTAAACAATGAAACAAGATAAAACAGATCGGTGACGGCAGCTACCTCGCCAATTTGCAAGCCAAACAAATCGTAGTTGCTCGCCTTGGTTAACAAGATACCCAACACCGCCATAAGTATTGCACTAAGGATGACATGTTTTTGGTCAGACCAGCGAAATAGTGCGAAGCTCATGCCGACCGCCACGATCAAAAGGTGGCTCGTCTGTGCCGATGGCGCCACACAGTTCATGGTGACGATTGCGGCAAACAGTAAGGTAAATTGGACCGACAACTTGGCGGCCGCATACCAGCCAGCGCGAAAGGCGAGCCAAATGGCCCCATAGATGAGTTGAGTTACCAGGACAAAAAAGGTTTTTAGATCGGCACCAAACAGCCAAAAACCACCCGCCAACCAGACGACATTGAGCACGAACAACAAAATAGTTAAGCGTTCGCCCAAGGTATTGCTGATATCGAGCTCAAGCGATGGAATCGCAGGGGAGGTTGCCACGGGCATGGTCCGTATTGTTATAAAGTAGTTACAATATAGTGCGCCCGCCCATCGCGCGCAATATCTCTAAAGAGCTAAATAGGGTTCCAGCAACCTGCCGATGGTATTGGGGTGGACTAAATGCGCCCCATACCAAGTGTGTAAACAGCGAATACGTCCGGTATCGGCGATGCCGCCAATACCTCGCCCCTCGAAGGCGCCCTGCAAATTTTTCTGCGCAATCTCCTCCTTGGTCGCCTCGTCCATCAAGCTTTCGCGCAAAGTAATATAGTGGGCATGATCATTAGCCATGCTCGCTTGTAGCTCAGGATCGGTATCTACCTGCTGCTGTAACAGGGCAATAAGACCATTGGCTTCAAGTTTATCGATGGCGTAGTTAATGGCTGGGTGCACCAACCAAAACAGGGTAGGAAAGGGTTTGCCATCGACCATTGAGGCCACTCTCACCACCGCAGGCTCGTCGTTGTACCATGCCGCCACCTCTTGTAGGCCGCGCGGTTCGCGGCCAAGGTATTGGGCAATGCGTTGGCGTGTAGTGTCGTCAATGGTCATCGGCAAACTATCCAAAAAGCTAACATTTTACCCGACTGGGACCATCAACGCAGCCCTAGCGAGCGTCAGTCATGTAGTAATCGATTAACCCTAGCGCATCATCTGACAGCGTGACGCTATTCGCCACCTTGCGCAGCGCCAATAATTGCTCTCGGCTACAGCCACCTGCGAACTTCGAAACCCAGTCGTTAAGGACACTAGCGCGTGCGGTAGGATCACTGTAGTCTGTCAATTTTTCTTCCAGTGACGCCACATCGCATTGTACTGGAGCAGGTGCTGGTGCAGCAGTCACGGGTGAGGTGGCAGAAACGCGCCCCAGACGAGCCACAGGCTCCGCAGGTACATGATGCGGCGCGACAGGCATATTGTGTACCTGAGGCTCACAGTCTACCGGGCTGGGCTGTGGCGTAGCGCCCTGGCTGTCTAATTGACGACGCAAGGCCGCGTTATCGCGGATCGCATCGCCCAGTTGTAGGGTCAGTTCTTGAATGGTTTGCTGCATACGCGCGATGCGTTGTTCGTCCTGTGCCCAAGAGGCACTGCTGATCAAACTGGCCGCAACTGCGACGGGAATCACAATGTGAGCAAAACGCATGGAGGTCTCCTTCATTTTTTGCTTGAATGTAGCACTTATCGTCGCCACCGCCATCGCGACTTTAGTCGAGCATGGCCGTCAGAGGATCTCAATATGGCAGGTTTCACCCTTCAACGCCCTTTTACAAGTAACAGCGACGATGTGCGCAGCACCGCTCGCCAGCTGGCCGAAAAACTATGTGCCGACCACCCGGTAAAGGCCGATTGGCGCAGCGAAGATGAGTGTTTACTGTCCGGCATGGGTGTCGATGGCAGGGTCCATATCGGCGAGGGCACACTAACCATCGACGTCAAACTCGGGCTATTGACCCGCATGTTCGAGGACCGCATGAAACGCGAGATCGAACACTATCTGGACAAGTACCTTATTTAAGTCTGCGTTTCAGGGCGGTAAAGGCGAACAACATGACCGCGCAGGAGATGGGCAGAATCCAATAAGCGGCTTGACCTCCCACCGCGTCGAACAACCGCCCCACCGTGAACGAACCAGTGGTACCGCCGATAACAGAAAAGATTAAAATCAACCCTGTCATTGGCGCGTGCTTGCTGACGTGTAAGGACGACAAAATCACCGAACATAGCATGGGGTAGAGCGGTGCAAAGAATAGCCCGCTAGCGGGTAGCGCCAATGCACCCAACGGGACATCACGCCAGCTATTTATCGCACCTTGGTGATATTGCAATGACCACAAGCCAACCACCACCAACCCGGCGATGGCGACAGTGCAAATCACAGTGAGTGGATACCAGTCGATGAAACGCAGGATCCACGCGCTCAGCAAACGCCCCAGCGCCAACAGTAGCGCCAATATGCTCGCCACTTGTAGCGCCAAGCTCGTGGGCATTTCCAACACTTGGCGGTTATAACTTGGCAGCCATGACATGAGCCCCTGTTCGGTGAACACGTAGAAAAATATACCGCAAACAAAAAACACCACGTACACCGCGCTGAGCAGCTTCAACATGGCGGCGAACCCCGCACCACTGCCATCGCTTTCTTGTAGCGCCGACTCATCCAACGGCATGCGCCAAAGCATTAACAGCGCCAGGCACAGCAGCGCCCCCAATAAATAGTAACTGTTCATCCAGCTCGTGCTGCCGGGATTAGCGTCGTCGACGAAAGCGCCAAAGGTGTAGTACATCGCCAATACCGCAAACATATAAAAAGCTTCGAACAACCCCATGGTTGAGGCGTGCTGTTTGGGATTTGTAGTGACGAGGCCAATGCTCGAAAAAATAGCAATCTTAACGACGGCAAATACACCGCCAGTAAGGGCGAACATCGCCAACGACGAGTAGTAACTCGGCACACTAGGCAACAGCAAACACGCCACCGCCAATAGCGATAAGCCGAGTAACATGGCGCGCTTCAAGCCAAAGCGAGCAAGCTGGCTAGCCAATAAAAACGACGCGAGGGCGGCGCTGATATCCTTACAGGGTTCTAGGAAGGCGGCTTCGGTGGCGGACGCGGCAAAACTCTGTTGGACTTGTAAAATGACCACCCCAACACTGCCAATGAGCAAGGTGTTGATGAAATAGGCAAACAGCAGTGTTGGAATAATGGGCATCTTACTCAGCCAATTTCTGTGCATCGGGTTGGCGACGCAGGTAGAGGGTTAACACGGCCCCAGCAAACAGCCCACCGGCGGCAAGATACATGCCGGCGTTGTAGTTGCCCGCACGCTCAGCCAGGACGCCCGTCAAGGCGGGGGCGAAGATCTGGGCTACGCCATAACAGACGGTCATATTGCCCATCATTTTGGCGGGCTTGGTGGGGTAGTAAAGTCCAGCCAAGGTTAATACCAGGCTCACAATACCGGTAAAGGTACCCCCGAACAACGCCGCGCTAGCTAACGCCATCGGCAAGGTGGGGGATAACACCGGCAACAAGGCGGCAAAACCTTGTACTACAAACGCGACAATCATGGCGTTATAAGGCCCCCAACGGCGTGAAAACAGGTCCCACAACATCGTCGCCGGCGCGGCGCATACCCCCAACAACAGGAAGGCCCAAGTGCCGCTACCCTTTAATCCAGGCAACTGATCGATGAGCGCTACGATAAAGGTGGCACTGACCACATAGCCAATACCGGCACAAAAATAAGCCAGCATAAACACCGCCAAAAAACCTCTTTGAGGCGGCCGATCGGTAAGTACTTTGCCCTGCGCCGAAACCCCACTTTGACTAGGCGGCGGCAACCAGCGCCAAGCGGGGATTAGCAATATGAAGCCCAACAGGGTCAGGCCGTACCATTGCTGCGACCAATCGAGGTAGCGGCTGGCGATTTCCACAAACAGCGCCACCATGGCGATGCCGAGACCGATACCGCTGAAGTGGATACCCAATTCGCTACGCATGTCGTGACGCAGCAACCAATTGAGTATCAGCCCCGCGCCAAGCAACATGCCACCAACCGCACAAATACCGGCTAAAAAGCGCGATAAGGCTAACACCCAAAAGTTGTTGCTGACCCCCATCATGAAGGTTGTCACGATGGCGACCAATAAACCTATGCGGTAGAGACGGTCTTTGGTGTGCAGCGAACTGACCTGCGCGGCAATAAGGGCACCGATCAAATAGCCGACATAATTGATGGCGGCCAACCAACCACCTTCGGCGATTCCTAGCCCCGCCTCGGCCTGCATGATAGGCATGAGCGGCGTGTAGGAAAAACGCGCCACACCAACGGTTAGCAGCATGCTGCAAATGCCGGCAAACAAGACTTTATAGCGTTTACGTGCAAGGTGGTTGATGGTCATGGTGCGCCCCTAATAATTGCCACATAGTAACCCAGCAAACGGCTTTCGCTCAGTGAAATTTTGCACCTGAACGAGATTTTGTTGGTATATTCATGGCTCGTCGAGAGGAGCCATACATGAGCGAGCGCCAACAGCACTGGGACATTGTGTACCGCGATAAAAACCACCAGCGCGTGAGTTGGTTTCAAGCGGATTGTACGGCCGAGGCCGCCGAAATTAACGCCCTCGAGCTACCCCGCGACAGCCTCATTCTGGATGTCGGTGCCGGCGCCTCACGCCTGGTGGATGCACTTCTAGATGAAGGCTACAGCCAGCTACATGCGCTCGACATCGCGGCGGGAGGGCTAGCCATTGCCCAGCAACGTTTGGGTGAGGCGGCAGCTAGGGTGCATTGGCACTGTGCCGATATTACCCGCGCGGAACTACCGAGACCTATTGCGCTATGGCACGATCGCGCCGCGTTTCACTTCCTGACTGACGCTGACGATCAACAGGCCTATGTGCGGCAACTGCGGCAGCACTTAGCCCCAGGTGGTTATGTTATGTTGGCGGCGTTTGCCATCAACGGGCCGGAGAAATGCAGCGATTTGGTGGTTGAGAAATACGATGCAGCGAAAATGCTTGTCACGCTGGGGGAGGGGTTTGAATTAATGCGCAGCGAACAGCGGGTGCATGTGACGCCCGCCGGCGCTGAGCAGTTATTTGCGCATTTTTTGTTCAAGCGGAAAGGTTGAGGGTTCCCTTGTTCTTCGAACAAGGTCCCACAGGAGCGAAGAACAAGCTCCCACAGGAGCGAAGAACAAGGTCCCACAGGAGCGAAGAACAAGGTCCCACAGGAGCGAAGAACAAGGTCCTACAGGAGCGGAGCAGTCTAAACAGTTCTGATAAACGACCCTGCCTTGTTAGCCTCTTCTTACCTTGCGGCGCGAGAATTCCATCAGCGCCCACAACACGTTGCCAGAACTGACTTGGCCCACCAATTTACCGTCCACCATGACCGGGCGACGACGCTGTTTGGTTGCCAACATGGCCTCGGCCACTTCGACAATACCGTCGTGAGGGCTACATGAATTGACTTGCTTGGTCATAAAGTCACCCACGCTACCGGCCTCGTCTGCCTCACCGTCGTTGTAGATCGCGTTTAAAATAGCGCGAATACAATCCACTTCTGAAATCACACCGACGACATTCTGCTGTTCATCAACCACGGTCAAACCGGTGAGTTTGTATTCCAGCATCTTCTCAACCGCGTCGACAATATTCTTTTCTTGGGTAATAGTTAGGGGTGAACGGTGCATACACTGTTCGATGTTTTGAGGCTTATCCATGATCGACTCCTTTTTATTAGATGTTTCGAATATAGCAGCATAATGAACATTGGGAAACCTAGTTTAGACCAAAGTGGGAGAAAGCTTTTTGCCATGCATATCGATATTGAATTACCCGAGGAATTACTCGAAGCAGAGAAGCATTTCCCGCGCTGTAACTCTGACGTCGCGCTGATGTCAACGCTGATCGAGCTCACCGACGCCTCGATCGAATGGGGTTATGGCGGACCGTTTGCGGCGGCCGTCGTGCGCTGCGACAACTTGCAACCCGTCGCGCTGGGGATCAATTTAGTCCTCGGCCAACAGCTGTCGACGCTGCATGCGGAAATGGTGGCCATTATGTCGGCGCAACGCCGTTTGCAAACCTTTGATTTAGGACAATGCGAAACACCACTGGCGCTCTACACTAGTTGCGAACCTTGCACGATGTGCCTTGGTGCTAGCCATTGGTCGGGGGTCGTCAAGGTCGTATCGGGGGCTCGGGACGCTGACGCAGCCGCGGCGGGTTTTGATGAAGGCCCCAAACCTGCCGACTGGGCAGATGCACTACGCGAGCGGGGCATAGACGTAATTGAAGATGTATGCCGACATGAGGCCGCGGCGGTGTTACAGCGCTACCAAGCTATTGGTGGTGTGGCCTACAACAGCCTGCGCAACGACTTAAAGTGAGCGCACACTTCGCCCTCATTAAAGACAATTAATTCTCCGGGCTCCATCGCCGTCCACGCTTCGCCGACGGTAAGTGGCTCAGTCGCCAGCACGGTAACGACATCGTTAGGGGTGGTCTCGGCGGCAAAATCGACCGTTATTGCTACGTCTTTTAGACGCGCCTCACCGAAGGGCGCACGACGCGTAATCCACTGCAGTTTATTAGAGCAATGGGCGATTAAAACCTGGCCATCGCTGAGCAGGAAGTTACTCACCCCCATACTGTGTAAGCGATCAGCCATACTCGCCACCCCTTGCCATAGCATATCCGGGTTGGCAGGCCGGTTGGGAAAAGCGCGGCTGATTTGATCCAGCATCCAGCAAAAGATGTGCTCGCTATCGGTGGTGCCAACTGGTGTGTAACGGCCAAGCGGTAGCTCGAGGTGGGCACCATCTTTAAGTTGGCCGTTGTGGGCAAAACTCCAGTACTGCCCCCACAACTCACGGCTGAAAGGATGGGTATTTTCTAAGTTAACATCGCCCACGTTGGCTTGGCGGATATGGCTGATAACAGTTTTACTGCGGATGGCGTGTAACTTCACCAGTCTGGCCACTTCTGAATCGACACCGGGATCGGGATCCTTAAACTCCTGCATTCCCTTGCCGTGGTAAAAAACGATACCCCAGCCGTCGCGATGAATATCCGTTCCCCCGCCGCGCTGTACTAGGCCGGTAAAACTAAAACGCGCATCGGTCGGCACGTTGGCCGACATTCCCATCAATTGACACATACATCCTCTCTCACAATGCGGCGTATGATAACACCTTCGGTCCCTTGACGGAGGCCAGCATGGGGCACAAACTCAGAGCAAAGGAGGAAAGCCATGCTGCACACCGATACCGCTGCCCTTGTCGTTATAGATGTACAAGGCAAGTTAGCCCACACCATGCACGACAAAGAAGCGCTTTTCAAAGGCCTTCAAACCATGGTTAAGGCCGCCAAATTACTCGACTTGCCTGTCCTGTGGGCCGAGCAATTACCGGAAAAATTAGGGCCCACCATCCCAGAACTGAGTGACCTTTTAAGCGATGACAAGCCCATTGCCAAATCGTGTTTCAGTTGCGCTGGCAATGCAGATTTTAACGAAGTATTGGCCCGCAGCGGTCGCAGACAGTTGTTGGTAGTGGGTATTGAGGCGCATATCTGCGTCACCCAGTCGACCCTAGAATTTTTAGCGCGGGGCTATGATGTGCACCTGGTTTGTGATGCGGTAGGTGCGAGAAGCCCGAGTAACAAAGCCCTTGGGCTCGCGCGCTGTGAACGCGCGGGCGCCGTACTTTCTAGTTGCGAGATGGCGCTATTTGAACTCATGCGGGACGCGACGCACCCGCAATTTAAGGCCATTCAGCGCCTTATTATTTAGCGACTAGGCACTGATCGATGGATCAGCACTATCCCCCAGATAACGTTCCAAGATAGCTTCAAATGCCGAAGTCTGGATGGGCTTGGAAATGATGTCATCAACACCTAGCGCTTCCCAGCGTTGACGCACATCTTTATCGAGCGAACCGGTCACGGCAACCACGTGGCTGTCATTCCAAATCCGCTCTTGCCGCAGCCGTTTGAGGAATTCATAACCATCCATAATGGGCATGTAATAATCGACAAACATGAGATCGCAGCGTGGCATCGTTTTTAATTTTTCAAGTGCTTCGGCACCATCGTGGGCGATCACAATATCGACGTTGTAATCACGCAACAACATCTCCAATAAGCGGATATTGTTGTCGTCATCCTCAATGAGTAACACACAGGGCAACCCCGTAGCCGGCGCTAAAAGTGATTCTTTAACGGCCTTTACTTGGGCTTGAGCTGCATCGTGGTTGCGCTGTAATGCGCTGTCACGTGCGATATCGACGGGGATTTTGATCACGAATTGAGTGCCGCGCGCCTCGTCACTATTCACTTCCATCGAGCCCCCCATCACAACCAACAACTGGTTGACGATGGCCAACCCAAGACCGGCGCCTTGCTCATTGCGGGTAAGGCTCATATCCTCTTGGGTAAAGGGGGATAAGTAGTAGTCTAGCTTTTCTTCATCGATGCCTATGCCGGTATCGACCACCGAAATATTCAATTCACGCCGGGCATTACCTAGGGCAATATCGTGGATATGCACCGCCACACGCCCAACATGGGTATATTTAATGGCGTTGTCGCAGATATTTTGAACAATCTGTCCTAAACGCTGACCGTCCACATACAACCACGGTAAATGAATATCTTGCTCCCAGTGGAAGGCCAACTCTTTTCTGTCGGCTTTATCGCGCATTTTGCTTTCAATCGAGCCGAGGATATCGTCAATATTGGTATCGGTAGGGTACAACTCTAAACTGCGCGCTTCGATGCGCGTTATATCGAGAATGTCATTCGCCAATTCCAAAAGGCGCTTATTGCTGTCGAGGGCAATTTCAACAAAATGTCGGGACTTTTCATCCAATGGTGATTCCAACAACAAATTCAGCATGCCATTGAGCCCATTCAATGGCGTACGAATTTCGTGGCTCATATTCGACAAAAATTGTGTCTTCACTATGCTCGCCTGTTCGGCACGTATTTCAGCCCGGCGCAACTCGTCATTGGTTTGCGCCAAACCAACCAGAAGTTCACGCATGGTTTGCTGCTGCCCATAGCGAATATTGGTAAAGGCATAAACCACGAACATGACATAAGCCAATTGAAGAATCTGATGAATACGCGTGAGCAGCGCGACATCACCAATCGTCATGTCGCGCTGCCACGCGCTATCGTTGATATACATAAAAAAGGCAAACGCACCTAAAACCAACCCCACCGACAAGGTGGTGATCTTAATATCACGCAGGATGGTCACCGCGATCATGAGGACGATCAGCCAAGCAATACTGGGGTGGTCCACGCCGCCACTCGTTAAAATGGCGACATTGGCGCTAAAGTACATCCCGGCAAGGGCCAACCACTTTGCCATGGTTTGATTTGGGGTATAGCTGTTGAGATACCAGGCGCCTAAAAAGAACGATGTGGAGATTAAATAGGTGGCAAATAACAGCGGGTAGTTAAACGACAGAAAAATGAGCGCCCCGGTAACGGCTGCACAAGACACATAAACTTGATTGTAGATACCACGCTCTACAGAAATATCCAACGATTTAATCGTCTCGGCTATGTTGTCGTGTGACATCGACAAACCATTACTGAGCATGTGGCTTACGTGACCTTTATCCACGCTTTATTCTCCGTAGGCGTCGTCAATGGCGAATTTAATATTCGCCGGCAGCGATGACTGAAAGTACTTCAGGCGGCTGATGGTTTGGTGGGTAAAAATATGGCCCTTGGGCAACAATAAAATATTGTTGGTCGTGTAAACATCTTCAATCAACACCATGCCAGGCTCGATATCATCGAGGTTGTAATTGCCTGGCAAATGGCTCGTCTCTAGAAGCCTAGGCTGCTTGCGAATTAAATCGAGCACTTCGATGCTGTAGCGACTGCCCCGGTAGCGCGTGATCTCCCCCATGGCTTTTTGGTGCGAGACGGGCTTGTCGAAATAACGCCCCTCCAGCATACGAAAATAATCGCGTACGATGGCGATGATTTGCGCCCCCAAACTTGGTGTAGGGGTTTTATCAGTCAGCGGATTGGCAGCGGTATATTGCTCTCTGAGAATTTTAGCTACGTCATTCCAGT
Source organism: uncultured Pseudomonadales bacterium (assembly GCA_964598145.1). Classification (GTDB taxonomy): domain Bacteria; phylum Pseudomonadota; class Gammaproteobacteria; order Pseudomonadales; family JAHEIH01; genus JAHEIH01. The sequence continues at coordinate 90,367 of CAZRAM010000008.1, forward strand.
GGTTCGCTGGCGACAAAATTTGGCTGGTGATTTCGGATTGCTTCTTAAATTCGGTAATTTGCCCGGCCGACATTTTGCTAAAGGGTATTTGGCACAACGTCTGTGGCAAACCGATAAATCCAAGCTCGCAGAATAATCCGGCCAAACCGACGTTGTTGACGAATTCTGAATTGCTATCGAGTTGGACTGCGATATTGCGCGAAATCAGGCTAACTTTTTTGGCAAACTCACCGTTAATATTGGGGTGGGAACTGAGCAGGTTAAACAGCACATTAAGATTGGCCGCATGGGTGCGTTCAAGTTTTGTTAACGCCGCTTTGATCTGCTTTGTGCGCAACTGCACCTTTTCTTCTAAACCGGCATTGGCCTCTTCTAGAGCCGCCCTTAGTCGCTCATTCTCAAAGAACAATTCGGTGTGCTTAGCCCCTTTCTCTACCACCGACACAAGGTGGTCCGTATCCCAAGGCTTTTGTAGAAAACCACTAATCGCACCGCGATTCACTACATCGAGCGTGGCGTTCATATCGGCGTAACCGGTCAATACCACTCGATAGCACTCTGGGTGAATGTCATGCACACGTGCAAGAAAATCCTGCCCACTCATGATCGGCATGCGCATATCTGAGATAACCACATGGGGGCGATTGTCTGCTAGGAAGGACAACGCATCTCTCGGATCGGTAAAGCCCTCCACAGAAAAATGATTGCGCAGCAACACGCGGCGCAAGGAACTGACGATTTGTTCCTCGTCGTCTACCACAATGACTAGGGGCTTTTGGGTCTGAGCGGTCAAAGTAAGGATCCTTTATCTACCCTGTAACTATAGTCAATTCCTACTATTTCTGGGAAGCAATTTTGTTACGATTAGCGTCGTGCAATTCATTTTGCGTTCAGCCTTTTCGACTATGCTTAAGCCATCATTGAAAAAGGAGCCTTCTATGAACAGATTGACCACACTAGCCGCGATAACCGCTATAGCTCTCGCTGGCTGCAGCACGACCGATCCCTACACCGGCGAACGCAAAACTAGCGAAGCCACCAAAGGGGCAGCCATTGGCGCCGCCGCGGGGGCAGTACTTGGCGTACTGGTAGGCGACAACAAGCGCAGTGCAGCCAAAGGCGCCATTGCTGGTGCCGCCATCGGCGGAGGCATTGGCTACTACCAAGACCGCCAAGAAGCCGAGCTACGCAAACGCCTAGCGAGCACGGGTGTCGGCATCGCCCGCGAGGGCGACAATATTCGCTTGGTCATGCCATCGAATATCACCTTTGACGTCGATCGCTTCGATGTACGCCCAGGGTTTTACAATACCCTAGAAGATATCGCCCTAGTACTGCGCGAATACAATCAAACCCAGATCAACATCTATGGGCATACCGATGCTACGGGTGGCGCTGAATACAACCAAGTATTGAGCGAACGTCGCGCCCAAGCGGTGGGTGAGTTTTTGGTGTCTAACGGCATTACTGCCCAGCGAATTGCCAGTTTTGGTTATGGTGAACAATACCCTATCGCCAGCAATGACAATGCCGAGGGACGGGCGCAAAATAGAAGGGTAGAACTAGAACTGGTACCAATAGAGCAGAAGAAGTAAGCCATATCCGTATGGCTCTGCGTCCTTGCAGAACCCGCATCCTTGCGGTGGATAATCCTTTAATTCCGAATTGGTTGTAATTAAAGGCGATTCACCGCATTCTCTCAATAATACTTTGGTACTAACACGAAAGGATGAAGATGAATTTTTGGGAAGAAAAATACCAGCAAGCACAGACGGGCTGGGAGCGAGGACAGATTAACCCCGCGTTTGATCTGTGGCAGGGATTTAACGATTTAACGCCAGGCACGGTATTAATACCAGGTTGCGGCCGCTCGCCAGAGGTACGCGCCTTCGCCGCGCGCGGTTGGCAGGTGACGGCGGTTGACATGGCCCCCTCTGCAGTGGAGTTTCAGCGCCAAGACAACCAACTGTATGGGGATCGTGTTCGCGTGGTGGAAGCAGACCTATTAGCGTGGCAACCTGAACAGACATTTGATTTGGTGTATGAACAAACCTGTCTTTGCGCGCTAAACCCAGACCACTGGCAGCAATACGAGCAACGCTTGGCCTCTTGGGTCGCCCCCGGCGGCCAACTGGCGGCATTGTTCATGCAAACCTACAAAGACGGTGGGCCACCGTTTCACTGCGAATGGCGCGACATGCGTGAGCTGTTCTCGACAACGCGTTGGCACTGGCCAGAGCAGGAACCACTGCAGTCTGAGCACCCAACTGGCATTCACGAGTTGGGGATTCGTTTGACACGATTAACGTCGGCATAATCAAGCATTGATTTACATCGCCGAGTCGATACGAGCTAGGTATAATGAGCGTTTTTGATACGCGGTATTACTTATGTCAGACACCACTCAAACAACCAAGAACGGCAAAGTCGGTTTTGTCAGCCTTGGCTGCCCCAAAGCACTGGTCGATTCAGAGCGCATTTTGACCGAACTGAAGCTCAGTGGTTACGGCGTGGTACCCAACTATGACGACGCCGATGTCGTGGTGGTGAATACCTGTGGTTTTATCGAAGGCGCCAAACAAGAGTCGCTAGACGCTATTCGCGAAGCGATGAAGGAAAACGGCAAGGTTATCGTCACCGGCTGCATGGGTAAAGGCAGCGACGCGGAAAAGATCAAAAGCGAAAACCCCGGTATTTTGAGTGTTTCGGGCCCCGCCGACTACAAAACCGTGGTCGATGCTGTGCAGCAGTTTGTGCCCACCTCCGCGGCACTGCCCCACGAAGCCGTGCCGCCCCAGGGCGTCAAACTGACCCCAGGGCACTTTGCGTATTTAAAAATTTCCGAAGGCTGCAACCACAGCTGTACGTTCTGCATCATTCCCGATATGCGCGGAAAATTGGTAAGCCGCCCCATTGGCGACGTAGTGGCTGAGGCCAAGAAACTGGTCGACAACGGTGTGCGCGAACTGCTGGTGATCTCTCAAGATACCAGTGCTTACGGCATCGACACTAAATTCAAATTGGATTTTGTAGATGGCGAAGCGCTGGAAACTCGCGTGCAAGACTTGGCTGAAGCACTGGGTGATTTAGACGTTTGGGTGCGCCTACACTATGTGTACCCCTACCCCCACGTCGACAAGCTGATCCCACTGATGGCGGAGCGCAAAATCCTGCCCTACTTGGACATTCCCTTCCAGCACGCTAGCCCCAAGGTTCTGGCGGTCATGAAGCGCCCCGCGCACTCAGAGAAAGTCCTAGAGCGCGTTAAGAAATGGCGTGAGATTTGCCCCGACTTAACCATTCGCTCGACGTTTATTGTCGGCTTTCCCGGCGAGACTGAAGAAGACTTTCAGATTTTGCTCGACTTTCTGCGCGAAGCGCAGTTGGACCGTGTCGGCTGCTTTAAATACTCCCCGGTGGAGGGCGCTCGCGCCAACGCGCTGGCAGATCACGTGCCTGAAGATGTTGCCCAAGATCGCTGGGAGCGCTTCATGGAACTCCAACAAGAGATTAGCCGCCAACGCCTGCAAGATAAGGTGGGGCAGATACTACCCGTGCTCATCGATGAAATCGACGATGAAGGTGCCATTGGACGCTCCCCTGGCGATGCGCCCGAGATTGACGGTGTCGTTTACCTTAACGATGAGTTCAACGTAGCAGTAGGCGATATCGTGCCGGTAATGATCGAGCACGCCGATGACTACGACCTGTGGGGCAGTGTTGTCGATTTGACATGAACCTGTGCCTGATTCGCCCCGACGAGTATCTTGACCAATCGCGCTTTGCACTGCGCGGTGCTCGTAAGCAGCACGTTGAAGAATTGCTTGGCATGGCGGTGGGCGATAGTTTTAACGCGGGTGAAATCAATGGACGACAAGGCCGGGCAAGCATCGAATCCATCGATGATGAGGCACTGGTATGTCGCGCGCACTTTGATTGCGAGCCGCAAGCGAAACCCAATCTTGAACTGATCGTGGCCTTACCGCGCCCCAAAATGCTCAAACGCATGCTGCGTACCTGCGCCGAACTCGGTGTGCGCAAACTGGTATTGCTGAACACCTGGAAAGTAGAAAAAAGTTACTGGCAAAGCCCTTTCCTTGCGGAAGAGGTCGTGCGTGAACAACTTTTGCTGGGACTGGAGCAGGCGGTGGATACGGTTTTGCCAGAAGTGATAATGGCAAAACGCTTCAAACCCTTTGTAGAAGACGATTTACCAACGCTGCTAAGGGGCCGCGAGGGCTGGGTAGCCCACCCCGGGGTTAGCTCCCCTTGCCCTACCGCATCAAACCGTGCGCGAACCATTATTATCGGCCCAGAGGGAGGATTTACGCCTTATGAGGTTGATAAGTTAATCGCAGCGGGCTGCCAAAGCTTTCACCTAGGCAGTCGTATTTTGAGGGTGGAGACGGCCGTCACCACCTGTCTTGCCAAGTTAACGCCCTAGACAGCCTTGCGCTGGATCAGTTCAACCATGTAACCGTCGGGGTCCTTTACAAAGGCGATGACGGTCGTACCGTGCATCATTGGCCCCGCTTCACGCACTACGTTGCCTCCTTTTTGGCGTATTTCGTCACAGGCCTTGTAGGCGTCGTCCACTTCGATGGCTATATGGCCGTATGCATTGCCTAGCTCGTAGCTATCGGTATCCCAATTGTGGGTCAATTCGATTTGCACCTCATCTGCACCATAGCCCAAAAAAGCCAAGGTAAAGCGCCCACCTTCGAAGTCTTTTCGGCTTAGAAGCTGCATACCAAAGATTTGGGTATAAAAATCGATCGATGCATCGAGATCGACCACGCGAAGCATGGTGTGCAAAATACGCATTACTCGTCATCTCCCTCTTCGTTAAACTCCAGTGTGTCTAGAATATCCTCGACCATGCCGACATCCATCGCCTTGTTGTCGAGGTCGCAATCGTAGCTAACCAACAGCACGATGTCCTCGCAGCGCAGGAACCATTCGATCACGAACACGTCGTCCTCTTCGTATTCGAATCGAATACCTACGAAATCACCCATCGCCGCAGGAACATGCTTTATGCCCTGTTCAATCAGTTCTTCTGCCAATTCCAATAGATCTTCTTGGCTGGCATCGCCTTCTTCACGCTTAAGGTCTGTTAGCTGGATAGTGCCGACATCGTCTTCATCAAAAATAATGATGGCCTCTTCGTCGCGCTCGGCGATCCATTCATCGGGCAAACTGATCGACCACCAGTTGGTTTCTAATACGCGCATAACTACCTCACATAACGGTGTGAAAACAACAGCGCATCTTCATGACCGCTGTTGAGGGGATAATAATTTTTACGAACACCCACCTGCTGGCAACCCAGCGAGCTGTAAAGACTTTGGGCCGCAAGGTTGGATTGCCTCACTTCAAGCACGCATTGTTCAAAGCCTTGAGCTTTGCCCATGGCAAGACCTGCTTCCATTAGCGCGCGGCCAGCACCCATTCGACGCTGGCGCTCATCGGTAACAATGAGCAGTAATTCGAGGCAATCAACCGCGTTATAGTAAATAGCAAAGCCGATGACGGTATCCTCGACGCAGGCAACCATGACGATGTCGTTGAGTAGGCATTCTCGAAGGCTATTGGGTCGCCAAGGGTAGGGATTGCTCGCGGCATCGATCGACATGATGGCCTCTATGTCGTGGGCGTTCATCATGCGGACCTCAATCATTAACGCTTGTATCCCTTTAATTGCTGCCATGCGTCGCGCTTGCTTACATGACCCTGAAGCAAATCGGTCAAGGAGAAGGCAAGGCGCACGATATTAAGGTTTTCAGCCTCAATAATGTCGAGGCTATCACCCGTGCAAATAACTGTTTCAATGTCACAACGCTGCGCAAATGAAGTTAAAAACGCCTTAGTTGACGCACGCGCTTGCGAGCGACGTCTGTCCATACGAGGGATATTAACCACTGGCCAGGTGAATTGATTATTTTCCAGTTCACCGGGACCACACAGGGCTGTCACGATGGCCGCACCTAAATCTTGATGAGCGCGTTGATGACCCAATGTATGCTGGCATATATCGAGCAGTGCAATGCCGGACGTGTGATATTGGATCTGAACGGTGAAGGCGACATCGGGATCATTCTCGGGCTTCACGTCCTCCGCCACAGCCACCGGTTCTTGCGCTAGGGTAGGGACTGGAACCGGTGTTACCTCAGGTTCTGACGGCTGCTCAACGACGGGAGCAGGGACACTTTCGAACTGCGTCGTTGCCGGCACCTCTTGTGGTACCTCTTGCGGCACATCCTGGGCATCAACTTGAATGTCTGTAGGGGAAGCAAAGACAGCGGCAGGCAGGATATGTTTATCGCCTAATCGTGGCGCCATCACGATTCGCTGGGGACTATCGTCGGCAAATCTGGGTTGCCACAAAGTGACTCCCATTGCGTCTAGATAGGCGGTGCGCTCTGCTACATCCACGTTAAACTGATCCCGAAGCGTTATTAACTATGGGCAGTATATCAGTTCAGCGCCGATGTGCAGCTATCAAAAAGCAAAGTTGGCGTTATCGAAGCCACGCTTCGATTCGCTTCACAATGATTTGACCTACTTTCTGTAACGCGTATACGCGTTATCGCTATGCGACGCCTTCGGCGCAGCAACGCCGTTCCTTCGGAACAGGCATTCCGGGGGCGCGCACGCCTCACATGGACCCTTGTAGCTAACAGTGATGTCCTCGTTTCCAAAATAAAAAAGGGCTACCCATTTGGGTAGCCCTTTTTATATTTAGAAGCCTGGCGATGACCTACTCTCACATGGGGAAACCCCACACTACCATCG
>CAZRAM010000009.1:0-86820 GCA_964598145.1 uncultured Pseudomonadales bacterium
CCCATCCCTGGGGCTCGCCCCTTCGGGGCCAGCTAAAGCTGTCCAAAAACGCTCCGGGCGTTTTTGTGATCGAAGGTCCGTGGGACCTTGATCGAAGATCCGTGGGACCTTGATCGAAGATCAAGGGAAGGGTTTAGTCGATAATAGAATTTGATTCAAAGCAGTGTATCGGAGGCGGACTGCTCGCCCCATCCCTGGGGCTCGCCCCTTCGGGGCCAGCTAAAGCTGTCCAAAAACGCTCCCTGCGATTTTGTGATCGAAGGTCCGTGGGACCTTGATCGAAGATCAAGGGAAGAGGTTTCACCGATCATCGATATTTGTGTGGACGGTGTATCGGAGGCGGAAGTATCGCAACACCTTCGGGGTGTTGCGCCCCTGCGGGCTTCGCGCCTTTGGCGCTCGTTGTCAAATGCTCCTATGGTCGCATTTGGTCGAACTAGTGGTTCGATTCTTACCCCCGAACACATACAAAAAAGCCCCGCTATTTCTAGCGAGGCTTTATTTGTATGGTGCCCGGAGGCGGAATCGAACCACCGACACGCGGATTTTCAATCCGCTGCTCTACCAACTGAGCTATCCGGGCGTGTTCTTAGCAAGGCTGCTTGCTTAAGAGGCGCGTATTAAACCCGCTCGGGATGAAGTAGTCAATAGCCGAGCGGAAAAAATTACCGATGTTATTCGGGGGCGACGTATCCTTCGGCGCGGTCGTAGTCTTGGCCGGAGAGAAACTTCTCGAGTTGTTCGCTGAGATAGGCGCGGGCGGTGGCGTCCATCATGTTGAGCTGTTTTTCGTTGATCAGCATGGTCTGGTGTTTGAGCCATTCTTGCCAGGCTTGTTTAGACACGTTCTCGAACAGCTCTTGGCCTTTGGGGCCTGGGTAGGGTGGGCGCTCGAGACCTTCTAGGTCTTGTTGGTACTTGCGGCAAAAAACCGTGCGTGTCATTGAACTTCCTCGTGGTAGCGGTCTAGTAGTTGTACGACAGGGGCCGCGAGGCCTATCGCTTGGGGTGAGTGGTAGTTATACCAAAGCTGGCCGTCGCTCGCCATGACTTGGGGGTGAATCTTGCTCAGGGTGACACTCACGACGTCGATGTCGAGGTGAAAGTGGCTGAAGGTGTGGCGCAGTCCCGGCAGGGGGTTGTGGCCGTCGATCTGGCCGATGGCGTCGATGTCAGCGAGGCTTTGAAACTCGGGCAGGATCCACAGGCCGCCCCACAGGCCGGTCGGTGGGCGCTGTTTCAGCAGGATCATGCCGTCGGGGTCGGCGACGATGTACATGGTGGTCTGTTTAACGGGCAGGGCTTTGCGCGGCTTTTTGCCAGGGAAGTCGGCGACGCGGTTTTGGGCGTAGGCCTGGCAGTTTGGCTGCAGGGGGCACTCGTGGCAACGGGGTTTGCTGCGGGTACACAGGGTGGCGCCCATGTCCATCATGGCTTGGGTGTAGTCGGCGCAGCGTTTGCTGGGGGTATATTGCTCGGCGATGCGCCACAGTTCAGCTTCGACTTTGCCTTGGCCGGGCCAGCCCTCTACAGCATGGTAGCGGGCGAGCACGCGTTTGACGTTGCCGTCGAGAATGGTGGCGATGCCTTTGTTGCCGATGGCTTCAATGGCGCCCGCGGTAGAGCGGCCCACACCGGGTAGTGCAGTGAGCGCGTCTTGGCCACGGGGAAATTCGCCGCTGCATTCGTTAACCACATATTGGGCAGCTTTGTGCAGGTTGCGGGCGCGGCTGTAGTAGCCCAGCCCCGTCCACAGGTGCAGAACTTCGTCGATGTCGGCGGCAGCGAGGCTGGCGACATCGGGGAAGCGTTGCATGAAACGCTGGTAGTAGGGAATGACGGTGGCGACCTGGGTTTGTTGCAGCATAATCTCGGACACCCAAACGCGATATGGGTTAATGTCTTGCTGCCACGGCAGGTGTTTGCGGCCGTGTTGGTCAAACCACTGCAGGATGGTGTCGCTAAACTGGGTGTTGGTCATGGTCGTCGCTAGTCACAATAGGCGTGTAGGGTAGAGTTATTTGCTTGTACGGACAAGGGTTTGGCTTTGTTTCACCGGGCGTCTGACCTATAATGCGCGTTTGGCTTTGTGCCACTCAGTTATTTCGATGGAGAAAGTTCCCATGGCGGATCGTACAGCGAGCGTAAAACGCGACACGCTTGAAACGAAAATTGATGTCTCAATTAACCTCGACGGCAGCGGCAAATCAGTCTTTAACACCGGTGTGCCCTTCCTTGAACACATGATGGATCAAATTGCCCGCCACGGCCTTATCGACATGGATATCACCGCCGACGGCGACACTCACATCGACGACCACCACACCGTTGAAGATATCGGTATTACGCTTGGCCAAGCCTTTGCAAAGGCCGTGGGTGACAAGAAGGGTATCGCACGTTACGGCCACGCTTATGTGCCGCTGGACGAAGCGCTGTCGCGTGTCGTGATCGACTTTTCTGGCCGCCCTGGCTTGGAGTTTCACTGCGAATTTACCCGTGGTTCAGTGGGTGGTTTCGACGTCGACTTGTTCATTGAGTTCTTCCAGGGCTTTGTGAACCACGCCGGTGTTACCCTGCACATCGACAACATCCGCGGTCACAACACCCACCACCAAGCCGAGACCATCTTTAAGGCCTTCGGTCGCGCACTGCGCATGGCGTTGACGCCCGATCCTCGTATGCAGGGTCAAATGCCTTCCACTAAAGGCGTGCTGTAAGCGGAGAACACCATGACTGCATCAGTCGCCGTGATCGATTACGGCATGGGCAATTTACACTCGGTCGCCTCGGCGCTGCAGCACGCGGACCCCAGTGTGAAGGTGAACGTAAGCGCTGACCCGGCGGTGATCCGCGCCGCCGATCGTGTAGTGTTTCCGGGTGTTGGCGCAATTCGCGACTGCATGGCGGAAATCCATCGTTTAGGCGTTGGTGACATGCTGCGTGAGGCAATGGCCAGTAAGCCTGTGCTAGGTATTTGCGTGGGTATGCAAGCCATGCTCGACCACAGCCAGGAAAATGGTGGCGTTGATTGTCTCGGCTTGTTCCCCGGTGAAGTGAAGTTTTTCGGTAACGATCTGCATGACGACAATGGCCAGCGCCTGAAAGTGCCCCACATGGGTTGGAATAACGTCCAGCAGGATCGTGCCCACCCGCTATGGCAGGACATTCCCGACGGCGAGCGTTTTTATTTCGTGCACAGCTTCTACGCCGATTGCGCTGGTGAAGCCCACGCCTATGGCAACTGTGACTACGGGGTGAAGTTCACCGCCGCGATCGGTCGCGATAACGTTTTCGCGGTGCAGTTCCACCCGGAAAAGAGCCACACCGCAGGCCTGCGCCTGCTGCACAATTTTTTACAATGGGACGGCCAGCTCTAGGTCATCCCCTCAGAAGGTTTTGAAACAATGCTTATTATTCCCGCGATCGACTTAAAAGACGGCCAGTGCGTACGCCTGAAACAGGGCCGCATGGAAGATTCCACCGTGTTTTCAAGCGATCCCGCCGCTGTGGCTAAGCTGTGGGTTGATGCCGGCTGCCGCCGCCTGCACTTGGTTGACCTGAACGGCGCCTTCGCCGGTGAGCCGGTGAATGGTGAGGTGGTCCGCGCTATCGCCGCCGCCTACCCCAAGTTGCCGATTCAAATCGGTGGCGGTATCCGCGATCTCGAGACCATCGAACACTACGTTAATGCGGGTGTGTCATACGTGATCATCGGTACTAAGGCGGTGAAACAGCCTGAGTTTGTCAGCGAAGCCTGTAAAGCCTTCCCCGGTCGTGTCATTGTGGGTCTGGATGCGAAGGATGGCCTCGTGGCAACCGACGGTTGGGCAGAGGTGTCTGAGGTGCGCGCAGTAGATTTGGCGCGTCGCTTTGAAGCCGACGGCGTTGAGTCGATCGTTTACACCGACATTGCCCGCGACGGTATGATGCAGGGCGTGAACGTGGAAGCGACCTTGGAAATGGCGCGCGCCTCATCGATTCCGGTCATCGCCTCGGGTGGCATTACCAACATGGATGACATCAAAGCGCTGCGCGCGGTGTCGGCGCAAGGCATTATGGGCGCTATTACCGGACGTGCCATCTACGAAGGTACCCTCGACGTCGCTGAGGCCCAAGCCTACTGCGACGCACAATAGGAGCTATCGATGCCACTCGCCAAACGCATTATCCCCTGCCTCGACGTGGAAAATGGCCGCGTGGTGAAGGGCGTTAAATTCCTCGATATCCGCGACGCCGGTGATCCGGTGGAAGTGGCGCGCCGCTACAACGAGCAGGGCGCAGACGAAATTACCTTCCTTGATATTACCGCTAGCCACGAAGGTCGCGAGACCACCGTGCACACGGTTGAGCAAATCGCCGAACAGGTGTTTATTCCGCTTACTGTGGGCGGGGGTATTCGCGAGGTAAACGACGTACGCGTGATGTTGAATGCCGGTGCCGACAAGGTGTCGATTAATACCGCCGCCATTTTCCGCCCAGAGTTGGTGCGCGAAGCAGCCGACCGCTTTGGTTCGCAGTGTATTGTGGTGGCGATCGACGCCAAGAAAGTATCACAACCCGGTGAAATGGACCGTTGGGAGATCTTCACCCACGGTGGTCGTAAGCCGACCGGTCTAGACGCGGTGGAGTGGGCCGTAAGAATGGCGCAGTACGGCGCCGGAGAAATACTGCTCACTAGCATGGATCAAGATGGCGTTAAGAGTGGCTACGACCTGGGCGTGACCCGTGCGATTAGCGACGCGGTACCGATCCCCGTTATTGCGTCGGGTGGTGTGGGTAATTTGCAGCACTTGGTCGATGGTGTGGTAGAAGGTGGCGCCGACGCTGTGTTGGCAGCGAGCATCTTCCACTTTGGTGAATACACCGTGCCCAAGGCCAAGCAGTATATGCGCGAACGCGGCGTCGAAGTCCGCCTGTAATTACTGCGCTTGGCGCAGAGCCAAATAATGCGAGGCGCTGGTCAGCGTCACGCCCTCGCTAGAAAGCGCCGCGAGGCGCTTTTTTAATACCCTCACGGTACTGGGGTGGGGGTGGCCAATGGCGATGGCAAAACCGGTTTCCAGGGCGGTGTTGATCGCGTAATCCAACTGCTTATTGATGTAGGCTTCGTCGGTGTCGTTATCCAAGAACACGTGGCGGCGGTCGCTTGGAATATTGCTGTCGCGCGCCGCTTGTAACGCCTGGGTGTCCACCGTGGTGCGGCTGTCAATGAAGAAAAGTTCGCGTTGATAGAGGGCCTGCATCAACCAGCGCATGTGCGGGTAATGGGTGGTCATTTCGCTGCCCATGTGGTTGTTTACGCCCACCACGTGGGGCACGGCGGCGAGGTTGTTGGCAACCGCCGCGTCAAAGTCGTGGCGATCCATCTGCGGTTGCAGCATGCCCTCGCTTTGGTAGCTGTTGTTGGTGTTGCTCATTGGCATGTGTAGCAGCACTTCTTTGTGCTTGCGGTACGCTAGCTCGGCCAGTTGATGTGCGTAGGGGGTGTGCGGAATCACCGCGTAGTTGATCGGGCCGTCCAGCTCCAGTGCTGCCAATCCCAGTGGCCGGCTGTTGCCAAGATCGTCGATGATGATGCTGAGGTAGGCCTCGGCCATGCAGGCGCTACTGCAGCTAAGCAATAGCGCGAAAGTGAGTGCTCGCATCATTGGCCGTTGGTATCGCTCGCCGAGGCTGTTGGCTTGAGCAGTTGCATGGCTTTGAGCAGGTTGTAGGCCTCGACAAGTTGGGCGTCGTTGGGCAGTTTTTTGGTCTCGCCCTCGTCACTGTTCTCGTCCTTGTTTTCCAGATGGCCGCGCAAATCAGCCTCTTTTAGGCGGCGCTCTTTGTCCTCGCGCAGCGGACCCGCAGCCACCAAAATGTCGGGGTCGATGCCGTGGGCTTGAATACTGCGACCCGCGGGCGTGAAGTAACGCGAGGTGGTCAATTTAATCGCTTGGTGATCGTTCAGAGGCACCACGCTTTGTACCGAGCCCTTACCGAAGCTGGCGCTACCGATAATGACCGCGCGGCGATGGTCTTGCAGGGCGCCGGCCAGAATTTCCGAGGCCGATGCTGAGCCGCCATTGATGATCACCGCAATCGGTGCGGCGTTGAGGTTGTCGCCTGGGGTGGCCACGTATTCGGCGCGGTTGTTACCGTCGCGCCCCTCGGTGTAAACCACCAAGCCGCTATTGAGGAACAGGTCGCTGGTTTTCACCGCTGCTTCCAACAGCCCGCCTGGGTTGTTGCGCAGGTCGATCACCAGCCCTTGCAGCGGCGCGTCTTTTTGGAGTTCGCGCAAGGCGTCTGCCACGTCTTCGGCGGTGGTCTGCTGGAATTGGGCAATGCGCAAATAGCCGATGTGGTTTTCGATCATGCGGCTGCGCACACTGAGTACCTTGATGATGTCGCGCTCGATATCAAAGGTCAGTGGGCCGTCTTCTCCCTCGCGGATCACGATCAGTTCAATATGGCTGCCAGGTTCGCCGCGCATCATGTCGATGGCATCGTCTACGTTCATGTCTGCCACTGACTCGCCGTCGATATGGCTAATTAAATCGCCGCTTTGCAGGCCGGCTTTGGCTGCGGGGGTATTGTCCATTGGGGCGATGATTTTAATCAGGCCACGTTCGGAACCGACCTCGACACCTAAACCACCAAATTCACCGGTGGTGTTCTCTTCCAGGTCGATTAAGTCGTCGTCTTGCAAAAAGCGCGAGTGGGGGTCGAGCCCATTGAGCATGCCTTCTATCGCCAGCATCAATAACTCACGGTCGTCGATGTCTTCGACATAGTTTTCGCGAATTTGGTGGAACACGTCGGCGAAGGTTTGCAGCTCTTCAATAGGTAACCTGCTGCGTTCGTCTTCCGCGGGGGCGGCTTGTTCGGCCGCGAGGGGTAGGCTGCAGAGGGCAATGCTGGCAAACAATACGTGTCTAAGATGGCGGTACATACGTCTCGATCCGTGTGGTCTCTGAGGCATTATGCCGTGTGGTGCCGGCTTTGGCTACTTACACCAAGTGCTTGGGTTGACCGCACTACCGGCACGGCGAATTTCGAAGTACACGCTGCTGCTATCGCGACCGCCGCTGTTTCCGACGGTGGCGATGGCCTCTCCGCCACTGACCCAATCGCCGAGGTCCTTGAGAAGCGCCTGGTTGTTGGCGTAAAGGCTGAGATAGTCGTTGCCGTGGTCGAGAATGATCAGCAAACCGTAGCCTTTCAGCCAGTCGGCAAACACCACCCGGCCGGCGTGGATGGCTGAAACTTCGGTGCCCGCGGCGGCGGCAATGGTGATGCCCTGCCAGTTCATTTCGGCGCTGCGCGGCGAGCCAAACTTGTTCAAGTGGCGGCCTTTTACCGGCCAGCGCAACTTACCTTTGCGGGTTTCAAATGGATCGTAGTCGCTGGGGATGGTCATATTGGCAATCACTTCCTGCAGCGCTTCGAGAATGTCTTGTAACTGTTCCTGATCGCGTTGCAACTGGGCGAGAGTGGCCTGCTTGTTGGCGATATCACGGTTGAGCGCATCGACGGTGCGTTGGCGAGAGGTTTGTTCGCTTGCCAGGGCGTCGCGTTGGCTGACCAGTTCGGCGCGGTTGGCTTGCAGGGCTTGGCGGCTCGCTGCCAGTTTGGGGGCAATGGCAGCCAGTTCGGCGGCGGTTTGGCGGTATTGGTCGATCACCTCGCTGCGCGCTTCGCGCAAGCTGTCGTAGTACACCAGCGTGCGGGCGATGGTGGCGGGATCCTCTTCGTTCAGGATCAGTTTCAAGCGGCTTTGCCGACCCATGGCGTACACCGCTTGGATGTGCTCGCGCAGCAATTTGCGCTGCTGCTGCTCTTTATCCTGCAGTTTTTGTTGGTCGGCTTGTAGTTGGTTAATGTCGCGCTGGTTGGCGTCGAGCTGGCGGTTAATACGGCGCAGGTCTTTGTGGATGGCTCCGATGTTGCGCTCGGTGGCGCGCAGTGCGCGGGTGAGGTTGGCGCGCTCGTCTTGCACGCCCTGCAGGCGATCTTTGATGCGGTTGATTTCACCCTGCACCGCTTGCAATTTGCGCAGGGTATCGGCCTCGTCGTCTTGGGCTAGCGCATGGGGGGCAAACAGCAGTGAGCAAGCCAGCAGGCAACTGTATAAGTTGGCTGTCAGCTTGCCCATCGTCATTAGCCGAGCAACGAGCGGCCAGTCATTTCGCTGGGCTGCTCAACGTGCATCATGTGCAACAGTGTTGGCGCGATATCGCACAGTCGACCACCGGCGGGGTCCAGCGTGACCTGCTCACTGCCGAGGTAGATCAGGGGTACCAACTCTGTGGTGTGTTGGGTGTGCTGCTGGCCAGAATCGTAGTCTAGCATCTGCTCGCAGTTGCCGTGGTCGGCGGTGACCAAACCACTGCCGTTGACGGTTTGCAGCGCGGCTTCGATGCGGCCGACGCAGGTGTCGAGGGCTTCTACGGCTTTTACCGCGGCGTCAAAGTTGCCTGTGTGGCCCACCATGTCGCCGTTGGCCAAGTTGCACACCACCAGATCGAATTCACCGCTCTCGATGGCGGCGACCAATTTGTCGGTCACTTCGTAGGCCGACATCTCGGGCTTAAGGTCGTAGGTGGCAACGTCGGGCGAAGGCACCAAAATGCGCTGTTCTCCGCGGTATTCGGCTTCGCGACCGCCACTAAAGAAGAACGTCACGTGGGCGTACTTTTCGGTTTCGGCGATACGCAATTGGGTCATGTCGCGCTTTTCCAAGTACTCGCCCAAGCTGTTAACAATGCCCTCGGGGGGGTAGGCGCAACTCGTTTTTAAGTCCGCTGAGTACTCGGTGGTCATGACGAAATCGGCGAGCGCCAACGGGCGCATGGCGAACTTATTGAAGCTGGGGTCGACAAATACCTGCGCCAACTGGCGGGCGCGGTCGGCGCGGAAATTCATAAACAAGATCGTATCGCCATCGGCCATCGCAACGGGGCTTTCGCCCACCACGGTAGCGGCAACGAATTCATCGTTTTCGCCGCGCTCGTAGGCGGCATTGAGCGCGCTCACTGCATCTGGATAGTGGTGTTCAGCAACGCCGTTGACCAGTAATTGGTAGGCTTTTTCAACGCGGTCCCAGCGGTTGTCGCGGTCCATCGCATAATAGCGGCCGACCATGCTGGCAATGCGGCCCACGCCGACCTTGTCGAGGTGCTGCTGCAGTTTCACAAGCGAGGCTTCGGCGCTGCGAGGTGGTGTGTCGCGACCGTCGAGGAAGGCGTGCACGTAAATGTCTTTCGCGCCGCGTTGGGCTGCGAGGTCGACCGCGGCGAGGATGTGGTTCTCGTGGCTGTGGACGCCGCCGGGCGACAGCAGGCCAAAAATGTGAACCGCTTTGCCAGCGCTAACCGCTTTGTCGATGGCGCTGTTGTATACAGCGTTATTGAAGAATGCGCCGCTGGCGATTTCGGTGTCGATGCGGGTGATGCTCTGGTAGATGATACGGCCCGAACCCAAGCTCATGTGGCCCACTTCAGAGTTACCCATTTGGCCATCGGGCAACCCGACATCCAGGCCAGAGCCGGAAATAAGCGTGTGCGGTGCGTTGGCCCACAGGCGGTCGATATTGGGGGTGTTGGCGTGGGCAATAGCGTTTGAGTCGGTCTCTTCGCGGTAGCCGAAGCCGTCCAAAATGATAAGGGCTGTGGTTTGTTTCTTGTTGCTCATGTCACCGTCTAACCAGTTGGGGATGTATAAAGCGCAAAATTTTACCTTATCTGGCCATCTTTGCCCACGCGTTTGCATACGAATAGTTGGGCGCTCGGCCCGGGCAGTGTATACTTGCCGGCTTTCAACGCACGCCGAGAGAAATGCATGGAATTGTTTATCGAATTTTTAGGTCGCGAATGGGCTCTGGTTGGCTCTTTGATGATCTTGATTGCCCTGATGATTTTTAACGACAGCCGTCGCAGTGGCACCATGGTGTCGCCTCAGATCGCCTCGGGCATTGTCAACAAGCAAGACGGCGTATTCATTGACGTGCGCGAAGCGAAAGACTTCCGTGCCGGCCACGTGGCGGGCTCGATCAATATTCCTTTCAGCAAGTTCAAAGACTCGCTGTCGGAGTTAGAAAAATACCGTGGCAAGCCCATCGTGTTGATCTGCAAATACGGCCAAACCACGGGTTCGGCGGGTAAAATGCTGGTGACTGCAGGCTTCCCCGAGGTGTACCGTATGACCGGTGGCCTCACCGAGTGGGAAAACAGCCGCTTCCCCACGGTTAAGAAATAACGTGACGATCGAAATTTATACCACGGCGATCTGCCCGTTCTGTATCCGCGCCAAGCGGCTGCTGGATCAAAAGGGCGTTGCCTACAATGAAGTTCGCGTCGATTTTGATCCGCAAAAGCGTCTTGAGATGATGCAGCGCGCGCAGCGCCGCACCGTACCGCAAATCTGGATTGGCGACCTCCACGTCGGTGGTTGCGATGACCTGTTTGCCCTCGAGTCGCGCGGTGAGCTAGATCGCTTGCTCGGCACGGCCGGGTAGCAACAACAAGGAAAAAACCATGTCTGAAGAAACCACTGTAAACCTGAACCCCGGTGCCGCTGCGGCCGAAGCCCAACAAAACTTTGGCGTACAACGCATCTATCTGAAAGACGCGTCGTTCGAAACGCCCTTGGGTGCAGAAGCGTTCACTTTTGAGTTCCAACCCAAAATCAACTTGGATCTGAACACCAAAAACAAGCGTTTGGACGACAAGCACTTTGAAGTAGTGTTGTCGCTGACAGTAAACGCTTCATTCGGTGAAGGCGAAAACGAAAAGACCGCTTTCTTGGTAGAAGTGCAACAAGCCGGTATCTTCGTGATCGACGGTTTCGAACCTGCTCAGGCGCACCAAACCCTGGGTACTGTTTGCCCCAACATCCTGTTCCCCTACGCGCGTGAAGCGGTAGACAACTTCGTGACTCGCGGCAGCTTCCCCGCGTTGATGTTGGCGCCTGTTAACTTCGACGCGCTGTATTTGTCAGCCATGCGTCAGATGGCTGAGAAGCAACAAACGCAAGAACAAGCCGACGCTTAAGACCTGTTCGGGCGGCTACACGCCGCCCGGATATCCCAACTGCCGCCATGCTTCATACAGCATGACCGACGCGGCGTTGGAAAGATTCATCGATCTCGACTCTGCCAACATAGGCAATCTCAGCACTCTGTCATTGGGCTGTGCGCTCAGCCACTCGGGCGGTAATCCCTTAGTTTCCTGACCAAACAGCAAGGCATCGCCATCTGCGAATTGCATATCGCTATGGCGCGTAGTCCCCTTGGTGCTAATCGAAAATATACGCGAATCGGGTAGGGCGGCGACCACCTCGTCGAGGCTGTCGTACTGCTGCACGTTGGCCCATTCGTGGTAGTCCAAGCCGGCGCGGCGCAGGCGCTTGTCATCCAGTTCAAAACCAAACGGACGAATCAGGTGCAATTGTGCCCCCGTGTTGGCGCAAAGGCGGATGATGTTGCCGGTATTGGGCGGTATTTCAGGGCGGTACAGAATAATGTGAAGCATGGTTTAGGGCTTATCTAGGCCGCGCACTAGGGCGGGCAGTTGGTCAAAATGATGGAATTGGGCGGGCGGTTCGCCTGCGCCGCTCCAGTCGCTGTGTTCGGGGTTGTACCACAGTACGGGCATCCCCATGGCGCGTGCGCCGGCGATGTCGTGGTCGTGGTGGTCGCCAATATGCAGCATTTGTTCGGCATTGCAGTTGGCGTGTAACAGCGCCGCCTCGAAGGGACGCGGGCCGGGCTTGCTTTGGCCGACTTTCTCCGCAGATACGGCAAAGTCAAAGTAGCTGGCCAGTGGCGTTAAAAAGACGTTGGCGTTGCCGTTGCTGATGGCACCGAGGGTGTAGTGCTGTTTCAGGCGCAGCAGCGCCGGTTCAACACCCTCAAAGGGGAATACGTGCTGCCGTGCCCGCAAAAAAACGTCGAATGCGTGTTGGCTAAGGCGCTTGGCGCGGCGGGGGTGATGGCCGGCCCTCTCCAGTAAGTGAGCAACCACTCGGCGGCGCAAGGCGCTGATCTGATGGGCCAGGTGGGGTTCGCGATGGAGGGTTTCGCGGCGCGCTTCCAGCAAGCGTTCGCGCGGCAGAGCGCCCAGCTCAGGCAGATTGTTAGCGAGCCACTGTTGAAAGATTTTCTCGGCCCGATCGATGGTTTTATCGGTGTGCCAAACGGTGTCGTCGAGATCAAAGCTGATGGCTTTAAGCATGGTTAGTCCTCACGGCGGCGTTTGCGAGCGCGCGGGTGGGCGCTGTCGTACACCTTGGCCAGGTGTTGGAAGTCCAGATGGGTGTAAATCTGGGTGGTGGAAATATCGGCGTGGCCCAGCAGCTCCTGGATATTGCGCAAATCGCCACTGGATTCCAGCATGTGGCTGGCGAAACTGTGGCGCAACATGTGTGGATGCACCTGCTGGTCGCTGCCGCGCCACTTGGCAATTTTGCTGAGTCTCGCCTGCACGCTGCGCGGGTGGATCCGATTGCCGCGCTGCGACAAAAACAGCGCCTTGGCATCGGCGCTGGGCACATCATTGCGCACCTTCAACCACGCTTGAATAGCCTCGATGGCATAGCTACCCAAGGGCAGGATGCGCGACTTGCTACCCTTACCGGTCACTTTGATGCTGGCGTCGCTGAGATCGAGATCGTCGATGTTGCACCCCACCAATTCCGCCAAGCGAAGACCGCTGGAATAGAACACTTCCAGCATGGCCTTATCGCGCAGGCTCAACCAATCGTCACCGTCAAAGTCGAGCAGCTGAGTTACCCTGTCGACGTCGAGGGTATTGGGCAGTTTGCGCGGGGATTTAGGAGGGCGGATACCTACCGCCGGATTGCTGTTGCTGCGGCGCTGCCGGTTGAGAAAGGTGTAAAGCGCGCGCACCGCCGACAGATAGCGCTGAATCGATTTGCCGCCCAGCCCTTTGCGGTGCAGTTCGGCGACATGGCGGCGCAGGTGGGCGGGGTGCACCGCGTCGGCACTGGTCAAGCCGTCGCGTTCGGCAAAATCGGCAAACTTGCTGAGGTCGCGGGCGTAGTTGCTGCAGGTGTGCGGCGAGAGGCGCCGCACCTGGCGGATATAGTCGTGAAAATCGGCGATATCGCGGATCAGCGTGCTCAAGGCGTTACCCGCCGCTGGCGCTGGTTAGCGATTGAGCATGGGGCTGATGATTTTGCTGACCACATCGGCAATGAAGCATAGGAATAGGGTGTCCATGTCGCTTTTGAAATGGCTGCTGCTAGCGCTGCCTAGGGCCAGCATACCCAATTTCTTGTCGCCGCCCAAGGCGATGGTCGCTGCCGAGCCGACTTTGCTGGACTTGTCTTTAAACAGGAAGGCCAGTTCATTGTCGCGCAGGATGCCGCACACACTATTGCGGGCATTGATCAAGCCGCTGATGTGCTGCTCGGCGTTGTCGCGGCTACACACGGTGGCGGTGGTGTCTTTGTATAGCGCGGGGTCGGCAAATACCACAAAGCTAAAGGCGTCGAGCTTAAAGGCTTTGAGGAAGCTGTTGCGCAGGGTCTGGCCGACGGCGTCGATGGTCTTGGCGTCTAGTAGGGCAATGACAAGATCGCGGGTGTGCTGGAAGAAGGCGTCGTTTTGCTCTGCGTTGTGCAGCAACGTGGCCAGCTTGTTGCGCATTTCAATGTTGCGCTCGCGCAGCACGGCGACTTGCTTTTCCACCAGCGAAGTGGCGCCGCGAGGGCCTTGGTTGGGCAGGTTTAATTCCAGCAACAGGTCGTCGCGCAACTGAAAGAAATCGCGATTGTTGCGCAGGTATTCGGCGACTTGTTCGGCGCTGAGACTGTCGAGATTCTTGCTGGCTTCCATGTGTATTCCTTAAACGTGAATTTCGCCGTCGAAAACCCGCGCTGCGGGACCGATCATTTCCAGCGGTTTGCCTTCGCCACCCCATTCGATATTGAGGGTGCCGCCGGGCAGTTCTACTTTAACGCGGCGATCAAGCAGACCGCGCAGATTGCCCGACACTACCGCAGCGCAGGCGCCGGTACCACAGGCGAGCGTCTCGCCGGCCCCGCGCTCAAACACGCGCAGTTTAATGTGGCCGCGGCTAATGATTTGCATAAAGCCCACGTTAACGCGGTTGGGAAAGCGCGGGTGGTGTTCAATTTTGGGGCCCAATTCGTGTACCGGCGCAGTATCGACGTCGTCGACGACTAACACCGCGTGGGGGTTGCCCATTGAAACGGCCCCTATCTCGTAGTGTTGGCCATCGACTTCGAGGTCATAACTGTTGGCGCGGGCATCGGCGACAAAGGGTATGTCGGCCGGCTCTAGCCACGGCGTTCCCATGTTTACACAGTACTGGTTGCTGCGTGTCACGCGCACTTCGATCATGCCCTTGGCGGTTTCCACGGCGATGCGGCGCTTGCCGGTCAATTGGTGGTCGCGCACAAACTTGGCAAAACAGCGCGCGCCGTTGCCGCAGTGCTCGACTTCAGACCCGTCGCAGTTGTAGATACGGTAGCGGAAGTCGGCCTCAGGAATACTGGGAATGTCTACCACCAGCACCTGATCGCAGCCAATGCCAAAGTGGCGATCGGCCAGGGTGCGGATCAAATCGGCATCTATGTTGAAGCGCTGGGTGACGCGGTCTAACACCACGAAATCGTTGCCCAGGCCGTGCATCTTGGTGAATTGTAGTCTCATTAGTCTGCCAGTACCGTTTCGCCGCGGATCAGATCTTCAAATGTCTCGCGGGCGCGAATTTGGTGGGCGACACCCTTGGCCACCATGACTTCGGCGGCGCGGCCACGGCTGTTGTAGTTGGAGCTCATGGTAAAACCATAGGCGCCAGCACCGGCCACGGCCAACAAGTCGCCGGCGTCTATTGCCAGCTCGCGGTCTTTGCCGAGGAAGTCGCCGGTTTCACACACCGGACCCACCACGTCGTAGCTGTGGCTGTCGTTGTCGCGCTGTTGTACTGGAAGAATATCCATCCAGGCCTGGTAGAGCGAAGGTCGAATCATGTCGTTCATGCCGGCGTCGATGATGGCGAAATTCTTTTCGCTGCCGTGCTTGAGGAATTCCACCTTGGTCAACAGGGCGCCAGCATTGGCGACGATGGAGCGGCCGGGTTCAAACATAATGGTGAGATTGCGGTCGCCAAGGCGCGCCAGTAGAGCACCGATGTAGTCGCCGATGGCAGGAGGTTGTTCGTTTTGGTAGCTAACGCCCAAACCGCCGCCTAAGTCTAGGTGGTGCAGTTGGATACCTTCACTAGCGAGGCCATCGATCAACACCAACAGGCGATCCAGCGCGTCGAGGAATGGGGCAGTCTCGGTCAGCTGTGAGCCGATGTGGCAGTCCACGCCGACGACTTGGATGTTCGCCATCGCGGCAGCGCGGCGGTAAATCGCCGGCGCCTCTTCGATGTTGATACCGAATTTGTTTTGCTTCAGGCCAGTGCTGATGTAGGGGTGGGTCTTGGCGTCGACGTCGGGGTTGACGCGCACTGAGACTGGCGCGATCACGCCCATATCGGCGGCCACCTGGTTGAGGCGATCCAGCTCGGCGGGCGACTCAAGATTGAAGCATTTAATGCCTTTTTCTAGGGCAAAGCGCATTTCTTCGGCGGTCTTGGCGACGCCAGAAAATACCACTTTGGCAGCGTCGCCGCCGGCGGCGAGTACGCGCTGCAGTTCGCCTTGTGACACGATGTCAAAGCCGCCGCCCAATTTGGCAATGGTGTTCAGCACCGCAAGGTTGGAGTTGGCTTTAACCGCGTAACACACCAAGTGGTCGCGACCGGTCAATGCTTCGGTGTAGGCACTGAAATTGCGAACGATGGTGTCCTGCGAATAGATGTAAGTGGGCGTGCCAAAGCGTGCGGCGATCTCGGTCAAAGCGAGGCCATCAAAGGCGAGCTGACCGTTTTGGTATGCGAGAGATTTCATGGTGCCTCGGGGGTCGTCTGCTGGGGCTCGGTGTTGTCAGGGCGATACAGCGCACCCGCCTGCCCACAGCCAGCAAGGACAGTGCACAACATTAGGCAAGTGATGATTCGCAACAACATGATTCCAGTCTCAAATGTAAAGCGTTGCATTATAGCGACCTTGACGCGGCGCGTATAGAAACAGCGTATACTTGGTGGTCGCTTTAAAAAGCATTTAAAATACCCCTTTTACCCACAAGGAGCCCCAATGGACGCACTGGATTTTAGCCAACGCATCGACGACCTCATGCACGACATCGAAGACTATGTCGATACCATGACGGTGGACATCGACTGCGAGATGGGCCCGGGTGTACTGACCATGGTGTGCCCCAACGGCACCCACATCATCGCCTCGCGCCAAACCGCTACGCAGGAATTGTGGTTGGCGACCAAGCGCGATGGTTTTCACTTCGCCTTTGACGAGGCATCCGAGGCGTGGCTGTCGACCAAAGACGGCCGTGATTTTCGCGATGTGTTAGCAGAAGCCAGCCTAGAGCAGGCCGGTGAAGCGATCAAAATCTAACTAATCGCTACTTTGCAGCGCCTGGTTGAGCAGGCGCTCGATTTTCTGTTTGTGCTGTAGATATGTGATGGTTTGTAAGCGAGTGCCCTCGGGGGTGCAATCGCCTAGGTCTATGTCAGTTAGGTAACAGGGGTAGCGCTCGCGGTTACTGCGCTGCTGCAAAATATAACTCGCCACCTCTACGTAAATACCCTCGCCCCACTCCTTGTGTAAGAATTCCCGCTGCCCGCAGGTGATGTCGTACACCACTTCGCGCTGGCCATTGCGGGTCGCGTGCGCCTGTACTTCGAAGTGATGGCGATCTTCGATGTCCATGTCGGCGTGCAGCGGGTCGATGATGTAGCGGTTGATCTTGCGGTGGAATTGAATCTCGTAAAAGTACACGTGCTTGTTGTCGTCGAGTGGCGACTGGTGGTGTTGGCGCAGGCGAATATTTTTTAAAAAGCGATACAGCGGCTGCATCAAGGCCTGTGGATTGTGGTACTGGGTGTAGTAGGTGTAGAAAGACCCCATTTCGTCATCGAGATAGATCGCCGCCATGCCGGCGTTAACCTGGTAGAACACTTGCACCAGATCGGGCCTAAATATCGGCAGCAGCGCGGGTAGGGGGGTGTCGCGCAGGGCGCCGTTATCGAGTTCAATCGGGCTGTAAACGCGCCGCTCCTGGCCCAGATGGTTGAACAACTTGTTGCGATTGGGGAAGTGGCGCCATTGGATTTCGGCGTGGTCTTTTTCCAGCAGGTAGTATTCCTGCTCGATCTCTAAAATGAAGCGCGGCGTTTGTTCGGCGCGGATCAAAATGTCGCTCAGTTGCTGGTAGATCGCTTGGTAGCGTTTGACCAGCGCCGTGCCGTGGTTGGCACTGCTGAAAAATACCGCTTTGGGGGCGGGCTGTTGATGCCGAATGGAATTGTTCAGCACGAAACACAGGCTCTCGATCACGCTGGCAGTGCCGTCGAAGTGGTAGTGGTACAGCCCGTGCCAGGAGCTACAGGCAATGATGTTGATTTCGTGTAGCAGGTTGTTGCTGGCGCCACCAAACTTCAGCACATCGTTGCGATCGGATACCAGCATTTTGTCGTCGGTAAGCACTTCGTTGTGGCTTTCAATGATGAACAGTGCCGCGCGCATCGACTCTTCTGCAGAAAAATCCTCGTCGCTTGTTTCTTCGTCTAAGAAGCTGAGGATGCCCTTCATTTGGCGGCGTAAGATCTGCACGTCTTGCGGGCTGATGTCGCCGCAACTACGGTCGAGATAAAACTGGGTGAGGTGATTGGCGAGGTGGTTAGCCTCGGCCCAGCACAGCAACTGGTAGATCGAGTCGCAACTATAAATGGGTTTTTCTTGTTCTGGTCGCATCAAGTGCCAGTGCGCGTTGCGCAGAATGATCAGCTTGTCGACGTGGTCGCACTGGTTGATGGCGCTGCTCAAAATGGCCACCTTGTTTGGTCGGTTTTCGAACCAGGCCTGTAATTTGTGTCCCAATATGGTGAATTCGCGCTCGTCGATAGCGTTTTTGGCATTGCGTTGTTCGGCCAGTTTGCACAGCAAATCGTAGGACTGGGTTAACTCCTTGACCAATAGATCCTGTTCTTCGATCACCCGTTCGACATGGCGGTTGTGGCGCTCGTCGAGCTCCATGAGTTGGTAGTCGCCCCAGCCCCACTGGTCGATTAAATTGCGCAGCAACTGCTGCCGCCAGTGGTTGATGGATTCGCGGCTGAACTGCGACAGTGGGATACCGATCTTGGTGTAAAAACAGCGCCTAATAAAATCGAGGCGCTCTCGGTTGCCCTCGGTTAGCAGGTAGCGCTCCAGGCGGCGGTACATCATCACGTAGGGATCGAGTTCGTCGGGGTGCAGTTGGTTCTGATAAATGAGCTTTTTGAAGCCCATCGACAGCGGTTCCGAGCTGCCGTGTTGCGAGGCGTAGGTCTCGGTGAGCAAGATTTTAATCATCGACTTATAGGGGGAGTCGATCGATTTGTACATCTGCCACACCCCGGCACCAATGTATTCGCTGAAGGGGATGTTAGCCACCGAGCCGAAATCCAACACGTCACCCATTTGGAATTGGCCGTCTTTGGTCAGTGCGTCGCGGATGGTTTCGTAGTCGGCCTCGCGCTCGGGGGGAATAAACCACCAAAGAGGGGGTTTGCCGGCCAGCAGCAGGGCGGTGCGGTAAAACTCGTCGAGTAACAATTTGTGCTGGGTGCTGCCACAGTCTTCACCGCTCAGACCCGGGCGCTGGTTGTCGCGGAACTGCTCGGCGGTCATGACAAAGAAATACATTTCAATGCCCTGCTGTTCAGCCCACTTGGTGATGCGGTTAGCCTTGTTTTGCAGGGCTTCGATTTGCTGTTCGCTAAGCCCGGGGCGGTGGCACAGCCAGATGTCGAAATCGCTCTGGCGCGAGTGGGCAACAGAGCCGCTGCTACCCATCAAATAAATGGCATCGATGTCGCTTTGGGTTTGTTGTTTGGCGTTGAACTGAAAACTTGGCGCGACCTGTTTGGCGCGTTTAACGGCGATTTCGTTGGCAGAAAACTGATAGACCCCGCACGGGGTGAGGTTGTCGATGAAGCCGGGTAGTTGCGAGTGGTTGATATGGAAAAGCAGCGGCAGCATGTCGAGTGCGCGCTGGTGTTTGCCACCCATGACTTGGCGGGCGCGCCCAATACGCACCTCGTTTAGGTGCAGGAAGCGTTGCCGAATGTCCTTATGGCTAGATGTTTGTTGGGCTGTCTGCATACCCAACAATATAGTTCAGGATGGTCAACAGTGTTAGGCAACATAGTCACCTAACACCGTTGTAGGTGAGCTTATCGCTCGGCGATGATGTCGCGTGCGCGCTTGGCCGCCATGCTGACTTGCTCGGGTGCTGTGCCGCCGAAGTGGTTGCGGGCGCTGACCGAGCCTTCAAGGGTCAGGTAGTCAAATACGTCTGCCTCGATGACGGGGCTAAACTGTTGCAGTTCTGCTAGGGTCATCTCCCACAAATCGCGCTCGTTTTCAACGCCGAAGGCCACTGACTTGCCGACGATTTCGTGGGCGTCGCGGAAGGGGATGCCCTTGCGTACCAGGTAGTCGGCTAAATCGGTCGCGGTAGAGAAACCGCGGCCGGCGGCTTCTTGCATGTAAGACTTGCGAGCCACAATGGCGGGTGCCATGTCGGCGTAGGCCTTCAGGCAGTCTTTGACGGTATCGATAGCGTCGAACAGCGGCTCTTTGTCTTCTTGGTTGTCCTTGTTGTAGGCCAGTGGCTGCGATTTCATCAGCGTGATGAGGCCGATCAGATGACCCACTACGCGACCGGTTTTGCCGCGCACCAGTTCGGGCACGTCGGGGTTTTTCTTCTGCGGCATGATTGATGAGCCGGTGCAGAAACGATCGGGTAGATCGATGAAATTAAATTGTGCCGACGCCCACAGGATCAACTCTTCACTAAAGCGTGACATGTGCATCATCAACAGGCTGGCAAAGGCGGTAAATTCAATCGCGAAGTCGCGGTCAGACACCGAGTCCAGAGAGTTTTCAGTGGGTGCATCAAACCCCAGCAATTTGGCAGTGTAGAAACGATCGATGGGGTAGGTGGTGCCGGCCAGTGCCGCCGCGCCCAGCGGTGACTTGTTGACGCGCTTGCGGCAGTCCATCAGGCGCTCGTAGTCGCGCTGTAGCATTTCGTTCCACGCCAGCAAGTGGTGACCAAAGGTCACCGGTTGGGCTGTTTGCAAGTGGGTGAAGCCAGGCATGATGGTGGCGGCTTCGCGTTCGGCCAGATCCACCAAACCATTTTGTAAGCGGGTTAACTCGGCCGCGATGGCGTCGATTTCGTCGCGTAGGTAGAGACGAATATCGGTGGCAACTTGGTCGTTGCGCGAACGGCCGGTGTGCAGTTTTTTACCGGTATCGCCGATCTTGGCGGTCAGGCGGGCTTCGATGTTCATGTGCACGTCTTCCAGCGTCACCGACCACTCGAAGTTACCCGCTTGGATATCGGCGCGAATGTCTTCTAAACCCTTTTCAATGGCCTGGTACTCGTCATCAGTCAGAATGCCGACCTTGTTGAGCATGTTGGCGTGCGCAAGTGAGCCGTTAATGTCGTGGTGGTATAGGCGTTGGTCGAAGCCGACCGAGGCGGTAAAACGTTCGACGAAGGCGTCGGTGGGCTCGCTGAAACGGCCACCCCAGGGTTTGATTGCGTCACTCATGTTGGTCACTCGGTGAGGGTTTAAAAAGAGCGATTATAACAGGCTTGTATGGGTGGCTGAAAGCCGCTTGAGATTTGATCTAGAGGGACGACAATCACATGCGTCTGCCGTATGATAGGCGCATATTAGTAAAGAGAGAGATCCATGTCCGAACAATCCCTGGTTATCGCCACCCGACAGAGCCCGCTCGCCCTTTGGCAGGCGGAATTCATCAAGGCCGAATTGGAGCGCCACCACCCCGGTTTGCAGGTGGAATTGCTCACCATGGTGTCGCGCGGCGATAAGTTGCTCGACGTGCCCTTGGCAAAAGTGGGGGGTAAGGGCTTGTTCGTGAAAGAGCTAGAGCACGCATTATTGGAAAAGCGCGCCGACATCGCGGTGCACTCGATGAAGGATGTGCCGATGGAATTTCCCGAGGGCTTGGGGCTAGCGACGATTTGCGAGCGCGAAAACCCCCGCGATGCCTTTGTAAGCAACACCTATCAGTGCTTGGAAGACTTGCCGAGCGGCGCCGTAGTGGGCACCTCGAGCCTGCGCCGAGAATGCCAATTGCGCACCCTGCGCCCCGACCTCACCATTAAATTTTTGCGCGGCAACGTTAACACCCGCCTGCAAAAACTCGACGACGGTGAGTACGACGCAATTATCTTGGCGGCGGCTGGCTTGCTGCGTTTGAAAATGGAAGACCGTATCGCCGAATACCTCGCGCCTGAGTTGAGCCTGCCGGCCGGTGGACAAGGTGCGGTGGGTGTGGAAGTGCGCACCGACGACACTCGTGTTGCTGAGCTGCTGGCGCCGTTGCACCATTTGGGGACCGCGCAGTGTGTGCTCGCCGAACGCGCGATGAACCGCCGTTTGGAAGGTGGCTGCCAGGTGCCCATCGCCTGTTACGCCATTCCCCACCCCGAGCGCGAAGGTGAATTGTGGTTGCGTGCCCTAGTGGGTGAGCCCGATGGCTCTCGCATTCTGCGCGCGGAAGGCTCTGCACCCCTCGAACAGTGTGAAGCGCTTGGTGTGGCGGTAGCGGAAGACCTGTTGGCGCAAGGCGCTGAGGCAATACTTAAAGCAGTGATGGAGCGCGGCGTTTGAGCGCGGGTGCGCCACTACAGTTTTGGATTACGCGGCCAGAAGGTACCGCGCAAGAGCTGACACAGGCCTGCGCAGCGCAGGGTGTCGGTGTGGTACAACTGCCGCTAATGGATATTACGCCGTTTGAAGACGACGGTGCGGCGGCGCGCGTTGTGATGGATCTCGACCACTACAGCCACGTCATTTTTATTAGCGCCAATGCGGTGCGCTATGGCATGGGGCTGATCGAGCAGTATTGGCCGCAACTGCCGCTCGGCGTGACCTGGATGGCGATCGGTGCGGCGACCGCCAATGCCTTGCAGCGCTATGATGTGCAAGTGCAGGCGGGCGATGGCGCGATGAATAGTGAGGCTCTGCTGGCACTACCTGGCTTACAAGCGGGTGAACAGTTGCAGCGTGTGCTGATAATGCGCGGCGTTGGCGGCCGCGAACATTTAGCCGACGTGCTTACCCAGCGAGGCGCACGTGTTGACTATTGCGAGTTGTACCAGCGCACTGTCCCGGACTATCCTCAAGGCACAGTCGCGCATTTGTTTGATAAGCTCGGCGTGAACTGCTGGTTGGCATCCAGCGCCGAAACCTTGCATAACGGCTTGGCGCTGGCCGCCAGTGAAGGGCGCCACGATTTGCTCGAGACGCCGGTGATTGTGCCAGGCGAGCGCGTGGCCACCGAGGCCGAGAAGGCCGGTTGCCAACGGGTAGTAAAAGCCGAGAATGCAGGCTGCCGCGCGGTGATGGCCGCGCTGAATACCATTAAGGGTTGATATGACAGATACACCGAACAAGGACGACAAAGCGACCGACGAACCGTTGGTGTTGACCGATCAGGCCAGTGAAGAAAAGGCGGCCGCAGAAGCAACCGCAGCGCCTGCTGAAAAAGAGCCTGCCGAGGTAGATGCCGTCGCGCCTCCCAGAAGACCCAAAGCGTGGTTGGCGGGCAGTTTGGCCCTCATCGCGCTGGCCGTTGCTATTGCCGGCAGTTACATCGGTCACCAACAATTGTTGATGTTGCAAGACAGCCTCGCTAAGCAGCAGGGCCAAGTCAGCGACGCACTGGGTCAGATCGCGGCGAGCCGCGATGACATGGCCGCGCTAGCCAAACAGTTACAGGGCGCTAGCCGCGCCAACAATGGTGTAGTGAGCCAGCTCAATAGCCTGGCCGACATAGTCGCCAACAACCAGCGCCGCATTGACGAAGTGTCTGGCACTGAGCGTAGCGATTGGCAATTGGCTGAAGCCGAATACCTGCTGCGCCTTGCTAACCAGCGCTTGATGATGAGCGGTGAAGTGCGCGGTTCCAAGGCCTTGTTGCAAGCCGCCGATAACGTACTGTTGGAGTTAGACGACGTAGCGCTGATTGCGGTACGCCAGGCCATCGCCGCCGATTTGGCGGCGCTCAATCGCGCCGATAGCCTCGATATTGAAGGGCTCTACCTTCGAGTGGCGGCGCTGGCCAGCAACCTAGACTATTTGCAGTTGCGCAGCGCCAAGCAATGGCACTCGGCTGCGGCGGCGATGGAGCCAGTCGCTGAAGAGGCATCGCTGTGGCAGTCTGGTCTGCAAAAGGCACTCGCTACCCTATCCAACTTGGTGGTTGTTCGCCGTGCCGAGCAGCGGGTGTTGCCACAGATGTCCGACGTCGAAGTGCTACAGCTGCAGCAGGGTTTGCACTACTTAGTTGAACAGGCCAAATACGCGGTAATCACCGGCAAACAGCCCTTGTACGACATGGCGATCGCCAATCTACAGCGCTGGATTCTCGATTACTACGACGCCGAAGAGAACACCACGGGCGCCATGTTGAGCGAATTACAGCTGCTCAGCGATGCGCGCGTTAGCCAAGCCTGGCCCGACATTAGCGGCTCGCTTAACGCGCTTAAGATGGTCATGCAGGATCGCCTGGGTTTACCCTCGCGCGATAGTGCTCAATCCAGTCAACAGGGAGCGCCACAGTGAGAAGTGCATTGATCGCCTTTGCGCTGTTGCTACTCGCCGGCGTTTGGTTGGCGGGTAAGATCGCTGCCGACCCTGGCTATGTGATGTTGGCCTACGGCGGCACCTCGATTGAAATGAGCCTGTGGGTGGCGATGGCTGGACTGGTTGTTATTGCCCTCATGCTATGGGCTCTGCGCGCGCTGTGGTTGGCGATCTATCGGCCGTTAGTGGCGTCAGGTGGATGGTGGCGCGAGCGCAATGTGCGTCGTAGCCAGCGCCGTGCCAAGCGCGGTTTGATCGCCTTCATTGAAGGCCACTGGTCTGATGCGGTCAGCCTGTTGCGCCGCGCGGCCAAAGAATCCGATGCGCCGCTAGGCGATTTGCTATTTGCAGCTAAAGCCGCACAGCACATGGGTGATACCCAAGAGTGTGATTTGTTGCTAGCCCAAGCCGAGGCACTCGATGATGTCGATGACGTGGCCGTGGCAGCGGTGAAGGCACAAGTGAATATTGAGCGCGGTGAATGGGCGCTGGCTCGCGCGGCCCTCGATAGCGTGCGCACCGAGGCGATCAAGCACCCGTGGTGCTTACAAATGTATGCGCGAATTTATGCCCACTCCAATGCCTGGCGCGATTTGCGAGAATTACTGCCGGTCATCAATAAGCGTGGCAAGATTCAGGACAAAGAATTGCTGGTCTGGCGCGAAACCATGGTGATGGGCTTGTTGGATGAAGTCGCCGCGGGCAAAGAGCCGCTCGACGCCTTGGTGCGCGAGTGGAAGAGCCTACCCAACGACTGGCGTGAAGACGCCCCCTGCGTCGCCTACTACGCCGAATTGTTGATGCGCCACGGCGGGCATCCTAAGGCGGAAACGGTGCTAAAAGGTTACTTGCGCAGCGATTGGGATAGCCGTGTAATCGATGTCTTTGGCCGTTGTCGCGGCAGCGACGTGGTGCGCCAGTTGATGCACGCGGAATCTTGGCTAACCCGCCGCGAAAAAGATCCCGCCCTTTTGCTGGCACTGGGGCGTTTGAGCCTGCAAAACCAACTGTGGGCGAAGGCCAAAGAATACTTCGTGGCGAGTGTTAACGCCGAAGCGAACGCCGCGGCCTATGCTGAATTGTCGCGTCTGTGCGGCAATTTGGGAGAGTGGCAGAAGGCGGCGCACTACGCCAGCAAGGCGCTGCGCTACGGCGTGGGCGAACTGCCTAAGTTGCCTCAGCCGACCGCTAAAGCCTAGGCTAGCTGGCGGGGCGAATCATGTGGACGTGCAGGATGCCGTCTTCCATGTAGGTCTCGCCACTGACCACAAATCCCAGCGACTCATAAAACGCTTCCAAACGCTGTTGCGCACCGATCTTGATCGGCTGCGCGCCCCAGTGCTCTTCAATCCATGCAATCGAACGCTGCATCAATTCGCGCCCCAACTGTAAGCCGCGGTGCCTGGGTGATGTAACGACGCGACCGATCGAACATTCGCGGTAGGCAACGCCGGGGGGGACTAAGCGACTATAAGCCGCCAGTTGATCACCTTGATAACCGAATAAGTGGGTGCAATTGAGATCCATGCCGTCCGCATCGAGAAAGGCGCACTCCTGCTCTACGACAAAGACTTCCTGCCGCAGTGCCATACTGTCGTACAGCTCGGTGAGGCTTTGTTTGTCGAAGGCGCGGCAGTACCAGTGGATGTTGTTGTTCATGGCGATCGCTGTATTACAAAAAAACTGAGGTTAGCAGTTCTCGTAACATTGTGGGAGCTTTTGCGCAGCAAAAGCGAATCTTTCATGAAAAACTGAACTCGGCATTTCTTGTGACGTTGTGGGAGCTTTTGCACAGCAAAAGCGAAGCTTTCATGAAAATCTGAACTCGGCATTTCTTGTGACGTTGTGGGAGCTTTTGCACAGCAAAAGCGAAGCTTTCATGAAAAACTGAACTCGGCATTTCTTGTGACGTTGTGGGAGCTTTTGCACAGCAAAAGCGAAGCTTTCATGAAAATCTGAAGAGTTCCCTTGTGTTGCACACAAGGTCCCACAGTCGAGCCCTAACGCAGCAATTTCAACGCAGCTAGCTCCAGACTATTTTCTTTTCATTGAGTCGAAAAACTCATTATTAGTCTTGTGCATTTTGAGCTTATCGAGCAAAAACTCCGTCGCCGCCACATCGTCCATATCGTTCAGCAACTTGCGCAAAATCCACATGCGTTGCAGCTCTTCTTCGCTGGTCAGCAGGTCTTCGCGGCGGGTGCCAGAACGGCGAATATTGATGGCGGGGAACACGCGGCGCTCGGCGATCTTGCGGTCGAGGTGTAGTTCTAAGTTACCGGTACCTTTGAACTCTTCATAAATAACTTCGTCCATCTTCGAGCCGGTGTCGATCAGGGCTGTCGCCATGATGGTCAAGCTGCCGCCTTCTTCGATGTTACGCGCCGCACCAAAGAAGCGCTTGGGGCGTTCTAGGGCGTGGGCGTCAACACCACCGGTCAGTACCTTGCCTGAGCTTGGGATAACGGTGTTGTAGGCGCGCGCTAAGCGAGTGATCGAGTCGAGCAGAATGACCACGTCTTTTTTGTGCTCAACCAAGCGCTTGGCTTTTTCGATGACCATCTCGGCTACTTGTACGTGGCGCGAGGGGGGTTCGTCAAAGGTCGAGGCGACCACTTCGGCGCGTACAGAACGCTGCATTTCGGTCACTTCCTCGGGGCGCTCGTCGATCAGCAGCACGATCAGGTAGCACTCGGGATTGTTGCGCGAAATACTCTGCGCGATGTTTTGCATCATCAGCGTTTTACCGGCCTTGGGCGGTGCCACGATCAGGCCACGCTGGCCTTTGCCGATGGGCGAGGTCAGGTCGATGACGCGACCGGTCAAATCCTCGGTCGAGCCGTTACCCACTTCCAGTACGCAGCGCTGGTTGGGGAACAAGGGGGTCAAGTTTTCGAACAGCACCTTGTTTTTGGAGTTTTCGGGTTTGTCGAAGTTGATTTGGTCAACCTTCAACAGGGCAAAATAGCGCTCACCGTCTTTGGGGGGGCGGATCTTGCCGGAAATGGTATCCCCGGTACGTAAATTGAAACGGCGGATCTGGCTCGGCGAGACGTAGATGTCGTCGGGGCCGGCGAGGTATGAACCCTCGGCAGAACGCAGGAAGCCGAAGCCGTCTTGCAAAATTTCTAATACGCCGTCGCCGGAAATATCTTCACCACCTTTGGCGTGGCGTTTCAGAATAGAAAAAATAACATCCTGTTTGCGCGAGCGGCCCATGTTCTCAAGGCCCATGGTAGCGGCGATGTTTAACAGTTCAGAAATAGGTTTTGTTTTAAGATCGGTTAGGTTCATAGATTGAATTTACGCAGTGAGACCGAATGGTCCGTGGGATTGAAAAGTTAGAATTTTTAGGGGGAACGTCCGGGAGGTCTCCCGACGAGCGATTTGAGTATAGGTGGCTAGTTTCGTGACGTCCAGAAATTTTTGCCCGCCCCGAGAGGCGGGCATCACAGCGCTATTAGATAGTGCTGTCGATGAAGTCGACCAATTGGCTCTTAGACAGGGCGCCAACTTTAGTTGCTTCGATATTGCCACCGCTGAAGATCATCAACGTGGGGATGCCACGGATACCAAACTTAGCGGGGGTCTCTTTGTTGCTGTCGATGTCGACTTTGACGACTTTCAGCTTGCCAGCGTATTCGACCGCCACTTCATCCAGGATGGGGGCAATCATTTTACAGGGGCCACACCAGGCCGCCCAGTAGTCAACCAGTACTGGCAGGTCCGCGTTCAACACATCAGCTTCAAAGCTTGCGTCGCTTGCGTGGACGATATTGTCGCTCATTTGAGTCTCCTAAACGTGACGATTTCCCGCATGGGGATATAAATTAACAAGCCGAGCATATTATCACCCTCGGTTGAAAAGAAAAGTGTTGTGGCTGAATTTTGCCCAAAAAATGTTCACTTTGACCGGATGGGCCCCGCTAGGGATAACAGGGCTTTAATAGCTCGACGATTTTTTCTAGCCACTGTTGGTCGGTCGCGGAAAAATGCGACAGTTGATCGGAGTCGATATCCAACACGGCTTGGAGGGTGTTATGCCGGTCAAGTACGGGCACTACGATCTCCGATTGGGTCGAGGCGGAACAGGCAATATGGTAGGGCAGTTTGTTGACGTCGCGGACAATTTGGGTGCTGCGATCGCTAGCCGCTTTGCCGCATACGCCGCGCTCAAAGGGAATGTTCAAACAGCCGTGTCCGCCTTGGTAGGGGCCAATTTTTAAGTGCCGATAACTGGATACGCGATAAAAACCTGTCCAGTCAAAGCCAGGCATGCGGTTGTGCAATTCGGAAACAATGGTCGCCATGACGGCGATTTCATCGGTTTCGCCCTCACAAAGGGATTGGAGGGCGTTGTAAACTTCACTATAGAGGGATTGTTTTTCGTCTTCAGACACGTTGATCAGCAAGTATAGCGGCGGCGCTGGCGCTGATGGCGGCGATGGCTCCAATACCCACCAACGTCAGGATAGACACGTTAGCGTACAGCAGAGATTCCACAACATAGGTCACAGGGAACAACCACAATACCAACAGGGTGCTGAGAACCGCGGCGATGGCAACGGGCCAACGCGAGCGCTGGGTAGATGTTTGCAGCAAAGGTTGTGCAGGGAGCTTAGCCATGACACCGGCAGTAAACCCAGCGTCGTCTAGATACGGCTCAGCCTCGCTCAACTGCTGCGATAACCAAGTATCAAAATCGTCGTCGTGTTTATGCATGATTCGCTTCCTCCTGCCAAGGTGACAACAACTCCATGAGTTTTGCTTTGCCACGGTTGACGTGTGATTTTACCGTGCCCAGGGCCATGCCGGTAATATCGGCTGCTTCCTGGTGAGAAAATCCACGGTGTAAGCATAGATCAACTAGCGTTTGCTGCGCTAGTGATAGTTGCTCAATGGCGCTATTTAAATCCTCACAGAGGGCAACATTTTCCTTGCTACTCATTTGGACCTCCAGCGCGTGTTCTTGTTCATCGGTCAGTAAAATTAATCCGCGTTTGCGGCGTTCGCTCATGGCGACGTTGAAGCCAATGCGGTATAGCCAGGTGCTGAATTTGGCATCGCCGCGGAAACTAGGTAAGGCGTTGTAGGCCTTGATAAACGTTTCCTGGGCGAGGTCGTCAGCGGTGGCCTCATCGTCGCACCACTTACGCAGGCACTGGCGCAGTGGAGACTGGTAGCGCAACACCAGCATGCTAAAGGCACGCTGGTTGTTGTCTCGCACTACCCGGTCGATGAGTTCTTTGTCGTCAACGTCGATCACGAGTGGGCATCCTGCCTATACGGGGTGCTTGTCCTGTTTATTCTGCTGGATCTTCCAAGTGATCACCTGCGCTAGACCGATGGCCAGCGGGATGAAGCCCAGACTACCCACTTCAAAGTCAGCCAGCATGCTCAGGGCGATGATGATGGCGACGCCGACAAGGCTGAGGCGGATGCCGCGGTACAGATCGCTCTCGGGCGAGGCCTGGCGTTGGAAGGCCTGCAGCAGTTCGGGGGGCACATCCTTACCCTGTTCCAGCAGTTTGTTGATGTTCTCGTGCATCAGTTCG
This sequence comes from uncultured Pseudomonadales bacterium, assembly GCA_964598145.1. Lineage (GTDB taxonomy): Bacteria > Pseudomonadota > Gammaproteobacteria > Pseudomonadales > JAHEIH01 > JAHEIH01. Next base: position 29,324 of record CAZRAM010000009.1, read on the forward strand.
CGGCGGCGTGTCGAGGCGCGCACGATCATGTAGACAATCAGCACGGGGGTGCCGAACACGGCCAGGATGCCAAGGATGGGCACTAACACCATCCAACCTTTGGGGCCGCCATCCTCTTCCAGATCGGTTTTGATCGAGAAGCTCACGTTGCGGTCTAGTTTTTCCAATTGCTCTAGTTCTTCAAGGGCTTCCAGTGCTTCCAGGCCTTCGAGGTGTTTCAGTTCCTCCAGGTTCTGTGCTTCGATCGCCCAGTTTTCACCTTGGATGACGCCTTTTTCTTTGAGGCGTTCTACCACGCGTTTGGCGATCACGCCGGGGACACTTTCATCCAGGTCGACGGTGATGTTGACCTTGTTGCCGTCGGCTTCTTGAACATTGATGCGCACGCTGTTCTCATCGCCTGAGATCTTCACGTGGTCCTCGCTGATCATTTGCGCGGCGTCGGCGGGACGTTCCACTGGGGGGGGCGGAGTCTCGCTCTGGGCAAGTGTCCAGCCGCTCACCATTAAGGTACCTATGAGGGTGGCGCTAAGTAAGTATTTCATAGTGTTCTCCAATTCACGCTGTCTTACTGTTGCTTATATGACGCGTGGGTTGTTGCGTTTGGATGCAGTAAGTATTCAAAATAATTCTAAAAAATATAGCTCGACCTAGGATTTCAGTTATTGTGCGGCGTGGTCGCTGCTGTCTTGTTCTACTTCGATATCGATAGAAATCTTAGCGTTGCCATCGAGGTCTTTGAGGGCTTCGAGTTCTTGTAAAATTTCTAAACCCTTGAGCAGTTTCAAACTTTGCAAGACGTTAAGCCCCTCTAGCTCACCGAGCTCTTCACCGTTTTCTAGGGTGATGTGAAAGCTGTCGTCGCCGTCACCATCCACCACAATGCCTTTTTCTTTTAGGCTAGCAAGCACTGCCTTGGTGACTTCCCCCGACGTGCTTTCGTCGATATCCAGTTCGATGTCCATGGTTCTGCCATTGGCCTCGACGATATTGATGCGAACGTGCTGTTCGTTTGCTTCAATGGTGACCTGATCGCCGGACGCGGCGAAACCGAGTGCGCTAGTGGTGAGTAGGGCGGCACTTAAAAAGCTGGCTTTAATAAAATGTTGCATGGTGTTCTCCACAAATTATTGGCAATGTTCCCTTTGACGCAATAAATTCATCTTTAGATGCAGTGCCACAATCATCTTTTGCAGAATTAATCGCTTAACTATGTTGGATTGGACTACTATCAACGTGTGTCATTATTTTTTTCGCAGCACGGTTCATAAGTAAAGATGACACGCGCGGTTGGCGCAAGTGAATGCAAAGTAAGGCAGAGGAAGGCAGTGTGACAAAACGGGGTTTGGTGTTATCGGGAGGCGGCGCGCGTGGGGCCTATCAGGTCGGTGTGCTAAAGGCCATCTCGGAAATGCACGAAAAACACGCCCAAAATCCCTTTTCCATTGTGACGGGTACCTCTGCCGGGGCGATAAACGCGGTTGCCTTGGCGGCATCGGCCAATAATTTTCGTTTGGCAGTGCGCAAAGTAGAACGGCTGTGGAATAACTTGCACGTTCACAACATCTACAAGGCCGGCGCAAAAGATGTGCTTTACGGCCTAGCGCGCATTGGCTTTTCCCTATTCAACAGCGGTGTCGGTCGCAGTCGTCCGCTATCGCTGCTCGACAACAGCCCGCTGCGCGAATTACTGCAGCACTCGATTCAATTTCGCAATATTCAAAAGCGTATCGATGCCGGTTATTTGGACGCGGTAGGGGTGAGCGCGACTGGATATTCCAGCGGCGAATCGGTGACATTTTTCCAGGGTAACGAAAGCATCGAAGGGTGGCGGCGCCACCGGCGCTTGGGCTTGCAGACGACCTTGGGCGTTGAACACCTCATGGCCAGTTCGGCCATACCTTTAATTTTTCCCCCCGAGCGGGTGAGCCGTGAATACTTTGGTGACGGCGCGATGCGCCAACTTGCCCCGGTGAGTCCGGCCCTGCGCATGGGGGCCGACCGCATTCTTGTGATCGGTGTGTCGGGCAATGCTCGCAAAAGTCTGCCCCGTGAAACGACCGTGCACTCGCCATCCATGGCCAACATGGTGGGGCATTTATTCAACAGTGCCTTCATCGATAGCCTCGAGCACGACCTGGATATCATGCGCCGGATGAATGACTTGATTGGTATGGTGCACAACGATTCGCCCTATACTTCTCTGGGTGAGCTGCGGCTGGTCAACTTGCTAGCTATATACCCCAGTGTGGAGTTTGATGCCTTGGCCGAGCGCCACGTCAAGGACCTGCCGCGCACCATGCGCCGCATGATGGGACGGGTTGGCGCCACTGAACGCGGCGGCGGTGGTAGCTTCGCCTCCTACTTGTTGTTCGAACCCAATTTCATTCAGGAGTTGATCGAATACGGTTATCGCGACGCCATGGCGCAGCGCGAGGCGATTCACGAATTCTTTTTAGAAGACGAAATTTGATCTATTTAGTGCTGTTTTATTAGTAAAACAGCACTAAAGTTGTGACATTTCTTTTATAATTGGCGTTTTTATTTGCCTCGGGAACGTCATGAAATTTTCGATCAAACGCGCAGTTCGCCCCCTGTTAATCTTTGTGGTGGGTATCGCCATAGCCATGGTGATGGTCTCTAACCGACAGATACCCCCCTCTGAGCCAGCCCCCAAACGCCTGCCCTACGTGGAGGTGCAAGCTATCGAATTGGGGGCGCAGCCAATAGTAATTCGCGCTCATGGTACGGTCATCTCATCTCAAATTTTGCGTTTGGCCAGCGAAGTGGCGGGCCCTGTGGTGTGGGTATCCCCCAACTTCAACGTGGGTCAGTACGTGCAGGCCGGCGAAGAGTTGTTGAAGATTGAATCTATTCCGTACGAATTAGCCCTAGCTCAAGCCAAGGCCTCGTTGGCGAGTGCCAAGGTGGCGTTGGCTGACGCTGAGGCGCTGCAGCGTAAAGCCCGCATCGTTGAAGCTAAGGCGAACATTGAAGTCGCGGAAAACCTGGTTCGCAAAGCGACCTTGGACCTTTCTAAAACCACCGTGCGCGCCCCTTTTAACGCCATCCTAGATAGCGCCCCGGTCGAATTGGGCGAGTACTTAAACCCCGGTAAATTGGTGGCCAATTTGCTGGGTACGGATTTGGGCGAGGTGCACTTGCCACTGTTACAAAGCGACGCCGTCTACCTCAATGAAAACAACCGTGTGCAAGTCGAGATCAAGCGCCAGATCGCTGGTGAAGAGCGCGTTTGGGCAGCGCGTTTTGCGCGGTTAGAGGGGCGCCTCAACGAGCAGACCCGCGTTATGAACGCGGTGGTTGAAATTCCCGAGCCCTACGCCACCCAAGAGGGCGGCATTCCACTGGTGTTGGGTGCCTTTGTCGAAGTTGATATGCACGGCGAGGATGTCACTAACGCGGCAACGATTCCTCAAATGGCGATCCATGCCGGTTCAACGGTGTATGTCTTTGAAGACGGTATGATCCGCAAGCGCGAGGTTGAGCAGGTTCACGCCGATGGCCTTGGTAATGTGGTTATACGCGGCCTCGAAAGCGGTGAGCAGGTGGTGATTAACCGCCTTGAAACCATGTACGACAGCATGCCTGTGGCGGTTAAGAATGAACAATAGAATCGAAAATTCCGGCCCTATCGGCTGGATGGCGAGCAACCCGATTGCTGCCAACTTACTGTTTGTTCTGGCTATCTTGATGGGTTTTATCGCCATCAAAGAGTTACCTAAAGAAGTCTTTCCCAGCTTCCCGCCCGAACAAGTGACCGTCACCGTACCCTACCCAGGCAGTTCGCCTGAAGAGGTTGAACGCGGCATTTTGATCAAGGTTGAAGAGGCGGTACGCGACGTTATCGGTATCAAAGAAATCCGTAGTGTGGCGCGTGAGAGCGTGGGTATTGTCACGGTGCAAATGCTACCCGGCTCTGATATGAGCAAGGCGGTCAACGAAATTAAAATGCGCGTCGACAGTATCGCCGCCTTCCCTCTCGACGCGGAAAAGCCCATCGTCGCTGAAACCATCTTCCGCGGCGGCGGCATCTTCGTCACCGTTTCGGCGGATATGGATATCGCCTCCTTGAAAGAGCTGACCTATCAGGTTCGGGAAGAGCTGTTGCAACTGGACAACGTGACCGAAATCTCCATGATGGGCGACCGCGACTACGAGATTTCTATCGAGGTGTCGCAGCAGGATATGGAGCGCTACGGCCTAACCTTCAATGAAGTGTCTGCTGCCATTCGCAAGAACTCACGCGATTTACCCGGTGGGCAAATGCGCACCGATAACGGCACCATTAAGTTGCGTTCAGAGTCGCAGGCTTACACCGGCCCAGAATTTGAAAAGCTGCCACTTATTGCCCGCCCCGATGGCACCTTTATCTTTATTGGCGATGTCGCCAAGGTCATCGACGGCTTCAACGAAAAACCGGTTTTGAGCGTGATGGACGGTAAGCCGGCCATCACCTTGATGGTGCAGCAGGTCGGCGACCAAGACGTGTTGCAGATTGCCCAAGAGGTGCGCGATTACGTCGACATTAAGCGTGGCAATCTGAGCGCCGGCGTCACCCTGTCAACCTGGGTGGACCAAACCCGTATTCTGCAAAGCCGTATCGATATGATGCTCGACAACGCCCTGCAAGGGGCGGCGTTGGTGGTGATTGTGTTGGCACTGTTCCTCGACCTTACCCTAGCATTTTGGGTGATCTTGGGTGTGCCCTTCGCCATGATGGCTACCCTCGGCAGTATTTACGTGCTGGGTATGCCCGTCTCGATCAACATTCTGTCAGTGTTCGCTTTTATTTTGGTACTAGGTATCTTGGTTGATGATGGCATCGTGACCGCCGAGAGCGCCTATGCGCGTTTGCAAGAGGAGCGCAAAGGCTTGGTGTCGGTGGTGGGCGGTGTCCGCCGCGTTGCGGTCTCCACGACCTTTGGGGCGCTGACCACCATGATCGCCTTCATGCCAACACTATTGATCGAAGAAGGCTTCGGGCGCGCACTGTCGCAACTAGGCCCTGTGGTGATTTTCTGTATTTTGTTCTCGCTGGTGGAAACCAAGCTCATCCTGCCCTCACACCTGCGCCACGTGAACCTAGAAAAAAAAGAGCGCGGTTGGTTGAAGCCGTTTTACCGCGTGCAGAACGCCTGTGCTGGCAACCTGCTGCGTTTCGCCCACGGGCCCTATAAGCGTACCCTCGATTGGGCCGTCAGCCACCGCTATACCACGCTGTCGATCTTTTTGGCCGGCTTCATCATCGTGGCGGCCTTTATACCCTCCGGTTGGGTGCGCTTTGTTTTCTTCCCGGTGGTGCCGTCTGATTTTATTAACGCCAACCTTGATATGCCAGAGGGTACTTCGTGGCGCGAGACCTATAAATTAGCCGATCGCATTCAAAATGCCGCCTTGGCGATGGATGAAAAACACAAAGCGGCCGATCCGATGGGGCGCAGTGCGATTAAGAATTTATTTATGATTAGCGGCAGTGACACCTCGGCACAGGTCTTGATGGAGCTAACACCGAGTGAAGAGCGCGACATTGATGCAGTTAAATTGTCGAATTGGCTTCGTGAAGCGTTGGGCCCGATTGAAGGGGCTAGATCCTTCATTATTAACGAAACCGCAGGTCCCCCTGGGCTAGCGCCGTTAGAAGTTGAATTGAGCGGTAAAAATCTCGATAAGCTGCGCATGGCAGCTGAACAAGTGAAAATTGGTCTGCAGAGCATCGACGGCGTGTTCGATGTGCGCGATAGCTTTAACGCCGGAGGCACTGAATTTAACATTCAGGTCACGCCAGAAGGCCAATCATTGGGCCTCGGTAATGTCGACCTGGCGGCGCAGGTTCGTCAGGCGTTTTACGGTATGGAAGTGCAACGTGTGCAGCGAGGCCGCGACGAAATTCGCGTGTTTGTGCGCCTCGATCGCGCCGACCGCAGCATGTTGGGCGCGATTAACGACCTGTGGATTAGCTTGCCCAATGGTACCAGCGTGCCCTTCCCCGTGGTGGGACGCATCGAAGAGTACAGCGGTTTGAGCGTGATTAACCGCATCGATATGCGCCGTGTGGTGTCAGTGAGTGCCAACTTTGATAAGTCCAAAGTCGAACCCGGCGAAGTACTGAATATCCTGCGCAGCCAAACCATCCCTGAGGTTAATGATAATTTCCCCGATGTGCGTATCGATTTCGGTGGCGAAGCGGAACAGCAGTCAAACACCTCCGATACGCTTGGGCTAGCGACACTGTTCGTGATGATTCTAATCTACTCTGCGCTGGCGATTCCGTTGAAGTCCTACGGTCAGCCGCTGTTGATTATGAGTGTAATTCCCTTCGGTGTGGTGGGTGCCTTTGCCGGCCACTTTATCATGGGCTTTGACCTCAGCATCATTTCCATTATCGGCATCATTGGTTTGATCGGTGTGGTGGTCAACGACTCGCTGGTGATGGTGGACTTCATTAACCACTATAAAGCGGCCGGTCACGGCTGGCGAGAAGCGGTGATGAAGGCCGGTCCAACCCGTTTCCGGGCGGTGTTCTTAACCTCGCTGACCACCTTTGTCGGCCTGGCACCTATTCAGTTAGAGCGTTCGCTGCAGGCGCAGTTCGTGAAGCCGATGGCGACGTCGCTGGCGTTTGGTATTTTGTTCTCTACCGTGGTGACCTTGATACTGATCCCTGTATTGTACTTTGTCGCCAAAGACCTACAGCACTGGGCCAAGCGACTGATTGGTATGGAATCCAATCACTTCAAAGAGTTGGAAGACAACGCCAATTAAGGTTGCATGTGGTGGACGGTGCCGTTTGAGGCGATCGCCACCACCTCGCCCGCGCGGTTAAAGCCCACATCCACCACCGCTGCCCCGGTCGGCTTCCACGCCGAGCGTTTGGGCATTTCCCAGCGGGCGATTTCTTCCATGCCAGGTAGTTGCCACAATTGCACCATACGATCGGAGCTGCCCGTTAACAGCTGGCTGTTGTCGGCGTTAAAGCGGCCCGCAGCAAAGGTGCGGCCGCGGCGAAGGGCGTCGCCAAGAATGGGTACCTCGGCGACGTCGCTAGCATCATTGGTGCGCCACACCGCCGCTTTGTCGTATTTGCTGACGCTAAAGGCCAACTCGCCGTTGTCCGACAGTTTGACCAATCTCACTTCATCGCCGTGTTGATAGCGGCTGACTTCGCGCCCATCTGCGACCGACCAATACACCGCGCTGTGATCTTCAGAGCCGGATAACATCCAGCGCCCATCGGCGCTGATATCGACAGTCCGCACGCGGTTGTAGTGTAAAAACTCGCGCAGTACACGGCCACGGCTGGCGTTAAAGATCACAGCGGTGTGGTTGTCGAGGGCGAGGGCGGCGAGCACGCCGATATCGGTGGCGTTGCTAATGGCAATGGCGTGGACTTCGGCGGGGGCACGCCAATAGGTGATGTCTTCGCCTGTGACGGCATCCCACAGCACCATTGTTTGCCGATCGGAGGTCATCACATAGCGGCCGTCGGGTGAAAAGGCTGCGCTGGTGATGTTGCTCTCACCGTCGCCGTGCTTCCAATCGAACAGTCGCTCGCCAGGTCTCAGTTGCCAGTAAGAGCCGCCGTGCGTAAAGGCCGCCACCATCGCGTGGCTGGCGTCGTCGGATAGCGCACCGCCGTAAAGACCGTCAACGGCAACCTCAAGGGACTCGTGGGGGGATTTGGCGCTGCAGCCTGCTAGGGCCAGCGCGCCGGTAAAAAAGATGGTAGATAGACCAAACGCACGTCTGAGCATAGGGCTCCGTGTTAGTTTAGGGCTACCTCGTGCGACGTGTGTAGAATGTCGATTAGGCGATCTTCCAAGGCAAAGCGTGTAGCGAGCACGTCGCGCATGGTAGCCAGTTCAATTTCAAGCGCCAATTTGTCTTGCGCTGCTTCAAAGTGGTCATTGAATTCTAGTGCCACTTCGGTGGTTGAGCTAATTTCTGGAAACAGGTCGAGCGCTTCGCGGATGTGCTGTTCGTCTTCAAAGCTCTTAGCTTCGGCGACCAGTTTCTGGAACACCTCAAAATGCCCCGCAGATACATAGTCGACCAATATATTGCAAAATTTAGCCAGTGGCGCGTCGTCGAGGTCGTCTTCAGGGCGTTCATTGGCGCCGTGAAAGGCTTGAATAAGATCGGTACGCTCTGCAAGCCAGCGGTCGAGTAGGCCTTGTACTTCTTCAAATAGGGCGGGTGCGTTTGCGTCCATGGTAAGTCTCTCTTCAGTGATGCGTTGACCTTATCGCGTTATTTGAGGCTGCGCAATACAAAGGTGTCACAAAGCATGGCGAGAATCGCCCATGTGGGGCTGCCATGGTTATGCTAGCGTAAACACATCATGTGTTTTGGGAGACATCAGATGGATAACAGCAGTGATTGTTGTGGTCGTTCGCGTTCAAAGTATCGCTGGTGGTCGGTAGGCGCGGCGTTGTTCATTATTTTCGCCGCGGCGGCGTTCAGCAATAGTAGTCGTGCCGAGCTTGGCCCTGGCGCCCGCCCAGTGGGATTTGATTGGTCGCGCAGCCCGGTGTATGGCGCCAATGGTATGGCGGCAACCGCGCAGCCGCTGGCTTCGCAAGTGGCCATCGATGTGTTACAGGCGGGTGGCTCCGCGGTAGACGCCGCTATCGCGGCCAACGCGGCACTGGGTCTAATGGAGCCTACGGGCAACGGTATTGGCGGCGATCTGTTCGCCATCGTTTGGGACGGTCAATCCCTCAGTGGTTACAACGGCTCGGGTCGCTCTCCTAGCGGGCAGACCTTAGAACAATTACTACAGCGCATCGCCGATATGAAGGCGAGCGGTGCACTCGCAGCCGACTACGAGGGCATCCCCTCCCATGGCAGTTTGTCGGTGACCGTACCCGGTACCGTCGACGCTTGGTTTGCCTTGCACGAGCGGTTTGGCAAATTACCGATGCAGCAGGTGCTGGCCCCTGCGATTAAATACGCCCACCAAGGTTTTCCCGTCAGCCCGGTGATCGCCTACTACTTCGCTGGTAACCAGCGTCGCTTTGAACAAGTGGCGCCCATGGTGGAAGAACTGGACAATGCACGCTCGACTTACTTCAAAGAGGGTAAGTCACCCGTGGCTGGAGAAATGTTTCGCAACCCCGATTTGGGAAATACCCTGAGCGCTATCGCCCAAGGTGGACGCGATGCGTTTTACAAGGGCGAATTGGCCAAGCGTATGGACGCCTACTTGCAGCGTATCGATGCGCCATTGCGCTACCGTGACTTCGCCGAACACCGCGGCGAATGGGTGACGCCGCTATCGGTAGACTACCGCGGCTATACATTGCATGAACTTCCCCCAAATGGTCAGGGCATGGCCGCGCTGCAAATGTTGAGCATTTTGAAAAACTTTGACCTTGCCAGTATGCCGCGCGATTCGGCTCAGGTTTTCCACCTGATGGTGGAGGCCAAGCGACTGGCCTTTGAAGACATGGCGCGCTACTACGCCGATACCGATTTTGCCAAGATACCCTATCAGCAGTTGTTGTCCGATGCCTACGGCAAGGCGCGCGCCGCGTTGATCGATCCAGATAAGGCGATGCCCGAAGTATCGGCGGGTGAGGTCAAGCTGGAAGGTGAGGGCGACACCACCTATCTGACAGTAGCTGACGGTAACGGCATGATGGTGTCGCTGATTCAATCTAACTACCGTGGAATGGGCTCAGGCTTGGTGCCCGACGGCATGGGCTTTATGTTGCAAGACCGCGGTGAACTGTTTGCCCTGCAAGAGGGGCATCCCAACGTATATGCCCCCGGCAAGCGTCCCTTCCACACCATTATTCCCGCTTTCCTTAGCAAGGATGGCAAGCCTGTAATGAGCTTTGGCTTGATGGGCGGTGGCATGCAGCCCCAGGGACATGTACAGATTGTGGTGAATATGGTCGATTACGGCATGAATGTGCAGGAGGCAGGCGATGCCGCGCGTTTCCTTCACGATGGCGGGCGCACCCCTGAAGCCTTGTCGTTTGACCCGCTCGGTACACTACACGTGGAAACTGGCGTGCCGGCGGAGACCGTGATGAAACTGCGCGCCATGGGGCACCAAGTGAAGGTCGATGATCGCGGAGTGATGTTCGGCGGGTATCAAGCGATTGCCATTGATCCTAATAGCGGCGCCTATGTCGGCGCCACCGAAATGCGCAAAGACGGCACGGTGGCGGCTTACTAGAAGAACCACACCACCAGCAGCGGCAGGGCCACGGCGATAAAGGCGCCGGCAAGGCCCATGCCGAGGCTGGCAAAAGCCCCGGCGACGGGGCTGATATCAAAGGCGCGGCTGGTGCCCGTGCCGTGCGACACCAAGCCCAGTGTAAATCCCATCACCCGTTCATCCGTGATGCCCAGCAGTTTTAAAATGGGCGGGCCAAAGATCACCCCGGTTAAACCCGTCACCATCACGGCGGCGGCGGCGACCGTGCCACTACCGCCAAATTGTTCTGCCAATGCATAGGAGATGGGGGTAGTGACCGTTTTGGGCAGAAGCGACATCAAGGTGCTGTGGTTGGCCCCTGCGATGTAGGCGATCACCACCGCAATGGCGGTCGCAAGGCTGGCGCCCAGTACTGTCGATAACAGCGTGCCAAACAGCATGCGGCGGATGCGTCGCACCTGCTGAAACAGTGGCACCGCCAAGGCCACGGTAGCGGGGCCAAGTAAAAACATTAGCACCTCGGTGTGGGCAAAGTACTGGCGATAGTCGATATCCAACTGGATGAGCACTAAGCCGACGGCGCTGGGCGACCAAATCAAAGGGTGCAGCAGAGGCATCCGTTGGCTGCGCTGATAGAGGGCGTTGAACGCTAGGAAAAGGCCCACGGTTAGGGTAAGCGCAAACAGCGGGCTATCCAGCAGTTGTTGGGCCATCTCACGCATGATGGTCGTCTTCATGGGGAATGGCGGCACGCAGTACCAGAGCGACGACGACCAAGGCAATCAAGGTGCCGACGAAGCTTGTTAAGATGAAGGCTGCCCATTGACCATCGAAGTCGGCACCGAGAAAAAAGATACCCACGGTGGTGGGTACAAACAGCAGCGCGAGATTTTGTATCAAGGGTGAGCTCGCCTGTTGTAGGCCAGCGCCCATGTCACCGCGCACCACCAGATAGGCAAACAGTAAAAACATGCCCAGCACTGGACCGGGCACGAGGATGTCCAGCGCGAGTTTAAGGATCTCCCCCAGGCACTGAAACAGCAGTAGGCAGGCGAATCCTTTAAGCCACATCACTGGCGACGCAACATTTGCCAAAGGTTAACGCCGCACAGGCCGATAAAAGCAATCAGTGTCCAGCCGGGGATGCTCAGCCCCATAAATGTCCACACTACTTCGGCACAGTTGCCGTCGCCCTGCAGCATAACGCGCAGCGTATCGGCCAAGGGAAAGGTTTCCAGCATGTATTCCAAGCTTGGGCCGCAGGCGGGTACTTGGTCTTCGGGCAGGCTTTGCAGCCAGAGTTGGCGGCTCGAAACCGCACCGCCGAGGACCGCAAATAGCGCGCCCAGTCCAGCGTAAACGCGGCGCATGGCGCCGGCGGGGTGGTGTAAAAAGGCAATCGCCGCCACGACGCCAACCGCGATGATGGCAACGCGCTGGGTCATACACAGCGGGCAGGGTTCTAGACCCATGCTGTGTTGCATGTATAGGGCAATGCCGATTAACACGGCACAGCCGGCGGCAATAATGAAGTTGCTGAGGCGAATTGGAAAGATTGACGCTATGCTAGACATACTCGATTCACTTTTAAACGGATGGGCGATTATAGCCCGAAACATTGATTTCTGAGACCCTATGTCCCGATTTGCACCATTCACACTATTAATGTTGTTGACCTGTTGGCTCAGCCTGGCGCACGCCCAGGAAGAAGGCCAGCCGGCTGGTCCCGCCACTATCTATTACGACATCGACCCGCCCTTTGTACTCAACTACGGCAATGGCACCAATGGACGCTTAAAATTTATGCGCGTGGAACTAAACCTGCGCCTCAGCACCAGTGGCAGTGTCATCGGCGATGTCAATCTACACATGCCCGCTATTCGCCACGCCGTTATCATGTATCTCAGTAAGCAAAGTGCTGAGCGCATTAATGACGCCAGCCAGCGCGACGCTATTCGGCTCGAACTGCTGCGTGAAGTGCAGCTCGTGTTAGGCGAAATAGGTACTACCGATGGCGTCGAAGATCTGCTCTTCAACGCCTTTATTGTGCAACGTTAAGGCCGTAATTATCGCGGAAGTAACGCTGCCAAAAATCTTCAAAACTTTCCGTGTCGGCCGCTTCTACCTCGCGTTGGCGCTGTAGCGATGCCACCGCTTCCCGCTCAAAGAACGCCGCTTTATCTGGGTCGAGTGGCGCGCTGCGGAAATGGGCGGCGTGCGCTTCGGCCAGATCCATGGCGAATCTAAAGTAGGAAATATCCTTGTTTTTGATGTCGCTAATAATGCGCGCCGAGGGCGTACACTCCGGATCTTCGACTTTGCAGCGTTGTTCGTAGATAGCGCGTTGCATGGTCTCGTCGTACAGCCCGAGTTCATTGGTGAGGGCGGTGATAGCATCGAGCATGTCAGACGCCCAAGCCGTGACTTCAACTTCGCAGTAGTTACGGGTGCTGTCGACCAGGGTTGCCCCGGGAGCACGACCTTGGTTGACGATGCAACGACGGTTATCGGAAAAACTCTTGTACTCGCGCTCATCGCAGTATGCGCTGTCTTGTAATAGGCAGTAGAGCAGGAAGGCATCGATGAAGTGAATTTGCGTGGCGTCTATACCCAGCGGTAGATAGGGGTTGACGTCGATACAGCGCACTTCGATGTACTCGATGCCAGCGCGGCGCAGCGCGGCGGTCGGTGTCTCGCCAGAGGCGGTGGTGCGCTTGGGCCGAATGGTCGAGTAAAACTCGTTTTCGATTTGTAGCAGGCTCTCGTTCAATTGCAGGAAGTTGCCCTCGGCATCGCGGTTACCGATTGCTTGATAGGCGGGTACCGGATCCTGAATTGCCGCCACCAAGTCGTCGCAGTAACGATCGAGTTGGTTGTAACACACGCTGAGGTTTTCCTGTGCATTACTGGTGTAGCCTAAGTCGCCCATCCGCAACGAGGTGCCGAAGGGCAGGCCATAGGTGCCGTGATCGATAGCGGTTAAATGGTGCTCACGGTCTCCAAGGAAGGAGCGGCACACCGCAGGTGAGGCACCAAATAAATAGATTAATAACCACGAATAGCGGCGGAAGTTGCGGATTAACCCGAGGTATTTTTCATTGATAAAGGCCTGTCTTTCGCCGTTGTATCCCTGTTCGGCGATCAGTGCATCCCAAAAGGCATCATCGACCGAAAAATTGTAGTGGATACCGGCGATGGTCTGCATCAAGCGGCCGTAGCGATTACCCAAGCCAATGCGGTAAACCTCTTTGAGCTGGCCGATATTGGAACTGCCATAACGGGCAATAGGAATGTTGTTATCTCCCGGCAGAATGCAGGGCATGCTGGCGGTCCAAAGCAGTTCGTCGCCGATGTTTGCGTAGGTAAAACGGTGCACATCCTCCAGCACCTTGAGTACCTCATCGGCACTGGCGCCAACCGGGGTAATAAACTCCAGCAGCGCCTCCGAGTAGTCGGTGGTGATGTGGCTGTGGGTCAGCGCCGAGCCCAGCGCCGCAGGATGGGGCTGTTGCGACAGTTGGCCATTGGGTTCAAGGCGCAGGGTTTCCTTCTCTATACCGCGCTGCAAGCTGGCAGAAACGGGCTTATCAAGCCGTGCGGCGAGGGCGGCAGGGGATACAATAGTCAACGTTATTCCTCGTCGCTGGACGTTTTTTTCGGGCGGTAGGTGTGTACCTGACCGCGCTTGTTTTCTTTGGCGTGGTGCAGGGCGACAACGACGCGGTTGATAAGCTCTTCGGTGGCGGTGCTGTCTTCGTTGGGCACGGTGGCTTGTACGCCAGCGGTGACCGAGAAGCCAATCGATTGGCCGCCAATTTCTAACGCTTCATTGTGGATATGCGCCAAGAACTGCTCGGCGATGGTAGTCGCTTCAAACAGGTCGCAGTCCGGTAACAATAGAACAAACTCATCACCGCCGTAACGCGCCGCGATATCACTTTGACGGCGTACGCTGTCGCCGAGGTGGTGGGCGAAGTGAAATAGCCACTGGTCACCGGCGGCGCGGCCGTAGTCGCGGTTGACGATTTTCGAACCGTCCATATCGAAGAGAATGAGCGCCATCGGGCGTTGTTCACGCAAACAGCGGCTCCACTCAATGTTGAGCTGGTTTTCAAAGTAGGCGCGGCTGTAAATACCGGTGGTCTTGTCGACGAATGAGGCCGCCTGCAATTCGCCGCGCACCGACATCAGTTCTTTTTGCTGTTGTCGCAGATCGCGGGTCTTGCGTGAAATCTCTTCTTGCAAGTGTTCAGACAAGAAGCGCGACTCGCTCAAGGCGTTATTGAAGCGCAGGCCGATAAACTGGCTTTGCAAGAACACGAAAACCACCACCGCCGCTTGAATCGCTAGCCGCGACTCGTTGTGGAGTGTGTAGCTGAGGGGTTGCAGCAACATGGCGATGCCCAACGCCACCAAACCGACCAGTAGCCACAGCGACCCCGGTTCGCGGTACTGCCAGGCGCGGTAGACCTCGAGGATGCTGCGGAACATGTTGTAGGCAAACAGGGCCGCGAGCACCGGCACAAACAGGGTGAAGTCGGCTGCTGAAAAGAACAGGATGAACACGCCAAACAGCCACAACACCATGCGCTGGTAGCGCTCTAATTGGCTTTCATTGCGGCGTTTGAGGGCGCCCAAACAGAGCCGGTGCAATGCCGGGGCAAAAAACAGTAAGCCGAGATAGCGCAGTTTGTAGTGCAATTCAAAGCTGGTGCTGGAGGGGTCTGGGAACAGTACTTCCAGCATGGATTCCGATGAAATGAAGAACGCCGCGCCGCTAACACATACGGCGATCAACCACTTGCTCGATGATTCAATGGGGTTTTGGATGCTGAGGCCGAGGCTGTAAAGGCCAACCCCAAACAAGATGCCCAAGGTCATCATGGTGGTCGCGGTGGTCTGCAGTTCGGCGGTTTTCAGTGCCGACGGTGTGCCGAGTTCGATGCGGTCGCAGATACCACCGTCGCGCAGGTGGAAGTTGCTAACATTGATCACCAGTGTTGACTCGCCGCGTAGATCGGTGGGTAAGTTAATGATGACCGGGCGGACGTGAGGTACGGTGTCGGTGTCGTCGTTACCGGGGGTGCCGACCTGGCCCAGTTGTCGCCATTGGCCGCGGCTGTCTCGCAGTTGAATATCGGCGCTGGAGCAAATGCGATTAAGGTGGAGCGCCAGTGGCCGCTCGGGAAGGTGGTTAAGTGTCAGTGCGTACCCCGCGTGACCTTGTTTGCTGAAAACCCAGCGCTCACCGTCTTGCTGTGGGACGCCCCATAGATCCGGGATCTCGCGGGTGTAGCTAATAGTGTCGATGTTGTCGGGGGTAATTTTCTCGCCGGGGCTGTAGCGCCAACCGCCGTTCAAATTGAGGATGGGGTGGCGACCTACATGCCATTGCTGCAGATTGATCACGCCGTTTTCGACCCGAGGTTCGATGGCAAATTTGGTGTCACTGCCAAACGCTGGGGGGGCGAGAGCGAGCAAGATCATGACGATGATCGCGCTGGCGCGTTGCAGTGTGCGTAGGCAGTGGTTCATTCCTAGATTCCAGTTCAGCGTAGGCTGTTTAATTGTATGCCAGTGTGGGGAACAAATCACCCGCCCGTTGCGTTCATGAAGCGCACGATATCTACCGGCGCGTCGAGATCAAAGTGGTGTTTCTCGGGTTTGCGCGACATGGCGCCGATAATGGCCGCTTTGAGCGCGGGCAGTGGGTCGCTTTCGCCGCGCACAATTGCACGCAGGTCGAGGGCGTCTTCATTGCCTAAACAGAGTAAAAGTTTGCCCTCAGCCGTCACTCGCACGCGGTTGCAGGCGCCGCAAAAGTTATTGCTATGCGGTGAAATAAAGCCCACCCGGCTGGGGCTGTCGGCCATGCTGAAGTAGCGTGATGGGCCGCCGGTGCTGTGTTCGCTTGCGGTCAGCGGGTAGCGACTCTCGATCACAGCGCGGATGTCATCGCTGGGCATAAAGGCCAGTGCGCGGTCGTGCTCGACAATGGCGCCGAGGGGCATTTCTTCGATGAAACTGATATCGATGGCGCGTTGGCGGGCAAATTCGACCAGGTCGAGAATTTCGTCGTCGTTGCGCCCGCGCAGCACCACCGCATTAATTTTTAGCCCACTAAAACCCGCCTCAATGGCGGCGTCAATGCCATCAATGACCGTGGCGACATCGCCGGTGCGCGTCAGTTGTTTGAAGCGCTCGGGCTGCAAACTGTCCAAACTGACGTTGATGCGGTGTACGCCGGCGCGCTTAAGTTCGGGCGCATAGTGACGCAATTTGGAGGCGTTGGTCGATAGGCACAATTCGCGCAGACCGTCGATGGCGGCAATTTTCTCTACCGCGTACACGATGTCTTTGCGCACCAGCGGCTCTCCACCGGTAAGGCGAATCTTTTCGACCCCCAGTTCCACGAAGGCGCGTGCCACCAGCGACAGTTCCTCGAAGCACAGCACGTCTTTGCGCGGCACAAAGGTCATCTCTTCGGCCATGCAATAGACACAGCGAAAATCACAGCGATCCGTGACGGAAAGCCGCAAGTAGGTAATTTGTCTGCCAAAACTATCGCTAAGCTGATTCATGTGCGCATAATAGCAGATAAATCGGCGCGGGCAGAGGTATCACTAGACGCCGACTTACACAGAAGCGACGTATTAAAAGGAGTGTGATAATGGGGCAGGCGAAAACCTCGCTTTGGGTGTTGGCAGGGCCAGTGTTGGCGGTGCTTACCGGCTTGCTGGTCGCGCAATCTGGGCAGCCACAAAACAGTGCGATTGCCGCCGCTATTACCGCCTGGTGCGTGTTGTGGTGGCTGACCGAAGCGGTGCCCATTCCCATCACCTCGCTGCTGCCGATCGCCGCCTTTCCCTTGCTCAACGTTCTCTCGCCTCAACAGGTTGCGCAGGCCTATGGCAGCCCGCTGGTGTTGCTGATGTTGGGCGGCTGTCTGTTGTCGGTAGCGATGACGTCGACCGGCGCCCACCGCCGCGTAGCGCTGCTGATGGTGAAAATGGTCGGTGCCGAACACCCGCGCCACTTGGTGTGGGGTTTCATGTTGGCGGCGGCCTTCCTCAGTATGTGGATTTCCAATACAGCGACAGCCTTAGTGTTGTTGCCGATTGCGGTCGCGGCTGTGCAGGATAGCGGCGATGAAGGACTCGCCACCGCCTTGTTCTTAGGTATCGCCTACGCCTGTAGTATCGGCGGTATGGCTACTCCAATCGGTACGCCGCCCAATCTCGTCTTCATGCAGGTCTATCAACAGCAAACGGGCACCGAAGTGGGCTTTTTGCAGTGGATGATGTGGGCCATGCCCGCGGTTATCGTTTTGCTACCACTGGCCGCCTGGATGTTAACGCGCCATCTCAAGGGAACGATCGATGCGCCCGATATCCAATTGGGACCGTGGCGCAGTGAAGAGCGACGCGTGCTGTGGGTATTTGGTTTTACCGCGCTGGCGTGGATGACGCGCACCGATCCATGGGGTGGCTGGAAAAGCTGGTTCGATCTGCCCTGGGCCAACGATGCTTCGGTGGCCTTAATCGCGGTGGTGCTGTTGTTTGCTCTGCCCAAAGCGAAGGGTGAAAGCGAGCGCCTACTTTCATGGCAGGCGACGCGGGACGTGCCGTGGGGTGTGATGCTGCTGTTCGCCGGTGGTCTGTCTATCGCCACTGCTTTTAAAGAGACCGGCTTGAGCCAGTTGGTGGCCGAGCAGTTGGCAAGTGCGACCGCGCTACCGCCGCTACTGATGGTACTACTGGTGTGCCTATTGGTGACCTTCTTAACCGAGGTGACCAGTAATACCGCTAGCGCCAGTCTGTTGTTGCCTATATTGGCCGCAGCCGCGGTGGTGGCAGATATTGCGCCACTGGCCTTGATGTTGCCCGCGGTACTGAGTGCATCGTGCGCGTTCATGCTGCCCATCGCGACGCCACCCAATGCGGTGGTGTTTAGTTCGGGTTATATTTCGGCGGCCGATATGGCCAAGGTGGGGTGGCGTTTGAATGTGTTGGGAGCGATCGTCATCACCGCCGTGATGACGATCATTGGTGTGGTTTAAAGCAGCGCGAGAATACTCTCTGCCGAGCTCTTATCCAGACCGCCGCCCTCGTCGACATTCAGCGCGGTAATTTCACCGTTGTCCACAATCATGGCGTAGCGGCAGCTGCGCTTGCCCATGCCAAAGCCCTCAGCGTCCAATACCAAGTCCAAGGCGCTAGCCAGCTCGGCGTTGCCGTCGGCTGCCATCACGATTTGTTCAGCATTAGACGCGTTGCCCCAGGCATTCATAACGAACACGTCGTTGACCGAGGTGCAAACGATGGCGTCAACGCCTTTTGCTTTCAGGGTGTCGGCGTGCACCACGTAGCCGGGCAGGTGAGCCGCCGAGCAAGTGGGGGTGAACGCACCGGGTACGGCAAACAGTACTACTTTCTTGCCGGCACAGAAGTCCGCAATGTTAAAGGCCTCGGGACCTTCGGCACCCATCACCGAAAGCGTAATTGAGGGGATTTTATCGCCAATAGCAGCCATTGTTTTCTCTCTTTAGTCTGATTACTTCTTTTTCATCGCCTGTTGTAGCAAGGCGCCCATGGATCCCATAGTAGACCCACTGGGCGGGTTTTGTCGCGCCATATTTTGTTTTGCCGCAGGCTTGCTGGGTCGCTCGCTGGTCTTTTGGCCAATCTCGTCATCCATCCGCATGCTCAGGGCGATACGCTTGCGAGCAACCTCTACCTCGATCACCTTCACTTTGACGATATCGCCAGCCTTGACGACTTCGCGCGGGTCTTTGACGAACTTGTTCGACAGCGCCGAGATGTGTGCCAGACCGTCTTGGTGTACGCCAATATCGACAAAGGCACCGAAGTTGGTCACGTTACTGATCACGCCTTCCAGAATCATGCCGGGTTCGAGATCCTTGATGGTTTCTACACCCTCTTTAAAGTCGGCGGTGACAAACTCGGGGCGCGGGTCGCGACCGGGTTTTTCTAGTTCGCTCAGAATGTCCTTGATGGTGGGCAGACCGACGGTCTCGCTAATAAACTCCTGCGGTTTTAGCGCGCGCAGAAAACTCACGTCGCCGATAATGCTGTTGAGTTGGCGGCCACTGCTGCTGGCGATGCGCTCGACCACGGGGTAGGACTCCGGGTGTACCGAGGAGTTGTCGAGTGGGTTGTCGCCAGCCACGCGCAAAAAGCCCGCCGCTAACTCAAAGGTCTTATCGCCAAAGCGGGGTACTTTGAGAAGGTCTTTGCGGCTGGCAAAGGCGCCGTGCTGGTCGCGGAAATCGACAATGTTGGTGGCGAGGGTGTTGTTCAGACCCGACACGCGGCTCAATAGCGGGATGGATGCGGTATTTAAGTCAACGCCCACTGCGTTTACACAATCTTCCACCACCGCGTCGAGGGTGCGCGCCAGTTGCGTTTGGTTAACGTCGTGTTGGTATTGGCCCACCCCGATTGACTTGGGATCGATCTTCACCAGTTCCGCTAGGGGGTCTTGCAGGCGGCGTGCGATCGACACCGCACCACGGATGGTGACGTCGAGATCAGGAAATTCGCGGGCCGCGTATTCTGATGCGGAGTAAATCGATGCGCCGGCCTCGTTCACCATGACCTTTTTAATGTTCATGTCGGGGATCAGTTTAAGGACTTCACCGACAAAGCGGTCGGTTTCGCGTGAGGCGGTGCCGTTGCCGATACTGATCAGGGCGACGTCGTGCTTTTTGCACAGATTGACCAAAATCTTGGCCGACTCGGCAATTTTGTTCTGCGGCGGGTTGGGGTAGATGGCGCAGTGGTCGACGACCTTGCCTGTGGCATCGATCACCGCCACTTTTACACCGGTGCGCAGTCCAGGGTCGAGGCCAATGGTGGCCTTTTGACCGGCCGCCGCCGTTAGTAGTAGGTCCTTCAAGTTGGCACCAAACACCTTGATGGCGTCGTCTTCGGCGCTGTCGCGCACCTGGCCGAGCAGGTCGGTCTCGAGGTGGGTCAGCAGTTTGACGCGCCAAGTCCAGCGCACCACTTCGCGCAACCAGCGATCAGCAGGGCGGCCGGCGTCGCGAATACTGTGGTGTTCGGCGATGATGATCTCGCACGGGTGCACCGCGCTGAGGCTGTCCTCTTCGTCAGGCAGGCGCAAAGCCAAGCTCAGCACGCCAGCTTTGCGGCCGCGAAACAGCGCCAATGCGCGGTGCGAGGGCACGGATTTGAGTGGTTCGCTGTGCTCAAAATAGTCGCGGAATTTTTCGCCTTGGCTCTCTTGGCCAGCGATGACCGCCGAGGTGACCAGGGCGTTGTCCCACAGAAATTGGCGCAGTTTGCCGAGCAGCGAGGCGTCCTCTGCGAACTCCTCCATGAGAATTTGCTTGGCGCCATCGAGGGCGTCTTTGCTGGTGGCGATGGCGTGCTCGGGGTTCAGATAGGCCGCGGCGGTTGCCTCTGGGTCGAGCGCTGGGTCGGCTAGCAGCGCGTCAGCCAAGCCTTGCAGTCCGGCTTCGCGGGCGATCTGCGCCTTGGTGCGACGCTTGGGCTTGTAGGGTAGGTAGAGATCTTCCAGGCGCGTTTTGGTATCCGCGGCAAGAATGTCGTTTTTCAGTTCGGGGGTCAGTTTACCCTGTTCATCGATGCTTTTGAGGATGGCGCTGCGGCGATCTTCCATATCGCGCAGATATTGCAGCCGCTCTTCTAGGAAACGCATTTGGGTATCATCTAAACCACCGGTGACCTCTTTGCGGTAGCGCGCGATGAAGGGCACGGTGGCGCCTTCGTCGAGCAGGGCGACGGCGGCGTTGACTTGATTGGCGGCGACCTTGAGTTCGTCGGCGATGCGTTGATTGATGCTGTTCATTACTGACTGTCTTCCACAAAAAATTCAAAGCGAATATACGGCAAACAACCGTCGCTGGGGAGTCTTGTTTTTTGACAGGGGAATTGTTAGAGCGCCAGCGGGAGCCGGCGCTTTGTTGCACTAGGCGTGAGGGCCTGCGGCGATGATGGCGTCAGAAACGTCGAACTTTTGCATGTTTTTCTGGAACAATGCCGCTAATTTCGACGCCTGCTCGTTGTATGCATCGACGCTTTCCCAACCGTTGCGCGGGTCCACGAAGTGATCGGGCACGCCGGGAATGCTCAGCGGTACGTCCAAATTCAAGGCGTCGATGTGGGTGGTTTCGCAACCGATTAAGGCGCCGCTTTGCGCTGCAGCCACTACCGCGCGAGTCACGGGGATGGGGAAGCGCGAGCCACTGCCGCCAGGGGCGCCCGAGCCGCCGGTCCAACCGGTGTTGACCAAGTAGACCTTGGCGCCCGATTTTTCGATGCGCTCCATCAGCAGTTCTGCGTATTCGCCTGCAGGGCGTGGCATGAAGGGCGCGCCAAAGCAAGTGGAGAAGGTGGGATGAATGCCAGCTTCGGCGCCCATTTCGGTGGAGCCAACGCGCGCGGTATAGCCCGATAAGAAGTGGTAGGCGGCCGCCTGCTTGCTAAGAATAGAAAGCGGTGGCAACACGCCAGACACGTCGCAGGTAAGGAAGATCACCGTGTTGGGCTCGGCGCCGTTGTTTTGCGGCACACGCTTGGCGATGTGCTCCAGCGGGTAGCAGCAACGACCGTTTTCGCTCAGGCTGGTGTCGTAGTAATCAGCAGCTCTGCGCTCGTTGGTGACGACGTTTTCGACGATCGCGCCAAAGCGAATGGCGTCGTAGATCACCGGTTCGTTGTCGCGGCTCAGATTAATGGTTTTGGCGTAGCAGCCGCCTTCAAAGTTGAACACCTGACCCTCGCCCCAGCCGTGCTCGTCGTCGCCGATCAAGTAGCGAGTGGGATCGGCCGACAGGGTGGTTTTGCCGGTGCCCGACAGGCCGAAAAAGAGTGTGGTGTCGCCGTGTTCGCCGACGTTGGCCGAACAGTGCATGGGCATCACTTCTTTTTCTGGTAACAGGAAGTTTTGCACCGAGAACATGGCTTTTTTCATCTCGCCGGCGTAGCGCATGCCCGCCAGCAAGACTTTGCGTTGCGCGAAGTTGATCAATACCACCGCGTCGCTGTTGGTGCCGTCGCGGGCGGGATCGCACACGAAATTGGCGGCGTTGATAACCGTCCACTCGTTTTTTGCCTTGGGGTTAAACTTGTCTGGGCGCACAAACATGTTGCGACCAAACAGGCTTTGCCACGCCGTTTCGGTGTAGACATTGACCGGCAGATAGTGATCGTCACTGGCGCCAACGTGCAGGTGTTGCAGGTAGTGATCGCTGCCCGCTAAATAGGCATCGACACGATCCCACAGAGCGTTGAATTTGTCGGCGGGAAAGGGGCGGTTAACGCTGCCCCAATCGATGGCGTCCTCGGTAGAGGGCTCTTGCACGATAAAGCGGTCGGCGGTAGAGCGGCCGGTGCGTGCACCTGTGGTCACGACGAGGGCGCCGTTGTCGGCGAGATAGCCTTCACCGCGTTGTAGGGCGGCTTCGACGAGTTCTGCGGGGCACAGATCGGTGTGCACCGTAATGCTGTCCAATTGGTGGGTCATTGCTGTTTCCTATTCCGTGACGTCTTGGTAAGACGAATATCGGCCCCTTGTGGGGCTCTATGGCATCTTCTTTGAGATGTTGTGGATAGTATGGCAATAAATTAGCAATCTGCTAAGTCGTATTTCGCAATGCCCTACATTCAAATGAATGATGTGGACTAGTGTAGCGACTGGTCATCCTCGGCAAAGATACTGGCCACCGCCACGCTGTCGAATTGGTAGTCGTGGTTACAGAATTCACAAACGATTTGAATGACGCCCTCGTCGGCAATGATGCTATCCGCTTCGGCGCGGCCTATCGAGCGAATCAATTCGCTGGTGCGCGCTTCGGAACAGCTGCAGCCAAAGCGAACTTCGCGGCTGTCGAACAGCCGAACCTTGTCTTCGTGATACAGGCGATACAGCAAGTCTTGGTGTTCGAGGCCCAGCAGTTCTTCGTGGGTAAGGGTTTGCGCCAAGTGGCTAAAGTGCTCCCACTGTTGCTCACGCAGTTCGGGTTTAACTTCCTTGCTGGGTGGCAGTTCCTGCAGCATGAAACCCCCGCAACGCTGGCCATCGGCGGCTAACCAAAACATGCTGTTGAGTTGCTCGGATTGCAGGAAGTAGTCGGCCAAGCACTCAGCTAAACTGGCGCCGCTGAGCGGGACAATGCCTTGATAGCGTTTGCCTTTAAGCGGATCGATGGTGATGGCGAGGGTGCCGCCTGCCAGCAGTTCGCGAAAATCTTCGCTGGTGGCGTTTTCCGCGTCACGAGCGATGGCACGAATGCGCAGATCGTTGGTGCACTCAGCCATGATGGTTGGAATCTGGCCGTCGCTGCGAGCCTGCAGAATCACGCTGCCGGCAAATTTAATGGTAGTGCTCAACAGTACCGCGGCGGCAACGAACTCACCCAGCAGTTTGCTCACGCCGATAGGATAGTTGTGGCTGATAACAGCGGTTTGGTAGCTTTCCATGAGGGTCACGACATCGCCACGGATATCGGTCTCGTCAAACATAAAGCGCAGAATTTGGTCTTGGCTGGCCATGGTCATTCTCTATTCGAAATCGTTGGTTTGTTTAAAACGGTGAATTTGGCGACGGTCTTTTTTGCTGGGCCGCGACGGCGGTGCCGCCATGCCAGCGCTGGTCAACTTGCGCTGCAGGGCGGTTTGCTGACGCGCGGCAATGCTCTCTTCGGTCTCGCAATACAGCAGCTGGGCTTCGGGCGCACCGCGGCGCTGGTCGGACAGCGCAATAACTTCGACAATCTTGTCGTCCCAGCCCTGGCGAATGGTCAGCAATGCACCTATTTGCACTTCTTTACTGACTTTACAGCTGGCGCCGTCATAGCGCACCTTACCACCTTCAATGGCGGCTTTGGCGAGGCTACGCGTCTTGAAAAAACGCGCCGCCCACAGCCACTTGTCGAGCCTGACCTTGTCGCTCATGGCGTGGCTCCGGGCAAAATTTCATCGAAGTGGTGGATGCCGCGGAACAGCGTTTGGGAGCGTAAGTCTTTGTGGCTATCGGGTTGCAATAGGGTCAGCAGGTGGGCGATGCCAGCGCGCTGGGCCGAGGCCAGCACCGATTCGGTGTCGTCGATCAAAAGGCTGCGCGCAGGGTCAAAAGGGTGTAGGGCGCGCATGCGGTGCCAAAATTCGGGATCTTCCTTCGGCAAGCCGAGATCGTGCGACACAATCACGCGGTCAAACCAGCGGTCGATACCGGTTTGTTCTACCTTGATGGCGAGCGTCTTGTTGTGGGCGTTGGTGACCAGGTACAGCTTCTTGCCGTGTTCGCGCAGCCCGGTGAGAAATTCCACCACAAACGGGCGAATCTCAATCATGTGGGCAACTTCGCGCTTCAGGGTAGGGATGTCGATGCCCAATTTTTCGGTCCAGTAGTCGAGACTATACCAGGCCAAGGTGCCGCGGTTGGACTGCATCATGGGTTCTAGCTCGGCCCACGCCTCCCAGCGTTTAATGCGCTTAAATTTGGCGTAGTGTTTGGGCAGGTAGCTCATCCAGAAAAAATTGTCGTAGTGCAGGTCCAGCAGGGTGCCGTCCATGTCGAGCAATACTGTGTCGATGTCGTCCCAGTTAATCATAGTTTCCACGCTTATTTGAGGGACAACATAATACCATATCGCCTCTAATGTGACTTAGATCATGCGCCCCTGTGGTCAAAAATCTCACCGCCCCGGCCGATAAGAGTTACAATGAAGCCATTCATCGCCACGGGGATTGTTTTGCCGAACAGCAGTTTCACCATCCCGGCCGACTGGTCGGAACAGTTATACGCCGTATGTCGCGCGGCGGGTGAGGTGGTGCTGGCGCATTATCAGCAGGCAGAGGGTCTGGAAATATCCCGCAAGAGTGACAATTCCCCCCTTACCGCGGCAGATCTCGCTTCGAACGAGGTTGTTATCGACGCCCTCGGGGGTTTAGAGCCCCGCCTGCCGATCGTGTCGGAAGAAAGTGATCCGCGCCAGTTTCTCTTGCCCAACGCAGCACGCTACTGGTTGATCGACCCACTGGATGGCACCCGCGAGTTTATCGAACGCACCGGTGAGTTCACCATCAATATTGCCCTAATCGAAGGCGATCGCAGCATATTGGGTGCTATTTACGCGCCGGTGAGTGGCGATTTCTTTTTTGGCGGGCGCGGTGTGGCTCCGCAAATAACACGTCATGGTGTGTCGCAACCCTTGGCCTGTCGGCCGCTGAGCGACGATATTGTTGCCGCGGTCAGCCGCCGGCGCGCCAAGTCGGCCAATAATTTTTTGGCCAGTGCCTCGCTAGTCGCTGAGTACGGTATATCCACGGTTACCCTCGGCAGCGCGCTGAAATTTACCCACGTGGCGGAGGGGCGCGCCGATATCTATCCCTGTTTGGGGCCGACCGGTGAGTGGGATAGCGCCGCGGGTCAAGCCATCGTAGAGGCCGCCGGTGGTGCCGTGGTGGATTTGCAAGGACAACCGCTGCGCTACGGTCGCAACCCCGACCGTATCAATCCCAGCTTTGTGGTGTTAGGCGACGCCGGTGCCTGGCGTCGTGCCGGAGACGTTGGCGCCTAGGGGCGCGCTTTTAAGATACCCTGCAAGTGTTGCTCGACGATGTCGTCGTAGGGGGGCAAAAGGCCGCTGCAACTCAGGGCCGCGCGGGTTCGCTCGGCGGGTTTTGCACCGGCCAGCGCACTGGCGAGCGACCACGCTTCCACAAAGCGTTCGCTCACACTAATGCTATTTCCCTCCGCCATGCTGGCTAAGTAGTGGGCTTGTTGCTTAGCCAAGGCAGGCATTTGCGCAACGAGCGTCGGCTGGCGACGCTGGGTCGAAAGCGCTGGGGGTATCATCTCGCCAATACCGATGGCAATCGCAAATTCAACCTTGCCCTCACGCAGACGCTGTTGGCTAACCTGTTGTTGCAGTCGCAGCAAAAGACTGGCGGCTACCAAGGTATCGGTGGCGCTGGCGGCGTCGAATTCCTGCGGGGCCAAGGTAATATCGAAGCCCCCCGCGGCCGGTTCCCATGCCAGCAATAAGCGCTCAGCGACATCGCTGACGGTGTGTTCTAGTTGGCGGGCAATTTGTTCCAGCAGGGCGCGATCGAGCTGGCGATTGAGTTGGCTCCAGTCGTGTATCCTTACCGCGATCACGGTGCGGCCAGTCAACTGTTCTTGTTCTACGTCCGCCTCGGGTTCGCCGAATACCTGCAGTAGTAATTCACCCATGGCGTCATGGTGGGGATAGTCGGGGGCGGGCTGTTGTTCATCCAAGCGCTGCACGATGTCGCGCAACCAGCGGCTGGCACCACTGGCCAATAGGCGCAGCGCCAAATAGCACAGCAGTGAACTGGCGAATAGTAAAGCGGCTTGAATGAGTAATTGGTTGCGTAGTAGCGCATCTTGAGGGCGTTGGTCCAATACCACTTCAGCGTAGCCAATCACGCTATCTTCGGCCGCGATCTCGCTTGTAAAGGGTTCACTTTCCGCGCTGAAAGGGAGGTCCTTGTCGGCGGCGACGATAACTTGGCCATCTAGTGCGACAATGGCGGCTCGGCTCAGTAGCGGAGACTCAATCGTCTCCTGCAGGATGGCGGTGAGGGACAGAGCGTCGCCATTGAAGGTGTCGTAGCGTGCTTGACTGGCGAGTTGGCGGCTAATTTGCCCGCCCAACTGGGCGTTGACGTCGGTCGCCAATGACGCATTTTGCTGGTACTGCAGTGCAGCAAACAAGACACCCAACACAACGAATACCGTCGTGCCGAGGGCGGCGAGTCGCTCTTCGAGGGGCAGTTTTGCAAATATGGTCGTCATAGTATCCCTACCTGTAATGCGGGCATTATAACGTCAACATTGTGCCCCGCGGCAAGGAATTTACCCGCCCATAGTGCACCCCGCGCAGCCAGCGGGTAGAATAGTGTTTTTTGCTGAAACGATACGTCATGCGCGAAATTCTCTTGATCAATATTTCTGGGCTTGATCAGCCCGGCATCACCAGCACGATTACAGCCATCCTCGCCGAGCAGGGCGTCAATATTCTCGATATCGGCCAGGCGGTGATCCACGATTCACTCTCGCTCGGTATGCTGGTCGAAGTGCCAGACCACGCTGAGACGTCGGTGATTATCAAGGAAATTTTGTTCCGTACCCACGAGTTGGGCCTGCGGGTTAAGTTCGAGCCAATTAGCGAACAGCGCTACCAGCAATGGGTTGAAGCGCAGGGCAAGCCTCGCCACATCATTTCGCTGCTGGCGCGCAAAATTACCGCCGAACACCTGTCGCGCCTGACCACGGTGATTGCGGAATCGGGTCTCAATATCGATAAAATTACTCGCTTGTCAGGGCGTATCCCGCTCGATCATGCGCCGGAAAACGCCAAGGCGTGTGCCGAATTTTCAGCCCGCGGAGATATCGAAGACATGGCCGCCGTGCGCGCCCGTTTTTTGGAACTGGCCAGTGAGCTGGATGTCGACATCGCCTATCAAGACGACACCATCTATCGCCGCAATCGCCGCTTGGTGTGCTTTGACATGGATTCGACCCTGATCGAGGCGGAAGTGATCGACGAGTTGGCGAAAGCCGCGGGAGTGGGCGAGAAGGTAAGCGAGATTACCGAGCGCGCCATGGCGGGGGAATTGGATTTCGATGCCAGCTTTGCCGAGCGCTTGTCGCTACTGGAAGGGCTGGACGAAAGCGTGCTGCAAGAGATTGCTGCCAATCTACCTATTACTGAAGGCGCTGAGCGCCTGATTAGTACCCTTAACCACTTGGGTTACAAAACCGCCATTTTGTCCGGTGGCTTTAACTATTTTGGCCAGTACCTCAAGGCCAAGCTTGGCATCGACTACGTCTACGCCAACGAGTTGGAAATCGTCGATGGCAAGGTGACCGGGCGCGTCTCAGGCACCATTGTTAACGGCGAGCGCAAAGCCGAGTTATTGCGTGAGCTGGCGGTGCGTGAAAACATCAATCTAGAGCAGGTGATCGCCGTCGGTGATGGCGCTAACGACCTGCCCATGTTGAGCATTGCAGGGCTGGGTATTGCCTTCCGCGCTAAGCCGCTGGTTAAGCGCCGCGCTGGCCACGCCATTTCGACCCTCGGCCTGGACGGTATTTTGTACCTGATGGGGGTGAGCGATCGCGACCAGGATCAAACCGACGCTTTGGTAAAACGCGCCGTTTAAAAATCGCTAAAATCGTAGCTCATCTCGGGGGTCGGCGGTGCGATATAGAAACCCTGGATGAGGCTGGCGTTCATCTGCCACAGCATTGCCATGGTATTGGCGCTCTCGATGAAGCCGACGATGGGTTCGACATCTTGCTGCTGCACTTTTTCAATCATTTGTTTCAGCCCCTCGGCGTTGTTCTCACGCTGTAGGGCTTCCATAAAGCGCGGCGCCAGTTTGGCGAAGCGCGGCTTGAGCTTCTCGAACACCTTCATCGACTCGTCTTGCTCGCCAACGCGGTTGATCGACACTTCACAGCCGATATCACGCAGTTGCTGGAACACCTGAATCGCGCGCATCAAATAACTTTCAACGTTGACCTCCAAGAATTGGAAGACAATTTTATCGGGATCGATACCGGCGGTGCGCAGGGCGATGGCAATCCACGATACCAGTTTGTCGTCGTTAAAGGCGTTGGCGGTGAGGTTGATGATCAGGCGCGTTTCCGGTGCGTTGGGCAGCACGTTGCTGAGTTGCTTGCACGCCTCGAGGATGATCCAACGATCCAGCTTGGTATTGAACTCGCGCGCGGTGAAGGCCTCGATGAACAGTACCGGTGACACTTCTTCGTCGTTCTGGTCGAGCATGCGGATATAGACTTCGTAGTAGTCCTCGTCGTTGCTCTTAATGTTGACCAAGGGCTGGAAGGAGAGTCGGAAGCGGTCCAGTTCCAGCGCGTCGTCTAGCGTCATGCCGGTGTTGCCAGCGACCCCGGCGCGGGCGTCCGCGGTGAACAATTTGAAGGCGTTGCCATCGTGCTCGGCGCGCGCTTCGAACATCGCTTGGTAGGCGTTGTCGAGCCACTGTTCCATGCCGATATCGTCGGTGCGCGAAGCAACCCCGATGCTGCAGGTGACTTGCACCGTCTTCTGTTGAAATTCAAACATGTGTTCGGCGACTTGTTTTAATACGTCGGGCAGGATATCGCGCACGCTGGCTAAGCTGTGGGTCTTGGTGTAAGCGACCACGCTGTGGCCGTTGAACTCGCGCGTCCAAGCGCCCAGCATGGCGAGGCTGCCAGAGATATATTCCACCGCGCTTTTCAGTACCGCGCGGCTGCTGATCAAACCCTGCCTTGCGCGCAGTTGCACCACTTTGTCGATTTCAACAAATAGCAGTACACCGTCGCCGTTATCTTCTTGTGCCAGCTCCTGCATAATAATTGCGCTGCGCTGGTCTATATCGGCACTGGTCGTTTGGGGCGACGCCACTTGTGCGCTGGGGTCTTTAAAACTTATCTGGATGGCGGCCTCGCCCTCGTAGAAGGTCGAGACCAGGCGCGCGGCAACGACTTTTTCACTATCTCCTAGGGCCAGTTCCAAGGACA
Source organism: uncultured Pseudomonadales bacterium (assembly GCA_964598145.1). GTDB lineage: Bacteria > Pseudomonadota > Gammaproteobacteria > Pseudomonadales > JAHEIH01 > JAHEIH01. The sequence continues at coordinate 59,079 of CAZRAM010000009.1, forward strand.
TGTTTTCGCCCTTGCCAGCTTGTTTAAGCGCTTGCTTTAGCGCTTCGCGGTAATCCTTGCCAATAAAATCGAATAGTGGCATCGCCTCAAGATCGTCGCGCACGTGCTCAACTAATGCGGCGAAAGCATCGTTACACTCCACGATGATGCCGTCGCTGATATAGGCGATGGCATCGGAGCTCGCGTCGAGCAGTTGCTCTTGGCGGCGATCAAACTCGGCGGCCTGCGCGCTAATATTTTGCAGTTGCCGCGCCAACCGTGCATTGGCGACTTCGCGTTGCAAAACATGTAGAAAGTGATCGCCCTGCTCAAGGCAGATGGCATCGTTGGCGCCGCGCGATACACTAGCTAGCAGGGTGTCGGCGTCGAGGTTGTCGACCATGAATAACCATTTTAGCGAGCTGGCAAATTGGTCGCGCTGGTGGATAAATTGTTCGAGGCCGATGTCGGGGTGCTTGTCATCGCAGAGGGCGATGTCCCACGCCTGTGATTTCAGGAGGTCGGCGAGAATTTCGGTGTCCTCGGGGCGCTTGACCTCAGCCGCTAAACCGGCCGCGCGCAGCGCGCTGATGACCGCTTCGCTGTGATTGGCTGATTCATCAACGATGAGAATGTTGAGTGCGCTGTTATGCATCTTTTGGCAGAACTCTTTTAAATTTATAACCAAAGTGTATTGGTGAGGCCCCTTTTTGCTTAGCCCCCACGCTACACCAATAAGGCTTTTACGCGTTCATCATTGATATCGACGCGCCGCCCAATTTCCGGAATGCGCCCCATGGGGTCTTCGATACAGCTAAATTCAAACAGGCTGTGGCTAAAGGTCGACTGCAGGTTGCCGTCCAATCGCAACAGGATTTCCAGTTCGTCACGCAGCAACTGTACCTTGCTGCTCTCGTGAAAAGGCACACTGGGAAGTAGTAGTCGAGCAGCTTGGCCCGCCCGCGGAATCTCCGGTAGCAGCAGGGCAAAGGTGAAAATTTCTCGGTTAATATCGCCCTTGGGTGGAATGTGGCGCGCGCCAAAGCAAATCGCCATTGGGCTGATGATCTCGACCCCAAAGGTCACTGCTTCTTGGTCGCTGCGGACCCAGCGAATAGTGCCGACCACATATATGTCGTCTTCCTGCTCGCGAATAGCCAGTAGGTCACCATTTTTGATCGGCTTGCTCAGCGGTAGGTTGACCGACAAGCAAAAGCCGGTGGCGCTGTGCTCTACCACGTCGGCGCGCTGTAATTTAGTGGCGGTATCGACTTTTTGCTTGTTGCTTAAGCTAGAGAGACGAATCTCTTCTAAAATCGCCATCGAGGCGACTTCCGCGTGTTCGTTGAGGGTGGCCTGACCCTCTTGATTCCAAGCGTCGCGCAGGAAGGTTTCGCGCTTGGCCTTCATAAACGGGTTGTCTTCGTCTTTAAATAACGCCGCGTGGCGATTGAGATTGCGGGTCATGTCGTCGAGCGTGCGACCGTGGGCAAAGGTGTACCATGCGTCGGCTAAACCAAAGGCGATGTCGACATGACCATGACTTTTGTGGCGCGGCATGCCGCGCACGATTTCGCCGCTCAAGGCACGCTGAACGTGGGTTCGCAGGCGCTTGTTGATGGTAACTTCGCTGGCGCCTCCCGTTTCTAGTTTATCGATCTCGGCCAGTAGGGCTTGATAGTCGAGTCCCAGTACGTGCTTCGCCTGCTGTAATTGTTGGCGTCGCAGCGGCGGTAAATCACAGTGAAAGTCGATGCCGTAAAGGGTTTGGTTGCGGTCTTCGTGCAGTTCGATAAGAACCGCAAATTTCTGCAAAAACTGCCACAGATTGATAATTTCCAGTTGGTTGAGCTGGTTGCAGTTACTAATACGCAGCACACACAGCGCCGCGTACAGGTCGGTCATACAACTGATGGGGCGCTCGTGGTTGCTGGGGTCGTTGATGCGGTGTTCGTTAATGCCGCGCAGACGCGCTAGGTCGAAGCGCTGGTGGAAATCCGACCATTGGCCGGGGCTATCGATACGGTAGAGCACAATGTTTTGTAGCAAGATTTGCTGTTGGCACAGCAGGCTGCGATGCAAGCAGGCAATGGCATCCTTGACGGGTTTGATGGGCACACCGTCCTCGGTGTCTCCTTGCATGCCGCGATCGCGCTCAGCATAAGAAAAATAGGCGTCACCCAGGGTCTGCCATAGCATAGCGGCGTCATCGGCGGCGCGGCGCGCCTTTAACGGCAGGTCGACCGATTGGTGCAAGTATTGGCGCGACAGCAGGGTGACATGGCGCTGAATGGCGCTGCGCAATTCATCTAGTAGGGTAAGTGCGGTGCTAATTTTAACCTGCTGGCATTTTTTGATGTCTTCGCAGGCGAGGTTAAGCGCCCGAAAATACTCCTCGGCGTTGGTCCGATACTGTTGTTCTAGCCAGTGTGTTAACGACGCTAAATCGGCGCTGCCAAAGCAGGTTTGTTCGGCCTCGCCGGTGTTGTGCAGTTGCATGGTGCCCTCTCCTTCTCCGTGGATCTTCACAGTATAGAAGAAGGATGGCGGGCTGCCAGATTTACAACGGCATCTTATGTGGTGCGCCCGGCGCGGTGAAAACCAGCTTGGGTACTAGGTAGCCCGGAAGGGCGTGCAGCAGCGCTGATGCCAGTTGTTGGGCGTGCTCGCGGGGAACGTCGAAGTGTGCAGCACCCGCTACCTTGTCGAGGGCGTGCATGTAGTAGGGCAGCACCCCTTGACTGAATAGCTCCTTGCTTAGTTGCACCAGTGTGTCGGTGTCGTCGTTGATACCCGCCAGTAGCACACCTTGGTTGAGTAGGGTGACGCCGTGCTGCTGAAGTGCACGGAAGGCCTCGGCACTATGTTGATCCAGTTCGTTGGGGTGGTTGGCGTGTACCACAAAGGCGATGTCAAAGCGTTTGGTGTCCATCCAGGCTAACGTGTCGGGGGTGATGCGCTGTGGAATCACAACCGGCAAGCGGCTGTGGATGCGCAGCCGCTTTACGTGGGGGATGGCCGCGATCTGTGCAACCAGGCGCGCCAAATATTTATCGCTGGCGGCGAGTGGGTCGCCACCGCTGAGGATGACTTCTTCCACATCAGGGCGCGCGGCGATGTAGGCCAGCGATTGCTGCCATTCGATAAGGCTGGGGTTGTTGTCTTGGTAGGGAAAGTGGCGGCGGAAGCAATAGCGACAGTTAATGGCGCAGGCACCGCTAGTTATTAGCAAGACACGACCGTGGTACTTGTGAACAATGCCGGGCAGAGGGTTGCGAGCACTCTCCTCAAGGGGGTCGGCGCTATAGCCTGTGACTGTCTCGAGTTCGGCGCCCAGTGGTAGAATCTGCCGCAACAACGGGTCGTTGGGATCGCCGACGCGCATCTTGGCGACATAGCTGGCGGGTACCCTCAGCGGGAAGTCTGCCGCCGCCTGCAGGCTGGTGTCTAGGTCACTTTTTTGCAGTTGCAGTGCAGTCAATAAATCATCGCAATTGTCATAGGCATTGGCGAGCAGGTTTTGCCAACTTTGGCTCTGCCATATCGGCGCAATATTGGGTATGATAGGCGTCTTTTTCATGAGCTACAGGCTGCGAGGAAACAATGGCCAACTATTCTACCAATGAATTTAAACCAGGTCTTAAAGTTTTGCTGGATGGCGAACCTTGTTCGATTCTGGAAAACGAATACGTTAAACCCGGCAAAGGCCAAGCGTTTAACCGTGTTCGACTGCGCAACCTGAATACCGGTCGCACCTGGGATCGTACCTTCCGCTCGGGCGAAAGTCTGGAGGGCGCCGATGTTATGGACGTCGATATGGAATACCTCTACACCGATGGTGAATTCTACTACTTCATGGAGCCCGCCACCTTCGAACAGCATCAAGCTGACGTAAAAGCAGTTGGCGAGACTGTGAAGTGGCTAAAAGAGCAAGACGTTTGCACCGTGACCCTGTTCAACGGCATTCCCTTGAGCATTACCCCACCTAACTTTGTCGAGCTGGAAATTGTTGAGACCGACCCAGGTGTGCGTGGCGATACAGCGACTGGCGGCACCAAGCCTGCCCGCTTGACCACTGGCGCCGTGGTACGTGTACCACTGTTTATCGACCAAGGCGAAGTGATCCGCTGCGACACCCGCTCTGGCGAATACGTGAGCCGCGTTAAAAGCTAATGCACTGGCAGCCCAGCGCAACGCTCCCTGCGCTGCGTGCCAGGGCTGCCATGTTATCTCGCATGCGCGCCTTTTTTGCGGCGCGCGATGTGCTCGAAGTCGAGGTGCCCTGCCTCGACCTTTTCCCCAATACTGACCCCAATATGGCGACCATCGAGGCCCATTGTGACGGTCGCCGCCACTACTTACAGACCTCGCCCGAATACGCCATGAAGCGCCTGTTGGCTCGCGATGGTGTGAGTATTTACTCGCTCGGTAAGGCTTTTCGCGATGCCGAAATTGGCCAGCGCCACAACCCCGAGTTCACCATGCTGGAATGGTATCGCGTGGGTTTTGACTGGCAGCAACTGATGCACGAGGTGGCGGATTTGTGCCAGCACTGCGCCGAGGGTGTGACGGAGCTAGAGGCGCCCCGTTTTCACAGCTACGGTGAGTTGTTCGCGCGCTACCTCGGCCTCGATCCGCACCACGCCACGCTCAACAAATTGCGAGAGACCTGCGCCAATGTCACCGATGTCGGTGATCTCACGCTGTCGCGGGTAGAGTGTTTAGACCTGTTGTTTAGCTACGCCATTGAACCCCACTTGGGCGAGCGCGGCATGCAGTTTGTATTTGATTACCCCGCTTGTATGTCGGCGCTGGCCCAGCTGGAGCAGCGTAGCGACGGCACGCCGGTGACACGGCGTTTTGAGCTGTATTACCGCGGGGTGGAGTTGGCCAACGGTTACCAAGAATTGACCGATGCGGAAGAGCAGGCGCGTCGCTTTGCCGCCGATGAGGCGCGTCGCGCTGAGCAAGGTATGCCCGCTTATCGCGGCGATCCGCGTTTGGTGGCGGCATTGCAAGCTGGGTTGCCCGACTGTGCCGGTGTAGCACTGGGCGTGGATCGCCTATTAATGGCCTTGCGTGGCGATCGGGAGATCGGTGCGGTGCAGGCCTTTCCCCTGCACCGCGACTAGCGATTAAGCGATGCGCTCGCCCATTCGAAGTGGCGAGGCGTGTTGCAAGTGATCTGCCCACTCGAGGGCGTCTTTACCAAACAGCAGTACCACGGTGGATCCCAATTTGAAACGCCCCATTTCATCGCCTTTGCCAAGCTGTTGGGTATCGATTTGGCAGGGGTAGTCGGTGCGCTGAATGGTGCGCATAACTGGCGCGACTTGCCCAGCCCACACGGTTTCAATACCCGCCACGATCATTGCACCCACCAACACCATGGCCATAGGGCCGTATTCGGTATCGAAGATGGCCACGTAGCGCTCGTTGCGAGAAAACAAGCGCGGCACGTTGTCGGCGGTGGCGTTATTGACCGAAAACAGGTCGCCGGGCACGTAAATGCCGTGGCGCAGGGTGCCGGCAACGGGCATATGCACACGGTGGTAGTCTTTGGGCGACAGGTAAATAGTGGCAAATTTGCCGCCGCTGAATAAGTCTGCCAGCTCGCTGTCGCCGCCGAGTAATTCCTGCGCGCTATAGCTCTGTCCCTTAGCCTGGAAAATACGCCCGTCGACGATATCGCCCAATTGGCTTACCGCACCATCGGCGGGTGACGCCACACCTTCTTCACAAATCTCGCGCGCGCCGGCTTGCAGTGGGCGGGTAAAGAAGGCGTTAAAGTTCTCGTAGTTTTCGTGGTCAGAGTCGGCGGCTTCGGCCATGTTCACCTGGTAGTGATCGATGAAGCGTTTGATCACGGCGTTTTTAAGCCAAGGGGTGCGGCATTCGGCTAATTTGCCCACTAAACGAGACAGCAAATGCTGCGGCACGAGGTATTGGAAAAGAATAAACAGTGGTGTCACGGGTGCGTCCTTATAGAAGTCATGCGCAGTCTAGCAAAAGCCTTGTCGTTTGTATCCATTATGTCGCGCAATGTTGATAGACGTACCGGCATTGCCCGCGCCATATCTGGATAGTTTTACAAGTTTGTCATATAGTGGGTGCAACCTGTAACGGCAATTATATGTGGCAATCCCTCCAAACATTATTTAACGACACGCATCCCGCCCGCACCGCACAGCGGCGGGAGGCCTTTGCGCGCCCGGCGTTGTTGCTAGCCATCGTGGTATTTGCGGTATTTGCGTTCAGCCAAACTATGTTGGGTTTTAATGAACAGTCTATATCTCCCTTTATGAGCGTGGGGCGTTTTGTGTTGGTTGCTTTGAGCCCAGCGGTGATCTTTTCCCCTAGAATAGCCAATAAATTCGGCGGCTGGTTAGTACTGGCCATGTGTGTATTTCACCTTGCGCTTGCTTGGCAAGGTGTGAGCTACAACCAGCCATATTATTTCGTCTACTGTCTGTTGATATACCTGTTCTTTCCCCGCAAGGTGAGTGCAATACTTGCTACGGTCTTTGTTGTTAGCTTTGGGTGTATTGTGGTGTCGAAGGCCGAGGATCGGGCTTTGGACATATATATAGGCACGTTGTCCGGGGTGATGCTTGTGTGGTGGCTTTTCGACGCCGTCATGATTCGCGATCGCAGCTTTGCTGAGATGCTGCGTGGCGGGCAACGTACAGTAGTGATTGTCGCGGCCATTCTGTTGCTGTTGATGTTCGAGCCAATGTGGCAACGCAGTGGCTTCGGTCAGTATTTCTTGCAGTTAAACCTTCTCAAAATGTTGATTATTGTCGTTTGCTTTGGGGTGTCGGTCTATTTCCCTCGGCAGTTTGTCGGCTTGTCAGTGGCGACGACCATCGCAGTGGCTGTGCTCACCCTGCTTGCTCCCACTTTGACCGAGCGGTCGTCAATGTTTTTATTTTCTGCTATGGGCATTTGGTTTTTATATTTGTCGGCGGCTCGCGCCACTATGTTGTCGTTGGCGAGCATTGTCCTTATGTTTGGCCTGCACGCAGACTGGATGCTCGGTGATGGGTTTGAGTTTGCTTGGCGCGTATTAGCGGCGCTGTTAACGGTGCTCAGCATTTTTTGGATGGTCACCGCCAAGCTGGAAACGGCCGAGCCCAAGGAGGCTTCCAAGTCAGGTTTGGCGGGTGTGTTTGGGCTTTCCGATAAGGTCTTTCGCCAGCAGATAACAAGTCTGTTAGCCGATGTGGCGGTGATCGCGGGGGTGTTGTTGCTGTGTGGCGGCGGTGTGTGGCTGCAGCGCAGCGGAAGTGTGGGTGCAGGTGCGGCTTTAACACCGCTGCTTGCGGCTCCCAAATTGCTGTGGTTGTGGTCGCTCATGGCGCTGTGTATGTTGAGCGTGTTGCTGTGGGCGCGCTTGCAGATTGTGCGCCGCGAAATACAGTTGGCAGACGCGGTGCTAGATGTCGAAAAATTGCGCTACCAGGCAGAATTCAATAGCGAGCAGGCGCGCCAAAGCAACGCAGTGAAAGAGCGCTTTATTAACAATGTCAGTCGAGATATGCGCACCCCACTGAACAGTGTAGCGGGTGCGATTGCACTGTTGGAGCAGGCGGTCGATGTCCCTAAAAGCGCGCGTGAACAAGCCCTGCAAGTGCTGGGGGATACGTCGCAGCAGTTGTTGCAGATGGTCGTCAATTTACTTGATGTGTCTAAGCTGTATAACGCAAAAGAAGGCGTTCAAGTATCTGAGAGTCATTTGCGCGATTTGTTGCCCCCGTTGTGGCCTGCGTTAAACGATCTTACCCAGCGCCATGGTGTGGTATTTATGCCAACCACGCGTATTCCGGCGGACCTTGTGGTGTTAGTCGACGCGGGGGGATTGGCGAAAATAATTAATCTTCTCGTCGCCGATATGGCAAGCCACAGTCACGGAGGGCTGGTGGCGATGAGCGTTAATCCCGCCGAGGATGCGGCAGAATTGATCATCACCGCTTCTAAATACAATTTACCTGCCGCTGATGTCTTGGCATTACAGGAGGTATTGCCGGCGAATAAATTGTTCAAAGACTTGGTGGAGACCACCAGTGCAGAACAATTGAGCTTTAAACTGTGTCGTGCCTACATGCAAATGATGGATGGGCAATTGGTGGTGCGCTCGGACGAACACATGGGTACCGTCATTAAGCTGCGCTTGCCGCTGGCTTCGCTGCAGAGCACACGATCGGCGGAGGGGCTATGAGCGCACTACTACAGAGTTTGATGCAGCGCTCGCCGTCACGTGAGGCGCTGTCGCGTGATACCACCTTGATTTTTGGTCTCGTGTTGGCGGCATTCTCGCTTTTCGATGGCCTGTATCTGTGGCTGTCGCCCGATAGCGGCAACGCCGTCAGGTGGTCCTTCTTCGCGGCGGCGAGTGTCTCGGCCGTTGGCAGCCTGCTGGCCTTTGGTCGCTATTTCAATGCGCTGTGGTTGCCCTATGCGATGAGCGGTGTGTTTATCGCCACTACGGCTTTCTATGATGTGCTGCTAGCGGTGCAATTGCTGGCGCCCTCGGTTGTGGCGCTTCGGTTGCATTTGCCGCGTCGCGCATCGATTTTGTTTACCTCGTTGTTCTTGGCGCTTGTTAGTGTGGCGGTGTTGCTCTCGCCACAGGCGCCGCTATTCAGTGTGGCCGCGCGCTTTGTGCTAAATGCAGTACTAATATTCATTCTTGTCGATACCCTGTTAGAGAACTTCCAGCGCGATATCCCCGCACGAAGACTGGTGTTGTTTGATGCGGTCTATCCCGCGCTGATTGCCACTGGCGCGTTGAAACTAGCCGCGGATGTATGGTTGGACCCCGAAGGGCGGGTGCAGTGGCTGGCGTTCGCGATTATGGCGCTTTGGTTGCTGCCAGGTTTGTTGCGCCGTTTCTCGCCGAGTCTCTTTCAATTGATGGCCATAGTCCTGTTAACCTTCGGTGCCATGCTGCAATTTTGGGGATGGGCGTTTATGCCCGAGTTTGCCGGAGCAGGCTGGGGGCTATTGTTGGTGGCGGTGATGTTGGGATTGCCGCGAGGGTTCAACATCGTTATGGCGCCTTTGTTTATAAGTGTCGTGCTATTGAAGATGCTGCAGGTTGGGCTAGAGGGTTTCTACACCCAGCTTTGGGCCGTGTTTAGCCTGTTGTCGATATGGTTCTTGCTCGATTACACCCTAAACAAGTTCACGCTGGCGGAGCCGAGTGCCGATCAGGAGCAGCGCCTGGGCCTTAGCGGGCGTGAATGGCGTCAGAGCGCATGGCGCTTTGTGGGTTATGTCGGCCTTGTGTCGCTGTTGATAGGTGGTGTTCTTGCGCCACTTTTATCGCAATTAACAGTGATGCAGCACCAACAATGGCAGCAAAGCCATCACGATACCCTGACATCTTTGGTTGATGACAATGCGCTGCTGATTGGGCGTGTGTTGGAAGTCCAGCGTGCGCAGTTGGCTAATGTGGACATGGATGAGCCTAGTGCGGCTTTTGCAGCGGTTGGGCGGCGATTACAATTGGCGTCTCCGCAGGTGCTGCGCTGGCGATGGGTGGATGAACACGATCTGGTGCGGGTAGACCTCAATGATGTCGAGGTTATTGGTGTCGGCGCCGATGATGGCGAACCGTTGCGTCGAGCCCTTGCTATGGGGCGGCGTTTACAGGATGGCCGCAGTTTTATTTCAAGTATTCAGTGGCGCCAAGATCCACTTGTGGCAAACGAGATGGCGGCGTGGATTTATGTGGTAACCCCAGCATTCGATGCGCAGGGCATTTACCGCGGTGCGGCGGTGGCGAATGTCTCGCAAGCCACGTTTCTTAATCGGTTGCCGGAGGTTGTTACAGCGGGCTTTAAGGGGCGTATCAATATTATTGATAACGATGGCTTCTTTGTTTTTCGTGCCTTGGATGGATTGGTTGTTGGGCGCGAGCATTGGCCGAGTGACAGTTTGGCGATCACCGATAATGAACGCTTTACCGCCATTCAAAAACATGTTGGCTCCTTTTTTAGGGCAGGGCGAATCGATACCTTTGTTGAAAAGATCCGCCTTGGGCAAATAGATGTTGGCTCCGTGGATGTCTATGCCAGACAACCTTATGCCTACATGGTGTTTGATTACGACCGCGATGCCACTGGCATACGTTGGTTCTCGCAGGGTTGGGTTTGGGTGTTGTTGGTGTTGCTGCTGGCATTAGTGATACTGCTGGCATGGTGGCTGACCATGGCGTGGTTGCGCAAACATCGCTTGGATACACAGTGGCAAGTGCAACAGACAGCCCTGCTCGAGGCCGAGCGTGTTGGTGCTGAAGCGTTAGCGGCCGAGAATAGCAAGGCCATGTTTTTGTCAAACATGAGCCATGAAATGCGCACTCCGCTGAATGGCTTGATCGGCATCTCGCAAATTTTGCGCGGCAATTACCAAGAGTCCCAGTACCCGACTTTGCTGGGTATGCTGCGCGATAGTGCTGAGCGATTAAGCCGTTTGGTCAATGACATTCTCGACATAAGTGCCATCCACGAGGGTAAGTTGTCGCTGCAGACAGCGACGTTTGATCTACAAACCATGCTAGCGTCTATCGAGTATAAACAGCGCTTTACCGCGCAGCAGCGTGGCTTGGCGTTTGTCGTTGATACCCGTGGGGTGGTCGGCAGCAAGCGGCTGGGCGACGAGCAGCGCTTAGGGCAGGTGATCGACAACCTACTGACCAACGCCTTCAAATTTACCAATATCGGTAGCGTGACGCTGACGGTGAGTGCAACACCCACAAGCGTGCGTATCCAGGTTGTTGATACCGGTATCGGCATGAGTGATGAGGTGCAGGCGCGAATTTTTACCCGCTTTGAACAGGGCGACTTGAGTACCACCAAACGCCACCAAGGGGCCGGCTTGGGCTTGAGTATTTGCGCCGAGCTAGTGGAGATGATGGGTGGCGTGATCGAGGTGACCTCTACCCTTGGCGAGGGCAGTTGTTTTGTGGTCGAGGTGCCATTGGTCGCCGTAGATGAACAAGCCGAAGCTTCAACCGCAGAGCAAGAGCTTACGCTGCTTGGGCGTGTATTAATTGTCGATGATGACAGCACGAATTTGTTGGTGATGGCTGAGGTATTGAAGGGCTGGGGCACAGAGGTGCTTACCGCAGGAAATGGTTCGGAGGCACTAGCCTTACTGGATAGCGAGCGCATTGACGTTGTGATCACCGATATCGCTATGCCGGTAATGAGCGGCCTTGAGTTGCTGCAACAGTTACAGCACGTCTACCCCAGCCTGCCTTGTCTTGCGGTGACCGGTAATGTGACCAGCGAAGAGCTGCAGCGATACCGGTCACTAGGGTTTGCACAGATTTTTGTTAAGCCACTCGACTACGCGCGAGTAAAACAGATGTTAGCGAAGTATTTGGCCAAGGCAGCGGCCTAGTCGCTCGATGCTTGACGGATGTGTTCAAAACTGGCGTAGCGGCGCGGGTTGATGGCGCCCTCTTCCAGCGCCTCTAGCAGCGCACACTGCGGTTCGCGGCGGTGTTGGCAGTCGCGAAATTTGCAGTGTCCAAGGAAGGGGCGAAATTCCACGAAACAATGGGCGAGGGTGTCGTCGTCGAGGTGTTCGAGACCGAATTCGCGAATACCGGGCGAGTCTATCAAATCGCCACCACTGGGGAAGTGAAACAATTGCGCGGTGGTGGTGGTGTGAGTGCCCTTGAGGGTTTTTTCCGACAATGCGCCAACCTTTAAGTCCACATCGGGCAGTAGCTGGCTGATGAGTGACGACTTACCGACCCCTGATTGTCCGACAAACACAGACACGCGGTTTTGCAGTGCTTCGACCAGTTCGTCGAGGCCGTGGTCGTGTTTAGTAGAAGCGCGCAGCACTTTGTAGCCAAGGCTTGGGTACACCTCGAGCAAGTTTTCAATGTCCTCGCGGTTGGCGTCGTCGATCAGGTCGGTTTTGTTGAGTAGTATAATCGGCTCGATATCGGTGTGCTCCGACGCGATTAAGTAGCGATCGATCAAGTTGGCGTGCGGTAGCGGCGCGGGTGCAATCACAATGACGATTTGGTCGATATTGGCTGCTACGGGCTTTAAGCGACCGTGCGGATCAGGACGGCAAAGTTCCGACTGGCGCGGCTCGGCGGCCACTACCACCCCTGTGGGTTCACCGCGGCACCACACCACGCGGTCGCCTGTCACCAGTGGCGGCAGGTTGGCGCGCAGGTGGCAGCGGTAAAGGTTGCCATCCGAAGGGACGGCCTCGACGTCGATCTGGGTGCCAAAGTGGGCAATCACCACGCCCGGTAGTTCGTCGCTCAATTCGCCGCTCTGTAAATCATCTTCGGCGCGGCTGGCGCGCTTTTGGGCGCGGGCCATGCGTTCCTGGTGGATTTTTTCGATACGCCAAGCTTGGCGGCGGTTGAGTTTGCGTTTGCTCATGGGTCTTTGTGTGGTTGCGATGCGCACAGTGTACACCGACTTAGCGCTTGACGTTATCCCTATGGGCAATTAGGTTTGCACGTGGCGCGAAATAGGCTCTATATTGAAGGTGTTAAACGCACCGTGGACAAGGCTAATGGATAACCCAGAACAACGACTGATTTGGATCGACTTGGAAATGACCGGGCTCGAGCCCGATACCGATGTGATCATCGAGATCGCCACCATCGTGACCGATTCGCAGCTCAATGTGATCGCAGAGGGCCCCGTGTTCGCGGTGCAGCAGAGCGTTGAGACGATGGCCAATATGAACGAGTGGTGCGTGAAGCAGCACGGCAGTTCTGGTCTGACCCAGCGCGTGCTTGATAGCGCCATTGACTGTGCTGAAGCTGAGCGCCTGACCATTGAGTTTCTGAAGCAGCACGTACCCGCTGGGGTGTCGCCCATTTGCGGCAACAGCGTAGGGCAAGACCGCCGTTTCTTGGCGCGCTACATGCCCGCGTTGGAGGCCTACTTCCACTATCGCACTATCGACGTTAGCACACTCAAGGAGTTGGCGCGTCGCTGGGCGCCCGAATTGATGAGTGGCATGAAAAAACAGGGTAGCCACCTAGCGCTGGACGATATCCGCGATTCGATCGCCGAGTTGCAGTACTACCGCGAGCACTTCATCAAGGTTTAATGCCGTGCTGGGCCAGCGCCCAGTGTACGTGTTCTACGACCAATTTATCATTGCTAGCCAGGCGCGCTTGCAGCGCCGCGATCACTTCGGGTGTGGTGGGGGCGTTGCCCAAGCCCACCGCTAAATTGCGCAACCAGCGTTGGTAGCCAATACGGCGAATGGCGCTGCCTTCGCTGATCCGTAGATATTCTTCTTCGTCCATCAAAAACAGATCGCTCAGTTGGCGATTGTCGAGCCCGTGGCGGGGCTTGAAGGCCTCTTCGCGGTTGGTGCCAGCGAATTTGTTCCACGGGCAGACCAATTGGCAGTCGTCGCAGCCGAAGACGCGGTTGCCCATTTTGGGGCGCAACTCCTCGGGGATGGCGCCTTTTAATTCGATGGTCAGGTAGGAGATACAGCGGCGTCCGTCGACCTGAAAGGGGGCGACGATGGCCTCGGTTGGGCAGGCGGGAAGACAGGCGCTGCAGCTGCCGCAGTGCATGTTTTGTTGCGGTGGATCGACCGGTAGCGCCAGGTTGGTGAACAGTTCGCCGAGGAAAAACCACGAGCCGGCCTTGTCGTTAATTAGCATGGTGTTTTTGCCTATCCAGCCCATGCCGGCGCGCTGTGCCAAGGCCCGTTCCAGCACGGGTGCGCTATCAACGAAGGCGCGGCCCGCGGCATTGGGGATGGCGGCACGGATGCGTTTCACTAGCTGCGCGATGCGCTTGCGTACCAGCTTGTGGTAGTCCTTACCCAAGGCGTAGCGCGAAATATAGGCGACGCTTTTGTCGTTCAGGATGCGCACAGGGTCGGCACCGTCGCGGTCGAGGTAGTCCATGCGCAAGCTGATGCAGCGCAGTGTGCCGGGTTCAAGCAGGGCTGGGTTGGCGCGTTTGTCGGCGTGCTCCGCCATAAAGGCCATCTCGCCGTGGTATTGCTTGGCTAGCCAGTCGCGCAAGTGTTGCGCATCGCGCTCGACCACCGCATCGCTAATCGCGACCGCCTGAAAACCCAATTCGCCAGCCCATTGGCGTATTGACGCGGCCAGCGCGGTGAGCGCGTCGCTATCGATTTCAGGATTGTCTTGGCGCGGCTGGTCTGTCATGGCACACTCACGTTGTTAACCGCGCCAGTCTACCCTATGCCTACAAGGACTGCTATGAGCCAAACCATCTATAGCGCTGCCCAGAGCCGCGTTCTCGACCTTGCCGCCCGCGACGACCTGCCTATCAGTGGCTATGGTTTGATGTGCCGCGCGGGTGCGGCCGCCTTTGATGTACTGTGCCAGCGCTGGCCCGATGCAGGCCGGATCTTGGTGCTGTGTGGTGGCGGCAATAACGGTGGTGATGGTTGGGTAGTGGCGCGCCTCGCGCAGCAGGCGGGCTTGGCGGTACTGGTGGTTAGTGTGGTGGAGCCTTCCTCGCTTCGAGACGAAGCAGCAGCGGCGTATCGCGACGCCTGCGACGCTGGCGTGATGTTGTTGCCGCGCGAGGGACTCGATAGTTTTGAGGCGGATGTGGTGGTTGATGCGCTACTGGGCACTGGCTTTAGTGGCGAGCCGAGACCCGAGGTGGCTGCGTTGATCAACTGGCTCAAGGCTGCATCGCGACCAGTGTTCGCCTTGGATATTCCCTCGGGGGTGGCGGCGGATGCCGACACTGCGCCGACCTGCGCCGTGCGGGCAACGCTGACGCTGGCCTTTATTGCCTGGAAGCCCGCCCACTGGACTGGGCCAGGGAGGGTGCTGTGTGGCGAGCGCCGCTTGGCAACTTTGGGGGTGGGGGAGTCGACCTACCGCCGTTGCGAGGGGTTGGCACAGTGCTTGTCGTTAGATGGTTTAGCGCCAATGGCGCCTCGCGCAGAGGCCGCCCACAAGGGGCACTTTGGCCACGTGGTGGCGGTCGGTGGCGATCACGGCACCGGCGGGGCCATTGTTTTGGCGGCTCGGGCGGCGCAACGCAGTGGCGCAGGATTGGTTAGTGTGGTGACGCGCCCGGCGCACGTGCCAGCCTTGCTTGCGCAGGCCCCTGAAATTATGACCCACGGCACCGATGCGGCCACGCGTTTAGCGCCGTTAATGGGGGATAAATTTACCCTGCTGGTGGGGCCCGGTATGGGCCAAGAAGTCTGGGGGCAGGCCATGTTGCAGCGCGTACTGCAAGCCAAGCCGCGCGCTGTATTAGATGCCGACGCCCTCAACCTTGTCGCCCGTTGGGGCGTAAAAAGGTTGCGCGAATTGCCGCTGTGTGTGATCTCTCCTCATCCCGGTGAGGCCGCGCGTTTGTTGCACTGCCCTGTGGCCGATATCGAAGCAGACCGCTTGGGTGCGGCGCGGCGCTTGCAGCGTGAAAGCGGTGCGGTGGTGGTATTGAAGGGGCAGGGAACGATTGTTGACGATGGTCACACGGTGATGATTTGTCAGCACGGCAACCCCGGCATGGCGAGTGGTGGCATGGGGGATGTATTGTCTGGGATAATAGCGGCCCTGCTGGCGCAGGGGCTGAGTGGCGGCGATGCAGCCCGCTGCGCGGTGGCCGTGCACAGCGCCGCCGCCGATCGCTGCGCCGAGGCCATGGGGCAGCGCGGCATGGCGGCGTCGGATCTAATTCCTATTGTGAGGACCTTATTGAATGGTTGAATGGCAGGTCGCTGGTGAAGAGGCCATGGTGGCACTAGGGGAGCGTATTGGTCGTGCTCTTCGGGGCGGCGCGGTGTTGTTTTTACACGGAGATTTGGGCGCCGGTAAAACGACCCTGAGTCGTGGCGTCTTGCGCGCTTTTGGCCATCGCGGGGCGGTGAAAAGCCCCACCTATACCCTGGTAGAGCCCTACGAGTTCGACGATATAACGGTGTACCATTTTGATCTGTACCGCTTGGGCGATCCGGAGGAGTTAGACTACATGGGGATTCGCGATTACTTCGACGGCCCCAGTGTCAGTTTGATCGAGTGGTCGTCACGTGGCGAGGGTTTTTTGCCACCGGCGGATGTGCATGTGGATATCGAGCATGTCGACGCCGACCACCGCCGCGTGGCCTTGCGCGCCAATAGCGAACGCGGTAGGGTGATTTGCCAACAATTGGGATAGAATAGCGCCATGATTCGACGCGTCGCCATAACAACACTAACAACAGCGCTGCTGATACTGGGTCTCGCCACGCCGGCGTGGGCCAATGACGTGTCGTCGGTGCGTTTGTGGCGCTCGCCCGATCACACCCGCTTGGTGTTCGATCTCGACCAACCGGTCGACTACAAAATTATTCCTCTCGCTGCGCCCGATCGGTTGGTCATTGACTTGAGCGATGCGCGACTGAAGACCTCTTTTAAAAAACTCGACTTGAGCGATACACCCATTGTGAAAATTCGCCATGCCAAGCGCAATAAGGGCGACCTGCGCGTGGTGCTGGATCTGAAAACCAACGTGCAACCGCGCAGTTTTCTGCTCAAGCCTAACGGCGATGCAGGTCACCGCTTGGTGCTGGATTTGAATGATGTGACGGCTGCTAAAGCGCCCGCCGTAGCGGCCAGTGAACCCAAGCCGGACACCAAGCGCGATATCGTGGTGGCTATCGACGCTGGACACGGCGGTGAAGACCCGGGGGCGTCAGGCCCGAGCAGGGTACGCGAGAAACACGTGGTGCTTGCCATCGCCCAAAAGCTGGCCGACGAAATAAATCGCAAGCCTGGCTATCGCGCGGTGCTAGTGCGCACCGGTGACTACTATGTGAAGCACAAGCGGCGTTGGGAAATCGCCCGCGAGAACCGCGCCGATTTGTTCCTGTCGATTCACGCCGACGCCTTCACCGACCCGCGCGCCCGCGGCAGTTCGGTGTATGCCTTGTCGCGCAAAGGGACCACCAGTGCCATGGCGCGCTTCCTAGCGGATTCGGAAAACGTCGACTTGGCGGGTGAAGTTAGCCTGGGCGACCACGAAGAAATGGTGCAAAAGACCCTTACTGATTTGGTGATGACCAGCAGTTTGGTCAGTAGTATCGACGTGGGTGAGCGTATTATCAGCCAGATGGGCAATATGACCGACCTGCACAGTAAACGCGTGGAGCTAGCCAACTTCCGCGTCTTGAAGGCGCCTGATATTCCTTCCATTTTGATCGAAACCGGCTTCATTTCTAACCCCAAAGAAGAGCGCAAGCTGAGCGATAAAAAACACCAGCAAAAGCTCGCCCAGGCGATTACCAGGGGCGTGATGGCCTACTTTGAAGAAAACCCGCCAATGGGTACCATGATCGCCTGGCAAAAGGACAACAAAAACGCCAGCGAGCACGTGATTCAGCGCGGCGAAACATTGTCGAAAATTGCTTCGTTGTACAACACCAGCGTGGCACAGTTAAAGCGTGAAAATGCCCTCAATAGTAACGTGATACACGTTGGTCAGACCCTCAGGATACCCCGTAGCTAATGTCTAAAATTCGTCTGCTCAGCCCCCGGTTGGCCAACCAGATTGCCGCCGGTGAGGTGGTAGAGCGCCCCGCTTCTGTGCTTAAAGAACTGTTGGAAAACGCCCTGGATGCCGGTGCCACCAAGGTGGAAATTGATGTTGAAGAGGGCGGCGTACGGCAGATTCGAGTGCGCGACGACGGTATTGGTATCGGCCAAGACGACCTGCCGTTGGCGCTAAGTCGTCATGCCACCAGCAAAATTTATACCCTGGACGATCTTGAGGGGGTGGCCACACTGGGCTTTCGCGGTGAAGCGCTTGCCAGTATTAGTTCGGTGGCGCGCCTCAATTTGACCTCGAACGACAGCGACGCTTCGATGCAAGGCTGGAGCGCATTTTCCGAAGGGCGTGAGATGGAGGTGCAGATTCAGCCCTCTGCCCACCCGCGCGGTACCACGGTAGAAGTGCGCGACCTGTTCTTCAACACCCCGGCGCGGCGCAAATTTTTGCGCACCGAGAAAACCGAGTTCAACCACTTGGAAGAGGTGGTGAAACGGCAGGCACTGAGCCGCTTTGACGTGAGTTTTTACCTGCGCCACAACCAGCGCGGTATCCATGCGTTACGCGCTTGCAAGAGTCAGGCGGAAATGGAGCGCCGCATCGCTTCGGTGTGTGGCCCGGCCTTCATGGAGAGTGCTCTTTTTGTGGAGCACGAGGTCAACGGTATCAAGCTGTGGGGTTGGATTGCCTTGCCGACATTTTCGCGCAGCCAGGCGGATTTGCAGCACTTTTTTGTGAATGGTCGCGTGGTACGCGACAAGCTGGTATCGCACGCTATCCGCCAGGCCTACGCCGATGTCTTGTTTCACGGCCGTCACCCTGCGTATGTGCTGTATTTAGAGCTCGACCCCAATATTGTCGATGTCAATGTACACCCCACTAAGCACGAGGTGCGCTTCCGCGATGGTCGCACGGTGCACAATTTCCTGTTCAGTAGTCTGCACCGCGTATTAGCCGATGTGCGCCCAGGTGATAATACGGCGCCGACCCAGTATGTGCAGCAAATGCCGGCCGCCGCGCCCGCTGACCCCATGGCGCGCGGCGAATTCCAAGGGCAGGCGAGCATGGGCTTGCAGCCGCAAGGGGCAGCGATGGAGGCGGCAACGATGTTCGGTGGCTATAGCCCTAGTCCAGCCCCTAGTGGCGGTGATATCCGCGACCACATGCAGGCTAGCCGCGATTTTTACCAAACGCCTGCGCCCTCACTCGAGGAACAGGGCAGTGAAGAAATACCGCCGCTTGGTTTTGCCATCGCCCAACTGAAAGGTATCTATATCTTGGCTGAAAACGCTCAAGGTATGGTGGTGGTGGATATGCACGCCGCCCACGAGCGCATTACCTACGAACGCTTGAAGTTGGCTGTAGACGGCGAGGGGATTCGCACCCAGCCCTTGCTGGTGCCGCAGTCGATGGCGCTGAGCGCAAAAGAAGTGGATTGCGCCGAGCAGTTTGCCGATGAGTTCGCCAAGCTCGGTTTTGGTATTGAAGCCGCGGGCGAGGAGAGTGTGTTGATACGCCACATTCCAGTGAGCCTAGCGCAGGCCAATGTGCAGCAGCTGGTGCGCGATGTGCTGGCTGATTTTCTCACCTACGGCACCTCGGACCGAGTGCAGCAACAACGCAACGAAATTCTCGCCACCATGGCCTGTCACGGCTCGGTGCGGGCCAACCGCCGCCTGACTATCCCTGAAATGAACGCCTTGTTGCGCGATATGGAGGCCACCGAACGCAGCGGCCAGTGCAACCATGGTCGGCCGACGTGGACGGCGATGAGCATGGCGGAGTTAGACAAGCTCTTCTTGCGGGGGCAGTAGTGGATAAGCCCACCGTCATCTTTTTGATGGGCGCCACCGCCTCGGGCAAGACCGCATTAGCGATGCGGCTGCACGATGAGTTGGGCTGCGACCTTATCAATGTCGATTCGGCGCAAATTTATCGCCAGCTCAATGTCGGAGCCGCCAAGCCCGATGCGGCCACGCTGGCAAACTACCCCCATGCCTTGATGGATATTCGCGACCCGGCCGAGGTGTATTCGGTGGCGGAGTTTCGCGAGGATGCACTAGCCGCCATCGACGCTAGCGTCAGCGCCGGTAGGATCCCGGTGTTGGTGGGTGGCAGCATGATGTACTTCAAGGCCTTGTTGGATGATCTGGCCGATATGCCTGAGGCCGATCCGCAGGTGCGCGATGAGATCAATGCCCAAGCGGAACGCGAGGGCTGGCCGGCGCTACACGCCGAGTTGGCGCGTGTCGATCCCGCTATCGCCGCCACCATCCACCCCAACCACTCGCACCGCATCAGTCGCGCCCTGGAAGTGTACCGGGTTAGCGGTAAAACCATGACGGAACTGCGCGCCGAGCAGGCGGCGTCGAACGCACCCAATCTGCTCGATCAATACCGGGTGTTGGCGTTCGCGCTGGCGCTGCAAGATCGCGCTGAGCTACACGCGCGCATTGCTACGCGCTTTGATCAGATGCTAGCAGAGGGGTTTGTCGAAGAAGTCGAGGCGCTGCGCGCGCGCGGCGATTTGACCTTAGATTTGCCGTCGATGCGTTCGGTGGGCTACCGCCAAGTGTGGCAGTATCTCGACGGCGAGTGTGACTACGCCACTATGCGCGAACGCGGCATCGCGGCCACTCGGCAGTTGGCCAAGCGTCAGATGACCTGGTTGCGCAACTGGCCCCACCCGATTCACGCCCTAGATGCCGCCGCGGCTCCAGAGCAGTTGTTGCAGCGTATAAAGGACGAAGTTGCAAAAATTTAGTGGCTTGTTACTTGAAATGTGAAAGTTTAGCCACATTTATGGAACAACAACTGTCGAGCATTGTCTTTTAGGTATACAATGTTCTTTCAAAAATTCGAATAAACTCAAAGGAGTACTCCGATGTCAAAAGGGCAAACCCTACAAGACCCTTATCTGAACGTATTGCGCAAGGAGCGCGTGCCAGTTTCGATTTATCTTGTTAACGGCATTAAATTACAGGGTCAGATTGAATCGTTTGACCAGTTTGTGGTGCTGTTGAAAAACACCGTCAGCCAAATGGTTTACAAGCACGCTATTTCTACTGTTGTGCCTTCGCGCAACGTTCGCGTGCCAGTACAAATGCCAGAGAGCGGTGACGAAGAGTAATTGATGCGGCGCCGCGAGAGCGGCGCGTTGCCGTCCCCATCCTATTTTTGTCAGGCGCTTTTGTTAGCGTCGGTGCCTTGCTATGTTCTTTGATCGCCCCGAATCGGGTGAATTAGCCATCCTCGTCCACATCGATTTCGACTTCGAAGCCCAGCGCGATGACCCGCGCGAGTTCGAAGAGTTGGCCTTGTCGGCTGGCGCCGATCCCATCGATCTTATTTCCGGTCAGCGCCACAAACCCGATCCTAAATATTTTATCGGTAGCGGCAAGATGGAAGAAATTCGCGCAGCGGTGGAGCAGCACGGTGCAGAGCTGGTGTTGTTTAACCACAGTCTGTCGCCCTCGCAAGAGCGCAACCTGGAGAAGGTTTTTCAGTGTCGCGTGCTCGATAGAACCGGTTTGATTCTCGATATCTTTGCCCAGCGCGCCCGTACCCACGAGGGTAAATTGCAGGTTGAATTGGCACAGTTGGAGCATATGTCGACTCGCCTAGTGCGGGGCTGGACCCACTTGGAGCGCCAAAAAGGTGGCATTGGCTTGCGCGGCCCGGGTGAAACCCAGTTGGAAACCGACCGCCGGCTGTTGCGCGAGCGCATCAAATCGATCACCAAGCGTTTAGACAAAGTACACAAGGTGCGCCAGCTCGGTCGCCGCGCCCGCAAGCGCGCCGAGACGCCGGTGGTGTCGATTGTCGGCTATACCAACGCCGGTAAGTCGACCCTGTTTAACCGCATTACCCAAAGTGACGTATACGAGGCGGATCAACTGTTCGCGACCCTCGATCCCACCATGCGTCGCATATCGCTCCCCTCGGCGGGTACCGCCATCTTGGCCGACACGGTGGGCTTTATTCGCCACTTGCCGCACAAATTAGTGGAGTCCTTCCGCGCCACATTGGAGGAGGCCGCCGAGGCCGATTTACTGTTGCACGTGATCGATTGCGCAGCGGAAGAGCGACTCGACAATATCGAAGAGGTAAACAAGGTGTTGGCGGAAATTGACGCCGCAGACATCCCCACCTTGGAGGTCTACAATAAGATTGACTTGATGCCCGACCAGTTGCCGCGTATCGAGCTCGGCGCGGATGGTCGCCCTGTGCGAGTGTGGGTGTCGGCGCGCGAGGGCTTGGGGCTCGATAAGTTGATTGAGGCGATTAGCTTGAGCCTTGGCGACCACAAGCTGGAAGGCGATATCGTGTTAACGCCTGCCCAAGGTGCCATTAGGGCGCGGCTGTTCCGCCACGAGGCGGTGCTGGATGAGCGCTATGATGAACAGGGCAACAGTGTGTTGCGGCTAAGAATTTCAGCGGAAGACTTAAAGCGTCTAGCCGCGGGTGACTACCCCTTGGAACAGTTGGAATGGTGGTCTGACCCGGCGTTAGAATCGTAAAACTCTTGTCGATTCTGCTAGACTAACAACTTTGTAACATTGACTGTACGTTAAGGAATGCACAATGGCTTGGAATGAACCAGGTAACAACGGCAACCAGCGCGACCCTTGGGGTGGCGGTGGTAACGGTGGCGATCAAGGGCCGCCGGATCTCGATGAAGTGATTCGTTCGCTCAACAAAAAACTCAATGGCCTGTTCGGCAAAGGCGGCAGTGGTGGTGGCAACGGCGGTAATGCCGGCGCTTCTAGCGGTGTACTGGGCTTGTTGTTCGGGGCGATTTTTGTCATTTGGTTTGGCTTGGGTATCTACCAAGTTAACCAACAAGAGCTGGCGGTAGTGCTGCGCTTTGGTAAGTATCACGATACCGTCGAGCCCGGCCTGCAGTGGAATCCTCCGCTGATCGATGAGGTCACCAAGATCAACGTGACTCGTGTGCGCTCTTCGACCCACAGCGGTTTGATGCTGACCGAAGACGAGAACATGATCAACGTGGAGCTGTCGGTGCAGTACACTGTGTCGAATCCTAAAGACTTCTTGCTGGCGGTGCGCGACCCCGAGTTGAGCTTGCACCACGCCACCGAGTCGGCGTTGCGCCACGTTGTGGGTAGTTCGGTGATGCACGATGTGTTGACCGATGGTCGTGAAAATATCGCCATTGAAATTCAGGCGCGCCTACAAAATTACTTGAATGACTACACCACTGGTATCCAAGTGGCCAAGGTCAACGTTGAAGAAACTCGCCCACCACGTGAAGTGCAGGCGGCGTTTGATGACGTGATCAAGGCGCGCGAAGACGAGCAGCGCGTGAAGAACGAGGCGGAAGCCTACGCCAACGGTATCGTGCCTGAGGCGCGTGGTATGGCGCAGCGCTTGATCGAAGAAGCGAATGCGTACAAGCAAAGTGTGATCGCCCAGGCCCAAGGTCAAGCAGCGCGCTTTGAAGCCCTGTTGGCTGAGTACAAGCGTGCACCTGCGGTAACCCGTGAGCGTCTCTATATCGAGGCGATCGAATCGGTGATGAGCAACAGCTCAAAGGTGATGGTCGACGTCGAGGGTGGCAACAACATGATGTACCTGCCGCTGGATAAGATCGTCGGTTCATCGACTGGTGCGGCGACTAATCGTGACAACAATAGCTATCAGCCGAGCACTAATAATGCTTCGACCTTGCCCAATAGTCTTCGTACCAACAACAACGACAGCCGTCGTCGGGAGAGCCGCTAATGTCTAATAGAAATCTAGCCATTATCCTCGCCTTGTTCGGCGTGGTATTTGTCGCCTTCAATACCCTGTTCGTGGTTAAAGAAACCGAGCGCGCGGTGATGTTGAAGTTTGGTCGTGTGGTTGAGGCGGATCTTGCGCCTGGCTTGCACGTGAAAATGCCCTTCGTTAACACTGTGTCGAAGTTCGATGCACGTTTGTTGACCTTGGACGCTCAGCCGCAGCGCTTTTTGACGGTTGAGAAAAAAGCGGTCATCGTGGATTCGTATGCCAAGTGGCGCATTTCCGATGTGGCCAAGTACTACACCGCGACCAACGGCGAAGAGCTGCGCGCTCACAGCTTGTTGGCGCAGCGCATCAATACCGGTCTGCGTAACGAGTTCGGTGAGCGCACCATGCACGAAGTTATCTCGGGCGAGCGCGACCAGTTGATGGTCGACCTGGTGCAGTCGCTGGATGAGTTGACTGAGTCAGAGTTCGGTATTGAATTGGTAGATGTTCGCGTTAAGCGCATCGATCTGCCCGAGCAGGTGAGTCAGTCGGTGTTTAACCGCATGACCTCGGAGCGTGAGCGTGAGGCGCGCGAGCACCGTTCGAAAGGTAAGGAATTGGCAGAAGGTATTCGCGCGGCGGCCGATCGCGACAAAGTGGTGATTGAGTCTGACGCCTATCGCGACGCGGAATTGATTCGTGGTGAAGGGGATGCCGAAGCGGCTAATATCTATGCCGGCGCTTACAATCAGGATCCTGAGTTCTATGCCTTTGTGCGTAGCCTGCAGGCCTACCGCGAAAGCTTCGCTAACAAAGGCGACGTGATGTTGGTTGAGCCCGATAGCGCCTTCTTCCGCTATTTGAACAACCCCAAGGGTAAATAGTTAGCCAAATGCGCTTACCCCTGTGGGTAGACGCCAATTTTGTGCTATCATCCGCGACCGGGCTGGCAACAGCCCGGTTTTTTTGTGTCTTTTTTTTTAGAAATTGCTTAGAAGATGGGCCTTTCCGCTTGTGTTGATGCGCTCATTTTAACGTTTGGTCCGTTCAAAGAACGTCGGAGTAATAGATGACCGTAGCTAACCGCTGGCGCCTCCCCGATGGCATCGACGAAGTATTGCCTGCTCAAGCCCAGCAGGTAGAGCATGCCCGTCGCGCGCTGCTCGACTACTTTGCTCGTTGGGGTTACGAAATGGTTATTCCGCCTTTGATGGAATACACCGACTCGCTGTTGTTGGATCTCGGCTCCGATGTCGATCTATATGCGTTTAAGTTGACCGATCAACTGTCTGGCAAAACGCTGGCGATCCGCCCAGATATTACCCCGCAAGTGGCCCGTATCGATGCTCATAGTTTGAAGCGTGACGGCGCCGTGCGTCTCTGCTATGCCGGTAGTGTGTTGCACACGCGCGCCAAGTCGCTGCTCGCTTCGCGTTCACCTATTCAAATTGGTGCGGAGTTGTTTGGCTGTGATGGCCTGCAGGGTGACATCGAAATTATTAGCCTGATGCTGGGTATGTTGGATGCCGCGGGTATTGCCGGCTGTCACCTCGACCTGGGTCACGTAGGCATCTATCGCGCCATCGTGGCGGCATCAGGTCTGTCGCAGGATCAGCAGGCGGAACTATTTGATGCCCTGCAACGCAAAGCGGTGGCTGAAATCGCTACTTTGTTGGCGGAGGCGGAGATCGCTGCCGATGTGGCGGCGCAATTGCGTGCGCTGGTGAAATTAAACGGTGACCGCGCGGTGTTGAATGAGGCGCGCCAAGTGTTGGCGGCTGTGCCTGCTGCTTTGGCGGCGATTGATGAGCTGGATGCAGTGGCGGGTGTGTTGTTGCAGCGCTACCCCGAGTTGGTGCTGCACTTTGACCTCAGTGAGTTGCGTGGCTACGAATATCACACCGGTTTGGTGTTTGCGGCCTTGGCCCCTGGTTATGGTCAGGCGCTGACCAACGGCGGTCGCTACGATGATATCGGTGCGGCCTTTGGTCGTTCGCGTGCGGCGACCGGCTTTAGTGCCGATCTTCGCGCTGTTGTGCAATTTGCCACCATCGCGGCGGCTGAGTTGGGTGGTGTGTTTGTGCCCTTCGCGGATGTCGATGCGGCGTGGGCGGAGATTCAGCGCTTGCGCGCTGCAGGTGATCGCGTAGTGTGCGGGTTATCGCCCGAGCAGAGCGAGGAGCCAAGTTGTGATAAAGTGCTGCGCCACGTCGATGGGGTGTGGCAGGTAGAGAGTTTGTAAGTTCCTCGGTGCGCCTTGGACAATTTTTTTTTACGTGAGAAATAGCAAATGACGAAAAGTGTGGTGGTGCTGGGTACCCAGTGGGGCGACGAAGGCAAAGGTAAGATTGTTGACTTGTTGACCGATCAGGCAGCGGTCGTGGCGCGCTTCCAAGGCGGTCACAACGCGGGTCACACCTTGGTGGTAAACGGCGAAAAAACTGTCTTGCACTTGATTCCTTCGGGTATTCTGCGCGAAGGCGTAACCTGTTTGATTGGTAACGGTGTGGTGTTGGCCCCCGATGCCTTGCTGAAAGAGATTCGCGGTCTGGAAGAAAAGGATGTGCCGGTGCGTCAGCGTCTGCGCTTGAGCCCTGCGTGTCCATTAATTCTGCCCTACCACGTGGCGTTGGATCAGGCGCGCGAAGCAGCGCGTGGCAAAGACAAAATCGGTACCACCGGTCGCGGTATCGGTCCTGCCTATGAAGACAAGGTCGCGCGTCGCGGTCTGCGTTTGGGCGATATGTTCTATCCTGAGCGCTTTGCCAACAAGCTGCGCGAAGTCATGGAATACCACAACTTTGCGCTCACTAACTACTACAAGGTTGACGCGGTAGATTACGACACTGTGTTGGCGGACTGCATGGAGATGGCTGAGCAGTTGAAGCCCATGGTGGCAAACGTGACTGAAATGCTGCACCAGTATCGCGAGCGCGGCCAAAACATTTTGTTCGAAGGTGCGCAGGGTTCGCTGTTGGATATCGATCACGGCACTTACCCCTTTGTGACCTCTTCTAACACTACCGCCGGTGGCGCTGCCACAGGTTCGGGTGTAGGTCCCTTGTACCTCGATTACGTGTTAGGTATTACTAAGGCATACACCACGCGCGTCGGTTCGGGCCCCTTCCCGACAGAACTGTTCGACGAAGTGGGTGCGCACTTGGCCAAGCAGGGTCATGAGTTTGGTGCCACCACCGGTCGTGCGCGTCGCTGCGGTTGGTTTGACGCGGTGGCCTTGCGTCACGCGGTGCAGGTAAACAGTGTCAGCGGCTTGTGCTTGACCAAGTTGGATGTATTGGATGGCTTGGAAAGCGTGAAAATCTGTGTAGGCTATAAGGATGCTGAAGGCAATGATGCCAATGCGCCCGTAGATGCTGAGGATTATGAAGCATTGCACCCCGTGTATGAGCAAATGCCCGGTTGGGCGGAGTCTACCATTGGTGCGCAGTCTATTGATGCCTTGCCACAGGCTGCGCGCAACTACATTAAGCGCTTGGAAGACTTGGTGGGTGCACCTATCGATATCGTGTCGACGGGTCCTGATCGCAGTCAGACAATTGTGTTGCGCCACGCATTCTTGTAATTGAGTGCCTAGTGAAAACCCGCTCGCCGTGAGGCTGGCGGGTTTTTGTTTTTCGGGTCTGATAAAAAACTCAAATATTTTGGGTGTTAAGACTTGCGCGTAGCTAGGCACTTGCATACAATGCGCGGCTCTAATGGTTCACGCCATTTAGATGCCGAAAAATGAAGTTGTGCTGGCGTAGCTCAGTTGGTAGAGCAGCTGATTTGTAATCAGCCGGTCGGGGGTTCGACTCCTCTCGCCAGCTCCATTTTTCTCCGTTAAATTGCCGAATTTAACGATCTCAAAGTCGCGCCATGTGGCTTTGTGTAACGCGCATTCTTAGCATGGCTTCAATCGAATGTTTTCTTTTTAAGACAATGTCTTGTCTTTGTAAGAAAATGCTTGACATGAGGTTGCTGCCCTAGGAGAATACGGCGCTCTTTTCGGTGGGGTTCCCGAGTGGCCAAAGGGATCAGACTGTAAATCTGACGCGAAAGCTTCGGTGGTTCGAATCCACCCCCCACCACCATGTTACACGTTGCAGTCATAGTGCTGCGGCGGTTTGGTACGAAATGTAGCGGGTATAGTTCAATGGTAGAACCTCAGCCTTCCAAGCTGATGATGCGGGTTCGATTCCCGCTACCCGCTCCATCGCGAGCGATGGAACTTGCTCATATAGCTCAGTAGGTAGAGCACTTCCTTGGTAAGGAAGAGGTCACCAGTTCGAATCTGGTTATGAGCTCCACTTTTCGTATCAAGCAAGCCTCCGGCGACTTTTGTTGCGGATGGCGCAGGATAGAGTGGCGTTAGCTGCTCACATTTAAATCGCAAATTAAAGATCCTTCACTGGAGGCAGCTAGAATGGCTAAGGAAAAATTCGAACGCACGAAACCCCACGTAAACGTGGGCACCATCGGTCACGTTGACCACGGTA
>CAZRAM010000010.1:0-75866 GCA_964598145.1 uncultured Pseudomonadales bacterium
GAATCAGGGGTTTAATGACTCCTGAGGTAGGAAGTGAAGCTCGCCAGGTGCGCCATCTCTTTGCCTCAGAAGCCTCTACAGCCCCCAGAAACACTGGATTTACTCAATCTAGCAATAGGGACTGTAGGCGTTTATAGCTTAATTTTTTCCATGTACTGCTTTAGAGAACTCAGATCATAGCCATTTCCATATGATTGTCCGACACTTTTCATTGACCAACCTCCTACTTGGTCGATCAATTCCGTTGGTGCGTCAGCAGCCCTCAGCCTATCTCGGAAACTGTGTCTGAAACCATGAATAACAGACTTATCATCGATGACAGTTTTCAGCCATTTATTCAATGCTGCGCTTGCGGAGTTGCTTTTAGTTCCTTGGTTACTTGCGTAGCGTGGAAAACAATAACTACTGTTTGACTGATCCTTTAGCCTTTTGGCTGCCCATAAGGACATGCCAATTAGCGGAATACACCTTTTGCTTGTAGGTGTTTTAAGAGACCGGTGAGGATGCTGCTTAACTATTACATGCGGTACGTCATGATTTATTACTATGTCTTCAATCATCAACCCGGCAGCTTCTGAAAGACGCATACCTGTATCGCTAATAAGTGCAACCAGATGCCTTAAGTCATCGTCACGAACCATGCACTCATTCTGTATGTACTTAATATTTTGAAGTGAAATGGGGTGTCGTACCTTGGTTGCATCTTCCTTATCAAGGTAGATGCCACTGAAAGCATTCTTGCAATCAAGCCCACACTCACTAATGGTCAGATTAATAACTGCCTTTATAGTGCTGAAGTTTCTCTGTATTGAGGAAGATTTGAGTCCTTTTTCTTTTAGCCACTCCCGGAAGTTAGCAGCATCAGCGCTTGTATATTGATCGATACAACGCTCGCCAAGGGATTCTATGACATACGCAACTACTCTTTCCGTATGCTTAAAGAATGCTTTGCCTTTGTTAGAGCCTTTAGTACGAAGGTATAACTGCTTTGCTTCTGATATTAAAGGCAGTGTTGAGAAATGATTTGAGTTTACTTGAGATTTCAATCTGTGAGCTGCAGGTAGTTCAATTTCTCTAACTCTCAGGGAAAGCCAATATTCATCAAGTCTTGCTGATAAGACGCTAGCAGCTAACGAGGCTTGCCTTTTAGACTTGGTTTTAAGGCTCTGAACGACACGCTTGGTGGAGTAGTGTGGTTGAATGTCTTTGGGGATATGGCGCGAGTAATAATAAATTGAATCACGCAAGAACACGTATTGTGCTGAATTTTTGTTAACCATTTTGTTCACAGTCCCTATTGCTAGATTGAGTAAATCCAGTGTTTCTGGGGGCTGTAGAGGCTTCTGAGGCAAAGAGATGGCGCACCTGGCGGGAATCGAACCCACGACCTTCGGCTTCGGAGGCCGACACTCTATCCAACTGAGCTACAGGTGCGTAATAGGGATTATCTAAATTAGTTAATAATTTTCAAGCATCCATCCCTGGGACACCTGATCCGGCCTCAGCTTCCTGCTTCGGCGTTCGCGAGCTGCGATGCTTTGCATCGGTCGCGCTCACCCAACTGAGCTACAGGTGCGTAATGGTATTTAAGGCGGCTAAGTTTAACTGAAAATATTTTCCCTTGCGCGGGCAATCGGAATAAATATCGAGTTAAAACAGTATTTAATCCACCATTTTGCATAGAACCCCCATCCAATTAACCTCAATAGTCGTAATTATTGAGCATATGCATGTGGCGGCTAGGCGTAACGGAGATTTATCCGTATAATGCGTGGCAGTTTTTTGTAGGGGCGTCTATGCTGGCGCTCGACGTTGATTATCGGAGTATCTGAGATGAAATTGTTTGCCAAAGTTCTCGCTTTCGTTGCTATCTGTTCTGCGAGCTTTTCGGTACTGGCTCTTTCTGACGCACAGCGCGACGCGATCGCCGAGCGTTTGAAGCCCGTGGGTTCTGTATGTGTGCAGGGCGACAGCTCTTGTGCAAACGCTTCTGTAGCAGCTGCTGGCGGCGGTGCTAAGAGCGGTGAAGAAATTTACAACACCAACTGCATGGCATGCCACACGACTGGTGCAGCTGGCGCGCCAAAATTTGACGACAAGGCTGAGTGGGAAGCACGTTTGGCTGCGCGCAGTGTAGAGACCATCTACGAGCACGCGATCGGTGGCTACAACGGTATGCCCGCCAAAGGTCTGTGCATGTCTTGTTCAGACGACGAGATCAAGTCTACTGTCGATTACATCCTGGCCCACAACGGCCTGTAATCTTCACTCGTAGCTAAAAGATCCCCGTGCAGCTAGACTGTGCGGGGATTTTTTGTTTTTAGGGACAGCGAAATGATTACCGTCTTTATCGTACTGGCCGTCGTGGCGCTGCTGTGTACGATCTTTGAAGACATCATTAATATCAACAAGGCCAAGACCACGCTGTTCATTGGTACCTTGAGCTGGGTGCTGTTCTATATCTCGGCGCTAGAGGAGCTCCCGCACGAGGTGATCTCGGAACGCTTTGCGGAAAACTTGTTAGAAATTGCCACGCTGTGGTTGTTCTTGATGGCGGCGATGACCTTCGTGGCCTACCTAAACAGTAAAAACATCATCCGCCATTTGGTGCAGGAATTCCTGCCGCCGCGCATGCACGAACGAACCTTGCTGCTATTGATCGGTGGTTTTGCATTTGCCTTTTCGATGCTGGCAGACAACATCACCACCACGCTGATTACCCTAGCCATTTATTCTTCGGTGGAAATGCCAGCCCACAAGCGCATTAAATACGCTGCGTTGATCGTTTTCGCGGTGAACAGCGGTGGGGTCGGTTTGGTGACCGGCGAGGTGACCACGCTAATGATTTTCTTGGCCGGCAAGGTCAGCATCGTCGATCTACTCGCCTTGATCTTGCCCTCGCTGCTGGCCGTTATTGTGCTGGCGTTGATGCTATTTCCGGGGCTTAACCGCTACGTCGACTTTGAACACCACGATTACGTCTTCACCCGTCGCGACCGCTTCATCATGGGGATGTTTCTGGCGACGATCTTAATGACGGTGTTTTTTAATGTCGGCTTTGGTATTCCACCTGTGCTGACTTTCTTGTTCGGTTTGAGCTGTATGTTTTTGCTCGACGAGTGGTTCAAATCGTCGCCCGATGACGAGCCTATTCTGCACTACATTCGTGAAATCCACTTCGACACCCTGCTTTTCTTCCTAGGCGTTTTGTTGATCGTCGGTATCCTGCAAGAAATTGGGCTGCTGTTTGAACTGACCAAACTGTACGACCTGATGCCGATGGCGTGGGCCAACTTCGCGATGGGGGTGTTATCTTCCTTGATCGATAACGTGCCGATGACAGCCGCGGTAATCAAGGCGGATGTGCCGATGAGTGAGCTAGATTGGTTGGCGCTTACTTACGCGACAGGCGTTGGTGGATCAGTCTTGGTGATTGGTTCGGCCGCAGGGATTATTACCATGGGTAAAATGCAAGAGGTGACCTTTGCTGCCTATGGTCGATTGTTCTTACCCCTGCTTGCGGCCTACGGCTTTGGTTATGTGGCCAACCTGTGGTTTACTCGCTGGGTACTGCTATAGGACACGCTATGAATGCCATCGTAATCGCCGTCATCATCATGCTGGGTTTGAGCCTAGCGCGCTTTAATGTCGTTGCTTCGCTGTGTGTTGGTGCGCTGATTGGCGGTTTGTTGGGTGGTTTAGATCTGCAGCAAACCATCGACGCCTTTAGCGGTGGTCTCGGTGGCGGCGCGACGGTGGCACTGAGTTATGCGTTGCTTGGGGCGTTTGCGGTATGTATCGAAGTTTCGGGGTTGCCCAAGGTTCTGTCGGCAAGATTGATCTCTGGTCTGCACGCGGAGTCGGCGGCACTTGGCCGTTTAAAGTGGGCGCTGATTGGCAGTGTTGCCTTGGCCGCAGTGTTTTCGCAAAACCTTATACCGGTGCACATCGCCTTTATCCCCATTTTAATTCCGCCGCTGCTGGGGGCTTTTAACCGACTCAACATGGACCGGCGCTTGGTTGCGTGCGTGCTTACCTTTGGTTTAGTGACCCCTTACATGCTGTTGCCGGTAGGGTTTGGCGCCATCTACCTCAATGATATTTTGTTGGCCAATGTCGCCAGCAACGGCGAGGTGGCGGTCGAAGGGGGCATGCTCATCAAAGCCATGGCCATTCCTGCCCTGGGGATGTTGCTTGGCCTGCTGCTGGCGATATTTGTTAGCTATCGTCGCCCGCGCCATTATCAGCACAGCGAAACCAACAGTGACAACACTCAGCAGGTTCCGGCGGCGAATGTCTGGCTGGCTTTGCTCGCCATTGTAGTGGCCTTTGTGGTGCAGTTGTGGTCTGGGGCGATTATTCTGGCGGCCTTGGCAGGTTATTTTGTCTTTGTAGCTGGGGGTGTGGTGCGCTGGTACGAAGCCAATAGCGTCTTTACCAACGGCATGAAAATGATGGCGCAAATCGGCTTCGTGATGATCGCGGCGGCGGGGTTTGCGGCGGTGATGAAAGCCACTGGCCACGTGGATACCCTGGTCGCTAGTGCGGCTGATTGGATTGGCGGCAATAAGTCCTTGGCGGCAGCCGCGATGTTGTCGGTGGGTTTGTTGGTCACCATGGGTATCGGTTCGTCATTTTCGACCATTCCCATCATCGCCACTGTGTTTGTGCCGTTGGCGATTCAGCTTGGCTTTAGCCCACTGGCAACGTTGGCGCTAGTGGGTACGGCGGGCGCACTTGGGGATGCGGGGTCACCGGCGTCGGACTCCACACTGGGGCCGAGTATGGGGCTAGGTATCGATGGGCAACACGATCACATGTGGGATTCGGTGGTGCCGACCTTCCTGCACTACAACCTGCCGCTACTGGTGTTTGGCTGGTTAGCGGCAATGGTGCTCTAGGATTTAAACAGCCCTAGCAAACCATCCATGGTCTCGCGGCCTTTGGCGCGATTGTCGTCTTCACTGGTTTTGTCGCGGCCGATCCAGGCGATATCGTCCGGCGGAAGCTCACTTAAAAAGCGACTTGGCTCGGTGTCGAAGGTCTCGCCGTACAGTTTGCGCTTGCCGGCATAGGTGAGTGTGAGCGTCTTGCGGGCACGCGTGATACCCACGTAGGCTAGCCGTCGCTCTTCCTCGATGTTGTCTTCCTCGATGCTGGTGCGGTGCGGCAGCAATTCTTCTTCCATGCCGATGATATAAACATGGGGGAACTCGAGTCCCTTAGAGGCGTGGATAGTCATGAGCGACACGCGGTCCCATTCCTGCTCTTCCTGTTGCCGCTCCATCATATCGCGCAGAATCAAACGGCTGATGGCGGTCTCCAGGCTAGGCTCGTCGCCGTCGTCCTCTTGGCGCTGCAGTGAATCCGACAGCGAGGTGATCAAAAATTCAATATTCTGGAAGCGCTTTTCAGCCGCCGCTGTGCTGGAACTGTTTTGATGCAGCCAACCTTCGTAATCGATATCAGCAATCATCTCACGCACCGAGCGAATAGCTTCGCCTTCAAAGCAGTTGTAGGCAACGCGGTTCATCCAGTCTTTAAACTCGCGCAGCTGCTTTAGACCCTTGGGCGGAACGTGGGCCTCAAGGCCAATCTCGTCAATCGCTTCGAACATACTCAAATGGCGCATACCGGCATAGGCGCCCAGCCCTTCCAGCGTGGCGGTGCCGATGTGGCGGCGCGGCACGTTGATGATGCGCAGAAAGGCGTTATCGTCGTCGCCATTAACCAGCAGTCTCAGATAGGACATGATGTCCTTGATCTCTGCCTTGGCAAAGAACGATTGACCACCGCTGATCGAGTAGGGCACTTGGTGGGTCTGCAACTTCATTTCTAAGATGCGCGACTGGTGGTTGCCGCGATAAAGGATGGCAAAATCCTCGAACTTGATACCACGAGTGAGGTTGAAATCGACGATTTCCGTCACCACACGCTCCAGTTCGCCGTCCTCAGACGGGCAGCGAATCACGCGGATCGGGTCACCCACACCGAGGTCACTCCACAACTGTTTGTCGAAAATGTGCGGGTTATTGGCGATCAAGGTGTTGGCGCTGCGCAGAATCCGCGCCGTCGAGCGGTAGTTTTGCTCCAGCATAACCACCTTGAGGTGGGGGAAATCCTCTTGAAGCTTGCCAAGGTTTTCCGGTCGAGCACCGCGCCAGGCGTAGATCGATTGGTCGTCGTCGCCCACCACGGTTAAGCCACCGCGATCGCCGACGATCTGTTTTACCAGCATGTACTGGCTAATATTGGTGTCTTGGTATTCGTCGACCAGCAGATAGCGGATTTTCTTGCGCCAACGCGCCAGCGCTTCGGGGTCTTTTTGGAACAGCTCCACTGGTACCAAAATGAGGTCATCAAAATCCACCGCGTTATAAGCGCGAAGCGCCTGTTGGTAGCGTTCGAATACCCGTGCAGCTAACTCTTCCATCTCGTCTTCGGCGTGGCTCAGTGCCTGCGCGGGCGAGATCATCTCGTTCTTCCAGTTGGAAATCATGTTCTGCAGGTAGTCGACCTGATCTTTATCGACATCGTCGGCAATAATCAATTCCTTGATTAATGTGCTGGCGTCGATGGCGTCGAACACAGAAAAGCCCGGTTTAAAACCCAGTGCCTGGATTTCTTTGCGGATGATGCGCAGCCCCAAGTTGTGAAAGGTCGACACCGATAGACCGCGAGATAACGGTTTAGGAAGCAAGCTAGTAACGCGCTCTTTCATCTCGCGGGCAGCCTTGTTGGTAAAGGTTACTGCCGCGATATTGCTCGCCTTGTAGCCACACTGCTCAATCAAGTAGGCCATCTTGCGGGTGATCACCGATGTTTTGCCACTGCCAGCCCCGGCCAACACGAGGAGTGGGCCGTCGATGTAGTGCACCGCTTCTTTTTGGCGTGGGTTGAGCATGAACGTCGGGTCTCAAAAAAGGGCGCACATTGTAGCAAGCTTGGCGGTTGAGTGTGAGCTTTGATTTATTGTGCCCTGACTACACCGAGTTAACGTCAAATTGGCGCAGCGATAACGCTTCCTGCACATCACACAATTGCAGAGCGCGGTCATCTAAATCGGCACATGTTTGCGCCACCCGGATGGCGCGGTGTGCGCCGCGTGGTGACAGCCCGAGCGTCTGCATGGCTTTGTTTAGGTAGTCGCGTGCGCTGGGACAGTGGTCTAGTAATACCTTCAACTGTGGGGGAGTGAGTCTTGCGTTGCTACAGCCCTGCCGGTCCTGCTGTCGCATCCGAGCAGCAACGACGCGCTGGGCGATAGCGGCAGAGCTTTCGTTGCTAGACGTATCGGAAAATAAATCGATACTGTCGCTGTCCATGGCGATGTGTAAATCGATGCGGTCGAGTAAGGGCCCCGAAATCTTGCTGCGATAGCGCTGCACCTGTTCCAAGCTGCAGCGGCAGGTGTGCTGCGTACTGCCGTAGTACCCGCAGGGGCAGGGATTCATGGCCGCAATGAGCTGGAAGCGTGCCGGGTAGCAAATGATGCGCTTGGCGCGGGCGATGTGAATTTCGCCGTTCTCTAGAGGTTCTCGAAGCATTTCGATGCTGTGCCGTTGAAATTCGGGGAGTTCGTCTAAAAACAATACGCCGTGGTGGGCGAGGCTAATTGCCCCTGGTTTGGGGTCGCTACCGCCACCGCACAAAGCCACGGCTGAGGCGCTGTGATGCGGCGCGTGAAAGGGGCGCTCACCGTGCAATTGGGGCAGCCCAAGCAGCGAATAAATTGCCGCGACTTCTAAGCCATCGCTGTCATTGAGCGGCGGTAAGATGGTTTTAAAACGTTGCGCCAGCAGTGATTTTCCGGTGCCCGGCGCGCCAAATAACAATAGATTGTGATTGCCTGCCGCCGCAATCTCGCAGCCGCGCTTTGCCAGAGCCTGACCAACAACCTCTGCCATATCTAGCGTATTAGAAGGCAGGGTAGTGTCTACTTGGTGGCAGTGAGGCAAGTCTTCATCGCCGCGCAAGTGGGCACAAACTTGCAGCAAGCTTTCTGCGGCGTAACTTGTGACGTCGCTGACGAGTGCCGCCTCGTGTTGATTGGCGCGGGGGACGATAAGGGTGTGGCCAAGTTTTTGTGCCGAGAGCGCGGCGCTAAGCACCCCGCGCACTGGGCGCAGACTGCCATCGAGTGACAGTTCGCCGAGCAGAATAAACCCTTTGGCGATATCCCTTGGCAGCTGCTTGGAGGCGGTCAGAATGCCTATGGCAATCGCAAGATCAAATCGACTGCCTTCTTTGGGTAAATCAGCGGGCGCAAGATTGAGGGTGATGCGGCGCTGGGGGAAATCGAAACCTGAGGTTTGCAGCGCACTGCGCACCCTGTCTTTCGCTTCGCGCACGGTCATTTCAGCCAAACCGACCATGTTCAAGCAGGGCAGACCGTTGGCGATGTGGGTTTCAACGGTGACGGTAGGTGCATCCAAGCCGTGCATGGCACAGCATAGCGTGTGGGTAAGCGACATAGTGCATCCTTGCGTGTCGCGCGACTGGGCGGGCTATTCGCTCAGTGCTTTAAGTTCGGCTTCCAGTTCAGCCAGTTGTGCCTGACAACGACGCAGCTTTTCAGCTTGGGCGTCGAATTCAGCGCGGCTCACTACATCCATTTTTTCAAGTGCGCTTTGCACGAGTGCACGAAAGTTCTTCTGCATATCGGCACGCGCAGCTTCACCGGGCAGTAAATCGACGGCTTGTTTGACGAAGTCTTCGATTGAAAAAGGGGGCTTGTCCATGGGGTTCTCCTAAGTGTTAACAAATTCTAACTCAAATTAAGCTAGCTGTGCCCTAGACCGATGCACAGTTTGCATGCACCAAAGTGGTGCGCGGCGCCAAAGTAGTGCGATATATATTTCAAAACCGTTGCATTTTAAGTGCAAAAAAATCGAAATTAATCCTAAGTCATTGAAAATTAATAAATAAAAAAAGTTGGCACGGCTGCTGCTATCTATTCGGTGTAAACCATTACAAAGAAGGGCATTCCCCTTCAATATTATCTTTGGAGAGATACCATGAAAAAAGTTACACGTTTCATCCCCGCTGCTATCGCTGCTTCAATATTCGCTGCTTCTTTAAATGTAGCGCCTGCCGCAGCTGAAGTTTCAGCTAACGTTGGTTATGCCTCTGAATACTACTTCCGCGGTATTCTGCAAAAAGAATCATCAGCCTCTGCGGGTGTTGATTACGAAGAAGGCGGTTTTTACTTGGGATCTTGGGCTGCAGATGTAGGTGACGGCCTGGAAGTTGACCTCTACACCGGCTACGGCATGGAATTCGACAGCGGTCTGAGCCTGGGTGTTGGCTTTACTGGCTACTACTACACCGGTGAGTTCGATGATACCTACGAAGAAGTTAACTTGAGTGCAGGCTTCGGTGCATTGAGCTTGGAATACAGCATCGGTGAATGGAAAGGTTTCGGTACTCCTGCTGATTACACCTTTGCTGCCATTACTTATGAAACTGAAATGGGCTTCTACGGTACCTACGGCACCTTCGGTGACGAGGCTGACGGTGATTACTTCGAGCTGGGTTACGGCACTGAAATTGGCGGTTTCGACGCTGGTGTAGCTTTCATCATCAACAGCGAAGAGCTGTCTGACCAAATGGATGCAGACGGCAACGCTGACGGCGGCCAAGCGATCGTATTCAGCCTCGGCAAGAGCTTCTCTTTCTAAGCGACTTTCACGACTTTCGCGCCCTCAGGGGCGCGAATTGTTTAAACCCAAGGAGGTGTTCAGTGAAATTAGTTACGGCAATTATCAAGCCATTTAAGTTGGATGACGTGCGTGAAGCATTGTCAGACATCGGCGTCCAAGGCGTCACCGTAACCGAAGTGAAAGGTTTCGGTCGTCAAAAAGGTCACACCGAGTTGTATCGCGGTGCCGAGTACGTGGTTGATTTTCTACCCAAGGTAAAAATTGAAGTAGGCATAAGCGACGGTATCGTTGACCAAACCATCGAAGCTATCAGCCGTGCCGCGCAAACGGGCAAAATCGGTGACGGCAAAATCTTTGTAACAACCCTCGAGCAAGCCGTGCGTATTCGTACCGGCGAGACCGGCGACGAAGCCATTTAAGGCGCGTTGTATCCCAAGGCTTAAGGAGAGCTAGGATGGAAAACCAAATTTTTGAACTGCAATACGCCATGGACACGTTCTATTTCTTGATCTGTGGCGCTCTGGTAATGTGGATGGCGGCGGGTTTCGCCATGTTGGAAGCGGGCTTGGTGCGCGCCAAAAACACCACTGAAATTTTGACTAAAAACGTTGCCTTGTTCGCGATTGCTAGCACCATGTACTTGGTCTGCGGTTACGAGTTCATGTACGGCGGCGGTTACTTCCTGTCGGGTGTCACCACCGTGGCACAAATGGATGATGCGGCTGTGGCAGGCGTTTTGGCGGCTTCGGCTGAAGCGGGCTTTGACGGTGACTCAGTTTACTCTGGCGCGTCTGACTTCTTCTTCCAAGTGGTCTTCGTGGCGACCTGTATGTCGATCGTATCAGGTGCTGTTGCTGAGCGTATGAAGCTGTGGGCCTTCTTGGTGTTCTCAGTAGTTATGACTGGCTTCATCTACCCCATCGAAGGTGGTTGGACTTGGGGTGGTAATCCTGTTCCTTTCATCGGTGAATTGAGCTTCAGCGACTACGCAGGTTCAGGTATTGTTCACATGGCGGGTGCTGCTGCAGCATTGGCGGGTGTCCTGTTGCTCGGTCCTCGTAAAGGCAAGTACGGCAAAGAAGGTCAAGTACAGGCGATTCCTGGTGCTAACCTGCCCTTGGCGACGTTGGGTACCTTCATCCTGTGGATGGGATGGTTCGGCTTCAACGGTGGTTCAACGCTGAAATTGGGTGGCATCGCGGTAGCTAACGAAGTGGCTAACGTATTCTTGAACACCAATGCCGCTGCGGCTGGTGGTTTGATTGCTGCTCTGCTGACTGCTCGCGCTCTGTTCGGCAAGGCTGACTTGACCATGGCATTGAACGGTGCACTGGCTGGTCTGGTAGCGATCACTGCAGAACCTGCTGATCCTACGCCGCTGTTGGCCACCATCATCGGCGCTGTAGGCGGTGTGTTGGTAGTATTCAGCATCTTGGCACTGGATAAAATGAAATTGGACGATCCTGTCGGTGCGATCTCTGTACACGGTGTGGTTGGTCTGTGGGGTATCTTCGCGGTACTGCTGTCAGACAGCGACGCGACCTTCATGGGTCAGTTGACCGGCGCTCTGGTGATCTTTGTCTGGGTATTCGGTGCTAGCTTGATCGTATGGTCAATCATCAAAGCTGTCATGGGCATCCGTGTCTCAGCTGAAGAAGAGTACGAAGGTGTCGATATTGCTGAGTGCGGTATGGAAGCCTACCCAGAGTTCACTGGCAAATAAGCCAAGATCTCAAGCTCTGAAGAAACCCGCCTCTTGGCGGGTTTTTTTGTTGTGTGACCTGGGTCGTAGTTATTGTGGGACCTTGGTCGTAGTTATTGTGGGACCTTGGTCGAAGACCAAGGGAATGGTTTAACCGCAGTTCCCTTTCTCTGCGAGAAAGGTCCCACAGGTGGGCTGAGAAAGGTCCCGTGTGGGAGCTTGCTTGAAAAGCAAGCGAAGGAATTAACCGCGGTTCCCTTTCTCTGCGAGAAAGGTCCCACAGGTGGGCTGAGAAAGGTTCCGTGTGGGAGCTTGCTTGAAAAGCAAGCGAAGGAATTAACCGCAGTTCCCTTTCTCTGCGAGAAAGGTCCCAAAGTGTTGAGAATAGAGAAAAGAGCGACTAATCGTCGCTCTGGATGTCGAGTTCGTTCATTTTACGAGTCAGGGTATTGCGCCCCCAACCCAGTAAAACAGCTGCATCGCGCTTGCGGCCTTTGCTGTGTTTTAAGGCGACTTCGATCATGGTGCGCTCAAAGTGAGGCATGGCGCGATCCAGGATGGCCTGGCGACCTTCGCTGAGTGCATTGTCAGCCCATTGATAGAGGAAATCGGTCCACTCGCTACTGCCGCCGTTGCCGTTACCCGCTTGGCTGGGAGCGCTACCACTACTTTGCAGTAACTCTGGTGGTAAATCGTTAGGCAGAATGTCGCGTCCAGAGGCCATCACCGTCAACCAACGGCAAGCGTTTTCTAACTGGCGAACGTTGCCTGGCCAATTTAGTGAGCTGATGAGTTTTTCGGTGTCGGGCAGCAGTTGCTTGGTTTCAACACTGAGCTCTTTGGCGGCGCGCGCCAAGAAATGCTTAGCCAGTGCGGGAATATCTTCACGGCGCTCGCGCAAACTGGGAATATGAATGCGAATCACGTTGAGGCGGTGGAATAAATCTTCACGGAAGCTGTGATCGGCCACCAGTTTTTCAAGGTTCTGGTGTGTCGCGGCAATGATACGCACGTCGACTTTTACGGGGGTGTGGCCGCCGACGCGGTAAAATTCGCCGTCCGCCAAAACCCGCAGTAAACGAGTCTGAGTCTCCGCCGGCATATCGCCGATCTCATCTAAAAACAGCGTGCCGCCGTCGGCTTGCTCAAAGCGGCCTTGGCGCATCGATGCGGCACCGGTAAAGGCGCCTTTTTCGTGGCCGAATAATTCGGATTCCATCAAGTCACGGGGAATCGCTGCCATATTGAGCGCAATAAAGGGTCTTTCCTTGCGTGGGCTGTGGCGATGCAATGCCTGCGCAACCAATTCTTTACCGGTGCCCGATTCACCATTAATCAGCACAGTGATGTGAGACTGCGATAGGCGGCCGATGGCGCGGAAAACTTCCTGCATGGCCGGCGCTTCGCCAATGATATCGCTCTGCACAGCGGGACTGCTGGAGGGTGCCGTGGTGCGTTGTTCACGGGCGTGCTTAAGTGCGC
Organism: uncultured Pseudomonadales bacterium; assembly: GCA_964598145.1. Taxonomy (GTDB): domain Bacteria; phylum Pseudomonadota; class Gammaproteobacteria; order Pseudomonadales; family JAHEIH01; genus JAHEIH01. The sequence continues at coordinate 12,847 of CAZRAM010000010.1, forward strand.
GCTGGGTAACGGCCAGTGCCTCGTCGATATCAAAGGGCTTGGGTAGGTATTCAAAGGCACCGCCCTGATAAGACGACACAGCACTTTCTAAGTCGGAGTGGGCGGTAGTGATAATTACCGGGATCTCGGGAAAATCAGCACTGATTTCTTGTAACAACTCGAGCCCGTCCATACCGGGCATGCGAATATCGCTGATGATGACATCGGGCTGAGACACGCGAAGTGCATCCAACAGGGATTTGCCATTGTCGAAGCAGCGCGTGTGGTATTCGGCGCGGCTAAGCGCCTTCTCAAGTACCCAGCGGATACTGCGATCATCGTCGACCACCCATACGATGTCTTCACTGATCATGGCTTGTCTCCAGAGGTAGGAACATCGAGAAGCGCGTTAGCCCCTCGTATGTGTCACACTCGACCAGTCCTTGGTGCTGGTTGAGGATAGATTGGGTAATAGAAAGCCCCAGACCGGTGCCGTCGGGGCGGCCACTAATCATGGGCATAAATAGGCTTTCGCGGATGTCGGCGGCGATGCCGGGACCGTTGTCGGTAATTTCGATGCAGCACACCAATTTGTGGCGTTCGATACCAATGGTAAATTGGCGCAACACGCGGGTGCGCAGCCCAATATGCGGCGCTTCAACGCCCGCTGCCTGCATCGCTTCCATGGCGTTGCGTACTACATTTAGTAGGGCTTGGATCATCTGCTCCCGGTCGATGGCGATATCCGGAATACTTGGGTCGTAGTCGCGCTCAAAGTGAATCCACTGGCTGTTTTCTGCATTGACCAAGGTCACCACGCGCTCGATGACTTCGTGGATGTTAGTGTCAACCCGCTGCAGCGGTTTGCGCGGTCCGAGCATGCGGTCTACTAAGTTGCGCAAGCGGTCCGCTTCTTCGATGATGACCTCGGTGTAATCGCGCAATTCGGCAGAGTCGAGTTCACTGGCGAGCAATTGCGCCGCGCCGCGTAACCCACCCAGCGGATTCTTAATTTCGTGTGCCAGGCCTCGAATCAAGCTGCGGCTAGTGGCCTGCGTACTGATCAGCGACTCTTCGCGGGCAATGCGCAGTAGCCGGTCAACGGGTTGCATTTCCACCATCACGGATAAGCGACCACTGTTATTAAGATCCACCGGGGTGGCGATGTAATCCACCATAGAGTGTTGGTGTCCGGGGGCTTCAATCATGGCTTGGCGCTGGGTGTAGGTGACGCCTTCTTCTAAAGTGTGCAGCACCACTTGCCAAGATTCGTCTTGCAGGTCGATAAAGCGAGATAGGGGTTGTCCCAACGCACGAGTACCGCTCACTTTGAGCAAGGCTTCGGCAGCGGGATTGATAAATTCGATATCGAGCTCATCGTTGATCAACAAGACCGCGGTGGTCAGGTTGTTCAGAAGTAGCGTGTAAAGGTTGTCTTGTTCCACAGGTCACCCATGTGGTGGCTATCGATGAGTAAAAAAAGAGGTTCCCGAAGGAAGAACCCGGGTGTTACCACCCGGGTGCGTATAGATCGTGAGATCTTATACTGAGTAGTACATGTCGAATTCGATGGGGTGTGGAGTCATGCGAATACGCTGAACGTCTTGCATCTTCAGGTCGATGTAAGCGTCGATCATGTCGTCGTCCATAACGCCACCCGCTTTCAAGAATTCGCGGTCTGCATCCAGAGCGGCCAGAGCTTCTTCCAAGCTCGCGCACACTTTTGGAATTTGCGCTTCTTCTTCTGGGGGCAGGTCGTACAAGTCTTTGTCCGCCGCGTCGCCGGGGTGGATCTTGTTCTTGATGCCGTCCAGACCAGCCATCAACATGGCAGTGAACATCAGGTAGGGGTTAGCCGCAGGGTCACCGTAGCGAACTTCGATACGACGTGCTTTCGCAGAGTTTACGAAAGGAATACGGATCGACGCAGAGCGGTTACGCGCTGAGTAAGCCAACATTACAGGTGCTTCGAAACCGGGTACCAGACGCTTGTAAGAGTTGGTAGCAGGGTTAGAGAAAGCGTTGATCGCACGAGTGTGCTTGATGATACCGCCGATGTAGTACAGAGCTTCTTCGCTCAGACCAGCGTAGGCATCGCCCGCCATGATGTTGGTGCCATTTTTAGAGATTGACTGGTGCAAGTGCATACCTGAACCGTTGTCACCGATCAGAGGCTTGGGCATGAAGGTAGCAGTTTTGCCGTACATGTGAGCAACGTTGTGCACGCAGTATTTCAGAACCTGAACTTCGTCAGCTTTCTTAACCAGAGTGTTAGCGCCAACACCGATTTCACACTGACCAGCAGTTGCTACTTCGTGGTGGTGAACTTCAATTTCTAAGCCCATTGCTTCCATGGCGTTACACATTTGACCACGGATTTCGTGCAGTGAATCGACTGGAGGAACGGGGAAGTAACCACCTTTAACACCGGGGCGGTGACCCATGTTGCCATCGTGGAAATCACGGCTTGAAGACCAAGCAGCTTCTTCAGAGTTGATGCTGTAGCCAGCGCCAGACATGTCTGAGTGCCACTTGATGTCATCAAAGATGAAGAATTCGGGCTCGGGACCGAACAGAGCGGTGTCACCGATACCAGTTGATGCCAAGTACTCTTCTGCGCGAGCAGCGATAGAACGTGGGTCGCGGTTGTAACCCTGCATAGAAATGGGGTCAACGATCTGGCAGCGAATGATTACTGTAGACTCGTCAAAGAAGGGATCCATGAGAGAAGCAGCGTCATCGGGCATCAAAATCATGTCTGATTCGTTAATGCCTTTCCAGCCGGCGATTGAAGAACCGTCGAACATCTTGCCGTCTACGAAGAAGTCTTCGTCGATTTCGCTAGCAGGGATGGTCACGTGTTGCTCTTTACCGTGAGTGTCGGTGAAGCGCAGGTCGGCCCATTTCGCCTCGTTATCTTTGATAAGTTTCAGAGTATTCTCTGACATGGTTGTACCTCCAAAAATGGATTTGTGTTCTTTTCCTGCTTGCCCATTGGCGGACAACCAAGAGTAATGCTTTTGAAGACTTTGATTAAAAAGTGCTCCATTCGGCCAGCGCCTACTATAGCGCAAGACTGCATCCGCTTGCAGCAAGTCGTGTGCCATTCATAGAAAAAAATAATGTTCAATTAAATCAGTCGGTTGAGTGTGTGTTTTTGGGATAAAAAACACTGTCTGCACCATTGTGGTGCGTGTGCGCGCAAGAATGGTGCGGCGAATGTGATTTTTTGGTGCATTTGTCGGGGTTGAATTTGGCGTTTTTGGGGACTAGACGCAACCCGAAGGGATTTGATCTACTATGTGACTACTTCCCTTCAAAAATAGGAATAACAATATGTCGGCGAATCGCGAGCAGTTTGGCTCTCGCCTTGGTTTTATTCTTGCGGCGGCAGGTTCAGCCGTTGGTATTGGTAACTTGGTCGGCTTTCCGGTCGCTGCTGCTAAAAATGGTGGCGGTGCCTTCCTGCTTATATATGCCCTTTTCGTAGTGTTTATCTGCTTGCCGGTGATGTTGGCGGAAATCTCGATCGGTCGCCACACCCAGCACGCGCCAATGAATGCATTTCGAAGTCTGTCGCACGGCCACAAAGGTTGGACGGCGGGTGGTTTTCTCGCGCTGCTTACGCCCTACATGATCGCCGTGTTCTACACCGTGATCACTATTTGGTTGTTTGGTTATCTGTTTGAGACCCTCAGTGGCAATCTGGATAAACTGGCCGATCCGGCCTATTTCGGCGCATTTATCAACACCAATGATATTTTTTGGTACTTAATCGCGGTCAATGTCATCGTGTACTTCATCCTGTTTAGCGGTGTGAAAGATGGTATTGAAAAGGGCGCCAAAATTATGATGCCGGCGCTGTTTGTGATGCTGATTTTATTGGTGATCTTCGTGCTAACGCTCGATAACGCGTTCGCTGGAGTTAAATACTATATCGTGCCAGATTTCAGCAAAATCAACGCCAGTGTCATCAATACGGCCTTGTCGCAGGCGTTCTTTTCGCTGTCTTTGGGCATGGGTATCATGATTACCTACGGCTCCTACATGCAGCGCGACGACGACCTGCCAGGCAGTGCCAAGTTCGTGGCATTTACCGATACCGCTGTGGCGTTCTGCGCGGGCCTGTTGATCATGCCGGCTATTTTTTCCTTCAACCCCGACATCGATACTGCCGAGCTAAGTGACTCGTCGGTGGGTTTGATTTTCACCTTCCTACCGAAGATCTTTTTGGCCCTGCAGGCCAATATTGGTTACGGCGGTGCTAGCGCGGTGGCGGCGATCTTCTTTTTGTTGGTGTTTTTTGCAGCCATTACGTCGCTGGTGTCGATTACCGAAGTGCCCAACTCGGCCATCATGGGATCGATGAAATACAGCCGCAAAAAGTCCTTGTCGATGCTGGGAGTTTCGGTACTGGTTTTCAGCATTCTTTGCATCTACTCCTTCGGGCGTGCGGATTGGCTGACCAATTTCATGAGCTACGGCGGGGCTGATAAGTCCTTCTTCGATGTGATTATCGACGTCTTTTACGACACGGTATTGCCGCTCAATGGTCTACTCAGTTGTCTGTTGGTACTGTTCCACTGGAAGCGCAGTAATTTCCACCGCGAGCTCGAACGCGGCGCACCCAACTATCGCAACTCCTTCCTTGAGCGCTACGTGGATGTCTCGTTAACTACCTTTATCCCAGTGATCCTGTTGGTGATTTTCCTCAATACCGTGGCTTACAAATACTTCGGTGTTAGCTTCATCGGATAACCTCTAACCTTTGTTACCCGCGGTGGCGGGTAACAATTGTTCAAAAAATCATCAAATTTATGCATTTGTTGCTATCTGTTTGGCTAACTATGCCTGTATAATGCGCGCCTTTTATTTCACCCCACAGGTATTTTTTGTGAAACAGAATTTGCGCAACATTGCGATTATTGCCCACGTTGACCATGGTAAAACCACCCTGGTAGATAAACTGCTCGAGCAATCGGGTACCCTCAAGCGCCGCGACGAAGGCGCTGAGCGCATCATGGACTCGAACGATCAGGAGCGTGAGCGCGGCATTACCATTCTCGCGAAAAATACCGCGATCGAGTGGAATGGCTACCACATCAACATCGTGGACACTCCCGGGCACGCCGACTTCGGTGGTGAAGTAGAGCGCGTATTGTCGATGGTAGATTGCGTATTATTGTTGGTTGACGCGGTTGACGGCCCCATGCCGCAAACACGCTTCGTAACCTCTAAAGCCTTTGAAAAAGGTTTGAACCCCATTGTTGTTATCAACAAGGTTGACCGTCCTGGTGCCCGCCCTGATTGGGTTGTCGATCAAGTATTTGATCTGTTCGACCGCCTAGGTGCGACCGACGAGCAGCTCGATTTCCCCATCGTTTACGCTTCAGCGTTGAACGGTATCGCGGGTATGGATCCCAGCGAAATGGCGGAAGATATGACGCCGCTGTTCGAAATGATTGTCGACAAGGTGAAAGCGCCTGATGTTGACGTTGAGCAGCCCTTCCAAATGCAAATTTCTGCGCTGGACTACAACAGCTACGTGGGTGTTATCGGTGTTGGCCGTATTACCCGTGGTACTTTGAAGCCCAACCAGCAAGTGATTGTGGCGAGCGCCGACGGCAAGCAACGCAAAGGCAAAGTGTTGACCGTCATGGGTTACTTGGGCCTTGAGCGTGTTGAAGTGCCGCAAGCTGAAGCCGGTGATATCGTGTGTATCACGGGTATTGAAGGCCTGGGTATTTCTGACACCCTGTGCGACCCCTTGAATGTTGAATTGCTGCCCGCACTGACCGTAGATGAGCCCACCGTGAGTATGACCTTCCAGGTCAACGATTCACCGTTCGCGGGTAAAGAAGGCAAGTTCGTGACCTCGCGTAACATCAAAGATCGCTTGGATCGCGAATTGATCCACAACGTGGCACTTCGTGTTAAACAAGGTGATTCACCTGATAAATTCATCGTATCAGGCCGTGGTGAACTGCACTTGTCGGTTTTGATCGAATCGATGCGCCGCGAAGGTTTCGAAATGGGTGTGTCTCGCCCTGAAGTTATCCAGCGCATAGTTGATGGCGAAGTACAAGAGCCCTACGAGCAGGTCGTCATCGACGTTGAAGACCAGCACCAAGGTGCGGTGATTGAAGAGTTGGGTCTGCGCAAAGCCGAAATGACCAACATGGAAGTCGACGGCAAAGGCCGCGTGCGTCTTGAGTTCATCGTGCCCTCGCGCGGTTTGATTGGTTTCCGTGGTTTGTTCCTGACCTTGACCTCCGGTTCGGGCATCATGACCTCGATCTTTGATCACTACGGTCCTGTTAAAGCGGGCGACGTTGTCAGCCGTCAAAACGGTGTATTGGTATCAATGGTTAACGGTAAGACCTTGGCTTACGCCTTGTTCAACTTGCAGGATCGCGGTCGTTTGTTCTTAGGTCACGGTGTCGATATTTACGAAGGCCAAATCGTTGGCATTCACTCGCGCGACAACGACCTAGTGGTTAACCCCACTAAAGCCAAGCAATTGACCAACGTTCGTGCCGCCGGTACCGACGAAGCGCTGACGCTGACTCCCCCTATACGCCACACCTTGGAACAGGCGCTGGAGTTCATCGAAGACGACGAATTGGTAGAAGTAACGCCTAAGTCGATTCGTCTGCGTAAGAAATTGCTGAAAGAGCACGAGCGCAAGCGCGCCAAAAACGCCGCTGCTTAATTCGACAAAGCCCTCGCAAGAGGGTTTTTTTTTGGCTAGGGACGGCCTTATGTCCCGGAGGGCATGGGTCATTTTTTGCTCCTGCAAAAATGACATACCCGCCATCCCTGGCGGTAACGCCCGAGAGGGACGCGGTCTGTGGGACCTTTCTCGAGCCCCCTGTAGGACCTTTCTCGAGCCCCCTGTGGGACCTTGTTCGAAGAACAAGGGAACAGCTTTCTAAGTTAAAAATTCGTTCCCTTTCTCTGGCGAGAAAGGTCCCACGGTGTTTCGATCAAGGGAAGAATTCAACCCGTTCCCTTTCTCTGGCGAGAAAGGTCCCACGGTGTTTCGATCAAGGGAAGAATTCAACCCGTTCCCTTTCTCTGGCGAGAAAGGTCCCACAGGGGGCGCGAGAAAGGTCCCACTGGTGGCTTAGCCTTCCGCCCTCGGGTTGAGGGTCTTCAGGAGATCCAGCAATTGCTGCTGCGCCGCAGGGTTTAGCGCATCAATTTCCGCCTTCAACGACTCTTCCAGTAAGTGCTGCTTGCGGTAGGTATGCGGATTGTCTTCTTGGATGAGTTGCAATGTGTCGCTGAGTGGTAGCTTTTGATAAATCCGCGCCGGGCTGATCTTGTAGAAATAGCACAGCTGGAAAAACTGCGAGGCGCTGATTTTGCTTGTGCCTCGTTCTATCTTGGAGATTTGCTGGGGGCTGATGTCTAGCGCATCGGCGGCATGTTCCATGCGGATAAATTTAGATTCGCGTATGCGACGCAGGGTCTGGCCGATATAGCGGTCAATGTCATTCGGTGCTCTACTCACGCGCATTATCTCTTTCAGAATCAACTTAAAGTTTGCGGCTTCGCCTTTAAGTTGGCATCACGCTGGAGTTTCATGTGGGGCTAAATATTCGCCTTTAAAGAGAATTTAACAGTGTGTTTAAAACGTGCTAGCTGAGACCGCCTGCAAGTTACGCTACAATGCCGCCACAAGGAGCGGCTATGAAACTATTATTGCAGCGTGTGACATCGGCGGCGGTCGACATCGACGGCGAAAGGGTCGGGGAAATCGGCAAGGGGTTGATGTGTCTGGTGGGTGTAGAGGCTCACGACACGGAGTCAACCATGCGCGCAGCGATCGATAAGTTGCTAGCCTATCGAGTATTCAGCGACGAGCAGGGCAAAATGAACCTGAGTGTGCAAGATATTAACGGCGGCGTGTTGCTGGTATCGCAATTTACGCTGGCGGCGAATACTCGCAAAGGCTTGCGGCCAAGTTTTAGTAGCGCTGCGCCGCCAGACATGGCTCGGGATCTATACCACGCGGCGCTGGACTACGCCGCCACTAAAATCGATCATGTCGCAGCGGGTCGTTTTGCCGCCGATATGCAAGTCAGCCTGGTCAACGACGGTCCAGTGACTTTTTTGCTAGAAAATTGAGGAATCTATCGTGGTAGTTGAAATTGATCGCAACGATCCGGAACAGTTGGCCGCCTACTTTAATGGCGAAACGGCGCAAATAGGTTGGGAAGAATTGGAGCGTTTTTACGCGCAAGGTGTCGTGCTGCACGTGGCCGATAGTTTGGATCTGGTGCAAGTTGCCGTAAAACTGGCGCAAGACGATACCGAGCAATTCAAGGCTTGGATGGAAGCTGAGCAAGTGGGTCGCCTGAGCGATGAAGTGGCCTCCCGTTTTCACGCTGATCGTCCGATGGTGTGGGCCGTGGTTGCCGCGCCTTGGGTGCTGGTGCAAGAGAACAAGGTGTGAATCCAGCCGAATTTGAAAGCGTTATTGCAACGCGGTTGCGCGAGCTACTTGCTGATATGGCGGCGGGCGCAGGTGTATCGCCAACGCGCCGCTTGCGTCTGGAAGGCTATATGCAAGCGGGTGTTGAATTGGGCTTGATGACTCGTCAACGGTGCGTCGAATTGCTTTGCCACGCCTTTAACGCTCAATTTAATGAGTCGATTTCGTTCGATTCGCCCATTCTAGGTGAGCCCAACGCCACGCCAGTGGATATTCGAATTCCTGTTCGTTTTCCGGTAGCGGGCGACGCCGACCGCCCCAATTAAAGATAGCGACCGAAGTAGCTTGGCTCCGCCTCGATACCCAAGATGTCGCGGCGGATGAGATCCAGCGAAATTGCGCACACCATGCGTTGGAACATCGAGCGGTCCATACGCAGCCTTAAACGGCGGGTTTTTAATGCTTGTTGCTTGCCCCAGGCGATCCATACCGTACCGACCGGTTTGTCTTCGCTGCCGCCATCGGGCCCGGCGATGCCAGATACCGCTACGCCCCACTGTGCCCCCGAACGCCCCATAGCACCGTTTACCATTTCCAGCACCACCTGTTCACTCACCGCGCCATGCGCTGCTAGGGTGGCGGCGTTAACCCCAAGCATGTCGCACTTCATGGCGTTGGAGTAGGTGACAAAGCCGGCGCCAAAAACAGCCGATGAGCCCGGAACCGAAGTTATTTCACTAGCGATGCGACCACCGGTGCAGGACTCTGCACAGGTGATTTGTTCGTCGCGTTCTGCCAGTAAGGCCACTAACGTATCTGGTAATTTACCGCTACCCTCGCAAACCACGTGCTCCCCCAATAGGTCACGCAACTGAGCCAAGGTGTTTTGGTGCAGCTCTGGCTCGCCCTTGGAGCGCAGTTTTACTTCTAATAGCGGCATGCCGGCGCGGAAGCCCAAATCCATACTCGCCGGCCAGTTGGGAATGTGGTCGTGCACCATTTGCTGAATGCGCGATTCGCCAAGACCAAAACATTGCAGCTTATCGAAGCAAATGCTGGCATCGGCCTCAAGGGTGGGCAGAATGTGGTGGCGCATCATCAAGCGCAGCTCGGATGGCACGCCGGGTGTGGTCATCACGCGGCAGCCGTGAAGGTCAATTTCGAAGCCAACCGCGCTGCCGCGGTCGTTGGGAATAATTCGGCAGCCAGCGGGCAGCATGGCTTGCTTGAGGTTGGCGAGGCTCAATTCGACCCCGCGTCGTTCGCACCACGCTTCTAAGTGGGCTAGGGCCACGGGGTGTTCTTCGATGGGCAGGCCGGCGACTTGAGCTAAAATTTCCGCGGTAAGGTCGTCTTGGGTGGGCCCCAGCCCGCCGTTGACGATCAAGATGTCGTGCTCGCGGCTCAACGAATCAATGTAAGCGTGAAGGGCTTCGCGGTCGTCGCCAACGGTCACTTTGGTGTCGACGCTCAGGCCAATTTCAAACAGCATTTGCGCCATTTCGGCCGAGTTGGAGTCGACGATGTCGCCGCTCATCAGTTCATTGCCGGTCAATAGAAAGGCTGTTTTCATGAAAATTCTCGCGCTACAGGTGGATTGCGCCATGCTACAAGACCATGCCTAAACAGGCCAGCCAACTGTGCTACACTGCGGGCAAATTTTTTCCGTGAGTGTGTTATGAAAGCCTATGTAATTCCCGTGACAGCCTACCAACAAAATTGTAGCTTGTTGGTGTGCGAAGAGACCAACAAGGCCGCTCTGGTCGATCCCGGTGGTGATCTTCCCAAGCTGTTGGATGCCGTCAAACAAGTCGGCTGCGAATTAGAAAAAATCTTCCTAACCCACGCTCACATGGACCACTGCGCCGGTGCGGGGGAATTGCGTGAACAACTTAATATCCCCATCGAAGGGCCGCAAAAAGAAGATATTTTCTGGCTTGAGAAATTGCCCGAGTGGTGCAAGATGGCGGGCTTCCCAATTGCTGAGGCGTTTGAGCCTGACCGCTGGTTAGAAGATGGTGACAGCATCGAGTTCGGCAACGTCAAATTGGACGTTAAGCACTGCCCAGGCCACACTCCGGGCCACGTGGTGTTTTACCACAACGACTCAAAACTGGCCTTCGTCGGCGATGTCCTGTTTCAGGGTTCCATCGGTCGCACCGACTTTCCGCGCGGTGACTACGACACACTGGTGGCCTCAATTCGCGATAAACTTTGGCCGCTTGGGGATGATGTGAACTTTGTGCCGGGTCACGGTCCCAATTCAACCTTCGGCCGAGAGCGCGCCACCAATCCCTTTGTGTCTGACAAAAACTTTGGTTGAGGAATAGCCCATGCACGCACTCGCCATCATGCCGGTAATTAGTAGTTTCTACATTGGCGTCAATGTGCTGTTGATTTTTGCCTTGGCGATGTACGTGGTGGTGTTGCGCATGCGCCATAAGGTAGGACTCGGCGACGGCGGTGTGCCGGAAATGCTGCGCGCCATTCGAGTGCACGGCAACGCCTTGGAATATGTGCCGTTGGCACTTTTAATGATTCTGGTGTTGGAATTGATGGGCGTGGCTGCAATTCATCTTCACGCCCTAGGTCTCAGCCTCACCCTTGGCCGTTTGCTGCACGCCTGGGGGCTGGCGCGTTCGAGTGGTACTTCGCCAGGACGTTTTATCGGCACCTTGCTGACGTGGTTGGTTTTCCTATACGCCGCGGTGCTTTGCGTCTATGTCAGCAGCCAATAATTAAAGGTAGTTAAAGGACACTGGACAAAATGGCGCTTTGGGTTCAAGCTTTCTGCACCTTATCGCGTCATCTGAGATAAAAGAGCGCAAGCATGATTGAGCAGGATTCCAACGACATTCCTACTATCGGCGATAACCGTTTGGCACAGTTGCGCGCCCAGCACCGCCTGTTGCACGAAAAAATCGACGCTTTGGTGCAAAGTCCCTTTGCTGATCAAATCCAATTGCGCCGCCTCAAGCGCGAGAAACTTCAGGTGAAAGATGCCATCCAGCGCATCCGCAGCCAAATGATCCCCGACCTCGACGCTTAATGCCCACTGCGTATCGCTATGCGTTGCTGACCATCGCCATGTGGTCGACCAGCGCCACCGCCTTCAAACTAGCACTCGCCCATTTATCCGTCCCCACCGTGCTCGCCATCGCCTCAACGAGCTCATGTTTGTTGCTTTTAGCGGTGATCGCTTGGCAGGGGCGCTTGGCCGCGTTGCGAAGCTTCATTGCTTCACACTGGCGCATAACGCTCGGTCTGGCGGTGTTAAATCCGGTGCTCTACTACTTGGTTCTGTTCCAGGCCTACGATGCGTTGTTGGCGCAGCAGGCGCAGGCTATCAATTATTCGTGGGCGATTTGCCTGAGTTTGCTGTCGGTGTTTTTGCTGGGGCAGTCCCTTTCGCGCCGCGATGTGGTGGCCAGTGTTATGGCATACATTGGCGTGGTGGTAGTTGCCTCAGGCGGTGATCTCGCAACCCTGTTAGGCAGTAACTTGCCTGGTGTGTTGTGGGCATTGCTCAGCACGCTGCTATGGGCCTTTTACTGGGTTTACAGCTCGCGAGCCAAGCTCGATCCGGTACTTAGTTTGTGCGCCATGTTTTTGTTTAGTTTGCCGATACTGTGGCCGTTGGCGAATGTGCAGGACATGGCTGCAGGCAATCTCACCAGTTTAGGGGCAGCGGTCTACGTGGGGCTGTTTGAAATGGGTGCCAGTTTCGTTACGTGGTTACTAGCCCTGCAAAGTGCCCGCCATGTCAGCCGTATTGCCAACCTGATTTTTCTTTCACCCTTTATCTCATTGTTGTGGATCAACGGCATCCTCGGCGAGCAGGTGCTGCCCAGCACCTTGTTCGGGCTCGCGATGATTTTGTTGGCGACCCTGTGGCAGCAAACGCAAAAAAATTAATATTAGGTTCAGCTTAAGTTCAGCCTGGCGGTTTATAGTAAAACTGTAAATCGCGGAGGTGTGATATGAAAAAATTAGCATTGTTCCTTGCTCTTGGCCTCAGCGCCACCTTGAGCGGCTGTGCCGTTTACGAAGTAGAAGCCCACGGTCGGACCGATTTTGATGCGGATGTCCGAGTGTCTTGGGGGACGGGAAATTACTACTACGATCCCTACTACGGGGTGTATGTGTCCTATGGATATCCCGGTAGTTACTGGATGGATGGTTATTACTATTACTTCAGTGGCAGTCATTGGATGCGCGCCAACCACTGGCATGGCCCATGGTTAACAGTGGCGCCGCGCTTCGTGCCGACGCGAGTGCACGGTTATCGCAGTCACGTTTACCGCCATGCCGACCGCTACCCAAGGGTGAAGTTGCAGCCTAAAACGCGCTACGACAGATACAGCGATCGCCACGACGGCCACCTCAGCGGTGATCGCGACCGCTATTCGCGTGAATATCATTCGGGTGAAAGAACGCGTGATGATAAGCGTCGAGTAGAAGCCCCGCGCCAGCGACCTTTTCAGTACAACCGACCTGCAGAGCGTGCCCAAAGGGACGATCGTCGCGCCGATTATCGAGAGGAAAGATCGCGTAACGATCAACAACGCTCGGCTCCACCGGCGAGCGAAAAGCGCGCCCATACAGCACACCGCGACGAGCCGAAGGAGGTTCGCCGCCCCAAAAAAATCTCTATTGCGCGCGATGGCAACCAGCGCAGTCGCGACTAACGTTTGATTACCTCCGTGGTCTCTATTGCCCGCCATTGGCGGGCTTTTTTTTGGAGGGAAAGCCCTTTTTGCAGAAAGTTTTCCTGTAAAACCAGCAAAAGACCCAACGGCTATAAGCGCAACATCTATCAGAAACAAACCCGTCTAATGAGCCTGCTGAAACTTCGCTATGATGAGTAGTCAGCACAGGAAAGTGCATATTGTGGGGAGGGTCGTTCCATGCACAACGTCAGTACGGCGATGAATCAAGTGCTTCAAGCCTGTCCAATGCTAGGACACTTTTTGCGGCCACAGGATGTGCAGGCCATTGAGCCGGTCCACATGCCTGTCGGAGAAGCGCTCACTGAAATAATCACCACCCAAATGCTTAGCGACAGCGATGCGGCGAAGATCATTCATTGCCTGCGGCGAAAGGCCGGTTCAGGCAAGATTTGGCGACTGCCAGAACAAGATCTGTTTACCTGCGGTGTGAGTCGTTCCAAAGCGCGCACTATCCATCTTATGGGCAAGCACTACGACGCCGACATCCGCGGTTTTGAATCGTGGCGCAGTGAACCTGCCGATGTGGTTCGCGAAGAATTGAAATTGCTGTGGGGGCTGGGCGATTGGACGGCGGACCGCCTGTTACTGAATTACTTTGGCCATTTAGATATCTGGCCGCAACACGATCTGTCCATTAACCACGGTTTGGAAAAGCTGCATCGACTCTGTTTGCAGCAGGGTTTGGGCTGGTGTTTCGACCCCGACCGTGCGCGCCCTTATCGCAGCTATTTAACCAGGATTTTGTGGGATATCGATCAGAAACAGCTGCGCCAATTGCGCCCCGTGCAAGGGGTTTATAGCAATCCACCCGCCAGCCATCACGATGCGCTAAACGTCTAGTGTCTCAATCACGAGCATAGGCCAGCTAGGGGTGTCGTCACACCAAGCCACTTCGCGTTGTAAGTCCGCCAACAGAAGGGGATAGTCCTCACTAAAATTGCCGGATACCGTCAGTGTGAGAGTGTTCTTTTGCACGGCTACCTGCGGCAATGGCGGTGGCGAGGGGTGGCGATTTAAGTGCCAAATGATCGCGATGCGCAATAGCACAATAAGTCGTTTTAGCGCACCTTGCGACACCATCCTGATTTCCGGCAACACGTTGGGGTTAATTTTCTTGCGGTGCAGTCTAATCAAACTGGCCACAAACAATTGCTGCTCAAAGCTGAAGCCCGGCATGTTGGAGTTTTCAACGATGTAGGCCGAGTGTTTGTGCATGCCACTGGAACTGATATTAAGGCCGACCTCGTGGAGTTTGGCGGCAAAGGTTAAAAACTTGAGGCTCGTGGTGGGTAGCTTCCACACCGCGCAGGTGGCTTGCCACAGTTGTGCAGCGCTGTGCGCCACGCGCTCGGCGTGTTCCATATCCACATGGTAGCGTCGCATCAGGCTGTCGCAGGTATTGCCGCGAATGGTGAGCGCTTCATCGGTTTCTAGCGCTTCGTACAAAATGCCCTCGCGCAGCGCGCTGCTGGAAAACACGCTATTTTGAATGTGCAGCGCGTCATATATCGTTTCCATGATGGCGAGACCGGCGGCCAACACTGACACCCTTTCTTCGGTGAGATCCTTAAAAATACTGTGTTGTGGATTTTTGAAAAGCAGGTTGCGCACCTGGTGAATGTGCTTCAATTCCAGACTGGTAAAGTCTTTGTCGAGCCCCGCCGCTGCGCTAACAATTGCCTGCGCCGTACCAGAGGTAATGCGGACATTTTGCCAGCCCACGCGGCGAAACATTTCTTCGAAACGCTCAAAACGCTGGCGGGCGGCTAATTTGGCGCGATGATAGTGCTCTGCATCGGTACTCTTTTTGAAATAGCGGTGGGTAAAACTGACGCAACCCATTTGGTGGGAGCGAGCGATTTGAACCTGGGTACCGTTGCCGATGACGACCTCGGTGGAACCGCCGCCGATATCAATCACCAAGGTGTTGCCATCGAGCTGCTCGTCGTGGGCCACGCCGTTGTAGATCAAGCGCGCTTCTTCTTGACCGCTAATGATGTCTATCGGGTAGGGGAAGACCTCTTGCGCAGCCTCTAAAAACTCGTCGCGGTTTTCCGCTTCGCGCAGGGTGTGTGTTGCCACCGCCATAACATGACAGTCTTCAAGCGGTTGAAGCTGCTCGGCAAATAGCTGAAGAACATCCACGCCGCGTTGAATGGCTTCGCGGCTCAGCACGTTTTGCTTGTTGAGACCGCTTGCTAAGCGCACCCGCTCCTTGTGTTTAAAAAGGGTCTGCAGGTCGCCCTTGAGCGCGCGGACGATGACCAAGTGAAAGCTATTGGAGCCAAGGTCGATGGCTGCAAAGTGGCGTGGTTGTTCCGGGGCGCTGTTGGTCAAATTAGGATTCCCGCTGTTTTAAGTAGTTATAAATTTCTTCTTGAGACCGAATCTTACGGCGGTTGCCGCGTCTTACGTAATTATTTTTTTGTTCGGCGTCGATGATGCGCGCTTTGGTGGTGTCACGCCATTGAATTTCTAGCGTATCAAGCACCATTTTTTTCAGGTTGTCATCCAGTACGGGAGTGCCGACCTCAACTCGGAATTCGATGTTGCGTGTCATCAGGTCAGCGGAACTGATAAAGACTTTACGCTCGCCGCCAGCGTGAAAGACCATGACCCTAGGATGCTCCAAAAAGCGGTCCACGATGCTGCGCGCAAGAATGTTATCGCTCATGCCTTTAACGCCGGGCAATAAATTGCACATGCCGCGTACCAATAAGCGGATCTTGACCCCGGCACGGCTGGCGCGATAGAGGTTGTCGCAGATGTCTTTGTCGACCAGATTGTTGACCTTGAGGAATATCTCCCCCTTTTGGCCCGCTTCTACAGCAGCGATTTCTGCATTGATCAGTTGGTTGATGCGCTGGCGGGTGTGACTGGGGCTAACAATTAGATGTTTGAAGGTGAAGCGCTTAAAGGGGCTGACGATAAAATCAAAAACCTGGCCAATCTCTTGCGTCCAGGCGGGGTTTTTCGAGAAAAGGGCAAAGTCGGTGTAGATCTTGGCGGTTTTTTCGTTGAAATTGCCGGTGCCGATGTGCCCATAGCTAACCAGTTTGTCATTTTCTAGGCGTTGAATCAGCGCTAATTTGGCGTGGCATTTTAGCGACGGTACACCAAATTCGACATCGACACCGGCATCAGTGAGCTCGCGGGCCCAGCCGATATTGGCTTGTTCGTCAAAGCGAGCGCGCAGCTCGACAATTACCTGTACCTTTTTGCCGTTCTTCACCGCGTCCATCAGCGATTTCAGTATGCGGCTGTCCTTGGCAACGCGGTAAATAGCCATGCGAATCGTTTTGACTGCTGGATCGTAGGCAGCGATGCGGATGAAATCCGTCAGATAGTTAAAGCGGTGATAGGGGTAGTACAGCATGATGTCGCCACGACTGATGGCGTCGAAGGGTGACTCAAAGCCATCAAAGGCCTTGCTGCGCAGCGCGGCGAGTTTGGGATTCTCCAGATACTTGGCACCGAAGTTTGGGAAGCCGATGAAATCTCTGAAATTGCGATAGCGACCGCTGGGAACCATGGTTTCCACGTCGTCGAGGCCGAGCTGCTGTTGTAGCATGGCGACCATTTCTGCCGGCATGTCTCGGTCGTAGACCATGCGTACCGGTTGGTTGGTCAGGCGTTGTTTGAGCCCCTCGGACATCCGTTCCAGCATCGAGTGTTCTATGTCGCGTTCAAGGTCGTACTCGGCATCGCGGGTGACCTTGAGGGAATAGAATTCAGCACGGTCGAATTCGCACACGGGAGCGAAGACTTGTTTAGCGCAATGGCGGATCGCGTTGTCGAGAACGATCACCGACTTGCGGCGGCTCCCCTTGGCGCGAGGCAGGGCGATAAAACGCGAGGTTTGGTGAACGGGAATCTCGATTAAGACGTAGCGTGTGTCGGTGTCGCTGTGCAGCGCCCCAACCAAATAGGCCTCTTCATCGTCGATGGCGCGGCGCAATTCTACTCGCGAGGAAATGAACACGGGGGTGATGTGGCGCAGCACTTTTTCGCGGAAATACTTGTGCAGCCAGTCACTTTCGCGTTCTGAGATCTGCTCTTCATTGATCAGGAAGATGTTGCGACGTGCGAGGCCTAGGATGATGTCGTTACTGATTTGATTGAAGCGCTGGTTGAGCTCTGCCACCTTGTCACCGATGCGGTGCAGTAGATCTTCGGCAAGATGTTGTTGCTTTTGGTCGCCGCTTTCTTGAGCCAAGTCGATTTGGCGGTGAACGTCGGCCACCCTAACACGAAAAAATTCATCCATATTGTTGGAGTAGATACCAAGGAAACGCACCCGCTCGATGATGGGTACTTCGCTATCGGCGGCTTCTTGCAATACCCGCTCGTTGAAGGACAGCCAACTCAATTCCTTGGGAAAGTAACTATACTTATTCGACATAACCGCCGTAATCCGTGTTTTGTTAAACAATAGTGTATTTCGTATCACTTGGATACGGGCTTTTGACGAAAGTTTGATGTAGCACAGTAGCGAGAAAATGTTACATAAGTGTTAGACTTGCCCGCATTCAATTTGTCCGCGATCGTCGCGGCGCAAAACGTTTCGAGGACGACCATGTTAGATCAATTTTACGGCCGCGATAGCGCTGGCAATGTTGTGTTTAGTCGCGCTAACGGCAGCCAATTCGCCAAGGAAGTGGCCAACGATTTCAATCCCTTGCACGATGTTGATGCTAAGCGTTTTGCTGTACCGGGCGATCTGTTGTTTGCGGTCTTGCTGCAGTCGATGGGGTTGTACCAAAACTTGGGCTTGAAATTCACCGCCATGGTGACCGAAGACGTCGCGCTCAGCTTCCCCACTTCGGCTCCGGGTGTGATCGCCGACCACGCCGGCAAAACCTATGTCGAAGTCACCGGTGAGGGTGAGCAACAAGCCTACGATGCGGGTGTAGAGCAATTGATTCGTGCCTACGTCGCCTACTCGGGCACCGCATTTCCACACGTCTTGGTACCGCTGATGAAGCAGGCTAACGCCATGATCAACCCCGCGCGCCCTATGGTAATGTACGAGTCGATGCAAATTAGCTTACAGCGTGTCGCGCTGGTAGCTCCGCGGCTTGAGACCAACACCGAAAAAACCACCATAACCACCAACGGTAAACGCGGCGAAGTGGTGTTGGCGTTTGATATTGTCGACGGCGACAGCGTAGTGGGCAGTGGCGAGAAGCACATGCTGCTGAGCGGCCTGCGCGACTTCGACGACGCGGAGATGGACGCCGTGGTGGCCAGTTACGCCGATTGGAAGGCGAACTACCAACCCGTTTCTGCCTAAGTGATCGACAGCCACTGCCATATCGACTTTGACGAATTCGCGGCGGATCGCGGCGAAGTTCTTCAGCGAGCGTTGGCGGTGGGGGTTGAGCAGCTGATTATTCCTTCTGTTCACCCCGAGTCTTGGCCGCGAGTGATTGCCCAAGCGCAGCAGTGCCGACAATTTGGTGTTACCGCGCACTACGCCATTGGCTTGCATCCTTGGTGGGCCGACCAATTTCCCATTCACGAGCTTCCCAGCGCATTGAACGCTGCCTTGCCAGGTGCTGTTGCGGTGGGCGAGTGCGGCCTCGACGCGCTGCGCGACATTCCCATGGATCTACAAATCGAGGTCCTCAACTGCCATATTGCGGCGGCCATAGAACACCGACTGCCGTTGATCTTGCACTGTGTCAAAGCGCACGACACACTGCTGTCATTACTGAAAGCCCATCGGCCTGTAGCCGGTGGGGTGGTGCACGGCTTTGGCGGTAGCTTAGAGATCGCCGAACAGTATCACCGGCTCGGCTTCAAGATCGGGGTGGGGGGTATGGCAACGCGTCCACACGCCAGTCGCGCCCATCGCGCTTTTGCTGAGCTGCCGCTGTCGGCGCTACTGCTGGAGACCGATGCCCCTGCCATGCCGCTGTGGGATGCCGAACATGGGCAGTTGGAAGCGCGCAATGAACCAGCTAATGTCGCCCGCGTGGCCCAGGCTTTAGCGGCCTTGCGGGGTTGTTCAGTAGCGGAGGTCGCGGCGGCGTGTCGCGATAATACAGAGACGTTATTTGCCAAGATGAGGTAGCCCGTGTTTGATCCCCAGGCTTTTAAACAACACTTTCCCGCCTTTCAACAAGCCGCTAACAGCCGCCTCATCTATCTCGATAACGCTGCGACTACCCAGCGCCCGCAAGTCTTGCTGGATGCCACTAACGATTTTTATCTCAATGCCAATGCCAATGCCCACCGCGGCAGCCACCGTCTAGCCCGTGCGGCGACAGATTTGTTAGAGCGCTGCCGCCAACAGGTGGCAGATTTTATCAATGCCTGCCCCGATGAGTGCGTGTTCACCCAGGGCGCGACGATGGCAATGAATACCGTGGCCAAGGCGGTGTGTGAGGACTTACAAGCGGGGGATGAAATTGTTCTGTCGTTGCTTGAACACCACGCCAACTTGGTCCCCTGGATGATGCAAGCCGAAGCCAAAGGACTGGTGATTCGCTTTGTGCCCTTGCGCGATGGTGGCTTGGATTTGTCCGCCCTAGCAGCGCTGTTAAATGAGCGCACCAAGGTGGTCAGTTTATCGGCGGCCTCCAATGTGTTGGGCTGTATCACCGACGTAGCAGAGGTAAAGCGGCTGTTATCCGGTGGCCCATGGGTGTGGGGCTATGACTGCGCCCAATACGCTGCTCACGCCCACCTCGATGTCGTGGCATTGGGCTGTGACTTTCTGGTGTTTTCTGCCCACAAACTGTATGGCCCTACCGGGGTTGGTGTACTGTGGGCGAAGCGCGCGCTGTTAAATCGTTGGTGCCCGCTGCTGGGCGGTGGCGAAATGATCAGCGAAGTCACTGTGGCCGGTGCTAAGTTTCGCGAGGCGCCCGGTCGCTTTGAGGCCGGTACCGACAACCTCGCGGGCATCGCCGGTTTTGCGGCGGTGCTTAAGTTTCTTGCGGGGTGTGACCTGCCCGCCATGCACGCCTACGAAGCCGAACTTGCCGCCTACGCGATTGAACAGTTTGATCGCTTACCGCAATTGCGTTTAATTAGCCGCCGCGAACAGAATATAGGCGTGTTGGCTTATGTGCCCACCGACGAGAGCGGCTTTGGCGTGAGCGACGTGGTGAATTGGCTGGACGAGAGCGAGATTGCTGTGCGCGCCGGGCAGATGTGCGCGCAACCCTTGGCCGATGCGATTGGCTATCAGGCGTTAATTCGCTTTTCGGTGGCGGCTTACAACACGCGCCAGGATATTGATCGCACCGTGGCGGCCTTGCAGCAATTGTTCGAGGGTCAGGCAGAGGCAGGCGACGGAGACGGCGAGGCCTTGCTTGCTCAACTATTAGAGGAACAAAACTGGCAGTCGCGCTACCGCCAAATAATGTCGCTGGGTGATCGTATCCTACCCAATCCCGCCCTGCGCCACGACGAGTTCATCGTGCCCGGTTGCGAAGCCAAGGTATGGATGCGTCATCGCACCGAAGAGGGGCGCGTCTACTTCGAGATCGACAGCGAAGCGCGCTTGATGCGCGGCTTGTCGTTTATTTTGTTGAGTATGCTAGATGGCCGCCGCGGCGAAGACGTCGACGCCATAGCCATCGACAGCAAACTCAACGCGCTAGGGCTGCAAAAACACCTTACCCACAGCCGCGTGAACGGCTTTAACTCGATCCTACAGCGCGCCTTTGCGGCGTTCGACCCGAGCTAGGTACTTGTCGATGGCGCGGCTGGCGGCGTGAAAGCCGAAGCAGCCGGTAATCATGGTCGAAGAGCCAAACCCGCCGCTGCAGTTCAATGCGGTGTCGCCATCGCTGAAATTCTTGGTGGTACACACGCCACCGTCATCACTTGGGTACACCATGTGTTCGGTCGAGTAGACTGCCTCGACCTGGAAGCTGCGCTTGGGGTTTTTGCTGTAGTTGTGGAAGCGGCGCAGTTGGCTGCGAACCTTGGCAAGCAGCGGGTCGTTGACGGTCTTGTTGAGATCGTTGCTGGTAATCAAGCGCGGATCGCGTTTACCGCCGGCAGACCCTACTGTGATCACTAACTGTTTCTGATACTTCGCGGTAGCGATAATCGCCGTCTTGGAATGCGCTGTATCGGCGCAGTCCAAAATCACGTCATAACGCTGGTCGATGTGTTGACGAACATTTTGCGGATCGATGAAATCTTCCAGCTCGTGCACGGTGATCGCCGGGTTGATGTCGCGCAAACGCTGCGCCATGGCGGCGGTCTTCGAGTGGCCGATGGTCGACTGTAGGGCGTGGGTCTGGCGGTTGATGTTGGTGACGCAAATGTCATCCAGATCGGCTAGGGTGAGTGTGCCTACACCACTGCGAGCGAGTGCTTCTGCCGCCCACGTACCTACACCGCCGATACCGACGACCAGAAAGTGTGCGTTGTTGAGGTGTTGTAAGCCCTCGGTGCCGTACAAGCGGGCAATGCCGCCAAAGCGATCTAAATCCACGGTGTCCCCCATTGTGAGCGCGAATTATAACGCTTTGCGGCGCCAGTACCAGCTAGTCGTCGCAGCCGTCGCAGCTGAGTTGGTGGTTCATATCCAGCGCGGGATTGGCAGTCACAGGGCGACCGACGATTTTGGCGGGCACGCCGGCCACGGTTGAATGCGGCGGCACTTCGTTCAATACCACACTTCCAGCGCCCACCTTGGCACCTTCACCGATTTTGATGTTGCCGAGAATTTTCGCGCCGCAGCTAATCAGCACGCCGTCGCCCACTTTGGGATGGCGGTCGCCGTGCTCTTTGCCGGTACCACCAAGGGTCACCGACTGCATGATCGAAACGTTATTACCGACGACACAGGTTTCGCCAATCACCAAGCCGGTGGCGTGGTCGAACATGATGCCGTAGCCAATGCGCGCGGCGGGGTGAACATCGACGCCGAAAACCATCGAGATACGGTTTTGGAAAAACAGCGCCAGACTTTCACGGCCGTTGCGCCACAGCCAATGGGCAACGCGATAGGCTTGCAGGGCGTGGAAACCTTTGAAATAGAGCAGTGGGGTCGACAACTTGTCACAGGCCGAGTCGCGATCGAGCACCGCTTGCAGGTCGGCGCGAATCGCCGCGCCGATGGCGGGGTCGTTGGCAAAGGCCTCTTCCATCACCTCGCGCAGCAACATGGCTGGCGCAGTGGGGCTATCCAGCTTGTTGGCCAAGTGGAAGCTGAGCGCGCTCTCTAAACTGCTGTGGTTGAGGATGGTGGCGTGTAAAAAACTGGCCAGAATCGGCTCACAGCTCACATCGCGCTCCGTTTCTTGGCGGATGCGTTGCCAGATGGGATCGTTGTCTTGGGTAATCGCCGGTGCGCTCGCTGTCATGCTGACTCCATGGTGTCATTTGCGCCCATTGTAAGCGTCGCGCCAGGGAAGCGCAAAGAGTGGCCCGCTAAAATAACTTTAAAGGCGCCGCTTGTAAGGCAGAAAACTGTTCGCGAAGTTCCAACACGTGCTCGGCCCAATAGCGTGGGCTGTTGAACCAAGGGAAGTGCATCGGAAAGGCCGGGTCTTCCCAACGCTTGCCAAGCCATGCGGCGTAGTTGATCAAGCGCATAGTGCGAAGCGTTTCAATCGCGCCTATCTGGGTGACGGGAAAATCATAAAATTCATTGTAACCGTCGACGATTTCGGCCAATTGGGCGCAACGTTGGCTATAGTCACCCGACAGCAACATCCAAATATCTTGCATCGCTGGGCCGTTGAGACAATCGTCAAAATCAACGAAATGTGGCGTTTCATCGCGGTAAAGAACGTTGCCGGGGTGGCAGTCGCCGTGAAGACGTAAAAAGTTCTCGCTTGGTAGTTGGGCAAAACCTTCTTGCAGCCAAGGTAACAAATCTTTCAGCAGAGATTCATAGGCCGGGCGTAGGTCGGCAGGGACGAAGTGGCGCAATAAAAATTCGCTATTGTCTTCAACCCAATGCTGCAAGTTGAGTTGTGGCCGAGTTTCAAACAAGTGCTGGCTTCCCACGAGATGAATGCGCGCAATAAATCGCCCCATTTGAAACAGATCGTCGAGGTTATCGAGTTCCGGGGCATGCCCGCCGCGGCGCTCGAACAAGGCGAAACGAAACCCCTCATGGCTATGCAGGGTTTGGCCATTGATCACCATCGGTGGAACACAGGGAATATCCGCCGCTTGTAAATCGAGGGTAAATTGATGCTCTTCAAGTATTTGTGCGTCGCTCCAGCGCTCGGGGCGATAGAACTTAGCAATGATGGGTGTGCCTTCCTCGATCCCCACTTGATAGACACGATTTTGTTTGCACTCTTAATGGTTGTTTTTATGTATATCAGTTTTAAGCCAGTAAATACGAGGGGTGTAGGACGTTGTCACAAAGCGATGTGTACACATGAAAATTTGACCAAAGTATGTACAAAACTGCTTAATCGTGTACATAAATTTTGTGTCCATATGCACAAATTTTGGAGTCTCTTTAGTAGTTTCCACTACGTCTCGACAGGGGCCTCTCCTGCATGTTGGCAAACTGCTCACGCAACTCAAGAACGTGCTCTGCCCAATAGCGCTCTGTATTAAACCAAGGAAACGCTGGCGGGAAGGCGGGATCATTCCAACGGCGAGCTATCCAAGCCGCGTAATGCATCATACGCAGGGTACGCAGTGGCTCGATAAGCGATAGTTGAGCGTCATCAAACTCATGAAACATTTCATAGCCCTCCAAGAGGACATCAAGCTGATCCATCTGATCGACTCTGTCACCACTGAGGAGCATCCATAGATCCTGAACGGCTGGGCCCATACGGCAGTCATCAAAATCAACAAACACCGCACGATCATCACGCCAAAGAATGTTGCCGGGGTGGCAGTCAGCATGTATCCGTATCGGTGTGTAAGGGCACTCATTAAAGCGTTGTTCAATTAACTCAAGGAGATCCCGAGTAAGCGTTTCATAGGCCTCTCGCAAGGTGCTGGGGATGAAGTCGTGACTGAGCAGGAACTTACGGCTCTCAACTCCATAACTCTCGATATTAATGCTGGGACGATGACTAAAGGGGCGTTGAGCACCAATGGCGTGAAGCCGACCTAGTGAACGTCCGAGCACTTCAATTGTGTCAAGGTTGTCCAGTTCCGGGGCGTGCCCCCCAAACCGCTCAAACAGAGCAAAGGTAAACTCACCATCTTGGTGGGCTGTCTCTCCTGTTGATATTGCCAGCGGAGCCACCAGTGGCCATTCTGACGCTGCTAATTCCGCGCAAAACGCATGCTCTTCTGCTATCTGTGCAGGAGACCACCGAGACGGCCTGTAGAATTTTGAAATGATCGGTGACGCGTCTTCGATGCCGAGCTGAAAAACCCGATTTTCAAATGAGTTCAGAGCCGCTAGCCTTCCATCACACCGATAACCAATAGCATCGACAGCATCAAGAATTCTTTCGGGCGTTAAAGCGCTGTAGGGATGCTCTGACATCGTGACTCTCTGCATGCTGTATTCAGTAACAGCTATGCTACGAGATCTCGTTGCGAATACCTACTTTGAATTGAGCCTATCTGCAGATCCTGACTAGCTCACTTTGGCCGTAAACGACCCAAACCGGACCTAAGTACTCTCTCGAGATTGAGTTGCAGCTCAGTAAAAACGCATTGTTTCACTGATTCAAATCACCCAAAAGCAGACCTTTGATCTCGTTCGCCAGCAAGGGGTGAAATGCTCATCAATACTTCTTCGTGATACTTACGAGGATAAAATAATGAGTGAAGAAAATCAGAATGTACCCTGGAATAAAGGCAAACTACTCGGACAGAAACGCCCACTGAAGCTTAAAGAGATATGGGGAATCCGTATCCGTCTTGAGCTCGCAGGACAGACCCGCGATTTGGCGATGTTCAACTTGGCGATAGACAGTAAGCTCAGAGGCTGTGATTTGGTCGGGCTGAGGGTGAAGGATATTAGCCACGGAAACACCATCCAGCGCAGAGCCATTGTCGTTCAAAAGAAAACGGGGCGGCCGGTGCAATTCGAGATCACTGAGGAGACGCGTAAATCTCTTCGTGTATGGATCGATGAGAAAGGGTTAGGCAGTAATGACTTTCTATTTCCGAGTAGGATTAGCCGCGGTCGGCCCATCTCTACGCGCCAATACGCACGAATCGTCGATAAGTGGGTCACGAGTGTCGGACTCGATCCCTGCGATTATGGGACGCATACAATGCGAAGAACAAAGCCCACGCTGATTTGCCGCCGGACTCATGATCTGCGTGCTGTGCAGCTTCTTTTGGGACACTCCAAGTTGGATAGTACTGTGCGGTACCTGGGCGTAGAGCTGGACGATGCGTTAGTTTTAGCTGAGCAGACTGACGTGTAAAAAGATCCGTCTTCAATAAAGTGGCCTTTTAGCTGCAGTGGGTTACCGTTGGTCAGCTACAAATTACTCGGTAGAAGGTGGCCATTGCTGTGCGGTGTGCAATACCCGCAGAATCCGTACAGAGATCGCGTTTTCGTCGTAGACGACTACATGATTTGTCCAGATGACTAACTCTCGGGTGCCTTCTACCCGCCCAGGCCGCCCCATTCTGGGGAAGTCTTGTAATCTTGTTACTTTGTATTCAATGTCATCCTTTACACGTTGGGCCGCATCAGGATTATCATCTGCAATGTATTCGATTATCGACAGTAGATCGGCACGGGCAGGCTCTAGCCATTCAAGTTCAGGCACCGCGACGTTTCCTGTCGATCATTGCTTGAACCTCATCCATTACGTCCTTATGGGCAACGGTAGGACGATTATCTTGCAGAGCTTCATTCACTTTTTCTCGAAACCAGGCATCGTGAGCTTCAGGATCTGAGGTGAGCCCAGCTGGCAAGCCGCCTTCTTTAGTAATTCTGGTGAGCAAAATCCTTACCGCGTCGGAAACGGTCAATCCGAAGTTAGCTAGAGTTTCAGTTGCTTCGGTTTTCAGCTGGTCGTCGACGCGAACGTGTAACATTGATGAGTGAGCCATAACTGATCCTCCAAGTAGTAACAGTATTATGTATCTCAATTGAGATACTCGCAACCTCGCGGAGGTCTATCAGTTAGATTTCGATTTGGACGTGAAGATAGTCCGGCGAAGTTCTTGCTCAAGTAGTGCAGTTAGAATCCACGGCGCCACCTCTTCAGCAGACGATAAAAGCCAGCCCTTTAGCGACGAGTGCTGGCCCATAGCGGTCCTTAAGAAATATCTAATATTCCTAGAAGCAGACGTTTAAATCCAGAAAAATATTGAATTTTCTGAGGATTATTCTTTAACCAATCCAACAGAGAGATCTAATTTCAGTCCAGTTAAGTATATAATTAAACCTTAGCTGGAGAAAGTAAATGACCGGAAGAAAGCGGTATACGAAAGAATTTAAATTGGATGCTGTGAGCTTGGTGCTAGAACAAGGTCACACACGAACAGAAGTGGCCAGAATGTTGGATGTGAGTCAGCAAATCATTGGTCGCTGGGTCAAAGAGTTTCAACAAGATGATGATGGTCAAGCTATAAATGTGCTTTGCGAACGATTGGTTAAATTCAGATGCCACAGAATGTTATGGGATGAAAATAAGACCCATTTACACAACTTGATATGAGACATAACGCGATACAAGCAATGGAACAAAAATGAGTTTTCAATATTTACCAAAATGCAAGGGAGTCGTTGCGTTAGCGCTTTCGGCGTCATTACTGGTGCTGTCTGCCTGCAGTGATGCACCTAAGGCAGAGGTTGAGCAAGCCCAGGTGCAAGCAGTCAAACTGGTTGAAACGATCAGTAATCCAAATCAAACCGAACGCGCCTTCCCCGCCGAAGTGTCAGCGGTTAAAACATTAGAAGTGAGCTTTGAAGTTTCGGGAAGATTAATTAAAGAGAACCTGCTGACGGGCACTATTGTCAAGCAAGGTGAAATTTTAGCTCAAATCGATCCAACGCCGTTTGAACAGCGATTACGTGAAACCACAGCGCGATTGGATCAAGCGAAAAGAGATTTAGCTCGAACTACGTCTACGTTTGAGAAAGGGTTGTCGTCTCAAGCTCAATTAGACGATGCTAAAACTGCTTGGGAGCTAGCGGTTATCGCTCGTGATAAGGCACAACAAGATCTGAGTTATACAACTTTAACGGCACCTTTTGATGCACAGGTATCTGAGCGCATTGTTGAAAATAATAGCTATGTCCGCGCGGGTGAAACCGTCGCTAAAGTACAAGATGTATCGCGCTTTTATTTCAATATTAATGTACCGGAACGTTTACTCAGCAGCTATCAAAAAGGCTCTCCCGTTGAGGCGAGTGCGAGCATTGTTTCTGCTCCGCACAAGCAATATGTGCTGCAATATGTTGAACACGCTACGCAACCTGATCCAATAACGCAAACATATAAGGTGGTGTTTGCAGCCGATGGACGCGATAGCAGCTTAACACCCGGAGCAAGAGCAGTTGTTAAAGTGACATTAGGCAATAAAACAGTTGATACCGGCGTATTAGTTCCATTTACGGCGCTTCAGGGCAACGATACCGAAGGATTTCATGTGTGGCGTTATAACGATGCAGATTCCACAGTTAACCGCGTGAACATCAATGTGCTGCAGATTGAGGGAAGTTACGCATTAGTGAATGGTGAAATAGCGCTAGGTGAGCGTGTAGTTGCTGCAGGTGGCGCCAAAATGCGCGATGGTCTGATTGTAAAACCCTACATGGCGGAGTAATCGCATGGATATCGCGCGCTACTCTATTAAAAATCCGGTTAATGTCTGGCTAATGATTTTGGTTTTGTTAGTGGGAGGGATATTTGCACTCGGCTCAATTGGGCGCTTGGAAGACCCCGCATTTACCATCAAACAAGTCCAAGTGGTAACGCAATTTCCGGGAGCCAGTGCGGAAAAGGTTGAGCATGAAATCACCGAGCCACTCGAAATCGCGATTCAGCAAATGTCGCAATTGCATCAATTGGAGGCAATTTCTAAACCAGGGGTATCGGAAATCACTGTAGAGGTGAAGTCTACTTTCGATTCGGATGTGCTTCCGCAGATCTGGGATGAATTGAGGAAACGCCTACGTGATGTCGAGAAGAACCTACCGGTCGGTGCGCAAACCCCCAATGTGTATGATGATTTTGGCGATGTTTATGGCATGTATTACGCGCTAAGTGCGCCAGAGTTCTCGCCAAATGAATTGCGTGAGTTTGCTCGCATAATCAGGCGAGAACTGTTAGTGACTGAAGGGGTTGCGAAGGTTCAGGTAAGTGGCGTGCGTCAAGAACAGCTAGTTGCCTATATTAACCCGTTTGAGTTGGCCGGTTTTGGCATTTCTTTTCCTGACTTGACCAATCTATTGGCTGACAACCTAAAACCGTTTAATGGCGGACGTATTCAGGTTGAAGGGCAAAAAGTGCGCTTGTTGGTCGAAAATCCGGTCGATCGATTAGATGAGATATATAACTTGTCTTTGGTAGTCCCTGGTACCAGCCGTTCTATTAAAATTCGAGATTTCGCTGAATTGCGTTTTGAGCCTCTCGACATTCAACCGGTGCTGATCCGATACCAAGGACATGAAGCGATTACGTTGGCCGTGTCAGCTTTGAATGATGTCAATATTGTAGAAGTTGGTGAGCGTGTAAACGCCAAAGTTGAGCAATTACTCAGTGAACTGCCGGCCGGTATCACATTGGCCCCCATATATGATCAAGCTGCACTGGTAGACGAATCGGTACAAGGTTTTATTAACAACCTCATTTTGTCAGTTACTGTGGTAACACTCACCTTAATGGCATTTATGGGTTGGCGTAGCGGCATGGTAGTGGGTTCTGTATTACTTATTACAGTTATGGGCACCGTGTTGCTGATGTGGTTAATGGGTTTGCAGCTTGAGCGGATTTCATTAGGCGCAATGGTTATCGCCATGGGCATGTTAGTCGACAATGCGATTGTAGTGGCAGAAGGTATGATGCTACGTATGCGTCAGGGTAAGTCTGCGATTGAAGCTG
Source organism: uncultured Pseudomonadales bacterium (assembly GCA_964598145.1). Taxonomy (GTDB): domain Bacteria; phylum Pseudomonadota; class Gammaproteobacteria; order Pseudomonadales; family JAHEIH01; genus JAHEIH01. The sequence continues at coordinate 41,967 of CAZRAM010000010.1, forward strand.
CTAGCTTTATCGTCAAGCGTACTCAGTGGCCATTGCTTGGCGCTACGGTTATCGGCATTGCGGCGTTCTCCGGCATCGGATTGTCAGATGATGCAACAGGTGAGTTTTTGTATTCATTGTTTGCCGTTGTTATGGTTTCTTTGCTACTAAGCTGGGTGCTTGCGGCGACCGTTGTGCCGTTATTTGGTAAGTACTTCTACAAAGTAGGCACTGAAGAAGAGTCTGATACCAGTAATGGCATCGTATATACAGGGTATTTAAAGGTGCTCACGGCAGCGCTGAAATTACGTTGGATCACCGTTGCAGTACTGCTGGCGATTACTTTGGTGGCTTATGCCGGCTTTGGTATGGTTAAGCAAGGCTTCTTCCCAGCATCCAATGCACCACTGTTTTTTGTACATTACTGGGGCCCACAATCTCAGGACATAAGACAAACTGCAGATATTGTGGCAAAAGCTGAATCTCTAATTCTTAACAGTGAACATGTTGTGTCGGTAACTAGTTTCATTGGTCGTGGTGCTGATCGTTTTACACTTACTTATGGTCCGCAGCAGCCCAATGAAAGCTACGGTTTCTTCCTCGTCAGGATGGAGTCACGTGATCAGATTGACGCTTTAATAGAGGACTTATCTGCTCGTTTGCCTAATGTTGATTTGGATGCGCATTTTTATACCGAGCGGATGCAATTTGGACCGGGTGGCGGCGCTAAGATAGCCGCTCGTTTTTCAGGCCCTAACACTGAGGTGCTAAGAGAGTTGGCTGCTAAGGCCGAAGCCGTCATGTTGCAAGATGGGCAGATCCGCGATATTCGTCATAACTGGCGAGAAAAAGGAATGGCGCTGAATGCGCATTTCGATGCGTTTAATGCTGGGATTGCAGGTGTTTCGCGCACAGATTTTACTCAAGCCATTCAATATGCATCTATTGGTGTTGAGCTGGGGCGTTTACAAGACGGTGACTACAGCTACTCTATTCGTGCAAAAATGGCAGGACTCAATGTGCCAGAGGTCGATGCAATAGAGAATAGCCAGGTATGGAGCTCAGGCCAGCGAGAATATATACCCTTCTATCAAGTGTCAGAGGGGCTAGAACTGGTTAACGAAGAAACGCAAATTCACCGTCGTAATCGATTAAGAACGATAACAGTGTTGGCAGAGCCGGGTTTTAATGAAACCGCAGGAAAGGCATTTACACGTATTCAACCGCGCATTGAGGCGATTCCATTACCAGATGGGTATTCACTGGAGTGGGGCGGCGAATACGAGTCCTCTCGAGATGCTCAACAAGCGTTGGGTACTGGTCTTCCGGTTGGCTTTTTGGTCATGCTACTGATTTCAGTGTTGTTGTTTGGTCGAGTACGACAGCCATTGATTATTTGGTTAATCGTGCCGATGGCAGCTGTTGGTGTTGTTAGCGGGCTGCTTGCTACTGATATGCCGTTTGGCTTTATGTCCTTGCTAGGTTTCTTGAGCTTATTTGGCATGTTGATCAAAAACGCCATCGTGCTGTTAGAAGAGATAGATCTGCAAATCGCTGAAGGACGCGCGCCGAATACTGCCATTCTAACGGCAAGTGCATCAAGGTTACGACCTGTAGCGTTAGCAGCAATAACCACTATTTTGGGTATGGCGCCATTGCTGTCTGATGCGTTTTTTGCGGATATGTCGGTAACGATAATGGGGGGACTAGCGTTCGCTACAGTACTGACATTGATAGCAGTACCTGTGTTTTACAGTATTTTCTATCGGGTGAGTTACCGAAAATAATGGTTGGTGTTTACGTTGGGTATACAGCTATGGATGTTGCGAATAAGTCCTACTGCCTGAGAGAATCCACGTCTTTCTCCTGATCGGATCATCCAATGGATCACCAACTCACCTTTGCTGATAGCGAGTTCAATCAAAAACGCCGCAAGACTCGGAAAGAGGTCTTTTTAGGGCGAATGGATAAGTTGATTCCATGGGCTCGTTTGGAATCGATCATAGAGCCGCACTATCCTAAAGCTGGCAATAGTCGCAGACCCTATCCGCTATCGACGATGCTGCGGATCCATTGCATGCAACATTGGTACAACCTAAGCGATCCTGCCATGGAGGATGTCCTCTATGAGATAGCCTCTATGCGCCAGTTTTCAGGACTATCGCTAGATAAGACGATTCCTGACCATACTACGATTATGAACTTTCGACATTTGCTGGAGCGCAAGGGTCTGGCACGAAAGCTATTCGCCGAAGTTAACCAGTGGTTAGTTGAAGCAGGAGTTCTCCTGAAAGAAGGCACCTTGGTTGACGCCACAATTATCGAGGCTCCAACATCAACTAAGAATAAATCAAGAGATCGTGATCCAGAGATGCACCAAACGAAGAAGGGTAATCAATGGCACTTTGGACTCAAAGCGCATATTGGAGTGGACGCTCGTACTGGATTAACTCACAGCCTCACAACAACATCGGCAAACGAGCACGATTTGAATCATGCCGATACCCTTCTTCATGGCGAGGAATCGTTTGTCTTTGCAGACTCTGGCTATCGCGGTGCTCATAAGCGCGAAAGTCTGAAATCTGGGAAGGCTGACTGGCATGTCGCTGAACAGCCTGGGAAGATCCGTGCCTGGAAAAAACACCCAAGGATAAACAAAGAAAAGATCCGCACTGAATATCTGAAAGCCAGCATACGGGCTAAAGTTGAACATCCGTTTCGGATCATCAAATGCCAGTTTGGTTTTGTAAAAGCTCGCTACCGAGGCCTACACAAGAATGATGGTAAGTTGGCGATGCTGTTTACTCTGGCGAACATTGTGCGTGTAGATCAGATGTTACGGGCTCGATAGCAGGGCAAATCCGTCTGGAATCTGCCAATCAGCTTCCAGACAGTGAAATTTAGGGGAGTTCTGGCTCAAATCCAGCGAAAATGGTGGCTAAAAGATCTGATTACCGAAAACTGGATACTTGATCGTAGGTTCCCTAGCCTCACTCAACTGAAGGGGCATTCTGTTGTGGTCTTTGCGCCGAAATGCTGAGTTGTGTTAGATAAAAAGAACTAATCAGGTTTTTATGACAGGAGACGTTGTTGGTGGCAAAAAATTCAAGGTTAGACGAACTGCTTGAACGACTTCGCAAAGCTGAAAACGATGTTTCGGAAGAGGTCGACCGGCTTCTCGAAGAGCACAAACAACGATTTCACTACACCTTTGAGCGAGGTAAGGTTAAGTTTGAAGAGGCCTTTGCAGACCTTCAGCGTCGTTACCGAGTTGGATCATGGCAATATCTTCGCGAAGCAAAATTAAGTTACATACTCTCAGCACCAATCATTTATGGCATGGTCGTCCCGATCGCATTGCTCGATCTTTCGTTAACCATCTACCAACAGATCTGCTTTCGACTATACGGAATACCACGCGTGAAGCGTGCGAAGTACTTTGTGTTCGACCGTCACCTATTGCAATACCTGAATACGATCGAGAAGTTAAACTGCGTTTATTGTGGCTACGGAAATGGGGTAATGGCTTATGGTCGCGAGATCACCGCTAGAACTGAGCAGTTTTGGTGTCCGATAAAGCACGCTAGACGTCCAAGAGGCTGGCATCAGCGTTCTGACAATTTTTTCGAGTATGGCGATGCAGATGCATGGAAGGAGAAATTGAAGCGAATTCGTCAGGAGTGGCGCGACTAGTCTTGGTTGTCCTGATGGGTTAGGAGTCATAAAAAGTACACGATTTAATGGTACGTTTGCGACTACTATGATTCTATTGCTTAACCTTGCTCGGCTTTCCGCATGACCACCGTCTTGATACTTGATAAAAACGATACGAGTTGTGCCATGATTGAGCACTTACTGAATATGTCGGGCTTTAAAGCGCATGCCTGCCTGCGAGCGAGCATCACAGGCGTTTGCTCTGTTGATGAGGTACTTAAATACCGAAGTTTTAGTAGTCGATTACTGGTTAATAGACGAAACGGCCATAGAGTTCTGTTCAAGACTCATTCGCTTTGATCTGAAAATACCGCTCGTAGTGATTTTGAGTGATGATGACAACGAAGCCATCAAACGAGAGTGCGAGAGTGTTGGTGCAGTGTTCTTGTCAAAATCTAAGCTTTACAGCCTTCCCGTAATTCTCAGTTCTAGAATACCCGCAGGTGTCGCCAAACCGTTGGGTCTGTCGTTCAATGGTTGACCGGGTTTGAGGCAGCCTCCCGTTTGAGGGCAGAATTCTTCGGGTTTTCCTGAGATGAGAGTAGGAATAGGATCTCTCTGCAAATGTCGGCTTCAGGGAAATCTATCAGATCGTGTAAGTGCTGCAATGTGCGCTTATCAGCTCTGAGAAAATTGGAAGCTAATGTCTGGTATTGCGCAGTCATTCACAGAGTTATTGGGTTCACTTGTTCACGCGGTTCCAGAGGGTAAAGCACAGCCTTCAATTCCGAGAGGCTAAATACTAATCCCGATACTTGCAGTCACTTGTCACTCTACGTTCGTTAGTTTGGCTAACGTCCGCTTCTGAGGATTCTCTTCAGTAGCCTTTGGGTCGCTGTTTACACTTTGCAACTATTCACCGTTTTGAGGCTAGGGTCCGGAGTGTGCCGTTCTGAGACGGTGAACCAGATAATTACGGCGCGAAGATACAACCGCAAAAATCGGTCTATAACTTCGTTACTTCGGCCGTGGCACCGCAAGGTTAAACAGCAGGTGAGGGCAGTGCCCTCACGGACTCATATGTTTAAAAATTACCGGAGCCGCCTGTGGCGGGCAACGCCCACCGACTGTAACCGTTCTGAAAAAGTCCGAGTGTGGGCTATGCCTTCGGCCTGATGGGCACCACATCCGTTAGAACGGTACATCGGTACTTTTAGGGTCGATGCTGATGTCCGTCACGCCACCAAATCGCGGCACATCACCGCCGAGCCTGCGTATGGTTTTCGCCATTTCAGCATTGAGGTACAGCAATGACATGTAGCGACTCCGTGCTACGTCGAGGTCACGCTTTAGCAATTCGATCTCGGCTGTTTGCTTAGGGTTCACTGCGACGCGCTTTTTAGCCTCAGGGCGCGGCTGTGCGCCTGCCTGGTCAATCGCTTCGAGGAGTGGCTCAAAACCAGGTCGGTTACGGATCGAACCACGTTTACGACCCGCCTCCAGGGCAACTGTGTCCTTGTTAATCGGACTACCTTTCTCGATAACTTGCGGCTTGTTCTGCTTGAGGCGCTCAAGCGCAGCGAAGTACTCCTTCACCGTTGCACTCATAGTCATGCGTCCATCTCCTCAGGTTCTAAATAAGTTTTTGTGACGTGATCAATCTCGGCAGCAATGAGCTTATAGGGGCGGCTATTCGGTGAATGCGCCTCCATCTCATACTGAAGACTGTCGACGTACGTTTTAAGCTTCTCGGGCATGAGGATCGCGTCTTTACAGTCCGAGGTGCAGGGAAGTACCACATCCACCGCGAAATGCGGGCAACTGCCCTTCAGCGCGCACCCGCCCACAGGGGTCTCTTTGTAGGCTAATTTCCCTTGTTTGACGGCTTTCTGAGTCTCTTCACGACTCTCAAACATCTTAGGTAGAGCACCCGACTCTTTTGCACGCTGGAACTCTGCGCCCCGAGGGCCATAGAGTGGGGTTTGAGACTCAATCACTTGCTCATGAAACCGTACACTCACGTTGAATGCGACCGACTCTCTGAAGTTGAAAAGCACCGAGCCGTCGTCAATCGGCTTACCCTCCCCATCCATCAAGAAGTTCTCAGCAAAGGAACACCCCTCAGCGTACACGGCAGTCATGACCTCAGAGAGGTGTTTGAAGTGGGTTTTCAGCGTGGGGAGCGACACCATACCCGAGCGGCTGGCGTAGACCGCTACGGAGCGACGTAACTGGTGCGACGCAAGCGGCCACAGTTTGCCGACAGCAAATTCAGGCTTCTCGTCCCAGCCCCGAAACGCATCAAACACGGCCAACTCCTCCATGTCTTCATCCTCAATCACCAACTCCAAGGAAGCCGCAAGAGAGCGCCAATTGCTTGTTTCTGAAATCCGTGTGGCTATTGGGATTGGATAGTGGCCTCTGTTGTCGATTCGGTTGATGCGCGGTGCAATAAACAACGGCAGATTACTGGGAAGCGGCGCATCCGCTGGACGGTTGCGAAACCAATTCAAACGGGCAATCTGTTGAGCGATTTTAACAGCGTATAGACCCTGCTCTGCAGTCGCCCATACCAACGGTTTGCTATAGTTGCCCTTGTCCGTGAATTTCTTCAAGTGCGACACCACCACTGGCAAGTCCCCAAACCCTTTTGCAAACCCATGCACAACGGGCTCGTGGGGCATAACCCGCACCTCGCTTGTACGCATCCCGGTAAACGCGTGAATGAGCAGTACACAGAGTCCTTGCAGGTGGCTGATATGCTCCTCGATATCTCTAAAATCTTCAAACTGCATGTGTTGTTCGGCATAGTCCGTCAGCCCAAACCGCGCAAGCACACCTTCGGGGCTCGTTGGCTCATTAGCGCGTTTGCTCCAAGCAGGAAAGACTTTGTCTGGATAAACCCTCTTCACCCGCTTAAGGCCTACCATATACGAATGACTATCGCACACCCAGAGCAACGGGTCGGCGTACACGGCCTGAATAAGCGCCTCTAGACGCGGCAAATACGGCTGGGCCGCCTCCATCTGTGCCAAAGCACCACCAATCAACTTACCGAATAAGCGGGTCGGCACTAATGGCGTTGGGTCTCTACGTTCAAGCTTACGGTTATGCGATTTTTTGCATAGCGCGAGAACATCGGAAAGGTCCGCTTCCGGTACGATACGCGGAACATTGCAGGTGATTTTTTCAACGCCCTGCCAGTAATTCAGGTCTTTCAGTAAACCATCCAATCGTATTGAATCTTTGAAACCCTCACGCGCATTTGCGATGGATGTGCGCAAACCCACTTGAAAATGAGGACTGTGCTCAGCCTCGGCCAACGAAATTCCAAGTAGATGGCACATTTTGGCGATTGCGCGCAACGGTTGTATTATGCCTGCTAGGTAAGCCAATCCCCGCGAGCGACCCGCATTGCTCGTCGTCTCGAAGCCACTAAGCCAGTGAAGGGTTTTAATCTCATCCGTGAGTGTGCGGGCCAGCCCATCCATCGGACCTTTCTCGCTACTCCACCACGAATCAAACCAAATCTTGCTCAACGCCCCGTAAGGGGTGTAATCCCATGAGTCATCCTTGAATCGGCTTATCACCTTTCTTTCGGTATTGCGAGCGATTACGAATTCAGGATCAATTCCCGTGCTCTTTATCTCTCCAGTGCTATCGGGACTGTAGTCAAGTTTTTCGTCGATACAGCGGAAGTCGAAATCCATCTTAAACCTCCTGTATATCGAGCAACGCGTTGATTTTTGAACCCCAGTAATGATCTTGCTCACCTCGCTCAAACCGCGCTTTTGCATCTTTCAGGCGCTGTGAAAAACCGTCACTGTAGTCATGAACATCCGCCAAAATTTGATCAATACGATTCTGATAGGGCGCAAACTTAACGAAGTATTCATCAATTGAGCTTGAGAACTGTCGGCTCTGCACTTCAATCCAACGTTTCATTGTGAGTAGCTGTATTAGATCCGTGTCGTCAGCGTGCAGGCCAAAGTGAATGCAGAAGATGCAGGTGACGGGCGCACCGCAACGCGGCTGCAAGCTAGGATCTACAACGCCGTCAATCGCTTTGGGGCCGCTCAGTTCATTCTCATCACAGATGCCTGAGCTGATTGTCTTGCCACCATCAATGACTCGCACAGGTGCCACACCGTTATAGCGATGCTGTGCTGACTCCGCTTGCAGTTTAAAATATTCACTCATTGCTTTGGCCGCTTCTAGGTAGCTTTCATAGGCGTAGTGGGATTCGATGGTTTGAGGGGTTGCGGATTGAAGCGCGGAGACCAATGCAACGTTGTTTCCCGAGGCCTTCTTCAGATTAACCGTCCGATGCTTGCGAGATGCACGTGTTGCCTTTGTAGGCGCACCTTCTGGCCACAGCGCAAGCGCGGACATCTCGGAGTGCTTCAAAAATCGGTAGGGCTCCAAATTTTTTCTATTAGGTATAAGGAAAACGCCCCGTTTGGGTGGATGCGCTAGTTTCGCACTCATCCATTGGCGCAACCTAAGATATTTTTTCCAGGTTGTTTGAGCAAAACGAACATCGACATATTGGCTTTGATTTTCGTACCCTGCACGGCCCTTGATTGCACGCATTTGGTCAAGCCCAAGTGCTTTGTTTAAACGTATCTGACTACAATCCACACTGGCGAGGTGCGCGGCATTGTTGCCTGCCTCCGCCAGCAAAAGATAACCAAAATGCCGAGCCGCTTCGTTGGCTATTCTAATCAGTTGCCCTTCACTAAACTGGCGATTCTCATCCTGCTTACGTTTAAAGTTCTTGGTACCAATAGGCTCAATGCTATGCTGCACCAACAGCGCATTGAAATCTTTTGACGTTCCCTCGAACACCCCCTCGCGACGGTAGAAATAGGGCATCCAGTCGGTACGCCCATTGTTTGTCCAACCGTTGTGGTTGTTGGCCGCCTGCGAGTAGTAAATCAGGTCATCAAACCCCAGATCCTGTAGCTCAATCACAACTGGCGGTGCAGTTTGGTTTACTATCGCGTCGGCCAGACCGTCAAAGATTCGCGCATGCATCGCATGGGCTAAGTTGTGATCGTCCGAAGTCGAGGCGGGCGCAGGCACTTCCTTGTCAGATTGTTTTTTCTGAGGGATCTTAATTGCCCATCCTTCCACAACAGCATTATCAGTACTCAGCGCTAACGCGCACAGATAGCGCAACGCTCTCTGGTAAATGCTAGCGGTCGGATAGCATATAGAACCCTCGGCCTCTGTTTTCATTTGCCCGACGTTCGATAGACGCAATCGATATCGAAGGTGCTCGGTGTAGTCAATGTAGAGCTGTCGTGCCGCCTCTTGCTCAGATAGATCGTGACTACGACCTTTCGTATCAATCCAATTGAGTGCTTTCTCAATATGAATGAAGCTAGGCATATTCGAGTGACCTTCAAGCAGCGCTTTGCACACCTTGGCCATCAACGTAGTGCGCTGTGAGCACAGGCTCAGCAGATTGACCTTCTGAAGCTCTTTTGTACTGGACACCGTTGCATCAAGGTTACGACGGTCGAGATAACAGACGCGGTAAGGGCGTGCGTAACGAGTTGAACCTCTAGTCTTCTGATCAATTACCAAAGTATCAGGCGTGAATTCTGGAGCCACATCGAATTCACCTAATGGGAGTGTTTGCAAATCAGGCAGCGTGTACACAGCGGGATTAGATATCATTAGTTAAAATCCTTTAGACGGCTGTTGATGCGGTCATGGTGATAAGCGATGGCCTCTTTTACAGACTCGTTCTCCTCATCGAATTTGAGGTAGGCTTGCGTTGTCTCGAAATTCGAGTGACCCATGCGCGCTTTGAGTTCGTGACGCACGTCCTTCACGCCCGCCGTATCCGCATCCCTTACGAAGTTCATTCCGTATGTGGCACGGAAATCATGGAATCTAAACGCGTTAAAGTCAGGATGATCGCGGCGGATATCACGGATCAGACGACCTAGGTAGTTCCGTACCGCATTGCCCTCCTGAACAGTGAAAGTCACACGGTCTTTGGCAGTTATACGCTGGCTGTACTTGCTGTCCTGACGATCAGATTGCTCCTTTAGGCTCGTATAAAAAGGCGACCCGTTCCTGGCGAGAAATAAATAGTTGTCGCGTGAGTCGCCGTAGAAGCTGAGGGATCTGCGCTCCTGATGCTCTTCTGACTCCATGTAATCACGTAGCATATCGCGTAACTGGATAGGCACATGCAGGCGGTATTTCTTCTGATTCTTAGTATCGACGCCTGTGCCCTCGCCGATATTGAGTAGTACCTCGCCGTTACGAGAGCGCTGCTCCATCAAACTGTCAATGTCACGCATGCGCAGTGTGCATACCGTCTGTATACGCGCACCTGTGTAGAGCGCAACAAGACACATCAACTGAAAGACTCGATTATCCGATTTCGCCAGATACTCCAAAATGAGCGTCTGATCCTCTTCGCTCAATGGTCTTAAATTACCGCCGTCTTTGAGGGTGCCGATTTGATCACGTCTGGAAACACGAAAGGCAAAGTTCGTTGTCTCTACCGCTTTCATGAACTGAACGCCCGAAGAATTCACAACCGGAATACCGACTAGTTTGCCTTCATAAGGCGGGTTTTCTAGGGCTGTTTCCGCCACTAATTCATAAAGAGAAAGGCCGCGATAGAAACCGACCACCGCTTGCATTCGTGCTTTTGCAACACCTACTGAGATTGGAGAGTCCTGCCCCATGCGCAACAATTTTCTGAGGTAGCGGTAGTACGACCAGGTGCAGCGCTGCTCCGCTTCTTTTGGAAGGAACAGTTCATGCATGGCACGACCTTCAGACTGCTGGTGCTCGATCCAGCGCAAATACATCGTTAGGTGCTTAGCGATAGACTGAATAGTTGAAACACTCGGCGGCTCAACCTTGGCCATCTCTGTAAATTTGCGTATCAGATACAGATTGCCCAGATCCCATGGCTCTCTGTCACCGCGCAGGATAATTGGGAACTTGCGGACGACCCCGTCTTCAATGGGTGACAATTGGATGGAGAGGTCGTGGTAACGAAACGGCGAGAAGTGACCAACCTGCTTGCTGCCTTCGCTCTCTAGTGAGACCTCGGACGGGACAAACACATCAATGTATGAGAGATGTGCGCTTGAGTTTAACGCTTCTTTTGATCGCTTGTCTGATCGCATTGATGTAATAGCCCATATGTATTATGTACATATAGACTATCACGTTAGGTGTTCTATTTTTATGTGTACACGTTAGGTGTATCATAGCTATTCAAGGCCAAGATACGCGCATCGCTCCAGAGTCCAGCGGCTTCGACCGCATTGATGACAGTGTCGGGTGTGAGGTTGGCGTAGGGGTGTTGATTCATCATTAGGCCATAAGTGCGACAGACTTCACCTGTGCATAGACGCGCTGGCCGGCCTGCAGTGCTAGTTCGTCACAGGATTTGTGGGTGATGCGCGCCAGCAAAAATTGATCTTCCACCTGGAGGCGTAGCATCACATGGCTGTCGTTGTGTGGGTCAATGCTATCGATGGTCGCCTGGAGGATGTTCAAAATGCTCGATTGGATGGGTCTATCGACGCAAATACTGACATCGCGCGCGGCGATGCGGATGCGCACGTGGCTGTCAAAGTGGTCGGTTAATGCTGGGCAGATGATCTGTTGTTCCCCAAGGCTAAGGGTCGACAGCTGATAGCCTTCGACGCTGCCATGGTGGCGGGTGCGCAAGACGGCCCCTGCGTCTTGACCATCGGCGATGCTGTTGTCGAGGCAATTGAAAATATCGAATACATTGCCGTGGGCACTGATTTCCCCATCGGCGCCCATCAGTGCAACATCGTCGGCAAACTGGGCGACTTCGTCGGCGATGTGGCTAATAAATACGATGCATGCCTGGTGCTGTTTTTGATAGTCGACTAGCGCGCGGTAAACCTGCAGGCGGGCGGCGGCGTCGAGGGCAGACACGGCTTCGTCCAATAGTAATAGTTTGGGCTGGCTGTACAGCGCGCGAGCAATGGCGACACGCTGGCGCTGACCACCTGATAGGGACTGAATAGAAGCGTTGAGCCAATGTTCTTGGATACCCAGGGTGTGCAAGGTGGTTTGCAGTTGCTGCTTTGACATGCATTGGTCTTTGAAGCGCCAAGCGAAACAAATGTTGTCCAGGACATTCAGATGGGGAAACAGTTCGCCGTGTTGAAAGACCATGCCGATGGGGCGTTGTTCGCAGGGCATGTTTAGCCACTGGCTGCCAGCGAAGTGAATGGCACTGCCCTGTGGCAGTTCCCGCAGGCCGGCAATTTGTTCTAGCAGGTGGGTTTTGCCCGCCCCCGAGGGGCCAAACAAGGCGGTGAACCCCGGATTGATGTGCAGGTCAATGGCCGGGTGGTTAGCGCTGGCGGTGCGTTGTAGGTGTAGCATCAGGCCATCCCCTTCGCTCTTGCACGCGCTTGCAAGCTGTACACAGCGACCAGTACGACCGCTGAGAAACCCAGTAAGATACCCGCGTAGCGGTTGGCGCTAGCGTAGTTTAATAGCTCCACTTCTTGGTATAGAGCGATCGACATCACTTGGGTTTCTCCGGGGATATTACCGCCGATCATCAACACCACGCCGAATTCGCCGACGGTGTGGGCAAAACCCATCACGGCGGCGCTCACCATGGCCGTTTTAGCCATCGGTAGCGCCAGGAATACAAAGCGCTGCCAGCCATTGCAGCCCAAACTTGCCGCAGCTTTAAGCGTCTCGGATGAAATATTCTGAAAACTGTTGATGAGCGGCTGTATTACAAAGGGCGCCGAGTAGATCACCGAAGCGATGACTAAGGCCTCAAAGCTAAAGGCGAGTTGTTGGTTGAAGAGCCCCTGCCAGAGGCCGCCGATCATACTGTCGGGGGCGAAGCCAACGAGTAGATAGTAGCCCAGCACGCTGGGGGGGAGCACGAGTGGCATGGCGATCAGCGCTTCGGCGAAGGGTTTCAACCGACTGCGGCTACGCGCTAAACGCCAGGCAATCGGTGTGCCCAGCAACAGCAATATCGCCGTAGTGGCCCCTGCAAGTTGTAAGGTGAGCCACAGGGTTTGCCACAAGGGGTCAGTCATGCGGCACCGCCTGATAACCGTGGCTGGCGATGATGTTTTTGGCGCCCTCGCTGTCTAAAAAGTGCCAAAAAGCGGTGGCCTCTGGGTTATTGGGCTGCAATAACAAGCCCGCTTGATCGATGGGGTCGTAAACCGCGGGCACCTCGCTCCAAGCAATCGATGGCTTTTGCATGACCTGTGAGCGCGCGGCGAAGGCGCAGTCCACTGCCCCAGCGCCCAGAAAATTGAGTGCTTGTCCGACGTTTTGGCCCTGCACGAAAGGTGCTACAAGGCCTTCACGATGCAATACTTGTTGGGCGGCGCGGCCGTAGGGGGCGGTATTCGGGTTGGCGATGGCGACACGCGCTTCACCGCTAGCGATACGCTGCATCGCTGTTGAGAAATCCCATCCTTCGCGGCAAGCCAGCACCAGGGTGCCGCGGGCATAAAGCTTCAATTCACTGCCGCGGCCGTGCTCGGCCAGTAACTTTGGGTATGATTGGTCAGCACTTAAGAAAATGGCAAACGGCGCGCCGCGCTCAATTTGGTGGAAGTGTGTGCCACTTGCGGCGCTGCTGAGCTGGATGGCTATCGCCGGATGTTGTTGCTGAAAGGCACTGGCAAGAGCGCGGGCAGCGGGTTCGAAGTTGCTCGCCACCGCAACCAATAGGCGCGAGCTGGCCTGGCTAGTGCTAGCCGTAACAGCCAATAACAATGTCAGCAAAAGCTTACCCATGTCGCTCCCTGCAGGTTGAACCGCCAGTGGTCTAGTGCCCCGATGCCGGCGTGCGGGCTAAGCATAACACGCTAATTTGTTCGCTTCCTCGTTGTTTTAATTGTTGCGCGACCGCGCAGACGGTAGCGCCAGTTGTGACCACGTCGTCGACGATGACGCAGTGCTTGGGGGCTGGGTCAGGAAAGTGAAACACGCCGCGCATATTCTGGCGGCGCTGGGCGGCGTTCAAGGACTTTTGCGCTGCGTGGGTGCGCGTCGCAACAAGGCGGCGGTCGACCGTTAAGCCGCTGTGCAGAGCGATACTATCGGCGAGTTGCTGAGCTTGGTTGAAGCCGCGCTGCCGCAGATCCTGCGGATGCATCGCCACAGGAACAAGCGTTGTGCCTTGTAACTGCAATAGAGCGTCTTCCGACAGGCTGTTGAGCATCAATCTTGCCAGTTTCGCGCCCAGTACTTCATCGCCGTGTTGCTTGTAGCGGAGGAGCATATGGTCGATGGGGTAGTCGTAGCGAAAGCTAGCCACAGCGAATTCAAAGGGCGGAGGCGCCTGTGAACACGCCGCGCAGTCGCTCGAATACGGATCGGAGATGGGGAGTGCGCAGCGTTGGCAGGCGCGGTGATTCCATGGCATATCGGCCAAGCATTGCTGGCAAAAGTCCTCGCCGCTGGCCGCGGCTGCATGGCATAGAAAACAAGGGGAATAGGCCATGTCACTCGCTTTGATGGTTTTTTGGAAAATTTACCGCACACTGGTGGCGTTGAATATCGGCACGTGGAACAGCGGAACCTTGAGCCAGTTCACAGAATTCAGAGTGGCTTTAGGATAAGTTAGAACCTTGTCACGCAGTCGTTGTCAAAACTGCAGGAGGCGACAATGGTAGTAGGTGGATCAATCCTTAGCACGGGACTGCAAGGAATACAGAAAGGACTCCAGCAAGCCAGCAAGGCGGCGGATCAAGTGGCGAAGGCGTCGACGGTAGATGTCGGCGAGGCTGATTTAACCGGCGCCGCAGTGGATTTAATGCAAGCCAAGCTGCAGGTGCAGGCCTCGGTTATGGTGGCCAAACGCGCCGAGGAAATGCTCGGCACACTGATCGATACCCAGGCTTAACGTCTTACAGTTCTCCCTCAAACAATGCTCGTCTCTGCCGATGATTTGGGTAATCCATTAGCGGTGGTGACGTATGGCAATTAATCCAACAGGCCCCATTTCGACACCCATCCTCACCTATGCCACACCTGCCCAGCGCAAGGCGGTTGGTCAAGAAAACGAGGAGGACAAGGCACGTCCGCTACCCCCGGTCGAAGAGGGGCAGCAGAGTGAAGCGAGTGCCAATCGTCGCCGCGACCCCAATCGCATAGAAGATGAATTACCAGACGAGGGTGCACCAAAACAACAGGCGACGAGTGTCGCGGTTGAGGAGCAAGCTGAGGATCAGCTTGAAGCACCCTCCCAGGACCATCATTCGCGATCGTTCTCCACATCAAACACCGCCCCATTTCCCTCTTTGGCAAGCCCTGAGGTAGCGATCGACGATCTACTCGATTTAGCCGCCAAAGGCTTGAAATACAAAGATTCCGATGGCGTCAAATGACTCCTAAAAGTCGATATTGAACCTTAGTACTTGTGCGTAATTAGATTACTTTTTCAGCTCGATTAAATTTTTTTACTTGGAGTACGACCCATGCCTGATTATCACGCCCCCTTACGCGACATGCGCTTCGTCATGAATGAAGTATTGAATGTCGAACAGGCTTTTGCCGACTTGGGCTACGAAGATTGCGGCAGCGACACCATCGATGCGGTGTTGGACGAAGCTGCCAAGTTCTGTGAAAACGTCTTGTCGCCGCTCAACCAATCCGGTGACCGGGAAGGCTGCCAATGGAGCGAAGACGGCGTCACCACCCCCGCTGGTTTCCGCGACGCCTACCAACAGTTCGTTGAAAATGGCTGGGCGTCGATTTCTGGACCCGCCGAATACGGCGGTATGGGCTTGCCCAATACCTTGGCCTTAGCGGTGTCTGAAATGGCGTCAACCGCCAACTGGTCTTGGAGCATGTACCCTGGCTTGAGTAAGGGCTGTAGCAACACCATTTTTGCGCACGGGACCCAGCAGCAAAAAGATATCTATTTACCCAAGCTCGTTTCTGGTGAGTGGACCGGCACCATGTGTCTCACCGAACCACACTGTGGTTCAGATCTGGGCATGTTGCGCACCAAGGCTGAGCCCCGTCGCGATGGCACCTTTGCTATTACCGGCACCAAGATTTTTATCTCTGCCGGCGAGCACGACATGTCCGACAATATTATTCACATTGTGTTGGCGCGATTGCCCGATGCCCCCAAAGGGACCAAGGGCATCTCGTTGTTCATCGTGCCAAAATTTTTGCCCAACGACCGAGGCGAGGCGGGTGAGCGCAACGCGGTGAGCTGTGGTTCTATTGAGCACAAAATGGGTATCAAGGCGTCGGCGACCTGCGTGATGAATTTTGACGGCGCGACCGGGTTCTTGATTGGCCCTGAAAATCGCGGCCTGAACTGTATGTTCACCTTTATGAACATGGCTCGCTTGGGTACGGCCATGCAAGGACTAACGTCGACTGAGTTGAGCTACCAAGGCGCGCTGAAATACGCCAAAGAACGCCTGCAGATGCGCTCGCTAAGCGGCCCTAAAAACGCCAGCGGCCCCGCTGATCCGATTATTGTGCACCCCGATGTGCGCCGCATGCTGCTCACCCAAAAAGCCTTTGGCGAAGGTGGTCGCATGTTGTTCTATTGGTTGGGGCTGATGGAAGATCAAATGCACAAGGCAGACAACGAGGTCGAGCGCAAAGCGTTAGATGACTTGATGGGTTTCATGACTCCCATCGCCAAGGCGTTTATGACCGAGACCAGTATTGAGACCACTAACCTCGGCATGCAGATTTACGGCGGTCACGGCTATGTAGCTGAGTGGGGCATGGAACAGGTGGTGCGCGATGCGCGCATCGGTACCATTTACGAAGGCACCACCGGTATTCAAGCGATCGATTTGCTAGGTCGCAAAGTACTAGCGAGCCGTGGTGATCTGCTGCGTCGCTTCACCAAGATTGTTGAGGCGTTTTGTAAAGATAACGCCGACAACGCCGCGGTGGCTCCCTATATTGCCACGCTTAGCAAACTATTGCACAAGTGGGGCGAGGTGACCATGGAGCTGGGCATGAAATCTATGCAAAACCCTGAAGAGGCGGGGGCAGCGTCGGTCGATTATCTGATGTACTCGGGTTACGTGGTGTTTGGCTTTATGTGGGCGCGCATGGCGTTGGTAGCTGACAATGCCATTAAAAATGGCAGCGATGATGGCTTCTATAAGGCCAAGTTGCATACCGCCCGCTTCTACTTTGAGCGCATCTTGCCTCGCACCGAAGCCCACTTGCGATCGATGCGCAGCGGCGCAGGTAACTTGATGGATCTGGACGCCGAATTATTTGCCTAAAATCATCCCCGCCACCGTGCGGGGTTGCTGATTTTTCCTGCAAATTTTTGTATATTAGCCGCCTGTTATGGAGGCACGTATGTCTGACAATCAAGAACGCGTATTATCTGACGAAGACCAAGCGAAGGTAGATAAATATCTGCAAAGTGGCTACAACGAAACAGATCGCAAGCCATTCAAGCCAATTAAGCTGATGTTTGTACTGTACGCGATTGTTGTTGCTCTAAGTGTTATGAGCTTGTGGTTGGCCACTTTCGCTAATCACTAGCGTTCAAGTGTTGACTGACCTCCTGATTCTGCGAGTTAGCCACCTACCTTCGCTAGGTGGTCATCAACTTGATTAATTTAAAAGCCCACGGTTTCCTGCTCGCCTTTGTGTTCGCCCTTATGGGCTTTGTGCAGAGCGTCTTTGCACTCCTTTCTCTGTTCCTGTTTCACGACGATGTCAGTCAGTCTTTTGCCCCCTCCGGCTTGAGCTTAATGCTGTTGGCGTTGTTGCTCGGTATCACCTGCCATCGTTTCGATAGGCAAGGTATTACCCATCGCGACGCGTTTTTATTTGCAGTGTTAACCTGGTTTAGCCTAGGGCTGATGGGATCGTTACCGGTGATTGCGGTGACAGGGATCAGCTTTACCGACGCGGTTTTTGAATCGATTAGCGCCATCACCACAACCGGCGCCACCGTGCTGAGTGGACTCGATGGTATGCCCAAGACCTTCCTCATGTACCGCCAGTTTTTGCAGTGGCTGGGCGGTCTGGGGGTGGTGATCTTTGTGGTGGCGGTGCTTCCCATGCTCAACGTGGGGGGGATGGTACTTCTGAAAGCAGAAACGCCCGGCCCCATGAAGGACGAAAAGCTGGCGCCACGCATCACCAAAACGGCACACTACTTGTGGCTGGTATACCTGTCGATTACTGCGCTTTGTGCCCTCGCGTATTACGTGGCAGGGATGGATGCCTTTGACGCCATTGCACACAGCTTAACCACCGTATCGACGGGGGGATTTTCTACCCACGATGCCAGCATGGGCTTTTTCGATAGCAACGCTGTGCTGTGGGTGGCGAATCTTTTCATGCTGTTGGGGGCGATCAGTTTTACCCTGCATTTTCGCGTCGCCAGTCAGAAAAGCCTTTGGTTGTATTGGCGCGATGAAGAGACGCGTTGGTTTGTCCTGATCATTGCGCTGCTATCGGTGATCATCACCTGGGTGTTGCTGCATAGCCAGCACTATGATCACCACTACACCGCGCTCAATCACGCCATTTTTATCATGATCTCCTTCATCACCAGTACCGGCTACGGTGCCTTTGGGGTGAGTGATTGGCCGGTGATGGCGCTGCTGGTGTTACTGGTCGCGGGTTATATGGGCGGCTGCGCGGGTTCCACCGCGGGCGGCAATAAGATCATTCGCTTGTTGCTGGCTTGTCGACTGGTGATCATGGAGATGAAACAGTTGATCTACCCCCGAGGCGTATTTTCTGCCAAGTACCACGGTCAGCCTGTCGATGCGCCGGTGCTGAGCGCCACTATCGCCTTTATTTCCATTGTGGGTATGAGCAGTGGGGTGCTCACTGTGGCGCTTATGCTCACCGGATTAGATTTTTGGACCGCGCTGAGTGCGGTCACCGCCTGCGTGAATGTGCTCGGCCCGGGGTTTGGTGAGTTGGGCAATAACTTTCAACCGGTGAGCGACACCGGTATCTGGATACTCAACTTGGCCATGATCATGGGGCGACTGGAATACCTCACCCTGCTGGTGCTGTTCCTGCCCGGCTTTTGGCGCAAGTAGCTAGTTAGCGTCGGGTTGATTGCCGGGTGCGGCATCCTGAAAGGCGTCGAGGGTGTTGCAGTGTTGGTAGAGCGCAGCTAGCTTGGGATAGGGCGTCATGTCGACGTCGAAACGCAGGGCGTTAAAGACCTGGGGTACCAGGTAAACATCTGCCATGCTCAGTTGTTCACCCATGGCGAAGGGGCCGTCCGCAAGCAGCGCTTCAATGGCGGTAAACCCCTCGATCACCCAGTGCTGATACCAGCCCTTTTTTTGCGCTTCGTCGGCGCCCAGTTCACTTTGCAGATACTTGAGTACGCGCAGGTTGTTAATCGGGTGGATGTCACACGCCACCATGTTACACAGCGCTCGCGTTCGGGCGCGAGCGATAGCATCGCCGGGATAGAGGGAGGGAGTGTGGTAGCTTTCTTCCAGCCATTCTAGGATGGCGGTGGATTGCATCAATGCGCTGCCGTCTTCCAGTACTAGCGCGGGCACCAGCCCTTGTGGCTGAATGGCACGGTAGGCATCTCCGAGTTGTTCGCTGTGCAATAAATTGACCGGTACATGCTGGTAGTTCACGCCCTTGAGATTGAGAGCGATGCGCACGCGGTAGGCCGCGGAACTGCGAAAATAGCTGTATAGCTGCATACTTATGCCTCGTCTTGAAATGCTTTTTCATGCATCCAAGCGGCGTGTTTGGGCGCGCGCTTGGTTTGCGACCACTCCTCTAGCATGTCCCACTTTACCTCATCTAAGCGGCGCAGTTTCTCATCGACATCCGGGTCAGGCGCGGCGAGCTCTAAGCGGTGACCATTGGGGTCAAAAAAGTAGATTGAATGAAACAGCGAGTGGTCCACCACGCCGAGCACCTCGATGCCGGCGGCTTCAAGCGATGCTTTGTAGCCTAGCAGGGTATCCATATCTGGCACCTTAAACGCGATGTGCTGCACCCACTCGGGGGTGTTTTGGTCGCGGTCCATCGGCGGCTGTGTGGGCAGTTCAAAAAAGGCCAGCACGTTGTCGTTGCCGGCGTCTAAAAAGACGTGCATGTAGGGGTCGGGCGCTTTGGTCGAGGGCACTCGATCCTCGGCGATGGCCAACACAAAATCCATATTGAGGTGTTTGCAGTACCACTCGACGGTTTGTTTAGCATCACGGCAGCGATAGGCGACGTGGTGGATGCGGTCGATTTTCAAGGCGGTCATGGCATTCTCCCGTTAGTGTTCAAGGGCGGGTAGGACCGTCGCGGTCACTTCGCCGAAGCCAATGCGGCGGGCACCGTCGCGCTGGCAGTAACCGCGCAAGATGACGCTGTCGCCGTCCTCTAAAAACGTGCGCTGCTCGCCGTTGGCCAGTGTGATAGCCTGCTTGCCGCCCTGAGAAAGCTCAATGAGCGACCCGCCCTGTGCCGGCTCGGGGCCCGACATGGTGCCACTGCCAAACAAATCACCGGCCTGCAGGTTGCAACCATTAATGGTGTGGTGGGTAACCATCTGCGCCACTGTCCAATAAGCATCCGCAAAATTCGACCGCGACAAACGCTCGGGAGATTGGCCATGCTTGGCCATTTTTTCAGTCAATAGCAGCGCTTCAAGATGCATATCGATGGCGCCCTTAGCGTCATTTTCGGCCGAGCACAAATACGGCAGCGGCTGTGGGTCATCGGAGGCGCGAGTAAAGGCCTGGCGGAAGGGGGCAAGTGCTTCCATGGTGACCAACCAAGGTGAAATGGTCGAAGCAAAGTTCTTGGCCAAAAACGGACCGAGCGGTTGGTATTCCCAGCCTTGAATATCGCGCGCCGACCAGTCGTTGAAGAGGCATATACCGAACACGTGGTCCTCGGCTTGCGCCATGCTGATGCGTTCACCTAGAGCGTTACCTGCGCCGATGAAAATACCCACTTCCAGCTCGTAGTCGAGGCGACGACAAGGCGCAACCACTGGCGTGTCAGCATCGGGTGCTTTAAGTTGCCCTACCGGGCGGTGGAAACGCTGCCCCGAGACGTAAATGGAGGATGCGCGGCCGT
This sequence comes from uncultured Pseudomonadales bacterium, assembly GCA_964598145.1. Classification (GTDB taxonomy): domain Bacteria; phylum Pseudomonadota; class Gammaproteobacteria; order Pseudomonadales; family JAHEIH01; genus JAHEIH01. The sequence goes on from CAZRAM010000010.1 coordinate 62,676, forward strand.
GGTAGGCAATCGGCACCCATTTGTAGTTGGGGAGTAGTGGATTGTCGGGGCGGAATAGAGCGCCGATGGTCGTGGCGTGGTGCACCGAGGCATAGAAATCGGTGTAGTCGCCGATGTGGCATGGCAGGTGGTATTCGGCGTCTGACTGCGCGACCAGACAGGGCTCTAGTAATGATTGATGGTCGCTGCCGCGGCGCAGCGCGCGAGAAAGTGCCAGTCGCAGGGCTAACCAAGCGGCTTTGCCCATCGCCATAAAGTCATTCAATTGATCGCGACGCGCTGCTTCCAGCGCCTCTGCGGCCAAACCATTAAAGGGAACTAGCGTGTGCAGCGCCGCCAGATCGACAATGTCCTCGCCAATAGCCACACCACCGCGCCAGGCCTCGTCGCTGCCCGCCCGTCGGAACACGGCAAACGGCAGGTTCTGAATCGGGAAGTCGCTGGTCTCGTCGTTGGCGCTCTCAACCCAACTCGTCAGCGAGCTGTCGTGCGTTTCATTCAATGCCATATCACTTCTCCTGGTTGTGTTGAGTGTAGTTGATTAAACCGCTTTGGCATCGAGCACGCCGCGGGCGATCTGGTCGCGTTCGATCGATTCAAATAGCGCTTTAAAGTTGCCTTCGCCAAATCCTTCATCGCCTTTGCGCTGGATAAATTCAAAGAAAATCGGTCCGATCATAGTTTCTGAAAAAATTTGCAGCAGCAGGCGCGGTTGGCCACCCTCGGTGGAGCCATCTAACAGAATGCCGCGCTCTTGCAGTGCAGCGACATCTTGGCCGTGGTTGGGGAGTCGCTCTGCCAGCATGTCGTAATAGGTGTCGGGTGGCGGGGTCATAAACTTAGTGCCGCGCTCACGCAGTTTGTCCATGCAGCCGATCAGATCGTCGCAAATAAAAGCGACGTGTTGGATGCCCTCGCCGTTGTAGGCCATCAAAAACTCTTCGATCTGGCCGTTGCCACCCGCTTCTTCGTTGAGGGGAATGCGAATCTTGCCGTCGGGGGCGGTCATGGCGCGCGAGGTCAGACCGGTGTATTCGCCCTTGATGTCAAAGAAGCGAATTTCGCGGAAGTTAAATAACTTTTCGTAGTAGTCCGCCCAGTATTTCATGCGGCCTTTATAGACGTTGTGGGTCAGGTGATCGATGACGTTGAAGCCACAGCCGACGGGGAATTTGTCAACGCCGGGTAGGTATTCAAAGTCGATGTCGTAAATCGTCGCGCCTTCGCTGTAGCGGTCGATGAGGTACAAGATGGCGCCGCCGATGCCGCGAATGGCGGGAAGTTTTAATTCCATGGGACCGCAGGGCACATCGATAGGTTGGGCGCCGCGGGCCAACAACTCGTTGTAGGCTTTGCGGGCATCGCGCACCCTAAAGCCCATCCCACAGGCCGATGGACCGTGCTCGCTCGAATAGTACCAAGCGGGGGATTTGGCTTCATAGTTGAGGATGATATTGATATCTCCCTGGCGCCATAGATCGACATTCTTGGAGCGGTGGCTTGCTACGTGGGTGAAGCCCATGGTGTCGAAGACAGGTTCCAAAACGCCTTTTACTGGCGCAGAAAACTCGATGAATTCAAATCCGTCCAGGCCGATGGGATTGTCGAAAAGGTCTGCCATATTATCCTCCAAATTGTCGCCTTGTGAGCTCATGTGTTACTACCAATTTAGTGCAAAATATGCGCAATTTTTCTTCTATCGCGCCTAGTTTGGTTGGTAATTGGGCAATAAAGCGTCTATTTTTTGGTAAATGTGAAGGAATCTATCGATTATGAAATTGGATAAATCAGAGCGACAAATACTGCGTATTCTGCAGCGTGAAGGGCGCCTGTCTAATGTAGAAATTGCCCAGCGGGTTGGGCTGTCGGAATCGCCTTGTCTGCGGCGGGTAAAAGCGCTCGAGCAATCGGGAGTGATCGACTTTTACGCTGCCAAGCTCAACCAGCGTTTGTTAGGCTTGCAGGTCACCGCGTTTGTATTGGTGACGCTGGAGAAAAACGACGAGCAAAAGCGGCAGCGATTTTTGCAGCAGGTGGCCGACGAGGACTTCATTGTCGAATGTCACACCATGACCGGCGCCTACGACTACCTGATGAAGGTGGTGGCCACCAGCATGGATCACTTTTCTGACCTGTGTATGAACCGCATCCTCAAGTTTGCCGGTGTCAACAATATCGAATCGCAGTTCAGTTTACAGGTGGTAAAAGAAAACGCCGGGCTGCCGGTGGTTTGATTTACCCGCAGACTAAAAATTGTCGCTGTCGGTAAGGATGATTCGCACCCCTTCGTTGGCACGGAATTGGGCTAGTAGCTGTGGGTCGTCGACCGTAAACAACAGTAGCGGAATGCCCGCCAAGCCTTGCTCTAAGCGTGTATCAAAATTGACGTAATCCATCGAAATGGCGTTAAACGCGCCCCACAGGTAGAGCAGTTTTACCTTATAAAGGGTTGTAAAATAGCGTATTGCAGATGTATCGGCTGAAAGGTTTAGCCAGTAAGAGGCATGGAATCCGGCCTTTTGTACATCGCGGCCGCGGTAGGCGTTTTCGGATTCCACCACGCTTCTAGCAGCGATGTTGTAACGCTGGTCGAGCGCATGTAATCGTTGCATGGCCTGCGTCACTTCCGACGCACTTAAGAACATCAAATTCTTGAAATCGAACCAAAAGGTGAAGTCTTCTGGCATGGCGTTTAGCACGTCACTCAGCATGACCAACTGGCCGTCGACGCGGTGGTAGGGATGGTCATGCGATACCACGTAACCCCCAAGCGCGACATCGAAGAAGATATCCATCTCACTGCCAGGGGCGCCATGCTCTAGAGCGGCTTGAAAGGCCGCCAAAGAGTTTTCCGGAGCATTTTCGAAATAGCCGCGGTGCGCCCACACTTTGCGATCTGACGAGTAAAAAAAGCCCTCTTGTTCGGCCTTCATCCCAACGGCAACATCTATACCCCATATGGTGCTAATGGCGCCGATCGCAAGCAACAAGAGTGTGGCAAAAACAGTTCGCATACGGTTTACTCGAAGCGGTATTGGTTGAGGTTCATGTTGACGTCGAAGTAGCGAATTGTGCCATCGCTATCGCAGTTTTCAGCGTTTAGTTCGCTGGCGTTGATCTCGGCCCAAGCACCGAAAACACAGAGGAATTTCATGAGCGAAATCCGCTCTCCCATGTGTTCTGGCGGAGTGTAGGCAGGGTAGAACAAGAGCGGCACACGTAGAGATTCGACGTCGGGGACTTTTCGGACATCGTGCTTAAAGGCCATCGGGCCGCTCGGTTTTCCGAGGCCGTGATCCGCGAAGAACACGTAACGCCCCCCTAGTGTGCTAATGCTGTTGATGATGTCGCGCTGCAATTGGTCGGTGTAACGCACGCTGTTGTCGTACTGGTCGAGCAGAGGGTTGTCGCTGCCAGTAAAATGCTCGGCCTCGCGAGGGTAGCGATCAACAAAGCTGGGGTGGGAGCCGTAAAAATGCAGCACAAACAAGTTTTTACCTTGTAAGTTGACCATATTGGGGTCGTGCAGAAGGCTAGTAAATTTCTCAACCACAACGCTATCGTATTGCTCGCCGCCCTCTTGGTCACTCATAAAGAAGTCGGCGTCTGACTGCTTGGCAAGTGCACTCACCACAAAGTCCCACTCCGAAAATTGGCCTTGGTTCGAGATCCAGAAGGTTTTGTAGCCGGCGTCCTTGGCTAAATTCACCAGCGACTGACTCGGATCGGCAATACTGCCGAGACCGGTCAATGTGGTGGGTATCGAACTCCAGGTGTTGGTTCCGGCTGAGAAGACATCGTTAATAGCACTAATCTGATCTGCGAGGGCGTCCAGTTGCGGCGTGGTGTCACGGTAATAGCCGTACAAGCCTAGATGATTGGCGCTCAATGATTCACCAATGGCGACCACGATGAGATCGCTATCGCGGTTAGAAACGACGTTTGTCCACGAAGACCCCAGCTGGCTCTTTGCGCGCGACACGCTGAACGACAGGGCATCGAAGGCGCCTTTAAACATTTCCAGCGGAGGGCTTTTAAATGCGGGGGTGTTGTCTAGCACGATTTGGGTGATTTCCATGGGTTTAGAAAATCCCTTGGCGCGTGCTTCTTGTTGTTCAATATCGAAACGTTCCGGATGAATAAAAGGATGGATGCTGGCTGGGACAACGATGTACACAAAAGCGAAAACTGTCGCCAGGGCATCTAGGTGGCGTTGACGTTTAGGTTGCAAGAGGAAGGCGGCAAGTGCCATCGTACCCGCCAGCAACATGCTCAGGTAATTGGTACGGATAAAATCCCAGCTTTCATAAGTTGTGGCGCCGACAATACTAAAAACTACCGCTAATGAGATATTGGAGTGGTAGGTGAGCGCAAGCAAAACGGTGCTGTATATGGATAGCGACAACAAGGCTCGAATTGGCCACCAACGGCCAATGGATACCCATAGGCCATAGCCTAACGCTGTGTTCAGGCACACGCGAACGACGCTTTTTAATAGGCTATCTTCCGCAAACGGGGTAAACGCAACAATGATGACGTTGACCGCGATGAGCAAACTTATCAGCGCAGTATTTGAAATGTAGGAGCGTTCTGTCATGGGATCTGTGTGGTTCTTTTTTATGCATGTTGCAAGATTGCAACAAATTTTGGTCGAGTATAGGTGGCAATATGGCATCGTGCAAAGGATGTTGTGGTCGTGCTAGAGTTGTACCAGTCAATTTTTCATGGAAGCACTGCGATGATAAAACCCCTTCTTACCTTGGTTCTGCTATACGCAGCGGCAATGAGCGCCCACGCCGCTGAGCCGTTTTCAACCGGCCCTTTTATCAAAGACTTCGGCCCAACCTTTGATCAGGTGGTGCAAACTAATCCGTTGTCGGGTGAAGAGCGTTTCAAAGTCGCCTTTGATGTTGCTGTGCAGGGCACCAGTGAGTCGCCTAATCGACAGTTTGTGAGTGCCGCGCGCTTTTTAAATATGCATGTTAAAGCAGGGGTGCCTGCGGAAAATATCCAGTTGGCCATCGTGGTGCACGGTAAGGCCAGCCTCGATTTGCTGCGCGATGAGGTTTACGACGAGAAGTTCTTGGTCGACAACCCCAATAGCGCGCTCTTAAAGGCGCTGATGGACAAGGGGGTGCAGGTGGCCATCTGTGCGCAGTCGGCGGGCTTTATGGGAATTGCCAATGAGGATTTGATGCCAGGTGTGGAGGTTGCTCTGTCGGCGATGACCAAGCACGCCCTGCTCCAACAACAGGGCTATACGCTTAATCCTTTCTAGTTTTACTCACCGTCGGCAGTATGCTCGACGCGATACAACATATGTTGCATGGCTAGCCAAAACAGCTCGTCATTGCTGTAGCCGGTGAGGCGTTCGACCTCTTTGCCTTCGTGCACCATGACAAAGGTGGGGGTGGCAAAGACCGGCTTGGCGAGTACATCGGCGTAAGGTTTGGGGTCGAGTTGGCGCCAGACTTGGAATTCTACTTTTTTAATCGGTGCCTGTTGGCCTTCTTGAGTGCGGCTGTAATGCACGCCGACTTCGCGATCAAACTTTTGGCAGGCGCCGCATTTGTGGTCGAAGAAATAATACAGTTCAGCGCTGCTAGCGGCGGCGCTTAGCCCTAATAACAATAGTGCAGTTAACAGTGTTTTCATGGATGCACGTAGGCGAAGCCTTCCTCCAGTTGTAAACGTGTGACCTCAACCATCCCAGACTCGACCCTTTCGATGCCAAAGTTAAGATCTTCTAGGCTGAGGTTCATGGTCATCATGGTATTGCCGCAAGCCTTAAATTCCACGCCCGACATCGACAGTTCGTCGATATAGGGGCCGTAGGCGCGACCTTTTTCATCGCTGGCATCGGACACTAAGAAGTGCATGCCGCCAGACTGCACCACAAAAGTGATGTGCACATCGGGATCGGCCAGCAAGTGATTTTTGGCGTTGTTCATCGCGCGAATGGCCTGCGACTCTTCAATAATGTGGTAGATCACGCCGCGTTCACCGCTACCGGCATGGGCGGCCAGCGGTAGCCAAAGTGCCAAAAGCACACTGATCATTAGTCGCCATTTCATAGCTTTAGGTTCCGTTTTTAATTGCATAAAAATTAAACAATACCGTGCAATGTCTTTCGAAATATCAGTGTATGTACTATTTTTAAAGACGCTTTGTCCAATATCAAACTTATAAAAAAGTCGGTTAGACATTGGTCGAATAATATTCACAATACTACTATTTAGTATTGAATTTCAGTAGATAGTACTTTATCTTTCACTAATATTAGAAACTTATTATAAACATATAACTATTTGCTATATAAGTGACATCTTATATTCTATAAATAAACGATTGTGAACGAGGACTTTCCTGTGAAAGATCAAAACTCACCCACGCCAATGGGTTCGCTGCGTCAAGCGCCTGAAGGTTTTATCGAACCCGAATTGGTCAATGCCATTCATAAAGAAGGTGTTGATGAAAATCGTCGCGGCATGCTGCGTAAAAGTTTTACCGCAGCGGTGGCGGCCATGGCGGCGCCTGCTGCGCTGGCGGCGGATGGCGAAAGCGAAATTCTAGATTTGCAGCCTTGGTCCGGCATGCTGGGTAACGGTGTTGCTACCAACCCCTATGGTCAGCCCTCGAAATACGAGAGCAATATCGTGCGTCGTCGCAGCCCTGGTTTGGCCGCGACTAGCCAAGCCGACGTGGCGTTTACCCCCCTGCAATCGATGTTTGGTTCTATTACCCCCAGCGGCTTGCACTTTGAACGGCACCACCAAGGTTGGGTTGATATCGATCCTCGCAAGCACCGCTTCATGATCAACGGTCTGGTGAAAAGCCCCAAGGTATTCACCATGGACGACCTGATGCGTATGCCATCCGTATCGCGCATGCACTTCATCGAGTGTGGTGCTAATACCGCCATGGAATGGGGCAACTCTGCCGTGCCTACGGTGCAGTACACCCACGGTATGCTGTCGGGCTCAGAATTCACCGGCGTGCCTTTGTCGCTGCTGTTAGATATGGCTGGCTACGACAAGAAAAACGGTAAATACATCATGGCCGAAGGTGCCGACGGTTCGGGTCAAAACCGCACCATCGACATGGATCGCGCGCTGGACGATGTGTTGGTTGTATACGGCCAAAACGGCGAGATGCTGCGCCCCGAACAGGGTTATCCGCTGCGTATCTTAGTCCCCGGTGTGCAGGGTGTTTCATCGATTAAATACCTGCGCCGTGTTGAAGTAGGCGATATGCGTTGGTCGGCCAAGGATGAATCGTCTGGCTACGCCGATTTGATGCCCGATGGCATGATGCGTCAGTACACCTCAATTCAAGAGGCGAAGTCGGTGATCACTTCTCCCTCGGGTGGCCAAAAACTGTTGGCCAAGGGTTACTACAACATTACTGGTTTGGCGTGGTCAGGCCGTGGCAAAGTAGCCAAGGTCGACGTGTCTGTGGATGGTGGTCGCACCTGGCGTGAGGCCCGTATTGAAGGCGCCATTCACTCTAAGGCATTGACCCGTTTCAACTTCGACTGGGTATGGGATGGCAAGCCCGCCCTGTTGCAAAGCCGCGTGACCGACGAAACCGGCTACGTTCAACCACAATACCCTGCGCTGCGTGAAGTTCGCGGTACGCGCGGTATCTATCACAACAACGCCATTCAAACATGGCGCGTTCTTGAGTCTGGCGAGGTGGAAAATGTTCAAGTTGGTTAAGTTATTTGCCGCCGCATCATTGGCCTTTGGTGTCGCCGCTGCTCAGGCGGCCGATCCTTGGTCTTCGCTCGGTCGCGACGCGACTGAGGCTGAAGTTGCTGCGTGGGATATCGATATTCGCCCCGATTTTCAGGGCTTGAAGCCCGGCAGAGGTACCGCTGAAGAAGGCGAAGAGCTGTTCTTGGAAAAATGCGCCTTGTGCCACGGTGATTTCGGTGAGAGCAACGAATATTTTGCACCGTTGGTGTTGGGTAACATCACCGAGGAAGATATCGAAAATGGTCGTGTCGCGGCGTTGAAAGATCCCACCCGCGTGCGCACCACGCTGATGAAGATCAACAACCTGTCGACCTTGATGGATTTCATCAATCGCGCCATGCCTTGGAATGCCCCCAAGACCCTGACCCCCGATGAGTTGTACGCGATCACCGCGTATCTGTTGAGCTTGGCTTACATCATCGAGCCCGACTTTGAACTCAATCAAGACACCGTGCACGAAGTACAAGAGCTTATGCCCAACCGCAACGGTATGACGTGGGATCACGGACTGTGGAAAATTGACGGTAAACCAGATGTAGTCTCAGAGCGTTGCATGAGCAATTGCGATGACAAGGTGGAAGTAACCTCAAGCCTGCCCGATTACGCAAAACCTGCTCACGGTAACTTGTTCGACCAACACCGCTTAGTGGGTCCAGTTCGCGGTGTGGTGTATGAAGTAGAAGGTGAGGAAGCCCCCGCTGAAGAAACTGCTGCAGCGAGTGAGCCGCCAATGGAACTGCTGGCTGGCAACGGTTGTACCGGTTGTCACCAAGTGAAAGGCAAATTAGTGGGTCCCGGTTTCGACGAGGTGGCGGCTAAATACAACGGTCAGGCAGATGCGGTGACGTACCTGGCTGGCAAAATCCGCAACGGTGGCGGCGGTGTATGGGGCAGCATGCCAATGCCTCCCATGCCCCAAGTGACCGAAGAACAAGCAACAATTATTGCTAGCTGGTTGGCTGGTAAGTAATACAACACGAGGAAAATGAAGATGTTTCAATCTAGACGTTCAATTTTGAAAATGGGCGGCGCCTTGATCGCATTGGCTGCGCTGCCAATGCGTGCACTGGCTAACCTAGTCCGCAACGATGCAGCGTTCACTGCCACTGGTATGGACAGCACCTTTGCAGCACTGGGTGCAGAGCCGGTCGATAGCGCCGATATCGTGGTAGGTAGCCCCGATATCGCTGAAAACGGCTCGGTAGTGCCTGTTGAAATCAGCACCACCATCCCCGGCGCGACTCGCATCATGATCATGGTTGAGAAAAACCCCAACCCACTGTCGGCTGAATTTTATATTCCCGAAGGTACAGTGGCGGCCGTGTCTACGCGCGTTAAAGTTTCACAAACTTGCCAAGTGTACGGTGTGGTTGAAGCAAACGGTAAATTCTACAAAGCCTCAAAAGAGACCAAGGTTACCTTGGGCGGCTGCGGCGGTTAAGACAGGATTAGGAGAAATACAATGGCTGGAAGAATTCGAGTTCGCGCCTCTCTGAAAGGCGACACATGTGAAGTTAAAGCGTTGATGCGTCACCCGATGGAAACGGGTATGCGCAAAGATGCTCAAGGTAACAAGATCCCCGCTCACTTCATCAAAGAAGTGGTAGCCAAAGTTGGTGACCGTGTTGTCATGCATGCCAACTGGGGTGCAGCAGTATCTCAAAACCCCTTCTTGGGCTTTGAGTTCCACGGTGCTAAAGCGGGTGACGAAGTTGTCATCAGCTACGTGGACAACAAAGGTGAAACCGGCGAAGGTTCTGCCAAAGTTAAATAACTCGGCATAGAGGTCCCAATGACTAAATTACATAACAAGAAAGGAGCGCTAGTCGGCATCGCCGCACTATGTGCTGCCCTGCTCGCCCCGGCGGTAGCGGCTCAGAGTGACGACGACGTGTTCGCTGAATACCGCGAAATGATGGGTGATGAAAACCCCGCTATTTTCACGATTGAAGAAGGACAAGAACTGTGGGAAACCCCCATGGGTTCTAAAAACGTGTCGTTAGAACAATGTGATTTAGGTTTGGGGCCCGGCGTGGTCGATGGCGCACTGGCGCAATTGCCACGCTACTTTGACGATGCCAAAGCGGTTCAAGACGTCGAAGCGCGTTTGATCTACTGCATGGAAACCCTGCAGGGTCGCGATGTGATCGATGTGTTGGTGAAGCCGTATTCGGCAACAGGTGATCAGGGCACTGAAATGGAAGCCCTGGTTGCCTTCATCGCCGATCGCTCGATGGATGCGGTGGTGAATTTGCCGCAAGATCACCCCGAAGAACAGAAAATGTACAAGAAGGGTGAAGAGATTTTTTACTACCGTGCCGGTCCGCATGACTTTTCGTGTGCCACCTGTCACAGCCAAACCGACAAGCGCATTCGCTTGCAGGCGCTGCCTAACCTAACCACCAATGAAGGCGCTGGCTTTGCTTTTACCTCTTGGCCTGCCTACCGCATATCAGAAGGTCTGTTGCGTACTATGGGCTGGCGTATGCAGAGCTGCGGTCGCCAACAGCGCTTGCCACAATTCCAGTCGGGTTCAGACGCGGTTATCGCGCTGGAAACCTTCATGGGTGTTAATGCAAAAGGTGCGGTAATGGCTGCGCCTGGCCTGAAACGTTAAGGGGACGCCACATGAAAACTCTGCTCAAATTATTTGTCCTGCCGGCACTAGCTGTCAGCGTTTTGGCCGGTTGTGAAACCCAAGACAATGCTGCAGCGAGTGCAGCGGCACCAGCGGTAGAAGCGACCGCGAAAGATTTGCTGGTATCGTCGATGAAGGCGAAAAACCAAGCCACCATGGATCGCTTGAACCAAGATGAGTTGCAAGCGGCGTGTAGTAATGCCAACAACATGGCCGGCGATGCCGCCGCGATGGAAGCGCTGCGTAAAGCTGCTGAAGCCAGCGTGGTGTACCCTGCCGACGGCAACTACATCGGCGATTGGAAAAACGGCAACGCTATTGCTGCCAACGGTAAAGGTCTGCAGTGGAACGACGACCCCAGCGAGCCCAACGGTGGTAACTGTTATGCCTGTCACCAATTAGACCCCAACGAAGTGGCCTATGGCACGCTTGGCCCCTCGTTGACCAACTACGGTATGCGCGGCCAATCAGAAATGATGCTGAAATATACCTGGGCGAAGATTTACAACCCCCATGTCTACAACGTGTGTTCACACATGCCGCGTTTTGGATCACAAAAGATCCTCACCGAGCAACAGTTGAAAGACATTATGGCGTTGTTGTTGGATCCCAACTCTCCCGTGAATCAGTGAGGACACCATGGATAGGCGTGAATTTGCCAAATTATTAGGGCTTGGTGCTGCGGCCGGTATGGCCCTGCCCGGTCTAGGCGGCTGTGCTCAGCGTAAAGACAGCGCCATCAACGACATCTATGACTTGCCCAGCTTCGGCAATGTCAGCTTGATGCACATGACCGACGCGCACGCTCAATTGATGCCTGTCTACTACCGTGAACCCTCGGTCAATATCGGCGTTCACGAAGCGCGCAACCGCCCACCACACTTGGTGGGTGACGCCTTCTTGAAGCACTACGGTATTCAAGCCAATGGCCGTGCGGCGCACGCCTTTACCTATCTCGACTTTACGGCAGCGGCCGAACGCTACGGCAAGGTGGGCGGTTTTGCCCACCTCTCGACGCTGGTGAAAAAAGTGCGCGCCTCGCGCCCCGGCTCGTTGCTGCTAGATGGCGGCGACCTGTGGCAGGGCTCGGCGACCTCACTGTGGACCAACGGTCAAGACATGGTCGACGCTTCTAAACTGTTGGGCATCGACGTGATGACCGGCCACTGGGAATTTACCCTCGGCAGTGATCGCGTCATGGAAATTCTGGAAAACGATCTTGATGGCCACATCGATTTCGTCGCCCACAACGTTAAAGATTTCGACTTCGGTGACCCAGTGTTCTCGAGCCACACCGTGCGCGAGATCAATGGCGTGCCAGTGGCCATTATCGGCCAGGCCTTTCCCTACACGCCCATTGCCAACCCCCGCCACATGGTCGAGGGCTGGTCGTTCGGGATTCAAGAGCGCGAGCTGCAAGAAAAAATCGACGAAGTGCGTGCTGACGGTGCGCAAGTGGTTATTCTGCTGTCACACAACGGCGCCGACACCGATATCAAGTTGGCGTCACGCGTGAGTGGCTTGGACGCCATCATGGGCGGTCACACCCACGACGCGATGCCACAGGCGATTCCAGTACAGAACGCTGGTGGTACTACCTTGGTCACAAACGCTGGTAGTAACGGTAAGTACCTCGGCGTGCTCGATTTTGATGTGCGCGGTGGCAAGATCCGCGACTGGCGCTACCAGTTGTTGCCCGTGTTCTCTGATTTGTTGCCCGCTGACCCTGAGATGCAGGCCCTGATCGACAAGATCCGCGCGCCCTACCAAGATCAACTCAGCCAAGTGCTGGCGACCACCGAAGGTATGCTCTATCGCCGTGGCAACTTCAACGGCAGCTTCGACCAACTCATCGTTGATGCTTTGATCGATGTGAAAGGCGCCGATTTAGCGTTCTCTCCTGGCTTCCGTTGGGGCACCTCACTGCTACCCGGTGACAACATCACCATGGAAGACCTGATGAGCCAGGTCGCGATTACCTATCCCGCAACGACCCTGACCGACATGTCGGGAGCCTTCATTAAGACGGTACTGGAAGACGTGGCAGACAACCTGTTCAACCCCGATCCCTACTATCAGCAGGGTGGCGACATGGTGCGCGTCGGCGGTCTCGATTACACCATCGATCCCTTGGCGAGCCAGGGCAATCGCATCAGCAATATGACCTTAAACGGCAAGTTGCTAGACGCTAACAAGACCTACAAAGTGGCCGGTTGGGCTTCTGTGGCAGAAAACGTCGAGGGCACGCCAATTTGGGACGTGGTCGCCGAGTGGCTGCAGAGCAAGAAGAGCATTCCTCTGGTTGAAGCCAGACAACCCAAAGTTCTGGGTATTAAAGACAACTTGGGCATCGCCTAACGCCAACGCGCTCCTCGGAGCGCGTTAACGCTTATATGCAGTGGCTAGAACAATTCGACAGCGATGAAGTCTCCCTCGCCCTTGGCTTGATAACAGGGGTGTTGTTTGGCGCCTTTGCCCAGCAATCTCAGTTCTGCCTGCGTTCCGCCACCATTGAATTTTGGCGCGGTAAGCCAGGCGCTAAATTTGCTATCTGGTTGTTTACCTTCGGTACAGCGGTCCTGCTGACCCAATGGTTGATGGCTAGCGGCCACTTACCCAAACCCCTTATTCGCCAATTGAGCACGGCTGGCACCCTTTCCGGCGCCATTATCGGTGGCATTTTATTTGGTGTCGGTATGATCCTCGCCCGCGGCTGTGCGAGTCGCTTGTTGGTGCTTTCCGCAACGGGCAACCTGCGCGCGCTGGTGGCCGGACTCGTGGTCACAGTAGCGTCTC
>CAZRAM010000011.1:0-69661 GCA_964598145.1 uncultured Pseudomonadales bacterium
GGGAGGCGCACTATAGGGATTTCGCCCGAGGGACGCAAGCGTTATTTTGAAAATAGTTGAAGTTTTTACTGATCGACCAAGCTTTCGGTCAGAATTCGAACAAGCTGACTATTTAAAGATCAGCTTAGCCCTTATTTGAGGGATACGCAGTAACAACATAGCAACAAAGAAGGCGCTATAGAGGAATGCTTGACCGTAATCAAATTTCACCTGCCAAATGATATGAATGCAGATAAGTATCGACATTGGATATATAGCCTTGTGCAAACGCCCCCAACTCCGCCCCATTTTTCGGACCGATAGGCTGTTTGACGTAACAGCCATGGGTAAGGCCACTAGAAAGGCCAACGAACCAACAATGATATAGGGTCGCTCAACCAGATCTTCTATTAAGGCCTCAACCGAAAATCCTAAATAGGTCACTACATAGAGCATTAGATGCAAGACCATATATACAAAGACGGCGACGCCAAGCGGTCGTCGAATTTGCATGAGTTCGCGACGCCGAACAATAAACTGCAATGGCGACGCCAGCATGACCAACATCAATAACCACAGGGCGTATTCGCCTGTGCTATGGACCAATTCTTTGGCAGGGTCTGCCCCCAATCGATCCAATAAACCAAGCGTTAGCAAGTAAACAAAGGGTATCGCCAACAACGGCCACAAAACAAAAGGGCGACGCCACACTAGTAGTTCACCCTTAAATCCAGATCGGAATAGAGACTTGCCACCTGATCTGCATACCCATTAAACATTTGAGTATCGATGATGTTGCGTTTAAACAGACCACTAGGCAGGCGACGCTCTCGCGCCTGACTCCAACGCGGATGATTAACCGTTGGATTAACATTCGCATAAAAACCATATTCATGTGGCGCAGATAACGCCCACGTTGTTTCGGGCATGTCTTCCACCAGCTCAATTTTTACGATTGACTTGATACTTTTAAACCCATACTTCCATGGCACCACCAAACGAATGGGGGCGCCATTTTGATTAGGCAGGGTTTTGCCATAAAGCCCCACCGCCAAAATTGCCAAGGGATGCATTGCCTCATCCAAACGCAAGCCTTCCACATAGGGATATTCGATGCCGCTAAACAGCGATTTTTGCCCAGGCATTTCACTGGGCCGATGCAGCGTCTCGAAACGTACATATTTGGCGCTTCCCTGAATATCGAACTGCTTTAATAGTGCTGAGATTGGAAATCCCACCCAAGGAATTACCATCGACCAGGCCTCCACGCAGCGCAGACGATAGATGCGTTCCTCCAAATCCACACTGGCCAATATATCTTCCAACGCTAGCGTTTTAGGATTATTGACCAAACCGCCAATCTCTACCGACCAAGGATCAACGTTCAATTTATCGGCGTAACGTTCAGGGTCATCCTTTTGGTATCCAAACTCATAGAAATTGTTATAGCTGGTGACGTGTTCGTAGGGCGTCAACGCCTCCGATGTATTGGCACCGGCGACACCCACATCGGCGGCCGAGGTAAAAGAGAGCGCATTGTTTACAGCGGATACAGGCAACGACAAGGCAAGCGGCGCAGCGGCCGCCATTGTCATGAAGCGACGCCGATCGCGATATATATGCTCGGGCGTTATTTCACTGGCAGGTATATTGGGGATGAAAAATGGTCGCACGCCGGCCTCCTGTGCTGCCGGCGCGAAAGTTAAGCGGCTTTTTCTGCCGGCTTGAGCTTGTCCAATACAAACTGTACAGGACCAGAAAAAGCATAGATTACGGCAGTTGCCAACAACACGCGGGCAGGATCAACTGTCACCAACGCGAACACCAGCACCACTATCAACAACACCACGAAGGGTACGCGTCCGCGCAGATCGATTCCTTTAAAACTGTTATAGCGGATGTTGGCAATCATCAACAAACCAACAAATGCTGTAACCGTTCCTACTACATACGACAAACCCAGTGGCAAAAGTTCACCAGTCCAACCTTGTTCATGGCCAACCCAAGCCATACCCGCCACTACCCAAGCAGCTGCTGGACTGGCCAAACCGGTAAAGAAGTTCTTGTCGGCGGTGTCGATCATGGCGTTGAAGCGCGCCAAACGCAGCGCGGCACAAGCCATGTAAATAAATGAACAGGCCCAGCCAAATTTACCCAAATCTGCCAACGCCCAATTAAACATCAACATAGCGGGCGCCACACCAAACGACACCATGTCTGCCAAACTATCGTATTGCTCTCCAAATTTACTCTGGGTATTGGTCAAACGCGCGACGCGACCGTCTAGTCCGTCAAAAATCATCGACACAAAAATCGCAATCGCCGCTGCTTCAAACTGGCCATTGACCCCTGAGACGACTGAGTAGAAACCCGAAAATAACGCCGCTGTAGTAAACAAGTTAGGCAGCAGATAAATGCCGCGACGGCGCTCGGTTTTACCGTTCACCGAGACCTCTTCTTCGTGCTCATCCACGGGGAGAATATTTTCGATACCGCTCAAGTCGCTATTTTCTTGTTGAGGTTCGTGGTTATCTTTATTCGTCATACACTGTTCCAAAGTTGTTGCGGCTATTGTAGGTGGAATCGCAATGCGGCGCTAGTTGATTGCATACGCGGATTTGGCACAATCCCAAAAAGCACGGATTAAATCGTTACGCACCTGACTTTGCAGCGCACACAAACCCACCGCATAAGGACGCAGCGGCGGTTGCACATCGATCACCCGCACGCGATCCGCCAACGGACTACTTTGCAACACCAACTCGGGCACCACACCAACACCCAAACCCAGCGCGACCATACTGACAATGGCTTCGTGACCAGACACTTGTGCATACACCATGGGCTCAACGCCCTGCTGTGAAAACCATGCATCTAACTGGCGGCGCGCCAGCCCAACTTCTTGCATGATGAAAGGCAACTGGCCCCAGGGAATTTGCGCACCAGCCGCCTGAGCCTCTGCAAGCAGCGCTTCACTCGGACATGACACCACCGGCTGAATAAAAACCAGCGGCGAATGGGTCAAGGTCAGAAAATTGAGTCGCTGCGACAACTGCTCAGGATGGGCCGCGATGACGATATCCTCTTTCCCCGCCGCCACCCTGTCGATGGCCACCGCTTCATCCCCGGTGTGTAACTTCAACTCAACATCGGGGAAGCGACGACGCATCTGCTCCATAATGTTCACCAACACGCTGTAGGCAGCAGTCACCGAGCAATACAAACTTATTTCACCAGCAAGCGTGACGCCATCGCTGTACAACTCACTTTGCATCGCTTGCCAGCCCGCCAGCATTTGCTCGGCATGGCGCTTAAAAACCACCCCTTCACGCGTTAGCATCACGCGTCGATTGTCGCGCTCCAACAGTGCCACCCCCAACGACTGTTCGATACGTTGCACGTGGCGGCTCACCGCCGAAGGACTCATGTGCATTAACTCCCCTGCACGGGCAAAGTGCAAGGTTTCACACAGGGTAATAAACAACTCTAGATCTTTTTGCTGCAAGGCTAGCCCCTCTTCATTGATCTGCAGTGTATCTTTAAAGACCTCGCTAGTTAAGACCAACAATAAGTGCTATGTTTCGGCAAAAAGGAGTCACCATGCCAACAATCAAAACGTATCTTGCCCTCGCCGCACTGGCACTTTCACTGCCGGCGACCGCTATGGACGCCATAAAGTCAGCAGCACCGGTCACCATAGACGGTCGCATTGACGATGCCGTTTGGCAGCGCGCCGAATGGCACCCGCTCAATCACCACATGATCGGCAGCCTACCCAGCAGTGAAGATTTCAGCGGAAGATTCAAGGTCGCTTGGGATGACAACAAACTCTACCTTGTCGCCGAAATTATCGACGACGTGCTGATTGATACCCACCCCGACCCATACGACCGCTATTGGGACGACGACACCTTAGAAGTTTTTATTGATGAAGACGCCTCTGGCGGCAACCACCTGCACAGCTACAACGCCTTCGCCTATCACATTGCTCTCGACGGCAACGTGGCCGACTTTGGTGATGAACAAGAAAACGGCGTTGTGCTTTTAAATGAACACGTCACCAGCGTCTGGACTCGAGAAACCGAAGCGCCCTTTGCCATTACCTGGGAAGTGGCCATCGATATTTACGATGACACATTCAAGCGCCAGCAAAACCACTCCCCCGTTAAACTAACGGCAGATAAGGTGATCGGTTTTATGCTTGCCTACTGCGACAACGATGGCAGCCCTGAACGTGAACACTTCCTTGGCTCACACGAAATCACGCCCCGCAACGGCGACAAGAACCTGGGCTATATAGACGCCTCAGTATTTGGAAAACTGCGCTTAGTGGATTAAAGCGGCTCGAAGGACCCGAGCCGCGAAAGGGACTACTCGAACAAAATGCGATCCTGATTGCGGGAAAGGGTCGAAGCACCAATACCCTTTACTGCCTCAAGATCCGCGAGACTTTGAAAGGCGCCGTGTTTTTCACGGTACTCCACAATAGCCTCAGCTCGTTTAAGCCCAACACCATTGAGCGCTTCAGCAATGACTTCTGCGCTGGCGGTGTTGATATCCACAGGTTCCTGCGCCATCGTCATGGCCGAAACCCCCAATAATACGCCTGCAGTCAAAGCAGACATCCATTGTTTAACGTGCAACATATACAAACACTCCTTGTTTGATGTAAGAACGCATCCCCGGTGGCGCTGAGTCTCCACTCATTACCAACGTCCTTGTTGGCCACCATCCTTGGTCACCGCAACCTCCTGTCGCAGCTCACCACCGGGATGCAGAATAACTATAGAAGGTAAATACAGGATCTGTCTGTACTTAAAATGCAGACAAATTTCACTTTTTTTAGATAAAAAATGAATATAAAAAAGGCCGCTTATAGCGACCTCCGAGAAAGCATCAATTAGATTTTTTTCAATACGCCCACTGGGTCAGTCGCACCCGTAATTGAGCGCCCCATCACCAAATAGCTACTGCCATTGGCAAGCGCATCATGCGGGGTAACCACGCGACGCTGATCGCCAGCATCATCACCCGGCATACGAATTCCAGGCGTCACCAATAGGAAATCATCCCCTAATTGTTCGCGGATCGCTGCCGTTTCCTGCGCTGAACACACTACGCCGTCCATGCCGGCACGTTTAGCCATATCTGCCAAGTAGAGCACTTGCTCCAATGGCGACTTGGTAATACCGGTCTCCGCCAAATCTTCGGGACTCATACTGGTCAACACCGTCACCGCAATGAGATGAGTTTTGTTATTGGGTACGCTGTCCACCGCCTCACGCGCGGCACGCATCATGCGACTACCACCCGAGGCGTGAACATTGACCATCCACACACCCATCTGTGCCGCTACTTTGACGGCTGCAGCCACGGTGTTGGGAATATCATGAAACTTGAGATCCAAGAACACATCGAATCCCTTTTGCATCAGCGAACGCACTACCTCAGGGCCAGACACGGTGAACAATTCTTTGCCAACCTTCACGCGGCATAGCTCGGGATTGAGTTGATCGGCCATCGCTAGCGCAGCATCGGCAGTGGGGTAATCGAGGGCAACAATGACTTTCGGGTCGCTCATGGTGTTTATCCGCAATGAAAAAAAGCCATTATAACCCGTAGCGCTGCCTAATTTCTCCCCAGCGCTTACATTTTGGGCAAAGCCAGTGCATTTGGCTGCCGCGAAAACCACAGTGACGGCACAAATAGCGATCGCGTCGCGCCAGAATACTTTGCAGAGTTTGCCGCACCACGCCTCTGACTTCAGCATTGGTTTTTGCAACCGGCTGGCGGGCCAAATAAGTATCTAACGCCGTTAAACTAGGGCGCGTAGACACTTCATCCAACAACAACTGTTGTGCCGCCGCCTCGCCTTGAAGAGTCTCCGTGGCCTGATACAAATATAGGAATGCACTTTGACTGGGGTAGCGCTGGTGCGCCTGCTGCACAACATGCAACGATCTCTCATCCACAGGTAGGCTCGCGAGCACCTTAACCGCCTCTGAAAACAGACTCACATCCTGTTCGGCGACCTTGTACAAGGCCTGTTTGCCAACCGTCTCACCCTCAGCCCCGACAGCGATACTGGCGGCCAAAATCGTGGCACGAGCGCAGCCAGGGTCATAGGAGAGCGCATTGGCAATATGCCTTTCTGCCTCGGCCGTCTTGCCTTGCTCGAGCGACTCCTCGGCAAGCTGACAGCAATAGTGCCCCATAGCTTCGCTCAAGCCCTTGATTGCCGCAGCGGAAGGCGACACCTTGCGCAGGGTGTTGGCCGTATCAAGCGCATCCTGCCACTGTTGCAGGTCGCGATACACATCCAGCAATAAGTGCAGCGCCTCTTCCTTGTAGCGCGCCCCGCCATTGATCATGTCGCAGAGAATACCCTCCACACGATCCAATATGCCCGCCGAATAAAAGTCTCGCGCCAACTCCAGCTGAGCAAGAGACATCTCGCTGGCATTCAAAGAGCGACTATCCAATAAGTTTTGATGCACGCGAATTGCTCTATCTAACTCGCCCTTGCGTCTTAGCATGGTACCGATGGCGATATGCATTTCGAGTGTCTTTGGATTGACATCTAACTGCGCGAGAAAGCTGTCTACCGCCGCATCGGATTGCTCGTTGATAAGGTAGGTAAAACCCTTTAAATATTGCTGGCTGCGAGGGCGAATCCAAGAGAGAGAGAAACGAGGAAGTCCGTACCGCCCAAGCCACCAACCTACGGCCAAGGCTAGAAACAGCGCAACGAACATCGTGTCGATCATGGCTGCTTGGCTGCCGCCTCAAGCTTAGCCAGTTGTCGCTGCAAGGATTTCAATTTGAGATTAAGGCGCACATTGCGCTGTTGCGCCTGCAGAAATAGCAGTGAAAAAACCAGCAGGGAAAGCAGCACACCGGCAACAAAACTACCCAACACCCAAAACGCCGTGGTGTTTTGCAAGGGCTCAGGCAGTAACAAATCAACACTGATGACCGCCTGATTTTGTAAGCTAAACAACACGCCAAACACAATCACTACTATCGCCAATACGATCAGCAGCAAACGTCGCAATGTCCTCATAGCCTAACCCTCCTGGTTGCCGGCGCGTTTAAGTGCGGTACTCAGCGTTAATCTTTACGTAATCGTAAGAAAAGTCGGTCGTCCATACCGTCTCGCGCGCATCGCCTCGCCCCAAATGAACATTGATGGCGATCTCTTCGTTGTTCATAACGGCTTGGCCTGCCTGCTCAGTATAACTGGCGGCGCGACCACCGTTTTCAGCAATCAACACATCACCAAGATAAACCGAAACGCCTTCGACATCCAAGTCCTGAATACCAGCACGACCTATAGCGGCTAACAAACGCCCCCAATTAGGGTCGCTGGCAAATAGGGCCGTTTTCACTAGGGGCGACTCTGCGATGGTGTAAGCCACTGCCAATGACTCCTGGGTAGTTTTACCGCCATCGACATTGACTGTCACGAACTTGGTGGCGCCTTCCCCATCGCGCACCAAGCCCTGAGCCAACTCAACAAAGACCTCGAACACGGCTTCGGCAAAGGCATCAAACGCGTCGTCACCCGGTGTCAACGACACGCCGGCAGCACCACTGGCGACTAGTACACAGGCGTCATTAGTCGATGTATCGCCATCGACAGTAATTCGATTAAACGACATATTGGCCGCTCGCTCGATCAAGCCCTGCAGTACATCGCTAGCCACGGCCGCATCGGTAGCCACATAACCAAGCATGGTCGCCATATTGGGCTTAATCATT
Source organism: uncultured Pseudomonadales bacterium (assembly GCA_964598145.1). GTDB lineage: Bacteria > Pseudomonadota > Gammaproteobacteria > Pseudomonadales > JAHEIH01 > JAHEIH01. Next base: position 7,741 of record CAZRAM010000011.1, read on the forward strand.
CCGGCACCCTTAGCGATACCGGTCACCGTAATGATGTTACCCGCCACATCGATTTGACGCGAGGCCGCCTTGGGCCGTGTATCCGTGGTCATAATGCCATAAGACGCATCCAACCAATTAGCAGGGGCCAGATTTTCCAGCGCCGCGGGCATCGCCGCCTCTAATTTTTCAATCGGCAAGCGCTCGCCGATGACACCCGTTGAGAAGGGCAGTATCTGCTCAGGCTGGCAGCCCGCCAACTGCGCCAACGCCGCGCAAGAGCGCTCAGCGTTTTGCATGCCCTCGGCGCCCGTACCGGCATTGGCGTTGCCAGTATTCACCAGCAGATAGCGGATATTGCCGAGCGCCATATGACGTTTAGCCACGTGCACCGGCGCGGCGCAAAAGCGGTTTAAGGTATAGACACCCGCAACGGTCGCACCTTCACACAACTCAAAAACCACCGTATCGCGACGACCAGCCTTTTTAATGCCCGCGCTCGCAATACCAATCTTTACACCAGCGACGGGGTGCAAAACCCCAATTTCACCGCTACCTACCGCCATACATTAACTCTCTAGTTTAATTTGCCGTGGCACTGCTTAAATTTTTGACCCGAACCACAGGGACAGGGATCGTTGCGTCCTACCTTGCGACCTTCACGGGTATAGGGCATGGCGCTCGAAGTATCCTCAGACACCTCACCCAGTGAATTTGAATCGGCGTGCTGGTATTCTACCTTGCGCGCCTCTTCTTGCTTGCGACGCTGCTCTTGCACCGCATCCACATCTTCTTCCTGTCGAATTTCTACCCGCGCCAAGAAGCGGATGACCTCAACCTTCAGGTTGTTGAGCAGGGCTTCAAACAACTCGAATGCTTCGCGCTTATACTCTTGCTTGGGGTTCTTTTGTGCATAGGCACGCAGGTGAATACCCTGGCGCAGGTGATCCATAGTCGCCAAGTGCTCTTTCCACAGCGAATCGAGGATGTTCAACATGATGTGTTTCTCGAAACGACGAATCTCATCACCCAAGAAGTCCGTTTTATCGGTATAGGATTTTTCTACCGCCGCTACTATGCGCTCGCGCAGACTCTCTTCCTCAAGATCGTCTTCTTTATCCAACCACTCCTGCACCGGCAATTCGACAAAGAATTCTAATTGCAGCTGGCGCTCAAGGCCGGGGATATCCCACTGCTCTTCCACGCTCATTGGCGGGATAAAGTTGCTGATCACATCATTGACCACTTCTGAGCGGATAATGCTCAGCGTGTCGTCGATGCGATCGGCTTCCAACAGGTCGTTGCGCTGGGCGTAAATCACCTGACGCTGATCGTTAGCGACGTCATCGTACTCCAACAACGCCTTACGAATATCGAAGTTGCGACCTTCAACCTTGCGCTGCGCTTTCTCGATGGCGTTGCTTACCATGCGGTGCTCAATCGCCTCACCCTTCTCCATGCCCAGGGCGGTCATGAACTGCTTGACGCGATCCGAGGCAAAGATGCGCATGAGGTTGTCATCCAGCGACAGATAGAAACGCGACACACCTGGGTCACCCTGACGACCAGCACGGCCGCGCAGCTGGTTATCGATGCGGCGTGACTCGTGGCGCTCGGTACCAAAGATGTGCAGACCACCGGCCTCCATCACTTGCTCGTGGCGCGTTTGCCAATCGGCGGTCATCGCCTCGATTTCCGCTTGGCTAGCATTGGGCTTTTCTGCCAACTCAACTTTTAAGTTACCGCCCAACACGATGTCAGTACCACGGCCCGCCATGTTGGTGGCGATAGTTACGGTGCCGGGGCGACCCGCTTGGGCGACAATTTCTGCTTCTTTAGCGTGGTATTTTGCGTTCAGTACGTTGTGCTTAATACCCACTTTCTTCAAATGGCGTGACAAGTCTTCCGAAGTATCGATCGACGCTGTACCCACCAATACCGGCGCGCCTTTAGCAACGGCCTCCTGAATATCCGTCACAATGGCGTCGAACTTCTCTTCCTTGGTCAGGAAGACCAAGTCGTTCAAGTCTTGGCGAACGGCGGGTTTGTTGGTGGGGATAACCACCACAGGCAAACCGTAAATGTGCAAAAACTCAAACGCTTCCGTATCTGCCGTACCGGTCATACCGCCCAATTTGCTGTAGAGGCGGAAGTAATTCTGGAAGGTAGTCGACGCCAGGGTTTGGCTCTCGTTTTGAATGTTCACACCCTCTTTGGCTTCAATCGCCTGGTGCAGGCCTTCCGACAAACGACGTCCGGGCATGGTGCGTCCAGTGTGCTCGTCAATCAGAACAATTTGGCCCTCTTGCACGATGTACTCAACATCTTTGTGGTACAGCGCGTGAGCGCGCAGCGCAGACATCACGTGGTGCAACAGGTTGAGGTTGGTCGCGGCATACAGGCTGTCACCCTCTTGCAACAAGCCTTCGCGATACATCATCTCTTCGACCAATTGGTGGCCGTCTTCGGTCATCTCAATGCTGCGCGTCTTCTCGTCAACCGTGAAGTGTCCGGGCGACTCTTCCGTTTCTTGGGTCAACTGAGGCACCATGCCATTAACCTTCATGTACAGCTGCGAACTATCTTCTGCAGGACCAGAAATGATCAGCGGCGTACGGGCCTCATCGATAAGGATCGAGTCCACCTCATCGACGATAGCAAAAGACAGATCACGCTGCATTTTGTCTTCCAGCGAAAACGCCATGTTGTCGCGCAGATAGTCAAAACCGAATTCGTTGTTGGTGCCGTAAATGATGTCACACTGATATGACTCGCGCTTTTCTTGCTGCGATTGCCCGGGCACGATCACACCCACCGACATACCCAAGAAATTGTAAAGCGGCTTCATCCACTCTGCGTCACGGCTAGCCAGGTAATCATTGACCGTTACCAAGTGAACACCGCGCCCCGTGAGGGCGTTTAAGTAGGCAGGCAGGGTCGCTACCAGTGTTTTACCTTCACCGGTACGCATTTCCGCGATACGCCCTTCATGGAGGGTAATACCACCGATCATCTGCACATCGAAATGGCGCATTCCCATGGCGCGTACGCCGGCTTCACGCACCAGCGCGAAGGCCTCTGGCAACACCGCATCCAAGCTTTCACCGCCTTGTACGCGCTGCTTCAACTCGTCGCTTTTGGCGCGAATTTCATCGTCGTTCAACGCCTGAATGCCCTCTTCTAAGGCATTGATCTTATTAACAACTTTGCGCAAACGCTTCAGTTCGCGATCATTCTTACTTCCAAAAATTTTCTTTAAAACATTACCGATCATGATGACTTTCCAATATCAAATATCCGCCAACCCGCCGTTGACGCCAAATCAATCCAAAATAAAAGAGGGCCGCTAGAACTAGCGGTGAGTACGGTTGATATACGTGGCGGGGTCGACAGTGCGTCCGTGCTTGTATACTTCGAAGTGAACGTGGGGACCGGTCGAACGACCACTGCTGCCCATGGCGGCAATAGCCTGACCTTTCTTAACGATTTCGCCGGGGACGACGTAATTTTCTGAGTTGTGCGCGTAGCGACTGACATAGCCGTTACCGTGGTTGACCTCAACCATCTGACCGTAGCCGTAGCGCTCACCCGACCAGGTCACCACACCGGAACCCACGGCGACCACATCGGAGCCAAATTTGCCGGCAAAATCGATGCCTGCATGCCAGGCTTTGTTGCCATTAAAGGGATCAGTACGATAACCGTAGTGCGAAGACAACCAACCTTTCACAATTGGGCGACCGGTCAGCGTAACTTCTTTCTGAATTTTGTTGTTGCTGAGCAGCGACTCAAGGACTTCCAGCTGCTTGCCCTTGCTATCAACTTTGCTGCTGAGCTGCTCGATAGCTGCCAGCACGCTAGATTCGCTCTCATTGAATTCCTGCGGCACCAACTCAGGGCCACCAAAGGCAGGTTTTTGTGAGAAATCGAACTCGCCATCATCCATGTCTGCCATATCGGTCAGACGCTCGCCAAGGGCATCCAAGCGCAACACTTGCGCCTGCATTTCGGCCAGTTTGATGGTCATCGCCGCCAGTTTGTCACGCGCTTCGCGCTCGACGTCCGACAGCTCTTCGCGCTGCTCTTGCAACTCAGTCTGCAGCGCCACCAAGGCTTCTTGGTCGGCCTGCGCGGCGGCTTGTTCCGCCGACATTTGGTAGGTCAAATAGCCCAAACCGACCGGCACGCTCACAAAACACAGCGACAACAGGGCGAGGGTCGCCTTGCTCAAGCTGATTGTGTGCGCACGACTGTAGCGGCGACTAACGAGGACTATCTTCATAAAACCTTAAAACTCAAATACTTAAAACAAAAAAGCGGCCAGCCAGCGAAACTGGCGAAACCGCTCTTCCTATAGCTGTGGTGGAATATGCCACAAAACTTCCATTTACACTAGTAGCCTTTAGGCTAATAGATTTATGCGCTCGCGACTGAGACCGCGCCCGCAAATTGGATAGGTGACAGTGCAGGATCATCAAAAGTGACGAATTCCCATGCATCTTCACGCTTGATAAGCTCGCGCAACAGCGCATTATTGAGGGCATGGCCAGACTTGAAGGCACGGAACTCACCGATGAAACTGTAGCCCATCAGGAACAAATCGCCGATCGCGTCGAGCACCTTGTGTTTTACAAATTCATCTTCGTAGCGCAAACCGTCTTCATTCAGAATACGGTACTCGTCGACCACGATGGCATTGTCGACACTACCGCCACGCGCGAGACCGATAGAGCGCAGGTACTCAATCTCATGCATGAAACCAAAGGTACGCGCCCGGCTGATCTCTTTGACGAAAGAGGTACTAGAAAACTCGAGTGTCGTCTCAACATTGCGACCGCGAATAACGGGGTGATCAAATTCGATTTGGAAACCTAACTTGTAGCCGTTATAGGGCTTAAAGCTGGCCACTTTGTCGCCGTTGGTCACCACCACATCTTTCTTGATGCGGACGAATTTCTTGTAGGCATTTTGCTCTTCAATGCCCGCCGACTGCATAAGAAATACAAAGGGTGCAGCACTGCCGTCCATAATGGGGATTTCGGGAGCGCTCACGTCAATAATAGCGTTATCGATGCCTAGACCAGCCACGGCAGAGAGTAAGTGTTCGACAGTTGAAACACGTACATCGCCGTTAACCAAGGTGGTCGACATCGTGGTGTCGCCCACGTTCAACGCGTGGGCTTTGACTTCCACAACAGGATCAAGATCAACCCGGCGAAAAATAATACCGGTATCCACCGGCGCAGGTCGGAGGGTCAGGTACACCTTCTTACCGGTGTGCAGACCGACGCCCGTGGCGCGGATAGAATTTTTCAGCGTTCTTTGCCTAATCATCGTAAGCTCGCTTGATCCTTTGGACCCATCAAAAAGTCGCTAATTTTAACGCAAAGCGTCCCCGTTGGCCAAACAACTCGTCTGGCCGTTTTCCCATCCTACCGAGATTAGTCGGCTTGGCGGCGCAAAAATGCTGGGATATCTAAGTAATCCAAATCGGTCTTAGGTTCTGCTGGCGCCTCGCGAGTTGCCACCGCTGCATTACCGGCCAATACGGTATTGCCACGACGAATAGTGGTGGGAATATCGTAATTTTCGCCAGCGGCCTGACGAGGAGCAGTGGTTGCAGCAGGTTGAACTGTTGGCTCTACCAAACGCATCTCCATTTTGCCACCCAGGCCAGTCGCAACCACGGTCACGCGCACTTCGTCGCCCAGAGTTGGGTCGATAACAGTACCGACCACCACTGTCGCTTCCTCAGAAGCAAATTCTTCAATGGCCTCACCCACATCGTTGAACTCACCCAACGATAGGTTTTCGCTAGCACTCACATTAACCAAAATACCGCGTGCACCCTGCAGATCGATATCTTCAAGTAGCGGGCTGCGGATAGCCATTTCAGCGGCTTCACGCGCGCGGTCTGGGCCAGTAGCGGCACCAGTGCCCATCATCGCCATACCCATTTCAGACATCACGGTACGCACGTCGGCGAAGTCGACGTTGATCAAACCGGGATTAATGATCAGATCAGCAATACCTTGCACCGCACCTTGTAATACGTTATTAGCCGCTTGGAAGGCTGACACCAGGCTGGCATCTTTACCCAACACGCTTAACAGCTTGTCATTAGGCACAGTAATCAATGAATCCACATGCTGTTGTAATTCCAACATTCCGGCTTCAGCGATCTTCATACGCTTGCGACCTTCAAACACGAAGGGCTTGGTCACGACCGCGACGGTCAGAATGCCCATTTCCTTCGCAACTTCAGCCACAACTGGTGCAGCACCGGTACCAGTACCACCACCCATACCGGCGGTAACAAATACCATGTCGGCACCGTTGAGCGCCTCGGCAATGCGCGCGCGATCTTCCATCGCCGCTTGACGACCCACATCGGGGTTAGCGCCAGCACCAAGACCCTTGGTGATACCGTGACCCAGTTGCAGGACGGTGTGCGACTCAACATCGCTCAGCGCTTGCGCATCGGTATTGGCACAGATGAAATCCACGCCTTGGACGCTATTCGCTACCATGTGTTTTACAGCGTTGCCACCGCCGCCACCGACACCGATGACTTTAATGACTGCGTTTTGTGGTGCGTTATCGACAAATTCAAACATTGTGTTGACCCTCACTTGTTGAACAGAAAATTAAAAATTGCCTTTGAACCAAGCTTTGGTCTTCGACCAAAAACCCGCTTCGTTAGATGATTCGTTTTGCCCGCCCTTGGTAAAGCTTGAGCGGCGCTGTTTTAAGCCATACATCAACAGGCCCACGCCGGTTGAGTAGATGGGGTTTTTAACGATATCCGACAAACCGGATACGTTTTGCGGAGAGCCCAGTCGCACAGGCATATGGAAGATTTCTTCCGCCAACTCGACCACGCCTTCCATTTTCGAGGTGCCACCGGTCAGCACGATCCCGGCCGCTAGCAAATCTTCATAACCACTGCGGCGCAACTCCGCTTGCACCAGCGTGAACAGTTCGTCGTAGCGCGGCTCGACGACTTCAGCCAGCGCTTGGCGCGACAAATCGCGCGGCGGGCGATCGCCCACACTAGGCACCTTGATGGTTTGATCCGCCGCCGCTAACTGCGTCAGCGCGCAGGCGTACTTCATCTTGATCTCTTCAGCGTGCTGGGTAGGTGTGCGCAAAGCCATGGCAATATCGTTGGTCACCTGGTCACCGGCAATGGGGATAACCCCGGTATGCTTGATTGAGCCCTCGGTGAAGATCGCGATATCTGTAGTGCCACCACCGATGTCCACCATGCAAACACCCAACTCTTTTTCGTCGTCGGTCAGCACCGCATAGCTCGACGCCAACTGCTCTAAAATGGTGTCCTCGGGCTCCAAGCCACAGCGACGGATACACTTTTCAATGTTTTGCGCGGCGTTTACCGCACAGGTCACCAAGTGCACTTTGGCCTCAAGGCGTACACCCGACATACCCAGTGGCTCTTTCACGCCCTCTTGGTTATCGATGACAAATTCTTGCGGTAAAATGTGCAGCACTTTTTGGTCGGCGGGAATCGCCACCGCCTGGGCGGCATCTATCACCCGCTCTACATCTAACGGCGTCACTTCTTTATCGCGAATGGCCACAATGCCGTGCGAGTTCAGCGAGCGAATGTGGTTGCCGGCAATGCCTGCGTACACCGAGTGAATCTGGCAGCCCGCCATTAACTCCGCTTCTTCTACCGCACGCTGAATCGATGCCACGGTCGACTCGATATTCACCACCACACCTTTCTTCAAGCCGCGTGATTGGTGGCTGCCGATGCCGACGATATTGAGTGAACCCTCGGGGGTAATTTCGCCAACTATGGCAACCACCTTGGATGTCCCAATATCTAAGCCCACGATCATTTCATTGTTATTTGTAGCCATATCTCGCCTCACATCACCGCCACGCCACTGTTGTGACGGGTGTCGTAAATTTTATTTTCTGAACCGCGCCCCAAAAATTGGTACACCGACACAAAGCGTTGCGTAGCGTCCACTACATCGCTTTGTCCAAATAACACGGTTGCCCCCGATGTTGTTTTCAGTTGCCAACTGCCGCGCGGGGTTCGCGCCAGTTGGAGCACGCCTAGACCGCGGTTGCGCAGCACTTGCTGCACCTCGATATAGGTCGCCATAATTTCTGGCAGCGCGTCGCGCTCACCATCCAATAGCGGCAACTGCAGAAACTCTTCGGCAATCGCCTCTACCATAAAAATTTCACCGCGGTTATTGACCAAGCCTTGGTCACGCCAGCGGGCAATCGGCTTTTGTGGCACGATGGTTATCCACAGATCGGACGGTAATTTGCGCTGCACGACCGCGCGATCCACCCAATTAATGGCCTCCAAGTCCGCCTGAATTTGTTTCAACGGCAGCGTCACTACAGGCTGTTCGGCATAGGGCTGGAGGGTTTCCATCACCGCATTCTCGGGGATGTACTGCAGGTCCCCCATAACCTTCACCACATTCACGCCGCCCATTTCTAAGCCTTTGATCGCCGGCATCGCGGGCACAAAAGGGAGGGCCGCTGCGAACAACAACACCACACCAGCCAACAGCCACCACACCCGGCGGCGCGGATTTTCCGCGCGCTTCGGCGTAGCTACAGCGACGCGCACGGCACCACTGGCTTTAGCGGCTGGCTTAGCGGACAGCATCAGTGGGCTTCCTCCAAAATCGCTTCAACTAAATCCTCAAAGCTCATGCCTTCGGCTCGCGCCGCCATCGGCACTAGACTGTGCGACGTCATCCCCGGCACGGTGTTAACTTCCAACAAGAAGAAATCACCCGCCTCATCCTGCATCACATCAACGCGCCCCCAACCCTCGCAATGAATGGCTGCAAAGGCGCGCTCACATAATTGGCGCAACTCACGTTCTTTGTCGGCACTCAAACCACAGGGACAGATGTAGCGCGTGTCGTTGGCAATGTACTTGGCGTCGTAGTCGTAGAACACGTGATCCGTTTCCAAGCGAATCGGCGCCAAGGCTGAGCCATTCAAAATAGCGACGGTAAACTCAGCGCCTTGCACACCCTGCTCTACCAGCACATGACCGTTATAGGGCACCGCCGCGCGATAGGCTTGCGCCAGTTCTACGGGATTACACACACGCGCCATACCGATGCTCGACCCCTCTGTGGCGGGTTTGACAAACATCGGGTACTGCAGCGCCAATGCTTTGATTTGCTCAACGCCACTCAACTCAACAAATGGCGGCGTGGGTAAGCCGCAATCCAGCCATACTTGTTTGGTGGCTAATTTATCCATCGCAGTGGCAGAAGCACTGACACGGCTACCGGTATATGGCACCCCCTTGGCTTCAAGTCCCGCTTGCATGACGCCATCTTCTCCACCCGGGCCGTGCAGCGCGATGAAGGCCACATCTACCGACTCGAGATTGGCTTCGAAATTAGCGTCTGACGGGTCGATAGCCACCGCGTTATAGTCACGCGCCAACAATGCGTTCAGCACCGCGTTACCCGACAGCAGCGACACCTCACGCTCGGCGGAATCACCCCCGAGCAAGACACCGACCACACTGTTCTTAAAGCGCGCCATGACTAAACCTCCGCCGCCAACTTGGGCGCCAAACTACCCACGTTACCCGCCCCTTGTGTGAGCAAAATATCACCGGGTTGCAGCACGCCATCCAACAAAGCGGCAACATCGTCCACGGTCTCGACATAGATCGGTTCTACCTGGCCGCGTTGGCGGATACTGCGACACAAACTTTTCGAATCCGCCCCCGAAATTGGGGCCTCACCGGCGGGATAGACTTCCAGTAACAACAGCTCATCAACGCTAGAAAGCACTTGGGCGAAATCTTCATACAGATCGCGTGTTCGGGTGTAGCGATGCGGCTGATAGACCATCACCAAGCGGCGCTCTGGCCAGCCATCGCGTACCGCTTGTACCGTAGCCGCCACCTCGGTGGGGTGGTGACCGTAGTCATCTACCAACATAACGTCGGGCCAACGCGAGGCCGACGTGTCGTAAACTTGAAAACGGCGCCCAACACCTTGGAAGGCCGCCAGTCCCTCGACGATGGCATCGGCATCAATACCTTCATCCAGCGCCACTGCCACCGCCGCGGTAGCATTTTTCACGTTGTGAATGCCGGGCATGTTGATATGCAATTCAAGCGGCTCTGAGCGCTCTGGGCACAACACATCAAAACGACAACTCATGGCCGACTGCTGGACATTAACAATGCGATAATCGGCGTCTTCAGCCAGCCCATAGGTAATCACTGGGCGACTGATGCGAGGAATAATATCGCGCACCACCGGGTCGTCGAGACACACCACACAGGCGCCATAGAAAGGCAGGTTGTGTAGAAAATCGAGATAGGTCTGTACCATCTTGTCGAAGTCGTTGTCGTAGGTCGACATGTGATCTGCTTCGATATTGGTCACCACCGCTACCATGGGCTGCAAGTGCAGGAAGGAGGCATCGCTCTCGTCCGCTTCGGCCACCAAGTAGCGCGACTCACCTAGGCGCGCATTGGCCTTATGGCTATTCACCAGGCCGCCAATCACAAAGGTAGGGTCCAATTCACCCGCCGCCAATATCGAGGCAATCATACTGGTTGTCGTGGTCTTACCGTGGGTGCCCGCAACAGCGATACCGTGGCGAAAGCGCATCAACTCAGCCAGCATTTCAGCGCGACGAACGACAGGGATACGACCCTCGCGTGCCGCCGCCACTTCTGGGTTTTGCTCGTTCACTGCCGAGGACGTCACCACCACATTGGCGCCATCGATGTTGCTCTCGCGGTGACCGATAAAGACTTCGCATCCCAAGGCTTGCAAGCGTTGAGTATTGGCCGAATTCGCGATATCCGAGCCACTGATGCGGTAACCTTGGTTCAACAACACCTCAGCAATACCACTCATACCAGCACCGCCAATGCCCACAAAGTGGATCTTTTCGATACGGCGCATCTCGGGCACAAAGCTATTTACTCGCTTAATATTCACGCGCCAACTCCATACATACGCGGGCCACTTTTTCTGCCGAGCCCAGCACGGCCACCGAACGGGCACAATCACTCATCTTGGGCAACTTTGAAGGGGGGCGAATCAAATCCGCCAACAACTTGCTCAAGGTCTTTTCACTCATTTGATCCTGCGGCATTAACAGTGCACCGCCAGCGCCGACCAAAATATTGGCATTAGCCGTTTGGTGATCGTCGATAGCGTGGGGGAATGGCACCAAAATACTGGGCAAACCTGCCGCCGCCAATTCCGACACCGTCAATGCACCAGAGCGACAAATCACCACATCGGCCCAGGCATAGGCCTCAGCCATGTCATTGATAAAAGCGACCGCCTCCGCTTCGGGCATGTCGCTGTAATTGCGCGCCACATCCTCATATCCACGCTCACCAGTTTGATGGCGAATCGCCAATGAAAACTCTTTAGCCACCTGGCGCAGCGCACCGGGAACGATACCATTGAGCGCCAACGCCCCCTGACTACCACCCAATACCAAAACATGCTTCGTCTCACTGTCCGAGGCATGCTCGCGCTGTTCGCGCACGCTTTCGATACTCTGACGGATGGGATTACCCACCACTTCGCCCTTGTCGCGTCCGTTAAAGGCACCGCTAAATGCCTGCAGCACGCGGCTTGCAAGCATCGACAACATCTTGTTGGTAGAACCCGCAAGGGCATTTTGCTCATGGATAACCAAGGGGATATTCAACCAACGCGCCGCAATACCGCCAGGCGCCGCAGCGAAGCCACCCATACCCAACACGCACACAGGGCGCAGGGTCTTCAGAATGGCAATACTTTCATGCACCGCGCGCATCACCTTAAACGGCGCCGACAACCAGCCCATGGCACCCTTGCCGCGCACACCACTGATCGTCAAATAACTGATATCGATACCCGACGCTGGTACCAATCGCGACTCGATGCCGCGCTCCGTTCCCAGCCAATGGATGTGGTAGCCCGCTTCGCGCAGTTTTTCTGCGCTCGATAACGCCGGGAAGACGTGACCACCTGTACCACCCGCCATCACTACAATCACAGGTTTATCGTTAGGCGTTGGCATAACGCGTCCCTCCCTGGCTCGGCTGACGAACTTTCACAATCGCTTGTGGCTGCATGCTAGAACCGTGCAGCAATTCGAACTGGATACGGTAGGCAAGGGCTATCAGGCAGCAACAGGCGATCAAACTACTGCCGCCATAGCTCACGAAGGGCAATGTCAGCCCCTTGGTCGGCAACAGCCCTGACGTCACCCCAATATTGATAAACGCCTGACCTGCGATAATCAAACCGGCACCCGCCGCGATATAGGCCATAAAGGGCTGGTGGGCGTCCATGGCCCGGCGCGATAAGCGCATCAGACCCGCCACCAACACCGCAAACAAACCAATGGTGACCACCACACCGAGTAAACCCAACTCTTCCGCCAAAATGGCGAACACAAAGTCGGTGTGTGCCTCGGGCAGATAAAATAATTTTTGTACGCTGTGTCCCAAGCCCACACCGGTCCACTCGCCGCGGCCAAATGCAATCAGTGACTGTACCAACTGGTAACCACTGCTGAATTGATCCGCCCATGGATCTTGGAAGGCCAGTAAGCGGCGCATGCGATATTCAGAGGACATCGCCATCGCGACCACCGCACCCAAGCACAACAAAATCATGCTCATGAACTGCCCCATTTTGACACCAGCCAGAAAAATCAGCCCCATGGTGCAGCCTAGCAATACAACCACGGCACCAAAATCGGGCTCAGACAGCAGCATCACAATGAGTACTACCAGCACGATGATGGGTTTAATAAAGCCCATCCAATTCTGCTGCACTTCATCTTGGCGGCGCTGTAAATAGCCCGCCATATAAAACAATACACAAATCTTGGCGACTTCCGATGCCTGCAAGGTGAATGGGCCCAACACTAACCAGCGGCGGCTACCGTTTACTTCACGCCCAATACCCGGAATCAATACCACGCTGAGCAACACCATGCTGAACAACAAAAACGCCCAGCCGTATTTAAACCAGAACTGCATCGGAATGCGGCTCACCACCAAAGCGATGCTGACGGCAATGAGCATGTAAAAACTGTGGCGTTTGAAGTGGAAGAAGGCCGAATTATATTTTTGCGCACCGATATCCATCGACGCCGAAGTCATCATCACAAGCCCAATGCACATCAAGGCAATGGTGGTCAGGGCAATCCAGCGCCACTCTGGCACACGCTCTATGTTCGGCTTAGGCGCAACGACTTCAACCATGCGAGCCTCCCGTGCTTAACTGGCGTGCTGCTTCTGCAAAACACTCGCCGCGGTGGGCGTAGTTTTTGAACATATCAAAGCTGGCACAGGCCGGTGAAAACAACACCACATCACCCGCCTCTGCCAACTGTCTAGCTTGGCGCACGGCATCTTCCATCGACATCGCGGGCTGGGTCGACACCCCCACCGCCTGTAATGCAGCGGCAATAGCAGGCCCATCTTCACCAATGGTGATGGCCGCTTTTGTGGCCACTACGCCCTTTGCCAGCAATTCAAAATCAGCGCCTTTGCCGACGCCGCCGGCGATCAACACGATGTTGTCGCGCACGGGGCTGGCAAAGCCCTTGATAGCCGCCAGCGTGGCACCGATATTGGTGCCCTTGGAATCGTTGATGTAGACCACCCCATCGACGTCGGCGACGCGTTCGCAACGATGCGGAAGACCGGCAAAGGTTCGCAGCGTGTCAAGCATCACCGCCATAGGAATACCCGCCGCCTTACCTATCGCCAGCGCCGCCAACACGTTTTCAGTGTTGTGGTTACCGAGCAGTCGAACCTCGCTACGCGGCATTAACTCTTCAAACTGGAAGGTCAGGAATTGTTCGCCGTCGTGTTCAATAATGCCAAAGGCATTGAAGTCTGGGCGATCAAGACCAAAGCTCCAGGTCTTGGTTTCACCGGGTAACAGCGGCGAGGTCAAGGCGTCGCCGCGGTTGTACACGGCGTTCTTACAGCCGAAATACACGCGGTGCTTAGCAGCGTGATACTGCGACAAGCCCTCGTAGCGGTCCATGTGGTCAGGGCTGATGTTTAGCACGGTTGCGACAGCGGCCTTCAAGGGCTTCATTCGCTCCAACTGGAAGCTAGACAACTCCAGCACAAACAACTCATAGTTCGCGGCGTCAGCTTGCAACAACAACTCCAGCGCGGGTGTACCGATGTTGCCACCCACCCCAACATTGATGCCGGCGTTTTTCGCCATTTCACCCACCAAACTGGTCACGGTGCTCTTAGCATTCGATCCGGTAATCGCCACAATGGGCGCGCTCACGGCCTCAGCAAACAAATCAATATCGCAACTGATATCGATACCGGCATTTTTGGCCGCCACCAACACCGGCCTGTCCAGCGAGATACCTGGGCTGACTAATAACTCGGTAGCGCGCAGAATCTCTTCTTCAACCATCTCACCCAGCAACAGCGGCACCTCGGGGAAGGCCTCCCGGAAGTCTTGCACTGACTCTGCCTGGGCGTTTTCTTCCACAGCGAAGAAACGACGGCCACAAGCCTGTAAATAGCGCGCAGTCGCCATCCCGGTTTTTCCCAAACCGATAATGCCGATGAGTTTGTCGCTAGTAATCAGGCTCAAGTGTTTCTCCTATCGAATCTTCAAGGTGGCTAAGCCAATCAATACCAAGATCACAGTAATGATCCAGAAACGCACAATCACGCGTGGCTCTGGCCAACCCTTTAACTCAAAATGGTGGTGGATCGGCGCCATACGAAATATCCGCTTACCCGTCAATTTGAAGGACGCCACCTGCAGAATGACCGATACGGTTTCCAGAACAAAAATACCGCCCATAATGAACAGCACCACCTCGTGACGAACAATCACCGCCAAAGTGCCGAGGGCCGCGCCAAGCGCAAGCGCACCTACATCCCCCATGAATACCTGGGCGGGGTAGGTGTTAAACCAAAGAAAACCAAGACCAGCGCCGACTAGAGATGCACAGAACACAATCAGTTCGCCGCTGCCAGCGACATAGGGAATCATCAGGTACTCGGCAAACTTCACGTTACCTGACAAATAGGCGATCAAGCCCAGCGCGCCCCCTACCAACACAGTAGGTAGGATGGCCAAGCCATCAAGACCATCGGTCAGGTTCACCGCATTGCTGCTGCCTACTACCACAAAGTAGGTAAACACCACAAAGAAGATGCCCATATCGACCACCATGCCGTTGATAAAGGGCAAATAAAGGCCAGTAGTGACAGGGCTTTCTGCAGTGATATAAAGGAAGACGGCCACGCCTAAACCGGCCACCGACTGCCAAAAATACTTCCAGCGCGCCGGCAAGCCGCGTGGGTTTTTCTCGATCACCTTGCGGTAGTCATCCACCCAACCCACGGCGCCAAAGATGCCGGTCACCACCATGACAATCCACACATAGCGATTGCTAAGATCCGACCACAACAAGGTGCTCAACATGATCGATACCAAAATCAACGCACCACCCATGGTTGGCGTGCCAGACTTGGCGAGGTGACTTTGCGGGCCATCATCGCGAATGGCCTGACCTATTTGCCGATAGTTCAATTGGCGAATCATGGTAGGGCCTAACAGTAGCGCAATAGCTAAGGCGGTAATCGTCCCCATAATGCCGCGCACGGTCAGATATTGGAAAACACCGAAACCGCCGATGTAGTTGGCGAGTAAATCAGACAGCCATAACAACATTAGGCAGCCCCCTCTTTAAAATATTCTTCTAATGCGGCGATCACGCGCTCCATGCGCGAACTACGCGACCCCTTCACAAGCACGGTATCGCCCGTTTTAATGTGTGTTGGCAGAAGGCTGTTAAGCTTCTCAACATCGCCACAGTGCACCGCTCCCTCACCATAGCCCTGTGCGGCGTTTGCCATTAATGGCCCGGCGCTGAACCAAGCATCGACTTTACCGTGGGCGTACTCACCAATCGCGCGGTGGAGCTGTTCGGCATCGGGTCCCAGTTCCGCCATATCGCCCGCCACAAGTACGCGTCGACCCTGTGCCAAAGCAAGGGTATCAATGGCTGCGCGCATAGAGCGTGGATTAGCGTTGTAGGTATCGTCGATCAAGGAGATATCGCCGAGCCTGCGGCTCGCCAAGCGCCCTTTAACGCTGTGGTAATTGGCCAACCCTTGTGCAATTGCATCCAGCGAGACACCGGCATGCAGTGCCATGGCGGCTGCCGCGCAGGCATTTTTCACCATGTGATAGCCCGGCACTGCCAGTACCACACTCACCTCTCCTTTTGGTGTCTGCAAGGTAAAGCGCGAACCATCAATATTGACCTGCAAAGACAAAGGAAAGACATCGTTGTGTGCTTCCAACCCAAAACTCAGTACCGCCAAACCGCGCGCATTGAGTTCTGCTATCCACGCCCCCGTTAGGGCGTCGTCGCCGTGCACCACCGCCGCCTGCAATTGCTCGGTGGCGTTATAGATCTGTTTTTTGGTGGAAGCGATATTTTCTACCGAGCCAAACAGCTCGAGATGGGCCTCGCCAATATTGGTCACCAACGCGATATTTGGCTTGGCAAAATCGACTAAGTAAGCGATATCGTCGGGTTTACCAGCACCCATTTCGATGACCGCAAAATCGTGCGCCTGCTCGATCTGCGACAGCGTCAGCGGCACACCCACTTCATTATTAAAGTTCGCCGCCGTTGCATGAACACGCCCAGCTTCAGAAAGAATGGCCACCAACATCTCTTTACAGGATGTCTTGCCACTGCTGCCAGTGATGCCGAATACCGCCCCTTTGAATTGATCGCGCAAGTAACCCGCTAACTGCCCATAGGCGCGCAAAGTATCCGCGACAACCACTTGCGGGATGGCAACCTGCTCCTGCAGAGTTGACACAATCGCCAGCGCCGCCCCGCACTGGGCCACTTGAGAAACGTATGCGTGACCGTCAAAACGCTCACCCACGAGCGCGATAAAAATATCGCCTGCCGACACACTGCGAGAGTCTGTACTCAGCTGACCACTTACTTCGATCGCCTCGCCGTGCAAGCGGCCCTGCAATAGATTGGCGATAGCGGCGGCATTCATGGTGAATTTCATGCAGCCACCTCCGCCAGTATCTCGGCCGCGACAAGGCAGTCATCAAACGGCAATACCTGATCACCAATAATTTGATAGTCTTCGTGGCCCTTGCCGGCAATCAACACACAATCATCGGCACTGGCCATGGTGATCGCTGCACGTATCGCCTCTCGACGATCAATAAACACCTGGGCCTGCCCTGGCATTGCTAGACCCTGCACCACATCATCAATGATCAACTGCGGATCTTCGCTGCGGGGATTGTCACTGGTCACAACCACCACGTCCGCATTACTTTCAGCCGCCTGAGCCATAAGTGGGCGCTTACCAACATCGCGATCACCGCCACAACCAAACACCGCGATTAGGCGACCGCGACAATGCGGGCGCAGCGCCTTCAGTGCATTATCTAGACCGTCTGGGGTATGGGCATAATCCACCAGCACCGCTGGCGCACCATCGCCTACTAACTCCATACGACCGGGTACACCGCGGGCGCAATTCAACGCCGCAGCAATCTGCTGGGCGTCGTCGCTGTAGTGGCACAACACAGCACAGGTGGCCAGCAAATTAGCGGCGTTGTAAGCACCCACTACCGGCACATCGATGGCAACATCGCCATGGGGAGTCGTCATGCTCAATGCTGTACCGTTGAGACGGAACTCCACCGCTGACAAGCGCACGTCGGCTTGCCCTTGTGTGCTATAGGTGAGCACGCGGCAGTCACTGTGAATATCATCAATCCAGCTCGCTCCAACGGGGTCGTCCACATTGATTACCGCAGCCTGCAAACCAGGGCGGTGAAAAAGCTGCCGCTTAACATCGGCGTAGCTTTCAAAATCGCCGTGATAATCCAAGTGGTCGCGGCTTAGATTGGTAAATACCGCCACATCGACAACGACATCATCGATTCGACCCTGGTGAATACCAATCGAAGAGGCCTCAAGCGCCACAACCCTTGCACCACCTTCTTTCATGGCAGCCAAGATACGGTGCATCGACACCACATCGGGGGTAGTATTTATCACCGTTTGGTACTGATCAACGCCCCAGCCGAGAGTTCCAATGTAACCACAGGGACCGTGCAGCGCAGTCATGGCGTCAGCAATAAAACGACACACACTGGTTTTACCATTGGTACCCGTCACCGCCACGGTCATCATCGCCGCCGAGGGGTGGCCGTAAAAATCCGCCGCCATCGCCGCGATGCGCGCTTCGAGCTCTGGAATATGAACAACTTTGTCACGCCAATCGTAGGGCACGTCAAAACCATCGGTATCGGCAAAAGCCACAACCGCACCCTTAGCAAAGGCAGCGTCAATAAAGCTTCGCCCATCGCAGCTAGCTCCGCGCAACGCGACAAAACCCGACCCCTCAGTCACATGGCGACTATCGATAAACAAATCGCTCAACGCCGGCACATTAAAACCAGGCATATAGGCGGCAGGGACGAATTGCGACAGACTAGTGAGCATAAGCGAGCCCCTCACTAGCACTTTCCGCCAACAGGTTACTGGGGCGAACGTTTAAAATGCGAAGAGAGTCGTTAACAACTCTCGAGAAAACGGGGGCGGCGACTTGTCCTCCATGGTAGTTATCACCACCAGGCTCATCGATGACAACCACGGCGGCGATCCTCGGGTTGTCGACTGGCGCCAACCCGGCAAACAAAGCCATATACCGGCTATCGGCGTATCCTCCTGGCCCCACCTTGTGTGCGGTTCCGGTTTTCCCAGCCACCCCATAGAGTTCCGTCGCGGCTTTGGTACCGGTACCCCCTTGTTTAATCACATCCCGCAGCATGTTGACCACTTGCTTGGCCACTTGCTCCTCAATAACTCGCTCACCTTCCACGATGTCGGCGTCGACCTTAAGCAGTGAAACCGGGCGTTTAATACCACCACTGGCCAAGGTGGCGTATGCCGACGCCAGCTGTACCGGCGTTACCGCAAAGCCGTATCCGAACGACATTGTCGCCGTTTCAATACCCGTCGGCTCGCGATCATAAATAGGGAAACTGCCCGAACTTTCACCAGGAAAACCCGAGTAGGTAGACTGGCCAAAGCCTAAATCCAATAACACGCGACGAATAGGCTCGTTACCGATGTCGAGCGCCACCTTAGACATCCCCACCTGGCTAGACTTAGCCAAAATTTTGGTGACATTCAGCACGCCGTAGTTGACGGGATCTGGGAATACTTTGCGCTCAACGCGCAGATAGCCGGGATTGGTATCCACCACGGTTTTGGGTGTGTATTTTCCGCTGCGCAAGGCGGCTATCATCGACAAGGGCTTGATGGTTGAGCCGGGTTCAAACATATCGGTCAAGGCGCGATTGCGCACGTAGTCGATTTTCATTTTGCTACGATTGTTAGGATTGAACGATGGCTGGTTGGCCATTGCCAACAACTCACCGGTATTCACATCGATCAACACCACACTGCCTGCCTTGGCACCGAATTTGGCAACAGCCGCCGCCAATTCGCGCTGGGCCACATACTGCAAGCGCAGGTCCAGCGCCAACTGCACATCTGAGCCCTGCTTGGGCGCTTCGATTTCGGCGATTTCGCGGATCACATTGCCGTTCAGGTCTTTAATGACCTGTTTTTTACCGGGCGACCCAGCCAATACCGACTCATAGGCCAGTTCGATAGCTTCCTGCCCATTGTCGTTGATATCGGTAAATCCAATAACCTGCGACACCACATCAGCGGCGGGGTAAAAGCGCTTGTACTCGGTTTCCGAATGCACGCCCTTAAAGCGATGGGCGATAACTCGCTGCGCGCGCTCGGGGTTTATTTGGCGCGCCACATACATAAAACTTTGCTGCGAATTGCGCTGCAAGCGTCGGCGGAAGTCGCGCTCGCTTTCGCCAGCCAAGTCGGCCAGCACGTTTACGGCTTTGTCTGTCGCTTCAAAATGGCGGGGGTTAAGCCAGATGGATTCAACGGGGGTAGACATAGCCAAAATATCACCGTTACGGTCGGTGATCACACCACGGGTGGCGGGAACGCTCAGGTTGCGCACAGCGCGCATATCACCCTGGCGTTGCAGGAAGGCGTGACCGCGCTCGGTATCGATCACTTGTAGAAGGGCAGCGCGACCAACCAGCAGCGCGCACAACACAACTAGCGCTGCGGCTAGTGTGTAGTAGCGCCAAGCATAGGCTTTTGCGGCGGTAGTCGTCACTGTGAGATAACCTCAATATTTTCCATGCCTGGTACATCCATGACCAGGCGGTCCCGAGCTAATTTTTCAATGCGAGCATGGGCACCCCAGGTGCTCATCTCTAAGTGCAAACGGCCCCAATCGGCCCGCAATTCTTCTTCTTCGCGCAACAGTCGTTGCAAGTCACCAAACATGGCGCGGCTTTGATGGGCCATATACTCAACGCCCACCGCCGACATCACCACCAACACTAGTAGCAACCACTGCACACGATATTTCACTTTTACCCCTACCGCCCCGCTGATGGGTACGGCGAACTTCTTATAGCTTTTCCGCTGTGCGCATTACTGCGCTGCGCGAACGAACGTTGACAGCAACTTCCTCGTCGCTGGCCATCACGGCCTTGCCGATCAGGCGCATCTTTTTATTCAACGCTTCTTCGCGAATCGGCACCCCAGGGGGCAACTCATCCCCTTTTTGCTGGCGCCGCATAAACTGCTTAACCATGCGATCCTCAAGCGAGTGAAAACTAATCACTACCAATCGACCGCCCGGCAAGAGCACATCGCAGGCTTGCTGCAATACGTGCTCTAAATCACCTAACTCATTGTTGACATGGATGCGAATCGCCTGAAATACCCGTGTCGCCGGGTGCTTGTGCTTCTCCCAGGCGGGGTGCGCTTCCGCCACCACCTTTGCCAAATGCAGCGTTGTTTCGAACGGTCTTACTGCACGCTCTTTCACAATTGCCGCGGCGATTCGCTTACTAAACCGCTCTTCACCGTAGGTCTTAAAGACCCTTACCAATTCGGCTTCTTTCTCTCGATTAACCCATTGCGCTGCACTCTCACCGGAGGTTGTATCCATGCGCATATCGAGCGGGCCATCTTTTTGAAAGCTAAAGCCTCGCGCGGCATCATCCAACTGTGGCGAAGAGACCCCCAGGTCCAACAACACACCGTCCACACCCTCGATACCACGCTCTGCTAGCACCTGCGGCAAATCGGCAAACGAGCCGTGGGCAATATCGAAACGCCCATCCTCTGCAGCAAGAGACTTGCCAGCAGCGATGGCCAAGGGATCCTTATCGATACCAATCAATCGGCCATCCGGCCCTAGCGACTGCAGTATCAAGCGGCTATGACCACCACGCCCAAACGTCCCATCGACATAACAACCGTCCGACTTGATATCCAGCGCATCGATAGCTTCGTGCAGCAGGACCGTGACATGCTCAGTCATTACATCGCCAAATTCTTCAGTGCATCCGAAGCCAGCAAATCGCCTTCCGCCTCTTCAGCCAACCACGCCTCACGGCTTTCCATCCACGCCTCTTCGCTCCACAACTCAAACTTTTTACCCTGGCCTACCAGGACAATTTTTTTGTCGAGCGAAGCGTAGTCGCGCAAGGTCTGCGGCAATAACACGCGACCACTGCCATCCAGCTCAAGATCGCTGGCGTAGCCGATGGTTAAGCGCTGAAAACGCTTAACAGCGGGATCAAACGAGGGCAACTCCTGGATTTGCTTCTCCAACACTTCCCACGTGGAAAGCGGGTACAACAAAAGGCATCGTGTCTGGGTATCGATGGTCATCACCATCTGCCCACCAAATTCAGACGCAACGCGGTCGCGGTATTTCGCTGGCATAGCCATCCGCCCCTTCGCATCTAAATTGATGTGTGATACGCCTCTAAACACGTCTTACCCACTTTTTGACCCAAATCTTTGAGAAACGACACTTTATGCCACATTCTCCCACTTCGTGACACTATGCGACCCAGTAGTCAAAAAGTCAAGATTCAAAACACTGAAAAGGCAGTCAAAATGCGCGATCTGGAAGGCATTAGCGGTGAACGTCTAAAAAAACGCCAAGATGAAAAATACAAAAACAAAGGATTTCAAAGCAATAGAAAGCAAACTTAAAGTATTACTTTAAGTTGGAGTCATTCAATGAAGGAAAAGAAAGAAAAGCGAGTCGACAGTAAGCCGGGTTCTGTCGTGGACAGTCATTCATCTGGGACCTGTGTCACCACAGGCCTCTAGCAACCTACCCGCTTCCAGCGCGGGTCACGCCAATGGAAGCCTATTTGGTCTTGCTCCGGGTGGAGTTTACCATGCCACTCACTGTTACCAGGAGCGCGGTGCGCTCTTACCGCACCCTTTCACCCTTACCACGCGAACGTGGCGGTCTACTCTCTGCTGCACTTGTCGTGGGCTTGCGCCCCCCAGGCGTTACCTGGCACCCTACCCTATGGAGCCCGGACTTTCCTCCATCTGCTTGCGCAGACAGCGACTGTCTTGTCGACTCGAGCAGCAGTCTAATAAGTGCTCACTATGAATGCAAGCGCTAAGTTTTCAACGTGTCTAAGGCCCACTGGTAAAGCGCATTCTTTTTCAAGCCAGTAATTTTAGCCGCCAGCGCTGCCGCCTGCTTTAATGGCAACTCTTCCGCCAGCACCCGCATGGCTTTTTCCGCCTCCGGGGTTAAGGAGGACACCTCCTCAGCAACCCCCTTCAACAACAGCACACACTCCCCGCGCTGCTGGTTACCGTCCGACGCCACCCAAGCCACCATCTCCGCCAACGGCAGACGGCGAATGGTCTCAAACATCTTGGTCAACTCGCGCGCCAATACCACCACGCGCTCGTCACCATAGGTGGCCTGCATATCGCGCAAGGTATCCAGCAGACGGTGCGGCGCTTCGTAAAAGACCAGCGTATCCGTCGCCTTCTGGTATTCCGTTAACACATTAATGCGCGCCTGCGACTTGGCAGGCAGAAATCCCGCAAAGCGAAAACGATCCGTCGGCAATCCTGACGCACTTAGCGCCGCTACCATGGCGCAGGCCCCCGGGATAGGACAGACCCGAATACCGTGCTGATGCGCTGCATCGACAAGGCGATAGCCAGGATCGGAAATCAACGGCGTACCCGCATCGGAAATGAGTGCAACATCCTCACCACCCTGTAAGCGCTCGATAATGGCCGCCGTGCGCTGCTGATCGGAGTGATCGTGATAGGCCCAAACCGGGGCAGTTATATCAAAATGACGCAGCAGCGGCGCACTGTGACGCGAATCCTCTGCCGCAATTAATGATACCTTCCGCAATATCTCAACGGCTCGTGGCTGCATATCCTGCAAGTTGCCAATAGGGGTTGCCACCACATAGAGGGTTGCCGTACTTTGGTCCATAGTTGTTTTCCGTTAAATCCACTATCATAGGGACATCGTTTTTGAATCCGGACACTGTAGCATGAAACGCGCGTCTCATTTAATCAGCACCGCCTGTTTAACCGCACTATTGGTATCCTGCGGCGGCACACCGAGCAAACCCGATCGCGCTAACGTAACGCCGGGCAAAAGCCAAGACAATCTAGCCGCCACACTCAGCCGCGCCGCAAATGCCAGCGGATCACTAGCTAGCCAACTGCAATTAGACGCCGCTGAAATAGCCCTGCAAGAACAAAAGTGGCCCCTGCTGCGCGCACTGGTCGAGCAACTAGATAGCGCCACACTGGATGCTGTGGGCGATGTCAGACGCGCCCTTGTGCGTAGCGCATTGCAACAACACGATAATGACAACAGCGGCGCACTCGCCACACTTAGCGATAGCCGCGTCAATCAAGCGAGCCTGCGGGTAAACCCAAAACTAACCAGCCAATACCTATGGCAACAAGCCTCTCTGCAAGCCAAGCTTGGCCTCGTGCCATCGGCCATCAACAACCTACTGGCACGCGGCCAATTAATTTCCGCCGCCGAGCGCGACAGCAATCAACAACAAATCTGGCGCTTCCTGCAACTGTTGAGCAAAGCCGAACTGGATGCCCTATCAAGCAATACCCCTAACCAACAATTGCGCGGCTGGCTGGAACTCGCCAGCCTCTACCGCGATGGCGATGCCGACGTTACCCTGCAAGCCAACACCCTGCGCGACTGGCAGCAGCGCTGGCCAAAACACGAAGCCAACGCCAACCTGCCCGGCGGACTGCAAAAGCTCCAACAAGCCGCCAGCAATCTCCCCAGCCAAGTATTGGTTGCACTACCCACTAGCGGCCCACTAGCCGTGGTTGGTCAAACCATTCGCGACGGCATACTTTACGCCTATTGGAAGCAACGCGACGCTGGCCTACCCACACCGCAAATAAGCTTCATCGACAGCCACCCACTCGATAGCGATGCCATCGTACAACGCATCATTCAGAGCGGCGCCGACGTCGTTATTGGCCCCTTCAATAAAGACAAGGTTGCCGCGGTGGCGGCGCGCGCCGATGAACTACCCAATACTCTGCTACTGAATGTACTTAACGACGACAAATTAGCCGACAACCTCATTAGCTTTGGCCTAAACCCCGAAGATGAAGCTGCACAAATTGCCGACCGTGCCATTGTTGAAACCGGCACGCGCGCCCTGGTCATTACCCCCAACAACAACTTGGGCGACCGACTACAGACCGCCTTCATCGATCGCTGGCTAGCGCAAGGCGGCACAATTAGTCAAAGCGGCCGTTATGAAGACGGTCGCGATATCTCTAACACCATTAAAACCGCGCTCAATATCGACAAGAGCGAAATGCGCAAACGTCGACTAGCACTTAACACCGGCCTCTCCATGCAGTTCGAGCCACGCCGACGCCAGGATATCGACATGGCCGCGGTGTTTGGCAAACCACAAGAAGCACGCTCGATCAGCCCGTTGTTTGCCTTCCACTACGCCCAGGACATCCCGCTGTACAGCAGCTCAATGGCCTACACCGGCGAACCCGATGCGACAGCCGATCGCGACCTAGAAGGCGTACGCTTCAACGACATCCCCTGGCTATTCGATAGCGCCAGCACGCGGCAAGAAGTCCTCGGCGTTCGCTTTAAGCGCCTTTTTGCCATGGGTATTGACGCCTACCGGCTGCACCAGCGCTTCGCCCTGCTTGACCCAAGCGTCGGCATGCAATTACAAGGCGCGACCGGCACGCTAAAACTCGACGAACAACGGCAGATCGTTCGCCAACTCGACTGGGCCATCTTTAATAACGGCACAGCCAAGCCGCTACCCGCCATTCAGTAGCATGAGCAAACAGCGGGGCTCGCAGGCAGAACAAACTGTTGCCGAACAACTGCGCCGCGCTGGACATCGCATTATCGACACCAACGTGCACAGCCGCTTTGGTGAAATCGACATTTTGAGCGAGCAGCACGGCACCCTGGTGGTGACCGAAGTCAAAGCGCGCAGCAACACAAGGTACGGCAGCCCCGCCGAATTTGTCACTCCGCAAAAACAACAAAAAATCATTCGCTGCTTGAAACACTTTCTCAATGGCCACCCGGTTTGGCATACTGTACCCATTCGCTTTGATGTCGCTTGCGTTACACTACGTGGCGACAACATGTACATCGATATTATTGAGGCCGCATTTGAGGCCCACTAAGGGACAAGTAATGGATTCATCGATGGGGAGCCTGTTTCAACAGCACCTAGACACCCTGCTTAACAACATGGATAGTTTGCCAGACAGCATGGCACCTGCAGTAGAACTCATGGTGAGCACCATCCTCAACGATCGTAAAATTTTTGCCTGCGGTAATGGCTTTGGCGGCACGATCGCACAAACCTTTTGCCAGCAGATGCTCAACCACACCAATAACGAGCGCCCTGCATTGCCGGCATTCTGCCTAAACGACAGTGCCACCACGATCAGTGCAATCAGCCACCGCTATAAGTACAATGAAGTCTACGCCAGACAACTGCGTGCACTCGGGCTACCCGGCGACTGCCTGCTGATAATCGATAGCAACCAACAGTACGCCAATCTCAACACCACCATTCAAGCCGCCCATGATCGCGATATCACCGTTATTGTGATACACCCCAATAGCAGCCAAAACATTCTTTCCCTGCTTAGCGATGGTGACATTTCGGTAGGCATTGAGTGTGACAATGCCGCCGTTCTGCTACAAATAGAGCTATTGGTGGTCACCGCAATAACAGACATGATCGACCAAACACTTTTTAGCCACTAAGGGATTACCATGCGCCTTATTATTGCCACCCTTCTCTCTACGACACTTTTGTTAACCGGCTGCAGTAATTTTATCGCCGCCACCACCCACGGCCCCCTGCACGAAGACTATGGCCGCCGCACCCCAGGTACCGCCGTCGACGACGACCTAATAGAAACCAAAATTGCGGTCAACCTAGTGAAAACCAACGAGGCATTTGAAGCGGCCAATGTCAGCGTCCACGCTTACAATGGCGTGGTACTGCTGATTGGACAGGTACCCACTGCCGACCTTAAAACGACCGCCGGTGACATTGCACAGAAGACGCGCAAGGTTCGCCGCGTCCACAACGAACTGGAAATTGCCGGCCCTGTCTCCACGCTTTCTAGCGCTAACGACACCTGGATTACCAGCAAGATTAAGAGCAAGTTGATTTTGGCAGAATCGGTACAGTCGGACCGTGTTGTAGTCATCACCGAAAATGGTGTCACCTACCTAATGGGACTGCTGACCAACGCCGAAGCCGAACGCGCTTCAGACATCGCGCGCAACACCTCAGGTGTTAGAAAAGTCGTGCGTATTTTTGAAATTATTGAGTAAGACAGTCCGTAAAGGCTAAAGATACAACTACTTAACCACTTTCAAGCTCGGACGACCACCACTTGGCGGGGTCGGCTCGGGCGGTGTAGGCTCGGGCTGTTCGCCCTCTTCATACTCATCTTCAAACACCATGCCCTGGCCATTTTCACGGGCGTAGATACCCAAAATAGCAGCGATAGGCGCGAAGATATGATGCGGGGTACCACCAAAACGCGCCGAAAACGACACGCCATCAGCATCCATGTGGAAGCCTTGCACAGCGGAAGGAGAAATATTCAGGATGATTTGGCCGTCCTGCACAAACGACGCTGGCACCTGCACACCCTCCATCTCGGCATTCACCAAGATGTGAGGTGTACACGCACTGTCAACAATCCAGCTGTACAGTGCGTTTAACAGGTAAGGACGGCTCGGGAGCATTATTTGCCCGCCAGGTCACGCATCTCTTTTTCCTGCTCAGTCAGACTCTCTTTGAACGCATCGCGCTCAAATAAACGAGCCATGTACTGCAGCAGAGGCAGGGTCTGCTTAGTGCTTGGAATCTCGATACCCAACACAGGCAAACGCCACAAGATGGGTGACAAGCAACAGTCAATCAAGGAGAACTCGTCACTCATGAAGAAGGGCTTCTCAGCAAAGATAGGCGCGATAGATACCAAGCTATCACGCAACTGCTTACGCGCCTTCTCTACCGACTTAGCATTACCGCCAGCCAGAATTTCATCGACCAGCACACACCAATCACGCTCAATACGGTAGATATAGAGGCGATTTTCTGCGCGAGCCACAGGATAAACCGGCAGCAGCGGCGGATGAGGGAAGCGCTCATCGAGGTATTCCATCATCACTTTTGATTCATACAGCACCAACTCACGATCAATCAAAGTAGGCAGATCGCCGTAGGGATTATTATCGACAACATCGGCTGGCATAGGCTGCGAGCTATCGACCTCGACGATATCAACGGTAACTCCCTTTTCTGCCAACACGATACGTACGCGATGGCTATAGTGACTTTCACTATCAGAGAAGAAGGTCATTGAAGAGCGTTTAGTAACAACACCCATGAGAAATACACTCCTTAGAAACGCAAAAACGGCCGCACCCTAGAGCACGGCCGCAACATGCAAATTTTAGTGGACGTCTTTCCAGTACTCGCGGTTCAACAACCAAGCAAATACAAAGAAGATCGCCAAGAAGAACATCACGTAAATACCAATGCGCTTACGATCTTGCTGCATAGGCTCTGCGACGTACTCCAGAAAATTCACCAAATCGTAAACCGTTTTATCGAACTCTTCGGGTGATTGGCTACCCGCTTCAGTCACCACCAAACGACCACACTCTTGCTCAAGAATGTCTTCGCCGGTCAACGGATCACGCTTAATACCACCATTGGCGGCGCGAACAGGGCCCATGGCACACTCTTGCATGCCTTGCAGCTCCAAGAAAACGTGGGGCATACCTACCGCTGGGAACACCTTGTTGTTCACACCGTAAGGACGAGTCTCATCCTTGTAAAAGGTGCGCAGGTAGGTGTACAACCACTCGGGATTACGCGCACGCGCGACCAGCGTCAAATCTGGAGGCGCCGCACCAAACCACTTCTTTGCCAGTGGCTTGGGCATCGCGTTGTTCATCAATGCACCAATGTTAGCGTCGTCATAAATCACGTTCGCTTCCATGATGTCGTGCGGAATACCCAGGTCGTCCGCGACACGAATGTAGCGGCTGTACTGCAGGCTGTGACAGCCCATGCAGTAGTTCATGTAAGTATTTAGACCACTTTGCAGTGACGCTTTATCTTCCATGTTGGCTTCAAACGCATCGCACTCGATAGTACCGCAAGCAAATTCTGACTCTGCACCTACGGCTTTCAAGGGGATGATAGCCAAGGCCATGATCAAGAAGAAAGCACCCACAGATTTCCAGAAGCCCATACCACCATTCATGGTGACGCGCTCAGGTACTGGCTTGGTTTTCTCCATAGAGGTCCAGATCGGCATCAAAATGAAGAAACCGAAGTAGATCACTGTACAGATCTGAGCCAACAGGGTACGCGCAGGGGTAGGTGATTTCACACCCAACACACCCAAGATAATGAAGGCAGCAGTAAACACAACCAACATCACCTTAGACGCCGTACCTTTGTAGCGAATCGAACGCACAGGGCTACGATCCAACCAAGGCAACAAGAACAGGATAACTACCGATGCACCGAAAGCGATAAAGCCTAAGAGTTTATCTGGAACCGCACGCAACACAGAGTAGAAGGGCGTGAAGTACCAAACTGGCGCAATGTGCGCAGGGGTCTTCAGACCGTCGGCCACCTCAAAGTTAGCGAACTCGAGGAAGTAACCACCCATCTCTGGAGCAAAGAAGATAATGCCGCAGAATGCAAACAGGAACACCACAATCGCTTGGATATCATGCACGCTGTAGTAGGGGTGGAACTGGATACCATCTAGCGGTACGCCGTTCTCGTCTTTGTTCTTTTTGATATCAACGCCGTCGGGGTTGTTTGAACCCACTTCGTGCAGTGCCAAAATGTGCAGCACAACCAGCGCCAACAGAACGATGGGCAGGGCCACAACGTGCAAGGCGAAGAAGCGGTTCAGGGTAATACCAGAAATCAGGTAGTCACCACGAATCCACTCTACCAACGGATCACCGATCACAGGAATCGCTGAGAACAGAGAAATAATTACCTGCGCACCCCAGTATGACATCTGACCCCAAGGCAGTACGTAGCCTACAAACGCCTCAGCCATCAACGCCAAGAAGATCATCATACCGAACAGCCAAATCAGTTCGCGTGGCTTCTGGTATGATCCGTACAACAAGGCGCGGAACATGTGCAGATATACAACTACGAAGAAGGCTGACGCACCAGTAGAGTGCATGTAGCGGAGAATCCAGCCGTAATCCACGTCACGCATGATGTATTCAACAGACGCAAAAGCACCCTCAGCACTGGGGGTGTAGTTCATGGTCAACCAAATACCGGTCAACAACTGGTTTACCAGTACTAACAGCGACAATACGCCGAAGTAGTACCAAAAGTTGAAGTTTTTGGGGGCATAGTATTTGCCCATGTGGGTATCCCACGCGCGTACGATTGGCAGACGCGCATCAACCCATTCAACGAGACCCGTCAACATCTTGCTCATTATGCTGTCTCCTGATCTACACCGATAATGATGACACTATCAGTTTCATACTTATAAGGCGGAACCACGAGGTTTTCAGACGCGGGCACACCCTTGTAAACACGGCCTGCCAAGTCAAACATAGAGCCGTGGCAAGGGCAGAAGAAACCACCAATCCACTCGCTGCCATCTGGCGTAGGCACAGAGCCAACCTCAGGCTTGAACTTAGGTGCACAACCCAGGTGAGTACACAAGCCAACCATGACCATGACATCTTGGCGAATCGCGCGCTCGCGGCCAGAAACATAGGCAGGCTGATCAGACGTGCTTGACTCAGGATCTTTCAACTGACCATCCAAGCTTTCCAACGATTGCAAGTCACTATCAGAGCGACGCATCACATAAACGGGCTTACCGCGCCATTCAACCACGGCCATTTGACCTACTTCCAATTTGCTCACGTCAAATTTGACTGGAGCACCTGCCGCTTTTGCTTTCGCACTTGGATTCCAAGAACCCACGAAAGGAACGGCAACGCCAACAACACCGCCAGCACCCACAACCGAAGTTGCAGTTGCCAAGAAACGGCGTCTAGTGGTGTTAACACCATCACTGCTCATTGAAGAAACCCCCTAAAGGAAATGCCAATCTGTATCTTATGCCGCGGCGATATAACGCCGACACCCAAAAAAGGGCAGCATAGTAATAAAACCGCGCGATTATAACAAGAAAACCACAGTAAATGCGGGTAAATTTGCGTTTAAAATGACTAATTTTTCGCACGTAAAAAAAAAGCGTCCCGGCACGCAGCCGTGGACGCTTTTTGAGACGATAATCGAGAAGATTAACGTTTTGAGAATTGTGGCTTCTTACGTGCTTTACGCAGACCCACTTTCTTACGCTCAACTTCACGTGCGTCGCGAGTAACGAAACCAGCTTTGCGCAGTGAGCTGCGAAGGCCTTCATCGTACTCCATCAGAGCGCGAGTGATACCGTGACGAATTGCACCAGCCTGACCAAAGCTACCGCCACCGGCAACTGTCACGTTGATGTCGAATTTGTCGGTCAGTTCGACCAGCTCAAGAGGCTGACGAACAATCATGCGTGCAACTTCGCGACCAAAGTATTGATCCAATGAACGCGCGTTTACAGTGATTTCACCCGAACCTGACTTCAGGAATACGCGAGCAGTAGAGGTCTTACGACGACCGGTGCCATAGTATTGTGTGGCTGACATATTCGTACTTCCGTTAAATATTCAAATCTTGTGGCTGCTGAGCGGCGTGTGGGTGCTCGTTACCGGCATACACTTTCAGCTTCTTCAACATTGCACGACCCAGAGGGTTACGTGGCAACATACCTTTAACTGCCAACTGCAGAACGCGCTCAGGAGCACGGTCCAACAATTTATCAAATGAGAATGACTTCAGGTTGCCGATGTAACCGGTTGAGAAGTGATACATTTTATCTTTAGTCTTATTGCCGGTAACGGTAATTTTATCGGCATTAACAACAACAATGTAGTCACCAGTATCAACGTGTGGTGTGTACTCAGGCTTGTGCTTACCGCGCAATCTGTGCGCAATCTCGCTAGCCAGGCGACCCAACGTCTTATTCTCGGCGTCTACAACATACCAGTCACGTTGAACGGACTCAGCTTTCGCACTATAGGTTTTCATTTAAATTCGCCCCAAAGACACTGCGGTAAAAAAGAGCGCGAATACTACACGAGGATTTCGCATAGATCAACACTCTTTCACTCAATAAATAATAAATTTGCCGTAGATGCTTACGGCTTGTGAGGTCGAGCCAAAAACTCGGTCGACTGCATCTCTAGCAGACGGCTCTGTGTCCGCTGAAACTCAAAGTCTAGTTTACCACCAGCGTAGAGTTCAGTCAGCCCCACAGCAGCAGAAATAATCAATTTAACGTTGCGATCATAGAACTCATCCACCAAATTGATAAAGCGCCTCGCCTGATCGTCGATCTCCCGTTTCATCTGCGGCACATCACTCAAAATCACCGCGTGAAACTCGCGCGCCAGTTCGATGTAATCATTTTGGCTGCGCGGCCCATCGCAAAGCGCTTTAAAATCAAACCACACCACGTCATCACACACCTGTTTGGCGAGTATTTTGCGCCCCTCCACTTCTAACGCCACATTTAAACGGCGCTCGGCGTGATCAGGCGCCAAGGTTTTCAAAAAAACCTCAAGCTCACTATCGGCGCCCTCACCACAGGGGTGATAAAACAACTCCGCTTGCTGCAGGGCACGCAAACGGTAATCGACACCCCCATCGACGTTCAACACCCGGGTGTGCTCCTTCAACGCCGCGATGGCCGGCAAAAAGCGCTGCCGCTGCAAGCCATCCTTATATAAGTCATCCGGAACGATATTGGAGGTCGCCAACAGACTCACCCCACGCGAAAACATTTGCTGAAACAAACCACCCAAAATCATGGCATCAGCGATATCGGAGACAAAGAACTCATCAAAACATATGACCCGATAATCCGCGGCCAGCTCGGCAGCAATGATATCTAACGGATTTTTTTGTCCATCGAGGGTCTTTAAGCGTTTGTGAACGCGCTGCATAAAACGGTGAAAGTGGGTACGGTACTTGCGCTCGAAAGGCAGAGAGTCAAAGAACACATCCATAAGATAGGTTTTGCCACGCCCTACCCCGCCCCAAAAATACAATCCGCGCACGCACTCAACCGTTGGCTTGGCTAGGCCTAGTCGCTGCATAAACGTTTTCTGCTGGCCGCGCTGTTCCGCCGCCACCAGCTCATCCCAAAAATGCTGCAGGTGGGACACAGCCATCTCTTGCGCAGGATCGTATTGAAAGCCTTCCTTTTTAAGGTCGGCGCGGTAATGCTGCTCAGGCGTCATAGACTTTATTCCCCAACAAATAATGCGGCGGCATTTTAACAGCGACTATCTAACACACCAAACGCATTGTCGCCTAAAGTATATAGTGTGCTACCAAGCGCATCGCGCTATACTCACAGCACCACAAAACGGATATTGGGAGCCCCCGTGTACGAACTTAACGAGCTCATGCTAGCAGCAGTAGCCTGCTTTATTATCGGCGGCGTAGCCGGCTTAGTATTTGGCAACAGCAAACAAACCGCCAATCGCAAAAACAAGGATCTAGAGAATGACCTAGAGCAGAGCCAAGCGGAACTGCGCACCTATCAAAAGCAGGTCAACGACCACTTCCAAAAGACCGCCGAATTAGTGCGCGAACTTAACGAGAGCTATAAAGGCGTTCACCAACACCTCGCTCAAGGCGCCCACCAACTGGCGCAGATGAATCCAAGCGCTTACCTGTCGTTGATCGGCGGACGCAGCGAGGACGACCTCAGCGAGGAAGAGCTGGCGCAAATTCAACAGCCACTCGACTACTCGCCCAAAAAGTCACCCAATGAAAAGGGCATGCTGCAAGAAGACTTCGGCCTTGAAAAAGTTAAACCACAAGACGAAGAAGATGATCTCGACGAGTACGGCGAAGCACCCGTCGCACCGCCCAAGTTCTAAACCGGGTTGTCGATATCGACAAAGTGATGGGTGAGCGCAAAGCGCTCGCCCAGATGAGTACCTAACGCCTGCACTCCGTAACGCTCAGTGGCATGGTGACCCGCCGCCACATAGTGCAAACCCATCTCCCTCGCACTGTGAACCGTAGGTTCAGAAATCTCTCCCGAAATAAACATATCCGCACCCATAGCCTCTACTTTGTGCAACATAGATTGCGCTGCACCAGTACACCAGGCCACACGGCTAACGCTCTCGCTGGCGGCGCCAATGTGTAACGGCTCTCGCTGCAACGCGCGACCTATATTGGCCAGCACAGCCGCGACGGGTTGCGGGTCGTCAAAGTGCGTCATCCAAATGAGACCGTCATCACTCGCCGCATACCCCTCCCAATCCAGCACACGACCCAGCTGAGCGTTGTTGCCCAACACAGGGTGAACATCCAAGGGTAAATGGTAGGCCAACAGACTGATGTTATGCCGGAACAACTTGGCGACGCGGCGCCCCTTCATCCCGGTCAGCGGGGCCGGTTCGCCCTTCCAAAAATAACCGTGGTGCACCAACAACACATCGGCACCCAATTCGATAGCCCGATCTATCGCCAACTCGCTAGCGGTGACCGCACTAACAATGACCTTGGCGTGCTCGGCGGCGTCGACCTGCAAACCATTGGGGCAGTAATCACTGATGGCAGCACTGTTGAGCTGTTCATCGCAGTAGGCCACTAATTCTCGAACCAGAACTGACATTCGCTGCTATTCCTTTGTTTTGTCTATGATATAGTGCCAAGACTAACAATATTTAAAGATGACGTCACACGCCAATATGTCACAAATTAAACGCTTCTTTTGGCCAGTAGTATGTGGAACACTGCTATCGGTCGTGCTGATCCAGCAATACCCACACTTGGTTGGCCTACCGGGCTCTACTGTGCAGGACTATCGCACCGAACACATCTCCTTTGCCAACGCGGTCAGCAAGGCGACCCCCTCGGTCGTCAATATTTATACCGCCACCACGGTGCGCGACAATGTACCCCAGCGCCGCCCCAGCGAACGCACCGAATTGAGCCTTGGTTCGGGCATCATCATGGACGCCGCCGGCTACATCCTGACCAACTTTCACGTTATCAATGGCGCCGATCAAATCTTAGTGATGCTCTACGATGGCCGCGAAGCCCTAGCTCGAGTCATCGGCGTTGACCCCGACACCGACCTAGCCGTACTAAAAGTAGAGCTCAACAATCTTATTCCAATCACGCTGGGCAACCCCAACCAAGCCCGCGTTGGCGACGTGGTGCTCGCGATCGGCAACCCTTACGGCTTTGGCCACAGCGTCAGCCAGGGCATTATTAGTGCTACTGGACGCTACAACCTCAAACTCACCAAGTACGAAAACTACATCCAGACCGACGCCACCATCAACCGCGGCAACTCTGGCGGTGCGCTGACCGATACCGACGGCAACCTGCTCGGCATCAACTCCGCGCTATTCAATCCCAACAGCGACAGCAGCGATGGCATTGGCCTGGCCATTCCGGCCGACACCGCCACCCACATTATGCAGTCCATCATTATGAACGGCAGCGTGGTACGCGGTTGGATGGGTGTAGAAGTCGAACAAATACGCCCCAACGATCTGAAAGCGCTAGGACTCAATCAAGGCTTGTTAATCACCGGCCTCAGCGACGGCGGCCCCGCTTCACAGGCTGGGCTAAAAGAAGGCGATATCATCACCCACATCAACGGCCGTCTGATCAACGACGCCCGCGCCGCTATGAACCGAATCGCGCTGTCGACGCCCGGCCAAGGGGTAGATGTGGAGTATCTGCGAGACGGCATCGCCTACCACACAGAGATCGTGGTCGGCATCCGCCCCAGCAGCGAGAGCTAATCTGCTAAATTGTCGAGCGCCGCCAAGAGCGCGGCGTTTTGCTCGGGTGTGCCGATAGTAATTCGCAGAAAATTATCAATTCGCGGCTTATTAAAATGGCGCACGATAACGCCCTGTGCACGCAGTCCCGCCGCAATGTCTGCCGCCGCTTTCGCAGCGTGCGCCGCAAACACAAAGTTAGCCGCCGAAGGCAGCACTTTAAAACCGCGCTCAGCGAGCGCCGCCACCAGCAACTCACGGTCGCGAATCACGGCCTGACAAGAGGCCTGAAAGTACGCTTCATCTTCGAATGACGCCTTTGCTGCCAATTGCGCCAAGCGATCAACCGGGTACGAGTTAAAACTGTCTTTCACCCGCACTAAACCATCGATCAGGTCGGCATGACCGAGTGCAAAACCGACCCGCATACCCGCTAAGGCGCGTGACTTAGAAAGCGTTTGCACAACCAATAAGTTGTCATACCTATCAATCAACGACGCCGCGCTCTGGCCACCAAAATCGACATAGGCTTCATCGATAATCACCACACACTCGCGGTTGGCCTGCAACAACGACTCAATCTCAGCGAGTGATAACAGCATCCCGGTGGGTGCATTGGGGTTAGGCAGAATGACACCGCCGGCGTCGCGATAGTCGGCGACGCGAATATTAAAATCGTCCGCCAGTGGCACCGCGCGATAGTCGATACCATACAGCCCGCAATACACAGGGTAAAAGCTGTAGCTAATATCCGGGAACAACAGCGGCTTGGACTGGATAAAGAACGCATTAAAGGCGTGCGCCAGCACCTCATCAGAACCGTTACCCACAAACACTTGATCGTCCTGCAAGCCGTGATATTGGGCGATGGTATGCAGCAACGACTGCGAGGTAGGATCCGGGTACAAGCGCAAATCATCGCCGCGCCCAGTCAGCTCTTCGAGCAATACCTGCAATACCTTGGGCGAGGGACCATAGGGGCTCTCGTTGGTATTGAGTTTGACCAAATTTGCTATCTTAGGTTGCTCACCCGGCACGTAGGGGTGCAAGCGATGAACCTGATCAGACCAATACTTAGACACGGCCTATTCCTCACCCAATATACGCATTTCTGCCGAGCGCGCGTGGGCGGTGAGCGATTCACCACGGGCCAATACCGAGGCCACCTTAGCCAGCGAAGAGGCGCCCTGAGCCGAGCAGTGGATAATCGACGAACGCTTCTGGAAGTCATACACACCCAGCGGCGAAGAAAAGCGCGCCGTGCCAGAAGTGGGCAGCACGTGGTTGGGTCCTGCGCAGTAGTCACCCAATGCCTCTGGGGTATAGCGCCCCACAAAAATAGCGCCGGCGTGGCGAATCTGCGGCAGGTATTGTTCCGCATCGGCCACCGATAACTCCAAGTGTTCGGGTGCAATACGGTTGGTCAGCGCAATCGCCTCAACCATATCGTCCACCAACACAATCGCGCCGCGGTTGCGCAGCGACGTTTCGATAATATCGGCGCGCTCCATGGTTGGTAGCAAGCGATCAATGCTTGCTGCCACACGATTAGCGAAATCCGCATCGGTAGTAATCAAAATTGATTGCGCATCTTCGTCGTGCTCCGCTTGCGAGAACAGATCCATAGCAATCCAATCGGGGTCGGTCAAACCATCACAAACGATCAGGATTTCCGAGGGCCCAGCGATCATGTCCAAACCAACCTGACCAAACACCGCGCGTTTAGCAGTGGCTACATAGATATTGCCGGGGCCGACAATCTTATCGACCTTGGGCACACTCCCGGTGCCGTAGGCAAGGGCCGCGACCGCTTGCGCACCACCAATGCGAAAGACCCGCGTCACGCCTGCAATTTGGGCAGCCGCCAACACCATTGGGTTAACCTCACCGCGCGGGGTAGGCACCACCATAATGATCTCTTCTACCCCAGCCACGCGTGCAGGGACGGCATTCATCAACACTGACGAGGGATAGGTCGCCTTGCCACCGGGCACGTAAATACCCACGCGCTGCATAGCGGTAATTTGCTGACCCAGCACCGTACCATCGGCCTCGGTATACTGCCAAGAGGACTGCAATTGGTGGCGGTGGTAATCTTCGATACGCTTTGCCGCCGCATGCAGGGCCGCAGCCGCCTCTTCAGGCAGCGAATCCAGCGCCGCCTGCAATTCAGCCGCGGGAATTTCCAGCGCCGCCGCACTTTCCAACGCCAGCCCATCGAAACGCTCGGTAAACTCCAACAGCGCGTCGTCACCGCGGGTGACAACGGCGGCAATAATCTCATCAACCGCTTGAGCGACACGGCTATCCGATACCGATTCCCAAGCCAGCAAGCGATCCATGCGCTCGGTAAAATCAGCGGCGTTGTAATGCAATACAGGCATCAGTGACATGGCAACTACTCGTTAATTGCGGGCGTCGACCGCGGCCGCCAAGCGCGTGATCAAAGCCTCGATTTTTTGGTGTTTCATCTTCAGCGACGCCTTGTTGACCACCAGGCGCGAACTGACATCGGCGATATGCTCCATAGGCACTAGGCCATTGGCCTTCAGCGTGTTGCCAGTGTCGACAATATCGACGATGCGATCACAAAGCCCCATGATCGGCGCCAGTTCCATCGCCCCATAAAGCTTAATAACATCCACTTGTACGCCTTGGCGGGCATAGAAGTCTTTCGCCACGTTAACAAATTTTGTTGCCACCCTGACGCGACCCGCCGTCACCGGCTGATCCGGAATGCCCGCCGTCATCAAACGGCACTTGGCAATTTGCAGATCAAGCGGCTCATACAAGTCGGTACCGCCCTCTTCAAGCAGCATATCCTTGCCGGACACACCCATATCTGCCGCACCATAGCGAACGTAGGTTGGTACATCGACGCCGCGCAACAATAAAAAGCGCACATCATCGCGACTGGTAGGAAAAATCAGCTTGCGGCTTTTTTCCATATCCTCCAGCGGCTCGATACCCGCGTCGGCAAACAGGGGCAGGGTTTCTTTCAAAATGCGCCCCTTGGTCAGCGCAATGGTAATCATATCGGTCATGGCTCTACCCTATGACACTCGACGCACAGTGGCACCGAGCATTTGAAATTTTTCTTCGATACACTCGTAGCCGCGATCGATATGGTAAATGCGGTCGACGACTGTATTGCCCTCGGCAACTAAGCCGGCAATGACCAGCGCCGCAGACGCGCGCAAATCGCTTGCCATCACTGGCGCAGCCTGGAGTTTTTCAGTACCGGCAATAATGGCAGTGTGCCCCTCGATGCTGATATTAGCCCCCATGCGATTCATCTCGTGGGTCTGCATCAAACGGTTTTCAAAAATGGTTTCGGTGACGCGACTGACACCGTCAGACACGGCGTTCATCGCTGTGAACTGCGCCTGCATATCGGTGGGAAAGGCCGGGTATGGCGCGGTTTTGATATTCACCGCCTTGGGCCGACGCCCGTGCATATCCAGTTTTATCCAGTCCTCGCCTACGCTGATTTCAGCGCCCGCCTCTTCCAACTTCAACAACACCGCTTCCAAGTAGCTAGAGGAGGTATCTTTCACCAAAATACTGCCACGAGTAGCTGCCGCCGCCACCAAATACGTTCCCGTTTCGATGCGATCAGGCATCACGCGATAGCGACAACCGTGCAAGCGTTCCACGCCTTCCACTTTCAGCACCGAAGTACCAATACCGGAAATTTTCGCGCCCATCGCTAACAGGAAGTTCGCTAAATCTTCAATTTCAGGCTCGCGAGCAGCGTTTTCGATAATGGTCGTGCCCTCGGCCAGTGCCGCTGCCATCAAAATATTTTCCGTGCCGCCAACGGTCACTGTTTCAAACAACACGTGCGCTCCTTTCAAGCGACCGTCGCAAACGGCATCGATGTAACCTTCGGTCACGGTGATTTCTGCACCCATGGCCTGCAGCGCCTTGAGGTGCAAATCCACTGGGCGGCTACCAATAGAACAACCGCCAGGAAATGATACACGGGCGCGACCAAAGCGCGCCACCAAGGGACCGAGCACCAAAATCGATGCGCGCATGGTGCGCACCAAATCGTAGGGGGCAGTGGTGTTATTGACGTTGCCGGCGTTGATTTCAACACCCGACTCGGCATCCATGGTGATCTCCACCCCCATGGTGCGCAGCAGGGCAATCATGGTCGTGACGTCGTGCAAATGAGGAAGATTGCCCAAGGTGATGGTTTCTTCCGACAGTAACACCCCCGCCAGAATTGGCAGCGCCGCGTTTTTTGAACCCGAAATACGAATTTCGCCCGACAGGCAAGCGCCGCCGGTAATTTCTAATTTATCCATGCGGTGCTAGGCCTGAGCCTGCCACTCAGCCGGGCTGAAGGTTTTGATATGCAAGGCGTGGATGGTGCCACTGAGAACGTGCTCGTTGAGAACGGCGTAGATCATCTGCTGACGCTTGACGCGAGATACACCATCGAAAGCCGCACTTACGGCGGTGACAAAGTAGTGATTACCGTCATTTTTAACATCGATGTCGCTATCGGGAAGTGCAGCTTCTAAAAGCGCTGCGACCTGTTCAACTTGCATTTACGTCTCCCACAGGGTGGTGATGGTTTGGCGGTTTTTCCGCAAACCGGCATTTTAACGCAAATTGAACAGGATGGGGACTGTTAGCATGAACTAGATAGCGGCTTCTTCAACCACCCAGTTGTCGATGACCTGATCGACATCGCCCTTGTACTTTTTAGCCGCACTCAAAAACTGGTTGCGATAGATCTTACCCAGATTGATCGCCTCGATCACCACGTTGCGCAATTTCCACTCGCCGGCGTCATTTTTGCGCAGCGAATAGCGGATTTCGTAGGGTTTTTCAGCGATACCGTATACCAGTTGCAACACTTGAGCGTCGTTGCCATCAGGGCTTAAGCGGCTATCGGCAATCTCCACTTTTTCGCCACCAAAGGCCAAAAAACCCTTGCCGTAGGTCTGCACCAAGCCAGCTTTAAATACCGCCGCAAAACGATCGATCTGCTCTTCAGCGCGGGCGCGCTCCGCATCACTCGACAGCGATTGCAAACGCTTCTCGCTAGCGAAACCACCCATAACAGCGCGCGAAAAATCGTCAAAATCGACAAATTTATCCAGCACCACAGCAATATTGCTGAAGTAACGGTCGGGCTCTTTCTCGTAGTATCCCTTGGCTTCGGTGATCACACCCATTACTTCGTTGGTGGCCGATGAAATGACCTGATCTGGTCCGACGTTGGCGGCGACCGCCTGCATTGCAACAGCGAAATACATCGCGGCACCGATTAATATTTTGCGCATGTCTGGCTCCTTGCTAGCGACTGCGAATTAGATAACGACATTATGCTACATAACTATACGAAATCCGAGCGGGGTTGGTGCAAATATCTTGTAACTCAGTTAATGTAGCGACTTTTACACACTCGCCCCTTGGTATGTTTGAAACTTTTGCACCCTACATTGCTATTTTAGTCGGCTTCGTTGGTCTCATCTGGAGCGCCGACCGCTTCGTCAACGGCGCCGCCGCCATTGCCGCCCAGTTCGGCATGCCCACCCTATTGATCGGCCTTACCATTGTCGCGTTCGGCACCTCCGCGCCCGAAATTCTAGTGTCCATCAATGCTGGTCTCGCCGGTGCAGGCGGGCTCGCTGTCGGCAACGCGGTCGGCTCTAACCTAGCCAACATCGGCTTAGTGCTTGGCATTACCGCCCTGATTGCCCCGCTGCCCATTTCGCGCCGCCTGCTCACGCGCGAAGTGGTCTATGTCGGCGCAGCCACACTGGTCGGTGGCTGGGTTATCTACGACCTCAACATCTTTTGGTACGAAACGCTTGCCCTGTTTGCCATGCTCGGCTTTATTATCTTCCTGCTGATTCGCCAACGCAGCGAACACCCAGAAATGGCCGAGGCCGAGGAAGTCGAAGAAATCACCCATCTCACCCACATCAGCACTACCAAAGCCTGGACGCTTTTCGCTGTGGGCCTAATCCTACTTATTATTTGCTCTGACATACTTGTGTGGGGCGCCACAGAAACGGCCACGCGTTTTGGTGTGAGCGAACTCATTATCGGCTTAACCGTGGTTGCCATCGGCACCTCACTGCCCGAGTTGGCCGCCTCCGTCGCCAGCGCCCTGAAGGGCCACCACGATATCGCCCTGGGCAACGTGCTGGGCTCGAACATGTTCAACCTTCTGGCAGTCATGGCCGTGCCCGGGCTGTTCGACACCCTGCAGGTTGACAGCGTCGCCTTCAGTCGCGACTACCTCGCGATGGGCGGACTAACGGCATTACTATTCGGCATGATGATCGTTGCTGTTGTCACTCAAAAGCGCGCCGCCAAACTGCCGCGCTGGACAGGCCTACTCATGCTAGGTCCCTATATCGCCTATTTCGTGGTACTGTTTAAGGCACAGATGTAACGGGGAGTCCCATGGTTCACAACATTAGTTTTTCGGCCTCAGCGCAGCGCACGATCGCCATGGAGCGAGATGCCGTTGCCGCGCTGGAAGCGCGCATTGACGAACACTTTGATCTCGCCTGCCAAACCATTCTCGCCTGCGAGGGCCGCGTTGTTGTCACAGGCATGGGCAAATCTGGCCACATTGGCAACAAGATCGCCGCCACCCTCGCCAGTACCGGCACCCCTGCCATGTTTGTTCACCCCGGCGAAGCCAGCCATGGCGACTTGGGCATGATCACCCCCAAAGACGTGGTGCTAGCGCTATCCAATTCAGGTACCACCGCCGAACTGGTCACCCTCATACCCCTACTGACTCGCATGCGGGTCCCTGTTATCAGCATGACCGGCAACCCACATTCAACCTTGGCAAAAGCGTCCACCGCCCACCTTAACGTCGGCGTAGCAACGGAAGCCTGCCCATTGGATTTGGCGCCAACGTCGAGCACCACGGTGACCCTCGTCATGGGCGACGCACTCGCCATC
Source organism: uncultured Pseudomonadales bacterium (assembly GCA_964598145.1). Lineage (GTDB taxonomy): Bacteria > Pseudomonadota > Gammaproteobacteria > Pseudomonadales > JAHEIH01 > JAHEIH01. The sequence continues at coordinate 50,057 of CAZRAM010000011.1, forward strand.
GCGCTCTTGGAAGCGCGCGGCTTTACCGCAGAAGATTTTGCCTTTTCCCACCCCGGCGGAGCGCTGGGCAGAAAATTACTGCTGCGCGTTAGCGATGTGATGCACAGCGGCGACGCCATTCCGCTGGTCGACGAAACCACCACAGTCAAAAACGCCCTACTCGAGATGAGCAGCAAGGGCCTTGGTATGACCTGTATCCACAATAGCAAGGGCGCTTTGCGCGGAGTGTATACAGACGGTGACTTGCGACGCAGCTTAGACCAGGCCATCGACTTCAGCACCACCCCCGTGACCGCCGTGATGACGGAAAATTGCAAGACCATCACCCCGGATGCACTAGCGGCAGAGGCCCTCGCCATTATGGAAGAGAAACTTATCACCTCGCTTGTGGTCTCTGAACAAGGTGACGATATCGTTGGCGTCGTGCATCTGCACGATTTATTAAAAGCTGGCCTCGCTTAATACTGGGAAAACAATTTTTACTATGCTGCGCAAACCCATCACGCAAATCATTATCGGCTTAGCCATTGTGGCCGCCGTGGGTAGCAGCATATACGTCGACAACATCGTACAAACCGTCGCACCACCCGCGCTCGACAACCCTGACCAAGCCGAAACCTACCTCTTTGATACGCAGATCGTTTCGCTAGATAACAACGGTCATATCAGCCAGATCATCGAGACACCGTCGACGGTGCAAGGTCGCGAAAGCAAGCAAACGCGTATTGTTAAACCACGGGTTAGCCTTTTCAAAGAACAACAACTCGCCTGGCAGGTCAGCGCCGACACCGCCATGATTTCAGCCGACGCCACTGCCATGTCACTGCAAGACAACGTGCTGCTAATCAACCCTAACAACAACACCCAAGTGCGCACCGACGAGCTGAACTACAACACCCAGACCCAAGTAGCCACCAGCAACAGCCGCATTACAGTAGACGCCAGCGATGCTAAAATGACCGCCAATGGCCTGCGCTTCAAACTCGCCGATGGCTACTACCAATTAAAAAACAAAGTGACCGCCAACTATGCTCGTTAAGCCTCGTCGTCCCCTGCAAGCGCTACTCCTTCTCGCGGCGACGTATTGCACAAGCCTGAATAGCTTCGCCCTCCCCGACGACGTCAACCAACCGGTGCGGATCGAGGCGGACAGCGCCGTGCGCGATGAAAGCCGCGGCCAAACGATTTACAGTGGCGACGTCAAAATAAGCCAGGGAAGCTTGGTCATTAGCGCGGATAGCATCGTCATCCTTGAAGTGGATTCCGAGCTAAGTAGCATCGTTGCTAACGGCGAGCCAGCCACGCTGTCACAACAACTCAACATCGAGGGCGAACGCGTCTACGCCTCGGCGCAGAAAATCGAATACAACGTGACGACTGCTGCAGTGGAGTTACAAGATCAAGCCCAACTTACCCAAGGCGGCTCTAAAATTAGCAGTCAACAAATCACTTACAATGTGCGCGATCAAATCATCAACGCGCAGAGTGCCGGCACTGGTTCACGCGTTGAAATGGTGATCCCCGCCAAGGTGATTGCGCAGCCCGATAGCGACAACAACGAGCAGGAGAACCCCTAGTGGCCCAACTTTGCGCCAAAAACCTCGCTAAAACTTACAGCGGCCGCAAGGTCGTCAAAGACGTATCGGTATCTGTCAGTAGCGGGCAAGTGGTGGGACTTTTGGGACCCAATGGGGCCGGCAAAACCACCTCCTTCTATATGATCGCTGGCGTCGTGGGCGCCGACGAAGGCCAGGTGAGCATCGACGATCAGGACATTACCAAGTTGCCCCTGCACGGTCGCGCCCAAAAGGGCATCGGTTATCTACCGCAGGAGGCATCTATCTTTCGCAAGCTTAGCGTCGAAGACAACATTCTGGCTATTTTGCAGACCCGCAAGCAGCTGAATAAAAAGCAGCGTCTGCAAGAATTAGAAGTGTTGCTAGAAGAGTTCCATATTACCCATATCCGCAAAAGCCTCGGCATGGCGTTGTCGGGCGGTGAGCGCCGTCGCGTAGAAATTGCCCGCGCCCTGGCCACCAACCCCTCATTCATCCTGCTCGACGAACCCTTCGCAGGGGTAGACCCCATATCCGTGGGCGATATCAAAGCGATCATCACGCATTTGAAAAACAAAAACATCGGGGTTCTGATTACCGATCACAACGTGCGCGAAACACTCGATATCTGTGAAACGGCCTACATTGTTAACGCCGGCACCATTATCGCCGAGGGCACTCCAGAAGAAGTTTTGAACAACGGCTTAGTACGCGAAGTCTATCTGGGACTGCAATTTAAACTGTAGCGAATCTTTCGCAAGAAAAAACGTTGCCAGTAAGGCATGAGATGACTACACTGAGATCATAGTCAACGCGCAATTCACCGCGCACAAACATTAAGTCAACGACGCATGAAACAATCGCTTCAGCTTAAGCTTGGCCAACAACTCACCATGACGCCGCAGTTGCAGCAGGCCATTCGCTTACTGCAGCTTTCTACCTTAGATCTGCAACAAGAGATCCAAGAAGCCCTCGAATCCAACCCCATGCTAGAAACGGCAGAAGAGGATTTCGACGGTGAGCCCGAGGCCCAAAAAACCAACACCGAGACCAAGGTAAAAGAGCTCAACGAAAACTGGGACGACAAAATCCCCGACGATTTGGCCGTCGACACCCAGTGGGATGACATCTATCAAAGCCCCGTAACGTCCGCACCGCCCAGCAGTGAAGACTACGACTTCGACAACTTCAACTCGGTGACCGAAACCCTACACGACCATTTGTTGTGGCAACTCAACCTCACCCCCATGTCAGAAGTCGATCGCTTGATCGCCACCGCCATTATCGACGCCATTGATGACAGCGGCTTTCTCACCTTGAGCGCCGAGGACATTCACAACAGCCTGCAAGGGGACCCCGAGCTAGACATCGAACACGATGAAGTCATGGCCGTACTACACCGCCTGCAACATTTCGACCCACCGGGCGTGGCCGCCCACGATTTACGTGAGTGCCTGTTAATTCAATTGCGACAACTCCCACCCGAGACCGAGTGTCTGCAAGATGCCGTCTTGGTAGTCGACAAGTTCATCGCCCTGCTCGGCAACCACGATTACGCCCAATTGCTGCGTCGCACCAAATTGAAAGAGCCCGAACTCAAGGCGGCGATCGATCTGATTCAGACTCTGAACCCTCGCCCCGGCGACAGCATCGATAGCAGCCAAGCGGAATACGTCATCCCGGACGTATTTGTCAGCAAGGTAGGCCGCCAATGGCGGGTCGAACTGAACCCCGACGTGGCGCCGAAACTGCGAATCAACAACGGTTACGCCGATCTGGTGCGCCGCGCCGACAACAGTTCAGACAACAATTTCCTGCGCGATAGCCTGCAGGAAGCGCGCTGGTTCCTGAAGAGCCTGCAGAGCCGTAACGAAACCTTGATGAAGGTGGCCAGTGCCATCGTTGAACGCCAAATCGACTTTTTTGAATACGGCGAAGAAGCCATGAAGCCGATGGTGTTGAACGACATCGCCGAAGCGGTCGACATGCACGAATCAACCATTTCTCGGGTCACCACCCAGAAATACATGCACACCCCGCGCGGCGTGTTTGAGCTGAAGTACTTCTTCTCCAGCCACGTTGGCACCACCTCCGGCGGCGAGTGTTCTTCCACCGCGATCCGGGCAATTATTAAAAAATTGGTTGCCGCTGAGAATCCTCGCAAGCCTCTCAGCGACAGTAAGATTACTCAGCTATTACAAGAACAAGGGATCGAAGTGGCGCGCCGCACCATCGCCAAATACCGCGAGTCGCTCAATATCCCACCGTCTAATGAACGCAAACGGTTAACGTAGGCGATCATGACACCGTGACAGTGATGTCACTTTACTAAGAAGAGGAAAAACGTATGCAAATGAACATTAGTGGACACCATGTTGAAGTCACCGATGCACTAAAAAGTTACGTGGCCAATAAAATGGAAAAAATCGACCGCCATTCCGACCAAATCACTAGCGGCGATGTCATACTGACTGTAGAAAAAAATGTTCAACGCGCTGAAGCCACCATCCACGTCGTCGGCAGTGACATTCACGCTGTCGCCGAATCAGAGGATATGTATGCGGCGATCGACTCGATGACGGATAAACTTGACCGTCAAATCATCAAACACAAAGAAAAATTGAAAGGCCACAAGTAAGAAACTGCCATGCGCCTCACTACTATCCTGAAACCCTACCACACGCTCTGCCACAGTCCAGGTGTCAGCAAAAAACGCTGCCTGGAAACCATTGCCAATTTCGTGGCCCACGAGGCCTACGGCGTGACGGCAGAGGACGTTTTCATGCGCTTGATCCAACGCGAGCGCTTAGGTAGCACTGGGATTGGGAATGGCATTGCCATTCCCCACTGCCGCATACCCAACCTAACGCAGGTAGTAGGCGCATTGGTCAGTCTCGACCAAGCCATTGATTTCGAAGCCATCGACGAGCAACCCGTCGACCTCATTTTTGTGCTGCTGGTACCGGAAGAATCCTTTAACGAGCACCTTGAAACCCTAGCGACCCTCGCTGGGCTGTTCCACCAAGACGCCTTTTGTAGTGCCCTGCGCGGCGCCAATAGCGACGAACAACTGTACAACGCCGCGGTCAACTACGCGGAGGCCTAGATGCATTTATACATCATCAGCGGCCGTTCCGGATCAGGAAAAAGTAGTGCGCTCAACCTGTTAGCGGACATCGGCTATTACTGTATCGATAATTTACCCGTTCATTTGCTGCCGACGCTAGTGCAACAGGCTATCGACGAACCCGTCAATGAACAGAACCGCATCGCCGTGTGCATCGACTCGCGCAACGCCATCAACCAACTTCGCGACGTGCAAGACATCCTGCGCAGTCTCCCCCCCGAAGTGGTGTGCGAAACCCTCTATTTTGATGCGGCCACGCCAACGCTGCTAAAACGCTTTAGCGAAACGCGACGCCGCCACCCGCTGACATCGGCCAACATGGCCTTGCAAGAAGCCCTCGAATACGAGACTCAGTTGCTCGAGGGACTCAGTGCCACGGCCACCTTAGTGATCGACACCTCGCTGCTGAGCATCCACGAGTTGCGTGAACTGCTGCGCCAGCGCTTGTCGTTCAAAGAAGAATCTGAATTTTCCATCCTGTTTGAATCCTTTGGCTTCAAACATGGCCCGCCGATCGACGCCGATTTTATTTTCGATGTGCGCTGCCTCCCCAACCCTCACTGGGTGGAGGACATTCGTCACTTCAACGGCACCGAACAACCCATCATCGACTTCCTGTCGCAGCAAGAAGACGTTATCGCCATGCGCGACGACCTGTGCCGCTACTTCGAGAAATGGATCCCCAAATTTAAAGCCGAAAACCGCAGCTACATGACCATCGCTATCGGCTGCACGGGCGGCAAGCACCGCTCGGTCTTTCTCAGCGAGCAACTGGCGGCACACTTTGCCTCGTTTGATGGTAAAATACTCATCAGGCACAGGGAGTTGCCAAATCTTAACAGTCTGAGACACAAGGAAAATTACCGCCCATGATAGAGCGCCACGTCACCATCATTAACAAACTCGGCCTGCACGCACGCGCAGCGTCTAAGTTTGTTCAGACCTGCTCGGCCTATAGCGCCAGCGTCAAGGTGCACAAAGGTGATCGCAGTGCCGACGGTAAAAGCATTATGTCAGTGATGATGCTGGCGGCCAGTCAGGGCACCGAGTTGCGCATCGAATTCGATGGCGGCGATGAAGAACGCGCCGCCGAGGCGCTGCTCGCGTTGATTAATAATTATTTTGACGAGGGCGAATAATCCTTACCGACAAGGTATAATTCTCCCAATCCAAGCCCACCAAGAGCGCAAGGTATGTCTAACGGTAACGATCAATTGCAAACACAAAAGCATTTAGACACCCTCAACGACGCGCTTCAGAGTGGTACCTTCCTGCAAGTTCGCCGTCTGATAAAGTCGCTGAATTCCGCTGACCTTGCCCACCTTCTCGAGTCATCACCGCCGCGTACCCGCCAAGTTCTGTGGACACTGGTCGACAAAGACAACGACGGTGACGTGCTGCAATGGCTGAGCAGCGAAGTACAAGCACAACTGCTGAGCGGTTTGAACGCGGAAGAGGTTGTCGCCCTGACCGAAGGTTTCGACACCGATGATATCGTAGACATTCTGCAGCACCTACCCGATCGCGTGACCCAGGAAGTTCTGCAGTCGATGGACATCCAAGATCGCCAACGCGTCGAACAGGTCCTCACCTACGACGAGGACACCGCCGGTGGTCTGATGAACACCGACACCATTACGGTGCGCCCCAGTCACACGCTCGACGTAGTTTTGCGCTACCTGCGCCGCCACGATTTCCTGCCCGATATGACCGACAACCTCATCGTGGTCAACCGGCAAGACAAGTACCTCGGCCTACTGCCGCTGGCCAAACTCTTGGTGAGCGACCCCAACATGACCGTGCGTGAAATCATGACCAGCGACATCAACCCGATTCCTGTCAATATGTCGGATACCGAAGTAGCGATGCTGTTCGAACGCAACGACTGGATTTCAGCGCCAGTGGTGAGCGACGACAACCGCCTGCTCGGCCGAATCACCATCGATGACGTCATCGATGTTATCCGTGAAGACTCCGATCACTCACTGATGAGCATGGCGGGTCTGGATGAAGAAGAAGACACTTTCGCGCCAGTCATGAAGGCCACCCCGCGCCGCGCCATATGGCTGACTATCAACTTGGCCACCGCATTTATTGCCGCCGCCGTCATCAACCTGTTCGACGACACCTTGGAACACCTTGTGGCGCTGGCAGTGTTAATGCCCGTGGTTGCTTCGATGGGCGGTGTCGCTGGCAGCCAAACCCTCACCGTAGTGATTCGCGGTATCGCCTTGGGGCAGATTGGTCGCAGCAACACCGGCTGGCTGCTCAACCGAGAACTCATCCTATCGCTGATCAATGGCCTACTGATGTCTATCATTGCATCAACAGTTTGCTGGCTGTGGTTCGATGATCCCTGGATTGGTGCTATCATAGCCGCCGCACTCATCATCAACCTTTTGGCTGCCGCCTTTGCCGGCGTGACCCTGCCGATTGTGCTCAAGTCGCTCAAAATTGACCCCGCCTTAGCGGGCAGCGTAGCACTGACGACGGTGACCGATGCTGTGGGCTTCTTGTCGTTCCTAGGTCTGGCAACCCTTTACTACCTTCGCTAATACGTGACCATTATGTACTACGACGACGAACCCGAGATCATCAGCAAATCCGAAATTAAACGCCAAATGACGGCGCTGCAAAAGCTCGGTGAAAAATTACTAGACCTCTCACCCAAGCAATTGGCACTGGTGCCAATGAGTGAAAAGCTAGAAGAAGCCATCGAAACCGCCAAGCGGATTAACCACCACGAAGGCAAGCGCCGCCAAATGCAGTACATCGGCAAGTTGATGCGCAGCGAAGATGGCGACGCCATCGGTGCCGTGGTACAACAGATTGAAGACGGTCAGAAAGCCCTTGCCCGCGCCTTCCAACAATTGGAAACGTGGCGTGACCGCATGATTGCCGAAGGTGAAAATGCCATCGGCGAATTTGCCGACACCTATCCAGAAGTGGACCGACAGCATCTGCGCCAATTGATTCGCAACGCACAGAAAGAAGCGAGCCAAAACAAGCCACCCGCCGCTGCGCGCAAGTTATTCAAATACCTACGTGAAGTATACGAGGGCAGCCTCGAAGATTAGCCGGGGTTGGGCGACTGACTGGGCAGATCGCCCACATCGAACAGTCGATTGAATTCAATCACCGGCTCATCCCACGGACCCGTGATGTGGTACACCACGCTCGAAAGCCTATCGAACTGCTTCTTAAATAACTTACTGACCACATAAACCCCTACCGCCGCCGGCAAGTTGGCGGTGGCCGCGGTGATCAGAGAAATATTCCCAGTCAGGGGCAGCACCGCCACCAGCGATAAATCGATATCACGACTCAGCAAGTTGGCACCGCCGCTAATCGAAAACTCACTCGACGGCCCTTCAATTTCTATATTGTCGACGATGTCCATACGCCCCTCGGTGAAGGTCATCTCACCCAGCACCTTGTCGTAGCGAACCCCGCCGTTGGTCAGGTCTGAAAAGTCGAGTTTCAAACGCTGCACCAGTGCACCAAAGTTAAATAGGTTGGTGATGTTTAGCGCGCTAGTGGCCGAATCGGGCACGTTCAAAAACATACCGTTACTAATATCGAGCGCCACTGTCCCCTGTAAGGCAGGCACTGCAAAGTCAGTTGGACGCCCCTGCCACTGCGCCTGCACATCAAAACTGGCACGCTCACTGGTCATGGTAGCGGGAACCCCAAAGGTGCCCATGTGCTCGGCCATATCTCCCAGCCGGAACACGCCATTGAGCTTGGTGAGAGAGGTATCGCCTCGCTGCCAATAGAAATTAGCCCCCAGACTATTGCTACTGCCCTCGATCACCAGATCACCGTGTTCGGCAAGAACGTTCTCCAAGGCCAGTTGATCGGCGCGGCTGCGTAAATCGAAGGCCCAATTACCTAGCAGGGTATCACCACGCCGTAACTCTGCGACAGACACGTCCAGGGACGGAATGGCCGCAAAATCGAGCTCATCCCAAAACGTCTCGTCATCGATGCGCTCTAAACCCTCAGCAGCGTCGCTAAACGCCGCCATATCTAGGTATTCCAAGGCGATACGCGGCGGCCGCCCATCACTATATACAGCGGCAGTACCACGTGCGGCCTCGTCATCGACAAAGAAATGCCAGAAATCCAACACGCTGTCACCAAAGGCATCAATATCCTGCAAGGGGTAGCCAAAGATGTCGATTTCATCGACGTGTAACTGCCGTATACCCATGCGCAAAGGCTCGCCATCGCCGGACTCACGCGCCGCATAGTGCGCGATCACCGGCTGCCAATCCGTCAACGACAGACGCTCAACCTGCCCGGTGAGATAGACCCCTGGCAAAACCGGTAGTTTTTCGGCACTGGCGTGAATACCTAACTGCACTCCGCTGATGGCGTAGTCGCGCATCTGAGCATTCATATCCAAACGCTGCTCAATATCAATGTTGAGCGTTTGCTCGGCACCACCGAGCGACAACACACCGGACAGTGGCCACGCCTCGCCAGCGTCCTTGGCCAGCGGTGCAGGCAAATCAGTACTGATGCCCTGCAAGGTCGACGCAAAGGTCAATCGCGTGCCATCGCCATCGCTCAACAAGGCGGCTTTTACGTCGCTATCGCCACGCACAAAATCAAAGATCGGTGTCCGCAACCACGCCGCTAGCGCACTGACATCCAATTTACCCTCGAGCGACAATTGCGGAATCCAGGCACCGTTTTGCTGCTCGCTGGTAATACGGGTTGTCAGCGTGTTACCCAAAAAACGGCCACGCAACAGGCGGCTAGTAAGACCGTGGTCGTGCCGATAACGCAAGGCACCGTTGATATCGTCAAACTGCAAACGTGCCGATGGTTGGCTAAACCGGTTGTCCTGCAGGGTCATCTCCACATCGAGTTGATAGGCCTCCAACATGGGCTTTTCGCCACTCAACGGCAGCCCCAGTTGCAAGCGACCAAAGCTGTCTCCACTCGCTTGCCAGGCGCCCAGCACTGGCCCCAAATTCTTCTGCAGCGGTGAATCCAGTAGCAGCGCCAGCGCACCACTGGCGTCGCCGGCGAGATCACCATCAATACTCAACCAGCTTTTAAATCCATGTTCGGGGCGGGCATAAGCCGTCACGTTGCTAAGCCGCAAACCCTTCGACACCCCCTCGTTCAGCGCCACATCCACCCGCGCATCATCGACATTCACCACCGCTGACATCTGCTCAATGGCTGGCCAATCGGGCGAGTAACGCAAGGTGGCATCTCGGGTCAGGTAATTCATTTGCAGCGTGCGCTCGCTGTCCTCACTGCCTTTTGCGATCGAGCCACGGTACAGCACAGCGGCGCTGTCCACCTGGCCATCCTGCAGTGCCGCCACCAACCACTGGCGCAGGCCATCGTTCATTTTGTAGGGTAGATAGCGCTCAACACGGGTCACGCTACCACCCTTCAGGCCGACCAATAAATCCATACTCGCTTGGCGATAGGGATGGTCTGCGCGGGGAAAATCCAATCCCAAGAAGCCACTGATGGCACCGTCGTCCCCGAGCACTGTAAAGCGGTTGCTGCGCAGGTTAAAACCGTCACTATCGCTGCGCCATTTGAACTCGCCCTCCATGCGCTGGTAGTCCAAGGGCGCTTCATAGGTCGTAGGCAAACTCAGCTGGAACTGCTCGCTGCGCAGATTGAGACTGCCGTTGGCAGCGCTGCCGCGAACCACCCCTGAAATGTTTTTACCGGCAGGCAGCTGCTTATACGACGCCACACTGACTTGTTGCAAGCGCCCGCTAAAGCGCGTCTTGACCGGTTCATTGATGGGCACCGCCACATTGAGTGCCTGCACGTTACCGCTCGGTTTCAAACCATCCAATACATCGATAAAGGCGCTGTTTTGCAACGCGGGCACTTCCATCAAGACACTGTGGATTAAGTCTAAATTGATATTGGGCGCGCTCACTTTTAACAATGGCTGTTCGTTTTCACGACCCATCACCACCCTCAGTGCCTCTTGCTCAAAACGGCGGTGGAATTCAAAGGCGGTATTGCTGAGCGACAAATCCCACTGCTGGGGCGACTGATAACTAAACAGAAAATCGCTCTGAGCATTGTTCACGTCACCGACGTTAGCCAACAGTTTGGAAAGATCTAAGCGCGGCACCGAGAATGAGCCCTGCGCTTTAATACCGCGCGTTGGGTGCCAGTCCAGCCACACCTCGGTCGAAGCTGATAGATCCGCGGGAATGGGGTTATCTTCTAAGACATTGTCTAGTCCGAGGCGGTCGAAGTTTACATCGGCGGCGGCAAAATAGGCCTTGCCGCGCAGCGATTCCGCATCGACCAAGCTACCACTGGTTTCCACAACAAAGCGCAGCGGCGCCTGATTAAGCACCAACTGCCCCGTTAAACGACGAAAGTTCTCGTTGCGCCCCAACTCGAAAAACAAATCCAATTCGCCCAACACCGTCACCACGTGGCTGCGCTCCACGGAGATCATATCGGCGTATTCCAGGGTACTCAAAAACTGCAGCCACAACTCTCGCCACGGCACATCGCCCTGCTCACTTTTCAGGGTGCGGCGGTTTTCCTCTAAATCCAACTGCATCCCCGACACGGTCAGGTGATCGAGACGTACGCCACGGTCGCGCAAACTGGCCAACACGTTGACACTCGCGGTCATAGTCTCGACATCGATAAAGTCCAAGGTGTCGTTATCGCGCCGTATGCGTACCTTGTTGAGCTCTAAAATGGGCGATAGTCTTCGCCATGACACAATCAGGCTGTCCGCTTCCACCTCGATCGGGCTATAGCGGTTCAGAAATTCCAAAATCGGCGTTTTGTAGGAGGACGCCAATGGCGCGTAGTATTGACCCAAGCTGGCGTAGACCGCCACCAACAGAATCAGCGCGACGCTGAGTCGACTAAAGGCGTACCAAATGACATTGCGCGACCAGATCAGCACCCGAACAACCTTACATCAACACCACGTCGAACTGCTCTTGTCCGTAGAGCGGTTCAACTTGGAAACGGATGGTCTTGCCGATAAATTCCTCTAAATCGGCGACGTGGGCGGACTCTTCATCCAGCAGGCGATCGACCACGCTCTGTGCGGCCAACACCAAATAGTTGGCGCTGGCATAGGCGCGCTCCTCGCGCAAAATCTCACGGAAAATTTCGTAGCATACGGTCTGCGCGGTTTTTACACTACCACTGCCCTGGCACACCTGGCAGGGTTCACACAGCGTGTGTTCGAGACTTTCACGGGTGCGCTTGCGGGTCATCTGCACCAAACCCAACTCTGAAAAACCACTTACCACAACCTTGGCTAAGTCCTTTTCAAGCGCTTTTTCCAAGGTGCGCAGTACCTGCCGCTGATGCTCGGCATCGCGCATATCGATAAAGTCGATAATGATGATGCCACCCAAATTGCGCAGGCGAATTTGACGCGCTAGCGCCGTGGCGGCTTCGAGATTGGTCTTAAAGATAGTCTCGCGCAAGTTGCGGTGGCCAACAAAGGCGCCGGTGTTGACATCGATGGTCGTCATCGCTTCGGTTTGATCGATGATCAAGTAACCGCCCGACTTGAGGTCGACGCGTTTATCTAGTGCGCGTTGAATTTCTTCTTCGACGTTATACAACTCAAAGATCGGTCGCTCTCCAGGATAGTATTCCAACTTGTCCAACATCTGCGGCACGATGCGCTCGACGAAATCGGTTAACTTCTGAAAGGTCTCGCGCGAGTCGATACGAATGCGCTCAAGATTAGGGCGCCAAAGATCGCGTACTGTGCGCATATACAAGGGAAGATCGCTATACATCACACCCGGCACGTTCACCTGCGGGCGGCGCTCCTCCACACTCATCCACAACCTCAGCGTAAATTCCATATCCGCTTTCAAAGTCGCGGCGTCGACCCCTTCCGAGGCGGTGCGCACGATAAACCCTAAATTCTTCGGCGCCGCTGGCAAGGTCTGCCGCAGCGACTGTCGCGCCTCATCCACTGCCAACCGCAAACGCTCGCGCTCGTCTTCATCTTCGATGCGCAAAGACACGCCAATGTGGTCATTACAGGGGCTAAAGACAATGTAGCGCGACGACAGCGACAACTGGGTCGTAATACGCGCGCCCTTGGTGCCAAGGCTATCCTTCAACACCTGCACAGACAGCACTTGGCCGTCGTGCACAAGACTGCGAATATTAACGTCGTCAGGCGGCGACTCTCCGTCGGCGTCGACGATGTCGTGGGCGTGCAGAAAGGCCGCTTTTTCCAAACCGATATCGACGAAGGCCGCTTGCATGCCGGGTAGCACGCGAATCACTTTGCCGCGATAGATATTGCCGACGATGCCGCGATTGGAACTGCGTTCGACGTGCATTTCCTGCAGCACGCCGTTTTCCACCACTGCGACGCGGGTCTCCGAGGGCGTCACATTGAGAAGAATTTCTTCCTTCATACATCGCCTCCCATCACCTCTGCCTGGCGCAGCATCTGTGCCACCTCAAACAGGGGCAAGCCCATCACGCCACTGTAACTACCGTCGATGCGCGCCACAAATTGAGCCCCCAAACCTTGGATGGCATAGCCACCGGCTTTATCCGCCGGCTCACCACTGTGCCAATAGGCCGCCATTTCGGCAGGGCTGATCGCCCGGAACCACACCTCGGTTTCATTCAACGCCAACTGGCACTGCTCACCCAACACGCACACCGATGTCATCACCACATGGGAGCGATCGGCCAAGCACGCCAGCATACGAGCCGCATCTGCTTGATCGGCGGGTTTGCCGAGCACCTCGTCATCGACCACCACCGAGGTGTCCGACGCCAGAATCACCGCGCCGGGAAAACGCGGCGCGATGGCTTCAGCTTTTTCTTGTGCCATGCGCAACACATAGTCACGCGGCGATTCATTGGGGCGCAGCGACTCGTCGATATGGGCCGCGCACACCTCAAACTGCAATCCAATCTGCTGCAATAATTCGGCGCGTCTAGGCGACGCTGAGGCGAGAATCAAAGCCTTCATATCAGATGAAATATCCTTGCCACCACACGCAGGTAGGCGTAAATCAACGGCCACACCAAGGCGCTAGTCAGCGCTGCCCACAAACTTTCTAAGCCACTATGAGGCAGCGAGTAAATGTTCTTTGCCCAGAAGGTCAACAACTGGCAGACCGCAGCCAAGACAAAGACCATCCAGGTTTGCAGCCACACACTGTAGATACGAAAGCGCGGACCAATAAAGATGGCCAGCGCCACACTGATCGCCATCGCGAAGGCATTGACGCCGAGCGGGTAGCCCACTACAACATCGAGCCACAAGCCAACAAACCAGGCCCAACCAACGCCGTGCTTGTGGGGAAAATAAATCGCCCAGAACATCGAGGTAATAAACACCCAATGGGGCATCCACATGGCCCAGTCCCAACTCGAGGGTACCAGTGTCAATGCATAGGCCAGCGCGAAGCTGAGGTAAATCGATGAGTTTTCGCCCTTAATTGTCGCCATTGCCGATCTCCGATGGCAGCACCGACTGGGTGGCAAACAACAGAAGTACGTAGCGACTGCGATTGAGTTCAGCGGTGGGGGCCGCCGCAATAGTTGCGAAGGGGCGACCGGGGTCGGTGCTCACCGCCGTCACGGTGGCCACTGGATAGCCACGCGGGAAGCGCTGCCCAAGCCCAGAACTCACCAGCATGTCGCCCACCTGAATATCGGTGGTCGCAGGCACATGCAACAATTCGAGGGTATCCAAGCGACCAAGCCCGCGCAGCACTGAGCGCACCCCGTTGCGATTCACTTCCACCGGAATGGCGTGACTGGCATCCGAGATCAAAATGGCCCGGCTAAAGCTGTCTTGTACTTCGACGATTTGCCCCATCAAGCCACTGGCATCCAGCACGGCTTGACCCAGATACACGCCGTCGTCGCTACCGCGATTGATCACCACCGTGTGGTAATCGGGGTCGGGAGAAATGGCGATCAATTCCGCCACCTGCAAACGGCCACGGACTTGTGCCGAAGAATTAAGAAGCTCGCGCAGCTGGGCGTTTTCCGCCTCTAAAACTGCTAGGCGTTGCGACATGGTGCGCAATACCAACACCTCGTTGCGCAAGGATTCATTGTTGCGCACCAACTCACCACGCGACACCACGGTGTGATCCCACCACTCCCCTAGCGCGGCAGGGGCATCGATCACGCTATACAACGGCGACACCAAACTCGACATAGCCGAGCGCAGCGGTGCCGTCCAACCCATGCGATAGTCAGCAACAATAAGAAAAAGGGCAATGAGTCCAAACACAAGGGCCCTCGCAAAAAGCGAAGGCCCTTTTAAGAATAGCGGCTTCATCCGTTAGCCTCGCCGCGACGCTTACTCAGTCGACAACAAGTCGATATTGTGAGCATCCATGATTTCGAGCGCTTTACCGCCACCGCGCGCCACACAAGTCAGCGGGTCATCGGCAACGATCACAGGCAGACCTGTTTCCTCGGTCAGTAACACATCCAAACCACGCAACAAAGCACCGCCACCGGTCAGCACAATGCCGCTTTCGGCGATATCCGACGCCAGTTCTGGGGGCGACTTCTCCAGCGCGCCTTTCACCGACTGCACAATTGAAGAGACCGGGTCTTGCAACGCCGAGTAGATTTCATCGCTGCGCAGCACGAAGCCCTTGGGCACACCTTCCGCCAAGTTGCGACCGCGCACGTCAATTTCGCGCAGTTCACACGAGGGGTGGGCACAACCCACTTCCTGCTTGATGCGCTCAGCGGTCGAATCGCCGATCAAGCTGCCGTAGTTGCGGCGCACATACGATACGATAGCCTCGTCGAAACGGTCACCACCAACGCGCACCGACTCTGAATACACTACGCCGTTGAGCGAGATAATAGCGATTTCAGTGGTACCACCACCGATGTCTACTACCATCGAACCACCAGCTTCTTCCACCGCCATACCAGCGCCAATCGCCGCGGCCATGGGCTCTTCAATCAAACGCACTTCACGCGCGCCGGCGCTCAGGGCCGATTCGCGAATGGCGCGTCGCTCCACCTGGGTCGATTGACAAGGCACGCAGATCAACACACGGGGACTAGGGCGAATAAAGCTATTTTGGTGCACTTTGGCAATGAAGTGCTGGAGCATTTTTTCGGTGACCTGGAAGTCGGCGATCACACCGTCTTTCAAGGGGCGAATAGCGGTGATGTTACCGGGGGTACGACCCAACATGCGCTTGGCTTCAGTGCCCACCGCTTCGATAGTTTTCTGGCCGTTGTGCACACGAATAGCCACCACCGAGGGCTCATCCAACACAATCCCTTGGTCGCGAACGTAGACCAGGGTATTGGCCGTTCCCAAGTCGATCGCCAGATCGTTGGAAAACATGCCGCGAAGACGTTTAAACATATTTTTGCCTTAAACTTGAACAAGGCCCGCTACAGCAGGCTAAATCATTGTTTTAATGCAACAGATTCTATACGAACTAAAAAATTTTTGTTCGGCATTTTGTGCCTTTTTGACAATTAAATTGGCAGAAAATTGCAGTTTGACCGGCGATTTGTGTTTAGGGCTGGCGATATGTGGTAAATTTGCGCTTTTTAGGTGGCGGCCCGTGCCCGCCAAATAGCGTTGGAGCCCCCATGGCCATTGATAAACACGAGATTGAAAAACTGTCTCGTCTGGCACGCCTATCCGTGTCGGAGGAAGACAGCGCCGATGTCGCCGACCGCATTACGCGCATCCTCGACTTGGTAGACCAACTTCAGGCAGTCGACACCACCGGTGTTGCCCCCATGTCGCACCCCCTCGACGCCGTGCAGCGCTTGCGCGCCGACGAGGTCACCGAACTCAATCAACGCGAGGCCTTCCAAGCCATCGCGCCGAATGCGGAACAGGGTCTATACCTGGTCCCCAAAGTCATCGAATAACCCCTGGCCAACAAGGAGATACGCTGACATGCATCAGCTGACTGTCGCCCAGATTGCGCAGGGTCTGCGCGAGAAGCAATTTTCTAGCGTCGAGATTACCCAACACTACCTCGACCGCATCAGCGCGAAAGACGATACCATTCGCGCCTATATCACCGTGTGCCCCGAGCGCGCCCTTGCCCAAGCCGCCGCCGCCGATGCTCGCCTAGCCGCGGGCGATGCCAGCGCACTCACCGGCGTGCCCATCGCTCACAAGGATATTTTCTGCACCAAGGGCGTGAAGACCACCTGCGCCTCTAAAATGCTGGATAATTTCATTGCCCCCTACGACGCCACCGTGGTCGAAAACCTCGATCGCGCCGGCACCGTCATGCTAGGCAAGACCAACATGGACGAGTTCGCCATGGGCTCTTCCAACGAAACCAGCTTTTATGGCACTCCCCGCAACCCATGGGATCTAGAGCGCGTTGCTGGCGGTTCTTCAGGTGGTAGCGCCGCCGCGGTGGCCGCCCAACTGGCGCCCATCGCCAGCGGTACCGATACCGGCGGCTCGATCCGCCAACCCGCCTCGCTGTGTGGTCTGAGCGGTATCAAGCCAACCTATGGTCGCGTCTCTCGCTGGGGCATGATCGCCTTTGCCTCTAGCCTCGACCAAGGCGGCGTGATCGCCCGCAATGCAGAAGATGCCGCGCTAATGTTGCAGGACATGGCCAGCCACGATGCGAAAGACTCCACCAATAGCGATCAACCCATCGATGACTTCAGCGCCACGTTGAACGACTCGCTGCAGGGCAAACGCATCGGCATTCCCAAGCAGTACTTCGGCACTGGCCTCGACGCAGAAACTGGCGACGCCGTGCAGGCGGCGTTAGAACAGTACCGCGCCATGGGGGCTGAATTGGTTGAGATCGACCTGCCCCACACCGAGTTAGCGGTTCCCGCCTACTACGTGATTGCCCCCGCCGAAGCGTCAGCCAACCTGTCGCGCTTTGATGGCGTGCGCTACGGCCACCGCTGCGACAACCCCAGCGACCTGATGGACCTTTACATGCGCAGCCGCGCCGAAGGTTTTGGCGACGAAGTGAAACGCCGCATCATGGTGGGCGCCTACGCCCTGTCAGCGGGTTACTACGACGCCTACTTCCGCAAAGCCCAGCAAGTGCGTCGCCTGATCAGCCAGGACTTCCAGCAGGCCTTCGCCGCCGTCGATTTCATCGCCGGCCCAACCTGCCCTCAGCCGGCGTTTAAGCTCGGCGAAAAAACCAGCGACCCGGTCGCCATGTACCTGGAAGACATCTACACCATTCCCGTTAGCCTCGCTGGTCTGCCAGCGATGTCGATTCCCTGTGGCACAAGCCACGGACTGCCTGTTGGCTTGCAGTTGATCGGACGCCACTTCGACGAAGCCGGCGTACTGCAACTGGCCCACCAATACCAACTGGCCACCGACTGGCACACCCGCACCCCCGCGGGCTTGGAATAAGGAGCGACTAATGAGCTGGGAAACCGTCATCGGCCTTGAAGTACACGTTCAGTTGGCCACCCAATCTAAGATTTTTTCAGGCAGCAGCACCGCCTTTGGTGCTGAGCCCAACACCCAGGCCAGCGCGGTCGATTTAGCCCTGCCAGGCACCCTGCCCGTGCCCAACGCCAAGGCGTTTGAATACGCGGTAATGTTCGGCCTGGCGGTCAATGCCGAGATCGGCACGACCTCGCACTTCGAGCGCAAAAACTACTTTTACCCCGACCTACCCAAGGGCTACCAAACCACCCAGTTGGAACAACCCATCGTCGGGGCAGGTTACGTCGACATCAACTTGAGCGAAGGCCGCACCAAGCGCGTGCGTATCCACCACGCCCACCTGGAAGAAGACGCCGGCAAATCGCTGCACGAAGACTTTCACGGCATGTCGGGTATCGACCTCAACCGCGCCGGCACCCCGCTGATCGAAATCGTGTCTGAACCCGACATAAGCAACGCCGAAGAGGCCGTCGCCTTCGCCAAACAACTGCACGCGATTGTGACCTCACTCGGTATTTGCGATGGCGAAATGGCTCAGGGCTCGATGCGTTTCGACGTCAACATTTCCGTGCGCCGCCCCGGCGAGCCACTCGGCACGCGCACCGAAACCAAAAACCTCAACTCGTTCCGCTTTATGGAAGAGGCCATTAAACTCGAGGTGGAACGCCAGATCGACGTGCTTGAAGACGGCGGCAAAATCAACCAAGAGACGCGCCTCTACAACGGCGATACCAAAAAGGCCCGCGCCATGCGCAGCAAGGAAGAAGCCAACGACTACCGCTACTTCCCCTGCCCCGACCTGCTGCCCGTCATTCTCGACGAAGGCTACGTAGAGCGCGTGCGTCAGAACATCCCCGAACTTCCCGACCAGCGCGCAGCGCGCTTCGTCAGCGACTACCAGTTGTCCGACTACGACGCCGGCATCCTCGCCGCCGACCGCCAGCTGTCAGCCTACTTTGAAGCCGCCGCGGCCAACGGCCAGGCCAAGCTTTGTGCCAACTGGATCATGGGCGACATTTCGGCCAGCTTGAATGCCAACGACATGAGCATTGCCGCCTGCCCTGTTAGCCCAGAGCAACTGTCGGGATTGGTGGCGCGCATCGCCGACGACACCATCTCCAACAAACAGGCGAAGAAAGTGTTTGAATTGATGTGGAGCGAAGGCGGCAGCGCCGACGAAATCATCGAAAAACACGGCATGAAGCAGGTGTCTGATACCGGCGCGCTGGAGCAGATCGTCGACGAAGTGCTGGCCAGCAAATCGCAGGAGGTGGCCAATTATCTCGCCGCCGAAGAGAGTAAGCGCAAGAAAATGATGGGCGCCTTCATGGGGCCAATCATGCAAGCCACCAAGGGGCAAGCAAACCCCGGCATGGTGAACAAGATTCTGGCGCAGAAACTCAACGCACTGGCTAAATAGGGGGCTTGTTCCAGCTCCCTGCTTGCCCCCACTCTGTGGGACCTTTCTCGCCCCCCACCTGTGGGACCTTTCTCGCCCCCCACCTGTG
>CAZRAM010000012.1:0-36977 GCA_964598145.1 uncultured Pseudomonadales bacterium
CTCGTAGAGCAAGGGAATGCTTTCGTCTGTGCTGCGCACAGACTCCCACATGGCATGACTCCAATCCCGTGGGACCTTGCTCGTAGAGCAAGGGAATGCTTTCGTCTGTGCTGCGCACAGACTCCCACATGGCAAGCCCTCTCGGGCACACAATCAATTTTCGTTGTTTCTGCAACACGCCGTTCTCGGCCATCCATGGCCTCCACGGCATAAGGCCATCCATGGCCAAAAAAAGGGGCGCGACGCGCCCCAAAAGAGATAACAATTAAGCCGAGACTTAATAAACTTAGGGTGTGGTATGCAGCCACAACACCTGATAAGGCTTCAGTTGCACATGCGCGTGCGACTGGGTCCCCATCGTGACGCCAGAGATGAGATCTTTGGCGAATTTCGCGGGCGAGAGCTTCTCGAGAATCGAGGGATCTACCCACTGGTCGTGCTCGCTGAAGTTCACCAAGCACAGAACTTTATCGCCGCCTGAAATGGCTCGCAGGTAGGCGAATACATGATTATTACCCGTCTCGTAGACCTGGCTGCGAGCGTCGCCGAAAACGTCGTACGATTTGCGCAGGCTAATCATGTGGCGCAGGCCGTTGAATACACGGTGCTGCACGGTACCCTGTGTCTGCGCTAATTGCAGCGCCTGCTCAGTGACACGTGGGCGGTTCACCCAACGCGCGTCGTGCGCTTTGTGGCTATCGTCTAGGAAGCTGTAGTCGTTCAGCATTGCCAGCTCGTCGCCCTGATAGAACAGGGGCACGCCGCCGATACTGAGGATAATGCTGTGAATCATCAAAATGCGCTGTTCGGCTAACCATATCTGGTGCAAATCACCGCTTTCAAGTGCTCGCTCAAGACCCGCCAGCGATGCCAGTGAACCACACACGCGGCAGTCGCCGTTGTCCGGGTTGTACTGGAAGCCCATCCCTTTGGCAAAGGATCCATCAAACTCACCGGTAAAGAACTTGTTCAAAAACAAGCGGTGGTCGTAACCGTTGATACCGATAAAAGCGGCATCGCGGTCGTCGAAGGTCCAGCCGATATCGTCGTGGCAGCGCGCATAGTTCACCCAGCTCGAATGCGAGTGGGTATGAAAACGATAGCTGAGGCTCTTAGTCATCAGACGCGTTTCCCGGGTCGCTAAGCTTTCCCAAATCAACGCCATCAACAGGGGGTTGTAAGACAGATGGCATTCTTCGGGGCTAACGTATTGGATCACTTCGTCGGGGTGCACAATGGCCTCCGACTTGAACACCACCGAAGGCGCCGCGATACGCAAACAGCTATTGAAAGCCTGGATCAAGCGGTGTGCATTGGGTTGGTTTTCACAGGTGGTGCCCATTTCCTTCCAAATGAAGGCCAGCGCATCCAAGCGCAATACGTCACAACCGACATTCGCCAGGTACAACATTTCGCCCACAATGGCACGGAACACCTCCGGATTGGAGTAGTTCAGATCCCACTGGAAGCTGTTAAAGGTGGTCCACACCCAGCGGCCATCCTCAATTTGAGTAAAGCTGCCGCGGCGGACCGAGGGGAAAATTTCACGCAGCGTGCGCTCGTATTGGTCGATCTGCACGCGGTCGTCAAACATGTAGTAGTAGTCGCTGAACGCGGCGTCGCCAGTTTTGGCCGCCATCGCCCAGTCGTGTTCATCCGAGGTGTGGTTGAACACAAAGTCCATTACCAAGCTGATACCCAGCTCGTCCATCGCCGCTGCCAAATCGCGCAGGTCGTCCATGGTACCTAGCGAGGGGTTCACCGCGCGGTAGTCGGACACGGCATAACCGCCATCGCTGTCGCCTTCGGGGGCTTTGTAGAGTGGCATCAGGTGTAAATAGGTAATGCCCAATTCGGCGTAATAGGGAAGCTTAGCCTTCAGACCCTGTAGGTCGTCTGCCACCAAGTCGACATAGACCGCCATGCCGACCATCTGTTGCGATTTGTGCCACTGTGGGTTGGCAATACGCTGCTGGTCTTTGGCGCGCAGGGTGTCATTGCGAGCGTAGAAACCTTCCGCTAAGGTATCTACCAAGGCAGGCAGATGCGCATCGGCGCGCTCGTCACCATAGATACCGCGCAGCAAACCAAGCAGGGTTGGCAGGTGCTCCGCCAAACGCTGTTTGAAATCGTTGCTACCGGCCTTGCGCTTAACACTGCCCAGGGCTTTATCGATGGTGTCTTGAGTGACAGCTGTGTTCATATTGATCTCTGATTATTGTCTACACCGACTCTTTAAACGGCCGGTTTGTAAGGTATGAGCAAAATATCAACAACTGCAACCGGTTGCAAGCTATTTCTGCAACCGGTTGATTTAATTTCACTAAAAACGCGCTATGTTTGACCAAGCTGCCATCAGGCTAAAGGAGTCAATGTATGAAAGTTTACTACCACGCCATTCCGACCCCTGCCGGGCCCATCACCGCCGTGTGCGACGAAGACCATCTACTCATGCTGAGCTGGGGCTTTCATCCCCACGATGACAGCCGTGTTTGTCGGCGACTTGGGCTCGATAAAGCGCAATGGCACGCCGGCGAACACCCCATTCTGGCCGAAACTAGCCGCCAACTGGCAGACTACTTCGCAGGGCAGCGGCGCGACTTTGACCTCCCCCTCAAGCTGCAAGGGACGGATTTTCAGAAAAGTGTCTGGCAAAAGTTACAAGCCATACCCTTTGGCAGCACGCTCAGTTACGCCGAACTGGCAGCCGCCATCGGCAAACCCAGCGCCCACCGCGCGGTCGCAAACGCCAATGGTGCTAATGCCCTGCCCATTGTTATCCCCTGCCATAGAGTCATCGGCAGCGACGGCAAGCTGGCCGGTTACACCGGGGGTACCGACATTAAGCAGTGTCTATTGAAAATAGAAGGGATTACCCTGGCGGCTTAGCGCAGCGATTGAATATACGCCCAATGCTCGGGAGACACCGGCATCACCGACAGGCGCGCGCCCTTGGCGATAAGCTTGAAATCCTGTAAATGGTCGGCCTTGGCGCGCAGGGTATCCAACCCGATTAACCTCGGCCATTTTTCCACCAACACCATATCTACCGCCGTCCAACGCGGGTTGTCTAAACTGGCCTTGGGGTCAAAATAAGGCGAATCAGGATCAAATTGCGCCGGATCCGCATAACCGGCCACCGCGACCTCGATCACACCGGCGATACCAATGTGTTTACAAGATGAGTGATAAAGCAACACCTGATCGCCCACCGCCATGTCACGCATGAAGTTACGCGCCTGGTAGTTGCGCACGCCGTCCCAACGAATGGGCTGGGTGCCCGCGGCGACAAAGTCGTCGATGCCACACTCATCGGGTTCACTTTTCACCAACCAGTACTGCATCAGAGGGCCTCGCGTGTTAACAATGTATCGATTATGACTTCCATTTGCGCGTCAGTCAGTTCGCCGCGTTGGCAACTCGAGCTGCACAGATTGAGGGCTGCCACGGGGGCGTCGTGTGCATCACGCAGCATGGCGAGGGCGCGACCACTGCCCTCGCCCAACAGATCCAATCCCACCACAGGGCTCATCATGCCGGCGTTTTCCCACACCGGCAATTGCACGGTGTTGTGTAGTGCCGTCAATAATTTAGGGCCGATAAATTGCGCCGGCATGGCGGCGGTGTTAGCCCGCAGCAGACGCTCGGCGCTGTCGGCGTAAAACCCCAGCAGACTATCGCCGCGCGCGAACACCATGGCTGCATTGTGCACCTTGCGGTAATTGCGCAGCTTACCTTTGCCATCTAGCTGAATCCAGTTCTCACGGCCCACCGCGCTGCCACTGGTGGGAAGGTCGAACCCGCGTGGCGCAAATACCAACACATCCGCGTCCAACCACACCACGCGCTCAAATTCGTCCTGCAAGGTTTGCGCGTATCGCAACCTCGCCAAATCGCTCTTAATTACCGTACCAATATCGTTGCGGCGACGAATATCTTCGGGCAGGACGTCAAACAAGGCATCGCCGACAAAGCGGTAGTCATAACCACGCAGCTCGGCCCACTCACTCACACTCGCCAAACAGGCCGCCAACCACGGGTGTGGCAGCGGCGAGCGATGCGATTGCAACACACAAACCGACATGCCCTAGGGGCGGTACCAAATCGGCGAGGAATAGGCGCGCTCTTGGTGGCTCACCACCGCACCCTCGGGGATGTCCACACCGAAACGGGCGGCGTCGTAAGCGACCCAATTGGGGGTAGGAATTTCCAACACACGCACGTAGTAAAACGCGGCTTGGCGCGGATCAAAGTCGGGGTCTACCCACAGCGTCGCCAATTGCTCTGCGCCGATGCTGTTGCTGTATGAGGGCGCGGTCACATCCACCGTAGAGCCGACAGGCGTCAGTCTACCGTCGCTATTAATTTGGCGGCGCTCGCGCTCGCTCCAAGCTGCATCGTAGACCTTCTCGTACACTTTACCGAGATCATCCACCCAGCCTTTCACCACTTGAATTCGATCCAGATTAGCGCCCATCGGATCCTTATCCACTGAAATCAGCAGGCGCGGCACACCGCCGTCAGTCAGGTCCATTTCACCCCCCATAGGCACACCGTGCTGGTAGGCTTTTGCCACCCAATCCTCGTTCGCTAGCCACTCCGCCTGCAAGGCATCGCCGGCGAATACGCGCAGTGTTAAGCGGGTCCCGGTGGTGCCATAAACTTCGCGACGTTGCATGGCTGCAAAAATAGCTTCACGGCTGTTTTCTTCAGCCCACACCGCAGCGTAACCGCCGGACTGGTATTCCCAACCGATACGGTAGGTATCCGCATCGTGAGGGCTGCGACGGGTAATTTGTTCCAATCGCTCGGGGCGTGGTTCATTGCCGCTGTGCTTACCCCAAAAGTTGTCTTCTTCCACCGCCGACAGGCCCGTATGGGCGTCGGTTGAACCAATCACCCCAAATTGATAGGGGTTTACACCGCGCTGTTGCTCGATCAACAGGCCCTGCTTGAGGGCTTCGCGAACATATTCACCCCCTTTCATGGCATCGGTCTCACGGTTGGTAAGCGGCAAGTTGCCGTGGTCCCAGCCGACATCGCCAAAACTGGCAAACTCATCACTGGGTGACAACACGGGGTGGGACTCGCTGTCGCCTTTAATCTGGGTAATTTCAACAATAGGCTCGCGCTGTAAGCGAGTAGCAAGCTCTTGCTCACTCAATGAGAGGCTTTCCACCGCTAAGGGAAACATCTTCCCCCCCGAAATATTACTGTTATGGGGAATGGCCAGCATGCGCCCTTGCGTCGCTTCTTCGTAGCGCGTCATCCAGCGCCACAAATCGGCTGGGTTCTGGCTCTGCATGGCGGAAAACGGCAGCATTTGCGACGCTTTTTCAGCGCCGTCCTTGTACACCACCACGCGGTGCAAGTTGTCGCCAGCGGGGTGTGAAGACCATTCAAATCCAATCAACGCGGTAAACTCACCCGGCGTATTAAAGCGATCGGCCAGCGCGGTGTACTCCTGCCACGCTTCGCCACTAATCTGCGCGATAGTTTTAGGGTCTTGCAACGCCGCCGGGCCCACGCCATTACCGATATCGGCAATCAAACGCCCCATTACCTTCATACCTATCTCGGGTGACTGTCGACTTTGCGCCACCAAGGCTTGCAACTCAGGATCATTGATCAGCAAGGGATGATCCAAGCGCGTAAACATGCCGAAGGCCTCGGCGTGGTCGGCAATCACTAAAAAGTCCAGCGGCCGATGCAGTTGTGCCACTTGCCCCGAGCGGGATTGCACTTTTTCGCCGCGCGCAAAACGGTAGGCTTTTTCGGCGGAAATACTGCCACCAAAAATCACCGCATCGCCCGACGCAGAGGTGTGCAAATGGGTATCACCCCATAAGGGAGTTTGTGGGTAAATCGATTGAGCATCCGCTGCGAAAGTAGATACTGCGGCAAATCCCGTCAGCAGTAGGTACTTAGAAAATGACATGTAATGAATAACCTTATTTTTATTTAATAAGCTAATGTACCAGAAGTTGTAGCGGCTGTATGAAGCGTTTTTTCATTGTCTAATTAAGACCGCCGTGCTGTGCGCAGGTAGGCTTACACGCAGCTGGGTATCACCATCTGCAACCACCGAGATGTCTTCTTTCTGCAGGGCTTCACGGTAGCTCATGCCATCGCTTCGCGGTACCGTCCATGACTGCTGACTGTCACTTAAGTTCACCAACACCACAGCCGCCGCGCTGGAAGATTCACGCGTGAACGCCAACACCGGATCATTGACACTACTGTGCAGGGTCAGCTCCCCGCTAGCCAGTACGGGATATTGCTGACGAATTTCATATAAAGCCGCGTAATGTAAAAGTAAGGACTCACTATCTAGCTGCAAGGCCTGAACGTTATTAGTGACCACATTGTCGACCGGCGGCCGAAATGGGGTGGCGCTGCTGAAACCTGCATTGGTAATATCATCTGTCCAGCTCATGGGGCGACGCAACGCCCAATCTCCGCCAGCTCCCGTCTGGCCAACTTCCTCACCGTAATAGGTGAACGGCGTTGCGGATGACAGTAAATACACCGATGCTGCCGCTTTCAGATAGGCATCGACATTGCCGGTATCAATGCCGTCCTGTGCCAACAAATAAGACATCGGTCGATCACCAGCGAAGTGGTCGTGGTTGGACAATATTAACGGCAGGCGATCACGCGCCGACTGATTGAAATGATTGAACAACTCGCTGCGCAGACCTCCATCTAATACAGATTGCAAAATCGCCTGTTGCACCCCAAAGGCAAAGGCACGGCCGCATGACGTTGTCTGCGCATAGTCAAGCGGGCCATCGGGCGCCTCGCAAACCATAAAGCGGTTGTCGTAGCTCGCTACCAATTGCTGCACCTGTGCCAACAAGGGGTGGTTGTCGGGGTGGTTGATCGTCACATTGCCGTCGGCGGATTCATACAACACCCCCACCGCGTCAAAACGAAAACCATCTACACCCATATTTAACCAAAAGCGCAGGTTGTCGAGGTGGTACTGCACCACTTCAGGGTTTCTCAAGTTAAAGTCAGGCATCATGGCGCTAAATGGGGCATAGTAATAATCACCGTTACCGCTTTGACGCCAGCCATTGCCCCACGGTCCCCAGCCCAAATCGGTGCTGGCAAAGTTGTACCACGCTCGTTTGGGGTTATCGGCGCTAAAACTAGCATCAAGAAATAACGGGTTAGCACTGGAGCTATGATTCATGACGTAGTCGATGATAACGCCCATCCCCAGCCGATGCGCCTCGCTCAACAGCGTTTGAAAATCACTCAAATCGCCGTAGTCGTCTTCAATATCACGGTAGTCGACCACAGCGTAGCCGTGGTCGTTGTCGGAGCTCTCGGTGATTGGCATCAACCACAAGCCCTTCACACCGAGGTCAGCCAAATAAGGCAGGCGCTGTATCAATCCTGGCAAGTCACCCTGCCCATCGCCATCACTGTCTTGATAGCCACGCACATAGATTTCCATGAAGGCAGAGCTATCGGCCCACCCCGCGGGCAAAGCACTGCCGGTATCACCTTGCGCCACCGGGCTCAAATCGAGATTCGCAGAGGCGTTACCCGCATTAGTGGCTGCCAACTGCGCTTCAACCTGCGAGGCATAAAGGGTGGGGTCGCCTTGAACGATAAACACATCCGTGCCAAATGTTCGCGGTACTAAGGATAAATCATCTGGTGTATTTTTTACGTCGCCAGCGTGGACGATTAGATTGAACACCTCATCGAGATTCTGCAATGGCACCCAGTACTGCACCCAGCCGTCTTGTTGGCAATCAAATGAACGCGGGCTCGCCCAGCTGGTTTGTGCGGAAACGGGGACAGCATTTCCCCATAAGTGCAAGCCCCATCCCTCGTAATTGGCTTGCCGGCGGTAGTAGTGCACCTTCATGAAAACCTGTGCCGCTACCGAGAAATCACGACTAGCTTGTACCTCAGTGCCATCCACTGCCGACGCCGTCAGCGTAACGCGATAATCACCTTCAGCTAAAGCATCACTACATTGGGTCGGTTGCCATTGCCAGCTACCGCCAGAAGAAGGTGTTATTTCATGAAGACGATCTGCCAGCGTCAGTTCGATTACACCACTAATGCTCTGGCTAGTTCCACTCACAGAAACAAAGGGAGAATCCGCATTAAGGGTTCTAAAAGCCACGCTTGCCGAAGCAGTTGGCGCAGGATCAGCCGGAGGTATAGCGGCGCTGCCGCCCCCTCCGCCGCCACATGCACCCAGCAATAACATCAATACCAGTAAACCCGCCCGATCAAGCATGCGTTACTCTCCAAAAATTGAGCATAAAATACTAATGCGCGCGATAAAAATAGCAATCGAAATTGGCAAAATAGCGAGACGCTATCTACATTTAAGGCAATCATTAACGAAGTTTTAAAACGTGCCGCATAAATTCATCGACAACCTTTCACAACGTTTTCACCAGCGTTTCCTGTTGGCATGTAGCTTCGTGCTTGTCACTTTTATTGCTTTAGCTGCAACGGTGGAATACAGCTTCAACCAGCCGCAAAAATCCCGTTTTTTAGACAACCACTTCAGCCACCTCAAGCAACAACAAATTGAAATCATTGACGCGATCCAAGCGGCGGGAGAAAACACACTTTTCTTGAGCCAAGCGCTCACCGAGGCCAATCTCGAAGCTAACAACCTTGAAAAAAGCCGCAACACGTTGCAGCACTTTATGCACACCTACCCTAATTTATTGGAAGCCACCTTATTTGATACCGCGGGAGTCGAGCGTGTGCGCTTCGACCGTCGCCAAAATACCATCTACCAATCTCCCGAAGAAACCCTGCAGGACAAGTCCGACCGCGACTACATGTTCATGCGCCACAATTATCAAAGCGGCTCCGCCTACTTCAGCCAAATCGATCTCAATGTCGAATTCGGTATGATCGAAACACCCTACAACGAGGTAATCCGCTTCATTACCCCGGTGATAAACCAAACGGGAAACACCATTGGGTATATCAAAACCAAACTCAGCAGCCATTTTTTTAGCGACCGCTTTTCAAATACATATAACTCACAACCCTTCATGCATGCTGTGGTAGTGAGCAAAAACGGCTTTTACATGATGCACCCCGACGAAAATAAACGCTGGGGCTGGCAACTCAACAACCCCAGCATTAAACGCTTTCACGACGAATTCCCTGAAACGTGGTTAGCCACCCAATCACATAGTTCGGGCATTTTCGAAGAGGGGGACGACACCGTTATATTCTCCAAGTTTGGCCAATACCTGTGGAATAACGGCTCTGACATCGACATTAACGTTAGACCTATGCCAAGCACCGACAACATCTACGCCAATGGCGCCCTACCCGACGCCGTGGCCATGATCGTCATCGACAACAATGTTTTTCACGACCTGCTCATAGGCCACTCCCCCGCGGCTTGGTTTGTCATGGCTCTGTTGTACACCCTGATATGCGGTTTCATTTATTACTACTTAAAGCAACTTGAAACCGATCTTGCACTTCGTCATTCAAAGTTAGTGGTGCAAAATACCCAGCGCAATCTATTGACCAACTTAGGGCACGAGATCCGCACACCACTCAATGGCATGCTAGGCGTGGCTGAGTTATTGGAAGCCGAATCCCCTCGCCAAGAGCGCCTGATCAAGCATATGCGCCGCTCCATCGAGCGCTTTATCACGTTGTTCTCTAACCTATCTACGGCCAACCGCATCCAAAGTGATCAGATTTTCCTGCGCCATGAGGCCATGCGCTTAAAAGAAATCGCTGAACCGATACGCGATCTTTTTAAACTGGCCACCGAACTCAAGACCCTCGAATTTAGCGTCGATTATGATCACGTGCACGGCACCCGTTTTATTGGCGACCGCTACTACCTGCAACTTCTGATTTCTACCCTGCTGGACAACGCGGTAAAATTTACCGATCAAGGTTACGTGCGCCTCTCGCTAACCCTGAGCGGCGCAGCCGAAGATCGCTTATTAAACATAAAAATTGAAGATACCGGCATGGGAATGAATACGGAAGAAATCGCCCTTGCCCGCCACCTGTTTGTACAGGGGCAAAGCCAAATGAACAGGCACCAAGAAGGCATTGGTTCTGGGCTTTGGGTCGCAGAACAGCTCATTAACATCATGGGTGGCAAATTCAGCATCGACAGTGAACTCGATCGCGGCACCACCGTAACTATCTCTATTCCCTCAGGGGTCGTCAGCGCCAGCAGCCAACAACGCGATAGCGCATGATCGTTGCCAATCAAAGGCCAAATCCTTATACTCATTGGCTGATTTTCAACGAAAAAGAAGAACAAAAATGCAAAGAGCCGGTCGAGAAATTCTCTTCAGCGCCGACGTCGACACCCATACTGGCCGACACTACTTTCATGTTGCCGCGCAAAGCGCTAATGACGCCTATGAACAGTTGACCAAGCGCGATGAATACCTGCTGTTAAGCAACGTGGAGAGCGTTACCATTTACGATGGCAGCCTCGAGGATCGCCGCGACGGTCAAATGCCCCTTAAAGTCATCGAACTTCAGCCCGCTCAGCCCTAAGTCGCTCGGTGCTTGTTCACCAACTCGTTAGCCACCTCAACCGCGATCGCATGGCGTTGCGCAAGTGCCTCACGGTCTTCGTCATAACCGCCACCAATCACCGTCGCCACAGGTATGCCACGCTCAAGCAAGGTTTGCAGTACGAATTGATCGCGCGCACGAATGCCGGCCAAACTGACATTTAAACGCCCCAAGGGGTCGTGCTGATAGACATCTACGCCGGCATCATAGAGCACCAATTGTGGTTCGAATTCAGCCAGCACACGCTCCAGTGTCGCCTCAACCACGCTTAAATACTCGTCATCGCCTATGCTGTCGGCTAGCTCCACATCCAAGTCGCTCAACTGCTTGGTGAAGGGGAAGTTTTTACCGCAGTGAATCGAACAGGTATACGCGCGCGGCTCATTGGCTAACAGCAGCGCCGTACCGTCGCCCTGATGCACATCGCAATCAAAAATCAACACACGTTCCACACCGCTATAATGTAGGGCCACCTTGGCCGCGATCGCCAAATCGTTAAACACACAAAAGCCCGAGGCGTAGTCGTAGTGAGCGTGGTGGGTACCACCGGCGAGATGGCAGGCCAGCCCGGTATGCAGGGCCAGTTGCGAGGCCAGCACAGTGCCCGCAGGGGAAATAAAGGTACGCTTTACTAACCCCTCGCTCCACGGCAGGTTCAAGCGCCGCTCTTCTACCCGAGTTAAAGCACCGCTGCGAAACCGCTCGATATAGGCGGGGCAATGCACCGCCTGCAGCCACGCCGTTTTGCACACGCCGGGGCGATAGACATTATCCGCTCGCAAAATACCCACCCGCCGCAAGTGCTCTGCCAGGAGACCAAATTTGTCCATGGCAAAGCGGTGCTTGGCGGGGAATTCATAGCTATAGCTGGGGTGGGTGACTAAGGGCAACATCAATGTGATACTTCCAAGGCTTGTATTACGCCGACAAAATCTCGGCTACCGCCTGACGCAATTTGGCAAGATCAACGGGTTTGTGTAACACCCGCTCAAATCCCTCGCTTATAAAGCGGCGGTTGTCACCGTCGGATAAATTACCCGTTAGCGCGATCACCGGAGTTTCGATGCCTATAGCACGCATATGTTGCAACAATTGCTCGCCGCTCATGCCCGGCATGGAGATATCGCTAATGACAAGATCAAACGCCTGAAGCGCCATCAAGTCGAGGGCACTCTGACCGCCATCGGCCTGCTCGATATTGGCATAATGCTTCTCAAGTGCCAGCTTCATCACCATCAAATTACTGTTCTCGTCGTCGACGATGAGAATTTTAAGCTTGCCGGGCTCAACGCGTGGGCGAGGCATCGCTTCAATGGTTGTTGGCTTTACTGGCTCCTGCAGCGGCACATCGACCGCCATGGGGATCTCTAAAAGGATCGCCTGCTGCTGGCTAGTACGCAGGGTGTGAAGACTTAAGGATACCCCTAACAAATGCATCACCTTGACCGCAATAGAGTCCGTACTCAACTGCTCGGCTTCAACACTGAAAGGAATATCTGCTAATACTTCTTCGCTACAGGGGCTCGTAAACATCACACTGACACCGTCAATCCCCAACGAAAAAATTAGCTCCACGCGATCACCATGCTGACAGCAGCGCAGCACACTCGAGCCAATCGACTCAATCACTTGAATACAGCGCGTCTCATCTATCTGTGCCGTTGCTGATCTTGGTAAGCGAGTACTCACATGCAGCGTAATACCTTTTAATTTTGCCTCTTGATTCAAGAACAAATAAATACGCGACACCATGCCCGCCAAATCGGTACTGCCAACATGAAGCACTAATTTACCCTGTTCAGCGCGGCTAATATCAATCACGTCCTCAACGGTGCGATGCAACTGTTCGCCACTGTAACGCAATAACGACAGGTTGGTGCCCTGCACACGCATCAGTGCCTGGTCTGTCTCCAATACTTGTAATAAACCCAAAATACCATTTAAA
Source organism: uncultured Pseudomonadales bacterium (assembly GCA_964598145.1). Classification (GTDB taxonomy): domain Bacteria; phylum Pseudomonadota; class Gammaproteobacteria; order Pseudomonadales; family JAHEIH01; genus JAHEIH01. The sequence continues at coordinate 12,503 of CAZRAM010000012.1, forward strand.
GGTGTGCGCATTTCGTGACTCAATGTCGACAAAAACCGGGCTTTGGCTGCCGCTGAATCATTCGCACGCTGGGTTAGAAGCGCCTGTTGCTCTTCACGCACGTCGCTTTCTATAAACATCCACGCTATCGCCCCCAGTACAAAGACACCCAAAAGAACAAAAAAGACGGCGAGTAAATCGTTCAGCACAATACCCACTTCACGCTGCAAAATGACAACTAGCGGTGCCAGCATAAAACAAGCCGCCACCACACCACTAAACCATGTAAGGACAAAGCGCACCCGCAGTGGGCGGCGCGCCAACAGCACACGCCACGTCACTTCATCGTCCGCTTGCCTACCCGACCAAAAAGGCAGTATCAAGAACAACACCATCCAAACGACCAATTGCGATAGCGCAAAAATAAGGCCGCGAATCGAAGCGTCCTCGCTCGCAAATGTCTTAGCGGAGACCAGCACAGCACAGCACAACAGGGTTACGAACACACCGAACGCGCGAGGCGGTAAAAAAGCAAAACCGATTAAGAGATAAACCACCAGCAAGGGCAGACTTCGCTCTCCAATTACAACAACAGCAATAAGCTGTACTAGGGCAGCAAGTGCCAAGATGAGGTAAGACCAAAGCATAGACGGGTGTTTAACAATCCATAAAAAGCAAAGACCAATCAGTATATTCAGCGCATTGACCAGATAATTGGCACCCAGCGGCAGGATAGACTCCATCAGCACCAAAAAGGCAGGCATGATCACCGCCAACCAACCGATGAGCCTTACTAAAGAACGCTTTTTTGCCTCGATTGAAGAAATGTGCATTGCATCGTCAACAACTCTGAGCAATAGCGTCGCGATTATCACACCACCCACCCAGTACCTCAGTAGCACCGCTGCAAGCTCGCTCTCAGACTGAAAAAGCAAAAGCAGCGCAGCCAAGCTCACCGAGACACTCAATAGCAGCGCACGACGCGCTGGCTGGGTCAAAATAATAACCACCAAAAAGAGGCTCATACTGGGCAGCATCAGCGCCGAAAAATCCCAACCCAACAGCGTAGAGTACCACCCTGTTGGGTAGAGCCAGCGATGCGCGGCTAACGCTAGTATCATCACACCGAGCACGATGGCGAACACATAGGCGGCTAAGCGCCGGTAATCCCTCGCCTGAGTGTGTTTAATCAAAGCACCTTCTTGCTCAGAACACGGCTGCTGCAACCAAAACATCAGTGTTCACCCCGCCTTTGCTGGCGCAAAAGGCTCTGCAGGGTATCTAACAAGGTCTTCGTATCCAGCGGCTTAGACATCACGGCATCAAACCCCGCCGCGCGATAACTGGTCACCTCCTCTGCCAGAGCATTTCCGGTGAAAGCCATCACCGGCATGTGGTAGCCTTGTGCGCGCATCGCATGAAGTAATTCAACGCCACTCATGCCCGGCATCGCGATATCGGTCAGCACGACATCAACGTGATGCACGCTCAATGCTTGTAAGGCCTGCTCTCCACTGCTAACCAACGTCAGTGTCCCAACGCGTTCACACAGGGCAGTTTCTAGCACCTTGCGCGACACAAAATCATCCTCAACCACTAACAAGCGACTCTGGCTTAGATCGATATGATGAGGCGCCATGTCTGCTACCGCCATGCCTTTAACCTCGTCGACAATCGGCAAGGGAAGCACAACGGTGAAGGTAGACCCCTTCCCTTCGACCGATTGCGCCTTAAGGTGGCCTCCCATAAGTGACACCAGATCACGACAAATAGACAGACCAAGACCTAATCCCTGATATTGCCGGGTCATGGAATTATCCGCCTGCTCAAAGCGATTAAACACGCGGTTTAGCGTCGCCTCATCCATTCCCGCGCCATTGTCCGCGACACGAAACATCACGCCTTCCGCTGCCACACTCACGTCTAAAGTCACGCTTCCGCCCGGGCTAAATTTGATCGCATTGGTTATGAGATTACTTAGCACCTGTGTCAATCGCAGCGGGTCGACTTGCACCCAAATAGGCGGCGTTTGCTGGGTGTCACACAGCAGCGAAACACCATTGTCAGCCGCTTGGTGATCATGGCTTACTAACCATTCCGCAACCAACGTTGGTAGATAAATGGCTTCAGCCACAAACTCGACTTTGGCGCTCTCAATATGACTGACGTCGATCATATCGCCCATTAATCGACTCAATTTGTGAGCACTGCAGTGCATGATGTGAAGGTATTCCTGCTGCTCAGGCGATAAGCTGCTATCAGCCCTCAGCCCCTGCAGAGTAACGGATAAATTATTCAGCGGGGTACGAATATCGTGATTGATATTTGCCAGTAACGCGCCCTGGGAGCGGTTGTGCTGCTCGGCCTTTTTGCGCAGTATCAACATTTCATTCAGGTCGACTTCACGTCGAACCATCAAAACGGCCATCAACCCCATGATCAGCCACAGCATGAGCAGCCAGAAAAAACCCGGCCACCCCAACATATACTGCAAGACATCGGTATTAGGTTGCGCTAACCACAGCAAGATAACGAGAGGCGCGTGACATATCACTAACAGGTAAGCAAACCTTGCCAGCACGGCTCTTTCCGGTGCATGTGTTAACAACCACTGCAACAAGGGGCGCTGCCGAGCACCAAAAACACCTGCAATAAACAACGGTTTTACTAGGTACATGGCAAAACAAAAGAACACAAAAAGCACGCCAAAATTGACGACCACATCCGTACCATGCAGGGGCAGCTCGGATTGCGTCAACAAGAAATTGTACTGGTTAACGCTAAGTATGGCGGCGTAAACGGCATAATATTTCACGCTCAAGTGCATGGCACCCAAAAAGAAGTACACAAAGATGTAAGGCATGATGTTTTCACCCGATGTTGACACGGCATAGGTGTGAAATATCGCGAGAACCGTGCCCAGCAACACGCCAAAATGCTTTGCTGACAGCCACCGACGCAGCAAAAAAAGACCGCCAAGCACGAGCAAAATAAGTCCATTGAGCAGCACGCTACCCTGTAGCCACCCTACCCACTGAAGCATGGCTAGCAGTAATACAAATAGTGCCGCAACGCTTGACAAACGATCAAAAACTGCCCGCGAACGTTCAACAAGAGTACTTGTGGGGTTAGCCAGACTGACATCGATCATCAAAAACAGATACACGCTTGCCAACCAATAATGCAGAGCTAAATTCAACGCTTGCTCAGGCAAGCTCAACAGCATGCCGAAGGCGAATAGCGCTAACGGAATGAAAAACCGCCAGGCCTGATGGCGGGGTAATAGGTGCCGCGCAACGATAAATAAAAGAAGTAACAGCGGATAAGCTAAGAGCCCATTTTTGAAGGTGCCGACCACATGAAACAGGGTGAGTATGCCCACGGCGTAGGTCGCAATTGCCCACTGGCTAGCGCTTAATTTGTGCCACAAGCTCGCCCCAACCAATAAAGAAAAGGCCAACATAAAGCTCGGAAAACGCCCCGACGGGTAGACCAGCCATGCGCCGTTTAACGCCGACAGAACGATATAGACCAACAGCGTAATGGCAAAAAATAAGCCGTAAGCATAGAACGCGTGTGCCCGCGCCGACGCTTGGGCGTCATCGAGACTCGGGTTGGGTGTCAACACCCCTTGAATGCGCTGCGCTATTGTTATCATATAAGGTCCATTTAACGACCCTTCAAGAATACCTTCAATATCAAAGGCTGTCAGCACAAGGCGATAAATGTTTGCCGCCGTGGCGGCATTAGTTCTGCGGGGTAAATTGCAACGCTAAAGGCATGGTTACCTGCAGCACGTTAGCCTCGCCTTGCCCTAGCACCTCGATCTGCCCCTGCATCAAGTGCAGCACATCCAACGCCAAGCTCAGGCTAACACCCCCAAGCGCTTTAGCTCGGTTGCTCTGCTGGCGCACCATGGCATCAAAGGTCTGCGCTATTTGTTCGGGCGTCAACGCCGCGCCACTGTGTGCTATGCGCAGCACAATACCCTGACTATCAGGCGCCACACTCAACGCCACGGCGCCGTTGCCGCTGCGCTGCAGCGCGAAACGCAGCAAGTTCTCCAACACCTGGCTGAAGCGAATGTCATCCACCATGGCCATCGTATTGGCTGGTAGGGCGATATCGGCATCAAAATTTACCCCCGATGCTTCAGGAAGCGCACAGACATGGGCAAGATTGGTTTCCAACAGGGCAGCGAGATCCTGCCACTGCGGATGCAGATTCAGCGCGCCGCGTTCAATGCGTGACAGATCAAGCACATCCTCGACCAATTGGTGCAAGCGCTGACTCGCACTCTTCAAAATGTCGAACTGCGCCCGCTGCTTATCCGCTTCGGCTTTTGTGTTATTAAGCAAGTACATCATACCCACAATACCATTAAGCGGTGTGCGCATTTCATGGCTCATGGTGGTCAAAAACTGCTGCTTGCTGTGGCGGGCTTGTTCTGCCTGCGCTGTGGCGGCGAGCAAGCGTCGCTGATGCAACTGGTCTTGGGTCAACAACCACGCTACCCAAGCGAGTACAACCATCAATAAATACAGCACCAAATAGCTTCCAATACTGCGCAGCTGTGTGGCTAGAGTAAGGTCTTGTTGCAGCACCAAGGGTAGTAGCAGCACGCTGATCATGGCGACACCTACCAACCAATACAGCCCCCAAAGACCCAGCGCGGCGGGCTGCATTAGCTGACTTAACATACCGCTTGCAGAATCGCGCTGCCACCGACCTTCGAACAGCAGTATCATGACACTCGCCATAACCAACAGCGAAATACCAAAGCGCAATAAAAGGTCGTGGTATTCGCCGTCCACTGTCATATTTAAGGCGTGGGTGATCAGCCAAAAAACACCGCATAAATAGAGCAATCGCCAACGCCCGTGCAACAGCGCAAAACCCACCACTAGGGTAGACATCATGAAACTCAGCGACAGCATGCCAGTGGCGTTAATCGCAAGCACCTGTAGCAGCAGCAGTAAAAAACAAAAGACCATTGCCACCCGCTGCACATTAAAAAATCGACACATTCCCCACCACAGCGGCAGCATTCCTAACACGAATACATTGATCCAAATCTGACCCGCACCTTGATACAGCCACTGCTCGAACAAAAACAAACTATGCACCACAACAAAGACCCACATCGTACGCCACGCAACGGCCATCATACGGGTTTGTACGCTGCGCGCCAGATGGATGAGGTAGGTGTCGAGCACTACCATGGCGATCCACGCCGAGCCGAAAAAGCGCACCGCCAAGGCTTGCTCAGCCTGGTTGAGATGACCCAATCCCACAGCGTAATTGAGGCTTACAACTACGCCAAACAACCAGCCGACGCGGCGCGGAAAGATCAATCGGCAAGCCAACATATAAAAGGCCATCCATCCGAACGGCGCGACGCCCTGCGTGGGAATCGATACTAGCGGTGTCAAAGCCACCAAGCTATAGATTATCAGCCGTGCCACCTCCAGGGCGCGCCCTGGGGCCAACAACTGCCATAGCAACATGGGGACGTTGAACAACAACACGGGGATGACTAACGGCCAATTGACAGCGTTTGCGAATCCAGCTCGGAAAATCAAAATAACCGCTGCGATCGCCGCCAATATAGCCATTAGGACAAACGCCTGCTGACGCCGTTGATACTCCGCTGGGGATTCGCTGGGCCACCACCAGGCGAAAAGGGCCTTCACATTAGTCATGCGACACCCTCGGTAACGCTAGGCTGACACTGAACTCACTGCCCTCACCCAGAGTCGATTGGCAGTGCAGTTCACCCTGCATTAAATCAACCAACTGTTGGGTGATGGCCAAGCCCAGGCCCAAGCCCTGGAACTTGCGGGTATTGGAACCATCAGCCTGGGCAAAACGATCAAAGACACGCGCCAGAGTCGCTTCATCCATGCCAATGCCGGTGTCTCTTACCTGCAAGTGCAAGCGCTCATCGCGGTAACCGAGGGTCACAAACACCTCGGCGCCGGGGCTGAATTTAATGGCGTTGCCCACTAGATTATCTAATATCTGTCCCACACGCAGCGCATCACCCAGCACCCAACACGGGCTAGGCAGCGAGATATTTCGATATAGCTTAACGTCCTGTTGCGCGGCGTTTTGTGCTTGTAATTGAAGCTGCTGCTGCAATTGCCCCGCTAGCTCAAAGGCATTGACCTGCAGCGTTAACTCTTGCCGCTCGATGGCGCCGATATCGGTAATGTCGCTAAGCAAATGCTTAAGGCGCATAGCACTACCCGCCATCACGCTAAGATACTGCTGCGTTTGTGGGGATAGTTCAGCTTCACGCTGTAAGTTTTGCAGGGTGCCCATAAAGCCATTGAGAGGATTGCGCATGTCGTGGTTCATACTGCGAAGAAACTGCGATTGAATGGCATTACTTTTTTCTGCTGATACAAGTGCCTTCCTAAGTGCGCGCTGACGTTGGCCGCGCAGCGCCAACAATATCGCCACCAATAGCACCAACAACAGCGCACTGTAGAGCCAGTACCAACCGGCCGCCGATGTAATAAATGTCAGCATTGGCGATTCACCTTGCGACATCAGCAGAGGTCCCAGCGCCACCAAGCAAAGCAATAGTAGCACGATGACATAGCGGCCCACTAAACGACGCCAGCGAGGCCGCTGCATGGCTTGGTAGACAAGGCTTTCACTCGGGTTCAAAAATGCCGACAACGACAACGCCAAGATAGGTAACAGCATCAAAATACCAACGCCTAGGCGTTGAAAAAGGGCTTCGAAGGCCGGGTCATTCAATGCAGTGAGGGTATATATATCGAGCCCAAAGGTAACACATGCCATCAGTATAAAAGGCACCGGGCGAAACACCACGGCCACCACAGAGAACGCCACAAAACTGAACGGTATCGATGGGAGACCAACTACCCATACGGCAGCCAAACCCAAAATCCCCCCTAAAAAGGCAAAGCCTTGCATCGCCCACAGGTGTTTAAATAGCTGTCGCTGCCATACCCAAAAACCTATCAAAGAGAAACTCAGCAGGTTGACCCAGAGATTGGCCCTAGCGCCCAATGACCATGCCAATAGCAAGATAATCACCACGGAGATCGCCAGCCCCAGAGGAGCCACTGCGATTGTGCGCCGGCAACGCTCTTCAGTTGGTCGATGGGCGGCCGCTATAAACTGATCCAACATGAGAAACACGATCAGAGTGGCTAGCACAACCCGTAATCCCACACCCTGCTCTGAACCAACGAACAATACCAGCCCTATGCAAGAGGCCAACAACCACTCTAGTGTCACCAGCCAAGCCCAAGCTCGCGGTAACGTCAGTCGCGCCACCACAACGATCAGCAAACCGGTACCCACCGCCGCCACACCATTGATAAAGAGGCCAGAGATAACGCCCGCACCACAAGCAAAGATCAAAAATCCGACCATGATCCACGGCTTATATTGGCTGCGCTGATACAGCCACCAGGCCAACAGATACCCCAAAATAAACACCGTGAAAACATCTGGAAAGCCCGGCACGAGCGCCCATGGTGCTCGCCCCGCCAACACGTTTTGCAGCAGCAACACCAGCCCCACTAACGCGACCGCCAATGCAATCATATGTGAGGCCCATATGCGCGCGCTGCGCTGCTGTTGATCTAGCGCGTTATCACCCCACAGCGAGCGCCAGAAGGTGAGGCCTCTAGCCGATAAAGAGCCGATCACTGGGGAAGTACTTGCTTCCAACACCTGATCATTAGCCATGGGCTGAGTTCACCTCTGATGGCTCGGTAAGCTTAGCTACCGTAGCCAGCAGCCCCTCTAACTCGATCGGCTTGGCGAGCACGTCGGTAAAACCAAGGCTTAAAAAGCGCGCTTTGTCTTGTTGGGTGGCGTTGCCTGTGAGTGCCACCACCGGAGTGCTATCACCCTGCTGCTGTAAGTGTTGCAAAAGCTCTTCACCGCCCATATTGGGCATACTAATGTCAGTCAGGATCACATCGACCGATTGATTCGCCAACAGCGCCAGGGCCTGCAATCCATCCTTAGCCACCAACACGTGCTGGCTGACGTCAGTGAGTGCTTGTTCCAGCACCATGACATTAACATCGTCGTCCTCCACCACCAGCACAGCGATATCACGCGAGACAGTTGTTTCTGCCGGTGGCGTTTCCTCGAAGACGGGCACCGCCATTGAGACCACCCTCTGTGGCAGCGGGAGACGCACCGTAAAACAACTGCCCTCGCCCAGCGAACTTACAACGTCGATCGTGCCACCCATTCGCTCAACCAATTCGGCCACGATCGCCAAGCCCAACCCTGCACCTTGGAAGCGTTTGGTATAACTCATATCGCCCTGAGCAAAGCGCTGAAAAATCGTTGTTTGTACTGCCTCGCTCATACCAATACCGGTATCCTGCACCTCGATCGTCAAACCAATACCGTCAACGCTGGCGCGCAGCACAATTTCACCACTCTCGGTAAACTTCACCGCGTTGGTTAATAGATTGTCGACAATTTGGCCGATACGGTTTTCGTCGCCGTGTAACAACGTACCCTCGGCAATCCTAAACTCGGCCTGCAAGCTCACGTTCTTTCCCTGTAACGCAAATTGCTGCAAGTCGAGAAGCTTTTGCAACATAACGCGGGGATCAAAATCGTTCGCCTCAAGGTGTAATTTCCCGTTTTCAATGCGGGTAATGTCGAGCGTATCTTCCACTAAGACGGCCAAACGCTTGGCCGACGATTTAATGACCTCAAAACGCCTTGTCAACGAGTCAGGGAGCTGCTGACTTAGCTCAATGATCTGCACCATACCCATGATACCGTTCAAGGGGGTACGCATTTCATGGCTCATATTACTTAAAAATTGGCTTTTAGCCTGATTTGCACGCTCTGCCTCAGCCGCGTGCTGCTCGGCAATGTTAATGTGGTAGATAGCACGAGTGGTATTAATAACTTGGCCCAATACGGCGACGATTAGCAGCAGCATCCACAACCAAAGCTGACTACTGGCGACAATATTTACCAGCAAATTCACCCATGGACTGCTTTGAGCACCAGACAGCAAGCCAATGGCGACGGGCATTAGCAACAGATACCCCACCACAGTGAAACTCACGGCAGACTGGCGCAGAAAAATCTGACGCCACTTAGCATCGGGTAAAATATTAATCATTGCCTTACCGCGCTGGTCCTGTTGCTCACGGATCCAACGCACTAGCGCTACACAGGCTATGCCGGCCAATGTCATGAACATGTAGCGAGAAATCAATAACGAATACCCCTCATGATTACCTCCCAAGTAAAAATACACATTGAGGGTAAACAGGGTTGCCACTACCAGCAACGCCGAGCGCCATGGCAGTAACACCATAGCGAATACCATAAAGCCGCCGCTATATGGCAGGCTATTCAAGGACATGCCCCCCAACGACACAAGGTGCAGCAAGACGTAACACAGGGCGTAAAGTTTAAAGGAGACCGCGTGATAGCTTAGGCGGTTGTACCAATATAGGGCGGCATCCGCGACCAGCAAGACGACGAAAAAGCGCGCATCTCCCCCGCCCACCCCAAAGCCGTGAGCGACTAACATCACTCCAGCAAAGGTGCCCAAGACCAACGCCGCGCGGCGTATATAGAGCGCCAGCGAGGCCTCATCACGGGCAAAATCACGCGCGACAAAGGCAGCCAAAGCCCATGACAAAGCGGCCGCCACCCCCACAAAGCGAACACCCAACCAAAATTCATGAGGGTTTAAAGACACGAATAGTGCCGCCACACCATTGAGTAAAACAACACTAGCGACGGCTATTGCCTGTCTTTGAGGCATCACCATCAACGTTAATATTATGACAGTTTGGATCGATCCAAAGGCTACAATGCCATTTAAATACAGTGCGACAAGACATAATCCTGCAACGCCAACGGCAGCAAGCGTTTTTGGCCACTGCTGTTGTGGCTTTAGTAAGGCCAAACCACCAAACACCAGACAGACTAGCTCCCCGAGCGGCATGATGATCAATCCTCCCGGCATTGAATCTGACTGTAACGTCGCCTGCAAAAACCAGCTGATCGCATAGATGAGAATAAGTACAGACATGCTCAACAGAGCTAAGCTACGCGAGAGATACTTTTCAGAAGATGCAATGGGCGACATATTTAATGTTTATTTTTGTTACAAACCTAAAACAATATAGCGAAAAAATACCTCGTTTTCCAAATTTATCCGCGCATTGCAGCCTTTTATTCAAACAATAGTGTCAACGTTATTAGCCATGCTAACGCTAACAGTGCGGAAAGCCCTTGCCAAAAGACCACGGGGAAGTGACGCGCTAGGGTATGAGGTTGATCAACACTGGATGGGCACCTCAATTCGTGCAGAAATTCACCGATATCTCCGTGACGCGCGTCAACTTTTTGTGACAGGGCGCGTTGTAACACCCTATCCAGATCAGGCGACACATGGCGATTGAAAGCAGACAATGGTGTGTAGCGTTTCCCTGAAGGCGCCTCACCTCCACTTAGCAAACCGTAGGCCAGCGATGCCAGCATGTATTGATCTGACGCCTCACCACCTGGCTCACCGGCCGCCAACTCTGGTGCCAGCCATGTTCCTGTCAACATATCCCTTGGCACACTACCGGTAGCGCCGACCCCCCGCATATAGGCGGCGCCAAAGTCGACAATGTGTACCTGCTGGTCAGTATCAACCAAGCAGTTATCGAGTGAAATCGCTCGGTGGTATACCCCAGCGCGGTGCATACTCAACAACGCGCGGCCAATCTGCTCTACCACCGCTAACACGTCTTCTACGCTCGGTGACGATGCTTCCAACCAGTGCCGCAGCGTTGGGGCCTCGATGTACTCGCTCAATATATACAGCGACTGGCGCTGCTGTTGTGTGGGCACTGTTTTGACCAGCGCCGGATGCTCAAACCGCTGTAATAGCCACTCCTGCATAAGGAAAGCTTCACGGTTAAAACTGTCGCTACTATCAATGGCTGGGCACTTCATCACCATGGTTTTACTGCCGTCACTTACTAAAAAGACCCGACTGCGGGAGCTCTCGCTGAGTGTCGCCAATACTTCAAGGCCGTCGTGTTTATCCCCCACGGCTAGTTCAGGTGGAATGGGCAAAGCCTGTTTGTCCGGTGCCGCCACCAAGCTAGCGGGTAGATCGGCCACTTCGATCAAGGCCATACTCGGCGGGGCGCTTGTGCTGAGCTTTTGCGCCGCCGAGGCCATACCATAGGCGGTGTGGTTTAGGTCTTCCTCTTTAGCGCGGATAAAATTAGTCAATTCAACGGCCTGCATGTGCTCACGCAGGCCGTGCGGCGCCATACAAAGCACATCACCGGTCGCCACATCGATTTTTTTTACGCGGTCGCCACTGCTATTGGACAGGCATTCCGGCACGCCATCGCGGTAGCGCACCAGCGTGGATTGACCATGTTGCACAATATTGGCCGTCGCACCCTTGATAACCACCATGGCAAAATCGCAGCGTGCGAGAAAGGTGTCCGCCGCTGCCAGTACGCGCTCGATGGCCTCACTGACCGACCACACCTGTGATGTCGCACTGTAATCATTAACTAGACGCCGAGCGATGACGCGACAATCGGCACCTTCATCCGTGCTGCTCACAAAGGCAAATACCGCGCCTTTTTTTACCAGGGCATCGCCCTGCGGGATGTTAAACGAGAAGCCCTCTGGGGCAGTGTCGGACTGGCTGCGGCGAAGGCTTTGGCCCACTTTAAAAGGAAGAAAGGTTTTCATGGCATCCTAGCTTGCAAAGTTGTTGTTACAGCTTTTGCAAAATGAATGCCTACAAATAATGCGAAAAATAGGTAAATAGCGGGATTTAAAGCGGTGTAAGCACCACCATGGAACAGCGCCATGCACCAAAATAAAGCACTAACGCAAATCGACCTGTAATTGCCACGCAGACTGACCACTAGCCCAGTACTTGCGCTCAAAGGCCGTCATCGGCTGATCGGCGCTATACGGATGTGCTTGTGCCTGAATGCCCGCCACACCCAAGGCAGCGGCAAACTCTTCCACGTACAAGGGCCAGTTACTGCGTACCGTCAACGTACCACCCAGAGCAATAATATCCGCAAAGGCAGGACTGGCATGCCAGCGACGCTTGTAGTGCACACTCTTCGGGTAGGGGTTTGGGTATAGCAAGTAGTGTTTGGCCAACTGCCAACCCGCCTGCCTAGCCAGCCGCCAAAAATCGTTTAGGTCGGCTTGTAGCAACAGATAGTTTTGCTGATCGCCGGCATGGCGATTCAGCCGGTGCAGGGATTTATCGACACCAATCACTAAGGCATCGGGATGCTGGGCGGCGATGAACGCCGTGCTTTCCCCGGTGCCGCAACAGGCGTCCAATATCAGCGGTTGTTGGCTAGCGCCGATCCACGCTTGAGCTTCTGCGAAGGCATCCAAGGTGTGTTGGCTAAAGGGCTTTCGACTTGGGTGGGATAAGTGGCGGCGCACCGTGGCCTCGAGGTTGTCGTGTGGCCCCTGCTGGTTACTGGTAACGATTTTTGAGTTGCCATGTGTCATGGTGGCTATTGTAAACCTAAGTTATAAACAACTGCGGGACCTTGTTGGAACAACTTGTGGGACCTTGTTCGCAGAACAAGGGAATCATTATCTACCTAAAAAAACCTGAAAACCGTTCCCTTGTTGTACCAACAAGGTCCCACCGGAGTAGGGAATACGTCTCAGCGTAGAGACGTCCCTCTCGGCCATCCATGGCCTCCGGAACATAAGCCCATCCATGGGCAAAAAAAACCACGCCGAGGCGTGGTTCTTATGAATCAGATCGAACGAATCGAACTTATTCTTCGTCGGCAGCAACCGCATCTTCAGGGCGGTCAACCAGCTCAACGTAGGCCATAGGCGCTTTGTCACCGGTACGGTAGCCGCATTTCAGAATGCGGATGTAACCACCGGGACGGCCTTGGTAGCGAGGACCCAGTTCAGCAAACAATTTGCCAACTGCATCTTTGTTACGCAGACGGTCAAACGCCAAACGGCGGTTTGCTACTGAATCTTCTTTAGCCAAGGTAATCAGAGGCTCTGCGTGACGACGCAGTTCCTTCGCCTTGGGAAGGGTTGTTTTAATCAACTCGTGCTCGAACAATGAAGCCGACATGTTGCGGAACATCGCTTTGCGATGAGCACTGTTACGGTTAAATTTTCTGCCACTCTGACGATGACGCATAACTCAAATCCTTACAACGCTTGCTATCACAGCAAGTTTAAAATTTGGAAGCAGCGCCGCAGCGCTGCGGTAACAATTACAGACGAACGCGATCGTCGTTGCGCAGGCTAGCTGGTGGCCAGTTGTCCAGGCGCAAGCCCAGAGACAAACCACGAGATGCCAATACATCCTTGATCTCTGTCAGAGACTTCTTACCGAGGTTAGGAGTCTTCAACAGTTCAACTTCAGTGCGTTGTACCAAGTCACCGATGTAGTAGATGCTTTCTGCTTTCAAGCAGTTAGCAGAACGTACAGTCAGTTCCAGGTCATCAACGGGACGCAACAAGATTGGATCAACTTCTTCTTCAGCCTGTGCGGGCTCAGCTTGTTTCTCGCTTTCGAGGTCAACAAACACAGCCAGCTGCTGCTGCAGAATAGTGGCACTGCGACGGATAGCTTCTTCGGGATCGATGGTACCATTGGTTTCCAGATCCAGAACCAGCTTGTCCAAGTCGGTGCGGTTCTCAACACGCGCGCTTTCTACAACGTAAGAAACGCGGCTAATGGGAGAGAACGAAGCGTCCAACTGCAGACGACCCAGTGAACGAGTTTCCTCGTCGCCTTCGTTACGTACTTCAGCAGGCTGGTAGCCGCGGCCTTTGGCAACGGTCAAGCGCATGCTTATTGAACCTTTTTCGTCGAGGTGTGCAATCACGTGCTCGGGATTGATGATCTCAACGTGGCCATCGGTTTGAATGTCGCCAGCGGTCACAATGCCTTTGCCTGAGCTAGACAGAGTGAGGGTAGTGCTGTCGACTTCGTTCAGAACCAGTGAAACACCTTTCAGGTTCATCAAAATCTCAATGACGTCTTCCAATACGCCTTCGATTGCGCTGTACTCGTGCTCAACGCCGTCGATTTCAACTTCAGTGATCGCTGCACCAGGCATTGAAGAAAGAAGAATTCGACGCAGAGCGGTACCCAGAGTGTGGCCGAAACCACGCTCCAGAGGCTCTAAAATCACTTTTGCACGAGTAGTGCTAACTTCCTCAACATCGATGACGCGTGGAGTAAGAAATTCGTTAACTGAACTTTGCATAAATGCCACCTATCGCGTGTATCTGCTGTTAATTACTTAGAGTAAAGCTCAATGATCAAGTTTTCGTTGATCTCTGAAGGCAAATCGCTACGATCGGGAACGTTTTTGAACGTGCCAGTCATTTTGCCTGAATCAACGTCAATCCAGCTGATGTCGCCACGGTTGGCAGACAGTTGCAGCGCAGATTGAATACGCAATTGATTTTTCGCTTTCTCGCGAACAGCCACAACGTCACCCGCTTTTACTTGGTAAGAAGCGATGTTAACAACTGCGCCATTCACAGTGATTGATTTGTGTGAAACCAGCTGACGTGCTTCCGCGCGAGTTGAGCCGTAGCCCATACGGTAAACAACGTTATCCAGACGCGATTCCAACAATTGCAGCAGGTTTTCACCAGTGTTGCCTTTGCGACGAGCAGCTTCTTTGTAGTAGCCGCGGAATTGCTTTTCCAGAATACCGTAGATGCGACGCACTTTTTGCTTTTCACGCAACTGAACACCGTAGTCAGACAGACGACCACGACGAGCACCGTGCATACCGGGTGCGGTTTCTTCTTTACATTTTGAATCCAGAGAACGAACACCGCTCTTCAGGAACAAATCAGTGCCTTCACGACGTGAAAGCTTACACTTAGGACCAATATATCTAGCCATTTTAGAATCCTGTATCTCTCAGCCGTTATACACGACGTTTCTTGGGTGGGCGACATCCGTTGTGTGGGATCGGAGTCACATCGGTAATGTTGGTGATTTTGTAGCCAACATTGTTAAGGGCACGTACCGCTGATTCACGGCCGGGACCAGGACCTTTAACCAGCACGTCCAAGTTTTTCAGGCCGTAGTCTGACATAGCAGCTTGGCCAGCGCGCTCGGCAGCAACCTGAGCAGCGAATGGAGTGCTCTTACGAGAGCCGCGGAAACCAGAGCCACCAGCTGTTGCCCAAGACAGAGTATTACCTTGGCGATCAGTGATTGTGACAATGGTGTTGTTGAATGACGCATGGATATGCGCTACGCCGTCAGCGACGGACTTTTTCACCTTTTTACGAGGTGCAGCTTTTGGCTTTGCCATGAACTTTCCTACTTCAATATCAACACTACACTGTGGTGTAGCTACACTAAATTAGGAAGTAAGACGTATCTTACTTCCGAATGGGTTTGCGAGGACCTTTGCGGGTACGCGCGTTGGTCTTAGTACGCTGACCGCGAACAGGCAGACTCTTACGGTGGCGCAAGCCACGGTTGCAGCCGAGATCCAACAAGCGCTTGATGCTCATTGAAACTTCACGACGCAGGTCACCTTCGACGATCAATTTAGAGATCGCTTCACGCAGAACGTCGAGCTTCTCTTCGCTCAGATCACCAATTTTGGTGTCTTCAGCAATTCCAGTAGACGCACACAGGCTTTTAGCGGTGGTGCGGCCAATACCATAGATATAAGTCAGCGAAATAACCGCATGCTTGTTATCTGGGATGTTTACGCCAGCAATACGGGCCATCTTTTACTCCAAAAAAAATTCAACAACGCTTAAAAAACTTACGCGCGGCTCGAAAGGCGCAAGATTCTAGCTAAAGTTGTTTACAAAATCAACAAATAAAAAGTTGGGCAATTAGCCTTGACGTTGCTTGTGGCGAGCTTCTTTGCAGATCACTCGAACAACACCGTGTCTACGAACAACTTTACAGTTGCGGCAGATCTTTTTAACTGATGCACGTACTTTCATTATCACTACTCCGAAAGGCCTAACGCTGTGCGTTAGGCATTCTTACCATAACTTTTTAAATTAGACTTCTTCATCAGTGAATCATACTGATGAGACATCAGGTGTGATTGCACCTGTGCCATGAAGTCCATGACCACCACGACTACGATCAGTAGCGAGGTACCGCCCAAGTAGAAGGGCACGTTCCAAACAACAACCAATGCTTGAGGCAGCAGACACACCAGGGTGATGTAAGCTGAACCAAACACAGTCAAGCGAGTCAGAACACCGTCGATATACTTCGCGGTTTGCTCGCCGGGACGAATGCCGGGCAAAAACGCACCCGAACGCTTCAGGTTTTCTGACACTTCTTTCGGGTCGAACATCAACGCCGTGTAGAAGAAACAGAAGAACACGATCAACACGGTGAACAAAATAATGTTCAGCGGCTGACCGGGACCAATTGCCAAGGCAACGTCCTGCAACCAATCCATGTCCGCACTAGAGCTGCTCACCCACTGCGCAATCGAGGCGGGGAACAACAAAATAGAGCTTGCGAAAATAGCAGGGATAACGCCCGCCATGTTCACTTTCATCGGCAAGTGACTCGTCTGACCACCGAACGCTTGACGACCTTGCTGGCGTTTCGCGTAATTAACAGTGATTCGACGTTGGCCACGCTCGATCTTAATGATCAAGTAGATAACCACTACCGCCAACAGCAGAATGAACAGCAAAATAGCAATGTTCATTTCACCTTGACGTGCTGACTCTAATGATTGACCGATCGCTGAGGGTAAACCCGCTACGATACCAGCAAAAATCAACAGCGAAATACCGTTTCCGATACCGCGCTCGGTGATCTGCTCACCCAACCACATCAAGAATACAGCCCCAGTTACCAATGAGGTTACTGAAATGAAGTAGAAAGACCAATCTGCACTAAAGGCCAGTCCTTGACCCGCCATACCTACCGACATACCAAAGGCTTGGATCGTCGCGAGTACCACCGTGGCATAACGGGTGTACTGAGTAATTTTGCGACGGCCCGCATCACCTTCTTTCTTAAGTTGTTGCAGGGTGGGTGACACCGCTGACATCAACTGGAAGATGATTGACGCCGAAATATAGGGCATCACACCAAGGGCCAGAATCGACATACGCTCGAGCGCACCGCCCGAGAACATGTTAAACAGACCAAGGATGGTTCCCTGATTTTGGTTAAACAAAGCTGCGAGCTGATCGGGGTTGATACCGGGCACAGGAATGTGGGTACCAACGCGATACACAATAATCGCGAGCAATACAAAACGAAGGCGAGCCATAAGCTCGCCTAGTCCGGCTTGATTGCCGAGTGCTAACTGGCCTTGGTTTGCCATGTTATTCCTCTACAGAACCACCGGCAGCTTCAATAGCTGCTTTAGCGCCTTTAGTTACCGCCAGGCCTTTGATTTTCACTGCTTTGGTGACTTCACCAGCCAGGAAGATCTTGGCACGTTGCATGTTTTCTTGTACCAGGTCGGCACGTTTCAATGCATCCAGATCGATAACTTCATCGGTCAACTTGTTCAATTCGGCAGTGCGAATTTCAGCGGTTACACGAGCGATGCGTGAAGTAAAACCAAACTTCGGCAAACGCTTTTGCAAAGGCATTTGACCGCCTTCGAAACCGGGGCGAACACTGCCGCCTGAACGAGCTTTTTGACCTTTGTGACCACGGCCACCAGTTTTACCCAGGCCGCTACCGATACCACGACCTACGCGCTTGGCGGCGGTCTTGTGGCCGGGGGCAGGGCTCAGCGTGTTTAAACGCAATGAATCAGACATTGCCTTATTCCTCAACTTTTAAAAGGTAGTTCACCTTGTTAATCATACCGCGGACAGATGGAGTGTCTTCAACCTCAACGGTGTGACGAATGCGGCGCAAACCTAAACCGGCCACGCACGCTTTATGCGACTCCAAACGACCACTGGTGCTTTTTACCAGTGTTACTTTAATAGTCTTAGCCTTAGCCATGATCTTAACGCCTTAGTTCAAAATCTCTTCAACGCTCTTACCACGCTTGGCAGCAACTGCCTCGGGTGAACGCATGTTTTTCAAGCCATTGAAGGTTGCACGTACAACGTTCACAGGATTGGTAGAGCCGTAGCACTTAGCCAATACGTTGTGAACACCGGCGATTTCAAGAACCGCACGCATCGCACCACCAGCAATAACACCAGTACCTTCTGACGCAGGCTGCATGTAAACCTTAGAAGCACCGTGGCTCGCTTTGATGGGGTACTGGATAGTATCACCCTTCAGGTCTACCTGGATCATGTTGCGACGAGCTTGCTCCATAGCCTTTTGAATAGCTACTGGTACTTCGCGCGCCTTACCACGACCAAAACCTACACGGCCATTGCCATCACCCACTACAGTCAGTGCGGTGAAGCTGAAGATACGACCACCTTTTACAACTTTAGCAACGCGGTTAACTTGAACGAGCTTCTCGATCAAACCTTCGTTTGCATTTTCAGCGTTGTCTTTCTGTTCTTTAGCCATGTCGTTCCCCTAGAATTCCAAACCGCCTTCGCGAGCTGCATCAGCCAGTGCTTTTACACGACCGTGGTATTTGAAACCACTACGGTCGAAAGCGACTTTGCTTACACCAGCTGCTTTAGCGCGCTCTGCGATCAGTTTACCGATCTCAGCCGCTGCATTGATATTGCCACCTGAAGCCAACTTCAGCTCTTTGTCCAAAGTAGAAGCTTGCGCCAATACTTTTGAACCATCGGCTGACAATACTTGTGCATAGATGTGGCGAGGGGTGCGGTGAACACTCAAACGCTCTACACCCAACTCGCGCATTCTCATACGGCTGCGGAGGGCACGACGCAATCTTGCATTGTTTTTTACGCTCATAATCTCTCGCCTTACTTCTTCTTGGCTTCTTTACGGAGGATCTGTTCGCCCGCGTAGCGAATACCTTTGCCTTTGTAGGGCTCAGGTGCACGGAACGCACGGATAACCGCCGCAACTTGACCTAACAATTGCTTGTCGATGCCCTTCAGAACCACTTCGGTCTGCGTAGGGGTTTCGACACTCACGCCAGCAGGTACTTCGAAATCGATAGGATTCGAGTAACCAACTGACAGGTTTAATACGTTACCTGAGGCTTTCGCACGGTAACCAACGCCGACCAGCTCAAGCTTGCGCTCGAAACCAGCGCTTACGCCGATAACCATGTTATTTACCAATGCACGGGTGGTGCCGGCCAAAGCGCGTGCTTTTTGCGAACCATTACGTGCCTTGAAAGTAACGACATTCTCTTCTTGTGATACCTCGACCAGGTCGTGGATATCCATGTTCAATGTTCCTTTACCACCCTTGACGTTCAGAGACTGACCGTCGAGCTTCAGCTCAACACCTGAAGGCAGGGTAACAGGACTATTTGCAACTCTAGACATAGTACAAAACTCGTCACTAAAACCGGATTAAAAGACTGTGCAAAGCACTTCGCCACCAACACCAGCGCTGCGCGCTGCACGGTCAGTCATGACCCCTTTGCTGGTAGAAATAATGGCTACACCCAAACCGCCGCGAATCGAAGGCAACTCGTCACGACCTGCGTATTGACGCAGACCTGGAGTGCTTGCGCGGTGCAATTCAGAAATTACTGGCGCACCGTTGAAGTACTTCAACTGGATAGACAGTTCTGACTTGCCGTCAACAGTATTAACTGCAACTTCAGATAAGTAACCTTCTTCTTTCAGAACGTTGGCCACAGCCACTTTCAATTTTGAAGAAGGCATTTTGACGCTTGCTTTTTCCGCCATTTGCGCATTGCGAATGCGGGTCAGCATATCCGCCAAAGGATCTTGCATACTCATATTAAACTCCTACTCGCGCCTAGATAGTCGCGGATATCTTGCTTACCAACTAGACTTAACGAGGCCAGGCACGTCGCCGCGCATAGCCGCTTCACGCAATTTGTTACGGCACAGACCGAACTTGCGGTAGACCGCGTGGGGGCGGCCAGTCACTTTGCAGCGACGCTGGATACGCACTGGGCTAGCATCGCGGGGCAGTTTTTGCAGAGCAACTTGTGCATCCCACTTTTCATCTTCGCTAGCGTTCACGTCTTTCAGGATCGCTTTCAACATTTCACGCTTTGCAGCGAATTTCGCTACAGTTTTTTCACGCTTTGCTTCGCGCGCAATCATCGATTGCTTTGCCATAATCTTTTACCTTTAGCCTCGTTTCTGGAAGCTGTTAACTACTTACTTAAAGGGAAAGTTAAATGCTTTCAACAGTGCACGACCTTCTTCGTCGGTACGTGCAGTTGTTGTGATTGCAATATCCAATCCGCGCAGCTTGTCGACTTTGTCGTAAT
This sequence comes from uncultured Pseudomonadales bacterium, assembly GCA_964598145.1. Classification (GTDB taxonomy): domain Bacteria; phylum Pseudomonadota; class Gammaproteobacteria; order Pseudomonadales; family JAHEIH01; genus JAHEIH01. The sequence goes on from CAZRAM010000012.1 coordinate 32,839, forward strand.
CGATCTCAGGGAAAATGATTTGCTCATTAACACCCATCGCGTAGTTACCACGGCCGTCGAAAGACTTAGCGCTCATACCGCGGAAGTCGCGAATACGAGGGATTGAGATTGAAATCAAGCGCTCCAGGAACTCATACATACGCTCGCGACGCAGAGTTACTTTGCAACCGATCGGCCAACCTTCACGAACTTTGAAGCCCGCGATAGATTTGCGCGCCTTGGTTACGACAGGCTTTTGACCAGCGATTTTCTCGAGGTCGGCCAGAGCGTTTTCCAATGCCTTCTTGTCACCCAGTGCTTCACCTACACCCATGTTCAGGGTGATTTTGGTAATGCGGGGCACTTCCATTACATTGCTCAAACCGAGCTCTTCTTTGAGCTTGGCAGCAATTTCGTTGTTGTATACAGTTTTCAAATTCGCCATTGTCATCACCTAAATTAAGCGTCAATCGCTTCGCCAGTTGACTTGAAGACGCGAACTTTGGCATCACCGTCCACTTTGAAACCAACGCGGTCAGCTTTACCAGTGGCAGCGTTGTAAATAGCAACGTTTGACGCGTCAATAGCTGCCTCTTTCTCAACGATACCGCCAGCGATACCTGCTTGCGGATTAGGCTTGGTGTGGCGCTTAACCATGTTGATGCCAGAAACGATCATTTTGCCGTTATCGAGCACGCGAACAACTTTGCCACGCTTGCCTTTGTCTTTACCTGCGATGACTACTACATCATCGTCACGTTTAATTTTAAGCATTTGCTTATCCCCTACCCCTGTTCCTGATTACAATACTTCAGGAGCCAAAGAAATAATCTTCATGAACTTCTCTGAACGCAACTCGCGAGTTACGGGACCAAAAATACGGGTACCGATAGGCGCAAGGTTGGTGTTCAGCAACACTGCAGCGTTGTCGTCGAATTTGATCAGTGAACCGTCTGGACGACGAACACCTTTCTTGGTGCGAACCACAACAGCATTCATCACCTGACCTTTCTTAACGCGACCACGAGGGCTGGCTTCTTTAATACTGACCTTGATCAGGTCGCCAACTTTGGCATAGCGACGGTGTGAACCGCCCAATACCTTGATGCACATAACGCGGCGAGCGCCAGTGTTATCTGCAACATTCAAGTACGATTGAGTTTGAATCATTGTCTATTCCTCAATAACTGTTACAGCAACTTAGGCTTCAACAGCGTTGCTGTCGATAGAAACCAGGGCCCAGCACTTAGACTTCGAGTACGGACGAGTTTCTTTGACAGTTACGGTGTCGCCGATTTTGCACGCATTGTTTTCATCGTGCGCGTGTACTTTAGAAGAACGAGTTACGTACTTGCCGTAAACAGGGTGCTTCTCGCGACGCTCGACCAAAACAGTGATGGTTTTGTCCATCTTGTCGCTGACTACTTTACCAGTCAGTGTACGAGTTACTTTTTGCTCAGCCATCTTAACTACCTGCCTTCTCGTTCAAGATAGTGCGAACGCGCGCAACATCTTTCTTGTTCGCTTTCAGCAAGTGTGTCTGTGCCAATTGGCCAGTCGATTGCTGCATGCGAAGTTTAAATTGCTGCTCCAACAAAGTGAGCAGTTGACCGTTCAATTCCTCAACGGATTTTTCACGCAATTCACTAGCTTTCATTACATCACCTGACGTTTAACGAAGGCAGTAGCAACTGGCAATTTTGCCGCAGCCAGAGAGAACGCTTCACGAGCCAACTCTTCAGAAACACCTTCTACTTCGTACAACACTTTTCCTGGTTGGATCTGAGCCACCCAGTACTCAACGTTACCCTTACCTTTACCCTGACGAACCTCAAGAGGCTTTCCGGTAATTGGCTTGTCGGGGAAAACCCGAATCCAAATCTTTCCGCCACGCTTAATGTGGCGAGTCATTGCTCGACGCGCTGCTTCGATCTGTCGCGCCGTTATGCGACCACGACCTACCGCCTTCAAGCCAAATTCACCGAAGCTCACTTTGCTTCCGCGAAGAGCAAGGCCGCGGTTACGGCCCTTTTGCATTTTTCTAAACTTTGTACGCTTAGGTTGTAACATGAGTCCGAACCTTAATTAGCTGCTGGTTTCTTAGCGCCATCTTGAGCCACTTCCTGCCCACCGATGACTTCACCCTTGAAGATCCACACCTTCACACCAATGATTCCATAGGTGGTAGATGCCTCGTAAGTTGCGTAATCGATATCGGCGCGCAACGTATGCAAGGGCACTCGGCCTTCGCGATACCATTCTGACCGCGCGATTTCCGCACCGCCCAAACGACCACTCACCTGGATCTTGACGCCCTCCGCACCCTGACGAAGCGCATTCTGAACGGCGCGCTTCATCGCACGACGGAACATAACTCGACGCTCGAGCTGCTGCGCCACGTTCTGCGCAACCAACTTCGCATCCAGGTCTGGCTTGCGAATCTCTTCGATGTTGATGCTTACCGGAACACCCATGCGGGCCGTCAAATCCTTACGCAGCTTGTCTACGTCCTCACCCTTCTTACCAATCACGATGCCGGGCCGCGCGGTTGAAATGGTGATTCGCGCAGTCTGAGCTGGGCGCTCAATCAGAATTCGGCTAACTGACGCGTTATCCAACACCTTCTCGATGTACTGCCGCACTTCCAGATCGGTGATCAACTGACGCGCGTAGTTCTTCGAGTCCGCGTACCAAACCGAGTTATGGTCTTTAACAATGCCTAACCGAATTCCGGTAGGGTGTACTTTCTGACCCATATGGTCTCTCCTAACCTTCGCCGTCTGCAACTTTCACAGTAATGTGACAAGTGCGTTTAAAAATACGATCAGCACGACCTTTTGCTCGCGGGCGCAAGCGCTTCATAGTCATGCCCTCATCAACAAAAATAGTTGATACCTTCAACTCATCAACGTCGGCACCCTCATTGTTCTCTGCATTCGCAATCGCGGAATCGAGTACCTTCTTGACGATGTGCGCCGCCTTTTTAGGACTAAACGCTAGCACATCCAATGCTTTTTCTACGGGAAGGCCACGCACCTGATCAGCTACCAGACGTGCTTTCTGGGCCGAGATCCGCGCTCCTCGTAATTTCGCTGCCACTTCCATGGTCTTTAACCTCTCTTTAACGCGACGCTTAGCGCTTCGCCTTTTTGTCTACAATGTGCCCTTTAAACGAGCGCGTTACTGCGAACTCGCCAAGCTTGTGTCCGACCATATCTTCATTGATCAGAACAGGTACGTGCTGACGACCGTTGTGTACAGCGATCGTCAAACCCACCATATCAGGCGACACCATTGAACGACGAGACCAGGTTTTGATGGGACGTCGATCGTTACTCTCTAAAGCCACTTCTACTTTTTTCTGCAGGTGCAGGTCGATGAACGGGCCTTTTTTTAATGAACGGGGCACAATAATATCCTCTACGCTATCAACTCGGCCGCTTACTTCTTATCGCGACGACGAACAATCAATTTATCGGTGCGCTTATTAGAACGCGTCTTGTAACCCTTGGTTGGTGTACCCCATGGGCTGACCGGATGACGACCACCGGAAGTACGACCCTCACCACCACCATGCGGGTGATCAACCGGGTTCATAGCAACACCACGGACCGTCGGACGCACACCACGCCAGCGCTTCGCACCCGCTTTACCCAACTTGCGTAGGCTATGCTCAGTGTTTGATACTTCACCAATGGTCGCACGGCAATCGCTCAACACCTTACGCATCTCGCCTGAACGCAAGCGTACCGTAGCGTAAGCGCCTTCCCGTGCCACCAACTGAACCGCGGCACCAGCTGAACGCGCAAGCTGGGCGCCCTTGCCTGGCTTCATTTCAATCGCGTGAATAACCGAACCAACAGGGATATTGCGTATCGGCAAGCAGTTGCCCGCCTTGATCGGAGCTGACGGGCCATTCTGCACCACATCACCTGCCTTCAGACCTTTTGGCGCAAGAATGTAACGACGCTCGCCATCCGGAAACAGGATCAACGCAATGTGTGCCGTGCGGTTTGGATCGTATTCCAAACGCTCCACTTTTGCTGGCATACCGTCTTTGTTGCGCTTGAAGTCAATTACACGGTAATGCTGCTTGTGTCCACCACCCACGTGACGCGTTGTGATACGACCGTTGTTGTTACGACCGCCCGTCTTAGACT
>CAZRAM010000013.1:0-36805 GCA_964598145.1 uncultured Pseudomonadales bacterium
GAATCAGGGGTTTAATGACTCCTGAGGTAGGAAGTGAAGCTCGCCAGGTGCGCCACCCCTCATCTTAAATTTTCAACAATTCTTGACTGCGCGCATGGCGGAGATGAGGCAATTTTTTGCTCCTGCAAAAATTGCATACCAGCCATCCATGGCTGTAAACCCATCGGTTCGATAAAAAATCATCACAATGATTTTTTACACAGCGAGTTTACGAGCTGCCCGAAGGGTGAAAACACCCACAAGGTGTTTTCATGATTCCCGCCAGGTGGCCAATAACTGCTCCTGCGTTATTGGCATTTCCGCCATCCATGGCGGTCACGCCACCCCTCATCTTAAATTTTCAACAATTCTTGACTGCGCGCATGGCGGAGATGAGGCAATTTTTTGCTCCTGCGTTATTGGCATTTCCGCCATCCATGGCGATCACGCTATGTCCTATATCAAATTCTCATGCCGCCGTGGACTTTGTACACCACGCCATTGATAAAATCATTTTCAAACAAACTCACCGCCATCGAAGCCACTTCCTCTGGCTGTCCACCTCGTCCAACCGGTATTACTGCAGCGGCTTTTTGTAGCGCGGCCTGGTTCATTGATGCCACCATATCGGTCAAAATGAACCCCGGCGCGATTGCTACGCAGCGAATTTTGTGACGTGCCAATTCCTTGGTCCAAACAGTGGTCAGTGCCTCTACCCCGGCTTTGGCTGCGGAGTAATTGCTCTGACCGTAATTCCCTTCAGCGGAAATACTCGAAATATTCAGGATACAGGCCTGTTGTGCGTGCTCGACCATCAATTTCACAGCGGCACGGCCACACAGAAAGACGCCAGAAAGATTGATGTTGATAACTGCCTGCCAATCGGCGAACGACATTTCGCTAATGATATTGCCAGGCTCACCTTTCACCATTAGCGCATCGCGAATAATTCCCGCGTTATTGACCAAACCGTTGAGCGCCCCAAAATCTTGCCAAATTTGCGCGAAAGTCGCCTCAACGGCCTCTTCATTGCTGACATCTAAACAGTAATAGCGGCTGCCAGCTAGCTGCTCGGCGGCGCTCACTAACAGCTCTTCGTTGACATCAATCAGCGCGATTTTTGCGCCCTTGTCGGCCAGCGCCTTGGCCATAGCAAAACCCAATCCTCGCGCCGCCCCTGTCACCGCGATAACTTTATTATTCAAATCCATACATTTTTTCCGTTGTTGTTATTTAGCGTCTCTAACGTTAAAAGTAAGACTAACACGAAGCGAAGTGTCTTCATCATGGAAATGTTGAGAGTCATTTGCATTTTTTTCGGCTTGCGAAGAGAATCCTTGCAACACTTACCTCGCTGGATAAAAAAATGACCTCGCCTGCGCTTACCATCCACAACCCCATTTTTTATGACCTCGGCGTTAGCTTTGAAAGATCGCTCGAATCCTTACAGCAATGCCACCAATTAATTGCCAAAGCCTTCCCCCACTGGGTCCGCCAAGACCAACAATTTGAATTCCAAGCCTATAACTTTAGCTACTTAGCACTGCATTTACCGCCATTGGTCTACCAAGTTGATCGTCAATCGCTGGCAATTCAAGGTATCGATGTCTCGGTTGAGCTCAATGTTGTGATTCGCTCGAGCGGTAATGTGTGCTTCTTTTATCAATACCAGATAGACACCCTCCAGCCAGAGTCCCTAGACGTTGTGGTAGATATACTGCAACGCTATACCAATGTTGCATACAAGGAATATCTGAAACGCATCGGTGCCTATAAGAATGCCATGCAAAACATTCTTATCACTGAAGATGATCTCGTCGTGCCAGACATTTTTGAACACGGCGACATACTTGTATCACTGCGTGACATTGCCAATAGCACGCACAACGCTGACCCACAGGATTATGTCTATCAGTATCAGCACGGACGCCTGCTATTCTCTTGCGACCCTGACAACGCTGCACTTAAAGCAAAACTTCTAGATGACATCTTTTTGAATAGCTCAAAAAGACTCTGTAACGAACAGATTTTTCTTGGCACATGGAAGACACTCTTGCTGGCTGAACCCTCTGTGCAACGCGTATTTCTAGATCTCTATACCGAGTCGCTGAGCCGCTTTTTCCAGTGCCAAGGATGGATTTTTCAGTGTGAGCATCGACTGGATGAAATTAAGCAAAACATCGATCAACAAGAGCACAACTACAAGCGTCTCAATCAACAAGCGAAAGATATTGAGTCCTTCTATTTCAGCTGTAATCGAGACATGATCAATTTCCTAAATCTGAGTATTCCCTACAAAGACGAGCACTATACTCAACTAGCCGATGCCATTATCGATGCTATCAAACTCGAACAGCACATCCAGCAGACCTACCAGCACCTCAATGCTGTTAAAGAACATATCAATTTAGCCAAATTACACATCGATTCTCGTACCGAAAAACACGCTAAATTGTTGAAGCTTTTGATGGCCCTCAACCTGTCTGCGGGTATCGCCTCGCTGATCCCGGCGTCGCTCGATGGGAATATTTCAAAATTCAGTTCATCGATGCTACCACCCATTGTATGGATGACTTTTGCGCTGATTGCTGTCGTTGTTTTAATCGTTGAGACACGCCACAGGGATACATAACAGCCTCGGAGGGTGCTTAAAAGTTGTCCCACATCGCCTCTTTGTTAGGTTAACGCGACACATGTAGGTGATGTGCCTTAATACGCCTTGTTTCATCATGTTCAGTTGCTACACTGAATGAATGAATTGTACGGAAGATGTAATCAAGGATTTAACATGCTAAACCAACAAACTCTCGGCGGCCGTATTGGCCTTTCTCGCAACGCGCGCAACTTGACCACCGAACAAGTGGCAAAACGTATCGGCGTGAAAGTGTCCACACTTCAAAACTGGGAGAACGATCGCAGCGAGCCGCGTCCCAGTAAATTGCAGATGCTTGCAGGTGTTCTGAAAGTGCCCGTGCTGTGGTTGTTGGCCGGCAACACCATGGACGAGGATTTTGAGGTCGATATCGATGTCTCTGAAACCGCGGATATCGCGGCTAAATTAGAGCAGTTGCACCACCACCACCAACAAACCGCCAAGCTTATTTTCGAGCTGATATCTGACATCCGTCGCTTACAACGAGACATTGACGACGACGTTGCTTAATGCCTTTACATAAGGAGGCATAACGCCTCCTTGCACTTTGCAAAATACCTGTCGCTTTCAAGCAACTTTCCTTCGCGTTTTCCTATATTCAAACATGCAAAAATAGCATACTGTTTGGATGCCAGTCGTGCGAGTACCGACATCTCGCAGCGCCATAAGCAATAAAAAATATAAGAGGAAGTATGTCGACTAACGATAGTATCAACCCGCCCGTATTCTACGCGTCATCTGGCTTCATCATTGCCATGGTGGCCATCACCGCGCTTTTCCCTGAGCAATCCAACGCTTTTTTCCAGAACTTACAGGCCGGTATCGTCGAAAACGCCAGCTGGTTTTATGTGCTGGCCGTAGCCGTTATCTTGTTGTCTGTCGTTTACTTCGGCTTTTCGCGCTTTGGCTGTATTCGCCTTGGCCCCGATCACTCACGACCTGAATACGGTAACATCTCCTGGTTCGCCATGCTGTTTTCTGCGGGCATGGGGATTGGCATCATGTTTTTTGGGGTCGCTGAACCCCTGCTCCACTTTGTGGCGCCACCGGCGGGTGAACCGCAAACCGTGGACGCCGCGCGGGAAGCGATGCAGCTATCCTTTTTCCACTGGGGGCTTCACGCCTGGGGCACCTTTGCCATCGTCGCCTTGATTCTGGCTTATTTTAGCTACCGCACCGGCATGCCATTGACCCTTCGCTCGGCACTTTATCCCTTGATTGGGGAGCGTATATCAGGACCCGCCGGTCATGCCATCGACATCTTCGCTATTCTTGGCACTGTCTTCGGTGTTGCCACCTCGATGGGGTTTGGCGTACTGCAAATTAATGCCGGCCTGGCCCACTTGCTGGGTGTGCCAGAATCGAGCATGGTGCAGTCCATAATTATCGTTTTCGTCACTGCCATGGCGTTGATTTCTGTACTGTCGGGTCTTGATAAAGGCATTAAATTTCTTTCCCAACTGAACATGATGTTGGCGCTGGCACTGCTAGGCTTAGTACTCGTCACGGGCCCCACCGTTTATCTAATCCAGAGTTTCGTGCAAAACATCGGTGTCTATCTGTCAGGCATCGTGGGTAAGACCTTTAACTTGTACGCTTATCAACCCACTGACTGGATTGGTGGCTGGACCATTCTGTACTGGGGTTGGTGGATCTCGTGGTCACCGTTTGTCGGCATGTTTATCGCGCGTATCTCGCGTGGTCGTACCATTCGTGAATTCTGTTTCGGTGTGCTGTTTGTGCCCGCCGGCTTCACCATGCTGTGGATGTCCTTCTTCGGCAACAGCGCTATCGACCTAGTACTAAACCAAGGCTTCCAAGAATTGGCGCAGGTGGTGCAACAAAATAACTCGCTGGCCATTTTCCAATTCTTTGAATACCGGCCGTTTTCGCAATTACTGTCCGGCTTAGCAGTCGTCATGGTAATCGTGTTTTTTGTCACATCGGCCGACTCCGGCGCACTTGTGATCAATATGTTGGCGTCTGGGGGTAATGAAAACACACCCGTTTGGCAACGTGTTTACTGGACAGTACTGATTGGTCTAGTGGCGCTAGTGCTGATGTTCGCAGGTGGTCTCAGCGCGCTGCAGACGGCGGCCATTGCCAGTGCTCTGCCATTTACCTTTGTCATCATGCTGTCTATCGTTGGTCTTCGCAAGGCGCTCTCCACTGAGATCCTCAAGCGTGACCTGATCGTGGCGCACTCAACGTCTTTCCCTATGATTTCGTCCAACGCCGATACCGAAACGCTGTGGCACGAACGCCTCGACAAGATAACTAACCTCCCCAGCAAAGAAGATATCGAATCCTTCCTCGCGAATACCGTGAAATGCGCCTTTACCGATGTGGCAGAAGCCATGCGCCTGAAGGATATCCACGCGGAGATTTTGCAGAGTGACGGCAAGATCGTATTCGATGTGCTGCACGGCGATGAAATCGACTTCCAGTACGCGGTAGAAACACGCCCGCTGGTGCCACCGAGCTTCATTCTGCGCGATCACGACCCCATTGATGAGATCAAGTACTTCCAAGCGGAGGTTTTCCTGACAGAGGGTGGTCAGGGTTACGATATTGCGGGTTACTCGCGCGAGCAGATCATCAACGACTTGCTCGATCAGTACGAGAAGCACATTCACTTCCTGTCGCTGCTGCGGTAGTTGGCTGCAGCGTTATCAATCTGCGGGCCTTTGCATGGCACTCTGTGGGACCAAGATCCGCATCCTGTGGGACCTTGGTCGGAGACCAAGGGAATAGTTTTAAATCTAGAAAAAAGCGTTCCCTAGGTCTTCGACCTAGGTCCCACAGGAGCGATACCTAGGGAATAGCTATTCTCAAAACTAAGCTTTCCCTAGGTCTTCGACCTAGGTCCCACAGGAGCAAGAACAAGGCCCCACCAAGATAACTAGCTCTGTCTCACTGACAAATTTGAAAAAGCTGCAGAAACAAAAACGCCCCAATGAAGGGGCGTTTTTTTCAACCTAAGCGGGGCTTAGAAGTTGTAGGTTACGCGTACACCAGCCGTGCGAGGACGAGAGTATGCAACACGCTCTCTATCATTCACGTAGTTACGAGACAGCTCTGCACGATTGTCGGTCAGGTTGTCTACGTAGGCCTCGGCGGTCCACTCGTTGGTGCTAACACCAGCGGTAATACCCATCATTGTCCAACCGGCAATGCGGTCACGGTTGATGGTGATGATATCGCTGTAAGATTCAGCTGAATGCGCCAAGTGAGGCATCACGTGGGCAATCATGTCGCCGCCAACATTCCACTCATAGCGTGCAGACAGGTTAGCCTGGAAGCTAGGAGCAAATGCCAGAGAATCGCCTTTCTTCACATCGCCAGTAGGCGTGATCACGTTGGTGATTTCTGTATCCAGCGACGAGAACGCGCCGTTAATGGTCAAACCGGGCACGCTATTAGGCTGATAGATGAAGTCTGCTTCCAGACCCATAACCTCGGCGTCTGCCGCGTTGTCCGAGAAGAACAAGTTGGTGATGCTGGGATCGAAGATGGTGGTTTGTAAGCGAGAAATCTCTACGAAGAACACGCTACCGTTGAAACGCACTTGACCGTCGTTCAGGTCGGTTTTCCAACCGAATTCGTAGTTCATCACTTCATCGGTATCGAGTTCGAAAGGTACGGTAAATGTACCGTCACCGTTTGTTTTACCACCGGGGCGGTTCAACAGACCAGGGCGGTAACCTTCCGAAATTGTACCGTAGAACAACATGTCAGCATTTGGACGGTAGTTCAACGTTGCCTTGAAGATAGTACCTTCGGCAATCGCCTTATCGGGCGCACGCAGCGCATTGTAAATGTACTGGTTATCACCGTCGTAAGTGTCAATGTTGTAGGTAACCTTCTCACCACAGGTACCATTATTGGTGAAGTTGCCATCGCCGTCGTAAAGATCAGAGATGTTGGTACCGTAAGAATCGTTATCGCTACCATTACCACCAAGACAGAAAGAAGAGTTCGCTGTTCCGCGGAAGTCAACTTCTACGTTGTAATAACGCGCGCCCAATGTCACCGCCCACTCTTCGTTGAGATCTGCGGTCACTTCACCAAAGATGCCATACTGCTTGTCAGTACGTAGAACATCGTTCAAGAAAATAACGCCGTTGTTGTTGCCACTCGCGTCACGGTTGAACGGATCATTCGGGTTAGAGCTGTAATCAGCGCCGGCAAAGGTGTAGTTAGGCAAGAAGCCCAATGGCTTGGTGGCACCGGTTGGATCGTAGAACTCGTTCCACCACGTGCGCGCATTAACCGTACCAGGATAAGTAAAGGCGTTACGCTCTTTAAGTTCCAGGTCACTCATGAAGGCACCAGCAGTGAAGTTGGTCTTCTCATTGAAGTTACCAGATACACGGAACTCGTGGGTCTGAACCTTAGTATTAGTTGAGCTATCTACATACAGGTTGGGCGCTTGGCAGGTACCGGTAGGCAGGCCGCCTGGCGCGTAGCCTGTGTAAGTGACGAAGTAGTCACAGATGTAGTAAGGCAGGTATTGACCAACAAACAGGTAGTCAGAGTAGTCGATGCGCTGTTCGGTTTGACGATCGGTGTATGCACCGGTGTAAACCACTTCCAGGTCATTCAACATGCCTTTCAAGGTCCAACTCAGATTGTCAAAATCATCCTGTATTTGATTATCCGAAAAGTTCTGAATTTCTAGGTCACCCAAATTCGGGTCAGCAAAGAAAACACCATCTGATTCAACACTTTGAGTAGCACCAGTTACCAACAAATTCCACTGTGGGCTGAGGTCCATAGACAAACCTAAACGCGCGCCAGTGTAGGTCACGTCGTTGAGGTTCTCTCCAACCAATGCGCTGTTATCCGCATCAATGAAGGTAACGTTACTTAAATCAGCACCCGCCTGGAAACCAGCGCGAGCGGGATCAACAGCGACGCCATTAGAACGCACAGTGCCCGCCGCACGGAAGCGAGCACTTTCAGACGCGTTTCGTGTGCCCTGAACGTTATCGATGTAGCCACCTTTGTGGTCGCGATAAGCCACAGTACGCAGCGCCACAGTGTCACTCAAAGGTGCGTTGTACATTAATTCAAAGTTATTGCTGGCATCACCCGATGAGGTGGTCGCTAAACCGGCTTTGATTTTACCGTAGGTACCAGTGTGATCAGGCTTGTTGGTAATCAAGCGAACAGTACCCGCCTGCGAGCTCGCACCGAACAACGTACCCTGTGGACCCGACAGCACCTCCACGCGGCTTAAGTCAGCGGCGTATACGTCAAGGTTACGACCGGGCTGACCCAGTGGCTGCTCGTCCAAGTACAGTGCAACGTTGGGCGCCAAGCCAGCGACGCCGGCGGTGGTCAAGTTAGGGGTGGTTGAAGCGATACCACGGATGTAGATAGTATTCTGACCAGGACCACTACCACCCGCTGTAACACCAGGCAGTTGGATCAGGTAGTCTTCAAAATTTGAAATACCCATCTGATCGAGTTTTTGTTCTGTGACAGCCGATACAGTCACAGGAATATCTTGGGTTGATGCAGTTCGTTTCGTTGCCGTAACGACAACCTCTTCAATCGCCGCCATTGAATGGCCGGCAGCCATTGCAGCAGACACTGCTACAACCGCACTAGCGAGATGGTTCTTTTGAATATTCATGAAAAAAGTAACCCCATAATTTTGGATTTAGTTATTAGAATATTTATATTTGAATGATGCTCATAAAAAAGCCTTTTCTAAAAAAGCACAAAAAACGCCTAAGAGCAAGTCAAACTGGCTATTCTTTAATCATTTTGATGGTTTTTTGACCTTCGTTTTTATATTTATTTTCAATTGCTTGCAAAAGACTCTTACTAGAGCCTCTCATTAAATCCAGCATCGGCTGGAATTTCACTTTCGCGCCGTGCAATAAAGTCGCGCAATTTCTGATCAATCTCCTTGTCGAGCGGTGGTAGTTGATACTCTTGTAACAAGGATTTTGCCGCTTCAAGCGAGCGCGCCTCGAGATCTTTTTCGCCGTCGTATTCCCACTGCGCGAACAACTGACCATCGAATAGCTCTGGCATCGAGAAGGCTTGCTTGAAATTCGCCATGGTGTGGGGGTGTTCGAAATAGCGTCCCGATGGGCCCACTTCACACACCGCCACCAAGGCCTCATCGAAGCTATCCCAATTGGGCCCCGAGGCCATTTTGTAAGCCATGGCGCACTGCTCAGCATCGGCCATGAATTTCGCCACTGAACACAGCAGCCCCGACTCGGCCCAACCGGCCGCCTGCCAGATAAAATTGGCGCCGGCGTGCATCACCGACATGAGCGTCGTTGCACCCTCGTAACCCGCTTGTGCATCGAGTGTTTTTGCCGCACTTAACGCACCCGATGAACGGAAGGGTATCGCGTAGTGGCGGGCCATTTGCGCTAGCATGTAATTCATCAAAGAGGCTTCAGGTGTACCAACTAAGGGCATGCCTGTTTTCATCGACACGGTGGACAAATAGGCCCCGTAAATGGCGGGCGCCCCTTTGCGCACCACTTGGGTGTATGCCAAACCAGACAGGGTTTCCGCATTGATTTGCGCCACCGAGGCGGGCACCGACGCCGGGGTATTCGCACCACCCAAGGTAAAGGGCGTACACAACACCGGTTGGCGGCGCGACACATAGGCTCGCAACGCCGAGGTCATGGTGGTATCCCACACCAACGGCGACGTTCCCGAGATGTTGGCAACAGTCACTGCATGGGTTTCGAGGAATCCCTCACCGAACAAAATATCGCACATAGCCAGTACATCCTCGGCGTTTTTGCCGGAACTGGTCATCCCCATAAACATCTTGTCGGAGTGCACCATGGAGGAGTAGGTAATGTGCAAATGGCGGTGGGCAACAGGAATATCGCTGGGGTCAACGATATGATGACCGGTGGAGTGCATGCTTGGCAGCATGTGCGCCAACTTGTGGAACATGGCCAGATCATCAAGCGTCGCTATGCGGCGCTGATTGTTGAGATCGCGGACATAGCTGGCACCCGACATCGGTACAAACACCGCCTTGCTGCCACCAACGGCCACATTGTGGGCAGGGTTTCGCGCGGTAACCGCAATTTCCGATGGGAGGCTGGCGAGCAGTTCACGCAGTAAGTGACGATCAATATACACGCGCTGGTCGACCACTTTGGCGCCGGCTCGATGCCAATCGTCACGCGCCACTGGGTCGCGAAAAGTCACCCCGACATTTTCCAAAATGGCCATCGACGCCTCATCGATGCGGGCAATCTGCTCATCGCTCATCACGGCTACCGGGGGTAGCGCGTTGCTCAATGCGGGTAGCATAGGCGCGAGCTTGGATGAGCGGCTAGCAATTCGCTCGTTGCGTGCGCCACGTCTACGCAATTGTCCGTTGGTCATCGGTGTGTCTTACCTTGTTATTTTTTTCAAAAAAAAACCGATGAGTCTTTGAGGTTTATATGGTCTCAAAAATTCATCGGTTGTTTCGTCCTCTATCTCGAGGCTTGCGTTAACTTAGAACAGGCCTTCGATATGGCCGTCCTGGTTAACGAAAATTCGCTCCGCGGTGGGCACGCGAGGCAGACCAGGCATGGTCATCACGTCGCCACAGATCACTACCACGAAACCGGCACCGGCAGACAAGCGAACATCGCGGATAGGCACCACGTGGTCGACGGGCGCACCGTGCAGATTGGGGTCAGTACTGAAAGACAATGGGGTCTTCGCGATACACACGGGCAGGTGACCGAATTCTTCCTGCAGCGTAGCGATTTGATCGCGGACTTTCTTGTCGGCGATGATATCGCTTGCACCGTACAATTCGGTCGCGATGGTTTTCACCTTGTCCCACAGGCTGACGTCGTCGCTGTACAAGGGGCGGAAGTTGTCTTCGCCCTTCTCGATTACTGCAATGACTTCGCGCGCCAAATCTTCAGCGCCTTCGCCGCCCATAGCCCAGTGATCAGACATGATAGCTTTAGCGCCAATCTGTTCACACAGCTCTTTCAGCATGGCGATTTCAGCGTCGGTGTCGGCGCTGAAACGGTTGATGGCAACCACTACTGGCACACCGAACTTGCGGGTGTTCTTAACGTGGCGAGCAATGTTGGCAAAGCCCTTGCGAACGGCTTCAACGTTTTCGGTTTTGAGCTCTTCAAGAGCGGCACCACCGTGCATTTTCAACGCGCGGATTGTACCAACAATAACGGCCGCGTTTGGCTTGAAGCCCGACTTACGCATCTTGATGTTGAAGAACTTCTCGGCACCCAGGTCGGCACCAAAGCCCGCTTCGGTCACCACGTAGTCAGCCAGTTTTAGTGCGGTAGAAGTCGCAAGCACTGAGTTACAGCCGTGAGCGATGTTAGCGAAAGGACCACCGTGAACGAATGCGGGGGTGCCTTCTAAGGTTTGTACCAAGTTGGGCTGGATAGCGTCTTTCAGAAGTGCTGTCATCGCGCCTTCAGCGTTCAATTCACGTGCGTAAATAGCTTTCTGATCGCGGGTGTAACCGATCACGATGTTACCCAAACGCTGTTGCAAATCTTCCAGGCTGGTTGCCAAACAGAAAATCGCCATCACTTCTGAGGCCACGGTAATATCGAAGCCATCGGTGCGGGGGTAACCGTTACCGATACCGCCCAAGCTGTTTGTGATTTGACGCAGGGCGCGGTCGTTCATATCGACCACACGGCGCCAGCTAACGCGACGCACATCGATACCCAAGTCGTTGCCCCAGTAGATGTGGTTGTCGATCATGGCGGACAACAAGTTGTGCGCGGCACCGATGGCATGGAAGTCGCCGGTGAAGTGCAAGTTGATGTCTTCCATTGGAATCACCTGAGAGTAACCACCCCCAGCCGCACCACCTTTGATACCAAAGCAAGGGCCCAGTGAAGGCTCACGCAAGCAGATGGCGGTTTTCTTACCCAAGCGCGACAGGGCATCACCCAAACCTACGGTGGTAGTGGTTTTACCTTCACCCGCTTTCGTGGGGTTGATACCGGCGACCAAAATCAGCTTGCCATCACGGCGGTCTTTCAGGCCATTGATGTAGTCGAGGCTAATCTTCGCTTTGTGGTGACCGTAGGGCTGCAGATCGTCATAGCTCAGGTCGAGCTTAGCGGCGACTTCAGCAATGGGGCGAATCTCGGCTTCGCGTGCAATTTCGATATCCTGTTTAGGATTCTGGTGTTGTGAGGCTGGCATCTTAGTGACTCCTTAAAACCATTATTATTTTACTGGGCGACGGCGTCTGCCGCGGACAGCGTTAGTGTTAGCCGAACTTGAGCTGCGACGGTCAGCTAGACCGGGAATCGCCGCTTCAAGATTGGGGAAGGGGTCGGTGCTGTGGGGGAATCCCATAGCGCCTACGAAATGGGCTTGGAAGGAAGCTTCCGTCGCGGTTTCGATCTTTTCAATACGGCGGATCACAGGCTCGACTTCGTTGCGCGCGTGGCGATTCACCAGCGCAATACGTGCGCCCTCACCCGCGGCGTTACCAACACCGCCGACGTTGGCGAGATCGCAGTCGGGGATCATGCCGAGTAGCATCGCGTATTTCACGTCGATACGGCTGCCGAAGGCACCCGCCAACTTGATGCGCTCAACGCTTTCGCTGCCAAACTTGTCCATCAACAAGCGGATGCCAGCGTAAAGCGCCGCTTTAGCCAACTGAATGGCGCGCACGTCATTCTGCGTAATTTTCAAAGTGCGCGTGCCTTGGTACAGCACGTAGCTATAGGTGCGACCATCTTGGATGACACGCGGCGAAGGTCTGTCGGCCTGTGGCTGAATTACGCCATCGCGGTTGATAATGCCCGCCAGGAACATCTCGCCAATGATTTCGATGATGCCGGAACCACAAATACCGCTGATCTGTAGGCTTGAGGACGACATTTCAAAGGTGGGGTCGTTCGACCAAGGGTCGCAACCAATGACCTTAAAGGTCGGTTCCAGGGTCATGCGATCGATGCGCACGCGCTCGATGGCACCCACCGCGGCGCGTTGACCGCAGCTGATTTGCGCACCTTCAAAGGCAGGACCCGTGGGGCTAGACGCCGCCAGCATACGGTTGCGGTTGCCTAGCACGATTTCGGCGTTGGTACCCACGTCGACAATCAGTGTCAGTTCGTCTGATTGGTCGGGGCGCTCAGACAGCACGACACCCGCCGCGTCGGCACCAATGTGGCCGGCCAAACAGGGCAGCAGGAAAATGCGCGCCGCTTCGTGCAGAGGAATATTGAGCTCAGAAGCGCTCACTTCCATCGCCTGATCTACCGCTAAATTGAACGGTGCGCCACCCAATGGCACGGGGTCGAGACCCAGCAGAATATGGTGCATGATCGGGTTGCAAACGATCACCACGTCCATCACGTCGCTGGTTTTCAACCACGCTTGAGTCGCTGCTTCTTTGATCAAGTCTGCAATACGCTGGCGGACAGCCACGCTCATTTCTTCAGCGCCGCCCTCATTCATCATCGCGTAGGACACGCGGCTCATGAGGTCTTCGCCGAATTTAATTTGAGGGTTCATCGCCGACGCTGACGCGAGCACCTTGCCATCGCTCAAATCGGCCACATGAACCACGATGCTGGTCGAGCCCAAGTCGATCGCACAACCGTAGGCCTTGGCCTCGTGGCCGGGCCAAATGGCGACGATTTGCGGGGGTTTGCGCACCGAGTTGTAGACCGCCACGCTGACCTTCATCGAGGTGTCCGGCGCTTTTTTCATGTGCTCGGTAACCATGGTCTGCAGGTGCCTCACCATGGGCAGTTCGTACCACAAGCCAGCTAGATCATGGTTGGACTGCAGATCAGTCACCAAGCGGCTAATATCCGCATGGGGCACATCCATAATGGGCGCAGGGATGTAAGCGGTGAATACCGACACAGCCGGTGCCAATTCAATGTCGCGATCTTCAATCGCCTTGGCGATATCCTGCTCGTGCGACTGGCTACTGGCGGGAATCTCGATCACTACGTCGTTCATGATCTTGGCGGTACAACCCAGGCGAGCACCCAGTTGACGCTCGTCGCCGACGCGTCCCGCTTCCACTTCTTTAAACTCAGACAAACTGTCGTGGGTCGACTTCACCCCGTATTTGGGGAAGTCACCCACCACGTGGTAGACCTTGCACGTGCCGCAAATACCTTGGCCACCGCAGACGGACTCTACGTCCACGCCCAAGCGACGAGCTGCCCGCAAAACGGGCATACCCTCAGGTACCTCACCTCGGATGCCCGAGGGGGTAAATATCACTTTGACGTTTTTCAGGTTCTGCGCGCGGCGCGACCTGCGTGGTACCAAGGTTGATTCGCTCATAGTGAACTTATGCTCTCAGTTTCGCGTTTTGGGCATCGTAGGGTGATTCTTCAATCACGGTTGCTTGGTAAATTTCACCCAGAATTTCGATCTGCAGCTCGGTGCCAATGGCGGCGTACTCAGGAGATACCAGACCCAGTGCCAAAGACTTTTCAACACGCCAGCCGTAACCACCCGAGGTGGCGCGGCCAACCAGTTCGCCGTCTTTGTAGATCGCTTCTGAACCGCGCGCATCGGCATCGGTCACGCCGTGAACTTCCATGGTGACGAAGGCGTTTTTGAAGCCACGTTCACGCCACGCTTTCAAACCTTCTTTACCGATGAAGTCGCACTCTTTGTCGAGGCGGACGAAACGGTCCAGACCCGACTCAAGCGCTGAGTATTCGATCGACATTTCGCGAGGGATCAAGCGGTACGACTTTTCAAGGCGCATGCTATCCATGGCGCGAATACCGAAGGGCTTGATGTCAAACTCGGCACCGGCCTTCATCAACTCGTCGAAGATGTAGTTCTGCATCTCGATGGGGTGGTGCAATTCCCAACCCAATTCACCCACGAAGTTCACGCGCAGGGCGTGTGCCTGGGCGTAGCCCACGTTGATGAACTTGCCGCTCAACCATGGGAAGTTGGCATTGCTGAGATCGGTATCGGTGATCTTCTGCAGCACGTCGCGCGCCTTGGGACCGGCCAGAACCAACACGCCCATTTGGGTGGTAATCAACTGCAGATCTACACTGCCATCGGTGGGCTTGAGTTTTTGCAGGTAATCGTAGTCATGAGCTTCGAAGGCGCCAGCAGATACCAAGTAGTACTTGTTGGTGGCCATCTTGTACACAGTAAACTCAGCGCGTACACCGCCCGATTTGGTCAACATGTGGCACAAGCCAACACGGCCAACTTTCTTGGGAATGGTGTTCGCCAAAATCGACTCCAACCATGCTTCTGCGCCGGGGCCAGTCACCATGGTCTTAGCGAAGGCTGACATATCTAGCAGGCCCACTTTTTCAGCGACGTGCTTACACTCGTTGCCGACAAACTCGAAGTAGTTTGAGCGACGGAATGAGTTCTTCTCGACGATGCGGCCATCTTCCAGCGGCTTGGAGTAGTTCTTGTTCCACAATACATCCGCCATGTTCAGGTCTTCTTCGCTCAGCGAGTAATCCTTGGGCGCGAACCAGTTGGGACGCTCCCAACCATAGACCGAACCAAATACGGCACCCAGCTCTTTCATGCGATCGTAGCAAGGCGTGGTTTTCAGCGGACGCGCTGATGAACGCTCTTCATCGGGGTAGTGGGTGGTAAATACGTTGCGGTAGGCCTCTTCGTTCTTGTCGCGCAGGTAGCCACGAGACGCGTAGGGACCGAAGCGACGAGGATCAACGCCCATCATGTCAACGGTAGGCTCACCGTCTACAATCCACTCGGCCAGCTGCCAACCGGCACCACCGGCAGCGGTGATACCAAAGCTGTGACCTTCGTTCAGCCAGAAGTTTTTCAGGCCTGGCGCGGGACCAACAATGGGGTTACCGTCTGGGGTGTAAGCGATCGCACCGTTGTAAACGTACTTCACACCCACCTCACCAAAAGCAGGAACGCGCTCCATACATTTTTCAATGTGCGGCATCAGACGGTCGAGTTCTTCGTTGAACAGCTCCCATTCGCAATGCTCGCCGGGGCCGTCGACGTAACAAACTGGCGCACCTTGCTCGTAGGGGCCCAACAACAGACCACCCGCCTCTTCACGCAGGTAGTAGCCAGAATCCGATTCACGCAGTACGCCCATTTCGGGCTCGCCGCGCTCTTGGCGGGCTTTAATTTCGGGGTGGGGCTCAGTCACGATGAACTGGTGCTCAACGGGAATCACGGGGATATCCAAGCCAACCATTTCACCTGTTTTACGCGCGAAGCTACCAGTACAAGAGACCACGTGTTCGCACACAATATCACCCTTGTCGGTGCACACTTTCCACATGCCATCAGGCAGCTGTTCGATGCTCAATACGGTGGTGAAACGGTGAATTTTGGCGCCCATGTTGCGGGCGCCAGTGGCCAACGCTTGGGTCAGATCAGCTGGCTGAATGTAGCCGTCTTCGGGGTGCTGGATCGCACCCAGCAAGCCTTCGGTTTCACACAGCGGCCAAATTTCTTTCACTTGCTCTGGGGTCAGGAAGTTAACATCAACGCCCACGGTTTTGGCGACGCCGCTGTAGTATTTGTATTCGTCCATGCGGTATTCGCAGTTGGCCAAGCGAATGTTGCTCACCTTGCTCAGGCCAACGTTCTTACCGGTTTCTTTCTCGAGCTCTTGGTAGAAGTTCACCGAGTACTGGTGCAACTTGCCCACTGAGTAGCTCATGTTAAACAGAGGCAGTAGGCCAGCGGCGTGCCAAGTAGAGCCAGAGGTCAACTCTTTACGTTCGATCAGAACGCAATCCGTCCAACCTTTTTTAGCTAAGTGGTAAAGGGTACCTACACCCACTACACCACCACCGATCACGACTACGCGAGCTGTTGATTCCACGATGACACTCCTCATATGAATTCGAATTATGGGCGCACAAATACGCCTATTTATCATTGTGGCGAGAGTCTACCGATGCAGCTCAAATGCGTACTATGTTAATTGCGACAGGCAAGTACTCATTTACGACAGCGGCTATTTCCCTATTTTTTTTATGGCGCGTTGAGACAACTGCATGTCGCGAAGGAAAAGGGCCAGCGAGGAAAGTCGATGCAATATAGCATCGATAAAAAGTCTAACCCTATCTATCGTTGAGAACTGAATTATGACTGATGCAGCAACCAATGTACGTCGCGGTGGTCGCCGCGCCGGTGGACGAGCCGATCGCAGAGCAGCAGCGGGCGAAGCAGTAAGCGCACCCGCTTATTTGACGCGTAAAATCCCTACTTTCAGCATTCTTAACGAAGAAGGTTTGGCCCAGATCGAACACAATGCCGACACCATCCTGGAAGAAGTGGGCATTGAATTCCGCGACGACCCAGAGTCATTGGACATTCTGAAAAATGCCGGCTGCACCGTGGTTGGCGAACTGGTGAAATTCCCTCGCGGCATGTGTCGCCAGATCATTCAAGCATCGGCGCCTCGCGAATACACGCAACACGCTCGCAACCCAGCTCGAAGCGTGCAAATCGGTGGTGACAACACTGTGTTCGTACCCGCCTACGGTTCACCATTTGTATACGACATCGAGCAAGGCCGTCGCTACGCCACCATCAAAGACTTCGAAAACTTTGTGAAATTGGCCTACATGTCACCCGGCCTGCACCACTCTGGCGGCACCGTGTGTGAACCTGTTGACCTGCCGGTTAACAAGCGTCACTTCGACATGCTTTACAGCCACATGAAGTACTCCGACAAAGCCTTCATGGGCTCGGTCACCGCACCTTCTCGCGCACAAGACTCGGTCGACATGTGTAAGATTTTGTTCGGTGATGACTTCTTGGATCCCGCCACTGGCAAGCCCAAGACCTTCATGACCAGTTTGATCAACGCCAACTCACCAATGACCTTCGACGACACCATGCTGGGTGCCGCCAAGGTATTCGCGCGCACCAACCAAGCTTGCATTATCACCCCCTTCATTTTGGCCGGCGCTATGTCTCCTGTGACCGTTGCCGGTACTGCTGCGCAATCACTGGCGGAAGCGATGGCGGGCATGACTTTGGTTCAATTGGTCAACCCCGGCGCACCTGTGATTATGGGCAGCTTCGCCAGCTCGATCTCGATGCAGTCTGGCGCACCCACCTTCGGCACCCCCGAACCTGCATTGGTACTCTATGTCATGGCAGAACTGGCGCGCCGTTTGGGCGTTCCCTTCCGCTCTGGTGGTAGCTTGTGCGGCTCTAAACTGCCTGATGCACAAGCCGCAAGCGAAGCCGCTAACACCTTGATTCCCACCACACTGGCTGGCGTGAACTTCGTACTTCACACCGCCGGCTGGCTGGAAGGCGGCCTAGCCATGGGCTACGAAAAATTCATCATGGATGCCGACCAAGCGGCGATGATGGCCGTGCAATTGGGCGGCGTCGACATGTCTGAAAACGGTCAAGCGATGGACGCCATTCGCGAAGTCGGCCCAGGCAACCACTTCCTGGGTTGCGCGCACACGCAAGCCAACTTCAAAACTGCCTTCTACCGCTCAGCCATTACTGACAACAACAGTTTTGAGCAGTGGGCCTCTGAAGGCAGCAAAGACATGGCGACCCGCGCCCACGAGCGCTGGACCAGCATGCTCGGTTCTTACGAAGCGCCCGCGCTGGACCAAGCCACCGACGAAGCCCTGCTGGACTTCATCAACCGTCGCAAGTCGGAAATGCCCGACGCGACACACTGATGCAAACTCTGAAGAAAGCGGCCAATTGGCCGCTTTTTTTTTGCATTTTCAACGGCCTGTTACAAAACATAATATTGACCATCTGTAAGGTTTAGCTCTAAAGTCGCAACAATCTATTTTGTGAACGCCTTACCCTATGACTGATAGCACTCCAAAGCTCATTAAAATTGGTTTTTTGCTGCTAGACGATTTCACCATGATGGCGTTCACCGCCGCCATTGAACCGTTGCGCATGGCCAACCGATTATTGGAGCGCGATCAGTACGCCTGGGATCTCATCACCCAAGATGGGCAACCCTGCCGAGCCAGCAACGGTATTGCAGTGCAAGCGGATCACAGCTTGGCAAATATGCCCGCGCTCGACTACCTGTTTGTATGCGGCGGCATCAACGTACAAGACAAGTACAACGCCAATCTCGCTAGCACGCTCACTAAAATCTCCAAATCTAAGACCATCTTGGGCGGCGTTTGCACGGGCAGCTATATCTTGGCTAAAGCAGGGCTGTTAAACGGTTATCGCGCGGCGATACACTGGGAGAACCTCGCCAGCACGCGCGAAGAATTCCCTTCAATCAATGTGGTGGAAGACATATTTGTGTTCGACAACAACCGCTACACCTGCGCCGGTGGTGTGGCGGCGATGGATATGATGCTGCACGTGATCAGTATGACCATGGGCAATACCCTAGCGACCAATATTTCAGAGCAGTTTTTGCTGTCGCGCATTCGCGACCGCGAGGATCAACAGCGCACGCCGCTGCACATAAAACTCGGCCCCAACCAGCCAAAATTGACCGAGGCTGTGTCGCTGATGGAAGCCAACATTGAAGAGCCCATCGGGCTAGAAGAATTATCGTCTCTGGTCGGTATCTCTCGACGCCAACTGGAACGTCTGTTTCAAAAGTACCTACACTGCGTACCAACACGTTACTACATGGAATTGCGTCTGAAACGAGCGCGACTACTGCTGCTGCAGACCGACAAACCGGTCATCGACATCGCCCTAGCCTGCGGCTTTATTTCCGCCACCCACTTCAGCAAATGCTATCGCGATTTTTACAGCATTCCGCCCAGCGAAGCTAGACGCCAAAAGTTAAAGGCCTTGCACTAAACAAGTAGTGCAAGGCCTTCATGTAGAACTTAATTCGAAAACGAATTAGCCGCGACGGCGACCACTGGTGCGACGACCACGTGCACCTGCACCTTCAGCAGGCGGCTCACGGAAGCGCTTGATCCAGTTAACACAATCGGGGTCGCGACCCATCATGACGTCGGCACCCAGAGTGGCGCTGATAATTTCTTTGTGCATGGGGTTGGCAATCGCCGAGGTCATACCGGCGTGAATCGCCATGCTCAAGAAAGCGCCGTTCACACCATCGCGGTTGGGCAGACCAAAGCTGATGTTTGAAGCACCACAGGTGGTGTTCACTTTCAATTCGGTGCGCAGGCGGTGAATCAATTTCATCGCTTGTAGACCAGCGGTGTTAATTGCACCAACGGGCATTACTAGCGGGTCAACCACCACATCACAGGCGGGAATTCCGTAGTCGGCAGCGCGGTTAACGATCTTTCTGGCCACTTCAAAACGCACATCGGGGTCTTCAGAAATACCGGTTTCGTCATTCGAAATCGCCACAACAGCAGCGCCGTACTTCTTCACCAACGGCAGTACGCGCTCCATTTGCTCGTCTTCGCCGGTTACTGAGTTAACCAACGCTTTACCCTTGTACACAGCTAAGCCAGCGGCCAGTGCTTCAACGATCGAAGAGTCGATCGCCAGGGGAGTATCGGTGAGTGACTGCACCAACTGAATGGTTTCTGCCAAAATTTTTGGCTCGTCGGCCAGAGGAATACCGGCGTTGACGTCGAGCATGTGCGCACCCGCTTCAACCTGTGCCAGCGCGTCGGCTTTCACACGGCTGTAATCGCCATTTTTCATCTCTTCTGCGAGAAGTTTACGGCCCGTTGGGTTGATGCGCTCACCGATAATTACGAAGGGGCGCTCGAAGCCCAACACGACTTCTTTGGTAGCTGAACTTACGATTGTGTCAGTCATTGTTATAGTGTCTCCATCAGAAGAAAGTCATTAACGATGCGCGGCGTCGACAAAACGCACGATCGATGTCGCCATGTCGCCGATGCCCGTGAAACGGTACTCGTACGACAAACCTAACTCTTCGGCCGCTACCTGCGCCGCCTGTTGTAGCTCCTGATCTTCGGTCTGAGCTAAATAGACAAGCTTTGTGTAGTGGCCAAAAAACATCGGTTTCAGGGCGGGCTTTTTGTCTAGCCCCAGCCCTCTGATTACTAGGCGATCGAAGTGACGCGCCAGAAAATCAGTTAAATAAAAAGTGCCGAGTTCCTCTTCATGCATCGCATTGAAGGCTTCGTCACCTGCAAAAAATTGGTAGCAGTGTGCGCCAGGGATGCGGTCGACATCTTCCTCGGCGAGTAGCCGGTCTAACATGCCGCCTGTACCACAGTCACCGTAGGCTACAAACACCTCGGCGCCGCGCGCTTTTGCTCGATTAATACTGTCGCTTACCGCGTCAGTAATGAGATCGGGGCGGTTGTGCAGCTCCGCGGTGATAGCGTCGACACTGACGTGCGACCAACCGTTCAACTTTTTCAGCGCGTTGATTTCTTTCAACAGCGCCGAACAAGCCACGATGACTATCTCAGCGGGTGGCGCTTGCTCCGCCCCCATCATTGACCCTAGGCCGCGCGACGCGCAGCAATCAGGTCTTTCGCCATGTCGACAGCGACACCGGCGTCACGGCAGTAAGCGTCAGCGCCCACGGCCATACCAAACTCTTCGTTCAGGGGCGCACCGCCCACCATCACGATGTAGTCATCGCGAACGCCTTTCTCCACCATGGTGTCGATAACGACCTTCATGTAAGGCATAGTGGTAGTCAGCAGCGCAGACATACCGAGGATGTCGGGTTTGTGCTCTTCCAACGCGTCCAAGTACTGCTCGACAGGCACGTTGATGCCGATGTCGATCACTTCGAAACCTGCGCCTTCCATCATCATCGATACCAAGTTTTTACCGATGTCGTGGATGTCGCCTTTCACCGTGCCGATAACCATTTTACCGATTGACTCAGCGCCCGTTTCGGTCAGGATGGGACGCAAAATCGCCATGCCCGCTTTCATTGCGTTGGCCGCACAAAGTACTTCAGGAACGAACAGAATACCGTCGCGGAAGTCGACACCAACGATGGCCATGCCAGCAACCAAGGCTTCAGACAACACTTTGTCAGCCGCCCAACCGCGGTCTAACAGAATCTGAGTGCCTTCAGCAATTTCATCTTCAAGACCGTTGTAGAGATCGTCGTACATCTGCTCAACCAGCTCTTCGTCGTTGAGCTCATTGAGGTCGAGGAAATCATCATCGTAATTATCGTCTTGGCCTGTCATGGAAAATCCTCCGGTAAAATCAAGCACACATGCCACGCATGTTACAGCGTGCAGAATATTGGCGAACGGGTTTCGCCATCCCTAGCTTTTGCGACACTGCACTATCGAAATGCGACACACGCTTTATGGCACCCGTAACTCACTGTCTACAAAGGGGTTGTGCGGATTGAATTTTTGAGGGCAGGTCGTTTTTGTACATATAGACGCCGCACAGATGTAAATCGGCGCAAGTGGTTAGCGCTAGAATCGCTCGATTATAGAAAAATTCGCATTGATGTTGCGTTCTACCTCGTCATACTTGAGGGTTTGCGGCATCTACGATTTCAACGTTGAGGGTTTAACTATGCAGCGATACTCCGGATTTGAGCTGTTTAAACAGAGTCTCAGTCACCATGAGAACTGGCAGAGCGTCTGGCGCAATCCCAAGCCAAAAGACAAGTACGACGTCATCATCGTCGGCGGTGGCGGCCACGGCCTAGCTACAGCTTACTATTTGGCGAAGGTTCACGGTATCACCAATGTCGCGGTGCTGGAAAAGGGTTACCTCGGCGGCGGCAACACTGGCCGTAACACCACCATTGTGCGTTCTAACTACTTGTGGGACGAAGCCGCCCACTTGTATGAGCACGCGATGAAACTGTGGGAAGGCCTGTCGCAAGACCTCAACTACAACGTGATGTTCTCGCAGCGCGGCGTGCTCAACTTGGGCCACACCCTGCAAGACATGCGCGACATTCAACGCCGCGTTAATGCCAACCGCTTAAACGGCATCGACGGTGAAGTCCTCGACACCAAACAAGTACAAGAAATTGTACCGATGATGGATTGCTCGGCGAACACCCGCTATCCAGTTCTAGGCGCCTCTTGGCAGCCACGTGCAGGTGTGGCCCGCCACGACGCAGTAGCATGGGGCTTTGCCCGCGCCGCTGACGCCATGGGCGTTGACCTGATCCAACAGACCGAAGTGGTCGACATGATCATCGAAGATGGCACCATCACCGGTGTAAAAACCAACCGCTACGGCGACATCAAAGCCGACAAAGTGGGCTGCGTGGTAGCTGGTAACTCTAGCGTATTGGCTAAAATGGCCGGCTTCGAATTGCCACTGGAGTCACACCCTCTGCAAGCGCTCGTGTCTGAACCCATCAAACCGGTGCTCGACACCGTGGTGATGTCTAACCACGTGCACGGCTATGTTAGCCAGTCGGATAAAGGCGACTTGGTCATTGGTGCCGGTATCGATGGCTACAACGGCTACGGTCAGCGCGGTTCGTACCCCACCATTGAGCACACCGTGCAGGCGATCTTGGAATTGTTCCCCATGTTCAGCCGCGTGCGCATGAACCGCCAGTGGGGCGGTATCGTTGACACCTGCCCTGACGCTTGCCCCATTTTGAGCGATACCCCCGTTAAGAACCTGTTCTTCAACTGCGGTTGGGGTACTGGCGGTTTCAAAGCGACCCCTGGCTCGGGCCACGTATTCGCCGAGTGCCTTGCCAAAGGCGAACTTAGCGAATTGGCTAAACCGTTTTCAATGTTCCGCTTCCACAACGGCGCGCTCATCGATGAGCACGGCGCTGCTGGCGTAGCGCACTAAGAGGAGAGTTGCGATGTTACATATTTTTTGTCCTCACTGTGCTGAATACCGCGAGGAAGAAGAGTTCCACGCGAAGGGTCAAGCCCATATCCCCCGCCCCCTCGACCCCGAGGCGCTGAGCGATAAGGAATGGGGTGAGTACCTATACTTCCGTAAAAACCCACGTGGCATCCACCATGAGTTGTGGGTACACGCGGCCGGCTGTCGTAAGTTCTTCAATATGACGCGCGATACTGTGACCTACGAAATCCACGAAACGTACAAGATCGGCGAAAAGCCATCTGTCACAGCGCAGTCTTAGGAGCGGAATAATGAACCAGAAAAACCGCCTACAAAGCGGCGGTCGTATCGACCGTAACCAACCCCTGAGCTTTGAATTCAACGGCAAGCTGATGGTCGGCTACCAGGGCGACACCCTGGCGTCAGCCCTGTTGGCTAACGGCGTCAACGTTGTTGGCCGCAGCTTTAAATACAGCCGCCCTCGCGGCATCATCACCGCCGGTGCCGACGAGCCCAACGCCGTGGTGCAATTAGGTGCTACCGAAGCCACCCAAACCCCCAACGTGCGCGCGACCCAGCAAGAGTTGTTCGACGGCCTGGTGGCGGGTTCGACCAATGGCTGGCCCAGCGTCGATAACGACTTCATGGGACTCGTAGGCAAGATCGGTGGCAGCATGATGCCCCCCGGTTTCTACTACAAAACCTTTATGTTCCCGCAGTCGCTGTGGGAAACCTACGAAACATTCATCCGCAAGGCCGCTGGTCTTGGTCGTTCATCTAAAGAGAGCGATGTCGACATCTACGACAAGATGAACCAGTTCTGCGACGTGCTTGTTGTCGGTGCAGGCCCTGCCGGTTTGTGCGCCGCGCTGGCGGCTGCACGCGGTGGCGCACGCGTTATCCTAGCTGACGAGCAAAGCGAGTTCGGCGGCAGCCTACTGGATGGCAAAGAGACCATCTCTGGCAAGCCCGCCGATGAGTGGATCAAAAAGGTCGTCACCGAACTGGAGAAATCCGACGACGTGCTGCTGTTACCCCGCTCTACTGTGAACGGCTATCACGACCAAAACTTCCTGACCATTCACCAGCGCTGCAGCGATCACTTGTCAGACCGTGCGCCTACCAACCAGCCTCGTCAACGCATGCACCGCGTGCGCGCCAAGCGTGTCATTCTGGCGACTGGTGCACAAGAGCGCCCCTTGGTGTTCGGCAACAACGATATTCCAGGCTGTATGACCAGCACCGCGGTATCAACTTACATCAACCGTTACGGCGTAGTGCCCGGCGAGAACCTGGTGGTGATGACCACTAACGACTACGGCTACCAAGCGGCGATGGACTGGCATGATGCCGGCCGCAAAGTGAGCTGTGTGGTCGACACTCGTGAAACCGTTACAGGCTATGTAGCCGATGCCATGCACGAGCGCGGCATTCGCATCATGACCGGTTCGGCAATTACCGAAGTTCACGGCAGCAAGCGCGTAAAAGCCGTCAGCATTGCGCCTATCAGCGAAGATGGCAGCAAAGTTGTTGGCCCTTCAGCCAAGTGGAGCGTGGACACCGTCGCTTCCTCTGGTGGCTGGAGTCCCGCCGTGCACTTGTCTTGCCACACTGGCAGCCGCCCTGTGTGGAACGATGACATTATTGGCTTCGTGCCTGGCCCCACCGTGCAAAAACAACTGACGGCCGGGGGTATCAATGGTTGCTACGAGTTAGCGAATGTCTTTAAAGAAGGTCTTGAGGCCGGTAAGCAAGCGCTGAAAGAGTTGGGCTTCGAACCCACCCGCATCATGACACCCAAAGTCGAAAGCTACGAGCGCAATCCTGCCATGGCCTTGTTCTTGGTGCCTCACCGCAAGCCCATGTCGCGCGCGCCGAAGCAATTCGTCGACTATCAAAACGACGTGACCGCCGGCGGTATTGAACTGGCTTGCCGCGAAGGCTTCCAGTCGATCGAACACGTCAAGCGCTACACCGCGCTGGGCTTTGGTACCGACCAAGGTAAGCTGGGTAACATCAACGGCATGGCCATCGCTGCCCAAGTGCAGAACAAGACCATCCCCGAGACCGGCACCACCGTGTTCCGCCCCAACTACACCCCCATCACGTTTGGCGCCATTGCGGGCCGCGACTGTGGTGAGCTGTTCGACCCCAAACGCTACACCGCGATGCAGCCTTGGCACGTAGCCAACGGCGCGCTGTTCGAAGACGTCGGTCAGTGGAAGCGCCCCTGGTACTTCCCCAAGCCCGGCGAATCGATGCAAGACGCCTTGAACCGCGAGTGTAAAGCGACCCGTGAAAGCGTGGGTATTCTCGATGCCTCAACGCTTGGTAAAATCGACATTCAAGGTAAGGACGCGCGCGAATTCTTGGGCCGTGTGTACACCAACGCCTGGGCTAAACTGCCTGTCGGCAAGTGCCGCTACGGCTTGATGTGTGGCGAAGACGGCATGATCTTCGACGACGGTGTGACCTCTTGCTTGGGTGAGAACCACTTCTTGATGACCACCACCACCGGCGGCGCGGCGCGCGTGTTGGAATGGTTGGAAATCTACCACCAGACCGAGTGGCCTGAACTGGAAGTGTACTTCAACTCGGTAACCGATCATTGGTCGACCATGACCATTTCTGGCCCCAACAGCCGCAAGCTGCTGGCCGAACTGACCGACTGCGACCTGTCGAACGAAAACTTTGGCTTCATGGACTGGAAAGCGGCCAAGGTGGCTGGCGTTCCCGCCCGTATCTTCCGCATTTCGTTCACCGGTGAGCTGTCTTACGAAATCAACGTGCAAGCCAACTACGGCCTGCACGTGTGGGAACAGTTGTTCGCCCACGGCGAGAAGTACAACCTGACCCCATACGGCACCGAGACCATGCACATTCTGCGTGCTGAAAAAGGTTTCATCATCGCCGGCCAAGATACCGACGGCGCGGTACACCCGCACGACCTAGGCATGAGTTGGGCAGTTGCCAATAGCAAGCCCTTCAGCTACATCGGCAAGCGCGGTATGGCTCGCGAAGATTGTGTGCGCCCCGACCGCAAGCAGTTGGTGGGTCTGAAAACCACCGATCCCAAAGTGGTCATTCCCGAAGGTTCACAGGGCGTGTTCGATCCCAAGGCACCGATTCCAATGCCTATGGTGGGTCACGTCACGTCGAGCTACTGGAGTGAAAACCTCGGCCACAGCATCGCCATGGGCTTGGTGAAAGGCGGCCTGTCTAAAATGGGTGAGAAGGTTTACTACCCACAAGCCGACGGCAGCGTGATCGAAGCGGAAATTTGCAGCCCCATCTTCCTGGATCCAAAAGGAGAGCGTCAAAATGTCTGAAGCTAACAACAACGTGCGTCTGGTCATGGACCAACTGCCTGGCGACGACATTCAAGGTCGCTCACCGCTGCACCACGCCGATTTGGCGACCGTGGCAGCCCAAGGCCCTCAAGAGGGTGGCGTCACTATTCAGCACCACCCCTTGATGGGTTTGCTGACCCTGCGCTGCAACGCCGACAACGCCGATCAAGTAGAGGCTGCTAGCAAGCTACTGGGTGTTGAGCTACCCTGCCAGCCACTGACATCATCTGCAGGTGACGGTGTCGCGGTGCGCTGGATGTCTCCCGACGAGTGGTTGATCTCTGTCGATGGCGCCAAAGCCTTTGAACTGGAAAGCGCCTTCAACAGCGACATGCCCGGCCACTATGCGCTAGTTAATGTCGGTGGCGGCTTGACCGTGTTGGAAGTGTCTGGCGAGCACGCGGTAGACGTGATGAAGAAAACCGCCCCGGTCGACTTCCACCTCAGCAAGTTCCCCGTGGGTAAAGTGGTATCTACCGTGTTTGCCAAGAGCAGCGCCACCATCCGCCGCTTGGCCGATGACCGCTTTGAGTTGGTGATTCGTCGCAGCTTTGCCGACTATCTGTGGCTTTGGTTGCAGGATGCTTCACGCGAGTATGGCTTGGTCGTTCGCACCTAAGCTACTAAAATGGCACCCAAGGGTGCCATTTTTTTATCTAAATAAACTAAGCGTCACGAGCGAAGCGCAGTAGCTTAACAATCGACGATATTGACGGGTACTTCCAGCACATTCAACGCTAACCCACCGCGCGCTGTTTCCTTGTACTTATTGTGCATATCCCGGCCGGTATCGCGCATGGTTTTAATGACCTTATCCAACGACACAAAGTGCTGGCCGTCGCCACGCATCGCCATGCGCGCGGCGGAAATGGCTTTGATGGCCGCCATGGCGTTACGTTCGATACAGGGTACCTGTACCAAGCCCCCGATGGGATCACAGGTGAGCCCGAGGTTGTGTTCCATGGCGATTTCTGCGGCGTTTTCTACTTGCTCTGGAGTACCACCTAGCACCTCGGCCAAGCCTCCTGCGGCCATAGAACAGGCCGAACCCACTTCGCCCTGACAACCTACTTCCGCACCGCTAATCGAAGCGTTAATTTTGTAGAGGATGCCAATAGCGCCGGCGGTTAGCAAAAAGCGCTGAATTCCCTCTTCGCTGGCGGTGCGTACGAAGCGGCTGTAGTAGTGCAGTACCGCAGGGATAATCCCGGCGGCGCCGTTGGTAGGCGCGGTGACAATGCGACCGCCACCGGCGTTTTCTTCGTTCACCGCTAGAGCGTATAGCGTCACCCAGTCGGTCACCGTTAGCGGGTCTGACAAGGCCGCTTCTGGGTGGGCCAATAACTGGCGGTGCAGCGCCGCAGCACGACGAGAAACTTTCAAACCGCCTGGCAAAATGCCTTCGGTGACGATACCAGCCGCCACCGACTCCTGCATGACACGCCACAGGTTCATTAAGCCGGCATTTATGTCAGCATCGCTGCGCCAAACCCGCTCGTTGGCGCGCATGATGTCGCTAATCGATAGACTGTGTTGCTTACACAGGCGCAGTAATTCCGCACCCGTGGTAAAGGGATAGGGCTGCGGTGTCGCATCCTCGACAATAACGCTGCCATCCATTTCGGTTTCGTTCAGTACGAAGCCACCGCCGACCGAGTAATACTCGCTGGCGGCGAGAGCCTGACCCTGCTTATCGAAGGCCACGAAGCGCATGCCATTGGGATGCTTGGGCAACGCCTTGCGGCGGTGCATGATGAGGTCTTTATCCTCATCAAAGGCTATCTCATGCACGTTATTGAGACTGATTTTGCGTGATTCTCGAATGCTTGCTACGGTGGCGGCGATCTGCGCCACGTCGACAGTTTCGGGCATCTCGCCCATTAAACCCAACAGCACAGCTTTGGGCGAACCGTGACCCTTGCCGGTGGCACCCAGCGAGCCGAACAGCTCGATTTTAATGCGTGCGACCGCCTCAAGGCTCTGCAAAGCCTGCTCGAGCTTTTCGATAAAACGGTTGGCTGCCCGCATGGGGCCAACGGTGTGCGAGCTCGAGGGACCAATACCTACTTTAAATAGGTCAAAAACGCTGATCGACATTGGGGTGTTTCCAGTGGTTATTTTTCCACCACATTAGTCAACAATGTGTGGCACGACATCCCTAAAAACGACCGGCTTTGGGTCTAAATTCGACGTGATCATGGTTGGCACCAATCTGACAACAAGATCCACAACTTCTTGGTAGATTTAGCAAAAAGGAGATTTGCATGAAATATACCCTATGGCTAATGGCCGCCTTAGTCTCAACGCTGTCTATTCAGGCAATGGCAGATGATTGCTCCGATTTAAATACACTTGCCGTTGAAGCGGGTGATATCGGCTTACCCACCCGCGGCGCCGTCGTCGACAGTACCTCATGGGTCAACGATGGAAGTAATAACGCAGGTAATAACGTTTGTCGTGTGCGCGGGCATATTAAACCTGTGACGAACAACGGCTATGCCATTCATTTCCAGGTCAATCTCCCCAAACAATGGAACGAAAAGAGCCTACATGTCGGAGGCGGCGGTTTTAACGGTGTGCTGATTGAAGCCAATAAGCATTACACCGCCCAACCCACGAGCGAGCAAACACCATTACAACAAGGTTTTGCCACCTACGGTAGCGACAGCGGACATCAATCTAAGATCAACTTTGATGGTCGCTTCATGTTGAATGATGAAGCACTGCTTAATTTTGGGCATCAACAACTGAAAAAGACCCACGATGTTGCCCAGCGCATTATTGAGACCTTTTATGGTCGCGCAACCAACTACCGCTACTTCATAGGCGGCTCGCAGGGAGGACACGAGGGATTCGACGTCGTGCAACGATTCCCTCGTGATTATAACGGTGTTGTGGCAGGTTACCCGGCACATAACGAAGTGATGCTGCATCTATCGGCGAATATCTATGCACGTGCCCTGCTCGACAACAACGGTGCAGGTTGGCTAAACCCGAGCAAGGTTAAATCCTTTGTCAGCGCGATCTACAATGCGTGCGATACGCTAGACGGTGCCGAGGACGGCATTATTAGCAACACCGCAGCATGCGCCGAACGCACACTGCCCTTTAGCAGTTACGATGACGGCAACCCTATACGCTGCGCAGCAGGTAAAGATACGGGCAATGACTGCCTATCAGACGCGCAAATCCTTGCGCTTAATATCATCAACAGCCCTTTACAATTAGATTTCAGTATTTTTCCTGACGACGAAGGTAATACCGTATTTCCGGGCTGGACACCCTTTGTTGGATCCACTTTTTTTGACGCCAACTTTCCCAATTTGGGCGGCGAAGGCCCCCATCAAGCCTTACAAGCCATGCCTGGCGATGCAACACTGCGCTACGCCATTGCTCGCGACATCAGCATTGAGCCACTAAAGGGTTTTGACCCTAATAAGTACGCCGGGCGCATTACCGATTTAGCCGGTCTTATGAGCGCGAATAACAGTAATATCGATGCCTTCCAGCAAGCCGGGGGCAAGCTGATCTTTTTCCACGGCAGTGTCGACGACTTCATTCCTGTGACCAGTTCGATTGACTACTGGCAACGCTTACAAAAGCGCTACCCCGCAGAGAGCTTGAGCGAATTTGTGAAGTTTTATGTGATACCCGGCATGGGCCACGTTACCGGGCCATTTAAAGCGCGCATGGCCACCTTCGACGCCCTACAAGCGTGGGTAGAACAAGGTCACGTACCCGCCACATTAACCGCCATTGACGAAAATCCTGCCACAAAAGGCCGTACTCGCCCCGTTTGTGAATTCCCGCTTTGGCCGAAATACAAGGGTGGCGATATCAATCTTGCTTCAAGCTTTCAGTGCAGTAAGTGATTTTATTTTTTCAATTCCCCGCTGAGGGCTTAGCTCTCAGCGGTTTTTTATACCCAACTAAATGCATTAAGCCACAATTCTTTTGCACTTAGTTATAACCACGTACTTTCTTACAACTTTTTTGTTACAGCAGTATTGCCAAGACCAAGCATCGGCCACATAATCCGGGACCGCTCAAACACGTATACTCTGTGTTAGAGCCCTTCAGGAAGAAGAATTAATCTCATGACGAGAAGGGGTACAGGCAATACATTTCGCCTGCATACGTATTTCTAAAGACAACTTGCCAACGTCCTCTATCATGACAGCAAGTACCTAGATTGGGAGTGTGATATGTACACTATCAATGACCTGCAAGAAATTATGCAAAAGAAGCCCGAAGAAGCGAGTTTCGCCAACGGCTGTTCATTTTACTTCGACTCGTTCGATAACGAGTATTTCTTCATCGTGACACCCGATCGCAAGCGCGAAATCAAGCGTTACCGCGATACCTCTCCCGAAGACCTGCTCGACCTACTGAAGCAGTGGGAGCACTAAGCCGTTTCAGGCGCACATTGCGACTAGATCAATAACCCCATGGTGGTATTCTTGATGGAAACATTAAGGAGCACACCATGGCGGGACCACTTTCTGGATTAAAAGTTATCGAAATGGCGGGCATCGGCCCGGGGCCTTTCTGCGGCATGATGTTGGCAGATATGGGCGCCGAGGTGGTGCGCATCACCCGCGTCGGTGACAAGGTTGATCCGCACGATGTGCTCGCCCGCAATCGCCGTATTGTGGCGATGGATTTGCGTGCGCCCGGTGCCGCCGAACAAGTGCTGGACTTGATCGCCAAGGCGGATATTTTGATCGAAGGCTTTCGCCCCGGTGTGATGGAACGCCTAGGGCTTGGCCCCGATGTCTGTTTGGCGCGACAACCGAGTTTGATCTACGGTCGCATGACGGGATGGGGACAATACGGCCCACTGTCTCATGCCGCCGGTCACGACATCAACTATATCGCCCTTACCGGCGCGCTTTACGGCGTTGGCCCTGCGGATCGCCCCCCCAGCCCGCCGCTGAATTTAGTGGGTGACTTTGGTGGCGGCGCCATGATGCTGGCCTTTGGCATTTTGGCGGCTCTGCATGAAGCCAAACAAAGTGGCCGCGGGCAGGTAGTTGATGCCGCCATGACCGATGGCGCGGCGCTTCTCTCCAGCATGATGTATGGCATGAAAGCCATGGGGCGTTGGTCGAATCAACGCGAGTCGAACTTGCTCGACGGCGGTGTTCACTACTACGGTTCCTACACCTGCGCCGATGGCAAGTTCATCTCGATTGGGCCGATTGAGCCACAGTTCTACGCCAAATTTCGCGAGTTATTGGGTGTGGCCGAAGACGCCGACTTTGATGCGCAGAACAACCCCGCCGCTTGGCCGGCGCTGAAAGAAAAGCTGACCCATATTTTCCTGACCAAAACGCGAGACGAGTGGGATGCTATCTTTGCCGGCACCGACGCCTGTGTAGCGCCTATTTTGGATTGGGACGAAGCGCCCCAGCATCCTCACAACGTGGCGCGCGAGACATTCTTTGAACTGGATGGCGTGGTGCAACCGGCGCCCGCGCCGAAGTTTTCGCGCTCGGCGGCGGCGATGCCACAGCGCAGTGAGATGGTGTCGTTTGAGGATGTGGCGAAGGGTTGGGGTATCGAGTAGTTTTATTCCCTTATTCTGCGAACACAAAATCGTCTGGAACGATTTTGAATTAGCGCAAGCTAACCCCGAAGGGGTGAGCCCCATGGATGGGGCGAATAACGTCCCACAGGTGCCATGAGCACGACTCATTGTGGGAGCTTGTTCGCAGAACAAGCGAAGCAGTTTAAATAAACAAGCGAATTACTTTTCTTGCGCCTCTTCCTCTCCGGCCTCAGCTTCTAGCTCGGGCTCTTCAAACTTCAAATAAGTACGCGCGCCCGCCCAAAACACAAACAAACCCGCCAAAAACCAGCCGAACACGCCGAAATAGATCGCCGTGATCGCCAAGACAATCATCAACAGGCTGATTTTGCTCACGCCTTATCCCCCGCCTCTAAACCTTGCACCATGTTGCGGGCCTGCTTGATGAACTGCTCGGTTTTGCTGGTATCTTTGCCCTTCAAAACATCGGCCATTTTGTATGGCACATCCATACCAGCGATGACCGCCGGCCGCTGCTCAATCGCACTAAGCCAGCGCTGCAAATGCTCTAGGCCATCAATCGTCACGCCCGACCACTTGTATCCACGCACCCATGGATAGGTCGCGATATCGGCAATCGTGTATTCATCACCCGCCAAATACGTCGCTTCGCCCAAACGCTTATTAAGCACTTCAAACAGCCGCCGCACCTCGCTTTGGTAGCGGTTAATGGCGGCGGGAATCTTCTCTGGAAAGTAGCGATAAAAAACATTGGCCTGTCCCATCATCGGCCCAATACCACCCATTTGAAACATCAACCACTGGGTGATGACCGACTGTTGCTTGGCGTCCTGCGACCAGAACTTACCCGTTTTCTGCGCCAGGTAAAGCAAGATGGCACCGCTTTCAAACACGGCAAAGTTGTCGTTGTCGGTATCCACAATGGTGGGGATTCGCCCGTTGGGATTGATCGCCAAATAGTCCGGCGCCTTTTGCTCGTTACTCCCTAGGTCTATCGCTTTCACCTGATACGGGACGCCCATCTCTTCCAGGGCGATAGAAATCTTCCAACCGTTGGGGGTCGGCGAGGTGTACAACTCAATCATGCAAGCATTCCTTTATATTTAGTAGTGCATATTTATTGATACGCCAGTGCTGAGTCTTAGAGCTTAGCGGGCAAAAAAACTTTGTACAATGGCATAAAGCCATACAATACCTAGGGAATTTAGGCGTACAATGCCTACTTTTGTGGAGAGCACCTTGAATCAAAGGACTGAACATTCCTATCGTCTATTGGCGCTATTGGTCTTGGTCTCTATGGTGGGTCCTTTAGCCACCGCCATCTATATGCCCGCCTTCCCCGCCATGGCTAAAGCCTTTGCGGTGGGCCCCGACCAAATTCAGCTGACGCTGACCGCCTATATGCTGGGCTTGGCGATTTCGCAACTGTTCTGCGGCGCCATTTCCGACCGCTACGGTCGCCGCCCGGTGATGCACATTAGCCTGATCATCTTTGCGATTGGTAGCTTGGCCAGTATTTTTGCCGACAGCATCGCCAGCCTGATTCTGTTCCGTACCTTACAAGCCATTGGTGCCTCAACGGGCTTGGTGCTAGGACGCGCCATTATCCGCGATGTATATCAGCCCTCCGAGGCCTTACACGCGCTGTCGATCGTCAGTGCCACCGTGGCGATTGCACCGACCATGGCGCCCATCGTGGGGGGCTTTTTGGTTGAGCACTCCGGCTGGCAGGCGACCTTTGCCTTCTTGTTAGTGGTGGGCTTGATCACCCTAGCCATAAGCCTGCGGGAACTGCCCGAGACGCTTAAGCCTGAAAATGTTCAATCGCTTCACCCGCAGCGAATGATGGCAAATTTTTGGAGCATTCTGAAGCACCGTGAATTTCTAGCTTATGCCCTGCCCAACGGCACTATGCTATTCGTGCACTACGCCTTTTTATCGAGCGCGTCGTTTATTTTGATCGAGGTGTATGGCGTCAGCGAAGTGGGCTTTGGCCTCTACTACTTGATGGTTAACGCTGGCTACATCAGCGGCACCATGCTGGGCACTAAATGGCGTAAAAACGGCTTTGCTCACTCGGTAGGTATGTCGGCATTTTTGATGGTCTTCTCCGCGGTCGCCAACTTGTTTTTCAACTTCACCGGCTGGGAAACGCCCTTTACATTGTGCTTTTTCTATAGCTTCGCCGCCTTCGGCGCGGGACTGTTCATGCCCGTGCTCGTCAATGGCTCGCTGCACAATTTCCCTGAAAAATCGGGCACCGCCTCTTCCCTTATGGGCTTTGTACAGATGATTGGCGGTGCACTGGGAAGCGCCCTGCTTGGGGCAATTTACGATGGCAGTGCGAGACCCATGGTCATCGTCATTATGGCCATGACCCTGTTGATGTATGCCATCTACTACATATTATTGCCTAAGGCAGATTATTCGGCCGACAAGTAATCCGCCATAAATCGCGCGGCTCGCAATTTGGCTTGGTAGTTGGGATTGCGTGCTGCACTGGCCTTTGGCTGGCTTGAAAAGTAAGCAATTACTACGCCCGCATCCCTATTAATATAAATCACTTGGCCATGAATGCCGGTCGCTGCGAATTCACCTCGCGTACGATCGAGCTGCCACCACATGTTGTGGTACGCCACCCAATCGTTGTCCTGATAGATCGGGTTGTTGGCCATACTATCCATGTGAATAGGATCGTAATCGGTGATCGAATTCATCCACGATAAGGGCAGAACTTGTTGGCCATTGTACTCGCCGCGCTGCATCACCAGTTGGCCAAAGCGTGCGGCGTCGCGCAGGGTCGACATCATACCGCCGGTCGATACCGGCATTAACGCGCGGTCGACAATCATTGCTGCATCGTGCTCGGCACCCAGCTTTGACCAAATGTGTTGCTGGATGAAGTCAGCCGCGTGCATGCCGCTGAGGCGGGCGATCAACCAACCCAGCACATCTGCATTACTGGAGTTGTAATCGAACATCTCTCCCGGCATCACCGCTGGATCTGGCTTGGCAAATTTGGCGGCGAAATCCCAGGCGCCCAAGATGTCGGTGTTATGCGGCATGGCGTCACGGGCACCGGGCATGAAAAGCATGTTGAGGGTTGGCGCGTAGTAGCGAACGAATTCCGAATTGGGGTCGGTGTAATTTTCTTTGAAGGCTAGACCCGACATGTGATCGAGTACGTGCTGGATGGTGGTTCGCTCAAAACCACTGCCCTTCAGTTCGGGGATATAGTCTGCTGGCGACTTATCGAGCTCTACCTTACCCTGATCGACCAAAATACCAAACGCCGCGCTGACTAAGGATTTAGTCATGGAATACCAGATGTGGTGGTCGTTGTCCTGCATGCCATTGAAATACTGCTCGTATACCAATGTACCCTTGTGAAGAACTACCACTCCATCAGCGAAATGCTGTTCAAAAGCGCCTTTAAAACTGAGGTTGGGGGCGACTAACACATCGCCCAGTGAGTGCATCATATCCACCGGCATGGGAATAATTTCGCCAGCGCGGGGAATACGTTCGGAGGGATAGAGGGTACCCGGGTTGTGCATGGCCCAGTGGCTAAAGGGCGGCGTGAGGGCATTCGCCATGTGCACCTGACTTTCGCGCACGGGGGGGAAACCCTGCATCACCGCAGAATTCGCCATCGACAAAACAGGTAAAGAAAGACCTAGGATTAATAACCAATTTCTCATATGCTCACGACCATCTTATTTATTTTTGGTATATCTATGTTCAGAGTTAACCATACCCTCATCGCAATGGCACTATCTGTGATCAGTTCGGCAAGTTTTGCCACACCCGCGAAAAATATCATTCTCATCATTGGCGATGGCATGGACGACCAGCAGGTCACCATCGCCCGCAACTATCTGGAAGGCCCGGCCGGGCAACTGACGCTGGATAAAATGCCGGTGCGTAGCAGCGTGGCGGTACTGACAGTGGATGAAGAAGATCCCAGCAAACCGGTGTTTGTGGCTGACTCTGCCAATACCGCCAGCGCCATCGCCACTGGGGTTGTGACCTCTAAAGGCAGAATCAGTAGCACCGCCAACACCAACAAGCCGCTTAAAACCATCATGGAATTGGCCGCCGACGCCGGCATCGCCACCGGGGTTGTGAGCACCGCCAGCGTGACCGATGCGACACCCGCCTCGTTTTTAAGCCACAGCAAATACCGTGGCTGTGAAGGCCCGAACATGATGTCGGCTTCAGCCTCTTACTACGGCATCATCAAGCCGCGCTGCGATACCGACAGCAAGGCAAACGGCGGGCCTGGATCGATTGCCCAACAGTTGGTGGAGAGTCAGGCGCAAGTCATTTTGGGCGGTGGCGTCAAACACTTCGATCAAGCCAGCGACAGCGATGGCCAACACTTGCTAGAAAAAGCGCAACAGGCAGGCTTTAGCGTGCTGCAAGACAGTGACGAACTACTTAATGCCAAAGGAACACGTTTGCTTGGGTTGTTTTCTCCCTCCACCATGCCAGTGATGTGGCGTGGCAATGAGGGCCGCAAAGCTGAATTTTTAAAAGACAATGACGAACCATTTGGCTGTGAAAACGAGCCCAAGTTTGACGGTATGCCGA
>CAZRAM010000014.1:0-28027 GCA_964598145.1 uncultured Pseudomonadales bacterium
GCTGAATCCGCAATCGATCATCAGGGTGGTGTGGCCTCGCTGCACTAAGGTGCAATTGCCTCGACTGCCACTACCCAGCGAGGCGAAAGACAACACTATGAGATATTGCTCTTGAGAATTTCCAACAGCGCACGGCGGTCTTCCTCGGGGAATCCAGCCTGCTCAGGAACCAATTCGATGGTCACTGTGTCTTTGTTCAACTGGCGCAACACCAATTGGAAGGTGGTTCCAAAGTGTTTGATTTGCTCAGCGTCACCGCCAAACAAACTACTCCAGAAACCCGACTGACCGTCTTCTTCAGACGCGACCGGCTTGTAGGTTATGAAGTAACGACCCTGCGAGCGGTTGCGATCGTCGACTTCGAACTGGGTCTTTTTCAAGGCTAGGGTCATCGCCGCCCAAGCGCGGTCAAAGCCAAGTTGCAGTTCGATGAACGCTGGCATACCGGCCTCTTCAACCACTTTCACGCGGCTCGCCTCACTAATGCCCTGCGCTAGCAAAGATACCGACGCACTGCTTGAATCCTGCACTAGGTAGTTAGCCAGTTCCATCACCATCCAACGCTCGCGTTCGCTAGAGTCAGACACCGCATCCCAATCGAGCACAATAGTGTCCATATCGTCGCGCGATGAGGATTTTTGCTGCACGTGGATTTCTGCAGTGGCGGGCTGTACGCCTGGCTGCACGGCGATTTGGTAACGCTCAACCACCGAGGGATCACTCTTGCTGGTCAACCAGTTGGTTTCCAGCACGCCCGCTTTGCCATCCACTTGTTGAAGCGGCAGGCGGTTGCCTTCAAAGAAGGCGCGAACGCGTGGCCACGCTTGACCGGTAGACAACTCCATCACGATCCAGCTCTCGCCATCCAGCGCTTGCACACGCACAAACTGCTCGGCATCTGATGCCACCAGAGGCTTGGGCTTGAGCTGGCTCTCATCGGCCATCAAAGGCCCTTCAACGGGATCAGGTAGCACGTAGAGATCGTTCAACGATGAGCGCGTCATGCCTTCTGGCAGTTTTAACTCGGCCATCTCACGGGCTTCTAAGTAGTACTTAGAGCGATCGGGAAAGGTCTCACTTAAATCGGGGAGCATTGAACAGGCCGACAAGGCGCTGGTCATTGCAATCACGGCAACACGCAATTTCATCAATAGTTCCAAATTACAGCAAGTTAGCGGCACGCATCGCGGCGCGCACAGTGTCGTGGTACTGGGCAGATAACGGCGTCAATGGCAAGCGAATACCGCCACCACAACGTCCTAACTGCTCCACCGCCCACTTCACGGGAATAGGATTAGATTCGACAAACAATACCTTGTGGAGTTCCTCCACTTGGGCATTTAAAGCACGCGCCTGGTCGGCATCGCCGGCAATCGCCGCCGCGCACATTTGCGCCATGACCGCAGGTGCAATATTGGCGGTCACCGAAATATTGCCCTTGCCGCCCAGCAGCATGAGTTCGGTCGCGGTACCATCGTCACCCGAGTATACCAGCGCCTTGCCTTCACAAGCTGCCAACACTTCGCGAGCGCGCTGCATATCACCGGTCGCTTCTTTGATGCCCACCACGTTGTCGAATTCAACGATGCGGGCCACCGTGGAAGGCAGCATATCACAGGCAGTTCGGCCAGGTACGTTGTATAGAATCTGGGGGATATCGACAGCTTCTGAAATCGCTTTGTGGTGCAGGTAAAGACCTTCCTGGGTAGGCTTGTTGTAGTAGGGAACTACCAACAAACAGCCGTCGGCGCCTGCCGCCTTGGCCGCTTCGGTCAGTTCTATAGCCTCTGCCGTCGAGTTCGCACCGGTGCCCGCGATAATGGGGCAACGTCCAGCGCTGCGGCGCACAGTGGCTTCGATAACACGCTTGTGCTCATCGACACTCAGAGTAGCAGACTCGCCGGTTGTACCCACCGCAACAATCGCGTTGGTACCCTGCTCGATATGCCAATCAACGAGCGCGTCTAACGCGGCCCAGTCAATGGCGCCATCGGCGTGCATCGGGGTGACCAATGCCACCATACTGCCCTGAAACATCTACTACTCCACTACCAAATTTTGCAAAAGCGTAATGTTACTCAGTTGCGTGCCAAAAAGCCATGCAGGAAAAGGGCTTTGCGGCATTTAAATCCCAACTTTTGCCCTAATATAAGTAGCCATACCCTAGCGACTATGACGCGACTGTGACACCATGCCAGCCCGTAGGAGAAGATTATGAAAAAAAGTCTCAATGCACTCGCCATCTGCGCGCTAATCACCACCACACCCGTGGCCGCGCAAAGCCTTTCGTCGCCTATTACTCCGGCTAACAAAGACAACAAATGGGAGCAAATTATCGAGTTCACCAACATCGATAAGGGGCATACCCAGCGGCAACGCGCCAGCGTCGACGGCCTGGCTCGACGCTATCTCGGCAGCCAGCTACGCGGTGACAAACACAACGATTTACGCATCCTGCAACGCCTGCTGGACCGCAAAATTGTGGGCCCGAGCGACACCGCCACACTGCAGGCAATGGGCGTGGTCTTGGGCGATATCATCGCCAGCGAGCTGGGCTTAAGTTGGGTGGTTTATGAGGACGACGACGGCCGCAACCGCGCCCTGCGCTACAAAGATCGAAGCGAGGTATTGTTTCCTATCACCATGATTTCTCGCCGCGCAGAAAGCGGCGCCAAGGTTGATGTGGAAGCGATATTCAACAAAGCGGTAGAGAGCTACCGCCCCCTACTGCCCGCCCTGCCATATAGCTAGTTCGACGCCATTTGGCGTGCCACTGCCTCGGTGGCGCGCCACACGCGCAGGGTATTGCCGCCAAGTATTTTGGCGATGTCTTGCTCGCTGTAACCGCGACCCAGCAAGCCAGCGATCAGGTTGGGATACTGCGAAACGTCTTTAAAGCCCAGCGGCAAGCTGTCTCCCACTCCGTCAAAGTCAGTCCCAATACCCACGTAATCCACACCGACCAATTGCACTACCCAATCGATATGGTCGAGCACATCATCAACATCGGCGTAGGGATAGGGATTCATTTCACGGTAGCGACGCTCGTGGCCCGCCTCATCCCAGTCATCAAATTCACCAAATTTGGCTTGTATTTCTTTTTTGGCCGCTGCAAATTCAGTCGACCATTTGCGCGCCGCGGCCGTCAGGAAGGTGGAGCCGATGTTTATTTGGATAACACCGCCCTTCTCCGCTAAAGCACGAATCATGTCGTCGCTCATGTTGCGCTCCCAGCCGGGTGTGAAATGCCGCGCAGAGGAGTGGGTGGCGATAAGTGGCGCCTTGCTAATCGCCAGCACATCGTAAAACGCCGCGTCAGAGACATGGGAAATATCGACCATGATGCCGAGGCGATTCATTTCCGCCACCACCTTTTCACCAAAGGGACTCAAGCCATCCCACTGGTGGTTCTCGTCGTAGGACGAGTCACAGATCTGATTACTTTTGGAATGGGTCAGCGTGATGTAGCGTACACCGCGCGCATAGAAATGCTGCAAATTGTCCAACTGGTATTCGATGGCACTGCCGTTTTCAATACCGAGCGCCAAACCGATTTTGCCGCTTTGCAACAGGGCCTCGGCCTGATCTGCCGTGTTCACCATGGTGAATCGCGCGGG
The DNA here is from genome assembly GCA_964598145.1 of uncultured Pseudomonadales bacterium. Lineage (GTDB taxonomy): Bacteria > Pseudomonadota > Gammaproteobacteria > Pseudomonadales > JAHEIH01 > JAHEIH01. The sequence goes on from CAZRAM010000014.1 coordinate 3,618, forward strand.
CGCCCTGGCGACCAAGGCTTCAACTTGGTCTATTAGCTGATTGGCTAACAAGGCCGCGCCACCCTCGGCTTCCTTCGCGGCGGGGATGTAAATCGACATAAAGGGCAGATTCAATCCACCGGCCACAGCGCGGGGGGCATCAAAATCCCCACCAACGGTCGCGCGGGTGACGTCTTCCCAGTGCTCTGTGAGCCGGTAGGGAACATCGATGTGGGTATCGATAATCAAGTGCTGATTGGCAAGTACCTGCGCGCGCTCATCAGTCGATTGAGCCGATGCGTTCAAAGTCAAACACGCTAAACACAAAGCAATGGCTGTCTTTTGCATAGTCACCTCGAGGTTACTTTATTGAACCGCCCATGCAGTTAGGGCTGGCGGGCGCCTCACCCTTCTCAGCCCACTCGGCAGGGGTGTACAAATGTAGCGCCAAGGCGTGCACACCGGCCTCTAATTCCGCCGCCAAACACGCGTAAACTTGCTGGTGTCGCGCCACCTTGCGCACCCCGTCAAATGCCTCACTGACCAATACCACCTTAAAGTGGGTTTCGGCATTTTTAGCGACGTTGTGGCCGTGGCTTTCGTTATCCACGTTGAGAAACTGGGGAGAAAAAGTGCTATCGAGTTTGCTTTCGATAATGGACTGGATGGACATGGCGTCTCCTTGGATGAAAAACGCCATGTATCATGCGGCAAAAGCGCGTCGTTGCCAAGACTGCGGACGCGCCAGATCGCACTTAGTGGTGGTGGTGACCGCCAGGGCCGTGGGCGTGACCGTGCTGCAGCTCTTCGGCGGTGGCTTCACGCACATCGAGCACCTGCACTTCAAAGCGCACACTCTGACCCGCCAAGGGGTGGTTAGTGTCTAAGTCGACGTTGAACTTACCCACCTTCAACACGGTCGCAGGAGCGGCGCCTTGGTCGGTATTGACGCTAACCACCATGCCCACCTGCAAGCGCTTGGGTGCGCCCACTAAGTGCTTAATGGGTACGCGAGCCACGCGACCCTCTTCGCGCTCGCCGTAGGCCTCATCTGGAGACAGCGTCAAGCTGGCTGATTCACCGGCGCTCAAACCTTCGAGCTGCTTTTCAACCGAGGGCATCATGTTATTGTGGCCGTGTAGATACAATTGTGGCTGCCCCTCATCGCTGGATTCGATCAATTGATCATCAGCGTTGTAAAGCTGGTAGGCCATTTGTACAACCTTGTCTTTGCTAATTTGCATAGCTAACTCCTAAAAAAAACGCCCCCGTGTGGGAGCGTTTTTGATAACACAAAAAACTTACGACAGCGCAGAGAAAACCTTAGCTGTAATATCGCTAACGGCACCCACACCTTCGATCTTGTGGTACTGGGGGCCTTCCATCGCACGATAGAAATCAACCAATGGGGCGGTTTGATCGTGGTATACAGACAAACGCTTGCGCACGGTTTCTTCTTTGTCATCGTCGCGCTGAATCAAGGCTTCACCGGTGATATCGTCAACACCTTCCGCTTTAGGGGGATTGTAGATGACGTGGTAGGTACGACCTGAATCGGGGTGAACACGACGGCCTGACATACGCTTGACGATTTCTTCATCGTCGACCGATATTTCCAACACGTGGTCAATTTGAACTCCCGCGTCACGCATCGCTTCCGCCTGGGGAATGGTGCGAGGGAAACCGTCGAACATGAAACCGTTGGCGCAATCGTCCGCTTGGATGCGATCCTGTACCAAGCCGATAATGATGTCGTCTGATACCAAACCACCCGCGTCCATGATTTCCTTAGCCGCAACACCCAAGGGCGTGCCCGCTTTTACGGCAGCGCGCAGCATGTCGCCTGTAGAAATTTGAGGCACACCAAACTTTTCCATAATAGCCTGAGCCTGGGTACCTTTACCGGCGCCTGGGGGGCCTAGCAAAATCAAACGCATGAAATGCTCCTTAGTCTTTGTCGTCTTTTCGCGACACTTTAGTTTTTGAATGGCGACACAATACACAGTGACATTGATGCTGACAAGTAGACCAAAGGAGTTTATTAGCCATACGCGATATAAATGCGGTTAATGCGTCGTATTTAAAAAATAATAGGTCGCATTACTCTATTTGACCTAAGAGCGACGGTTGCGATGCTCTCACACGCCACATTATTCATATATAATGTGGCGACTCACAATAAGGTATTGGCTATGGCACTGAACAGCATTCAAGAAATTATCGACGATATTCGACAAGGCAAAATGGTCATCCTGATGGATGATGAAGATCGCGAGAACGAAGGCGATCTAATTATTGCCGCCGAAGCCGTCACGCCCGAAGTGGTGACCTTTTTTGCCCGCGAGGCCTGCGGACTAATTTGCTTGCCCATTACAGAAGAACGAGCCATACAACTTAATCTGCCGCTGATGGTCGACCGTAATAAGTCCACTCACTCGACCAACTTTACCGTATCGATTGAAGCGGCGACGGGCACCACCACAGGCATCTCAGCAGCAGATCGCGCCCGTACAGTCCAGGCAGCCATTGCGCCGGACGCCAAACCTGAGGATATCATCCAACCGGGTCATATCTTCCCCCTGATTGCTAAACAAGGCGGCGTACTCAGCCGCGCCGGCCACACCGAAGCCGGTGTCGACCTGGCGCGCTTGGGCGGCTACCAACCCGCCGCGTTGATTGTCGAAATTATGAACGAAGACGGTACCATGGCCCAGCGCCCTGAACTTGAAGCCTTTGCTGAGAAACACAACATTAAAATTGGTACCATCGCTGATCTGATTGAATACCGCGCCATGCACGACGCCACCGTCGAGCGTATCGAACAAAAATCGATCACCACCGCCTTTGGCGAATTTGATCTGCATGTCTTCCACGACCGTGTCGACAACACCCGTCACTACGCGCTGAGCAAAGGCGACATTAAAGCGGACCAACCCACCTTGGTGCGCGTGCAAACCCTCAATACCCTGCGCGACCTGTTCCAAACGGTATTGCCAGACACAAACACAACGTGGTCGCTACCCCACTCGCTGAAAACCATTGCTGATGCTGGTGAAGGCGTATTGGTGTTGGTAGGGCAAAAAGAAAGCGACGACAGCCTCCTGGAGCAAATTCGTATGTTCCCCGAACTGCCCAAACCCGAGCCGCGCAGCGTCAGTGAACAAGGCCAAATTGTGTTCCGCGTGATCGGCGCCGGATCGCAAATTCTCACCCAATTGGGCGTCGGTAAAATGCGATTGATGGGACCACCCTCACGCTACAATGGCATCTCCGGCTTCCACTTAGAAGTGGTGGAGTTCGTCGAAAACTAAAAAAGGGCCGTGAGGCCCTTTTTTAATGCGCGGTTCTTAACGACTACCACTTGCCGTCGACGTCACCGACGCGGTCGTAGGACTCACCAATCAACACACCTAATTCGCGCTCTTCACCTGGCTGCAGGTGGATCGCGGGGCGACCGTGCGCGAAGCGGTAGTTACAGATCAAGGCGATGTCACCTACTTTCCACTCGATCGGCATACCGTAGTCGTCGTAGATTTTTAAAAACAGCGCCTTTTCTTCGGCGGTCATTTCGCTACCGTCGCCAAAGGTCAGCTTCAACGGGCGCTGATCAACCGGCAAGTGCTGAACCAGCGGCCAGGTATCGAACCACATGTGGTCGTCGGCCAAGCTGCTGTACAACAGGTTGCGATCTAATTCAGGGAAGTACTCAAACGCCGAAATGTAGAAGCGCGTTTTCAACAAACGATTGGGGCCCCACTCCACTTCCAGACCGCTATTTTGAGCGCGTTCAACAGCCACTTCTGGGTCGTCGGTCATGAAAGACTGCTGCCAGTGGTTGTATACACCGATATTCAAACGATCCACAAAATCTTCTCGATCGGTCAGGTCGCGGTGGTAACACAAGCCCAAACGCTTTAGTTTCTGACCAAATTCAGTTGCCAACAGCGCCTCGGTAGCTTTCACGTTATCTGACACGAAGGTGTCGCCGCCTTTGGCAGGCATTTTGTTGGCCATAAAACCCAGCATGCGGGTGCTAGAACCGATGTAGGCCATTTCGTGGTGGTAGTGCAACCACGCTTCTAAGGGGGCACCGATCTCGTACACGTTCTTAGTAATGGCGTTGCGAGGGTTTGAACCACCGTCGTATTGACGAGGAGATTTTAGCACCTGGGTCGCCACATCACGCATATCCTGTAGATCGGTCAAGCCGGTGTTAATAACGTGAACCAGGCCAACGTCATCATAGGCAGCCTGCATCGCAGCAGCGAGCTCAGCGCTTGGCGCAAGGGGCGCATCATCGACACGGAATTTCTCACCATCAATCACGAAACGCTCAGCAGCGATGGGAGCCACTCCCGTCCACCACTTAGGCTCAATGATATTTTGCAGCGGCGCAAAGACGTCTTCAGCGGGCATATTCATCAGTGTTTTCTCGTCAAAATTTAACAAAAGCGAGCCATTCTATTCACGCAATTGGTTATTTTCAAATCAATTGTTATTACTTTTAGTTTGGTAGATAGGTGAATACACCCTAATCCGGCATAGAAAAGGTATAAGGGGCTTAAAGCCCTTTCGATTTCGCCTCGTGCCACAGTGCATCCATGGCCTCGAGGGTGCTGTCTTGCAGGGGGATAGGAGAATGATCTTCGATATAGTTAAAGCGACGTTCGAATTTGGCGTTGCCATCGCGCAAGCACTGCTCGGCGTCAATTTTTAAATGGCGCGCTAGATTGGCAGCGCACAACAGCACATCGCCAAGTTCCTCGGCACTGTGGGCCGTGTCACCCGCTTCAATGGCCTCTTCTAACTCGATAATTTCGCTTTTGATTTGGCCAAGCACTAGGTTGATATTTTTCCAATCGAAGCCCACTGTGGCGGCGCGTTTGGTGAGCTTCTGGGCGCGGGTCAAGGCGGGCAAGGCAGTGGGAATATCGTCGAGGACGCGGGTTTTCTGCTTGCCGCTGCGCTCCTGCTGTTTGATCGCCTCCCAGTTGCGCTTAACCTCCTCTTCGCTGATCGCTTCACCCTGCTTGGCAAACACGTGGGGATGGCGGCGAATCAGCTTTTCGGTGAGGGTGTGCACGATGTCGGCAAAGTTAAAGCGGCCCTGTTCTTGGCCCATCTGGGCATAAAACACGACTTGGAACATGACATCACCGAGCTCTTCAGCAATGTGGTCCCAGTCTTCGCGCTCGATGGCATCGACCAACTCGTACACCTCTTCCACGGTCGAGGGAACAATACTGCGAAAGCTTTGTTTGATATCCCAAGGGCAGCCGGTTTCCGGGTGGCGCAAGGCGGCCATGACGCCTAGCAAATCATCGACGCTATAAAGCTCAGTCACTAGGCGCGCTCCCGCTCGACAGAAATGATGTTGGGCAGACTGCCGATGCGATCGAACAAGCGCGACAACTCAGACATCTCGCGTATCTCTAGCGTAATCGTCATCTTGGCGGTGTGGTGCTTGGTGTCACTGCGGGTATTCATACCCAACACGTTGACCTTGTGCACCGACAGCAAACCGGTGATATCGCGCAACAAGCCCTGCCGGTCGTAGGCCTCGATGTGAATATCGACAGGGTAGACATGGCTCTCGCCGCCGCCCCACGACACTTCGATCATACGATGTGGATCTTGCCCCTTCAGGTGCAAGGCTTGCGCACAGTCGGCGCGGTGAATGGACACACCACGCCCCTGGGTAATGTAACCAACAATGTCATCGCCGGGCACTGGCTTACAGCAACGCGCGAATTGGGTTAACAACTTACCCACACCTTCGATGTGAATATTGTCGGCCTTACCTGAATCCTGCGACGGTTTGCGCTCGGTGATGGCCGGCTTTTCTTCTTCGGCCGGGGCCAAGAACTGCTGGGCCACCTGCATCACGTGGCTTAGGCTGGTATCCCCCGCCCCCACCGCAGCGTACATGTCGTCCACCTTCTGGAAGTGCAGGCGCTGCGAAATGGCTTTGTAGTCCAGGCTCGTTAGCGCCAGACGTTTGAACTCACGTTCAATCAAGGCGCGACCGGCGGAGATATTCTCGTCGCGGTTTTGCAGACGGAACCAGTACTGAATCTTCGAGCGGGTGCGCGACGAACTGTAGAAACCAAGGTTTTCACGCAGCCAATCGCGCGAAGGGCCGCCTTCTTTGGCGGTCAAAATTTCGACCTGATCACCGGTTTGCAGGGTGTGGGTCAGTTGCACGATACGGCCATTGACCTTGGCACCGCGGCAGCGATGCCCCACTTCGGTGTGGATGTGGTAGGCGAAATCAAGCGGCGTGGCATCTTGCACAAGATCCACCACGTGACCATCGGGGGTAAATACGTAAATGCGGTCTTGAACGATATCATCCACCGCATCGAGATCACCCTCGCCACCCATGTCTTCGTGCCACTCGAGCACCTGCCGTAGCCAGGCAATTTTTTCTTCGTAGCTATCGCCCTTACCAGCGGCGTTATCGGCCCCCTTGTACTGCCAGTGCGCACAGACGCCGAACTCGGCATCCTCGTGCATATTAAAGGTGCGAATTTGTACCTCTAACACCTTGCCGTGAGGCCCGATGACCGCGGTGTGCAAGGAGCGATAACCGTTGTGTTTAGGGTTGGCGATGTAGTCGTCGAACTCGTTGGGGATATTGCGCCACAACGTGTGCACAACACCCAACATGGCATAGCAATCCTGCACCGATGGCACCAGGATACGCACCGCGCGAATGTCGTACACCTGCGAGAAACTGATATTCTTGCGCTGCATTTTGCGCCAAATCGAGTAGATGTGCTTAGCCCGGCCGGCGACATCACCCTCGATACCGAGGTTCTGAATTTCACCGCGCAATATCCCCACCACTTCCTTGATGAAACTGTCGCGCTCAAGGCGTTTTTCATCGAGTAGGCGGGCAATACGCATGTAGTTATCACTATCGAGGTAGCGGAAGGATAAGTCTTCGAGCTCCCACTTGATGTGGCCAATACCGAGACGATGCGCCAGCGGCGCGTAGATATTGGCGATTTCGCGGGCGACGCGCTCGCGCTTGCCAGGGAAGTTTTTAACTGCGCGAATGGCGCAGGTTCGCTCGGCAAGTTTAATGAGTGCAACTCGAACGTCATTGACCAGCGAAATGAGCATTTTGCGGGTCTTATCCGCCTGCGCCGAATTTTTGCCGAATACTTGGCTTTCTTCGGTGCGTACTGCCGAAATGGCCGCCATGCGCAGCACGCCGGTAATGAGCTGAGCAACAGAGCGTCCGAAGTCCTCTTCGACCTGCTCAATACGCATGGAACCTTCACGCACAACCCGATAAATAATCGCCGCAACCAGCGTATCTTGATCGAGTTTTAAATCCGACAGAATTTCGGCCATTTCAAGACCGGTGAGGAAGGCAGAGGTATTTTGATCCCAAATATTTTGTGCTTTGTGGGCTTCTTGCTCGGCGCATTCAGCGGCCAGACAGGCCTTCACCACCTCGCTAAAGGAAATACCCTCACGGTCTGCCAGAATGCGCTGCGCCCACGATTCGACGTCGACACGTCCATCGTCTAGTTGGGGGTAGTCTGCTCTAACCTTAACCATGTTGTTCCTTAATCTATTTTGTCACGTGAAGCTTCGACAACAGTTAGCACAAAGAGTGCCAAATGAACTGCCTACGCGAAAACACCTGTCGACAAATACCTGTCACCGCGATCACAAATGATGGCAACAATCACCGCGTTTTCCACTTCCTTGGACAGTCGAAGCGCGCCAGCGACCGCACCGCCAGCGGACACACCGCAGAAGATGCCTTCCTTGGAGGCCAGGTCACGCATGGTCTGCTCGGATTCTTGCTGGCTGATATCCATGATTCTATCGACGCGTGCACGGTCAAAAATCTTCGGCAGGTAAGCTTCCGGCCAGCGGCGAATTCCGGGAATGGATGAACCGTCTTGCGGCTGCAAACCAATAATCTGTATATCGGGGTTTTGTTCTTTCAAATAGGCCGACACGCCCATAATGGTGCCGGTTGTGCCCATCGATGACACAAAATGGGTCACGGTACCGCCGGTTTGGCGCCAAATTTCAGGGCCGGTGGTCTCGTAGTGGGCAGTCGGGTTATCGAAGTTGGCGAATTGATCCAACACCAAACCCTCGCCTCGGGCCTGCATCGCCAAGGCTAGATCTCGCGCGCCTTCCATGCCCTCTTGCTGGCTGACCTCAATCAAGGTCGCACCGTAGGCGAGCATCGCCTGCTTGCGTTCCTCGCTCATGTGATCAGGCATAATCAACACCATCTTGTAGCCTTTGATAGCGGCGGCCATGGCCAGCGCGATACCCGTGTTGCCGCTGGTAGCTTCAATCAGGGTATCTCCTGGCTTAATATCACCACGCAATTCAGCGCGAGTAATCATGCTCAAAGCGGGGCGATCTTTCACCGAACCGGCGGGGTTGTTACCTTCTAACTTTCCAAGAATGGTATTACTGGTGTCGCCCGGCAAACGCTGCAAGCGGACCAGAGGGGTGTTGCCAACACAGGCTTCAATAGTCGGAAAATCCATAAACAGAAGGCTCCAGAGGAAATTTTTTGCGAGGCATCATAGCAGGCTTGTTAGCTTATTTCGACAACACCACGAAGGCCACGACGCTTTCTTGTTCGTCGGCCAAACTCAGGTGATAATTCACCGCGCCCAGCCGCTCAGCAATGGCTTGTGCTTCGCCACACATGCGCAAGATGGGGGCGCCGAGTTCGTTGTGTTCTACCCAAAAGTCGCGCCAGGAAACGCCTTGACCGATACCGGTACCCAGCGCCTTGGAGGCCGCTTCTTTAACGGCAAAACGCTTGCTGAGAAAACGTTCCGGCTGGGGATGCTGCGAGAAGACCGCCAATTCGTCGGGGTGCAAGATACGCTCGGCAAAGCGCCGCCCTTGCCGCTCTAGAACCGACGCAATACGGGCGATAGTAATAATGTCTGTGCCGATCCCGACAATCATAGTTGGGTACCTTGGGTAAAAAGTCCGCGGCTGCGCAGCGGTTTGTCGCCCAGCAAGGGCTGTAGCGCCAACCGCATCAAGCGCTTAGCGCTGCGCCGTGCGGCCTCATTGTGCCACTCACCGGCTCCAATCGCCAATAACTCTGCACCCAACAAGGCGCCCTCTTCCTGGCTTGCGCAAGAGACAAAACCCACCTGGTGGCTGTAGCGATAATGGCCGCGCTCCGACAGCACCTCACCGTTGTGGTCGGCCTCGAAATCGAGCTGATAACCCAACTCATCCAACAAGGCTATTTCGAATTGCCGCAGCGTAGGCTCAAGTGGCACACCTTCGGCGAGGGCGTCCAAGCAGAGGCAGTAGTGATCAAAGAGATCCGGGTGCGGCTGTTGAACCGGCAGTAAGCGCACCAACAGTTCGTTGACGTAGAGTCCCGCAAACAGGGCGTTGCCCACCATGCCGTGTGGAATACCCGCCTGCTCGAGTTGGGAGAGGGTTTTTAGATCGCTGCGGCCGTTCCACTGCGCGAGCAGGGGGCTAAATTCACGCGCGACACCGCGCCACTTTTTGGACTTGCCGCCATTCAGTACCGCGTCGACGCGGCCGTCATCGCGGCTGAATAGATTGATTAAAAGACTGGTCTCACGGTAATCCCGCGTGTGCAAAATGTAGGTGGCACGCGGGTAGTCCGACATTACACGTCGTCCATGTAACCCAGGCTGCGCAGCGCACGCTCGTCATCTGACCAACCGGATTTCACCTTCACCCACAGGTTGAGCATGACCTTGAGGCCAAACATCATTTCCATGTCCTTGCGGGCTTCGATACCGATTTTTTTCAGGCGTTCGCCCTTGCTGCCAATAACGATGCGCTTTTGGCTATCGCGTTCGACCAAGATGGTGGCGTGGATGTGCAGGGTACGACCCTCGACCTTAAACTGCTCGATCTCGACGGTCATTTCGTAGGGCAGTTCGTCCCCCAACTGGCGCATGATTTTTTCGCGCACTAGTTCGGCAGCAAAGAAACGCTGGTTGCGGTCGGTAATTTGGTCTTCAGGGAAAAAGTGAATCCCCTGCGGCAAGTGTTTGGCTACCGCCTGCTCAAGCGCCTCGACATTGTTGCCGTGCAGCGCGGCCATCGGCACGATTTCAGCTTCGGGCAAGCGCTTGGCGATCTCTTCGATGGTCGGAATAATGGCAGACTTGTCTTCCAATCGGTCGATCTTGTTAATCGCCACCACCACCGGCAACGACTGGCGCTCGATCATCTGCATAACGATCTCGTCCTCATCGGTCCAGCGGGTGCGGTCGATTAAGAACACGATCACATCGACGTCGCGCAATGCCGTGGTAGCGGCGCGGTTCATGGCGTGGTTGATGGCCTTCTTGCCGGCGGCCTTGTGAATACCGGGAGTATCAACGTAGATAAACTGGTCTTTATCGATGGTGTTGATGCCTAGTACTTGGTGGCGCGTGGTCTGGGGACGGCGCGAGGTAATACTGAGCTTTTGCCCTAGGATGCGATTGAGCAAGGTCGACTTACCCACATTGGGGCGGCCAACCAAAGCGATGTATCCACAGCGAGTATCAAAATCGGGTTGCATTAACGTTTCTCCACACCCAGTTCACGCAGCGCGCGGCGGGCGGCCAACTGCTCGGCTTTTTTGCGGCTATTGGCGGTTGCCTTGACCGGCTCACGCAAACCTTCCACGTGGCACAATACATCAAATTCGGGGTCGTGGTCACCACCTCGGGTGGCGGCCACTTCATAGTTGGGAAGCGCTCTACCCCTACCCTGCAAGAATTCCTGCAGACGGGTTTTTGCGTCCTTGGTGTCTTGTTCTAAATCTAGGCCGGCCAGACGTTCTTTGAACCAGGCCATCACACGCGCGCGCGCGGCTGCTTCGCCGGCATCTAAGTATATGGCCCCGATAATTGCCTCAACCGCATCGGCGAGAATCGATTCACGGCGGTTGCCGCCGCTCTTCATCTCACCTGAACCTAGGCGCAGGCAGTCACCGATATCGAGTTCGAGGGCGATTTCAGCCAACGTTACGCCCTTCACTAAACTGGCGCGCAGACGGCTGAGGTTACCTTCTTTGGTGCTTGGAAATTGCCGATAGAGGGCATCGGCAATGAAGAAATTGAGTAGCGAATCGCCGAGAAACTCAAGGCGCTCATTGTTGCTTTTGGCAAAGCTGCGGTGGGTGAGCGCCAGTTGAAGCAGTTCAGGGTCGTTAAACGTGTGTCCTATACTGTGACTCAGTTGCTGTAGACGAATCGTACTCATAAATCCTTTGTGTTTAGCCTTTCGGGAAGGCGAAGTCGTGGGCAAACATTACCACGGCGTCGATATTCCCCACGATCCCGATGCGCACCTCGTAGTCGAGGTTGATAATCATCTCGGTATTACCGCTGTAATCCACCGTGAAATTATCTTTGCTGAGATAGTTGATGTTGTTAGTGCGCAGCTTGCGCGAAATCTGACTGGCGATATCGCCGGCCGACGGCTTGCGTTTCACTGGCTCTTCGGCGCTGTATAGCGCCTTCACGGCATCTTTTATCGCCATGTTGTCAATATAGATGGGCACCAGTTTAATACCCGTGCTCAACAATACCCCGCCTACAAACAGAATTACCATCCATTCTAAGGCGCCGAAACCACGTTGGTGTTTTCTCGTTAACATACTCATTCCCTGCTGTGTTAAAGAATGGTCTGAGTATAGAACGAATTATTCAATTGAACCTGCTCGACTGAAACTTGGCAGACTAAAGAAATTGTCCCAGTGCATCCATACCGCTACAGCCTTACCCACAATGGCACTTTCGGGCACCTGCCCCCAAACGCGGCTATCGCTACTGTTATCGCGGTTATCGCCCATCATGAAGTAGTGACCGGGGCGAACTTCAACGCGGAAATTATCGCGAAAACGACGCGCATCGACGGTGCGAATATCGTGACTAACATCGCCCAATTGCTCTTCTAGCAAGCTGTATTCGGGGTTGTTCACCGGCAAACGCGCCAGCAGAGTCTGCTCGGCTTGCTCACCATTGATGTAAAGCACCTTATTGCGGTATTCGATGATGTCGCCAGGTACACCTATAACGCGCTTAATAAAATAAGTGGTGGGTTTGTGGGGCGGGAAAAACACCATCACATCGCCGCGCTCTGGCTGGCCAACCTCAACCACCTTGTTGCGCAACACCGGTAGGCGCAAACCGTAGTCGTATTTGTTCACCAAGATGAAGTCGCCGACTTCAAGGGTGGGCACCATCGAAGTCGATGGAATTTGGAAGGGCTCGTACATGAACGAGCGAACCACCAACACGATAGCCAGCACAGGCGTAAACGACTTAGCGTATTCCACCGGCACCGGGTCAGCGCCCAGTTTATACAGGGTATCTTCATCCGCTCCCGCCGCTTTGGCATCAACGACGCGCTGCTGGCGCTTAGCGGCGAACAACAGGGCATCGACAGTCCAAATAATGGCGCCAGCAAACACCGCCACCACCATAATGAGGGGGAAATTAATATCCATATACTTAATCGTCCACTTTCAATACGGCGAGGAAGGCCGACTGCGGAATTTCCACACTGCCGACCTGCTTCATGCGTTTCTTACCTTCTTTCTGCTTCTCGAGCAGTTTGCGCTTACGGGTCGCGTCACCGCCGTAACACTTAGCGGTCACGTTTTTACGCAGCGCCTTAACGTTGGTACGCGCCACAATCTGACCACCAATAGCCGCCTGAATCGCGACGTCGAACATCTGTCTGGGGATCAATTCTTTCATTTTTTCGGTCAACGAGCGGCCGCGACGCTGCGCCCAATCACGGTGAATAATGACCGCTAGGGCGTCGACTTTCTCGCCGTTAATCAGAACATCCAGCTTCACTACGCTGGCTTGTTCAAAGCGCGTAAAGCTGTAGTCCAACGAGGCAAAGCCACGACTGACTGACTTGAGGCGATCGAAGAAGTCGAGTACCACTTCACTCATTGGCAGGTAGTAGCTCACCGCCACCTGGCTGCCGACAAACTGCAGATCTTTTTGTACACCGCGCTTTTCAACACACAGGGTAATCACCGCGCCTAAATAGGCCTGGGGTACCAGAATATTCGCCTCGCAAATCGGCTCGCGAATCTCTTGGATCACACCGGGGTCGGGCAGTTTCGAGGGGTTATCAACTGAGATCACTTCGCCGTTGTTCTTAACCACTTCGTACACTACGGTCGGCGCCGTGGTGATAAGATCGAGGTCGTATTCTCGCTCCAAGCGCTCTTGGATAATTTCCATGTGAAGCATACCGAGGAAGCCACAGCGGAAACCAAAACCCAGTGCATCTGAGCTTTCGGGCTCGTAGAACAGCGAGGCATCGTTCAGTGCCAGCTTTTCCAACGCATCGCGGAAATCTTCAAAGTCATCGGCGCTCACGGGGAATAAACCGGCGTAGACCTGTGGTTTGACCTTTTGGAAACCGGGCAGCGCAGAGACCTCTTCCATGCCTTGAGCGTGAACAAAAGTATCACCCACGGGCGCGCCGTGAATGTCTTTAATACCGGCGATCACATAACCGACTTCGCCCGCTCTGAGGACATCCGTCTGGGTCATCTTGGGGGTAAACACACCGACGTTATCGACGCCGTGCGCTTTGCCAATACTCTTAGCGGCAATTTTGTCTTTCTTGCGCAGCGTGCCCTGTTTCACACGCACCAGCGACACAATACCGAGGTAGTTGTCAAACCATGAGTCGATAATCAACGCCTGTAGGGGCGCATCAACATCGCCTTCTGGCGGGGGTACTTTGGCGACCAGGTCTTCAAGTACGTCTTCAATCCCGAGACCTGACTTGGCCGAACACTTCACCGCGTCGGTGGCATCGATACCAATAATCTCTTCAATTTCAGAGGCGACACGCTCGGGTTCCGCCTGAGGCAAATCCATTTTGTTTAATACTGGGATAACTTCTAGGCCTTGTTCAATTGCGGTGTAGCAGTTAGCTACCGACTGCGCCTCTACGCCCTGTGCAGCGTCAACCACCAACAAGGCACCTTCACAAGCCGCTAGCGAGCGCGAAACCTCGTAGGAAAAGTCCACGTGTCCAGGCGTATCAATGAAGTTCAACTGATAGGTTTTGCCGTCGCGGGCGTGGTAATCCAAGGTCACGCTCTGCGCCTTAATGGTAATACCGCGCTCGCGCTCCAGGTCCATGCTATCGAGCACCTGCGCCGCCATCTCACGGTCGCTTAGGCCGCCACATACTTGAATGAAACGGTCGGCAATAGTCGATTTACCGTGGTCGATGTGGGCAATAATGGAGAAGTTGCGGATGTGGCTTAAATCAGTCACTCAGTGTCACCTGTCAAAAAAACGTATATGGCGCGCAGGATGGCGCACTCACAAAGCGCGGGATTATATCACGGTGATTGGGAATTAGGCAGTAAAACGCGCCGCGAAAAATCACCGCGGCGCGCAGTACCAGAGGGTTATTAATCGTCGATTCGCAGGGCGACGAAACCGGCCCGGCCATTGCGAATAATTCGCATGGGGATGGCTTTGCCTGCAGGCAGATCAGCGATCGCTTGGCGATAGTTTTCCGCGCTGCTAATGGGGCGATTATTGATCAAGGTAACGATATCCCCGGCACGCAGACCGGCACGCGACGCAGGCGAATCGGGCAAGACGCGGGTAATCACCACGCCGCCCAACAAGCGCATACTGGCGCGCTGCTCGTCGTTCAACTCTTCGATCATGGCACCGATGCGGCCGCCGGGGTCTTCACCGGTAGAGGCAATGGTATTTTCACCGTCACCTTCGAGACTACCCACCTTCACATCCAGACGCACTTTATCGCCGTTGCGCGCCACCAGCACGGGTACTTCAGAGCCCGCTTTGGTCAAGCCTACTTCGTGCGGCAGATCCGCCGAATCCAAAATTTCAGTGCCGTTAAACTCAAGAATAATATCGCCAATTTCGATGCCTGACTTCTCGGCAGGGCCATCCTTTTCCATTTGGGCAATCAGCGCACCGCGCGGGCGCTCTAGGCCGTAGGCCTCTGCTAAGTCGCTGTCGACATCTTGGATGACCACGCCCAGCCAACCGCGCACCACTTGGCCTTTATCCTTCAACTGCTCGACCACATTCAGCGCCACTTCGATGGGAATAGAGAACGACAAGCCAATAGAACCGCCCGAGCGAGTGTAGATTTGCGAGTTAATACCCACCACTTCACCGTTCATGTTAAACAGTGGACCACCGGAATTACCGGGGTTAATCGCCACGTCGGTCTGGATGAAGGGCACGTAGTTACCCGCCTCTTCGCTGGGCAGACTGCGGCCTTTAGCACTGACAATACCGGCGGATACCGAGTAGTCCAAACCAAACGGCGAACCAATCGCCAACACCCACTCACCAACCTCTAGGTCACGGGGCTTGCCAAAGGTTACGGTGGGGAAATCGCCCTCGCCTTCAATCTTCAACAAGGCTAAATCTGAACGCACGTCGGTGCCCACCAATTCCGCCTTGTACTCAGAGCGGTCGGGCAAGCGCACGGTAATCTCTTCGGCGCCATCAATCACGTGATTGTTGGTGAGCACATAGCCATCGCCGGAAATAATAAAGCCCGAACCCATCGACTGCTGGCGCTGTTGTGGGGGCTGGTTGGGCTGTTGACCGCGCTGCTGGAATAATTCACGGAAAATTTCAGGGATGCGTGGATCGTTAAACTGATGGTAGGGATTCTGCGCTTGCTGCTGGGCTTGCGCCGTAGTGGTGATCTTCACCACCGCCGGGGAATTCTTTTTAACAATATCGGTGAACTGCGGTAAATCGCGCGCTTGCGCAGACAGTGACAACACCAACAAACATAAACTAACAATCGCGGCCGACATGGATTGGCGCATAGAAAGACTCCGTGTTTTCCAAAACTATTCGGACAAGCGGCTAGTTAGAGAGTTCCACGATGTTGGCAGGAATGTAACAATTTTTTTCAGTATCAGCCGAGACCAATACTGGCTGGCTATCTGCGCGCGTGGCGGCACGATTCGAATACACACGCACCGACAAAAAACCAACGCCCAGACCCAACAAACCTCCCAAACCGGCGGCTAAATCCGTTCCAAACAAGCGATCGGCGACCATGGCACCCGCCAACATCGCCACTAAGGGTAAGATGTAGACGATCAGCGCAGATTTCAAGACCAATCCTTGAGGCACACCAATTTTTACGAAATCACCGGTGGAAAAGTCGTGTTTAGACGCGCCATTGAGCGGAATTTTTAGATGGGTATGACGTTGCGGTTGCAGTTTATTGAGGGCGTATTGGCCGCAACCAGCGCGCTGCGAACAGGCGTTGCAAGTACTGCGCTGTATGGTATCGACCCACAGGGCATCGTCGCTAATGGCGACGACGCGAGCACTTTCGATATTGAGCTGTGACATACGACCTCACTGCTGTATGGCAGGAGATTCCGATGATACGCCTTCTGGCTGATTTGGCAAGACAACGCGGGCACTGGCCGAGACGCGCTCGATGGTGAGCAACGGCAATTCACCGACCACAGTAAACACCACTTCTTGCAGCGGCGGCGACAACCTTCGGGCCAGAGCCATGGTGCCACCCTGCTGGGCCCAACCGTCCACATCCCCCATTTCTAAGGGTACGTGCTCTAAATAAACCGTAAACACCGCCAAGCCGTCGCTAAAGGTCATCGACTCGAAGCTTGGCTCAATCGATTCCACCGCGATAAAACCGCGCGGCAACCACTGAAAATCTACCAGATCCATCATGCGCTGACCCGCGGGCTGCTCAGGCTGCGAGCCTGGCTCGGGGTGGTGGTTGGTCACAATAATGGGATTGGGGGTTTCAGCCTCGAGCATTTCTGCTTCGATGGGTACACCGGCAGCGATAATTGAGAACTGGAAGCGCTCGAGGATACGCCCCTGGTTGTCGTGCATCAGCGAACGCAACAACAGCCCGGTATTTGCATCGATCGACAATACATAGCTATGGCGGTAGTCATCGTTGGCGCGCATGATAATTTTCACCGCGCGACGCCCCGCCACGCGCTCTTCCCCAGCGAGGGCTATTTGATAGTAGGACTGCAGCTCCTGGTAGTCTGCACCAAAACGCTCGGCCAGGTTGCGACGAATTTGACGGCTGTCCGAGCGCATTAAGCGCGCGCCACTGTGGATGCAATTCGCTGGGTGGCCCTTGCGAATGATCTCGTGCGGCTCACCATCCATGTGCATCAAGCGTTCGTATTCCAAGCCGTCGCGTACCACATGGATCACACGCAGGGTTTGGTTGCTAGCGCCGTGCTCGTAACTAAACACACCAAAATAGTCGAGCTCGCGCGAGGCGCGCGACATTCGATCGAGCCAATCGGTGGCGGAAAGGTTCTCTTGAGCGTGGGCTGAAAAAGAAAACGCTAGCCATATCAGCGACATGACTAGCGTACGTGGATTGGGCATAAACGTCCTTATTTACAAACTATTGCTGCACTCGGTCGTCGTTGACGCGGGCGTAGGGAATCACACCGAGGTTAGCATTCAAGGTAGCCTGTTCGGCGTGCTGACTCATGAAGTCTTGCAAGCGCGACTGGGCGTAAGGGCTGTGACGACGCACCACGCGAACCACGGGTTGATTGTTGCGCGGATCGGGGCGAGCTTGCTCAGTGCCATAAGACGCGTAGGTTTCACCTTGCTGCAAGGTAATCGCGGGCAGTTCAACACCTTGCACCGCGGGGCGATCCTGCGCGGCAGCCATGGCATCAGCACCATCAGACAGCTGGGTATTGTAAACGCGAACGCCGACCATGATGGCCAGTGTAACCGACGCGGCGACCGCCATACTTCCAATGGCGCGTACCCATGATTTCTTGCCGCCCACCGACTCGTTGTCAACGGCTTCACTGACAGCCGCAGAAATATCAATATGGCTAAAAGACGACACATCGTTGCGCATAGCACTGCGAGCGATGTGGTAGCGCGACCAACGAGCGCGCAGCTCGGGGTCTTGGCTTTGGTTTAACAGGCGATGCAGTTCAAGTTCGTTCGCCTCATTATCCATCAAGGCGGACAGTGACTCAGCTTGCTTTTCGCTCATAGTGACCTCTCGTTTGAGATGAGATTCTGGCTTTTATAGCTCAGAGATCTCCATTCATCAAGCGTTCGACTTGTTTATCGACCGCTTCCCTCGCTCTGAAAATACGTGACCGGACGGTTCCCACGGGGCATTCCATCACGGCGGCGATTTCCTCGTAACTCAATCCGTCGTATTCGCGCAGGGTTAATGCTGCGCGTAAATCCTCGGGCAGTGCTTTGATAGTCGCTTCCACCAACTCGCGCAATTCGCCAGCAGCGAGTTGCTCGTCGGGGGCATCGACATCCTTCAGTGCACCACCCATGTCCAAAAATTCGGCGTCTTCCGCGTCGATGTCTGACCCAGGGGGTCGACGGCCGCGAGCGACTAAGTAGTTCTTGGCAGTATTCGCCGCAATACGATACAACCAGGTATAAAAGGCGCTGTCGCCTCTGAAGCGTTCGATGGCGCGGTAGGCCTTTATAAAAGCTTCCTGTGCAACATCTTGTACTTCGGCGCTATCCGACACGTAACGCGATATCAATGACATCACCTTATGCTGGTACTTCAATACCAGCAGATCAAACGCACGTTTGTCGCCCTGCTGTACCCGTACTACCAATTGTTCATCAGTGTCTCGCTGATTTGTCACTCATATTCCTTACTGAAGCGAAACGCCAATAAACGTCGGCGTTGTTGATATGACCATGCTGGAAACCAAAAGTTCTCATCCTTTGAAATATTTTTTTTCAGACGTGCTTTTTATTGAGAAGTTCAACGTATATCTGCATGTTAGCACGATTGCCGTGTTAACATAGGCAGCTTTAACGACAGAACCGTTACAAATTTCTCGTTAGACCATCATCTTCTAGGGAATTTTCATCACTCATGGGTCAGTCCTTCAACTACGATGTTTTAGTCATTGGCAGCGGCAGCGCCGGTCTATCGGTCGCTTTGAATTTACCCGCGCACCTGCGGGTCGGTGTGGTAGCCAAAGCCGACATCCAAGAGGGATCAACATACTATGCCCAAGGCGGTATCGCTGCGGTGCTCGACGACAAAGACAGCATTGAGAAGCACATCGCCGACACCTTAGTCGCCGGCGCGGGACTGTGCCACGAAGACGCGGTGCGCTTTACAGTTACCAACAGCGCCGCCGCCATTAATTGGTTGGTGGATATCGGCGTGTCCTTCACCACCCGCATTTCCGCCAGCGGCAAAGAAGAATTACACCTCACCCGCGAAGGCGGTCACGGCGAACGCCGCATCGCCCACGCCGCCGATGCCACCGGCAAAGCGGTATCGCAGGCACTGATCGACCAACTAGCCCTGCACGACAACATCGACGTGATGGCCCAGCGCGTAGCGGTTGACCTCATTGTCAAAGATGGCCGCTGCCAGGGTTGCTACGTGCTGAATCTCGATAGCGACAGCGTCGAAACCATGAACGCTAAAACCGTGGTGTTAGCGACCGGCGGTGCCAGCAAGGCCTACTTGTTCACCAGCAACCCCGACGGCGCCACCGGCGACGGTATCGCACTGGCTTGGCGTGCTGGGTGTCGCGTGGCCAACATGGAGTTCAACCAGTTCCACCCCACTACGCTGTATCACCCCAATGTGAAGTCCTTTTTGATTTCCGAGGCGGTACGCGGTGAAGGCGGCCAATTGTTGCTGCCCAACGGCGAGCGTTTCATGCCCCGCTTTGACGAGCGCGCCGAACTGGCGCCGCGCGACATCGTGGCTCGCGCCATCGACCATGAAATGAAGCGCCTGGGTGCCGACTGCATGTACCTCGACATCAGCCACAAAGACCCCGCATTTGTGCGCGAGCACTTCCCGACCATCAGCCAAACCTGCCTGGAATTCGGTATCGACATCACCAAGCAACCCATTCCAGTCGTACCCGCCGCGCACTATACCTGCGGCGGTGTGATGGTCGATGAATTCGGCCGCACCGATGTGGATGGCTTATACGCCGTGGGAGAAACCACCTTTACCGGCTTACACGGCGCCAACCGTTTGGCGAGCAACTCACTGCTGGAATGCATCGTTTATGGTGTCTCCGCCGCCAAGCACATCGCCGCACGCATCGACACCCTGCCCCAGGTTGCTCAAGCCCCCGATTGGGACGAATCCCGCGTGACCGACTCCGATGAAGACGTGGTGATTTCGCACAACTGGGACGAGTTGCGCCGCTTCATGTGGGACTATGTTGGCATTGTGCGCACCGACAAACGCCTCAAACGCGCCCTCAACCGCGTCACGGTGCTGCGCAGCGAGATCGCTGAGTACTACAGCAACTACCGCATTTCAAATGACCTTTTAGAACTGCGCAACCTTGCCTTGGTGTCGGAGTTAATCATTCGCTGCGCCATGCAGCGCAAGGAAAGCCGCGGTTTGCACTTCACCCTGGACTACCCCGACGTCGCCAGTGACGCGACCGATTCAGTCCTGGTACCCGAGCAACAATAGACTACCAACCGTGGATTAAACGAATACGCAGCCGGCGCAACGCGCTGGCTTCACCGCTGTCACGCCACAGACTAACCCGCCACATCTTCCAGCCGCGACGAAACATCAACCTCATCGAGGCATCCCGCCACAGCGCTTTGTCGATAAGACACACCTCAATCCACTGGTCATCGATCATAAGCCACCAGGCGTCGGCGTCGAATTTAATTTGTTGCACCGCGCGGGCAGATAGCATGGCGATATCGCGCCACAGGCAATAGCCGTATGCGTTGCACGCCAAGATGAATAAAAGTTTGGGAACGAAAGTAAGAGGAGATAAAACGAGCAGCGTGTTTAGCAACAGCATCAAGCCGATAAACACGCGCTGTTGACGCGGCGACACGCGCCGCACCACGATCACGATTTGTTGTTGCGTGCGTACTCGCGAATCATGCCAACAATTCGGCGATGATCGGGATCTTGCGGTTCTTCACGCCCCATCAACCAGACAAACAAGTCTTGGTCTTCACAATCTAACAGGGCTTCATAACGCTTTCTGTCGTCGGCATCTAAATCGCCGAAGGCGTTGGCAGCAAAGGGGGTCAGCACCAAATCCAGCTCCAACATGCCGCGACGACTTTGCCAATATAAACGTTTCTGTTCATTGTCCATCTTGAATCTCTATAATATGGCCACATAAAGGGCGTAGTATATCGATTTGCCCGCTGCAATACAGGTTGTTTATGAACACATTATGGACGGAAGCCCTAACCAAGGCTGATGTTAGCTTGACCGAATCCCCCGCCGCTACTGACACGTGGATCAGTCCCTTAACGGGCTTTGCCGCCCTGTCGGTGGTCGGTCCGGATGCACAAAAATTTCTGCAGGGGCAATTAAGCTGCGATGTCGCCGCACTGAACGACTCCATGGCCGGCCTTGGCAGCCACTGTAATCCGCAGGGCCGCATGGTCAGCAACTTCCGCATCTTTAGCCCCGAACCGCAGCACTATGTTTTGGTCATGCGCAACAACCTGCGCGACATTGCCCAGAAGCAGTTGCAGAAATACATCGTGTTTTCCAAGGCCACGCTGTCCCAGGTTGAAGGCTTGGTGGGCATTGGCTTGCACGGCCCAGAGGCCAGCCAGCGTGTGGCCGAATTATTTGAGATTGCCCCCAACACCCAAAACAGCTGTGTGCAAAGCGAGCTGGGCATAGCGATTCAGGTCGACGCCGACAAGCAGAGCTATGAACTGTATCTGTCGCCGCACCATGCTGCAGCCACGCTTAGCAACTTACTGGCGTCGTGCCACGCATGCGATCCAGCACATTGGGAAGCGGTGCTCATTCAACACGGCTTGCTGTACATACACGGTGAGCAAAGCGGCGAACACATTCCACTGGTGATCAATTTCGATCAACTGGGCGGCATCAACTTCAAAAAAGGCTGCTACACCGGCCAAGAAATCATCGCCCGCATGCACTATCGCGGCAAAGCCAAGCGCAGCATTTTTGCACTCTCGGCACCCGCCGGTAGCGACGTAACGCGCGACCAACAAATAGTGCAAAGCGACGACGGCAAAGCGGTGGGCGAAATTGTGAGCTGCGCCGCAACAAAAAACCTGACAAGCCTGCTAGCTATACTAAACTTACCAGCAGACGAAGCGCTGCCAGCGCTTCAATTGGAAAATTCAGGCCCCACTCTGACTGTTTTATAACGCGTGGGGCCCTTGCTTGGAGCCCCCATGAGCGATATCGCCGAGAAAGTCTTACTGGCCATTACCAAGTCGATCCAAAACGATGAAATGGTATTGCCGACCCTGCCCGAGGTAGCTCTGCAGGTCCGCGATGCGGCGGAAGATGAAAACGCCGACGTGCCGACCCTTTGCAAGGTCCTGCAAAACGATACAGCCCTTTCCGCGCGCGTCATCAAGGTGACCAATAGCCCGCTAATGCGCACCAACCAAACCATCACCGACCTGCGCACCGCCGTCAGTCGATTGGGCATTAAGTACACCGCCAACCTCGCCATGGGCTTGGCCATGGAACAAATGTTCCAAGCCACCAACGACAGCATTGACCAATTACTGCGCGACAACTGGCAAAAGAGCACCGAAATCGCTGGCATCTGCCACGTGTTGTGCCGCCACTACACGAAATTAGCCCCCGACCAAGCCACGCTGGCAGGCTTAGTACACCGCATTGGCGCCCTGCCCGTGCTCACTTTTGCCGAGAATCACAGCGCCCTGCAAAAGCCCAACGTGCTGAAAGCCTTGATCGAGAAACTGTCCCCCACCCTTGGCGCGCTTATTTTAAAGCACTGGGACTTCCCCCCTGAACTGCAAAATGTGCCGCAAGAACACCTGCGCTTTTCACGCGACAACCCCACCGTGGACTACGCCGATATCGTGATGGTGGCCATGCTACAAACCAAAATCGGCACCGATCACCCCTACGCGCAAATGGACTGGAACGAGATCAGCGCCTTCAAGCGCATCGGTCTAGATCCCAACATCGCCATGATGGAAGTCGAAGACCTCAGCGAGGACATGGAAGCCGCCATGGCTTACCTCGAATAATCCCCTCCTTGAAACGCCGGATTTGGTTGATCCTAAGTCCGGCTCTGTTAAAATCCCCTTTTCTTTGAATGTGTTGGCATCCACGCCAATTCCAACATGCTTCTTACCAAAAGGCTGCATCCCGATGAGCAAGGCACACGCTGTTCTTTCTGTTAACGACGATCTCCCCATTCGCACCGACCGCCCCGTCCACAGTGGCAAGGTTCGCTCGGTGTACTGGCTGACCAAAGAAGATAGCGCCCGCCTGATTGCCGAACGCGGCTACGATGTCGACGCCAACGCCGAACTGGCCATAATGGTGATCAGCGACCGCCTCTCTGCCTTTGAATGCCTGTGGCACTTCGAAGGCGACGTGCGCGGCATTCCCGGCAAAGGCGCGGCACTGAATGCGGTGTCTAACCACTGGTTTAAACTGTTCAAAGAAAAGGGCTTGGCCGACAGCCATATTTTGGAAGTCCCCCACCCCTTGGTGTGGATCGTACAAAAAGCCCGCCCCATTATGATTGAAGCGATTTGCCGCCAGTACATCACCGGCTCCATGTGGCGCAGCTACGCCAAGGGCGAGCGCGAGTTTTGTGGCATCGCCATGCCAGAGGGCTTGGGCAAAGACCAGAAACTGCCTGAACTGCTGATTACTCCCTCTACCAAGGGTATTTTGAAAGGCCTGCCCGGCGTGCCCGAGCAAGACGACGTCAACATTACCCGCAAAAACATCAGCGACAACTTCGCCGCGTTTAACTTCAACAACGTGGAAGACATCGCCCAGTACGAAAAACTGCTCGCCGAAGGTTTCAACGTGATCAGCGAGGCACTAGCTGAGATCGACCAGATTTTCGTCGACACCAAATTCGAGTTTGGCTACGTCACCGACAAGAGCGGCCAACAGAAGCTGATCTATATGGACGAAGTGGGCACGCCCGACTCGTCACGTATTTGGGACGGCCCACAGTACCGCGACGGCAAGATCGTCGAAAACTCAAAAGAAGGCTTCCGCCAATTGCTGCTGAGCCACTTCCCCGACCCAGACATTTTGCTCAACAAAGACCGCATGGATGAGCGCTACGCCCTCGCCTGCAACAACGCCCTGCCCGCCGAGGTGATGACCCAAGTATCTGAGACCTATGTTGGCCTGGCGGAAAAGATCATCGGTGAGGCGTTGCCCCAGTCGGATAATCCCAAAGCCGAGATTATTGACGTGCTGGATCGCGAGTTCGGGTTGATCGACAAATAACAATTCATGGCGACCATCGCCGTTTGTAAACAAACGCCTCCCACAGTTAATCCATCCATGTAGGAGGCATGTCGCAAGACATGGCGACCATCGCCGTTTGTAAACAAACGCCTCCCACAGTTAATCCATCCATG
>CAZRAM010000015.1:0-22401 GCA_964598145.1 uncultured Pseudomonadales bacterium
GCAACGGGCAACCTGCGCGCGCTGGTGGCCGGACTCGTGGTCACAGTAGCGTCTCAAGCCTCGCTGCGCGGTGTAGCTTCGCCGTGGCGTGAGGAGATAGGTTCGTGGTGGACCATCTCAGCCAATGCGCGTGATATGAGCCACTATTTACCTGAATTCGGCGGCTGGTTGTTGGGGCTTGTTTCGCTGATACTTGGGGGCTGGTTGGCGTGGCATCACAAGCCCAAGGCTTGGCATGTTTTTGGTGCGGTGATGGTCGGTGCAAGCGTGGCACTGGGCTGGGGTTTAACGGCCTGGCACGCCGGTTGGTCGTTCGAGGTCGTACCCATTAAAAGCGTCAGTTTTACCGGTCCATCGGCTGATACCTTGATGGGGCTCATCAACATGCCGCAAATTCCGCTGTCCTTCGACATCGGTATCGTCATGGGCGTATTTGCTGGCTCGGGGGCGGCGGCGTGGTTGAGCGGTCAATTTGTGGTGCAAACCTTCGATGCTTCTACCGGTTTGTCACGTTATCTCATTGGCGCGGTGTTGATGGGATTTGGAGGCATGCTGGCGGGCGGCTGTGCGGTAGGTGCCGGTGTGAGT
This sequence comes from uncultured Pseudomonadales bacterium, assembly GCA_964598145.1. Taxonomy (GTDB): domain Bacteria; phylum Pseudomonadota; class Gammaproteobacteria; order Pseudomonadales; family JAHEIH01; genus JAHEIH01. The sequence continues at coordinate 589 of CAZRAM010000015.1, forward strand.
GGCGGGGCGGTGATGGCCGCCACGGCGTGGCTAGCCTTACTGTTCATGTGGCTGTCAGCGGGCGTTACCGACCGCTTGCTTGATAAACCCGCCTAGTTAAAACGCCCCTTAACGCACCACGTCGCGGAACATATACAACAGTTCTACCGCGGCCATGGGATCGCGGTAGTATTGCTCGCTGTCTAAGGGCTCGTTGATAAACTGGCTAAAGCCGGGCAATTGTTGTATGTCCGGAGAGTCTAAATCGCGGAAAGCCATCGACCAGTTGGGGAATTGGCGCTCGCTCTTGTGCCCTTCCATGAGGGTGAAAATCAACTTGTGGCGCGGGTCTTTATCGATTTTTTCATACAGCGCTTTCACCGTGTCTTCGTCACCTTCTAGCAACTGAATGAAGGTGCCTCGGTTGTATAGCAGAATGCCGGTGATATCGAGTTTTTGGTTGGCGTCGCGGGCTTGTTTTAGCAAGTCGACGAGCTGTTGTTGCGAGAAGGGAGACGACGCGCAACTAGCGTATACGGTGTAGTACATGGCGATGCCCTTTCAATGAAACCATGTGGGTTCATTGAACATAGGCAATCGCCACGCAATTGGCAAGTAGCTAAACGCGGCCGTAGCGGTCCGTGAAGCGAACGATGTCATCCTCGCCCAGATACGAGCCCGATTGCACCTCGATCAATTCCAGGGGAATCTTGCCAGGGTTTTCCAGCGCATGCACTGTGCCCAGGGGTATGTAGACCGATTGGTTTTCGGACAGCAGGATTTCGTCGTCACCGCGGTTCACCAAGGCAGTGCCCGACACCACGATCCAGTGCTCGGCGCGGTGGTGGTGCATCTGCACAGATAACTTTTCACCGGGCTTCACGGTAATGCGTTTCACCTGGTAGCGCTCGCCGTTGTCGATCGAATCGTACTTGCCCCAGGGGCGGTACACTTCGCGGTGGAACTCGTGCTCGACACGATTTTCGGCCTTCAATTGGTCGACGATTTTTTTGATGTCCTGGGCGTTGTCGCCATTGGCCACTAGCACCGCGTCTTTGGTTTCCACCACGATCACGTTGTCTAAGCCAACGGTGGCGATCATTTTGTTTTCAGCGCGGATGTAGCTGTTGCTGGTGTTATGCATAATCACGTCGCCGTGGCACACGTTACCGTTGGCGTCTTTAGCGCCGATATCTTTCAGCGCGCTCCAGCTGCCAACGTCATTCCAACCCGCATCCATGGGGACCACCCACACATCGTGGGCCTTTTCCATGACGGCGTAGTCGATCGATTCTGAGGGACACTCGGCAAAGGCTTCCGCATCGACGCGGGTAAAATCGAGGTCGTGGTCGACATTGGCGGTCGCTTTTTGGCAGGCTTCCAAAATGTCGGGGCGGTGGGTACCTAGTTCGCTCAAGTAGCGGCTGGCCTTGAACATGAACATGCCGCTGTTCCAGAAATAGTCGCCGCTGTCGAAGTAGGTCTGCGCGGTGGCGGCGTCGGGTTTTTCAACAAAGGCTTCAACCGCACTGGCGCCGGATTTACTGGCGGCTTTCAAATAGCCATAGCCGGTTTCAGGGTGGGTAGCCACGATGCCGAAGGTGACGATTTTGCCTTTTTCGACCAGCGCATTACCCTCAATCACACACTGGCGAAAGGCTTCGGCGTTGCGGATCACGTGGTCGGCGGCCAGCACCAGCATGGTGGGGTCGTCGCCGTGGCGAGTAGCTTCGATGGCTGCCAGTGCGATGGCGGGCGCGGTGTTTCGGCCCACGGGTTCCAAAATCAATGCCGAGGTGTCGCTGCCCATTTGGCGCAGTTGCTCGGCTACCATAAAGCGGTAGTCTTCGTTGCATATCACGCTGGGCGCCATGCATGGCAAGCCTTGTAAACGATCTACAGTGGCCTGCAGCATGGTCAATTCGCCATCCAACTTCAACAATTGTTTGGGCAGGTTTTTGCGGCTCATGGGCCATAGGCGGCTACCGGTGCCACCGGCCATAATGACGGGGAGAAGCATTGTTTTCATTCCATTTAGTTATTTGCTACAAAATTGTAGCAGGCTTTCCATTTTTTGCATGGGCTATCTTAGCAGGCTGTGCTATACCTGAAGCACTAAGGACACGATTATAGCGATGGCAACCCTCAAAGACTACCTCGCCCACATGGCGCAACGCGATGCCTCAGACATTTACCTGATACCGGGGGCACCCGCGCAGATCAAAGTAGACGGCGTCACCGATGCCCTAACTCAGCATGCGCTCAGTGGCGATGAAGTGTTGAAGTTGCTGCACGGTGTGATGACCGAGCAACAGCAGCGCGATTTTGCCGACACGCTAGAGGCCAATTTTGCCGTCACCGTCGAAAAGTACGGTCGCTATCGCGTCAATGCCTACTATCAACGTAACCACCCCAGCGTGGTGGTACGCTATCTTAAATCGCACATTCCCAGTATCGAAGAACTCGGTCTTCCAGAAACCCTAAAAACGCTGGTGGCCGATCCGCGCGGGTTATTCTTAGTGGTGGGTTCAACTGGATCCGGCAAGTCGACCACCTTGGCTGCCATGATTGAGCACCGCGCCAAGACCCAGCACGGCCATATTCTCACCATCGAAGATCCCATTGAATACGTACACGAGCACCACCTGTCGGTGATCAGTCAGCGCGAGGTGGGCATCGATACACTGTCGTACAGCGCGGCCTTGAAAAATGCACTGCGCGAGGCCCCCGATGTCATCATGATTGGAGAAATTCGCGACGCCGAAACCATGCGCCACGCGATCGCCTACGCCGATACCGGCCACCTGTGCCTGTCTACCTTGCACGCCAACAATGCCTACCAGGCCTTAGAACGCATTGTTAACTTCTTCCCTGAAAGTTCACGCCAACAGGTATTGGATGACTTGTCGCTCAATATACGCGCCATTTTTTCGCAGCGCTTAATGCATACCGTGGATGGCAAGCGGGTGCCCGCGTGTGAATTGATGCTGGTGACGCCCTATATCAGCGACTTGATTGCACGCGGTGAATTCGAGCAGATTCGCGACGCCATGACCCAATCCTCCGAGCCCGGCATGTTGACCTTTGAAGACTCTGTTTACGCCAGCTATCAAGCCGGTAAGATCAGTGAGAATGAGGCGATGCAACACGTCGACTCACGGGCCAACCTGCAACGCCGCATCCGCCTCGCTAAGGGCACCGAGTTACAGGTCGACGAGGATCTCAACCTACAAGAGTAGCGCTATGCTCGCTGACATGAGTTTCGACATCATTGCCATGCTGTTGGCAGTCGGCGCTATCGCGGGCTTCGTCGATGCCGTTGCGGGCGGCGGTGGTCTGCTTACCATGCCTGCGTTGTTGTTTGCGGGGCTCAGTCCTGCCCAGGCAGTCGCTACCAATAAACTGCAGGGCTCCTTTGGCACCTTTTCTGCGGTGCGCTATTTCATCAAACGTGGCGAAGTGGTTCCACGCGATAACATCCCCGCGATCGCGGGCGTTTTTGTCGGCGCCTGTATTGGTGCGCTAGCCATTCAGTCGATGGATCCCTCTTTCTTGGCCGAGTGGATGCCATGGGCACTAATTGTGGTGGCCATCTATGTGCTGCTCAGTCCAGACCTCGGCAGTTATCAACGCGGCGCTCGTGCGTCACTGCTCGGTTTCACGGCCAGTGCCTGCTTTATCGGGGCATACGATGGCTTTTTTGGCCCCGGTACCGGCACCTTTTTTGCGTTAGCCTACGTCTTGCTCTGTGGCTATACCCTCAGTCGGGCAACCGCGCACGCCAAGTTGCTCAACTTCACCAGCAATATCGTCTCGTTGGCGGTGTTTGTTTTTGGTGGTGAAGTGGTCTGGAGTGTCGGTTTATTGATGGCGGTGGGGCAGTGGAGCGGCGCCCGCCTAGGTGCGGGTATGGTGATCAGCCGAGGTACCGCGTTGATTAGGCCGATCACTATTGCGATGTGCATCGCCATGAGTGTGGCACTGATTTTGAAATAACTTGAAATAAGGACAATAACAATGAACTTAGCGAATTTAACTGTTGATATCGATATGTTGGCGCCAGCGGCGGTGTTGGCACTGTGGAGTATGGTGTTGATGTTTTGGATGACCGCCAAGCGCTTGCCTGCATTTAAGGCCATCGGTGTGGATCTAACTAAGGCCGAGCCCGGCGGGCGTTATGTGGATATAGAGCCCAATCTGCCGAGCAAGGTGAATTGGTTTTCGCACAACTATACCCACTTGATGGAACAACCCACCATTTTTTATCCGGTGGTCATCATTCTAGCGTTGGTGAGCCCGGGTGAGGTGGTGAATTTGTATTTGGCGTGGGCCTATACGGGATTACGCATAGCGCACAGTATCTGGCAGGTGCTCTTTAATGTGATTGCGGTGCGATTTGTACTGTTTGCCATGTCGTCGGTTTGCATGCTGGCACTGTCACTGCACGCGGTGATGGCAACGCTGTAGCTAGTTGCTTAAAAGTTGTAGGCGTCGGGCGAGTTTTTGGCTGCAAAGCGGCTTCTCGAAGTAGGCGTCTATGCCTTTTTCAAGATATTGTCTTCGCAAATTCGCGTCTTTTATGTGCGTCATGGCTACCAGCGTACTATTGATAAACTTTCTGTCAAAGCGAAGCGCTTTTAGCAATTCAATACCTGAGCCGTCGGGTAGGGTCACATCAAACAAGACCATGTTGAAGTGTTGCTGGTCAATGGCATTAAAAGCGCCGATTAAGTTTGGCGCGTGTGTAATGTGATACCCCATGTCGCTAAGCATGTTTTTATAATATGGGGTATCGGCGGAATTGGCATGTACCAATAGCGCATGCTGTCCGTGTAATGACGGCCTGCTTTGCAAGGTGCTATACATATGCATGCAAACTCTCCACTCCAAAACGCCCGATTAGTTACATATTAGTAACAAGTATAGTACAAAAATGAAATAACTATATTAGATGTATTTGTTATAATGACTGCGTTTTTTTTGAATAATGAATTCTATGTTTGTCCGCTATCTGATTACCGTGCTATTCGCGCTACAAGTGGCTTCGGCTCCTTGGCTAGCAAGTGCCTCGCGCGTGGCGATTCAGGCGGATGCTAGCGAAGATTTATTGCTGGTCTGTACCGGTGCCGAATATCGCTGGATCTCATTATCGGCCAGTGCCTCGAGTGGCGATTTCATTTTTGTTGACGCCCCGGCAGATGACCCTGAGCCAGACCCATCCGACCACACGCCGACCTGCTTGTTGGGTTGGTTGCAACTCGATCAGTCGTTTATCGCCCAGATCGACCAGGTCGAGCTATTAACCCACCTTGAAAGCTTCTACGCTGTTATCTTTTCCGCCCAACGCCATCGCGTGTTTGGTGGTTATTCTTCGCGAGCCCCCCCCACTGCCTTGATCGCTTAATTTTTTTAACCGATTCAAGGAATACAATGTGAGAAAAACTCTTTTGGCCAGCGGCCTAGGCTGTTTCGCGGCCGTTATTAGTACGTCATGCGGGGCGCAAGCCTCTGAATTAGAAACCGTGGTTGTTACCGGTGTGGTGATGAGCGACGCTGCTACCCTGACGGTAGACCCCAAGCGTTTGCGTCAGCCAGCGCCAGCCCACGACGGCGGTGAATACCTCAAACAACTGCCGGGATTTGCGCTGGTGCGCAAGGGTGGCAGCGGTGGCGATCCCAGCTTTCGCGGTATGGCCGCCTCGCGCCTGAATATCATCAACGATGACGGCATGGTACTCGGTGGTTGTAGCAGTCGTATGGACCCGCCCACCGCCTATATCACACCGCAAAACTACGACCGTATCGTGGTCGTCAAAGGCCCGCAAACGGTACGCTATTTGCCCGCCGCGGCCACGGTGCGCTTCGAGCGCGATCACAGCGAGGCGCTGCAACAGGGTCTGCACGGGGTGGCCGGTTTAACCGTCGGCAGTTTTGGCAAGCGCGAAACTAACCTCGATGCGCAATACGCCCAACAGGGCTATTACAGCCGCTTTCGCGCCAGTACGGGCGAGTCGGATAACTACCGCGATGGTGACGGCCGTGAGGTCAACAGCCATTACGATCGACAAAGTTTTAACACAGAATTAGGCTACCGCGGTGACACCAATAGCCTGGTATTGAGCATGACGCAGTCGATGGGCGAAGCCGCCTATGCCGACCGCAGTATGGACGGCGTGCGTTTCGATCGCCGCCAATGGCAAATGCAGTGGCGCAGCGAACTGCCCATCGCCATGCAAAACAGTGTCGACATCAGCCTGCAGCGCGCCGACATTGACCACGTGATGGACAACTACAGCCTGCGCACCTTCACGCCATCGATGATGCGCCCTGAGCCGGCCGCGATGAACCCTACACGACGCACTGACAGCGGCCGTATCGAACTGCAGCTAGAACCCACCGCTGATCTTGCCGCGCGTGTGGGTGCCGACGCTAGCCGCAACCAACACAACATCCGCATGTCGATGTTGGAATACAGCCAACCCTACACAGACAAGCCCTTGCTGCAGGATGGTAGCTTTGAACAACGCGGTCTTTACGCTGAGTTGGACTGGCAGTTGGGCGGGGATTGGTGGTGGTTTAACGGCCTGCGCAGCGACGCCTGGCAAGCCGAGGATCAACGCCGTATGTTGATGCCCAATCCGATGACCATGGCCCCCAACCCCACCTTTGGCGAGCAGCGCGACGAGACACTACAGAGCGGCTTTAGCCGGCTAGAGCTACGCCGTGCCGATTGGCAGGTCTATCTGGGGTATGGCCGCGCGGAACGCTTTCCAGATTATTGGGAATTGTTCGGTAAGGCGCGCAGTACAGTGGACAGCCCTTCAGCACTCTACGCGGCGAGCGAGACGCTGAAACAGTGGGATGCCGGGGTGATTCGCAAAGGCGCGCAGTGGCAGCTTTCGGCGTCGGCTTACGTGGGGAATATTGATAACTACCTGTTGGTCAGTTCGCTCAGCCCGATGCAGCCCGAGCAAGTTCGCAACATCGACGCGCGCGTTTGGGGCGGCGAAGTGGGCGGTGAGTGGCGCCCAATCGAGCGTTTGGCGCTGCGCGCCAGTGTGGCGTTATCGCGCGGCAGCAATGTCAGCGACAACACCTATCTACCGCAAATCGCCCCGGCGGAAGTGCGTTTGTCGGGGGAGTACCAGTTGCAGCAATGGCGCCTCGGTGCGATGTGGCGAGCGGTAGCGGCACAAACCCGCTACGCGTTAAATAGCGGCACCATTGTGGCGCTTGATACTGGTCCCAGCGCTGGGTTTTCTACCCTGTCGCTGAATGCGTCACGGCAATGGCAGCAGTTAGCGCTGAATGTGGGTGTCGATAATGTCACCGACAAAACCTACCAAGAGTTCCTAAGCACTAACGCGGCTTCTATCAGCGGTTTTGAAAGCTTGCCGCGGGTGCCCGAACCTGGTCGTTCGCTGTGGGCGAATGTGAGCTACCGCTTCTAGGTAGATTGCCAAAAATGACCCCGGGTGGTGGTCTGACCTCTGTTAACGTAGCGGCATAATAACGAGGATCAGACCATGACCCACACCACCTTATCCAAACGTCGCCCGCTCCGTTTCTGGGGGTGGGGTTACGCTGACGAACACCTCAGCGCTGAAGAATCTGCCATGATTCGCGGCATTGCAGAAAGCTTCAAACAGCACCAACAGGCCCCCCTTATTGCACCTTCCGTGGATGACATCGCCTTAGTGCCGAGCCGCTTGCAACTGCCTGAAAGTCTTCGAGGGATGGTATCTAGTGCCCCTTACGACCGGCTCACCCACGCCTTCGGCAAATCCTACGCGGACATGGCGCGCATGTACTTGCGCAAGGTACCCCACGCGCCCGATGGGGTGGCCTTCCCCCACAATGAAGCCGACTTGCAAGCGCTGTTCGACTACGCCGGTGCCAACGATATTGCCCTCATTCCCTTTGGCGGGGGCACCAGCGTTTGCGGTGGCGTTGAGGCTGATGTGGGTGCTCACTACCGCGCTAGCATCAGTGTCGATATGGAAAATTTTAATCGTTTGCTCGAAGTCGACCCGGTGGCACGGCGGGCGAGGGTGCAGGCAGGCATGCTCGGCCCAGATTTAGAAGCGGCACTTAAACCCCACGGTGTGACACTGCGCCACTACCCGCAGAGCTTTCCCTTTGTCACTGTCGGGGGCATGGTGGTCACCCGTGCGGGCGGTCATTTCGCCACCGGCTATACCCATATCGAAGACTTGGTCGAGGCCACCCGCATGGTGACGCCCGCTGGTGTGGTCGAATCGCGGCCACTGCCCGGCTCAGGCGCCGGTCCCTCCGCCGATAGATTGGTGTGTGGTTCTGAAGGTGCTTTCGGTATCCTCACCGAGGCGTGGCTGCGTTTACAGCAGCGCCCCCGTTGGCGCGTCAACGCCAGTGTTCGCTTCGCCAACATGCAGCAAGCCGCCAGTGCGGTTCGCGACATCTCCCAGGCGGGGTTATACCCCAGCAATTGCCGAGTGCTCGACGAAATGGAGGTGATGCTGAACCGCGTCGCCGAGCAGCCTTGTGCGATTTTGGTGCTGGGCTTTGAGTCGGCGCACCACCCCGTCGATCACTGGATGCAGGTGGCGTTAGAAATTGTGAAAGACCACGGCGGGCAACTCGGTTCAGAGGGTGTGCAAAGCAACGCCGACCACGCCGACACCCAGGCCAATGCCAGCGAAAGTTGGCGCAACGCCTTTATTCGCATGCCCTATTGGCGCAACGAGATGACCGCCTACGGCGTCATCGCCGATACCTTCGAAACCGCCATTACCTGGGACAAATTTGACGATTTTTACCGTGCCATCATGCAGGGGCTGGGCAGTTACATCGGCGAGTTAACCGATAGACAATACGCCCTTTCCTGCCGCTTTACCCACGTCTACCCCGATGGCCCTGCGCCTTACTTTACCTTCTACGCGGTGGGCGACGAGCACGGCAACTTGCAACGCGCCTTGGATATTTGGCGCTTAATCAAGCAGCGCTCGATGGAATTAGTGGCCGAGCACGGCGGCACTGTGACCCACCACCACGCTGTCGGCCGCGACCACCGCTACGGTTACCAGCAGCAGACATCACCGCTGTTACGCCAAGCCCTCGCTGGGGCGAAAGCGCAGTTCGACCCAAAAGGGATTATGAACCCGGGTGCGCTGATTGATCCGCTCGATCGTGAGATAGGTATCCGCGGTGTGATGGGGCAGGGTGACTAACGGCGGCTGTGGTAGACCGCCATTCCCACCACTATGCCCCAAAAGGCGCTGCCAATACCCCACAGACTCATACACGAGGCGGTGATCAAAAAAGTAAGTAAGGCCGCCTCTCGGCTTGGCTCATCGCCAAGCCCAGCTGCCATGCTATTGCCGATGGTCCCAAGCAGCGCTAATCCGGCAATCGCCATGACCAAGGCGTTGGGGAATGCGTCTAGTAGGGCGACTAACGTGGCGCCGAAGATGCCGGTTAGTAGATAGAAAATACCAGCCCACACCGTGGCCCAGTAGCGCAGGGTGCGATCCTTACCCGCCTCGTTACCCATGCAGATGGCCGCGGTAATCGCCGCCAAGTTATAGGCAAAGCCACCTAGGGGGGCCATCAATATACCGGTTAACCCCGTCCAGCTGATGAGGGGAGACGCTGGTGTGCTGTAACCATTAGCACGAATCACCGCCAGCCCAGGAACGTTCTGCGAGGCCATGGTGACAATAAACAATGGTAAACCTACGCCTAACAGACCCTGCAGATTAAGGCTGGGTGACATCCACAACGGTGCAGCGGTGGTAATGCTAAGCGCTGCGCCATTGATCTGCCCCTGGCTGTATGCCGCGAACACCCCGGCCAGCAGAGCAAGGGGAACGGCGTAAAGGGGCAGCAAGCGTCGCGCTACCAAAAACACCAACAGCATGCTGCCCACCAGCGTCAAATCGGCCGCCAATTCGGTAAATACGTTCACGCCAAACTGCAGTAGTACGCCACCGAGCATCGCCGCGGCCAAGGGTTGGGGAATATGGCGCATGATTTTATCGAATAGACCACTGACCCCGCAGATAAAAATTAACAACGAGGCGAACATAAAAATACCGATCGCCTCGTGCATGCTGTAACCACTCAAACTGGTCGCAAGCAAGGCCGCCCCGGGGGTTGACCAGGCGGTCAGCACTGGCTGTTTGTAGTAAAGAGAGAGGCCGATGGTGGTGGCGCCCATACCTAGGCCAATAGCCCACAACCACGAGCTAATCTGCTCGGCGCTGCCTCCGGCGGCGCTGGCGGCTTGGAATATGATCGCAATAGAACTGGTATAGCCCACCAGCACGGCAATGAAGCCGGCGGTGAAATGTGACACATTGAATAGGCCTTTCATGCCATGCCCCATAGTGGTGAAGACACTATTGTTAGCCATAGCTCGTGGCTTGTAAATGGCACGCGTCACGATTACACCCTCTGTCACCGCGTTGGTTCTGGCATGCTAGCTGTTTTAAACAGTCGAGGTTGCTATGAATAGGATCGTCATTGCCATTGTAGTGATTACCACCGCGGTGTTTTATCTCATGGCTGGCCGCGACCAGCAAGCCGCCCCTAGCCAAACCGCAGGCCCCGTGCTGCAAGCCTACCCAGCGACTGCACGCGGCGAGGTGGTTGATAACTACTTTGGCAACGCGGTAGCGGACCCCTACCGCTGGCTTGAAGACGACCGCAGCGAGGCCACCGGAGAATGGGTGACGGCGCAAAACGAGGTGACTCACAGTTACATAAAAGCCATTCCATACCGCGGCCATATCGAACAGTTGCTCACCGCCAAGTGGGATTATGAAAAGCCGGGCCGCCCCATTCACGTGGGAGATACTACCTACTGGTTCCACAACAGCGGTCTGCAAAACCAAGCGGTGATGTACCAGCAACGCAAAGGCGAGGAGCCCCGTGTATTTCTCGACCCCAATACCCTCGCTGCCGATGGCACCACCTCGCTGGCCAGTTACGAATTTTCCCCCAACGGTAAGTTGATGGCCTACGCGGTCAGCGAAGGTGGCAGTGATTGGCGCAAGATCTACGTCATGGATACCGACACCTTAGCGGTGATTGACGGGCCTATCGTGGATGCCAAATTTACCAGCCCCCAGTGGCGCGATAATGACAGCTTCTACTACTCGCTATACGAAAAACCGGACGGATCAGAACTGTCGGCCAAGACCGACCGGCATTTGGTGTATCTGCACCGCCTGCAAACCCCTCAAACTGAGGACCGACTGGTGTTTGGTGACGGTGATAAATACCGCTACGTTTGGGCCGAAGTCAGCGAAGATGGCCGCTTCTTGGTGATCGCGGCGGCAAACTCCACCTCGGGCAACCGCGTGTTCGTGCAGGATTTACAGTACGGTGGCGACTTGGTGGCGCTAGATGGCGATATTGCTAGCGACAGTGAATTTGTCACCAGCCGCGGCGACGAGCTGTATTTTTTGACCAACCGCGAAGCACCCAATAAGCGCTTAGTGGCGGTGGCGATTGATCAACCCGAGGCTTGGCGCGATGTCATTGCTGAAAGCGAGCATGTACTCGATGTGACCGCGGCGGGGGGATATTTATTCACCCGCGTTATGGTCGATGCTACCTATCGCCTTTACCAGCACGATATGGATGGACAGTTGGTTCGCGAAGTGGCGCTACCCGCGATTGGCACTGCCAGCGTTTATGAAGCCAGGGCAGATCAACCCTTTAGCTATTACTACTTCTATAACAACACTACGCCGCTGTCGTACTATCGCTACGACAATAACAGCGGAGAATCGACCCTGCACAGCCGCCATGCGGTCGACTTTGACAGCGAGCAATATGTTTCTAAACAAGTCTTTTACACCTCAAAAGACGGTACCCGTGTCCCCATGCTGATCAGCCATAAAAAAGGTCTGCAGCTGGATGGCACCACCCCGACCATTCTTTATGGCTATGGCGGTTTCAACATCAGTGAAACACCTCGTTTTACCCTAGAACGCGCAACTTGGATGGAGTTGGGGGGTATTTACGCCGTCGCCAATTTACGCGGTGGCGGTGAATACGGCAAAGCCTGGCACCGGGCCGGCACCCAGCAGCAGAAGCAAAACGTTTTCGACGACTTCATCGCGGCAGCAGAATATCTGCTAGCCGAGGGATATACGTCGAGTCAGCGGCTGGCTATTAGCGGCCGCTCTAACGGTGGTTTATTGGTCGGGGCCACCATGGCGCAGCGCCCTGATTTGTTCGCCGTAGCGCTGCCCGCCGTTGGTGTACTAGATATGTTGCGCTACCACCAGTTTACCGCCGGTGCGGGGTGGGCCTACGACTACGGCACCGCCGATGACTCGGTGGAGATGTTTAACTATCTGCGCGGCTATTCACCCCTTCACAATTTGGTGGAAGGTGTTGCCTACCCAGCGACCTTGGTGACCACCGCTGATCACGATGATCGAGTAGTGCCCGCCCACAGTTTCAAATTTGCGGCCGAATTGCAGCACCGCCACACGGGTAAGCAGCCAGTCTTGATTCGTATCGAAACGTCGGTGGGGCACGGTGCAGGTAAGCCGACCGATAAGGCGATCGAAGAGTTGGCGGATATCTTCGCCTTTACGCTGTGGAATATGGGAGTGACAAGCCTGTAGTGCTTATATGGCTTCCGCGATGGCGGTAAGTAGTTGTTGTTGCTCAACAGGTTTGGCTACCACACTCTTAAAGCCTAGCGCGGTGAGCTTTTCGACGGTTTCTTTATCGGCGTTGCCGGTGAGTGCGATCAGCGGTGTTTTGGAACCGCGTGCGGTGAGTTCTGCCAGTAATTCAATGCCGTCCATTTCGGGCATGCTGATGTCGGTGATGATGAGGTCGTAGGTGGTGGTTGCCATTTGGGCGAGAGCATCGCGGCCGTGATCGGCGACATCAATGTTGGCCACGTGTTGCTCCAATAGCAGTCTGCCGGTCAGTTGATTGGTGATGTTGTCTTCAACCAAAAGTACATTTAGCCGGTCTATCGCTCTGCCGCTGTCGGTGGCTATAGGTTGCAGCGGGCGTTGGCCAGTACTTCGCGATGCCATCGGGACGTTAATAGTAAAGGTAGAGCCCTGCCCAACGCTCGATACCACAGTAATTTGCCCCCCCATCTTTCCTATCAGTTCCTTACTGATAGACAGGCCCAGTCCTAACCCTGGGTAGGCCTTAGTATTGGTGGCATCACCCTGGAAAAAGCGTTCAAACAAATGTGCCTGAGTATCTTCATTCATGCCGATGCCGGTATCGCTGATGTTGATGGTCAAGCTGTCGTTGCTGTAACTGGCCTCGACTTTTACATAGCCTTGCTCGGTAAATTTTAGCGAATTCCCCGTGATGTTATTAAGCACCTGCCCCAGTCGTAGGGCATCGCAATGCAATTGTTCAGGCATCGCTTGGTCTACTTTGACGCTAAACAGAATGTTTTTCAGTTGCGCTGTGGGAATGAATAAACCGCGCAGGTTGGCGAACAGCTGTTGGCTATCAACCCATTGCGGATTAATTTCAAGCGCCCCCTGTTCGAGTTCGTGGGTGTGTAGGATGTCGTTAATGATGCTAGTGAGTGATTGGGTCGAAATGGTTGCCGCATCCAAAAATTCGCTTTGCAGCGGGTCGGTATTTTTCTTGCTCAGAATCTGTAATACCCCATAAATGCCATTAATCGGGGTGCGCAGTTCGTGCGACATATTGGTCAAAAAATAGCGCTGTGAATGCAGTAGTCTGTCTTGTGCCAGCTGGGCATTGCGGTTGGCGGTGTTGTAACGGCGAATAGTAAAGTAGGCCAAAATGAGCGCCGCAGGAACGTGGAACACCCCCAGTATGAAAGGATCGATTGTGTCATTGAGGGCAGTTGACATATTGAGTGAAAATTTAGCGAACAACACCCATGCCATAGCAATGGCGCTTACGCCCATCGCCAATAGGGCGGCTTGGCGGCCAAGCACGGTAACAATAAATAGCGGCGCCACGATGAGCCACACCGACGTGGGGGAGGCAAATCCGCCGTTCATAACAAAGGTAATGTTCCATACCAAGACCAAATAACCGCAAAAAATTACATGTGCGAAGTGAACATTAGCGTCACTCTCAGAGCGCGATAGATAGTAAGTGGTAAAGGTAATGAGGGGGTGGAGGGCGACAAATACCAAGCGCCCTAGCGAGGCGTTGCCCTGCCAAAATTGCCAGCCCACAAATAAAATCACGGCGCAGGTAGTGAGGAAGATATACCAATTGACATCGCTGACAAATTGGCGCTTTTCGATGTCTATCGAGTCAGTTGTCACGCGACACGCTCCTGCACTGCATATTTGATAAGCAAGCCAACTAGCTGGCGAATATCCAGTGGTTTGGCTAGTGAGGCTGTCATGCCGGCGTTTTTAGACGCTTCAAGATTATCGTCTTCGTCGAAGGCGCCAGATAAACCAAATACCGGGACTTGTTCAAGTGGTGGTAAGGCCTTTAGGCGCCGTGTTAATTCGATGCCATCCATTTGCGGCATATGCATGTCGGTGATTACAGCACTGATAATAGCGCCATGCAATACCATGTATTGGTAGGCGTCTTCGGGGTTGATAAAGGTGTCCACTTTGGCGCCATATTTTTCCAATATCGCGGCGGCCACCATCAGGTTTGTGGCCACATCATCCACGACGACTAGTCGATAGCCCTGCAATGTATGTTCGTTAAACACCATTTCTTCAACACGACTGGCTTGGAGCGCCTTGCCATAGGAGGGGGTGATGGGTAGTTGAATGGTAAAGGTGGTGCCTACTCCGAGTTCGCTTTTACACAGGATGTCGCCGCCCATCAATCTGGCGATGCGTTGGCTGATGGTGAGGCCTAGCCCTGTGCCGCGCATCGTTTGCTTGCCCTGCACTTGGAAAAACTCACTAAATAAGAGGCGCTGATTTTCTTGGCTAATACCGGAGCCGGTATCGGCGACTGCGATCGCTAGTGTTTCAGGTTGGTCGGCCATGAGTTGAGCGCTAAGGGTGATACTGCCACGCTCAGTAAATTTTTTGGCGTTACTGGTCAGGTTGTAAATCATTTGGAGAATGCGCGAACGATCACTTTCTATGTGCTGGGGCACATCGCCAGCGATGTGGCACTGTACCGCTACGCTTTCGTCTTTCATTGAGGCGCGCAGCTCAGTGACAACGCGCGCTAGTAAATCGTGCAGATCGAACGGTTCGTTAACAAACTCCATTTTGCCTTGTTTGATCTTCGCTAGATCTAACAACTCATTGACCAGATCTTTCATGTGATCCAGCACCTGCTGCGATTCTTTCAGCATGGCGATGTTTTTGCTTTGCTGCATTTGCTCAAACAGGATGCTGTTGAAATTGGTGATGATGTGTATCGGGGTGCGCAATTCGTGCACGATGTGGTTGGTAAAATCGCTGATGCGGCGCTCGGCCTGTTGAACTTCATTCAACATCGCGGCCGATTGATCGGCGCGTTCAACGATGTCGGTGACGTCTGATCGCAGCGAATAATAAGCCGTGAGGCGGCCATTTTTAAACACTGGGTACACCGTGGTAAACACCCAGTAATAGTTGCCAGCTTTATCCACATTGCGAATATTTCCCTGCCACACCTTACCCTTGTGCAGGGTACGGTAAAACTGTTTCCAGTCCTCTACGCTTAACTGGCCTGAGTTCACAATGCTGTGCTGCTGGCCCAGTAATTCTGACAAGGTGTAACCGGAAATATCTTGGAACTTTTGGTTGGCGTGAACAATCTCTCCCTGCCCATCCGCCACAGAAAAAATGCAGTGCTGATCAATGGTGGCTAGCAGGTTATTGACGTCACGGTGGTAGTCCTGACGCAACGCATTTAGCTTGGGAATAACAAATAAACGCAACGCGGCGTAGGTTAAGCAGCCCAGTGCGGCCATATCCAGCAAAATAAATTGGTAGGTAGGTAAATCCCATGCCAACCAATGTAATAAGGATATCAATAGCCCTTCCAGTACCATGACCATTACCACGCTAGGTAATAAAAGGTCACGCTGGCGAAGGCTACTTGGCGCAACAAAAGATGGCGCGGTATGTTGGTTTGTTTGTGGCATCTAAACTGTTTTACAACTCGTTATGTTTGCAAGGGTAATTGTTTACAAAGTCTAGTAGTTAATACCCGAAATGCGAGGCGAATTAACAGCTTGAGTTGATGAGATTAAACAGTTCGCGCTGCGTAAAAGGTTTGGTGAGTACACCCACAAAACCCGCCGCAAGGTAGCGTTCTACATCTTTGGGCATGGCGTTAGCGGTTAGGGCAATGACCGGCAGATCAGGGTGCGAGCTCGCTAATTGGCGCTTAAGCTCTTCGCCGCTTATTTTCGGCATTTGAATATCGGTGATGACGATGTCGTACTGGCGCTTTAATAGCAGGGCTAAGGCTTCTTCGCCGTTGGTGGCGGTATCAACATAGTTCAAATACTCCTGCAGCATCTCTCTACCAAACATTAAATTGAGCGGGTTGTCATCCACCAGCAGTACGCGTAGCGAATGATCTACCATCAGTGGCGCGGTGGTCGACTGAGGAGTTGATGAGGTGTTTTTTCCTTGCATGGGGAATTTCAGATAGAACGTGGTCCCAACCCCTGGGGTAGACGTAACCGCGATGCTGCCACCCATAAGCTCGGTGATTTCTTTGCTGATAGCCATACCCAAACCGGTGCCGCCAAAGCGCTTTGTATTGGAAAGATCCGCCTGGGTAAAGCGCTCAAACAAGTGGCTAAGATCCTTTGTATCCATGCCGATACCAGTGTCGCTAATGGTCACCAGCAATTGGTTATTCACGTAGCTCACCTTGATGTCCACGCCGCCCTGCTGAGTAAATTTAATGGCATTGCCAACGATGTTGTTAAATACCTGCGTTAGGCGTGTTCCGTCGCACCAAAGAAAGCTAGGCAGGCCCTGGTAGTCAATGGTGAGCATTAAGCCTTTCAGGTCGGCAGTGGTATGGTGCATGGTGTAGAGTTGATCGAACAGGTCGTCGCTGTTTTGCCACTCGGGTACAATTTCTAACTTACCCGAGGCCATTTTTTGTATATCAAGAATTTCGTTGATGATGGTGTTGATGGCGCGCGATGATTTTCTTGCAGCGGAAATAAATTTGGCTTCCTTCTCGTCTTTACCTTTAAGTATTTGTAAGACGCCATAAATACCGCTCAGCGGTGTGCGAAGTTCGTGGGAAATATTCGACAAAAAGACGTCTTTTGCTTTGTTGGCTTTGATTTCATTGTCTAGTGCAAGACGCAGTGCCTGCTCATTTTGTTGGTGCAGTAAATTGAATCGATGCAAGGAGTAGATGGCCATGATAAACATCAAAGGCAGTTGCACATATTTGTTTACTCGGTAGGTTGTGGCGAAATCTTCTTCGCTGGGGATGTAGCCAAGCTTTTGCGAGACCAGCACTGTAAATAGAGCGATAAAAAAGATCGTCATAGCCACCATGGCGTAGCGGGCGCCAATGGAAGCAGCGAAATAAAGGGGTATGACAAACATCCAAGCGAAGGTGATGTTGCTGAAATAGTCGTTCTTAACGAAGGCATACAGCACGAGAAAACAAAGATTTACCATGAAAAGGGATTTTGTGACATTTGCCCATGTCGGATTATGGATTAAGCGCCACGTTGCAAGCCCAGCCAGCCATGAGATACTGATGACAATGGTGCGAACGATGTCAATGACATCGTGAAAGAACAAATACCAAGAATTAAGCACCAAGGGCGTGTAAAGAAAGCACAGCACAAACAGCGTGTGCCCCATCAATTGCTTTTGTTGCGCGTCTTGGCTCATGGCATTGTAGTTATGGTGTTTTGTCGAGGCTTGATCATAGCACCGAGGTTTGGGCGATGACTACCTTAGTGTGGGGCCTTAATCGATGATCAAGGGAAGGGTTTTAACCTAACCCAGTTTAGCACTTTGCTTGGTTTCAAAAACGCCATGTATTAGCGACAGTAAATCTTCAAGTTGAAACGGCTTAACGGTCACGCCATCAAAACCCATTCCCAAGTATCTTTCTCTATCTTCTCTTGAGGCATTGCCCGTTAAGGCAATAATTGGTAAGTGAGGCATTTGTGCTTTAACGGCATGGTGTAATTCTTCGCCAGACATGCCTGGCATGCCAATATCTGTAATGAGTAAGTCGTAGCTAGAGGCATCGAGTTTTACTAACGCTTCACTTCCGCTTGAGGCTGTATCCACCAATGAAAAATGAGGACGCAATATTTCTCGCCCAATCAGCGTGTTGGTGTCGACATCATCCACCAACAAAATGCGGATATCTTTGTGAGCTAACCTGATATTTGAATCTGCGTTGTTGAAGTGGGTTTGTTGACTGCCCTGCATGGGAATCGCCACGCTAAAAGTAGTGCCTTCTCCTGGTGTAGATGTCACCTCGATGGTGCCGTGCATCAAGTCTACTAGCTCTTTTGTGATTGCCATGCCCAAGCCAGTACCTTGGTATTTTTTGGTTATCGAGGCGTCAGCTTGGGTGAAGCGATCAAATAGGTGGCTAAGGGCAGCTTCATCCATGCCTATACCTGTGTCGGTAACATCTAAGTGGAGCGTGTTGTCGTGATAATGTACTAAAAGCGTCACGCTGCCTTGGTGGGTGAATTTAATGGCATTACCCATGATGTTATTAATGACTTGCCCTAGTCGTGTCTCGTCGCAATAGAGCTTTTTAGGCACGCTAGGGTGCACATTAACGTGTAATTCAATGTCGAGTAGGGCAGTACTGCTGAGGTGAAGTTGAGAAATGTTGTTAAAGAATGTTTGGCTATTACACCATTCAGGGGCTAATTCCACTTTGCCTTCTGAGAGTTTTTGTATATCAAGAATATCGCTAACAATTCTATTGAGTGCCTGAGCAGAGTGTTTGGCGGCTTTGAGCAGAGATTTTTCTGCGTCGTTTTCGCCTTTAACAATTTGCAGTGCGCCATAGATGCCGTTGAGTGGGGTGCGTAGCTCGTGGGACATGTTGGAGAGGAAGGTGTCTTTGGCTTGCCTCAGAAGATGCTCTTCTTGAAAAGCTCTTGCAAGATTCAATTCGTTTTGTATGTGCATCAAGTTGAAGCGATAAAGTGAAAAGCTCATCATGATAAACATTAACGGAAAATGTACCCACTTATTTAGTTGATAAGTACCAATATAGTCAGGTACTGGATTAAGGAATGAATAGTGTTGGGCTATAAGCGTTGCGAATATAATAAATACAAATAATGTTATTGAGTAAAATGCATGCCTGATTCCAATTGTTGCGGCAAAATACAATGGAACAACAAACATCCATCCAAAAGTAATATTGTTGAAAAAGTTATTGTTAATAAATGCATGAATAACAAGTGTGGATAGGTTAAAAAAGAATAAGTTTCTGGAGGCATTTTGATAAGTTGTAATTGTACTTAGTCGCCATGAAATAAAGCCTAAACTCCACGCGGTTGTCATGATAAAGACACGTTTGACTTCGATTTCGCCTGAAAGATAAAGATATATAGTGTTGATTAGAAGGGGGGTGAAAATAAACGAAAGCACGAGCAATGATTGGTTCATCATTTGCTGCTGCTGCTGCTGCTGCTGCTGCTGCTGCTGCTGTAAATCCATATTCTCGATACCGTTCGTGTTTTAGTAGGTGCTTGTTATATCTTTGTTACATAAGAATATAGCCCATAGAGCATAAAGTCAGTAATACTTTTCATCTATAGTCGTCATTCAACCATCCGCTGTGCTCATCGCCAGCCTTCACTGTGTATTAAGTGTCCATAGTATTGCTCAATCATCTTCGCGCTGGTGTCCATCTGTTTGGCGTTTACTGGCTAAGCCAGCTAGGCACTTTTCTTGGTTTCAACAACGTCACTGATCAGTGCCAGTAAGTCTTCAAGATGGAAAGGCTTTGTGGCCACAGCATCAAAACCCACACTTAAGTATTTCTCTCGGTCTTCTTTTGAAGCATTGCCCGTCAACGCGATAACAGGTAGATGAGGCCACTGAGCTTTGACGGCAGCGAGTAACTCATCGCCAGTCATTTCAGGCATGCCGATGTCGGTAATCAATAAATCAAAATCGCCTTCGGTCATTTTGGCAAGTGCTTCAGCGCCACTGAGCGCGGTATCAACAAAGGCGACATAGGGCTTGAGAATATTTTGGGCTACCAAGTTATTGGTGGCGACATCATCAACCACCAAGATACGTAAGCTGCTGTCTATGGTAGGTAAAAGCTTATCTATTTTAACGGGCTTGGGTGTGTTTTTGCCGTTGCAAGGAAGCCTCACATTAAAGGTTGTGCCGATATTGGGTGTTGAATCAACCTCAATGCTGCCGCCCATCAGTTGCAAAAGATCCTTTGAAATGGCCATGCCCAGTCCGGTACCGGCAAATTTTTTGGAAGAAGAGGCGTCGGCTTGGGTAAAGCGTTCGAACAGATGACTCAAGGCCGCTTGGTCCATGCCTATCCCGGTATCTTTGATCTCGATGTTGAGGTTCTCATCGCGATATGTGGCATGAACATTCACATGGCCCCGCTCGGTAAATTTGATGGCATTGCCGATGATGTTGTTCAGAACTTGTCCAAGCCGGGTGCCGTCGATGTAGATATCGTCGGGCAAACCATGGGTTATTAACTGAAACCCTATACCCTTGAGCTGAGCAACGTTGCAGTGTATTCCCTTGAGGAGTGCAAAGAATTCCTCGCTGCTTTGCCATTCTGGTACCACTTCAAGTTTGCCAGAGGAAATTTTTTGTAGGTCGAGGATGTCGCTTACAATTCGGTTCAGCGCGCGCGACGAGTTAGCCGCGGCGTTAATTAATTTTGCTTCGCGTTCATCTTTGCCCTTAACGATTTGGAGCACGCCATAGATGCCGTTGAGTGGGGTGCGAAGCTCGTGGGACATGTTGGAGAGGAAGGTGTCCTTTAACTTTATATTCCTGTGCTGTTCTTCAAGGAATTGTTGGTAAGCTGCGTTGAGCGCATCTTGGCTTTTAAAGATTGAACGCAACGAAATGTAACCGACGATGACGGCCATGAAGGCGTTGGTCAAGCTCACATTGGCTGGGTTATAACTTGCGCTTAGGATTAGATCTTGGCCGAGATAAAATTGTAAGTAAGCGCCGGCCAGTAGTGAGCAGGTGTTCAGAGCGAATGCTATGAAGGCGTATTGGGTGTTCAACAAAACACCTACAAATATGGGCACCAAAAACAGCCACACAGAGCCGATGGTAAAAAAGCCACCATTTGCCCAAAACATCATATTGCCACCAAAGACCAATGACAGTGTGCCTATGGCATTAGCGGCGGCATCAAAACGATTCATCTGCTTAGCAATACCAGCAAAAGTTAAGCAGCAAAAAAGGAAGAATAACGACAGCGAACGAGCGTTGATACCCTGGGCGAGGATAGACAGCGTGAGAGGTGCCAAAATGGTAATGGCTAGCGTCAAAAAAATGGCCGCAGAATCTTTGCGTTTAAGATCCTGATGTTTCCGATGTAGAGGGTTCATTACGGCTCTCGATTGTAAAAAATCCATAGTAGCAGTGTCACAGGTTTGCAACAAGGAGGCATTTGATGGGCGATGCCTATACGTGGGCTTTGATCGAAGATCCGTGGGACCTTACTCGCCCCTTCGGGGTTAGCTAGCGCTAATTCAAAATCGCTCCCTGAGATTTTGTGCTCGCCCCATCCCTGGGGCTCGCCCCTTCGGGGCCAGCTAAAGCTGTCCAAAAACGCTCCCTGCGATTTTGTGCTCGCCCCATCCCTGGGGCTCGCCCCTTCGGGGGAAGGGTTTAGTCGATAATAGAATTTGATTCAAAGCAGTGTATCGGAGGCGGA
>CAZRAM010000016.1:0-14066 GCA_964598145.1 uncultured Pseudomonadales bacterium
TCTCGCCCCCCACCTGTGGGACCTTTCTCGCCCCCCACCTGTGGGACCTTTCTCGAAGAGAAAGGGAACAGTTTTTCTATATTTTTCAACCAGATAATCGTTCCCTTGTTCTGCGAACAAGGTCCCACAACGGGCCGAGAAAGGAAATGATTTTTCTAAGCTTTTCAAGTAGATAGTCGTTCCCTTGTTCTGCGAACAAGGTCCCACAGGAGGGCGAACAAGGTCCCACAGGAGGGCGAACAAGGTCCCACAGGAGGGCGAGAAAGCTCCCACAGGGGGGCGGACAAGGTTAAAAAACTACAAATCTGGGCCGTATTTGTCGCGACCTGCGATGAAACGGCGGCGATTTTCCTCTTTCTTGCGCTCGCTCTTGCGCAGCAACACATAAACCGCACCGGCGCCGCCGTGGGCCTGCTGGGCGCTGTGAAACGCCATCACCTGCGGTAATTCGCGCAGCCATTTATTGAGATAACTTTTGAGAATCGCCTTGTCGTCCGCCGACGGCGCTGCAGCCTCTTGCATGCGCTGATTGAGGCCCTTGCCGTGCACGATCAAGATATTGCGCACATCGTTGGCGACGCACTGTTCGACAAACTCGAACACCACTTGGCGAGCGCGCTTAACGGTCATGCGGTGTAAATCGATGCGCTGCTCGATGGGGTATTTACCCAATTTCAACTTGCGGTACACACCGTTCTGCACACCGTCGCGCTTAAAGTCCATGATATAAAAGGCATCCAGCATTTCGACGTAATCTTCGCTGAGAAAATTGCGATCTTGCTGCTTTTCAGCCGTCGCCAGACGACGCCGCTCCGCGGCCGCCACATCGCTATCGACCGACTTGCCAACGTCGGCCTTGTCGCTCTGTTTGAGAGGGGTAACGCCCCCCATCTCACTCATAAATAAGTCAAAATCGTCCGCCATGTTCCTACCTGTTTGCCAATGCCTGCGGCTAGTGCGATGATACCCGGGTCGCCAAAACGATGCACGCGCAAGGACACGTCACACCATGAAAAACACGCCAATGACTGGCCTCTACTACTTCAAACGCGGCCTGCAAGGCCTGCGCCTGAAACCTCTACGCCCCTTTATCATTATCCCGGTCGCAATCAATATTCTTATATACGGTGTCGCCATGGTATGGGCCTACGGCAAACTTAACGAATGGAACCAGCAACTGCTCGACTACCTGCCCGACTGGCTGGACTTTATCACCTGGCTGCTGTGGCCGATGTTCATTCTCATGCTGTTGGTAATCATGGCGTATTCCTTCACCATCGTCGCCAACTTGATTGCCTCGCCGTTTAACGGTTTGCTATCGGAAAAAACTGAAAACATCATGCTCGACAAAGCGGTCCCTTCACCTACCCGCTTAGTCGACTGGCTTTTGCTGGTTCCCCGCGCACTCGGACGCGAGGTCGTGAAGTGGATGTACTTCCTACCCATTATCATTGGCCTGCTAATTCTGACCTTTGTGCCGGTCATCAACTTGGTGACCCCCGCGCTTTGGTTCATCTTTGGCGCGTGGTCTATGGCGGTGCAATACTGTGATTTTTGTGCCGACAACCACCAACAAAGCTTTGCGGTGATGAAGCGTGGCCTGAAGAAATATCGCTGGGCGTATTTGGGCTTTGGTGCGACGGTCGCCGCAGTAAGCGTGATCCCGCTGGCCAACCTATTGGTTATGCCAGCGGCAGTGATCGGGGGAAGCCTGATGTGGTCCGAGAACAACCTCGATGAGGTTAACCCATCATCTCCTCAGGCGGTAATACAGCGTTAAGCTTACGGCCTAGCAGTTCTTCGATGCTGGGCAGCAAGAAGGCGTCGTCTTCGCAAGCAAAGCTAATCGACACGCCTTCTGCACCGGCGCGACCGGTGCGGCCAATGCGGTGCACGTAGTCCTCCGGATCTTCGGGCAGGGTGTAGTTCACCACGTGGCTGATGCCATCGATGTGAATACCACGGCCGGCGACGTCGGTCGCCACCAACACTTTCAACTTGCCCGCCTTAAAATCTTCCAAGGTACGGCTACGCTTATTCTGCGGGATATCACCCGACAAAATACCCGTCTTAAAGCCGGCCTTTTGCAAGCGCTCGTGCAGCTTGCGTGTAGTATCTCGGCGGTTGGCAAAGATAATGACCGACTCCACCTTGTCACCACTGATGCACTTCTTCAACAGGCCAAACTTCTCGTCGGCGCTGACGATGTACACGATTTGCTCAACGGTATCGGCCGCTACGCGCTCTGGCTCGATTTCCACCCGTATCGGGTCGTGCGTCCAACGCTCTGACAGATTCAAAATATCGGGTGTAAAGGTGGCACTGAACAACAGCGTCTGGCGCTGTGACTTCTTCGGCGTATGGCTAATAATGCGCTTCACCTGAGGAATGAAACCCATATCCAGCATGCGATCGGCCTCGTCGATCACCATGATCTCAACCTGATCGAGGTAGATTTGCGAGCGCTCTTTAAAATCCATTAAACGGCCGGGCGTTGCCACCACAATATCCACCGCCTTTGCTTCTAGCTGCTTCATCTGGCGGTCGTAGTCGACACCACCAATCAAGCTCACCACGTGCAGGCCAGTGTACTTACATAGATTTTTAGCGTCGTCCGCAATCTGCTGTACCAATTCACGGGTGGGTGCAATCACCAACGCACGCGGCTCACCGATATAACGCGAGCCGTCGATGGGCTTGTTGAGCAAATCCGTGATTACGGTAATCAAAAAGGCGGCGGTTTTACCGGTACCTGTTTGCGCCTTACCAATGGCATCGTAGCCATCCAACGTATAGGGCAGTGTTTGCGCCTGAATGGGCGAGCAGTATTCATAACCCAGTTCAGCGATGCCGCGCATCAAAGGTGTGGGCAGGTTCAAATCGTGGAAGCGCGTCTTGCCCTCTTGCGGGGCCACCACGTAATCATCCAGCGACCATGGCTTTTCTTGCTTGGCGGGTTTCTTGGCGCGCGGTTTACGCGGCTTGGTATCTTTTTTCTCTGCGGCCTGCTTTGCGGCAGGCTTCTCAGCCGCTGATTTGGCAGCTGACTCGGCCGCTTGCGGAGCCGATGATTTTCCAAATAATTTCTTTAACATAGATTCCGTCTCTTAATCGGCGGCTAGTCTACCACCACTCATCCCAGCTCGATAGCGATTACTTACTTCGACAAGGGCAGGCCGCACGAGGCGCCATGGCGATTCGATGCCACTGGCTGTCGCGGCCATCATACAATTGCAGCACGGGCGCCGCCGGTAGCCCCAATAGCAGGCGCAGCACCTCCACGGCTTGTTGGCTAGCGATCATGCCGACCAGCGGGCCAAGAATACCGTTGCGCGCACAGCTGGCATCTAGCTCGTCACGCGAGGGGTTAAAACACTCATAACAAGGGTGTTCAGCCGAGGCGGGATTGGTCACAAAAATCTGTCCCTGCCAAGCGGTGGCCGCAGCAAATATGGCAGGGATAGCAAGCGCCAAACACGCATCGTTAATAGTGAAGCGCGCGGCGTAGTTGTCGCTGCAATCCACCACCACCTGACTACCGCTTATCATGGCCGCTGCGTTTTGTGGCGTTAACCGCTGGCTGTGTGCGACCACCGACACATGGGGATTCCGGCGTCGCATTTCCCGCGCTAACACCTCAGCTTTGCTCGCACCGACATCCTCGTCGGTATAGGCAATCTGCCGCGCGATATTGCTAAGTTCGATCACATCATCGTCGATCACCGTGAGATGACCCACACCCGCTGCCGCTAAATACAGCCCGACAGGATTACCCAAGCCACCAGCACCGACGATACAAACCCGTGCATCTGCCAGCGCCAGTTGGCCATCTAGGTCAACGCCCGGCAACATGATTTGCCGCGAATAACGCAGTAACTGATCGTCGTTCATACTATCTCCACACGCCTAGCGTTATGCGCCAATGACCGCCAAAGTCACGCACACTTTGTACGCGATGATAGCCCAGCTTAATCAACATCGATTGGA
This sequence comes from uncultured Pseudomonadales bacterium, assembly GCA_964598145.1. Lineage (GTDB taxonomy): Bacteria > Pseudomonadota > Gammaproteobacteria > Pseudomonadales > JAHEIH01 > JAHEIH01. The sequence goes on from CAZRAM010000016.1 coordinate 3,988, forward strand.
CCGCACTATGCTGATCGTAGCCGTGCTCCATGATCAGCCATCCGCCGCTGCGCAACACTCGCGAGGAATGCTCGGCGATGTGTCTCAAATCAGCCAATCCGTGTGCCGCCGCCACCAACGCAGAACGCGGTTCAAAACGCACATCGCCCTCATCGAGATGGGGATCTTCGGCATCGATGTAGGGCGGGTTGCTCACCACCACATCCATACTTGCGTCGGCCACGGCGTGCAACCAGTCACCGCAAAACACCGGCATGTCTAACTGGTTATCTGCCGCATTCCGCTGCGCCAAATGACACGCCATAGGGCTGGCATCGGCGGCATATATTCGCCATTCTGGTCGCTCGCTTTTCAGGGCCAAGCCAATCGCACCTGTACCCGTGCCTACATCGATCAAATCGAGCGGCTCGTTAGGCAACAGATCGAGGGCGGTAGCAACCAAGGTCTCCGTATCGGGGCGAGGAATCAGGGTGGAGGGGTCGACCGCTAATTGCAGGTTCCAAAACCCCCGTTGGCCAAGAATATGCGCCACCGGCTCACCATCGATACGGCGTGCCAAAAGGGCGTCAAAGGATTCAAGTTGTGACGGGCTGAGCTGCTTATCGGGCCAAGTAAAAAAATAGCTACGCTCGACATCGAGCACACGCGCCAATAACAGCTCGGCATCAAGCCGAGCACTGTCACTGCTAATACGCGCCGCCGCCGCGGCGATGGTTTCCGCAATACTGGCCACTAGCCTTCAGACATAGCCGCCAACAAGTCGGCTTGGTGCTCTTGGATCAAGGGGCCAATGACCGAATCCAAATCCCCCGCCATGACCTCATTCAGCTTGTATAAGGTCAAGTTGATGCGGTGGTCCGTAATGCGACTTTGTGGGTAATTGTAGGTACGAATCTTATCCGAGCGATCACCGCTGCCCACCAAATCGCGGCGGGTACTGGCCTGTTCGCTGGCGATTTTCTCGCGCGCAGCGCGGTCGAGGCGAGCCTTTAACAGAGCCATCGCCTTGGCGCGGTTCTTGTGCTGCGAACGCTCATCCTGACATTCCACCACCAAACCGGTAGGAATGTGGGTAAGACGTATCGCCGAATCGGTCTTGTTAACGTGCTGACCACCGGCACCCGAGGCGCGGAAAGTATCCACCCGCAGGTCGGCCTTGTTAATTTCGATTTCATCGGCTTCTTCTGGCTCGGGCATCACCGCCACCGTACAGGCCGAGGTGTGCACACGACCCTGCGACTCGGTTTCTGGCACGCGCTGTACGCGGTGCGCGCCCGACTCAAACTTCAATCGCCCGTAAACGTTGCTGCCGATGATGCGCGAAATAATTTCCTTGTAGCCGCCGTGTTCACCTTCGCGCTCACTGACCACTTCCACACGCCAGCCCTGACTCTCGGCAAAGCGCGAATACATACGGAACAGATCGCCCGAGAAAATCGCCGCCTCGTCACCGCCGGTGCCGGCGCGAATTTCCAAGAAGGCATTGTTATCGTCGTCGGGATCCTTGGGCAGCATCAACACCTGCAGCTCGTCTTCCAGCGCCTCTTTTTGCGCCTGGGCCGACTTCAATTCGTCCTGCCCCATGGCGCGCATCTCGGGGTCGTCCTCTTCGCACAGCAATTTCGCTTCGTCGATATCTTCCAACACCGTGGTGTAGCGGTTGAAACACTGAGCGACGGGCTCGAGCTCGGCATATTCCTTCGAAAAGGCACGGAACTTATCTTGGTTACTAATGATTTCTGGATCACTCAACAAGGCCGCCAATTCTTCGTAGCGCTCACTCAATGATTCCAATTTGCTCAATATTGATGCTTTCATGTGTTATTCCGAGTCTTCCCCGGCATCCAATTCAAACAGTTGACGGCTCAAGGCCAATAAATCCAAGCGACCGGCTTCCCCGGCTCGCTTAAGTTGTGTGGTAGGCGCGTGAATCAGTTTATTGGTCAGACCACGCGCCAGTTGCGCCACGATTTGTTCTGCGTCAGCGCCGCCTTGCAAGGCCTTCACAGCCTTATCGAGCTCGGCATCGCGAATCGACTCAGCCTGCTCACGGTAGGCACGGATAGTATCCACCGCATCCAGCGAACGCAGCGCGCTGAAATATTTTTCCACCCCGAGGTGGATGATGTCGTCGGCCTTATTGGCTTCTTGCTGGCGGTTTTTAATGTTGCTATCGACAATCGAGCGCAGGTCGTCGACGCTGTACAAGTACACGTCATCCAACTCCCCTACTTCCTGCTCGATATCGCGCGGCACGGCGATATCCACCATAAAGATCGGGCGGTGACGGCGCTGTTTTAGCGCACGCTCTACCGCGCCCTTGCCCAATATGGGCAACTGACTGGCGGTGGACGAAATCACAATGTCGGCGTCGACCAAACGCTCGGGAATATCCGACAGCATCACCGCCTCGGCACCAAAGCGATCGGCCAAGTCGCGAGCGCGACCCAGCGTGCGGTTGGCGATCACAATATTGGAGACGCCATTTTCACGCAGGTGGCGCGCCACCAGCTCAATGGTTTCGCCGGCGCCGATCAGCAGCGCCGAGGTTTGACTCAAATCGGCAAAAATCTGCTTCGACAAGTCCACCGAAGCGTAGGCCACCGACACAGGGTTTTCCCCAATCGCGGTATCGGTACGCACCTGTTTAGCCACCGCAAACACGTGATCAAACAAACGGTGCAACTGGCCTTTGACGGTGCCCGCTTCACGCGCCACCGCCACTGCAGATTTCATCTGGCCGAGAATTTGTGGCTCGCCAAGCACCATCGAATCCAAGCCGCTGGCCACCTTCATCACATGGTGAACGGCGGCCTCTTGCTGATACACATAAGTGCACTGCGCAAGCGCCTGCTCATCGACGCCGTGAAAATTCGCCAGCCACTGATGGATCGGCTGCGCTTGCGCGTCAGCGGCATCAAAAAACACTTCAGTGCGATTACAGGTCGACAAAATGACCATCTCCTCGACACCGAGCTGACGGCAACCGTCCAACAGGGCGGCCTCCATCTGCTCTGGGACAAAGGCAACCTTTTCCCGGATATCGACGGAAGCAGACTTGTGGTTGATCCCCAAGGCTACCAAGGCCATGTATATCTCCGCTGTTAAAAATGGCGGAATTCTAGCAAATTACTTGCCGGCCGACACGTTCTTTATGGCATTTACCCGATTGTCACTTGCGACAATCCATACCTTTCGGCAAACTTTGTGCATGACTCGACGACACCCTCTTCACAAGCCCGTTTTGCGCTTCGCCTACACCGCTATTTGCTGTGGCATATTGGGTGCCTGCAGTAGCACCGCGCTACAGCCTAGCCAAGAGCTTGAGACCACGGCGACGGTTGCGCTCGAAAAGACGGCACCCGAGGCTCGTCCAACCATGCGCATTGAGCGCGACACGCTGTTTGACATTCTCAGTGGCGAGATCGCCGCCCGACGTATGCTCGGCGAAGAGGCCAATCGCCACATGCAAGCCGCCGTGCTACGACAGCCCGATGAAGCGCTGGCCGCTCGCAGTGCACGCATCGCCCACTATTTCAAAGACGACGTGGCGCTCGACAACGCCAGCGAGGTGTGGCGCGAATTCGCCCCCGATGCCAGCGAACCACTGTATCTGCGCGCCGTCACCTACACCCGCCAAGGTCGCCTCAGCGAGGCCTTTGACCTGATGGAACAACTGCTCGACATGGGCGCCGACACCAATTTCACCGCCATTGTGTCAGTGGTCAGTCAGCACCCCGAGCACGGCCCCTACCTCAGCGAGGGCGTCAAACGGCTGCGACAGGGCCACCCTGACAACGTACATTTAGTATTGAGCGACGCCATCTTAGCCGACGCCTCGGGACAATCAGAACAGGCGCTTGCCTTTAGCGAGCAAGCCTTAGCACTGGCACCTGACAGCTATGCCGCACTACACATTAAAGCTCGCGCGCTGCAGATTTTGGAGCGTCATCAAGAGGCCATAGATACCCTACTGACCGCCTTGGACATCTACCCCGAGACCACCAACATGCGCCTTCATTTAGCGCGCATGCTGACCACTCGCGACCTCGCCGCCGCCAGCGAACAATTTGCAATTCTGGTCGACCAGTCACCCCACGACGCCAATGTTCGCTTGTCACTAGCATTAAGCTTGAAAGAATTAGGGCGTCTCGACGAGGCCACTGAACAGTTCAATACGCTGCTCGACATGGGCAAATTTAGCGACGAATCTAACTATTATTTGGCGCAGATTTATCGCGACAGCGCCCCTCAATTGGCAGAGGGATTCAGCCTCGATATCAGCCGCCAAAGTCACTACTTCATGCCAGGGCTATCGCTTTATCTGGAACTCATGGGCGAGCGAGGACAACTGCTCAGCGCCATCGAAGTCCTTCAAACGCGCTGGCTACCTGAAGACGATCGCTCGCCGCGCATTGCCCTGTTGGCCGCCCAGCGATTGAGCCAAATAGGTATGAGCAGCGAAGCCCAGCACGTATTGATGCGTGCAGCAGAACAACTGCAAGAACGCACAGAAATTCGCTATACCCTGGCACTGCTGCTACAGGAAAGTGGCGACCTCGACGGCGCCCAAGCCACCCTCGAAGCCAACATTGAGGAGCACCCCGAGCACGCCGCCTCGCTCAATGCACTGGGTTATTTGCTGGCCGAGCGGGGCAACCAACTCAACCGCGCCGAATCTCTCATCGCCCGCGCCATTGAGCTGCGCCCCGACGATGCCGCTATTATCGACAGCATGGGCTGGGTACTTTTCAAACAAGGGCAGCACGAATCGGCCGCGCGCTATCTCGCCCGCGCTCATCAACTGCTAGCCGACCCAGAAATTGCCGCTCACTTGGTCGAAGTACTCTGGCGCCTCAATCGCCATATCGAAGCTGGCGACATTATGCGCGATGCCCTGCAGCGCTTTCCCGACAGTCCTCTATTAAACGACACTGTCGAGCGCCTCGACATGCCGCAACACTCGTTTGAATAACGCATGCTTCGACTACTCTTTGCCTCTATTTTTATTCTTTTCAGCGCCTGCTCGTCGCTGCCTAGCGGCCAGCCCCAAGACTGGCAGTGGCAATTAACTGGACGGGCGGTATTTCAGAGCCCAGAGCAGCGCGACAGCGCCAACATCCTGTGGCAATCCGCCCCCGGCCGAGACAGCGTGCAACTGAGCGGCCCCTTTGGCCAGGGCACCGTGCGCTTGATTGCCGATGGCGACGGTGCCAGTTTGTGGAGCGACGGCGAGCTGCGCGCTAGCGACAGCAGCATCGAAGCGTTACTCAGCCAGCAACTGAACTGGCGTGTACCGGTGGAACAACTACGCGAGTGGGTGCGCGGCAACGGCGCTAGTGACGACGCCGCCACACTCAGCGAACGACAGTTTGAACAAGACGGCTGGCGCGTGGCGCAAAGCAAGTTCAACGCCGACGGCCTGCCGCGCAAAGTGGTTATCGAACGCCCCCCCTACAAACTGACATTGTTGATCGCTAAATGGACACCCTGACTCTTCCCGCCCCCGCAAAACTCAACCTAATGCTCCATATTACTGGGCAGCGCCCAGACGGTTATCACAACCTGCAAACGGTGTTTCAGATTCTCGACCACGGCGATACCATGCGCTTCCAAGCCCGCGCTGACACCAACATTCAGCTGACAGGCGACTTCCCCGGTGTACCGGTCACCAGCAACATCATTTATAAAGCAGCGCAATTATTGATTCCATATGCGCGGCGTCCTGCCGGCGTCGATATCGCGGTAGACAAGGTGCTCCCCATGGGCGGCGGCCTCGGCGGTGGTAGTTCCAACGCCGCCACCACCTTACTAGCGCTCAATAAACTGTGGCAGTGCCAGCGCAGCCAAGATCAACTCGCTGAACTGGGCTTGCAACTCGGCGCCGACGTACCGGTTTTTGTGCGTGGCCGCAGTGCCTGGGCGGAAGGTGTCGGCGAGCAGCTCACCCCTCTCGACCTGCCCGAAAAGTGGTTTGTGGTGCTAAAACCTGAAGTAGAAGTTTCCACAGCAAAAATTTTTGGTCACAGGGAATTGACACGTGACACAAGTGCCATTACAGTAGCGGCCTTTCTGAGGTCGGGCGGCCAAAACGATTGTGAAAACATCGTCCGCCGGCTCTATCCTGACATCGATGCAGCCCTTGTTTGGCTCAACGATGAAACAGGAAACAGAGCCATGCTCACCGGTACAGGCGCGTGCATTTTTGCCCCCTGTGACAGCCGAGAGCAAGCAGCAAATATATTTGCTAAACGACCAAAAAATTTGCGCGGTTTTATTGCAAAAGGTGTGAATTTCTCACCAGCCTGTGTATAATCGCCGACCTAATTGGGGCGTCGCCAAGCGGTAAGGCAGCGGGTTTTGATCCCGCCATGCGTTGGTTCGAATCCAGCCGCCCCAGCCATATTAGACCCGGGCTGACCAGTCAGTCCGGGTTATTTTTATGGGGCTAAAGCCCTGTTTAGCCACCTAACAAAGGTACCGACAGTGTCTAAACTCATGGTCTTTGCGGGCAACGCAAATTTAGAACTCGCCAGAGCAGTTGTAAAAGAGCTGAGCATTCCACTCGGCGATGCCACCGTAGCGCAGTTTAGCGATGGTGAAATCTCGGTAGAACTGAACGAAAACGTCCGTGGTAAAGACGTCTTCATTATTCAGCCCACCTGTGCGCCTACCAACGACAACCTCATGGAGTTGATCGTGATGGCCGACGCGGTTCGCCGCTCTTCGGCAGCGCGCGTTACCGCCGTGGTACCTTATTTCGGCTACGCTCGCCAAGATCGCCGTGTGCGTTCAGCGCGTGTACCCATCAGCGCCAAAGTGGTGGCGGACATGATGGCAGTGGTAGGCATCGACCGCGTATTGACCGTCGACCTACACGCAGAACAAATTCAAGGTTTCTTCGACGTACCCGTCGACAACCTGTTCGGTTCGCCAGTGTTGCTGGACGATATCGAAAAACAAGAGTACGAAAACCCGATCGTGGTTTCGCCTGACATCGGCGGCGTAGTTCGCGCCCGCGCGATTGCCAAGCAACTCAACGACTGCGATCTGGCGATCATCGACAAGCGTCGCCCCAAAGCCAACGTGGCCAAGGTCATGCACCTGATCGGTGACGTGAAAGACAAGACCTGCATCATGGTAGATGACATGGTCGATACGGCAGGTACCCTGTGCAAAGCTGCCGAAGCGTTGAAAGAGTTCGGTGCATCCAAAGTGGTGGCATACTGTACTCACCCTGTGTTGTCAGGCTCAGCGCTTGACAACCTGAACGGCTCCGAACTGGATGAGTTGGTGGTTACCAACACCATCCCTCTGAGCAAGGCCATGAAAGATTGTGGCAAAGTACGCGTGCTCGACATTGCGCCCATGCTGGCAGAAGCAGTGCGCCGCGTAAGTAACGAAGAATCACTGAGTGCCATGTTCCGCTACTAGGAACGCGGCACTTTTAAAAGCAGGGTAACCTGCACAACCCTCTTGGTGCTGGTCGCAAGCCCGAGAGTTACTATAGGAGTTCGGACAATGTCTGATTTCACTTTGATCGCGAATGCCCGCGAAGACATGGGGAAAGGTGCGAGCCGCCGCCTGCGTCACGCTGGCCTGGTACCCGGTATCGTTTACGGTGGCAAAAAAGAAGCCCCTCAAATGATCACCCTGATTCACAAAGACCTGGTTAAGTCTCTCGAGAATGAAGCGTTTTTCGCTCACATCATTGAGCTGGACATCGATGGCAAGAAGCAAGACGTCATCATCAAAGACCTGCAACGTCACCCCGCTAAGAACAGCGTTGTACACGCTGACTTCCTGCGCGTTGTTAAAGGTGCCAAGCTGACTGTGAACGTACCTCTGCACTTCATCAACGAAGAGACCTGCCACGGCGTTAAAATGCAAGGCGGTCGTATTACTCACGCAATGACCGAGCTGGAAATCACCTGCTTGCCAAAAGATTTGCCTGAGTTCTTGGAAGTTGACATGCTTAACGTTGAGACTGGCCAAAGCCTGCACATCTCAGACGTTAAAATGCCCAAAGGTGTTGAAAGTGTTGCTCTGTCACACGGCCCCGATCACGACCTGCCTGTGGCAAGCGTTATCGCACCTAAAGGCGGTGCTGCAAGTGAAGACGCCGAAGCAGGCGAAGCAGAAGGCGAAGCAGAAGAGTAATCTCTGCTGTCATCCGATGCATAAACTGCCGAGCCTACGCTCGGCAGTTTTGTTTTAAGACTAGCTATGAGCACACCCGTTAAACTGATCGTCGGCCTCGGCAACCCGGGCAGCCAGTACGCCAACACCCGCCATAACGCCGGGCAAGATTTGGTGGAACGCCTCGCCGCCCAACACAGTACCAGCCTGAGTAGCGACAGCAAATTCTTTGGCGACAGCGGCCGAATTTTTATCGGTAGCCGCGACGTGCGCCTATTGGTGCCCACCACCTTTATGAATCGCAGCGGTCAAGCCGTCGCTGCGCTCGCCAACTTTTACCGCATCGAGCCGGAAGCCATTTTAGTGGTGCACGACGAACTCGACCTGCCCCCCGGGGTAGCTCGCCTCAAACAAGGCGGCGGACACGGTGGCCACAACGGCCTGCGCGATATCATTAGCGCACTAGGCAACAACAAAGATTTCCAACGCTTACGCATCGGCATCGGCCACCCTGGCAATGCCAAGCAAGTGAGCGGTTACGTACTTAAAAAGGCCAGTGGCGACGACGCCATTGGCATCGATCACAGCATCGACGAATCGATTAAGGTGTTACCCGCCCTATTGACGGGCGACCTGGCCGGCGCGATGCAAGAACTTCACAGTAAGCTGAAGGCTTAAAGGAGCCCCCATGGGATTTAACTGCGGTATTGTTGGCCTGCCCAACGTCGGTAAATCAACCCTCTTCAATGCGCTCACCAAAGCGGGCATTGGCGCCGAAAACTTCCCCTTCTGCACCATTGAGCCCAACGCCGGTGTGGTAGCGATCCCCGATCGACGCCTCGACGCAATCGCTGAAATCGTCAAGCCCGAACGCGTCATCGCCACCACCATGGAATTCGTCGACATCGCCGGCCTAGTCGCCGGTGCATCAAAGGGTGAAGGCCTGGGCAACCAGTTCCTCGCTAACATCCGCGAGACCGACGCCATTGCCCACGTTGTGCGCTGTTTTGAAGACGAAAACATTATCCACGTGGCCAACGCCATCGACCCACAGGCCGATATCGACGTCATCAACCTCGAACTGGCCATGGCCGACCTCGAGAGCGTCGAAAAACAATTGCAACGCGTGGTCCGCACCGCCAAAAGCGGCGACAAACTGGCGGTAGCAACCAAGAACCTAATCGAAGGCAAACTGCTACCCCACCTCAGCGAAGGTCTGGCGGTTCGTACCCTAGAACTTGACGACGAAGAGCGCGTGCTCGTTAAAAATATGCACCTGCTCACCGTTAAGCCCACGCTTTACATTGCCAACGTGGCGGAGGACGGCTTCGAGGACAACCCACACCTCGACAAGGTCAAAGCCATCGCCGCCGCCGAAGGCGCCGAAGTGGTGGTGATCTGTAACCAGCTCGAAGCCGAGATTGCCGAGCTCGAAGACGACGAAAAAATGGAATTCCTCACCGACCTCGGCTGGGAAGAGCCCGGACTCGATCGCGTGATTCGCGCCGGCTATGCCCTACTAGGCTTACACACCTACTTCACCGCCGGTGTTAAAGAAGTTCGCGCCTGGACCGTCAAGCAAGGTGCTACCGCACCACAAGCCGCCGGCGTGATCCACACCGACTTCGAAAAAGGCTTCATCCGCGCCGAAGTGACCGGCTACAACGACTTCATCCAATACAAGGGTGAACAGGGCGCCAAAGAAGCCGGCAAATGGCGTTTGGAAGGCAAAGACTACATCGTCAAAGACGGCGATATCGTCCACTTCCGCTTCAACGTTTAAGGGCGCGAAAAAGTCGACTTTTTTGCCCCATTTTCAACCCTTTGGGGTTGACTCAGTCGCGTCTTGCTAGCACAATACGCGACCTCGATGGCTAGGTAGCTCAGCTGGTTAGAGCACAGCACTCATAATGCTGGGGTCGGCGGTTCAAGTCCGCCCC